>NZ_JAWNEU010000001.1:0-1103316 GCF_034107645.1 Enterobacter sp. 118C5 | reverse complement strand
CCCCCCCCCCCCCCCCCCCCCCCCCCCCCCCCCCCCCCCCCCCCCCCCCCCCCCCCCCCCCCCCCCCCACGGCCCCCAACCCCCCGCCGGGCCCCAGTTTTGGGGGCGATAAAATGACCATTATTGTCCGATAATGTCCGCATAAGAATTCTCATAAGTTACTGATTAATAAATAAGTTATTGTTTTAATGTTGGTTGTGTTTTTCGCTAAACAGTCTAACGCTGATTATGTTGCTGTGGGGATAAACATTCAGTAAACCGGGGAAAAGCAACCCCCTTTCCGGGCGGAAAGGGGGGAAGGAACATTACTTCAGCTCATCAACCATGGTGATGGCGCGGCCAATGTAGTTCGCAGGGGTCATCGCCTTCAGGCGGGTTTTCTCTTCTTCCGGCAGTGCCAGACCGTCGATAAACTGTTTCATGCCTTCGGCATCAACGCGTTTACCGCGGGTCAGCTCTTTCAGCTTCTCGTACGGTTTTTCGATACCGTAGCGGCGCATCACGGTCTGAATCGGCTCTGCCAGCACTTCCCAGTTGTGATCCAGCTCGTCCAGCAGACGGTCACGGTTCACTTCCAGCTTGCTCACGCCCTTCAGGGTGGACTGATATGCGATCAGCGCATAGCCAATGCCCACGCCCAGGTTACGCAGCACGGTGGAGTCGGTCAGGTCGCGCTGCCAGCGGGAAACCGGCAGCTTGCTCGCCATATGCTGCAGTACGGCATTCGCCAGTCCCAGGTTGCCTTCGGAGTTTTCGAAGTCGATTGGGTTCACTTTGTGCGGCATGGTGGAGGAGCCAATTTCACCGGCGATGGTTTTCTGCTTGAAGTGGTTCAGCGCGATGTAGCCCCACACGTCACGATCGAAGTCAATCAGGATGGTATTGAAGCGCGCGATGCAGTCAAACAGCTCGGCAATGTAGTCGTGCGGCTCAATCTGGGTGGTGTACGGGTTCCACTGAATGCCCAGCGAGGTCACGAACTCTTCGCTGAACTGGTGCCAGTCAACTTCCGGGTAAGCGGCGATGTGGGCGTTATAGTTACCGACCGCGCCGTTGATTTTGCCCAGAATTTCAACCTGTTCCAGCTGACGGTACTGGCGCTCCATACGGTACGCCACGTTCGCCATCTCTTTACCCATCGTGGATGGGGTGGCTGGCTGACCGTGAGTACGGGAAAGCAGCGGAATGTCGCGGTATTCCACGGACAGCGCTTTCACCGCGTCGATGATTTTACGCCAGTAAGGCAGCACCACTTCTTTACGCGCGGTGGAGAGCATCAGCGCGTGAGACAGGTTGTTGATGTCTTCGGAAGTACAGGCGAAGTGAATGAACTCGGATACCGCGTGCAGGGCCGGGACGCTTTCCACTTTCTCTTTCAGGAAGTACTCAACCGCCTTCACGTCGTGGTTGGTGGTGCGTTCAATGGTCTTAATGCGCGCGGCATCTTCTTCGCTAAACTCAGCAACGATTTTATCAAGGTAATCGTTTGCCTTTTCGTCAAAAGCAGGAACTTCCTTGATTGCTGCCTGGGCGGCCAGCTTTTGCAGCCAGCGTACTTCAACCTGAACACGGAACTTCAGCAAACCATATTCGCTGAAGATCCCGCGCAGCGCGCTGACTTTATCGCCGTAGCGTCCATCGACAGGGGATACGGCGGTCAGTGAGGATAATTCCATAATTCGCAACTCCGGGAGGTTAACAATGAGCAAGAATTTGTTTTGCCTGAGTGGTCAGGCGATTACGAGAAAACATTAACTGCAGGCGGCCACCGCCAACCTGATGCCACAGCACGGCGGCGCGGATCCCAGCCAGCAGGGAAGCGCGGACCTTCGCCTGCACCTGCGGGCTTTGCAACACGGCAGGGGAACCGGTGACCTGAATGCGCGGGCCCAGCGGGCTGATAACGTCAACGTAAATGCCCGCCATGGCGCTAAGCAGCGTTTCAGACTGCAGGTCAAAATGGTCGAGCTGACGCTGTAGCCCGGCGATGCGATCGCCCAGGGTATTGAGCGCGCCTTTCGCCGCGCTCAGCTTACGCTCCAGCACCATCAGGCTTAAGGTGTAGCGGGTCAGTTCCGCGTTTAACCCCTGACGGCTGCTGGCGTTAAGCACGCCAAGCAGGGTTTCAAGACCGAGACGAAGATTGGTTTCACTGCCGCCGAACACGCCCAGGGTTGAACCGGGGTTGAGGTCGATAACGCTGTTGAGCGAAACGTGCAGGGCATCAGCGTCACAGTGACCCTGATGCGCCAGCTGTTGCACCAGACGAGCAGACTGGCAAATTCCTGCCAGCGCCAGGGTGATGTCATAGTAATTCTTCGCCACACGGTCTCCTTTATGTGTGCAATCGGTTAAACAGCGGGCAGCGGCAGGCGCTGTTCAATGATCCCGCCGCCCAGGCAGATTTCACCGCTGTAGAAGACAGCAGACTGGCCCGGGGTAACGGCGGCGACCGGCTCGTCGAAACGGACGTCAATGCGGTCGTCATCGAGCGCGGTAATGGTGCAAGGAATATCGGTCTGGCGGTAGCGCGTTTTCACCGTGCAGCGCAGCGTGCCTTTCAGCGGCTCGCGATCGACCCAGTGCAGCTGCTGCGCGATAAGGCCAACGGACATCAGACGCGGATGGTCATGGCCCTGGGCGACAATCAGAATATTGTTTTCGACGTCTTTATCGACCACGTACCACGGATCTTCGCTACCTTCTTTAGTTCCGCCAATACCCAGGCCTTTACGCTGGCCTAAGGTGTGGTACATCAGCCCCTGATGCTGACCAATCTCGTCGCCGTCAACGGTGACAATTTTCCCCGGCTGTGCAGGCAGGTAGCGGCCCAGGAAATCACGGAATTTGCGCTCGCCGATAAAGCAGATACCGGTAGAGTCTTTTTTCTTCGCGGTGATCAGGTCCAGCTCTTCGGCAATTTTACGCACTTCAGGCTTTTCCAGTTCACCCACCGGGAACAGGCTTTGCGCAATCTGTTCATGGCTCAGCGTATAAAGGAAGTAGCTCTGGTCTTTATTG
The DNA here is from genome assembly GCF_034107645.1 of Enterobacter sp. 118C5. Lineage (NCBI taxonomy): Bacteria > Pseudomonadati > Pseudomonadota > Gammaproteobacteria > Enterobacterales > Enterobacteriaceae > Enterobacter > Enterobacter sp. 118C5. The sequence continues at coordinate 1,100,295 of NZ_JAWNEU010000001.1, read as the reverse complement.
CCGTCGAGGCCGCGCAGCAGCTGGCTTTTGCCATTCACGTCCGCACGACGCACGTAGTGACCGGTCGCAATGTAGTCAGCGCCCAGATCTTCCGCGGCGAATTCCAGGAAGGCTTTAAATTTGATCTCTTTGTTGCACAGAATATCCGGGTTCGGGGTGCGTCCGGCTTTGTACTCCTCGAGGAACAGTTCAAAGACGTTATCCCAGTATTCTGCGGCAAAGTTAACGGTGTGCAGTTCAATGCCGAGCTTATCGCATACGGCCTGCGCGTCGGCGAGATCCGCAGCGGCAGTGCAGTATTCCTCGCCATCGTCTTCCTCCCAGTTCTTCATGAACAGGCCCTCCACCTTATAGCCCTGTTGCTGTAACAGGTAGGCGGAAACGGAGGAATCGACACCGCCGGACATGCCGACGATCACTTTTTTCTGGCTATTATCTGACATGGAATACTCACGACATTGAACTTCAAGGCGGCGTATTCTATCACGCCCCCCCACCGTTGACACCCTCTGTAAACGGCCAGTTAAATTCTCCGATGACCTCCAGCGGCAGGCGTGCGCCTGACTGCCAACAGCGGATGCTTTCCGCAACCAGCGGCGAGCGCAGGTTTGGCGCGTTCAGGATCTCGTCGGCGGTCACCCACAGGCAGCGATCGATATCGTCATCATGCGGTTCTGTGGCGCACGTTTCGCTAAGCTCAACGGCGAATAAAAAGCGCAGGAATGGGGTGCTGTCGGGCGCAATCCACTGGTGCATGCGGATGAAGTGCTGGGGCTCCGCGCGGATGCCGGTCTCTTCCCAGAGTTCACGTTTTGCTGCCTGTAATAAGGTTTCATTGGCTTCCAGATGCCCGGCTGGCTGATTCCACAGCGCCCTGCCGTTGATGCTCTCTTCTACAACCAGGAATTTACCCTGCGCGTGCACCACGCAGGCGACCGTGACATGAGGTTTAAACATCGTTTCTCCTTAAGGGGCTACGTCCCGCCATTCACCGTTTGCCAGGGAATCCAGCGTGTAGCTGCCCATGGCGTAGCGAATCAGGCGCAGGGTAGGGAAGCCCACGTGGGCGGTCATGCGCCGAACCTGACGGTTGCGGCCTTCATACAGGGTGATTTTGAGCCAGCTGGTGGGAATAGATTTGCGCTCGCGAATGGGCGGGTTGCGCGGCCACAGCCACTCCGGCTCATTCACGCGTTCAATACCGGCGGGCAGGGTGGGACCGTCGTTCAGCGTCACGCCGCTACGTAGTTTCGCCAGCGTCTCTTCGTCCGGCTCGCCCTCGACCTGAACGAAGTAAATTTTTCCGGTGCGTTTGCCCGGCTGCGTGAGCTTCGCCTGCAGAGCGCCGTCGTTGGTTAAGACCAGCATACCTTCGCTATCCCGGTCCAGACGACCGGCGGCGTAGACGCCCTGAACGGGGATGTAATCCTTCAGCGTGCTGCGCCCGGCCTCATCGGTAAACTGCGGCAAAACATCGTAGGGTTTATTGAACAAAATCACCCGCTTCGGCTGGTTTTGCTGGGGTCTTTTGGTGGCTTGTCGCGAGCTGAATCGCTCAACCCGGTGTTTTGTAAAAGAAGTTTTCTTCATGGTATTTTCAGGCGTTATCAATTGCCGCATTATAGCCTAATAACGAAGACCTTTCATGGCGCAGGACAATCAGGTACTATCGAAGGGCTCATTACAATTTATTAACATAAGATCAGTAACAACCAGAAGCGCTCGAAGGAGAGGTTAATGGAAAGCAAAGTAGTTGTTCCGGCGGAAGGTAAAAAGATCACCCTGCAAAACGGCAAGATTAACGTTCCTCACAATCCGATTATCCCGTTCATCGAAGGTGACGGTATCGGCGTAGACGTTACCCCGGCAATGCTGAAAGTGGTTGATGCCGCTGTTGAGAAAGCCTACAAAGGCGAGCGTAAAATTTCCTGGATGGAAATTTACACCGGTGAGAAATCTACTCAAGTTTATGGCCAGGACGTCTGGCTGCCAGCGGAAACGCTGGACCTGATCCGCGACTACCGCGTTGCTATTAAAGGCCCACTGACCACCCCGGTCGGCGGCGGCATCCGTTCCCTGAACGTGGCACTGCGTCAGGAGCTGGACCTGTACGTGTGTCTGCGTCCGGTTCGTTACTATCAGGGCACCCCAAGCCCGGTTAAGCACCCAGAACTGACCGACATGGTTATCTTCCGCGAAAACTCAGAAGACATCTACGCGGGTATCGAATGGAAAGCTGACTCTGCTGACGCAGAAAAAGTGATTAAATTCCTGCGCGAAGAGATGGGCGTGAAGAAAATTCGCTTCCCTGAGCATTGCGGTATCGGCATCAAGCCGTGCTCCGAAGAAGGGACCAAACGTCTGGTGCGCGCGGCAATTGAATACGCGATCACCAACGACCGTGACTCTGTGACCCTGGTTCACAAAGGCAACATCATGAAGTTCACCGAAGGCGCGTTCAAAGACTGGGGTTACCAGTTGGCGCAAGAAGAGTTCGGCGGTGAGCTGATCGACGGCGGCCCATGGCAGAAGATCAAGAACCCGAACACCGGCAAAGAGATCGTCATTAAAGATGTGATCGCCGATGCGTTCCTGCAGCAGATCCTGCTGCGTCCAGCGGAATACGACGTGATCGCCTGTATGAACCTGAACGGTGACTACATCTCCGACGCCCTGGCTGCACAGGTTGGCGGTATCGGTATCGCCCCAGGCGCGAACATCGGTGACGAATGCGCCCTGTTCGAAGCAACCCACGGTACTGCACCAAAATACGCAGGCCAGGACAAAGTGAACCCAGGCTCTATCATCCTGTCTGCAGAGATGATGCTGCGTCATATGGAATGGTTCGAAGCCGCAGACCTGATCGTTAAAGGTATGGAAGGCGCGATTAACGCGAAAACCGTAACTTACGACTTCGAACGTCTGATGGAAGGCGCTAAGCTGCTGAAATGTTCAGAGTTTGGCGACGCGATTATCGCGAATATGTAATCCAGATTCTGGATCAAACAAAACGGGAGCCTGATGGTTCCCGTTTTTTTATTATTCTTTTAGGAGGGATAGATAATATTTGTTCCATCACTATAAAAATTACGCCCTCAGATGGTATCAATGATATTTGGGCGTAGCGCTAAATATTCTGAAGCCAAATCGCCAGCTAGCTGGCTGATTTTTTCGGATCAGATTGTTCGTAATAAACGAGCTTAAGCCCTTGCTCACCTGACTGCAAAAGCAACGGATATTTGCTACCCTAAGGAAGATAACGCTTTAGATCCAGAGCGTTCGAAAGTTAATGGAATAAATTACGATGAGTGAAAATGATACTATCCCAAAGAAGTCTACAAGCCAGATTAACAAAGCGGTATTCTTCACATCTGCTTTGTTAATTTTCCTTCTTGTCGCCTTTGCCGCTGTATTCCCGGATTTGGCAGACAAAAAATTCAAACTGCTTCAGCAACAAATATTCACGAATGCCAGCTGGTTCTACATTCTTGCTGTCGCCCTGATTTTACTGAGCGTCACTTTCCTCGGTCTTTCACGTTACGGTGATATCAAACTGGGGCCGGATCATGCCCAGCCTGATTTCAGCTACCACTCCTGGTTTGCGATGCTGTTTTCGGCAGGGATGGGGATCGGCCTGATGTTCTTTGGCGTTGCCGAACCGGTGATGCATTACCTTTCGCCGCCTGTCGGCACCCCTGAGACCGTCGCCGCCGCGAAAGAAGCCATGCGACTGACGTTCTTCCACTGGGGACTGCATGCCTGGGCAATCTATGCCATTGTGGCGCTGATTCTGGCATTCTTCAGCTACCGTCACGGGCTGCCTTTAACGCTGCGTTCTGCACTCTATCCCATCATCGGCGATCGCATCTATGGGCCTATAGGCCATGCGGTTGATATTTTTGCGGTGATAGGGACCGTCTTTGGCGTTGCCACATCGCTGGGTTACGGTGTTTTGCAGGTTAATGCCGGTTTGAACCACCTTTTTGGGGTGCCCATCAATGAAACGGTGCAGGTCATTCTGATTGTAGTCATCACGGGGTTAGCGACGATTTCAGTGGTGTCCGGTCTGGATAAAGGAATACGCATCCTCTCTGAACTCAATCTGGGTCTGGCTGTTTTACTCCTGGCGCTTGTGCTGTGTCTTGGACCAACCGTACTTTTATTGAAATCTTTTGTCGAGAATACCGGCGGTTATCTTTCGGAATTAGTGAGTAAAACCTTTAACCTTTACGCCTACGAACCGAAATCAAGCAACTGGCTTGGTGGCTGGACGCTATTGTACTGGGGATGGTGGCTTTCCTGGTCGCCGTTTGTCGGTATGTTCATCGCGCGCGTATCCCGTGGCAGGACAATTCGTGAGTTTGTCACGGGCGTGCTGTTTGTTCCCGCTGGTTTTACCCTCATGTGGATGACGGTGTTTGGTAACAGCGCCATTTATCTCATCATGAACCAGGGAGCCACTGACCTGGCAAATACCGTCCAGCAGGATGTCGCGCTGGCACTGTTTAATTTCCTGGAACATTTCCCGTTCTCGTCAGTGTTGTCATTTATTGCAATGGCGATGGTTATCGTGTTCTTTGTCACCTCGGCTGACTCTGGCGCAATGGTTGTTGATACGCTGGCGTCTGGCGGCGTCGCCAACACGCCTGTCTGGCAGCGAATTTTCTGGGCATCGCTCATGGGAATTGTTGCTATCGCATTGCTGATTGCGGGTGGCCTGAGCGCGTTGCAAACCGTAACGATAGCGAGCGCATTACCGTTCTCCGTGATCTTATTGATCTCAATTTACGGACTGTTAAAAGCCCTGCGTCGAGATTTGACCAAACGTGAAAGTCTGAGCATGGCGACGATTGCGCCGACGGCAGCACGTAACCCTATTCCGTGGCAGAGAAGGTTGCGCAATATTGCCTATCTGCCGAAACGTTCTCTGGTGAAACGGTTTATGGACGACGTTATCCAGCCTGCCATGACGTTGGTTCAGGAAGAACTGAACAAGCAGGGGACGTTGAGTCATATCAATGATGCGGCTGACGATCGTCTCCGGCTTGAAGTTGATTTAGGCAATGAGCTGAACTTTATTTATGAAGTAAGGCTTCGTGGCTATAATTCGCCTACTTTTGCGCTTGCCGCGATGGATAATGATGAGCAGCAGGCGGAGCAGCATCGTTATTATCGCGCAGAAGTTTATCTGAAAGAAGGTGGTCAGAATTATGATGTAATGGGCTGGAATCAGGAACAGCTTATTAACGACATACTTGACCAGTATGAAAAACACCTGCACTTCTTGCACCTGGTTCGTTAATATGTTTTGCCGCCCTTAGGGCGGCATTACGTTAGGGTAGGCACTCTCTTCCAGCAGGAAAAAATAATGTTAGCCACCATTCTTATCGCTGTCGTTGCATTCATCCACATCTACATTCTTGTGCTGGAAATGTTCCTGTGGAACACCAGAACGGGGCACAAGGCCTTTAATCTGCGTCCCGATTTTGCGCGCGACACCCGCGTGCTCGCCGCGAATCAGGGGCTGTATAATGGTTTTCTGGCTGCGGGTCTGCTCTGGAGCCTCTGGCTTAGTGAAAAGGGGTTATCCGTGGCCATCTTCTTCCTGACCTGCGTGTTGATTGCCGGACTCTTTGGCGCAGCGACCGCCAGCCGAAAGATACTGTACGTTCAGGCCCTGCCTGCTCTTGCAGCCCTGCTTGCCCTGCTTATCTGACGCAGCGCGTTGGTTAACCGTACGTCGTCGGATATACTTGTGGCTTCACCCTCAGAGGTTAACACTGTTATGAATAACGAAATCCCACTCAAGTATTATGACATCGTCGAAGAATACGCGACGGAAGCCACAAAGCCCGTGAGTGAGTCAGAGCAGGACTCGCTGGCGCATTATTTCCAGCTTCTTCTTACGCGCTTGTCGAATAATGAAGAGATCGATGAGGAAGCTCAGCAGGAGATGGCGCGTGAAGCCGGGGTTCGTGCCGAACGTATTGACGATATTGCGAATTTTCTCAACCAGTGGGGAAACGAGTAGCCTACCGCGCGATCCCAGCGAGTCGCTTCGCAAGCTCGCTCCGGGTGACGGATTTTGAGAAATACCATCCCTGAATCAGCGCCTCGGGGTATCTTTCAGCAATAAAGCGATACTGTATTTCGCTCTCTACGCCTTCGAAAACAAGCGTTTTATTCAGTTTTGCGAGGGCGTCGCTAAAGATGACAAAAATGTTCTGCTTGTAATGTTCACTGATGCCATCGACCAGCGACTTGTCGATTTTGATCTCATCATATTCAAGCAGCGATAGCCTTGCCAGGTTTGAGTTTTGCACCCCGAAGTCATCAATGGATATTCTCACGCCAAGATTTTTTAAATCCTTGCAGAAATCTTCCAGAATATTTCCCGTTGAAATAGCTTTTTCAGAAAGCTCGATTTTTATCAGAGAGAGCGGAATGTTATTAGCTAAACAGCTACGGCGCAAAATGCTGATAAACTGTCCGTCTTCAATTTCCGTTCGGCCAACATTGAGCGAAACAACCAGATGATATTTAATAATAAGTGGCGCGATATCCGAAAGGGATTTTTGCAGAATATTAATATAGTAATTTTTATACAGGCCAATTTTTTTGATTAATGGAATAAAAAGTTCCGGAGAGACGTCACCGTATCTTGCGTCACGCCATCTCGACAAGACCTCAACGCCCACAATCTTTTTATCCTCAATCCGAACAATCGGCTGGTAATGAACGCCGATGGTATTAGTGATAACCGCTTTGACCAGCGTCCGCTCCAGGGAGAACCGGTCCTCGTTGAGTCGAAAGAAAAATAGCGTTATCGCAATCCAGACAAAACATAAAATGACCGCGAGAACGATAAACACGACGGGAGATAACGAGGCCAGTCCCGCGTTGTGATGCTTCACAATGACGCACAAATCCCAGGAGGTACTGCACTGGGTGAGGGGCAGGGTAAACAAGGATGAATGTAGTTCGCTCTGTTGGTTTAATTCAGGCGTAGCCGAAAAAAATGTTCTGCTTAAGTCCCTGGTGGTGGTGCTCAGAGAATAGCTCTCCGTAACCGGGGTGAATTTATCGTAAGCATAGCGGGAGGTGAAGATAATGTGATTATTATAGATGGCCGCATTGCCGGTAAAAAAATCTTTTCTGGAAAATTGTGCGAGGAGAAATCCTCTGGGCGTTTCATGGAGTTCTTCAGGAAGCGGAACAGGGTTAACGAGTTTACCCCAAAAAGCGGTACAGACTATTTTTCCCTTTTCAATAAAACCGACGTCTGCAACATAAAGGCTTTCAAGCTTGACCTGCCGGTAGCGATCGAGACTGTCTTTGTCGCATCCCTGTGTGGTCAAGTTTTTGAGGGTCTGCGCTACGCTCTGGGTCAGACCTTCTGAGTGCTGTAAAAGGGTACGGGAAATCTCAAGCTGTTTGCTTTTCTGCTGGCTCACGATAACTGCATTTACCGCAAAAAGAGACAGGAAGACCAGAAACGCTGAAACGATAGTAACGGCAATGATCTTTTTCATTTTCCAGATACCCTGTCCGCTCCCTCATCTCTCAAATCTTATCACAGGCAGGACAAGCTACAAGCCTGATAATAACGGCGGCCGTTACGCTTAAGTGCAATTCGTTTTCCTCTTAACCTGAGCTTTGTTACAGTGACAAGAGTTGTCAGCCAGGGATGCCAGGCGTGATAAGGTGGAAAAGCTCGTGCATGTGAAAAATACTTTTTACACAACAACCATTACCGTCATCATTGTTTCATTGATTGTTTCATTGTCGCTTGCCGTCCAGATTGCCACGTCCCGACAGCAGTCAATTCAGCAGATCAATACCAGCGTTGCCAACCTGAGCCATACCCTGAACGTCTACACGGAAGGGATCATTCGCCAGAGTGAAATGTTGATTACTACCGTTTCTGACACAATTGAAATTTATGGTATGACCCCGCAGCAGGCGATCAATATTCAGCGAATGATAAGCAATCAGGATAATCTTCTTACTCAGATTAATAATGTGGTTGTCTATGATGCGCATGGGGATATCTTCACTGCATTGCACAAGAATTTTGCCGGCCCGCATAAAGGCGCGGACAGGGCATTTTTTGTCTATCACAAGGAGAATAAAAGTCAGCAGATTTATATTGGTGAGCCGGTGATAAGTAGAACCAATGGTAAATGGGTTATCACCCTTAGCCGACGCCTTGAAACCCACACCGGTGCATTTAACGGTGTTGTGGTGGTGACGCTGGGTATCGAAAATTTTTTGGCGCTTTATGGACAGATTAATATTGGTCACGCGGGCGTTATTGGTTTAACGACGCAAGCAGGCGTTTTACTGATTCGTTATCCCTTTAAAAATAACTATATCGGTACGATTTTTTCTGACTCACCTCTCTTCAGAAAATACCTCAAGGTACAAAATACAGGTATAGCCAGCTCCGTCTCCCGGTTTGATAAAATCGAACGCATTTATGCCTATGAGAAAAACAGGCGCTACGGACTGGTTACCACGGTAGCGGTAAGCATTGATGAAGCCCTTTCACCGTGGCGCAAGCAGGCGATTCAGCTTGCCGCACTTATTTTGGTGTTTACCGCGACGCTCATCGTGGCGTCCTGTTTCCTCTATTCCGACTTATCCAGAAAAGCACGGGATAACAAAGCGCTAAAGATTATTGCCTCGGAGGATGCGCTGACAGGGCTTTATAACAGGCGCATCTTTGATGAAAAAATCCTCTCGGAAATCGCGGCGTGTGCGGCAAAGGACGCGCCGCTTTCGCTGCTCCTTGTGGATGTGGACTACTTCAAAAAGTACAACGATAACTACGGCCATCCCGAAGGGGACAGATGCCTGGCGTTGCTGGGAAATTGCCTCAGGGAAAGCCTCACCCGCGACAACCAGGTTGTGGCGCGGTATGGCGGGGAGGAGTTTGCGCTGATTTTGCCTGAAACGGATATCCAGGAGGCGCTCCGCCTTGCGCAGGCGATTATTCGCAATGTTTTCTCTCAGCAAATTGAACACGCGTTTAGCCCCTTCGGGCGGGTCACGGTAAGCGTGGGGGTCTCCAGCGCGCGTGCTGTCAACATCGCGGGTAGCCAGCAGAATATTGTTAATGCTGCCGACCAGGCGCTCTATCAGGCAAAACGCGGCGGACGCAACCGGCACGCTTTCGTTGGAGCTTGATCAAAAAAAAGCCCACTCAAGAGTGGGCAAGAAATACTGGAAGCAATGTGAGCAATGTCGTACTGAATACCTGAGTGTTTTTCTCAACTATTCAGTGTTGAGAAAGATAATCTTTCTCAACAAAAGATGCAACCCCACAGTTCTTGTGGAAGGGCATGTTGATGAAGAAATGCGCAGACTCTCTCTGTGAGGCTTATCACAAATTTCCTTTCTCAGATCCTGTGCTATCCTTTTTGTGTCGTTGATTTAATGACAAAAACCATACAGAGAGGAAAGTTATGGGAATTTTATCCTGGATTATCTTTGGGCTTATTGCGGGTATTCTGGCGAAGTGGATCATGCCGGGCAAAGATGGCGGTGGGTTTATCGTCACCATAATACTGGGTATTGTCGGCGCGGTAGTCGGCGGTTGGATCAGTACGCTGTTCGGTTTTGGTAAAGTCGATGGCTTTAACTTCGGCAGTTTCGCGGTCGCGGTGATCGGCGCGCTGGTTGTGCTGTTTATCTACAGAAAGATCAAAAGCTAATACTGAAGCGTTAAAAAGGCTGCCAGATGGCGGCCTTTTTACGTAACGGGGTTACCACCAGCCAAACTGCGTGCCGGCAAACGCCACGACGGCCACGATCAACATAAACAGGGTGGTTTTTCTCATTTATGCCCCTGGAGCCGCGTAACCACCGACAAAAAACCACGCCAGAAATACCACCGCCGTTATAAAAATAACGACCGGGAAGAGGATCCCTATTCTCATATCATCACCTGTTTCGGTTTTTGTAACGCCGTAGAGTGTACGGGGTTAATCCATCGTGAGAAAGCCTGTTTTACTTTTTCCTTTCTTATCCTGATACATCGCGATATCCGCGGCACGTAACGCACTGTCCGGATCGGTTACGCCGGGATCCACTTCGATAACGCCGAGGCTGGCGCCAGGATAAATAATGCTGATGCTACCCAGCCAGTATTCCCCCGCAATTCGGGCGCTGAGGCGCGTTCTGAGAAGGTGAATTTGCTCCTCATTCTTGACGTTGCTCAGAGTGGCTACCAGAAACTCATCGCCGCCCAGCCGACCGATGATATCGTCCTGCTGTTTTTCTGCGGTCAAACGCTTGCCCACTTCAATCAGGAACTGGTCGCCTGCTTCGTGCCCGTAGCGATCGTTAATCAGTTTGAAATCATCCAGATCGATAAAGGCAATGATGGCGTTACGTTTCAGATGCCGCGCCAGGGAAAACAGGGTGGTCAGATCCTCAAAAATGGCGCGACGGTTGGGTAATCCTGTAAGAGCATCCGTGTAGGAGTGCGCGATAAGCGCCGCGTTGGCTTCACGGAGCTGAGTTACCAGAGACTCTTTCTGAATGTACTGACTAATCAATCCGGCGAAGAGTTTTAGCATCTGCTCCCCGCGCGCGCTGAGCGGTTTTTTGGCCGTGCTGGTGGCGCAGAGCGTACCGTAAAGCGAGCCATCGGCAAGATGAACGGGGATGCTCATGTAAGTGGTAATGCCGAGTGCTTTCGCCGCTTCACACTCCGGCCAGCGCTCGGGAACATCGTTACTGAACAGCGTGTCGCTATCGAGCGCGCGCTTGCACAGCGTTTCATCCCACGGCACGCTCAGCCCCTCGGGGATCGTCATCTGCTTGCTGTTTCGGGCATAGAGGATGTGCTGCAGCCGCGCTTTGATATCCACCTTCGTCAGGTAAGTCGACTCCATGTCGGTGACGATTTCCAGCATCTCCAGCAGCTGGCGAACAAGACTTTCAAGAGATTGCTCAGTGGCGAGGGTTTCTGAAACACGGGCAAGGATAATATCCGACATGACGTAGAAAGACTCCCAGGCAGAAGACGTCTGCATCTGCATGTTATGCTGAATTCGTAGGCTTCCGGCATAGTTAAACATGAATGCAGAAAATTTAATACAGGCTGAAAGAGGGGGGATTGGGCGGGGGAAAAAAAGCCCCGTTGTTGAGAGCGGGGCAAAGACATCTTGATTACGGAATGATGTTCTCTGGTCAAAGTGAGAACATGCCAGACTATAGCGTTGAAAAGTGCAGTTAGAATGGAGAAATCATGGAGAAAGCGGCGACAAGCCGTTACCCTTAGCCAACGATGATGTTAAAAGGATCAACAAGATGAGATTTCTGCTACTGGCGCTGGCGCTTCCCCTGGTTGCCTGCACCGCAAAAACAACCCCACCCGACGCCCCGAAACCGCCGCACGCCGTGGGCATGGCGAACCCGGCTTCCGTTTACTGCCTGGAAAAGGGCGGGGAACAGGTCCCGATTCAAAGCCCGCAGGGTGTGCGCACCGAGTGCAAGCTGCCCGGCGGCGAAGTGATCGACGAATGGACGCTTTATCGTCGCGATCATCCGCAACCCGCCAGGTGACAGAGGGATAGTAGCTGCGATACACTTCTCTTTAGGATTATTCTTAGCCATTATCTGGCTACCGTTACCGCGAGAGAAGTATGTTTCAGCTTAAACCGGGCAGCATGGCGATGATCGTTGGTGCCCGCACGGCGTCAGGCCGCCGCAATATTGGTAAATCTGTTGAGCTATTTGGCCTTTGCCAGCCCGGCCAGCGTTTCGTTAACCCGGTCAACGGCGTGATGACGCAGTTACCCGCAAGCGCGGACCGCGCGCTCTGGCTGGTGACGGGAGACGTCTACGCCTTTGACAATCAACACGGCTTTGCGTTTGTTCGCGCCGAACACCTGATGCCGCTCACTCCGGACGAAGCTCCGCAAATTCAGAATGCGCTGACGGTCGGCTGATCACAGCTGACGCAGCCAGTCGGCTAAGACCAGAGCGTGATTCTGCTTCGTGTCCTTCGCGCCGTAGAGCAGGGTTACGGTCTGCCTGTGCGCCAGCGCCGCCAGACGCTCTCCCTCGTCCTTATGCTGCGCCAGCTCGTCTTTGTAGGCTTGAGTGAAGGCCGCGAAATCAATCGCTTCGCTATGAAAGTCCTTGCGTAACGCACTGGACGGTGTGAGCGTTTTACACCATTCATCATACGCGAGGTCCGTTTTTTTAACCCCGCGGGGCCAGAGCCTGTCCACCAGAACCCGATAGCCATCGTCCGGGCTTGCCTGCTCATAGACGCGTTTGCACTGAATCATGATTCCACCCTCCCAATTTAAGGTATTGTGATAATTGCAGAAGATCGGTAGTCTGAGGTTCCTTATGTTATCTGATAATACTCTGGCATAAGGAACCTTTCATGGAACACCTCCCGGTTAAAACGACGCTGCGCATTGCGCTGGTTGGCGATTACAATCCTGACGTTATTGCACACAAGGCGATCCCGCTGGCCATTGACGACGCCGCCGCAGTCCTTGACCTCACCGCCGATTACGACTGGCTTGCCACCACGGAATTAACCAGTTCTGAGGATCTGGTGGGCTACGATGCCATCTGGCTGGTTCCCGCAAGCCCCTATAAAAATACCGAGGCGGCCTTTATTGCCGCACGCTACGCGCGTGAAAACAGCATTCCGTTCCTGGGCACCTGCGGTGGATTCCAGCATGCGTTGATTGAATATGCCCGTAACGTGCTGGGCTGGAGCGATGCGGCACATGCTGAGAGGGATACAGAAGGTACGATGGTGATTGCGCCGCTGGCCTGCTCGCTGGTGGAAAAAACCGAAGCCATTGAGCTGCGCAATAATACGCTGATTGCGAAGGCCTACGGAAAGCCGGAAATCGTAGAGGGTTATCGCTGCAGCTATGGCGTTTCGGCGGCATTTGCCCGGGAACTGGAGAGCGGTGATATGCGCGTGACGGGCTGGGACGAGCAGGGGGAAATCCGCGCGGTGGAGCTGGTGACCCATCCGTTCTTTGTGATCACCTTATTCCAGCACGAGCGTGCTGCGCTGGAAGGGCGTCCGGTGGTGCTGGTGCAGGCAATGCTGCGCGCGGCGCGCGGGTAAAAAAGGCAGACCCGATGGTCTGCCATCGTGTTTATCGGGGCGCGATTTCCCGGTCGCGCCCGGCAAGTACGCCGCAGATGGCCATGACGACAGCGGCCAGCGCGCAGGCGAGAAGCGGGATCCGCCAGTCTCCAGCCGAATCGTGAATTTTGCCCATCAGCGGCGGACCGCAGGCGGCGAGCAGGTAACCAATAGACTGCGCCATACCGGACAACGCTGCCGCCTGGTGTGCGGAGCTGGCGCGCAGGCCGATGAACGTCAGGCCGAGGATCATCGTTGCCCCGGTACCAAAGCCAAATACCAGCGTCCACATCACCGCCATATCAGGCATAAACCACAAGCCTGCCGCGCTAACCGCGCACATCAGCCCAACCGCTCCGGCGATGGTTCGCTGATCCTTCAAGCGATGGAGGACGAGCGGAACGGCAAGCCCCGGCACGGCAGTAGCCAGCTGTAAAAGGCCATGCACCGAGCCGGCCTGCGCTTCGCTGAAGCCATGGCTGAGCAATATGGCCGGCAGCCAGCCGATGACAACGTAATAAATCAGCGAATTAATCCCCAGAAAGAGCGTCACCTGCCAGGCGAGTGCCGAGCGCCAGATCGCGCGGTTATGCAGCGCGCCGGCGCCCGTTACCGTTGCGACGTGTTTTTGGCGCCACTGCGGCAGCCAGAGCAACAGCGCGATCAGCGGAAATACCATCAGCATCAGCAGCGCGCCATGCCAGCCCGCATCACCCTGAGCCAGCGGAACGATCAGCGCCGAGCCTAGCGCGGCAGAGACACCCATCGTCAGGGAATAAGCGCCCGTGAGACGGGCAACCTGGCCCGGGAAATCACGCTTAATTAAGCCGGGCAGCAGCACATTTCCGAGCGCGATCCCACAGCCAATCACCGCCGTTCCGATGAAAAGCAGGGTAGCGGAAGGCAGGGAGCGAACCGCAATCCCGATGCAAATCAGCATCAGGGCGATAAACAGGCTGCGCTCCATGCCGATACGCCGGGCAACGCCTGCCGCGAGCGGGGAGACAAGAGCAAAGGCCAGCAGGGGCAGGGTGGTCAGTAGACCGGTCTGTGCCGTGCTTAAGCCATAATCAAGGCGAATGGTATCGAGCAGCGGGGCTGCTCCGGTAAAGGTGACGCGAAGCGTGGTGGCAATCATCAGAATGCCTGCAATCAACAGCGCGCCCTGTTTTCCTGAGGTGCGAAGAGCAGTAGTCATTGTGTTCTCATACGTTCAAGCGAGCGCACACAATACCGATTTTCTCAGCGGTTGAAATCAGGCTAAAATGACAGTTTATCGCTAATATCGGACAATCTGATGATTGGTCTGGGACTGGACGGCTACGATCCTGATAGCCAGCACGATGCGGCCGTCGCGTTTCGCATCCGCGTGGTGGCGGAAGAACAATATATTCCGCAGCATCAACACCGTAAGGGGCAGCTGATTCTGGCCCTTGGCGGCGCGATCACCTGCGAAGTGGAAAATGCCATGCTGATGGTACCGCCCCAGTACGCCGTCTGGATCCCAGGCCAAATGCCGCACAGCAACAGGGCTACGCCGGGGGCGCAGCTGTGCTTTTTGTTTATTGAGCCTGGTGCCGCCAGACTGCCCGACCGCTGCTGCACCCTGAAAATTTCTCCCCTCGTGCGGGAGCTGATTTTATCCCTGGCGGAGAAAACGCGTGAACAGCTGCATCTTGCGGCCACATCGCGCCTGGTGGACGTCCTGTTTGACGAGCTGCCGCTCCAGCGTCAGGAGCATCTGCAGCTGCCCGTCTCGCCCCACCCTAAAATCCGGCTGATGAGCGAGAAGATGGCGGAAGAGCCCGCTGCCTGGCAGACGCTGGCCCAGTGGGCGAGCCACTTTGCGATGAGCGAACGTAACCTGGCGCGGCTGGTGGTCAAAGAGACCGGCTTAAGCTTTCGTCGCTGGCGTCATCAGCTGCAGCTGATTGTGGCGTTACAGCATCTGATAAGCGGGAAATCGGTACAGCAGGTGGCACAAACGCTGGGCTATGACTCCACCACCGCGTTTATCACCATGTTCAGGAAGGGGCTGGGCCAGACGCCGGCGCGTTACATGGCCAGCCTGACTATGACTTCCCGATAAACAGGGAAACCAGCCCTGCCGCAATCAGCGGGCCCACCGGCACGCCGCGGAAGAGCGCCACGCCGAGCACGGTGCCCACCAGCAGGCCCGCCACCAGCGAGGGCTGGCTGCTCATCAGCGTAACGCCGCGCCCGCCCAGCCACGAGACAAAAATGCCTACCGCGATCGCCACCAGCGATTTCCAGTTCACAAACGAGTGCAGCAGCGTCGAAGCGGGAAGCGTTCCGCTGGCGATGGGTGCCATCACCCCGATGGTTAGAATGATGATCCCGATGGTGAGGCCTTGTTTTTCTATCCACGGGAAAAAGGTGTTTAACGGGGTCACGCGCACAATTATCAGCACCAGAATCGAGATGGCGACGGTGGTGTTGTGGCTGATAAACCCGAGCGCGGCGAGAGCCAGAAGAATGAGCAGAGTAGGGTCAAACATGGGGAGTCCTTGCCAGAATAGTTACCCTGCTTACTGTACGCGGAAAAGCGGCGGAGAACAGTTTTAAAAAGATTATATTGTTGTCATAACCTTGTCATTTGCGCGGATTAAAACGGAAGCAGGTATCGCAAAGGGGCCGCCATCATGCACGATCACATGTTTGTTGAAACGCTCATTATCTCCTCATCGTTTTTCGCTATTGCCGTGATTCTCGTTGCCTCCGTGCTGTTTCTGGAAAGAAGAGGCTAGCGCCGTCACGACGACGCTTTGTGGAAGTTAACAAGCTCAGGACGGGCAATGCGCAGGTAATCCTGGGTATCCATGATCACGGATTTCTCCAGTAAACCGGCGTTAAAGGCGATTTCGTCGAAACGCTCGAACAGAAGCGGGTCGGCAACCAGCGCTAAATCAGGATGGAAGCTAAAGGGCGGGATAGCGCCAAAAACGCAGGCGGTCAGGGTATCAACCTCGGCCGGGCTGGCGAGGGAGGCCTTAAGCCCGCCAAAGTGACTGGCAAGCTGGCTCAGATCGGCCTGCAGGTCGGCGGCCAGAATCGCCAGTACGTGTTTTTTAACGCCGTTGCCCTTCACTTTGCAGACCAGCGCTTTTGCGCCCTGGCGCAGATCGGTCCCGCGAATTTCACTCACCGCTTCGCATTTCCCCACCGCCTCGTGCTCCATGACGCGAAAACGCGCGCCCTGCGCGGTGAGTAAGGTGATCAGCTTCTGGTGGGTTCCAGCCCCAATAACGTCGTCAGTCATCACAATTTTCCCGGTGATAATCCAGTATGCAGCTTGCTACATTAGCACGGGATAAACGGGGTCGAAAGAAAACAGCCAGCGGATTCGCTGGCTGTGGGTTATGCATTGCTGGTTGCTGATTGTTTGTGGAACAGCTCCCTGAACACAGGATAAATATCATCCTGATCGCGGATATGCTGCATGGCAAAGTTATCGAACATGGACTGCAGATGTTCATACTCCCGCCACAGGGTCTGATGGGCGCGACGGGTGATTTCGATATAGCTGTAGTAACGCACCACCGGCAGAATTTTCTTCGCCAGGATCTCGTGACACAGCGGTGAGTCGTCGGCCCAGTTGTCGCCATCCGACGCCTGCGCGGCATAAATGTTCCACTGCGCCGGGTCGTAACGCTCTTTCACGACTTCATCCATCAGCTTCAGGGCGCTGGATACGATGGTCCCCCCGGTCTCCTGGGAGTAGAAGAACTCATGTTCATCCACCTCTTTGGCCTGGGTGTGATGGCGGATATAGACCACTTCCACGTTCTTATAGGTTCTGCTCAGGAACAGGTAGAGCAGGATATAGAAACGCTTCGCCATATCCTTGGTGGCCTGGTCCATCGAGCCGGAGACGTCCATCAGACAGAACATGACCGCCTGGCTGGAGGGTTCAGGCCGTTTTTCGTAGTTCTTGTAGCGCAGGTCGAAGGTGTCGATAAACGGCACGCGGTCAATCTTTGCTCTTAGCTCGGCAATCTCTTTACGCAGGCGCTCCTCTTCCAGCAGCTGCGCCGGCTCCGTGTTTTCCACGACCTTCAGGCTGCTTTCCAGCTCGCGCAGTTCGCGACGCTTGCCTGCCGTCATGGCCGTGCGACGCGCCAGCGAATTCTGCAGAGAACGCACAACGCTGATATTGGCGGGCACGCCGTTAGCGGTATAGCCCGCACGATGGGTTTTGTACTCGTTAAGCTGACGGTGCTGATTCTTTTTCAGATTCGGCAGCGCAAGGTCCTCAAACAGCAGGTCGAGATATTCATCTTTTGAAATCTGGAAAACGAACTCATCCTGACCTTCACCGTCCTGGCTGGCCTGTCCCTGACCGCTTCCTGAACCACCGCCGCCGCCCTGAGGGCGCTCAATTCTGTCGTTCTGAACGAAGTGGTCATTACCCGGGTGTACGCGATGGCGCAGGCCGCCGCGCCCCTGATGAAACATCGGTTCGCTGATGTCATCGGTAGGGATGGAGACAGACTCGCCGCTGTCGACGTCGGTCACCGAGCGTTTGTTGATGGCCTCGGAGATCGACTGTTTGATTTGCGCTTTGTAACGGCGCAAGAAGCGCTGGCGGTTCACCGTGCTCTTGTTTTTGCCGTTAAGACGCCGGTCAATAAACCAGGTCATATACCCCCCGTACTGCATTTGCCAACTTGCGTTTTTGTTGGCCCGGCAGGCGCAGGCGCTACCGGGCGCTTGTTTTAGGACGATTTACGCACGCGCAGATACCATTCGCAGAGCAGGCGAACCTGTTTGCGGGTGTAACCTTTTTCCATCATACGGTCGACAAAATCGTCGTGTTTCTTCTGCTCGTCGGTTGAGGTTTTGGTGTTAAACGAGATCACCGGCAGCAGCTCTTCGGTATTGGAGAACATCTTCTTCTCAATGACCGTGCGCAGCTTCTCGTAGCTGGTCCAGTTCGGATTGCGCCCGTTGTTATGCGCTCTGGCGCGCAGAACGAAGTTCACAATCTCATTGCGGAAGTCTTTCGGGTTGCTGATCCCGGCAGGCTTCTCAATTTTTTCCAGCTCCGCGTTCAGGGATTCACGGTCAAACAGCTGGCCGGTATCCGGGTCGCGGTACTCCTGATCCTGGATCCAGAAGTCAGCGTAGGTGACATAGCGGTCGAAAATGTTCTGCCCGTATTCTGAATAGGATTCCAGATAGGCCGTC
Source organism: Enterobacter sp. 118C5 (assembly GCF_034107645.1). NCBI lineage: Bacteria > Pseudomonadati > Pseudomonadota > Gammaproteobacteria > Enterobacterales > Enterobacteriaceae > Enterobacter > Enterobacter sp. 118C5. The sequence goes on along the minus strand of NZ_JAWNEU010000001.1, from coordinate 1,081,952 downwards.
TGGATCTCTTTGCCAATGAACTCGGCGTATTTCGGGATCAGGTAGCCTTTCAGGAACTCAAGGTAGCGTTCAGCCTGCTCCTGCGGGAACTGCTCGCGCTCGATTTGCTGCTCCAGCACGTAGAACAGATGAACCGGGTTGGCCGCCACTTCCGCGTGGTCGAAGTTAAAAACGCGGGAGAGGATCTTAAACGCGAAACGCGTGGACAGACCGTTCATCCCTTCATCAACCCCGGCGTAGTCGCGGTACTCCTGATAGGACTTCGCTTTCGGGTCGGTATCTTTCAGGCTTTCACCGTCGTAGACGCGCATTTTCGAATAGATGCTGGAGTTTTCCGGCTCTTTCAGGCGCGACAGGATGGAGAAGCGCGACAGCGTTTCCAGCGTGCCCGGTGCGCATGGCGCGTGTACCAGCTCGCTGTGGTTAAGCAGTTTCTCGTAAATTTTGATCTCTTCGGAGATCCGCAGGCAATAAGGCACCTTGACGATGTACACGCGGTCAAGGAAGGCCTCATTGTTTTTGTTATTACGGAAGGTCACCCATTCAGATTCGTTCGAGTGGGCGAGAATAATTCCGTTAAACGGCAGGGCGGAGATACCTTCCGTCCCGTTGTAGTTCCCTTCCTGGGTCGCCGTCAGCAGAGGATGCAGCACTTTAATCGGTGCTTTAAACATCTCGACGAACTCCATAATCCCCTGGTTGGCGCGGCACAGCGCGCCGGAATAGCCATAGGCATCCGGGTCGTTTTGTGCGAAGTTTTCCAGCTTACGGATATCGACTTTACCCACCAGCGCCGAGATATCCTGGTTGTTCTCATCACCCGGTTCCGTTTTGGCGATAGCGATCTGCTCAAGGATGGATGGCCACACCTTCACCACCCGGAATTTTGTGATATCACCGCCAAACTCGTGCAGGCGTTTTGCCGCCCACGGCGACATAATGGTGCCGAGGTAGCGGCGCGGAATGCCAAACTCTTTATCCAGAATTTGCGCATCTTCCTGCGGATTAAACAGGCACAGCGGATGGTCGTTCACCGGGCTGCGCTCGCCGTTGGCGCTCAGCACGTAAATCGGCACGCGCTGCATCAGCGACTTCAGGCGTTCAGCCAGCGAGGATTTACCGCCGCCGACGGGGCCGAGTAAATAGAGGATCTGTTTCTTCTCTTCCAGACCCTGGGCGGCATGCTTCAGATAGGAGACAATCTGTTCAATGGCATCTTCCATACCATAGAACTCTTCGAACGCCGGATATCGGGCAACCACCCGATTCGAAAACAGACGGGAAAGCCGTGGCTCCAGGGCAGTATCAACCATGTTTGGCTCACCAATAGCCATCAATAGCCGTTCTGCCGCATTGGCATAGGCACTGCGATCTTGCCGACAAATGGTAAGAAACTCCTGCAGTGTGAACTCTTCGTCCTTGGCAGCTTCGTAGCGCTGGCGATAGTGATCGAATATATTCATGGCATGCCGTCCTTTCGTTTTTTAGCACAGGATAAGAGCCGTTCGTATGAGTAGTGGAGGCTCCCGGAAGAGAATCTCTCGCACCCCACTGCCAGAGCAGCAACCTGTGTGCCAGGTCAGACGCTAAGAACCGCAGGTGTTCAGGAAAACTCTTCTTAAATTTAAGCGTAGATGGCATTTGCCAAACTTGCATGCTGAGAAAAACTAATTTCAATGACATATCAATAACTCATCCAAAAATTTCCACCCTGGTTATAAGGCTTAAGCACGTTTTTCATTCAGCGGTCATATAAATGAAAGCGGGTTGTCATCTGAAAAGTTAAAAATAATGGGTTAATCAGACTGATTAGCAGGCAAAAAATTTTGGGATGTACGGGAATGGCGGTTACACTTCACCCGCTGATTATTTGACTACAGGAAAGAATGGATTGTGACCAAACTCAAACTTCTGGCATTGGGCATCCTTGCCGCGACCGCAGTTAGCACCGCTCAGGCGGAAAGTCAGTGGACGGTGGGTGCGGGCGTTGGCGTCATTAACAGCCCATACAAACAGTATGACCGCGACGTTTATCCTGTCCCCGTTATCACCTACGAAGGCGATAACTTCTGGTTCCGCGGTCTCGGCGGCGGCTACTATCTGTGGAACGATACGGCCGATAAGCTTTCTATCATGGCCTACTACGATCCAACGCACTTCAAGCCGGGCGACAGCGACAGCCACGCGCTTCGCCAGCTAGACAAGCGCAAAAGCTCCATGATGGCCGGGCTTTCATACGTGCATAACACCCAGTATGGCTTCCTCCGTACGGCCCTGGCGGGTGATACGCTGGATAACAGCAACGGCTTTATCTGGGATCTGGCCTGGTTGTATCGCTATACCAACGGTGGGCTCACCCTGACCCCGGGTATCGGCGTGCAGTACAACAGTGAAAACTACAACGACTACTACTACGGCGTCTCTAAAAACGAGTCACGCCGCAGTGGGCTGAAAAGCTACAGCGCCGATGACGGCTGGGATCCTTACCTGGAGCTCACCGCGAGCTACAACTTCCTTGGCGACTGGAACGTCTACGGCACCGGCCGTTACGAACGTCTGAGCGACGAAGTGAAGGATAGCCCGATGGTTGATAAGTCCTGGGCTGGCATCTTCTCTGTGGGTGTGACCTACAAGTTCTGATTGTGCATTATTGCGGCGCAATCTTTGCATCAAAACGGGGCGCTTGCGCCCCGTTTGCTTTAGTGTGGTGCAGCGACATTATCGCTTAACGATGCGAATCGTCTGCCCTAAACGAGACGGCTTTTCTTCACTCGCTTTCTGCGGGGTGGTCACGCAGGCCGTTTCCACGCAGACGAACGTTTTGTAACCGTCATCCGGAATGTCGGCCATGCTGATGGAGAGGGCAGGGCCCGGGTTCCAGCCCACCACGTTGCTGTGATGGTGATGAACCACCTCAATGCCGCGGTTCAGGGCACCGTCGTGGATCACGCTGCACGCTTCCGGGTGCAGATAGACGCGGTCGGTACGGTCCGGGAACGCCTGAACGCCGTCGCTCAGTTTGCCTTCCTTCGCGTTATCAACTTTATCGATAAAGGTATCGCCCAGGCCGCTCACCTTCACTGCGCTGATGTCACCCACGTTGAAGTAGGTATGCAGGGCAGAGGTAGTGTCGAACTCGCCGTGGGCTTCCAGCTCAATCTCGCAGCTTTGACCCAGCTTGAAGCGGGCATACAGGGTGAAATCATGCGGCCACAGGGCGCGGGTTTCGTCATTAGCCTGCAGCTCAAAGGTCAGCACTGCGCCGTTGTCGTCTTCGTTATGCGCCTTCAGCGTCCACTGCTGGTTACGGGCGAAACCGTGCGAAGGTAAACCCGGCTGTGCGGACGGGCCAAACCACGGCCAGCAGATTGGCACGCCGCCGCGAATCGCATCCCCTTTTTTGAACGAGGTGGCGTCGCTCAGCCACAGCGCTTCCGCTTCGCCTTCCGGTTTCCAGGAGAGCAGGTGCGCACCGTTCAGCGCCACGGAGGCTTTAACGCGCGGATGGTCAACGACGATAACGTCGGCACCGTCAATCTGACGGCGGGAGAGCACAGGGGTAAGTTGTTCGACTACCGGAAGTGCAAAAATTTTATTAATCATTAAGCAATCCTCTGTCTAAAAACAATAAAAAAGGCGACCGAAGTCGCCTTTTTGGATCAATCACTCATCTCAACTTATTTGGAGATGTGAGCGATCAGGTCCAGTACTTTGTTAGAGTAGCCAGTTTCGTTGTCGTACCAGGAAACCAGTTTCACGAAGTTGTCGTTCAGTGCGATACCTGCTTTAGCATCGAACACGGAAGTGCACACTTCGCCGTTGAAATCGGTAGATACAACGTCGTCTTCGGTGTAGCCCAGAACGCCTTTCATTGCGCCTTCGGAAGCAGCTTTGATTGCTTTCTTAATTTCTTCGTAAGAAGCAGCTTTTTCCAGACGAACGGTCAGGTCAACAACGGATACGTTAGGAGTTGGAACGCGGAACGCCATACCAGTCAGTTTGCCATTCAGTTCTGGCAGTACTTTACCTACAGCTTTAGCAGCACCGGTAGAGGATGGGATGATGTTCTGAGCCGCGCCACGGCCGCCGCGCCAGTCTTTGTGAGACGGGCCGTCAACGGTTTTCTGAGTAGCGGTGGTCGCGTGAACGGTAGTCATCAGACCTTCGATGATGCCGAAGTTGTCGTTGATAACTTTAGCCAGCGGTGCCAGGCAGTTGGTGGTGCAGGATGCGTTAGAAACGATGTCCTGGCCAGCGTAAGTTTCGAAGTTTGCACCGCGAACGAACATTGGGGTGTTGTCTTTGGAAGGACCAGTCAGAACAACTTTCTTCGCACCCGCAGTGATGTGTTTACGTGCAGTTTCGTCGGTCAGGAAGATACCGGTTGCTTCAGCAACAACGTCAACACCGATTTCGTTCCATTTCAGGTTAGCTGGGTCTTTCTCAGCAGTAACGCGGATGGTTTTGCCGTTAACAACCAGGTGGCCGTCTTTCACTTCAACGGTGCCGTCGAAACGACCGTGAGTTGAGTCGTACTTCAGCATGTACGCCATGTATTCAGCGTCCAGGAGATCGTTGATACCAACGATTTCGATGTCAGAACGTTTCTGAGCAGCACGGAAAACAATACGGCCGATACGGCCAAAACCGTTGATACCTACTTTGATAGTCATATATTCCACCAGCTATTTGTTAGTGAATAAAAGGTTGCCTGTAAAATTACAAAAACCTTACGCAGCGTCAAGCGGAATCGTGTCAATCATTGCGACAAATCAATCCTGTGACTAACGTTTGTGCGACTGACTCGCCTCACTTTCCCTTTGAGCTTGCAACCACATGGGGGCTGCGCCCGGAATTTTAAAGTCCTCGCAGGATAAAAATGTGAACATGATCACAATTGCCTGACCGCCTTTTCGCGACACATAAGTTTAGAACAAAAGTGCACGCAAGGGTGTTAATGTTTTGTTAGAATCCGGGTTAAAAGATGTCTGTTTCTACAGCGAGATGTAAGCATATGTCGAACCAACGTAACCCTGACGATTTGAAAAAAAACCTCACAGAAATGCAGTTTTACGTGACGCAGAATCACGGCACGGAGCCGCCATTTACCGGGCGTTTACTGCACAATAAGCGAGACGGCGTCTATCACTGTCTGGTCTGTGATGCCCCGCTGTTCAATTCACAAACGAAATACGATTCCGGCTGCGGCTGGCCGAGCTTTTACGAGCCGGTGAGCGATGACGCAATCCGCTATCTGACGGACTCGTCGCACGGTATGGTGCGCACGGAAATTCGCTGCGGCAACTGCGACGCGCATCTGGGCCACGTTTTCCCGGACGGTCCTCAGCCAACGGGTGAGCGTTTCTGCGTAAATTCAGCTTCTCTGAGCTTCAGCGACGATGAAAACGGCGACCAGATCAAGGGTTGAAAAAACGATTCAGCAAATTATTCCTTTGAAAGGGAGAGATCGTGAATATTGAGGACATGATTAACGGGATGACCCCGGAAGTTTATCAGCGTCTGGTGACCGCCGTTGAGCTGGGTAAATGGCCCGACGGTGTGGCCCTGACGCCTGAGCAAAAAGAGAACAGTCTGCAGCTGGTGATGCTGTGGCAGGCGCGCAACAACACTGATGCGCAGCACATGACTATCGACACCAACGGTCAGATGGTGATGAAGAGCAAGCGCGAGCTGAAGGAAGATTTTGGCATCACGCCGAAGCCGATTGCGACGATGAAAATGCAATAACGGTGCGGGTTGATGCCCTTACACCCAGCCCTCTCCCACGGGGAGAGGGCTTGATGTCTTACTACTTATGCGGGATCCCGAGCGACTCCGCCAGCTGTTTCGCTAACTGATTATTGTCGTCCGCCCCGTACTCCCAGAACATCGCCCCGGCGAGGCCTTTCTCTTTGATGTAGTCCGCCTTGATCGCGACGGAACGCGGGTTCTCATACGAAATCGCAAACAGCGCGTTGCCATCGGCACCCTTTACCGAGAGCCACGGTACCTTCGCCTGGTCGTCCCAGTGCTCGGTAAAACGCTTCTGCGGATCGTTCAGCAGCTTCTTCACGATATCGTTGTACTTCACGTAGGTATCTTTGGTCAGGTCATAGCCGAGCGACTTAAACAGGCCGATCTCCTGCGGTCCAAAGTAGGGCTGGGTGACCGGATTTTTTTGCGCGTCCGGCTTGCTCCAGTCAATGCCCGGTTCAACCGCACGTTTCGGTACGCGGCCGTAAAAACCGATCCCGAGGTTCATCTGCTTTGGCTTAAGTCCGGCGGCCAGATAGTTGTTCACCACAAAATCGACGCTGTATTTATCGGCGGCAGCCACCGTTGGCCAGGCGCTGGAGTCATACAGGTTCGCGTTGAAATACTGGGTGCCGTACGCCATGTCGTAGGTCATCAGGTTGATGTAGTCGAGGAGCGGGGCGATGGCTTTGACATCCACCCAGCTTTTCGGACTTTCCGCATTCGCGCCCACCGCAATGGTCACCAGCTTTTTCTGCCCGAACGCGTCGCGCATCTCTTTCAGCAGGGCGGTGAAGTTATCCCTGTCGGCGGGCGTGCTTGCAACCAGCCCCCACGCGCCGTTGACCGGATACTCCCAGTCGAGATCGATCCCGTCCAGGCCGTATTTCTCAACAATCTCCTGCGCGGAGCGGATAAACACCGCGCGACTCTCTTTGGTTGCCGCTGCGCCAGAGAAACCGCGCGCCCCCCAGCCGCCAACTGAGAGCAGGACTTTCAGATTCGGGTTTTGTTTACGCAGGGTCGGGATGAGGGCCAGATCGGACGCCACTTTTGGCGACAGCCAGATTTGAGACAGTTTCGCCGGATCTTTCAGCGCGGCGTTGGTCTCGTCTTTCTCGTCGTTATAAACAAGCCCAAACGAGTAGTTCAGGTGGGTGATCTGACGAACGTCCAGCTTATTGATATCGCCACCCGGTCCGGCGGTGACATCGCCACCCCCGTTAAAGTAGCCCACGGACATCAGAGGCGCGGCGGAAGCAAGCGACGCGCAAAGCAAGGGTAATGCTGCCAGCAGGGGCAAACGTTTCATACAAGTTCCTCTTTGACTTAATAAAAATAACCACGCCACTGAAAAGGCGTGGCGAAAAAACAGCCTGTTGAGAATAGCATTGCCGCTTCGCCTGGGATGCGAGGGAGTTCACTTAATGGGAGATCGGAGTGGGTTGTTTTGCCGGGTAAGCGTCAGCGCCACCCGGCTAAAAAGGCTACGCCTGCGTTTCCAGCCAGTCTGCCAGCGTATACAGCGTTGCGCCTTCAGCGGCCATATCCATAAACGCCTGAGCGCTGTCCTGCGGTTGGATGTTCACCCCGCGACAGCCGTCGGTGATGACGCTAACGGCATAACCCAGCTGGAGCGCGTCCAGCACGGTAAACTTCACGCAGTAATCCGTCGCCAGACCCAGCACGATCAGCTCCGTGATTTCATGGTGACGTAACCACGCGTCCAGCGCCGTCTTCTGGCGATGCCCGTTATCAAAAAACGCGCTGTAGCTATCGATAGCCGGGTTTTCACCTTTATGAAATACCGCGTCGATGGCCTTCTGATTCAGGAGCGGGTGCAGCTCCGCGCCTTCCGTCTGCTGCACGCAGTGATCCGGCCAGAAGGTTTGCGCCAGCCCGTCGAGTTCCCCCTGGGTGAAAGGCTCGACGTTGTGCTGGCTGGCAAAGCTGCCGTGGTTTGCAGGGTGCCAGTCCTGGCTTGCGACAACCGCTTCACCGCGGGCTTTGCACCAGTCAATCAGCGTATTTGCCACGTCAACGGTGCTGTCACCTTCGGCGACGGCCAGCGCGCCGCCCGCGCAGAAATCATTTTGCAAATCGACCAGTAGCAGGGCGCGTTGCTTCATGAGAGCTCCTTATTCGTCCGGGGTCAGCTCGCCGCGCAGGTTTTGCATCATCGCGCGGCGAATGGACTGAATGTCCAGATCCTGACTCAGTAAATAGTGAAGTTTAGTCAGCGTCGCCTCAACGGTCATATCGAAGCCGCTGATCACCCCCGCGTGCGCCAGCGCGTTGCCGGTGGCATAGCCGCCCATGTTCACTTTGCCAGACATGCACTGGGTCAGGTTCACCACCACAATTCCGCGCTCGCTGGCTTCCTGAAGCTCCTTCAGGAATTCGCCGTTCTGCGGGGCGTTGCCGACGCCATAGGAGCGCAGGATCAGCGCCTTAACCGGCTGGCGCAGGAAGTTGCGCACCACGTCCGCGGAGATGCCCGGATAAATGGTGACGACGCCAATCGGCTGTGGGGTAATCGGGTGCACAATCAGCTCACCGGCGGTGTTCGGCGCCGGAGGCGTTCCCAGTCGACGGATATGAATACCGGCTTCCAGCAGCGGCTGCAGGTTAGGTGAGGCAAAGGCGTCAAAACCGTCGGCATGGGCTTTGGTGGTGCGGTTGCCCCGGTACAGACGGTTGTTAAAGAATAGCGACACTTCGTTGATCGGGTAATTCGCCGCCACGTACAGGGAGTTCAGCAGGTTGATTTGCCCGTCGGAGCGCAGCTCCGCCAGCGGAATTTGCGACCCGGTAACGATAACCGGCTTGCTCAGGTTCTCCAGCATGAAGGAGAGCGCCGAGGCGGTAAACGCCATGGTGTCGGTGCCGTGCAGGATCACGAAGCCGTCGTACTGGTCGTAATGGGCTTTAATGTCATCCGCGATGTGCTGCCAGTCTTCCGGCGTCATGTCGGAGGAGTCCATCAGCGGCTCGTATTCGTGGATGGTGAAGTCAGGCATTTCCGGACGGTGGAATTCAGGCATCAGCGCAAGCTGACGCTGCAGATGGCCGGAGACGGGGATATAGCCATTTTCAGAGCGCTGCATACCGATGGTACCGCCAGTGTAGGCTACATAAATCGATTTCTTCTGCATGGTAGTGAGTTCTTGTTCTTCAAAAGAAAAAAATCCCCTCTTCACGGGAAGAGGGGACGGTTTTTAACGGACGTTAGCGCAGGTCAGGCAAAACGCGTAACGACTTTGTGGATCGTTAAAGGCCGCGAGCTTATCGCTTTCCGCCTTCATCGCTTTCGCCGCCGTGGCAACCGGGGCCGGCAGGTACGCCTGCAGCGCCTCCGGCAGCATGGCGCGAACGGAAACAGACATGCTGTCCATCACCATATCGAAGAACGACGGCTCGTCCTGATAATACTCAATATGCCACTGCTTGAGCTTCGCCAGTTCGGCGGCTTTCTTCACCGCGTCGTCGAAGTCGCCCAGGCTATCGACCAGACCGTTACTCTTCGCATCCTGTCCGGTCCAGACGTGGCCCTGTGCAATCTGGTCAATCTGCTCAGGCGTCTTCTTACGCGATTCGGCAACCAGCGTGATAAAGCGCTTATAGCCGTTCTCAATGCTCAGCTGCATCATCTCTGAAACTTCCGGCGGCAGGGATTTGGTCATCGACACATCCGCCAGCGGTGACGTGGAAACGCCATCGGTATGCACGCCCAGATAATCCAGACTGTTTTCCACGGTGTTAATCACCCCGAAGATGCCAATCGAGCCGGTCAGCGTGCTTGGGTTCGCCACAATGTAGTTGGCAGGCGTAGAGATCCAGTACCCGCCAGACGCGGCCATGCCGCCCATGGATACGACGACCGGCTTGCCCGCCGCGCGAGCCGCGGCCAGCTCGGCGCGGATCACTTCGGAGGCGCTCACGCTGCCGCCAGGGCTGTTCACCCGCAGAACAATCGCTTTCACTTTCGGGTCAAGGCGTGCGTCGCGGATTTGCGACGCGGTGGTGTCACCGCCGACGTTACCCGGCGTTTCCTGGCCGTCCATGATGGCGCCGTTAGCAAACACCACGGCTACGCTGTCGCCGCTGTCGTCCGGCTTTTTCGCAGCATAGTCATACATGCTGATGGCGCTGTAGTTTTTGTCCTCTTTGCTCCAGCCAAACTGTTTGGTCAGGGCTTTTTCGACATCCGCACTGGTGCCCAGCGCGTCAACCAGCTTATTGTCGAGCGCATATTTCGCGGTATCGCCGTCGACCTTGCGCAGACCGTCCAGCATGCCGCGAGCGCCAGGGAACACCTGTTCAGCGGTAATTTGACGGTTAGCGGCAACGGTGCCGAGATAGTTCTGCCACAGCTCGCCAATCCAGCGGCTGTCCGCTTCACGGGCGGCAGGAGACATATCGTCGCGGATAAACGGCTCCACGGCAGATTTATAGGTGCCGACGCGGAAGACGTGGGTGGTGACCTTCAGCTTGTCGAGCAGCGATTTGTAGTACAGGCCGTTGGTGGCAAAGCCGTGCAAATCGACCGTCCCCTGCGGAGAAAGCCAGATCTTATTGGCGAAGCTCGCCAGATAATATTGCCCCTGGCTGTAGCTGTCGCCCACGGCAATCACCGGCTTGCCGCTGTCGCGGAACTCGCGCAGCGCTTTACCGATGTACTGCATGGAAGGCTGGTCGCCGCCGGCAAAATCTTTCAGATCCAGCACGATCCCGGTGATGTTTCGGTCGTCTTTGGCCTGACGGATGGTATCGACGATATCGAACAGGGAGTTCTCCTGCAGGCGGTCTGACGTCGCGCCAAACAGCTGGCGGCTGATAACCCCCAGACGGTTGCTGGTGGACGGTTTATCAACGATCACGCCGGTGATATCGAGTAACAGGGCCCCGCGAGTCGAATGCTGCGCCTGATTCGCGTTGCTGATATGCATCCAGATGCCCGCGCAAACCAGAACCAGCAGGATGAAGAAGATGTTCATCACCAGGTTGCGGACGAAGTTGAGCAGTCGCCACGTCCATTTAAAGAAACCGGCAAAGATTCGCCAAAGGGTTCGCATGTATTCTCCCTAACCAGAAAATGACTGTTTCCGTCGCCACTGGACGGTAATGTTGGGTTATCGTAATGACCCAACCGCCACTTGTCAGCAGGAATCGCCTGCCAGGCTGTAACAAAATCTGCCGTCGTGTTAATTTTGTGAGTAAATTTCAAGAAAGGAGTTAACCAATGGATGCACTCGAACTGCTTGTTAACCGTCGTAGCGCGTCACGTCTGGCTGAACCCGCCCCTGCGGGCGAGCAGCTGGAAAACATTCTGCGTGCCGGTATGCGTGCCCCGGATCATGGCACGCTGCAGCCATGGCACTTCTTTGTGATTGAAGGCGAAGGCCGCGATCGTTTCAGCCAGCTGCTGGAGCAGGGGGCAGTTGCCGCCGGGCAGGATGAGAAAGGTATCGACAAGGCACGCAATGCCCCGTTCCGTGCCCCGATGATTATCGCTGTCGTGGCGAAATGCCAGGCCGACCATAAGGTGCCGGTCTGGGAGCAGGAAATGTCTGCCGGCTGTGCGGTGATGGCGATGCAGATGGCCGCCGTTGCGCAGGGCTTTAACGGTATCTGGCGCACCGGTCCGCTGACCGAGAGCGCCGCCGTGCGGGCAGGGTTCTCCTGCGGCGAGCACGACAAAATTGTCGGCTTCCTCTACCTCGGCACCCCGCAGCTTAAAGCCTCCAGCACCATTAGCGTGCCGGACACCACGCCTTTCGTCAGCCGTTTTTAATTACACGCGCTAAACTGTCTGGATTCTGAGCATCCGCCGCAGAATTCAGACAGTCATACTTACCTCTTTATGGAATGAGCGCTACCATAGCGCGATTGAGATGACAGGAGACGTCCATGAGCGAGCAAACCATTCGTTTAACGCAGTACAGCCACGGAGCCGGTTGCGGTTGTAAAATTTCCCCGAAAGTGCTGGAGACCATTCTGCACAGCGAACAGGCGAAGTTTGTCGACCCGAACCTGCTTGTCGGCAATGAAACGCGTGACGATGCGGCGGTTTATGACTTAGGTAACGGCACCAGCATTATCAGCACCACTGACTTCTTTATGCCGATTGTCGACAACCCGTTCGACTTCGGGCGCATCGCGGCCACCAACGCCATCAGCGATATCTTCGCCATGGGCGGTAAGCCGATCATGGCGATTGCCATTCTGGGCTGGCCGATCAACACCCTTCCACCGGAAATCGCCCGCGAGGTGATTGATGGCGGGCGTTTCGCCTGCCAGCAGGCGGGGATTTCCCTGGCCGGCGGCCACTCGATTGATGCGCCAGAGCCGATCTTCGGCCTGGCCGTCACCGGCGTGGTGCCGACCGAGCGCGTGAAACGCAACAGCACCGCGCAGGCGGGCTGCAAGCTGTTCCTTACCAAGCCGCTGGGCATTGGCGTGCTCACCACCGCCGAGAAAAAATCCCTGCTCAAACCGGAGCACAAAGGCCTGGCAACGGAAGTCATGTGCCAGATGAACCTCGCCGGCGCGGCGTTCGCCAATATCGACGGCGTGAAGGCGATGACCGACGTCACCGGTTTTGGCCTGCTGGGGCACCTCTCTGAAGTGTGTCAGGGTGCGGGCGTGCAGGCGCAGGTCTGGTATCAGGACGTACCGAAGCTGCCTGGCGTGGAAGAGTACATTGCCCAGGGCGCGGTTCCGGGCGGTACCCAGCGCAACTTCGCCAGCTACGGTCACCTGATGGGCGAAATGCCAGAGGCGTGGCGCAACCTGCTGTGCGATCCGCAAACCTCCGGCGGCCTGCTGCTGGCCGTCACGCCGGAATCCGAAGCCGAGGTTCAGGCTACCGCCGCCGAGTTTGGCATCACCCTGACGGCGATCGGCGAGTTAGTGACCGCGCGCGGTGGCCGACCGATGATTGAGATCCGTTAATTCGATGCGGTTGTTTATTGCCGAAAAGCCGAGCCTGGCCCGCGCCATCGCCGACGTGCTGCCTAAACCGCATCGCAAGGGCGACGGCTTTATCGAATGCGGCAACGGGCAGGTGGTCACCTGGTGTATCGGTCACCTGCTTGAACAGGCGCAGCCGGACGTCTACGACAGCCGCTACGCCCGCTGGAACCTCAACGATCTGCCCATCGTGCCGGAAAAGTGGCGTCTTCAGCCTCGCCCGTCCGTCACCAAACAGCTTAACGTCATTAAGCGTTTTCTGCATGAGGCGACGGAAGTGGTCCACGCGGGTGACCCGGACAGAGAAGGGCAGTTGCTGGTGGACGAAGTGCTGGACTATCTTGAGCTGGCGCCGGAAAAGCGGCAGCAGGTGCAGCGCTGCCTGATCAACGACCTCAACCCGCAGGCGGTTGAACGTGCCATTTCGCGCCTGCGCGCCAACAGCGAATTTATCCCGCTGTGCGTCTCCGCGCTGGCGCGCGCCCGAGCGGACTGGCTGTACGGGATCAACATGACCCGCGCCTACACCATCCTCGGGCGTAACGCGGGCTATCAGGGCGTACTCTCCGTGGGCCGCGTGCAGACGCCGGTGCTGGGGCTGGTCGTGCGTCGCGATGAAGAGATCGAGAACTTCGTCGCCAAAGATTTCTTTGAAGTGAAAGCGCACATCGTCACGCCAAAAGACGAACGCTTTACCGCCGTTTGGCAGCCGAGCGATGCCTGCGAGTCGTATCAGGACGAAGAGGGGCGTCTGCTCCATCGTCCGCTGGCGGAGCACGTGGTTAACCGCATTACCGGCCAGCCGGCCATGGTTACCAGCTATAACGATAAACGGGAATCAGTACCCGCGCCGCTGCCGTTCTCCCTTTCTGCTCTGCAGATTGAGGCCGCGAAGCGCTTTGGCCTCAGCGCGCAGAACGTGCTGGATATCTGCCAGAAGTTGTATGAAACCCACAAGCTGATCACCTATCCGCGCTCGGACAGCCGCTATCTGCCGGAAGAGCACTTTGCCGGACGCCATTCGGTGATGAACGCCATCGGCGTCCACGCGCCGGATCTGCTCCCGCAGCCCGTCGTTAACCCGGATACCCATAACCGCTGCTGGGACGACAAAAAGGTCGATGCCCACCACGCGATTATCCCGACGGCGCGCGCCAGCAGCGTCAACCTGACCGATAACGAAGCGAAGGTCTATAACCTGATCGCCCGTCAGTACCTGATGCAGTTCTGCCCGGACGCGGTGTTCCGCAAGTGCGTCATCGAGCTGGAAATTGCCAAAGGCAAGTTTGTCGCTAAAGCGCGTTTCCTCGCGGAAGCGGGCTGGCGCACGCTGCTGGGCAACAAGGAGCGCGATGAGGAGAACGACGGCACGCCGCTGCCGGTGGTCGCTAAAGATGATGAACTGCTGTGCGAGAAGGGTGAAGTGGTTGAACGTCAGACCCAGCCGCCGCGCCACTTCACCGATGCAACGCTGCTGTCGGCCATGACCGGGATCGCCCGCTTTGTGCAGGATAAAGATCTGAAGAAGATCCTGCGCGCCACGGACGGTCTGGGTACGGAAGCGACCCGCGCGGGGATCATCGAGCTGCTCTTTAAGCGCGGTTTCCTGGAGAAAAAGGGACGCTACATCCACTCAACGGAACCGGGACGGGCGCTGATTCATTCGCTGCCGGAGCTGGCCGCCAGGCCGGACATGACCGCGCACTGGGAATCGGTTCTGACGCAAATCAGCGAAAAGCAGTGCCGCTATCAGGACTTTATGCAGCCGCTGGTGGGGACGCTTTACCAACTGATCGATCAGGCCCGCAGTACGCCGGTGAAAACGTTCAGAGGGATGGTTGCACCCGGTGGCGGGGCGAAGAAACCGTTTAAAAAGAAAAAGAGCGCGGCCTGACACACGGTTTTCTCCCTCTCCCCGTGGGAGAGGGCCGGGGTGAGGGCACCCGGCCGCACGATATAAACCTTAAATCACACCCTGCCCAATCATCGCATCCGCTACCTTCACGAACCCGGCGATATTTGCCCCGCGCACGTAGTTGGTCTGTGACGCTTCACCGCCGTACTCCACGCAGGCGTGGTGAATATCGAGCATGATGTGGTGCAGACGGGCATCCACTTTTTCCGCCTTCCAGCCGAGACGCGCGGCGTTTTGCGCCATCTCCAGACCGGACGTTGCCACGCCGCCCGCGTTCGCCGCCTTGCCCGGCGCAAACAGCACGCCCGCCTCCAGGAACAGATCCGTCGCCTCGATAGTGGTCGGCATATTCGCCCCTTCGGCCACCGCCTTCACGCCGTTAGTAATCAGCGTGCGCGCGGCGTCTGCATCCAGTTCGTTTTGCGTGGCGCACGGCAGGGCGATATCCACCGGCACGCCCCACGGCTGTTTGCCTTCCAGATACGTCAGGCCAAACTCTGCGGCGTAATCGGCAAGTCGGCCATCGCGGCTGGCTTTGATTTCGCACAGGCGCGCCAGCTTCTCAGCCGTAAAGCCCGCTTCGTCCACCACCGTGCCTTTAGAGTCGGAGGCGGTCACCACGCGGGCGCCAAACTGCATCGCTTTTTCGATAGCGTACTGCGCCACGTTACCGGAGCCGGAGACCGCCACGCGCATCCCTTCGAAACCTAAGCCGTGACGCTTGAGCATTGCCTCGGTGAAGTAAACCAGGCCGTAGCCGGTCGCCTCCGGGCGGATCAGGCTGCCGCCAAACGATAATCCTTTACCGGTAAAGACGCAGGCGCTGTTGTTGGAGAGTTTTTTCATCATCCCGGCCATGAAGCCCACTTCGCGGGCCCCCACGCCGATATCTCCCGCCGGTACGTCGGTGTCCGGGCCGAGATGGCGGTAGAGCTCGGTCATCAGCGCCTGACAGAAACGCATCACTTCGCCTTCGCTTTTGCCTTTGGGATCGAAATCACTCCCGCCTTTACCGCCGCCCATTGGCAGGGTGGTGAGCGCGTTTTTAAACGTCTGCTCAAAGCCGAGAAATTTCAGAATCGACAGGTTAACGGAAGGGTGGAAGCGCATGCCGCCCTTAAACGGACCGATGGCGGAATTAAACTGCACGCGCCAAGCGCGGTTGACCTGCACCTGGTTGCGGTCATCCACCCAGGTCACGCGGAACTGGATCACGCGTTCTGGCTCAACCAGACGCTCCAGCAGCGACAGTTGACGATAGCGCGGGTTTTCTTCAAGGAACGGCCAGAGGGTGGTCATTACTTCACGAACGGCCTGAGCAAACTCGCTTTGGTGCGGGTCGCGCTGCTGAACATGGGCAAGGAAATTTTCCAGAGAGCGTGTCTGATCCATAGATATAAGAACCTCTTATAGTAATTTATGTATGTTGCTTATGCGATTTGTGTTGTTTTTTTGACTATACCACCCGTACCGCTTTGTGAAGCAAGCGGAAATGTTTGCCGAAAGGGAAATTAATGACCCGGGCCGCGTCATAACAAAAAGCGATGACGCGCTAAATTAAAGATTCTGCCCGATTTACCGTTATAGTCATTATCAGGACACAACAGGAAGAGAAGTCTATGAACCGTTACGTGATGGCCGCGTTATCATTAATGTTGGCCGCAGGCGCGCAGGCTGACCGCATTCGCCCGGATGTAGAAGTGAATGTGCCGCCGGAGGTGTTTAGCTCCAGCGGCCAGCGCGCGCAGCCGTGTAACCAGTGCTGCATCTACCAGGATCAAAACTATTCTGAAGGGGCCGTCGTGAAGGCGGATGGCGTGCTGCTCCAGTGTCAGCGCGATGAACGTACCATCAGCACGAATCCGCTGGTCTGGCGTCGCGTAAAAGAATAAACGCCTCCAGCAGCGGAATGTCCGCCGGGGCTAAGCTGTAGCCGAACGCCTCTTCCGGCGTACACCACACCAGCGCGCTGTGGTAGTGCGCCGTTAACTCTCCGCTGAAGCGGGGTACGCGCCAGGCGTGCAGGTTGATTAACCGCTGTGATACTTCGCGCTGATGGCTTGCCACGTACTGCTCAGGCTGCGCCTCAATGCCTAACTCTTCACGCAGCTCGCGGATAAGCGCCTCAGGCTGGGTTTCTCCAGCCTCCACTTTACCGCCAGCGAACTCCCACATACCCGGCTGGTCGGCGTGAGCAGGGCGCTGCGCCAGTAAAATTTTGTCGTCTTTTTCGATGATGGCCGCAACGACATCGACTGTTTTTAGCATGGTCGTCAATACTTGATAGCGAAAAACGCCATATTATCGTGCCCTTTCAAAGAGTCCAGCCATCAGGAGAATCAGGTGAAAGAGACGTCCACCTGGGTAGAGCCCATCCCAACCCTTCCGGCGAGCGTAAAACCCATTGCCGCCGTGCAGCAAAAACACTTCGGCGCCGTGCTGAACCCCACGCGCTGGTGGGGACGCGTGCCGCGTCTGTTCTGGCTGGTCGCCTTGTTTGTGGGGTTTCTGGAGCGCAGAAAAGCGCGCCTGACGCCCGTGCTGCGCTCGCTGCTCATGACGCGCGTATCGCAGCTGTGCCACTGTGCGTTCTGCATTGATGCCAACAGCCTGCGTCTGGCCGAGCGCTGCGGCGCGCTGGATAAAGTTCAGGCCGTGAGCGGCTGGGCTGATTCTGACTTGTTCAGTGAACAGGAGCGCGCGGCGCTGGCCTATGCGGATGCGGTGACCGCCACGCCGCCACGGGTGGATGAGGCAGTCAAAATGGCGATGAAACGCCACTTTACGGATGATGCCATCACTGAAATGACGGCGCTCATTGCCTTTCAGAATCTCTCGGCCCGGTTTAATGCCGCGCTGGATATTCCGGCGCAGGGGCTGTGCGCCACGTTTAAAGGGAAGCCTGATGCTTGACCGTCACCTGCACCCGCGGGTAAAGCCCGCGCTGAACCGTCTGGTTTCCGTGCTGGATAAGCCGGGCATTACGCCCGACGGGCTAACCCTTGCCGGGTTTGCCATCGGCCTGCTGGCGATGCCGTTTCTGGCCCTCGGCTGGTATCCTGCGGCTCTGGTTGCCATCGTCCTGAACCGCCTGCTGGATGGTCTGGACGGCGCGCTGGCGCGCCGGAGAGGGCTGACGGATGCGGGAGGGTTTTTGGATATCGCCCTCGATTTTCTGTTCTACGCGCTGGTGCCGTTTGGCTTTGCGCTGGCTGCACCGGTCGAGAATGCGCTGGCGGCCGCCTGGCTGTTGTTCGCGTTTATCGGCACCGGCAGCAGTTTTCTCGCCTTTGCCGCGCTGGCGGCGAAGCACAATATCGACAACCCCGGCTATGCGCACAAGTCGTTTTACTATCTCGGCGGGTTAACGGAAGGGACGGAGACCATCGCGCTGTTCGTGCTGTGCTGCCTGTTTCCGGCGCACTTTACGCTGTTCGCGTGGATATTCGGCGCGCTGTGCTGGCTGACCACCACAACGCGCATCTGGAGCGGCTACGTGACGCTGAAGTCGCTCACCCGTTAGAGAGCGCTCTCTGGCCCGCGCGCTCCGGCGGTGACCGGGTTCTGCGGGTGGCTGCTCCATTCATACCAGCCGCCGTCATAGACGGCGACGTGCTTCCAGCCCATCGCCCGGGCGTACATGAAGGTTTCTGACGCCCGCCAGCCGGTGCCGCAGTAAAACGCGACGTGCTGTTCCGGTAGGATATTCCAGCTTTTCCACTGGGCGGCGATATCGTCCGCGCTGCGCATGGTGCCATCCGGGTTATGGAAGTCTTCCATATGGGTGGCATCGCTGCCCGCATGGCCCCAGCGGGCGCCGGCGATTTCACCTTTTGGCTTGATGTAGCTGTAGCCGCTGGTTTCGCCGATAAACTCCGGCCATGAACGAATGCTGACCAGGGAGGCATCCTGACGGTGCAGCATGCCGCGCGCCTGCTCCATATTCACCATCAGCTGCGGCTGGCCGGGGATCGGCGCGCCAAAATCAGGGGCAGGAGCCACTTTGCCGGGCGTGCCGCGCTCAACCGGCAGACCGGCATCTGACCACGCCTTCCAGCCGCCATCGAGAAGGCGCACATCCTTCACGCCCGCGTAGAGCATAATCTGCGCCACGCGCGCGGCGGCGTAAACGTCACGTCCATACAGAATGACGGTGGTATCGTGACGGATCCCGTGCTTCGCCAGCATTGCTTTCAGCCTGCCGTCGGAGACTTTGTTCCACAGCGGCTCGCTTTCCACCTCGTTGGTGTCGATGTAGCCCGCGCCGGGAATGTGGTTAAGCAGGTAAAACTTCGGCGCGCCCCAGGCCGCTTCTATGACCTTCCATTCGCCCGCCGGCGCGGCGGTCACCGGTTTACCCTGCTGGAGCTGGTGGATCCACTGGGGGTAGACGAGCTGTTCAAAGTGCGCCAGACGCTGCAGGCGGTCGGGCGACTGGAGGGCATCGCTGAGGAACGAAACATGGCGGTATCCGGCTTTCTCCAGGCGGGCTTTCACCGCCTGAGTGGCGCCGTCGTCGCCGTACAGCGCGATGGTCGTTGCCGGCGTCAGCTGATGCTGTCTGGCCCAACGCGCAATCTGCTCGTCGCTCATTGCGTTAAGCCAGGCGGCTGCCAGGTTGAGCGCTGCGGGTTCGTGCCCGGAAGGACCGCTGAGGGTCTGCGGCCAGCCGTTATAGAAGGCGCTGGGGCGGGTGTCGATTGCCGCGCCGTGCTGCGCCTGAAGCTGAGACAGCGTCATCGCGTTGGCCATATCAGCTGCCAGAGAGGAAAAAGAGGCGAGGCCGCAGATCAGGGCCAGCGCGGTCAGTTGAGAAACACGTTTCATCGAATAACCTGACGTCAGTAATAGAGGGGGGCATTGTCGTCTCTCCCGAAACGGAAAACATTGCGTTAGCACATTATTGCCAGCGAGAAATCTCCATCACCTCGCCGCCGGGCGGAATATCGTCCTCGTCATGGGTGACCAGCACCACCGGAATATTGCGCGCGCGGACGGCGTCAAACACCCATGCCCGGAACGACGTGCGTAACGCTTTATCAAGGCGGCTGAACGGTTCGTCCAGCAGCAGCGCCTGCGGCTCTGCAAGCAGGGCGCGCAGCAGGCTAACCCGGGCGCGCTCTCCGCCGGAAAGCGTGGCCGGATCGCTGGCGTAATGACCGCCAAGCCCGGCGGAGTCCAGCGCCTGCTCGACCGCTTCCCGACGCGCGCGTCCCGCGTTCCCCTCAGGCAAGGCCAGCAGCAAATTTTGCCCAACGCTGAAAGGTTCAAACAGCAGCGCGTCCTGAAAAAGAATCCCCAGACCGCGGGATTCGACGGGCAAACCGTCGCAGCGGCGTTCGTCGAGCCACAGTTCGCCCCGCGCATGAAAATCACCTGACAGCGCGCCGACCATCCAGGCAAAGAGGGTCGATTTGCCGCTGCCGGACGGCCCCATCAGGGTGACAATCTCCCCGCGCGGTACGCAAAAATTGACCTCGCGGAAAAGCGGTTCGATGGTGAGATCGTTGACCTTAAGCATTAACGTAATCCTTGACGGTAGCGGCCCGCGAGCCGGGATAACAGCGCGGCAAGACCGAATACGACGCCCGTGACCAGCAGTAAGCCCAGGGCGCGGTTAGCGAGAACCGGGATGCTGCCCCCGCTGCTGAGCGCGACGGTCTCGGTGGTCAGCGTGGCGAAACGCCCCGCGCTCAGCCAGAGCGTCGGCATATATTGCGCCATGCTGACGGAAAAGCCGGTGGCAAAGGCCAGCAGCGCAGGACGCACCAGCAGGGGACATTTCAGCAGGCAGAAAATTTTTGCCCGCCGCCAGCCGAGCGTTCTGGCGGTAAGGATAAGCCGGGGATCGATCCGCCGCCACGCGGGCTGGAGCACCAGCAGCATCCACGGCAGTACCCACAGCAGATGGCTCCAGAGGACGGCGATAAAGCCTCCGTCGAGTTCCAGATGCAAAGCAATTGCGTATTGCCCGGTCACGAGCGGCAGTGCCGGAAGGGCGAGCGGTAGCCACACCCACGCCGCACCGCGCTGCGGCCCCCATTCCAGCCAGAGAAAAATGACGATGAGGGCGATAAGGCTCGAAAGCAGACCGAAGGAGAGGCTGGTGCCCACGGGACCCACGTCGTCCCGTTGCGCCAGCATCAACAGCACGGCGGCGCAAAGGAGGCCGCATGCGGGCAGAAACCCGCTGAATGCGCGTTCTGGCAGCGCGATATGCAACCTGCGGCGCGTCCCGCTCAGGTCCGGAATCGCGCGACGCCAGACCTTCCAAAGGCCGTACCCCAGCGCGGCAAGCGCGGCCAGTAAAAGAAGGAGCAGAAGGCAAAGCAGCGTCCCCTTTACCTGCTGCTGCGCGTCGCCCTGGCTCAGCCACTGCCAGGCCAGCACGGCCAGCGTGGGCGGGTTGCCGGGACCGAGAACGATCGCCACGTCCACAACCGACAGCGACCACGCCAGCACCGCCAGCATCACCGCCCCGAGGACGGGCGCGATCGCCGGAAGGATCAGCCAGCTGAGCGTCTGAAAACGTCCGTAGCCGAAGGTTTGCAGGACGATCTTCTGCTGCGCGAGCCTTTTTTCCGGCAGCACGGCGTAAATGGCCCACAGCACAAACGCGCTCTCTTTGACCGCGAGCGTCAGGCCCAGCCCAACGCCGTAGCGGTCAAACGGCGGCGAACAGGCGGTACAAACCTGATAAAACAGTCCGCCCTCGGCAAACAGCAGCAGCGCGCTGGTGGCGAAGGCTACGTGGGGGATCGCCAGCAGCCACGGCAGGCGCGTGCTGAGGCGCCGCCAGCGGTTGCCGGGCCAGAAAAGAGCCACGAGGGAAAGGGCGATAAACAGGGCTCCCAGCGTGGCGATAAGCGTTGAGATCAGCGTGGCAACGGCTGCCTGCGGCAGCTGAGGATCGTTCAGCAGCCGCTGCCAGTTCGTCACGGAGAATGCCGGCGCGAACAGCACGGTGCCAGCGGGCAGGATCGGCAGATAAATCACCGCCATCGCCAGCCAGACAAGCCAGCCTAACGGGTGCCGTAACGACGCAGCCATTCCTGCTCCAGCGCGTTCACCCACGCGGACTGCGGCTCCGGGAGCATCTTCGGCAGCCCCTGCGGCGTATGGGCCTGCAGCTGTTTCGCTTCACCTTCGGGCAGCGTTTTCGCATCCAGCACGCTCGGGTCTCCCCACACGGCCGGGTTGGCCTTGCGGATCTGCGCCTGCGGCGACAGCAGGAAATTGGCGACTACCTTCGCGCCCGCGCTCGCGCTGGCATTGGCCGGAATAGCCACAAAATGCACGTTGCTGAGCATCCCGTCGCGAAAACCAAAGCTGTAGCTGTCGGCAGGCAGTTCGCCGCTCGCCACTTTTTGCTGCGTATGCGCCGGGTTAAAGGTCAGCGACAGGTTCAGACTGCCGCTGGCGAGCAGGGCATCCATCCGGGCGGGCGAAGGAGGGAAGTCTTTCCCTTCACGCCACAGCAGCGGGTGCAGTTTATCGAGGTAGGCCCAGAGCGGCGCCGTAACCTGGGCAAACGTATCATCAGGCGCTTTTTGTAACGCCTCGGGATGCGCCGTAAGCGTCAGCAGCAGCTGCTCCAGAAAGGCCGTGCCGGTAAAATCGGGCGGGCGAGGATAGCTGACCTTGCCCGGATGCTGCTGCGCGTACGCCAGCAGCGCCTGCGGATCCTCCGGTGGCGTCGGCATGCTGGCTTTGCGGGCAATAAAGGTCAGCTGCGCGCCGCCCCACGGCGATTCCGCGCCGTCCGTGGGAATGGCAAAATCTTCCGTGACGGGTTTACGGGTATCGACATAGCGCCAGTTGGGCAGACTCTGTGCCCACCCGGTTTGCAGCAGGTTCGCCTCTTTGAGGGTGCGGAAGTTCTCGCCGTTCACCCACAGGAGGTCGACCGAGCCGTTGGTCTTACGCCCTGCGGCGGCTTCCGTCTGAATACGTTTGACCGCATCGGCGGCATCCGCCAGCGGGACGATTTTTAGGGTGATGGCATAGTGCGTTTGCATCTCACCGCTAACCCACTCAAGGTAGCGGTTGACCGCCGGATCGCCGCCCCAGGCGTTAAACCAGACGGTTTGTCCTTTGGCCTGCTGTTGAATAGCGTGCCAGCCGTCGGCGGCATAGAGGGGGGCTGCCAGCAGCAGACCGGTCAGAAACGTGCAAAAACGCACACGGCGCATAATGCCTCACTTTTTAGCAGAAGGGAGATAACGGGAAAACAGCCGGCGCGTAACCAGCGGTAATAACCCCAGTAGTGTAAAGGCGAATACCACGCCCGGCGACAAAATATCGCGCAGCGATGTCACTTTTCCCAGCTCCCGCCCGGCGTTCAGAAAGATAACCGTTGCGGGCAGCATGGCGAGCTGGCTGACCCACCAGTAGCGCCGCACCGTGATGCGGGTCAGCCCCATCAGTAAATTCACCAGGAAAAACGGGAACAGCGGCATCAGGCGCAGGGCAAAAAGATAGCCCGCACCGTCGCGCGCCATGCCAGCGTTCACCGTTGCCATCTGCCGGGCAAACCGCCGCTGCACCCAGTCGCGCAGCAGGTAACGGCTGGCGAGCATGGCCAGCGTGGCCCCGAGCGTGGAGGCAAACGAAACCAGCACGGTGCCTTCCCACAGCGTAAATAACACCCCGCCCAGCAGGGTCAGAGCCGCCGCGCCGGGTATCGACAGGGCGGAAACCGCCACGTAAAGCGCAAAGAAGATCAACGCGCTACGCAGCGGCGCGCGGTCGACATAGGAGAGTAGGGCCTGCTGGTGCGTTTTTACTCCTGCCAGAGAGAGCGTGTCAGGCGGCAGAATGAAAAATGTCATAAGAAATGCGCCCAGAAGGGCGCACAGGAAGAGTGTTTTTCGCATGTTCACGCGCGATTACAGCTTGAATTTAGCCCATACCGGCGCGTGGTCCGACGGTTTTTCCATGCTGCGGATGTCATAGTCAATTCCGGTTTCGATGCAGCGCTCCGCCAGCGGCGTGCTCGCCAGCAGCAGATCGATACGCAGGCCGCGGTTGTCGTCAAAGCCCTTCGAGCGGTAGTCAAACCACGAAAAGCGATCCTGCGTTTCCGGGTTGGCATTGCGGAAAGTATCCACCAGGCCCCAGCCCAGCAGGCGCTCCATCCACTCACGCTCTTCCGGCAGGAAGGAGCATTTGCCGGTGCGCAGCCAGCGCTTGCGGTTCTCTTCGCCGATGCCGATATCCAGATCCGTCGGGCTGATATTCATATCGCCCATGATCAGCACCGGATTTTCTTTTTTCAGTTCGGTCGTCAGGTAGTTCTGCAGATCCTGATAAAACTTCGCTTTGGCCGGGAATTTTGTCTCGTGATCGCGGCTCTCGCCCTGCGGGAAATAGCCGTTAATGACCGTAATATTCCCGAGCGCGGAAGGCACTTCCGCCATGATGATGCGGCGCTGCGCTTCTTCACCGTCGCCGGGGAAGCCGCGGCGCACGGAAACCGGCGTGTCTTTGGTGAGCAGCGCGACGCCATAGTGACCTTTCTGACCGTGGTAAAAGACGTTGTAGCCGAGTTTCGCCACCTCTTCGAGGGGGAACATGTCGTCGTGAACCTTGGTCTCCTGCAGGCCGATCACATCTGGCTGATGTTGCTCAACGATGGCTTCTAGCTGATGAGGGCGGGCGCGCAGGCCGTTGATATTAAAAGAGACAAATTTCATAGTCGCTGCCAGTGCAAGGTGAATAGTGCATGGATGGTAGCAGAATTTGCGTCAACTGTTACCGGGTTCGACCAATAACTGCGACAGATAATGCCGGTGGTGCAATATTTGCACCATTCTGACGCGCTTCGCCCTCAAACAGGGCGTAAATGGTCGATAAATTTCGCGAGCGATCACAATTCCAGAATTATATTTGGCCTCTGCATACTCTTTCTGATTTTCATGCGGCAAAGCGCCGCTTGTCGTAAAAATATTCACTTTTTATGCAACAACAGTGAATAACTCCATATTGTAACCTATTGATATTCTGTTACCTCAACCCGTTTATGCAATTTTATCGCTGGCTGGCACGAAGGCTGCAATCTACATTCACAGTGCAAACACTCAATTATTTAACATTCAAATAACTTTTTATTTACCGGATGAGGTCGCTATGTCTCTGTCAATTACGCGTGAAAATTTCGATGAATGGATGATGCCGGTTTACGCTCCGGCGGCTTTTATTCCGGTTCGCGGGGAAGGCTCACGCCTGTGGGATCAGCAGGGTAAAGAGTATATCGACTTTGCCGGGGGGATTGCGGTGAACGCGCTGGGTCATGCCCACCCGGCGCTGCGTCAGGCGCTGAACGACCAGGCGGCGAAGTTCTGGCATACCGGCAACGGCTTTACCAACGAGCCCGCGCTGCACCTGGCGAAAAAGCTGATTGACGCGACCTTCGCCGAAAAAGTCTTTTTCTGTAACTCCGGGGCGGAAGCCAACGAAGCGGCGCTGAAGCTGGCACGTAAATATGCCCACGATAAGTTTGGGACGCACAAGAGCGGGATTGTGGCGTTCAAAAATGCCTTCCACGGGCGCACGCTCTTTACCGTGAGCGCGGGCGGCCAGCCTTCTTATTCGCAGGATTTCGCTCCGCTGCCGCCGGATATTCGCCACGGCATCTATAACGATCTGCAGTCCGCCAGCGAGCTGATTAACGACACCACCTGCGCGGTGATCGTCGAGCCGATGCAGGGCGAGGGCGGCGTGCTTCCGGCGCAAAAGGCATTCCTGCAGGGGCTGCGCGAGCTGTGCGACCGTCACGACGCGGTCCTGATTTTCGACGAAGTGCAGACCGGCGTGGGCCGCACAGGCGAGCTGTATGCCTATATGCACTACGGCGTGACGCCGGACGTTCTCTCTACCGCCAAAGCGCTGGGCGGCGGCTTCCCGATTGGCGCGACGCTGACCACCGAAAAATTTGCCAGCGTGATGACCGTGGGCACCCACGGCACCACCTACGGCGGCAACCCGCTGGCAACCGCCGTCGCCGGACAGGTTCTCGACATCATTAACACCCCTGAGGTGCTGAAGGGCGTTAAGCAGCGTCACGAGTGGTTCGTTGAGCGCCTGAACGCCATCAACGGCAAGCTTGGCCTGTTCAAAGAAATTCGCGGCCTGGGGCTGTTGATCGGCTGCGAGCTCACCGCTGAGTTTGCCGGAAAAGCGAAGCTAATTTCACAGGAAGCGGCAAAAGCGGGCGTGATGGTGCTGATTGCCGGTGCCAACGTGGTGCGTTTTGCGCCTGCGCTGATTGTGAGTGAGGAAGAGGTGCAAACCGGTCTGGACCGTTTTGCGCTGGCGTGTGAGAAGGTGAAATCCGGGGTGTCATCATGATGGTCATCCGTCCCGTTGAGCGCGGCGATATCGCCGGGCTCATGCAGCTTGCCGGTAAGACGGGAGGCGGGCTGACCTCGCTTCCTGCCGATGAAAAAACGCTGTCGGCGCGCATTGAGCGCGCCCTGCAAACCTGGCAGGGGACGTTGCCAAAAAGCGAACAGGGTTACGTGTTCGTGCTGGAAGACACCGACACGGGAACCGTGGCCGGGATTTGCGCCATCGAAGTGGCCGTCGGGCTCAACGACCCGTGGTACAACTACCGCGTCGGCACGATGGTTCACGCCTCGAAAGAGCTGAACGTCTATAACGCGCTGCCCACGCTGTTTCTCTGTAATGACCACACGGGCGCCAGCGAGCTCTGCACGCTGTTCCTCGACCCGGCGTGGCGTAAAGAGGGCAACGGCTATCTGCTCTCTAAATCGCGCTTTATGTTTATGGCCGCCTTCCGCGATCGCTTTAACGAAAAAGTGGTGGCAGAGATGCGCGGCGTGATCGACGACAAAGGCTACTCGCCATTCTGGGAGAGCCTGGGCGAGCGCTTCTTCTCGATGGAGTTCAGCCGGGCGGACTATCTTTGCGGCACCGGTCAGAAAGCGTTTATCGCGGAGCTGATGCCTAAACATCCTATCTATACCCATTTCTTAACGCCGGAAGCGCAGGCGGTAATTGGCGAGGTGCATCCGCAAACCGCCCCGGCCCGCGCGGTGCTGGAGAAAGAGGGCTTCCGCTACCGTAACTATGTGGACATCTTTGACGGAGGGCCTACGCTGGAGTGCGATATCGACCGCGTGCGCGCGATCCGCAAAAGCCGCCTGGTTGAGGTATCCGAAGGCCAGCCCGCGCCGGGTGACTGGCCGGCGTGCCTGGTGGCGAACGAAAATTACGCCAACTTCCGCGCCATGCTGGTGCGGACCAACCCGAAATGTGAACGTCTGGTGCTGACGGCTGCAGAGCTGGATGCCCTGAAATGTAACGCCGGCGATACGGTTCGCCTGGTGCGTCTCTGCCCTGAGGAGAAAACAGCATGACATTATGGATTAACGGTGACTGGGTAACGGGCGAAGGCGAACAGCGCACAAAGACCAACCCGGTAGGAAAAGAAATTCTGTGGAAGGGAAATGACGCCAGCGCCGCGCAGGTCGAGCAGGCCTGCCGTGCCGCACGCCGTGCGTTTCCCGCGTGGGCAAAACGGCCTTTCGCCGAGCGCCAGGCGCTTGTTGAAAAATTTGCCGGACTGCTGGAGGCAAACAAGGCCGAACTGACGCGCATCATCTCCTCCGAAACCAGCAAACCGCGGTGGGAAGCGGCGACCGAAGTGACGGCGATGATCAATAAAATCGCCATTTCGGTTAAGGCGTACCACGTCCGCACCGGCGAGCAGCATACCGAGATGCCGGACGGCGCGGCCACGCTGCGCCACCGTCCGCACGGCGTGCTGGCGGTGTTTGGCCCGTATAACTTCCCGGGGCATCTGCCGAACGGCCACATTGTGCCCGCGCTGCTGGCGGGCAATACCGTCATCTTCAAGCCGAGCGAGCTTACGCCGTTAACCGGCGAGGCGGTGGTGAAGCTGTGGGAACAGGCAGGGCTGCCGCCGGGCGTGCTGAACCTCGTGCAGGGCGGACGGGAAACCGGCCAGGCGCTGAGCGCGCTGAGCGATATCGACGGCCTGCTGTTTACCGGCAGCGCCGGAACGGGCTATCAGCTGCACCGCCAGCTGGCGGGGCAGCCGGAGAAAATTCTGGCGCTGGAGATGGGGGGCAATAACCCGCTGATTGTGGAAGATCCTGATGATATCGACGCTGCGGTGCACCTGACGATCCAGTCCGCCTTTATTACCGCCGGACAGCGCTGCACCTGCGCCCGCCGCCTGCTGGTCAAGCGCGGCGCGCAGGGTGATGCCTTCCTGAAGCGTCTGACAGAGGTGAGCGCGCGGCTGGTGCCTGGCGCGTGGGATGCCGACCCGCAGCCGTTTATCGGCGGGCTGATCTCCGAACAGGCCGCGCTGAACGTGCTCAAAGCCTGGCAGGAGCACGTAGCGCGCGGGGCGAAAACCCTGCTGGAGCCGAAGCAGGTTCAGCCGGGTACCTCGCTGCTGACGCCGGGTATCGTTGAGATGAGCGGTGCGAGCAGCGTGCCGGATGAAGAGGTGTTTGGCCCGCTACTGTGCGTGTGGCGTTACGACGATTTCGATGCGGCCATTGAGATGGCGAACCACACCCGCTACGGCCTGTCTAGCGGGCTGATATCGCCACATCGCGAGAAGTTTGATCGGCTGCTGCTGGAAGCGCGCGCCGGGATCGTGAACTGGAATAAACCGCTGACCGGGGCGGCGAGCACCGCGCCGTTCGGCGGCGTGGGCGCCTCGGGCAACCATCGCGCCAGCGCCTGGTATGCCGCGGATTACTGCGCGTGGCCGATGGCGAGCCTGGAGACCCCGGCGCTGACGCTGCCGGAGACGCTCAATCCGGGGCTGGATTTTAGCGAAGGGGACCGTCATGAAAGCGCGTGAAGTCAATTTTGACGGGCTGGTGGGGCTGACGCACCACTATGCCGGCCTCTCTTTTGGTAATGAAGCCTCGACGAAGCACCGCTTCCAGGTCTCCAACCCGAAGCTGGCGGCGAAGCAGGGGCTATTGAAAATGAAAGCGCTGGCGGATGCTGGCTTCCCGCAGGCGGTGATCCCGCCGCAGGAGCGTCCGAACGTGGCGGTGCTGCGCCAGCTAGGTTTTAGCGGTACGGACGAGCAGGTCGTCGAAAAAGCGGGTACGCAGACGCCGCACCTGCTCTCTGCGGCAAGCTCTGCCTCTTCAATGTGGGTGGCAAACGCGGCCACCGTCGCCCCGTCGGCCGATACGCTGGATGGTAAAGTCCACCTGACGGTGGCGAACCTGAACAACAAATTCCACCGCGCCACCGAAGCGGAGACCACCGAGCGCGTGCTGCACGCCATTTTCCGTAATGACGCCCATTTTGAGATCCATCAGGCCCTGCCGCAGGTGGCGATGTTTGGCGACGAAGGCGCGGCCAACCATAACCGGCTGGGTGGCGATTACGGCGATCCCGCCGTGCAGCTGTTTATCTACGGGCGGGAAGAGGGCGGCCACGCCGCGCCAACCCGTTACCCAGCGCGTCAGACGCTGGCGGCCAGTCAGGCGGTTGCGCGCCTGAACCAGGTCAATCCTTCCCAGGTGATTTTTGCCCAGCAGAACCCGCACGTGATCGACCAGGGCGTGTTCCATAACGACGTGATAGCCGTCTCCAACCGCCAGGTGCTGTTCTGCCATGAGCAGGCCTTTGCCCATCAGGATAAACTGCTCGCCACGCTGCGCGAACGCGTGCCCGGCTTTATGCCGATCCAGGTGCCAACGCAGGCGGTCAGCGTGCAGGACGCGGTGGAAACGTATCTGTTCAACAGCCAGCTGCTGAGCCGCGATGACGGCAGCATGATGCTGGTGCTGCCGCAGGAGTCACGGGATCATCAGGGCGTGTGGCGCTATCTCACCGAACTGGTGAAGGCCGATAACCCGATTGACGAGCTGCGCGTGTTTGACCTGCGCGAAAGCATGGCCAACGGCGGTGGCCCCGCCTGTCTGCGCCTGCGGGTCGTGTTAACGCCAAATGAAATGCAGGCCGTTAACCCGGCAGTCATGATGAATGAGACGCTCTTTAACACCCTGAATGACTGGGTGGACCGCTACTATCGCGACCGGTTAACGCAGGCCGATCTGGTTGACCCGCAGCTGCTGCGCGAAGGGCGCGAGGCGCTGGACGCGTTATCGTCAATCCTGCAGCTGGGCTCGGTTTACCCGTTCCAGCGCTAAAGGAGTGGATATGGAAAATTTACTGGCGCTGACCCTGGCCGATGAAACGCCGGACCAGAGTGAGGGGGAAGGCCCCTCATTCCGCTGGCGGTGGCTGGGGCGCGGGGTGCTTGAGCTGACGCCGACGGCCAGCAGCGCGTTATCGCTGCTGCTTTCCACGGGGATCCACGGGAATGAAACCGCACCCGTTGAGATCGTCGATGGGCTGCTGCGCGCGCTGTATCGCGGCGAGATCGCCCTTGCGTGCCGCGTGCTGGTGGTGCTTGGCAACCCGCCTGCGCTGGCGCAAAACAAACGGTACCTGGTTAGCGACATTAACCGCATGTTCGGCGGCCGCTGGTCGCAGTTTCCGCAGAGTGACGAAACGGCGCGCGCGCAGTGGCTGGAGAACGTCGTGACGACGTTTTTTGCCGCGGCGGGACCGGCGCGCTGGCATCTGGATCTGCATACGGCGATCCGCGCCTCTTACCACGTGCGCTTCGGCGTTCTGCCGCAGCGCAATCAGCCGTGGGATGAAGCGTTTCTGAGCTGGCTGGGGGATGCCGGGCTGGAGGCGCTGGTGTTTCATCAGTCGCCGGGCGGAACGTTTACGCACTTTACCTGTGAAAACGTCGGGGCGCTGTCCTGTACGCTGGAGCTGGGAAAAGCGCTGCCGTTCGGACAGAACGATCTCACGCGCTTCGCGCCAACGGGTCTCGCGCTTCGGGCGCTGCTCGGTGGGACGGATCCCGAGCACGCGCATCAGCCCGTTGAGCGGTACCGGGTCGTACAGCAGATCACCCGCCGCAGCGAGGCTTTCCAGCTTCACATGGCCGCGCACACGCTGAACTTTACGCCGTTTCGCAAAGGGGCTCTGCTGGCGGAAGATGGCGAAGAGCGTTACGAGGTGCAGAAAACCACCGAATATGTGCTGTTCCCCAACCCCTCCGTGGCGTTTGGCCTGCGGGCCGGTCTGATGCTGGAAAAACTCTCCTGAACGTTTCCCCTCCCATCATCCGGGAGGGGACGTAAAAATGTTTTCTTAGCGATTAAAGCGCTCTGACTTCTTTTACGGAATATTCCTGGCGAATTGCTTTATTATTCACCTTCACTCCGTTATACTTCTGCTAAATATCTTTAAAATCATCGTTTTGAATATTTCTTGTTGCAACTCTCCACGCTTTATCCTTATTTCCTCCACATTTGGCGAAAAATTGTTTTTTACACTTTCATTGTTTTACCGTTGCTCTGACTAATTGACGATAAACCCCGTAAAGTTAATCTCGTCAACACGGCATAGCGCCGAAGAATAACTGAAAGAAAGGAAATAAATTATGCGTAAGTTTACTGCACTGTTTGTTGCTTCTACCCTGGCTCTGGGCGCTACCAGCATGGCGTTCGCCGCAGATACCGCAACCACCACTGCCGCGCCTGCTGAAGGCAAAATGATGATGCATCATAAAGGCAAGCCGGGTATGCACCACGAGATGATGATGTTTAAAGATCTGAACCTGACGGACGCGCAGAAGCAGCAGATCCGCGACATCATGAAAAGCCAGCGCGACCAGATGAAGCGTCCTCCGCTGGAAGAGCGCCGCGCAATGCATGACATCATTGCCAGCGACAGCTTCGATAAGGCGAAAGCCGAAGCGCAGATCGACAAAATGGCCGAGCAGCATAAAGCCCGCATGCTGGCCCACATGGAAACCCAGAACAAGATCTACAACATTCTGACCCCGGAACAGAAAAAACAGTTTAATGCCAATTTTGAGAAGCGTCTGACAGAACGTCCGGCGATGGAAGGTAAAATGCCAGCACCAACCGAATAATCGGTTCACTCTCTTAAGACCGCCGGGATCCTGTCCACAAAGCGCAATCGCTGTGGACAGGACCGGCGGTTTTTCTATTCTGCCCTCTTGTCTGCCGCCGCCAGCGCGGTATTCTCCTGTAGTCGCTTCAGAGAATGTTTGTAGAGTCATGGCGTTAGCATTTTTATTAACGTTCCGCTAAGGCCTGCCCGCTCTGCTGCCGATACTTTGTCTGTGAATACCTAACGATAACAAACAAGACTGCAAGGGTAGCGATATCTTTGCCCTGGCACGGGTTGTGCCATTCAGGAGTGGTGATGGAGTTCTTTGATATTCGTAAGATGCCGGTCAGCCTCTGGCGCAATGGCGCAGGCGAAACGCGAGAAATTTGCTGTATTCCTCCCGCGACGCGCGATTTTTTCTGGCGTGCCAGTATCGCGACCATCGCCAGCAACGGCGAATTCTCCTCGTTTCCCGGCGTCGACCGGGTTATTACCCTGCTGGAAGGCGGGGAGGTGACGCTGGATGCCGGTCAGGCGTTCTGCCACACCCTTAAACAGCATCAGCCTTACAGTTTTGCCGGCGATCTGCCGGTGAAGGCGCTGCTTTCCGACGGCAGGATGGCGATGGATTTCAACATCATGACCCGGCGCGACTGCTGTCAGGCAAAGGTGCGGGTTGCCGATCGTACCTTTACCACCTTTGGCTCGCGCGGGGGCGTGGTGTTTGTATTAAGCGGGGCGTGGCAGCTGGGTGATAAATTGCTGACGGCCGATCAGGGCGCCAGCTGGCAGGAGGGGACCCATACTCTGCGTCTGCTGGAGTCTCAGGGTACCCTGCTGTTCAGTGAAATTAACTGGCTGCCGGGTCACTGAGCGCGACGATCTCGAACTTGCCCGCTAAGACGGGCTTGCAGAGAATTTTGTAGCCGTCATGGTCGAATCCCGCGGGGGTGCGCAGCAGGGTTGCCGCGTCGCTTAAATCATCGACAGCCCCCAGCCAGAGCCAGTTGTTGACGATGTGATACTGCGTCATGGTTTCACCCACTTCTTTTAGCGCAACGGCGCCGTCCCAGGGCCAGCAGTTGACGCTGATCCCCGCCAGGCCCGCGAGGAGCCTGGCGTGATGCGCCTCTACGCTCTCTTTTCCGCAGCAGGCACCTGCGCAGCGCTTGAGCGCGAAGCGGAAGCAGGCGCGGCCCCGCGTGGTGCCCTCCAGCCCTAAAAGGCTATAGCAAAGCTGCAGCTCGTCGGCGAGCGCCTGCAGAGACTGCAGGGCGGCACGCTTGTTTGCGAACAGCCCGAAGAGATTCGGGGCATGGGAGAAATCGACCTCGCGGGCGTAGACAACCTGCGGCTTGCCGTCGGCGATCTGCAGGGAGCAGAGCTGGCGGTTGCGGCGCAGGCGCTTATTGAAGAGCGGCTGCTGCTCTTTTATCAGCCGGGCTTCCAGCAACAGCGCGCCCATTTCTCCCGCCGTCTGGAACCAGGTAATGCGCCGCGACTGGCGCAGCATGGCGGCCTCGTCCGGGGTGCGCAGGTGAGATAACACCCGGCTGCGAATGTTAACGCTTTTGCCGATGTAGAGCGGCAGGGTCTCGCTTTCACCGTGAAAGATGTACACGCCCGGCTGTTTGGGCAGCGCCTCAAGCCAGGGGCGAAGATGTTCGGGATATTCATAGATAGCCGCCGCTTCAAACTCAAGACGCGGGGCGGATTGACGCCTGCTCACATACTGCTCCATATACTGTTCAGGTATACAGTGTAGCAGGTGTGCTGTGGTTAAAAAAGAGCCGGGTGGCGGTTCCCCCTCACCCTAACCCTCTCCCCACAGGGGAGAGGGGATTGTCCACTGCTCGCATAAACTCGTGGAGATGCGTTTATTTCCAAAAATCGTCAAACACCGTAATTGGCGTGTGGCGCTTGTGCTCGGTTTTCAGGTACCAGCCCTCGATAATTTTCGCGGTACCTTCATCCAGCGTTTTGCCTTCCAGATAATCATCAATGTTGTCATAGGTGACGCCAAGGGCCGCTTCATCCGGCAGGGAAGGGCGATCGTCTTCCAGATCCGCTGTTGGCGCTTTCTTGTACAGGTGCTCAGGGCAGCCCAGCGCGGCGAGCAGCTGCTTGCCCTGACGCTTGTTGAGACGGAAAATCGGGTTGATGTCGGTGCCGCCATCGCCGTATTTGGTGAAGAAACCGGTGATCGCTTCTGCCGCATGGTCGGTGCCTACCACAACGCCTTTGGTCATCCCGGCGATGCTGTACTGCGCTTTCATGCGCTCGCGCGCTTTCTCGTTGCCGCGCACA
Source organism: Enterobacter sp. 118C5 (assembly GCF_034107645.1). Lineage (NCBI taxonomy): Bacteria > Pseudomonadati > Pseudomonadota > Gammaproteobacteria > Enterobacterales > Enterobacteriaceae > Enterobacter > Enterobacter sp. 118C5. The sequence continues at coordinate 1,048,039 of NZ_JAWNEU010000001.1, read as the reverse complement.
AAATCGCTTAATTCAATGCCCGCTTCGCGCAGCGCCTGCTCGCTTGCCAGCACCGAGCCTTTGATATTGACGGTGAGCACGCGATCGGGCTGGATAAACGCGATGGCATCCTGGCAATCCTGTTCGTCCGCCTGAACCCCGTAAGGCAGACGCACGGCGATAAACTGCAGCGCGTCATCTCCCGTCTCTTCGCGAAGCTCTGAAATCGCCATCTGGCACAGTTTACCCGTCAGGGTAGAGTCCTGTCCGCCGCTGATGCCCAGCACCAGGGATTTCAGGAAAGCGTTCTTTTTTAAGTACGACTTTAAAAAATCCACGCTGCGGCGAATCTCTTCCTGTGCGTCTATCGCAGGCTTAGCGCCCAGCGCCTGAATAATCTCTTGTTGCAGAGCCATCATGCCCTCCGTATGCAGAACATAAACAGAATGTGTTAACTGTTAAAACTAACCCTTTGGGCGGAAAACGACAAGGATCACAGTTTCGAGTGCGTTAATTTGCGGCGATTTAGCAGCTTATCGTTGTTTTATTAGAATTTTCCGAAATTCGTCTGGCGTAAATCACAAAGTTGAACAATAGTACTTTTTATCCCATGCTTAGATAACACGCTGATAAACAAGAGGACGGAATATGAACAAGAACGTAGCAGGAATTCTTAGCGCAGCGGCGGTACTGACGATGCTGGCAGGGTGTACGGCTTACGATCGCACCAAGGATCAGTTTACCCAGCCCGTGGTGAAAGACGTTAAAAAAGGGATGACCCGTTCGCAGGTGGCTGCGATCGCCGGTAAGCCTTCTTCTGAAGTGACCATGATTCACGCGCGCGGTACGTGTCAGACTTATATCCTGGGTCAACGTGATGGTAAGGCAGAAACCTACTTCGTCGCGCTGGATGATACCGGACATGTGATTAACTCTGGCTATCAGACCTGTGCTGAATACGACACCGATCCACAGGCACCTAAGGCGCAGTAACCCTGCTTGCCTGGATATGTTAACAAACCGGCCTCTGGGCCGGTTTTTTTATGCATACGTTAATCTTATTTCTTTGCGCGAATTATTTGCCTGAAATGTGAAGGTAGTCAACAAGCCAGGTCAATGAGAGACAATTTAGGCCTGTTCAGAATTATCTCCCCTCTGTACCATTGCGTATACTCACTCCAACGATAAACAACAGTACACAAGCTACCTGTCTGCCGGGACAGCGAGTCGAGTGATAGCGCGACGGCAGGTAGTCATACAAGAGGGAAATTATGATGGAAAAGAAACATATCTACCTGTTCTGCTCAGCGGGCATGTCAACCTCGCTCCTGGTATCAAAGATGCGCGCGCAGGCTGAAAAGTATGAAGTCCCCGTGGTGATTGAAGCGTTTCCGGAGACGCTAGCGGGCGAAAAAGGCCAGAAAGCCGATGTTGTGTTACTGGGGCCGCAAATTGCCTATATGTTGCCCGAAATTCAACGGCTGTTACCGAATAAACCGGTCGAAGTAATCGACTCGGGGCTGTACGGCAAGATCGATGGTTTAGGTGTACTTAAAGCTGCTGTGGCAGCAATTAAAAAAGCTGCTAATTAATTTTTATTTTTCCCGTCAAAGAGTTATTTCACACACAATTACGCCGTAACATGCGTTACGGCATTTAAGGGTATTTTCGTATGAGTAAAGTCATCGCTTCACTTGAAAAGGTACTCCTTCCTTTTGCTGTTAAAATAGGAAAGCAGCCTCACGTTAATGCCATCAAAAACGGTTTTATTAAATTAATGCCGTTGACGCTGGCCGGGGCCATGTTCGTTTTAATTAACAACGTTTTTCTGAGCTTTGGTGAAGGTTCCTTCTTTTATTCATTAGGAATTCGGTTAGACGCTTCCACTATTGAAACCCTTAACGGTTTTAAAGCCATCGGCGGCAACGTATATAACGGTACGTTGGGTATTATGTCGCTGATGGCGCCTTTCTTTATCGGGATGGCGCTGGCTGAAGAGCGGAAAGTGGATCCGCTGGCCGCCGGGTTATTATCCGTTGCCGCGTTTATGACCGTCACCCCTTACAGCGTGGGGGAAGCCTACGCCGTTGGCGCTAACTGGCTGGGCGGAGCCAACATCATTTCCGGTATTGTTATCGGCCTGGTGGTGGCAGAAATGTTCACCTTTATTATTCGTCGCAACTGGGTCATCCGCCTGCCGGATAGCGTGCCGGCCTCCGTTTCTCGTTCATTTTCCGCGTTGATCCCAGGCTTCATTATTCTCTCCATCATGGGGATTATCGCCTGGGCGCTCTCTCACTGGGGCACTAACTTCCACCAGATCATCATGGACTCTATCTCTACGCCGCTGGCGTCGATGGGTGGCGTGGTCGGTTGGGCGTATGTGATTTTCACCTCTCTGCTGTGGTTCTTCGGCGTGCACGGTTCACTGGCACTGGCCGCGCTGGACAGCGGAATTATGACCCCGTGGGCACTGGAAAACGTTGCGCTTTACCAGCAGTATGGCTCCGTTGACGCGGCGCTGGCAGCAGGTAAAACCTTCCATGTGTGGGCGAAGCCGATGCTTGACTCCTATATCTTCCTGGGTGGTACCGGGGCGACCCTGGGTCTGATCATCGCGGTCTTTATTGTCTCTCGTCGCGCTGACTATCGTCAGGTGGCGAAACTGGCCCTGCCATCAGGCATCTTCCAGATTAACGAGCCGATTCTGTTTGGTCTGCCAATCATCATGAACCCGGTAATGTTTATCCCGTTCATCCTGGTGCAGCCGCTGCTGGCAGCGATCACCCTGACGGCCTATTACATGGGTATTATTCCACCGATCACCAACATTGCACCGTGGACCATGCCGGCAGGTCTGGGCGCGTTCTTTAACACCAACGGTAGCGTCGCGGCCTTCCTGCTGGCGATATTCAACCTCGGGATTGCCACCCTGCTGTATATGCCGTTCGTGGCGATTGCGAACAAAGCCGCCACCATCATTGATGAAGAAGAGAGCGAAGAGGAAATTGCCCTCTCACTGAAATTTTAAGATTGACCGGCGCGGGGAAGCCCGCGCCAGCCACAAGGAGCTTAAACATGTTAGATTTGGATAGTATCGTCGCAGATGAAGCCGCAGAGAACGATCTCGAAGAAGTGGTGATGGGCCTTATCATCAACTCCGGGCAGGCGCGCAGCCTGGCGTATGCCGCACTGAAGCAGGCCAAACAGGGCGATTTTGCCGCCGCGAAAACCATGATGGAGCAGTCCCGCACGGCGCTGAACGAAGCGCACCTGGTGCAGACAAAGCTGATTGAAAGTGACCAGGGCGAAGGGAAGATGAAGGTCAGCCTGGTGCTGGTACACGCCCAGGATCACCTGATGACGTCCATGCTGGCGCGTGAGCTGGTGGCGGAGTTGATTGAGCTTCACGAGAAAATGCACTAGGTCGGATTGAGCAGCAGGAGGTCAGCACGATGGAAATCAAAACCGCATTTGAACAGCAACTGTTTAATGGCAAAAATTTTCACGTGGTTATCTACAACAAGACGGAGAGCGCCAGCGGTCTGCACCAGCATGACTACTACGAGTTCACGATTGTTCTGACCGGCCGCTACTACCAGGAGATCAACGGTAAGCGCGTCCTGCTGGAGCGAGGGGATTTTGTCTTCCTGCCGATGGGTTCCTATCACCAGAGCTTTTACGAATTTGGCGCGACCCGCATTCTGAACGTGGGCGTCAGCAGACGCTTCTTTGAGAAGCACTATCTGCCGCTGGTGCCGTTCTGCTTTGTGGCATCTCAGGTTTATCGCGTGAAAAACGAGTTCATGACCTGGATTGAAACGGTCATCGCCTCGCTTAACTTCCGCGACAATGAATTTGATGAATTTATTGAAACGGTGACCTTCTACGTGATGAACCGGTTGCGGCATCATCGTGAAGAGCAGCAGGTGACGGATGATGTTCCACAGTGGCTGCGCAGCACCGTGGAACTGATGCACGATAAAGGCCAGTTCAGCGAAAATGCGCTGGAAAATATGGTATCCCTCTCGGGGAAATCCCAGGAATATCTGACCCGCGCGACGCAGCGTTATTATCGTAAAACGCCGGTGCAAATTATTAATGAAATTCGCATTAACTTTGCCAAAAAACAGCTGGAGATTACCAACTATTCTGTTACCGATATTGCGTATGAGTCAGGATACAGCAGTCCCAGCCTGTTTATTAAAACGTTTAAGAAATTGACCTCATTCACACCGAATAGCTACCGGAAGAATTTAACGGTAATTAATTAACTTTCGGCGGGTTACCCGCCATAAATATTGCTTTAATGGCTTGCCCAAATAGCGGGAAGAGTACGCTATACCTTGCAGGCGATTAACCTGATACGCTAAGGGAGATATTATGCAAAAGAAATTAAAAGTCGTAACCATTGGTGGCGGCAGCAGCTATACCCCGGAATTACTTGAAGGCTTTTTAAAACGCTATCACGAATTACCGGTCAGCGAATTATGGCTGGTGGACGTTGAGGAAGGTCAGGAGAAGCTGGATATTATTTTCGACCTGTGCAAGCGCATGGTTGAGAAAGCGGGCGTGCCTATGACCGTGCATAAATCCCTCGATCGTCGCCTGGCGCTGAAAGACGCGGATTTCGTCACCACCCAGCTGCGCGTCGGCCAGCTGAAAGCGCGCGAGCTGGACGAGCGTATTCCGCTGAGCCACGGCTATCTTGGGCAGGAGACCAACGGCGCGGGCGGCCTGTTCAAAGGTCTGCGTACCATTCCTGTGATTTTCGACATCGTCAAGGATGTGCAAGAGATCTGCCCGAACGCGTGGGTGATTAACTTCACTAACCCGGCCGGAATGGTGACCGAGGCGGTTTATCGTCATACCAATTTCAAACGCTTTATCGGCGTCTGTAATATCCCGATCGGCATGAAGATGTTTATCCGCGACGTGCTGGAGCTGGCCGACAGTGACGATCTCTCAATCGATCTGTTCGGCCTGAACCACATGGTGTTCATTAAAGACGTCATCGTGAACGGAAAATCGCGCTTTGCCGAACTGCTGGACGGCGTGGCTTCCGGTCGCCTGACCGCGGCCTCCGTGAAGAACATCTTTGACCTCCCGTTCAGCGAAGGGCTGATCCGCTCGCTGAATCTGCTGCCGTGCTCGTATCTGCTTTACTACTTCAAGCAGAAAGAGATGCTGGCGATCGAAATGGGCGAGTACTATAAGGGCGGCGCGCGTGCGCAGATCGTTCAGAAAGTTGAGAAGCAGCTGTTCGATTTGTATAAAGATCCGAACCTGGACGTTAAACCGAAAGCGCTGGAGCAGCGCGGCGGGGCCTATTACTCCGATGCGGCGTGTGAAGTGATTAACGCTATCTACAACGACAAGCAGGCGGAGCACTATGTTAACGTGCCGCATCATGGTCATATCGACAATATCCCGGCGGACTGGGCCGTCGAGATGACCTGCATTCTGGGGCGCGAGGGGGCCAAACCGCATCCACGCATTACCCACTTTGATGACAAGGTCATGGGCCTGATCCACACTATTAAAGGCTTTGAAGTGGCGGCGAGCAACGCGGCGCTGAGCGGTGAGCTCAATGACGTGCTTCTGGCGCTGAACCTCAGCCCGCTGGTGCATTCTGACCGCGATGCGGAGCAGCTGGCCAGCGAGATGATCCTGGCGCATGAAAAATGGTTGCCGAACTTTGCCGCCACGATTGAGAAGCTGAAGTTCAAACAACACTGAGAGGACGCACAATGGAAAACCTGCTGATCGTTAATGCGGATGATTTTGGCCTCTCGAAAGGCCAGAACTACGGCATTATTGAAGCCTGTCGCCGCGGGGTAGTGACCTCTACAACGGCACTGGTGAACGGTGAAGCGGTTGAACACGCGGCGCAGCTGAGCCGCGAGGTGCCAGAGCTGGGCGTCGGCATGCATTTTGTGCTGACGCTCGGGATGCCGCTTTCGCCCATGCCGGGCCTGACGCGTGACGGCCTGCTGGGCAAATGGATTTGGGAACTGGCGGAGCAGGACGCTCTGCCGCTCGAAGAGATTGCCCGTGAGCTGGACTGCCAGTACAACCGCTTTGTTGATCTGTTTGGCAAGGCGCCGACGCATATTGACAGCCACCATCATGTGCACATGATCCCGGCGATTTTCCCGATCGTTGCGGCGTTTGCCCAACGCAAAGGCGTGGCGATGCGCGTGGATCGCGAGGTGCAGGGCGTGCCGGACTGTGCCGTGACAACAACTGAGGGGTTCAGCAGCGCCTTTTACGGCGACGAGATCGACGAAGCGCTGTTCCTGAAGGTGCTGGAGGATTCCGCGGCAAGGGGAGAGCGGTCTCTGGAGGTCATGGCGCATCCTGCTTTTGTCGATAACACCGTGCGTAAGAGCGCCTACTGCTGGCCTCGTCTGGCGGAACTGGACGTGCTAACGTCGGCGTCGCTGAAGTATGCGATTGCCGAGCGTGGGTATCGTCTGGGGACGTTTGGGGATCTTTGAGAAATTTCACCTCACCCTAACCCTCTCCCCAAAGGGGCGAGGGAACTGGGCGGTTCTGTCTGTAATGCGAGCACAGGCCTGCATTTCACCCTCTCCCTTTCAGGGAGAGGGCCGGGGTGAGGGTATTCTTTACGCCGGTATCTGGTCAATCTTACTGCTGCGCGACCAGACGCGGTGCGCGGCGAGCAAATCAAACAGCTTCGTCATAAACGCATCGTCAAAGTTATCGCCCTCGACAATGCCGTCCTCGCCCTGCTCGGCAACCTTCAGCTGCGCCTTAAACTGACGCGCGTCGCCGGACAGCGCGATCGGTTTCAGGTGCTTATAGGCTTCCAGCAGATAATAGACGGCGTCACCGTTGTTCAGCAGGCTGGCAATATCCCCACACGGCACAATCACCGCATCGACGGTCAGCGACGGCGCGCCGGCAAAGGTCGCCGCCACCGGCAGCACGGAGCCGTCATCGGCCGCCACTTCACCCATGCGGGAATAGAGCAGCTTGGCGTGCACGCCCTGGGTTTTCAGCGCCTGCATAATTCCCAGCACGTCGCTGGCGCGGGTTTTGTCGTTCAGCAGGATGGCGACCACGCGGCCTTTAATCGAGCCTCCCGGCACCGCATATAGGCTCAGCGACGGATCTTTCTTCACGCCGTTCACCTCTTTCGGTGGAGCAAGGTTGCGCTGTTCGTCCGTAAGCGTAATGCCAAGGTTATCCGCCACGCTCTGGGCAAGCTGAATATCAATATGCGCCAGCTGGTCGACCACGCGCTCACGGATGTAGGTGCGTACCACTTTGCTCAGTTCGAAGCTAAAGCCGCCGATGATGTGCTGTTGCTCAATCGGCGTCTGGCTGTTCCAGAACAGGCGAGGGTGGGCGTAATACTCACCGAAAGAGGGGCTGCGCTCGCGAATTTTGTTGCCGTCGATACGCTCCTGGTACGATTCAAATCCGCCGCGTTTTGGCCCCGGCGGGGTTTCTCGCGGCCAGTTGTCGTTGATGGAGTTCGGCTCATAGTTTGCCGGGTTTGTATCAATATCCTGACGGTGCATCCCGTCGCGCTGGAAGTTATGGTACGGACAGGTTGGGCGGTTAATCGGGATCTCGTGGAAGTTCGGCCCGCCAAGACGGCTAATCTGCGTATCGGTATACGAGAACAGGCGTCCCTGTAAGAGCGGATCGTTGGTGAAATCCAGCCCGGGAACGATGTGGCCCGGGTGGAACGCGGCCTGCTCGTTTTCGGCAAAGAAATTATCCGGGTTGCGGTTGAGCACCATTTTCCCCACCAGCTGAACCGGCACCAGCTCCTCAGGAATGAGTTTTGTCGGGTCAAGCAGGTCGAAATCGAACTTAAATTCGTCCTCTTCCGGAATAAGCTGCAGGCCCAGCTCGTACTCCGGGAAGTCGCCCGCTTCAATGGATTCCCACAGTTCGCGGCGATGGAAGTCCGGATCGCGTCCGGTGAGCTTCTGCGCCTCATCCCACACCAGCGAGGCTTTGCCCGCTACCGGCTTCCAGTGGAAGCGGACAAACGTAGCTTTTCCTTCCGCGTTGATCATGCGGAAGGTATGAATACCGAACCCTTCCATCGTGCGATAGCTGCGCGGGATACCACGGTCAGACATTGCCCACATCACGTTATGTAAGGTTTCAGGCTGCAGGGAGACATAGTCCCAGAAGGTATCGTGCGCACTTTGTCCCTGGGGTATGGCCCAGTGGGGCTCCGGTTTTACCGCATGGACAAAGTCAGGAAATTTATGCGCATCCTGAATGAAAAACACCGGGGTGTTATTGCCTACCAGATCGAAAATACCCTCTTCAGTATAAAACTTGGTGGCAAAGCCGCGGATATCACGCACCGTGTCTGCCGAACCTGCGCCTCCCTGCACGGTGGAAAATCGCACAAACACCGGGGTAATTTTATCCGGGTCGGAGAGGAAATCCGCTTTGGTAATGTCTTTCAGGCTCTTATAGGGTTGGAAATACCCGTGCGCAGCCGAGCCGCGCGCGTGAACGATGCGTTCCGGTATGCGCTCGTGGTCAAAGTGGGTAATTTTTTCCCGCAGGATGAAATCTTCCAGCAGGGTCGGCCCGCGCGCGCCTGCGCGAAGGGAGTTTTGATCGTCAGCAATCCGCACGCCCTGATTGGTGGTGAGCGCAAAACCTTCGCCGCCTTTACGGTGCGGCTCAAGCGATTTCAGCTTCTCGTTTCCGGTGTCCGGCGATTTCATGCTTCCCGGTGCGGTTGGTTGTTCGCCAGGAGCTGAAGGGCCAGGCGAGGGGCGGTGAGAGCCGTCAGCAGGGGCGAGAGAGTCCATACCCGGTTGAGATTCTTCAGTGCCATGAATCGGTGATTGATGTGATTTATCTTTGTTCGACATTGCACGCTTCTCCTTTATCCATTGCTAAAAACCCTATTAAGGATAGAACAATGTCGTGAGATGGCTCGCTAACTAAGAGTTTTCACATGACGTTATTAACGAAAGGAGCCATCTCACCCACTCGGAGCGCGACGTAAGGCAGCAGGATCGGCTATCATAGAATTTTCCTGCTTCAAGAATTTGCTTTAGTGAACCAGTCGCTTATGAAACCTCTTCGTCAACAAAACCGCCAGGTTATTAGCTATGTGCCCCGCGTTGAGCCCGCGCCGCCTGACCATGCCCTGAAAGTGGATGGTTTTCGCGATGTCTGGCTGCTTCGCGGTAAATATGTGGCTTTTGTCCTGATGGGGGAACATTTCCGCCGGTCGCCGGCGTTTTCCGTGCCGGAGTCAGCCCAGCGATGGGCGACGCAAATCCGCCAGGATGAAGAGGTTGAAGAATAACAGCCATAAAAAAACCGCCATCAGGCGGTTTTTTTATTTCTATCGAGATTAACGGTGCGCCAGCTCGGCGTCGTCTTCACTTTCCAGAATGGCTTTGTCGGTCTGCTTCAGCCACTGGCTGGTCAGCGTACCGGCAGTCATGGAGCCGCTCACGTTCAGCGCGGTACGGCCCATGTCGATCAGCGGTTCAACGGAGATCAGCAGGGCGACCAGCGTCACGGGCAGGCCCAGCGCGGGCAGCACAATCAGCGCGGCGAAGGTTGCACCGCCGCCGACACCTGCAACGCCTGCGGAGCTGATGGTAACAATCCCGACCAGCGTGGCGATCCAGACCGGATCCAGCGGGTTGATACCCACGGTCGGGGCAACCATCACCGCCAGCATCGCCGGGTAGAGCCCCGCACAGCCGTTCTGACCGATGGTAGCACCAAAGGAAGCAGAGAAGCTGGCGATAGATTCCGGCACGCCCAGGCGACGGGTCTGCGCTTCAACGTTCAGCGGAATAGACGCTGCGCTGGAACGACTGGTGAAGGCAAAGGTCAGTACCGGCCATACTTTGCGGAAGTATTTCAGCGGGCTGACGCCGTTCACGCCCAGCAGGATACCGTGCACCACGAACATAATGCCCAGGCCCAGATAAGAGGCAACAACGAAGCTGCCCAGCTTAATGATGTCCTGCAGGTTAGAGCCGGCTACCACTTTGGTCATCAGCGCCAGAACGCCGTATGGCGTCAGCTGCATCACCAGACGGACCAGCTTCATCACCCAGCTTTGCAGGGTATCAATAGCGGTCAGCACGCGTTCGCCTTTCGGCGCATCGTCCTTCAGCAGCTTAAGCGCCGCCACGCCCAGGAACGCCGCGAAGATCACCACGCTGATGATAGAGGTTGGGCTTGCACCGGTCAGGTCAGCAAACGGGTTCTTCGGAATGAAGGAGAGCACCATCTGCGGAACCGTCAGGTCAGCGACTTTACCCACGTAGTTAGTTTGAATTGCGGTCAGACGCGCCGTTTCAGCGGTACCCTGAACCAGACCTTCGGCAGTCAGGCCAAACAGGTTGGTGACCAACACCCCCACCAGCGCGGCAATCAGCGTGGTAAACAGCAGGGTACCAATGGTCAGAAAGCTGATTTTACCCAGCTGGGTTGCGTTGTGCAGGCGGGCAACGGCGCTCAGAATAGAGGCGAACACCAGCGGCATAACGATCATCTGCAGCAGCTGGACGTAGCCGTTACCGACAATGTTGAACCACTGAATGGACTCTTTCAGTACCGGGCTATCGGAGCCGTAGACGGCGTGTAGGGCCAAACCAAACGCCACACCCATGACCAGACCGACCAGCACTTTTTTCGCCAGGCTCCACTGTTTGTGGCGCGCCTGCGCGAGAAGCAATAGCAATACGACGAACACGACTATGTTCGCGATGAGTGGAAAATTCATCCCCGTTCTCCTGATTTATTATGTGGGATCGGTTTTTCCCGATCCTGTTGGCGGAAGGTTAGCAGAAGTGTGATGTGGCGCTTATATCCAAATGGAATGGTTTATGACAAATGGAATGATTTTGTTGGTTTACTGTTCAATCTGGTGATGAATAAAACGATTGAACTGAAATTGCAGCGAATTGATCATCTGGGAAGACCAGCGCACTGCACTGTTTTCGGGCAGGGTTTGCGGCATCCAGACGGCGTAGGCGAACAGCGCCATGCACAGCACGCGCTCAAGCTGGTTCCCTTTCTGCGGCGCAAGGATCGGAAAACGGAAGCGCCAGCGGCAGGGCCACAGCAGCGGCACGCCCGCGGGCGTCAGCATATCGGCGAGGATATGGCTTAAATAACCCAACACCATGCCCTGAATGGCATCGCCCGGCACTATCCAGCTTTCAGGGACTTTTAAATAGAAAAGCGTTAGCAGGCCAAATACGGCCAGCAGGCTATGGGTAAATCCGCGGTGACCGAATGCGCGGGCGATGGGCTTCGACACCCACTTCAGGCGCTGTCCGAGGAAGGATTTCGGGTGGTCAATATCGGGCAGCAGGCAGGTTAAAACGGCGGAAGGGACAATATGCCACCAGTCTCCCTGTGCAAGCACGGGAGTAAGTTCTGCGTTTTTGGCAAATACTGCGCACGCAATTGAAAAAAGCAGGTGGCCTTCCGCCGTCATGATAAAACCCACGAAACTGTCAATTTATACAGTATAGGGTTTTTATACAGTGGGCGAAAGAGGTGACGGTGTAACTGTTTGTCACAAACGCGCCTCAGCGCGCCAGCCAGCCGCCGTCGACGGCTAAGGTGTGACCATTCACGTAATCCGAGGCGGAGGAGGCTAAAAAGACGACCGGTCCCTGAAGGTCATCCGGTACTCCCCAGCGACCTGCCGGGATGCGGTCAAGGATCTCCGCATTACGCTGTTCGTCGGCGCGCAGCTGCTGGGTATTGTTCGTCGCCATGTAGCCCGGCGCGATGGCATTCACGTTGATACCGTGTACCGCCCACTCATTTGCCAGCAGGCGCGTGATCCCCAGTACGCCGCTTTTCGAGGCGGTATACGACGGCACGCGAATGCCTCCCTGGAACGAGAGCATAGAGGCGATATTGATAATTTTTCCGCCGTGGCCCTGGGCGATAAATTGTTTAGCGACCGCCTGTGAGAGGAAAAAGAGCGACTTGAGATTCAGGTTCATGACGTCATCCCAGTCTTTTTCGCTGAACGTCAGAGCCTCCTCCCGGCGAATCGTCCCGGCATTGTTCACCAGAATATCAATTCGTCCCATCTCCGACACGGCGGTGTCCACGACGTGCTGAAGGTTTTCCTGCTGGCTCAGATCGGCCCGAATAGCCACAAAACGTCTTCCCAGGGCGGTTACGGAGTTGGCCGTTTTCTCCGGATCTTTGCGATTTACCCCAACGATATCGCAACCTGCCTGCGCCAGCGCAATAGCCATGCCTTGCCCCAGCCCGGTATCGCACCCGGTGATGAGGGCCACTTTGCCTGAAAGAGTAAAGGTGTCCAGTATCATACGCGCCTCAGAAGACTGATTATCGTCGTGCTGACGTTAAAGATAGGAGGCAGAAATGAGAAAAGCAAACAAAAATGAAACGATGTTTTGTTTTTCATCAGGCAGCATGACGCTGCCTGTAAGAGGGGCGCTATTCGCCGCGCAGGTGTTGTACCGTCAGTTCAGCCAGCGAATTCAGCCTAACGTCGGCAAGAGCATACCGGGGATCGTGGCGGTTTTCTTTATCGGGAACCACAATGGAGCGCATACGCGCGGCTTTGGAGGCCACCATGCCGTTAACGGAATCTTCCAACGCGACGCAGGTCAGCGGATCAAGACCCAGCTTCGCCGCGCAGTCCATATAGACCTGCGGATGCGGCTTGCTGTAGGGCAGCTTTTCCGCAGACGCCAGGGCGTCAAAACTGTCGCGCAGCTCAAACATGATCAGCACTTTTTCCAGCATATGCAGCGGGGAAGCAGAAGCCAGGCCAACCTTCAGCCCCTGAGACTTGCACAGCGCGACAGCCTCACGTACGCCCGGCAAGAGCGGCTTGTTCTCCTCCACCAGCGCGATGGCGCGGCTGATAATGCGCGAGGTGACTTCGTCGCGATCGGGTCCAACCCACGGCTGTTGGGCGTACCACAGGTCAACGACCATATCAATGCGCAGCCCCAGCGTGTCGGGAAGTTCATTACGGCGGCTGATATCAACGCCCAGGCTGGCCATCACGTCCAGCTCGGCGCGATCCCACAACGGCTCGGAATCAATCAGTAATCCATCCATGTCAAAAATAGCGGCAAGTATCTGGCGCGGTGTCGACATCACAACGTCTCCTTATCCAGGTGTTCGACAGACGATAAGTGCTAAGCACACTCTGCAATTTAGCATATTGCTTTTAAAGAGCGGGCGAAATTGATGACCAGCAGGTAGACTTAGGCTCAAATCACGCGTCTTTATGAAGAGGAACTGATGACGTATCAACAAGCTGGACGCATTGCTGTCTTAAAACGTATTGCAGGCTGGGTGATTTTTATTCCCGCCGTCATTTCTACGCTGATATCCGTGCTGAAGTTTATGTACGATCACAGCGAAAAACAGCCGGGCATTAATGCGGTAATGCTTGATTTTGCGCATGTCATGATTGAGATGGTGCGGTTTAACACCCCGTTCCTGAACGTCTTCTGGTTCAACTCGCCAACGCCGGACTTTCACCAGCAGCTGAATGTTGGGTTCTGGATTATCTATGCGCTGATTTTTATTGCGATGGCGCTGCAGGCATCGGGCGCACGCATGAGCCGCCAGACCCGTTTTTTACGCGAAGGGGTGGAAGATCAGCTTATCCTTGAGAAGGCGAAAGGCCCTGAAGGATTGAGCCGGGAGCAGATTGAATCCCGCATTGTGGTGCCACGTCACACCATTTTCCTGCAAATTTTCCCGCTCTATATCCTGCCGGTTATCATCATCGTGGCGGGATATTTCTTCTTCTCGCTGCTCGGTTTTCTGTAACGAATAAGGGTGGCGGCAAGGCCACCCGCTTTGTCTTTAAGCCGCAAGCACGCGTTCAAGCGCGCGCTGGGCGTTGACCAGATGTTGCCCGCCAAAAAGAATGGCTCGGTTCATCAGCGTATAGAGCTGATACACGGGCTGGCGCTCAAGGAAGTCCGGCGGCAGGGGAGAGACAGACTGATAGCCATCGTATATTTGCGGCGGTTGTTCGGGATGCAGGGGCAACATGGCCAGATCGCACTCTCTGTCGCCCCAGTAGCAGGCCGGGTCGAAGATATACGGGCCGTTGGGGCCCAGCGCGCAGTTATCGGACCATAAATCGCCGTGCAGTAAGGACGCCTGAGGCTGGTGGGAGGCCAGGCGCTGCTGCACATGCTCGACGATGGCGTCAATGTTGCCAAATTCCAGCCCTTTCTCGGCGGCCAGCTCAAGCTGCCATCCGATGCGCTGCTCGGCAAAGAACGTCGACCAGCGGCGCTGCCAGGCATTGGGCTGCGGCGTGGTGGAAAGGTCGTTGTCAAAGTCGAGACCAAACTGGGGCTGGTCGCTCCACTGGTGCAGGCGCGCTAGCTGTTGCCCGAGAATAAAGGCATTATGGGCGTCCAACGGGCGGGCAGGGAGATAGTCCATCACCAGAAAGCTGTAGTCCCGGTCACTGCCCACGGCCAGCACCTCAGGTACCGTCACCGTTTTGCTGCGGGACAACAGTTCAAGCTGATCGGCTTCAGCGGTAAAGATCGGGAGCAGCTCTCGCTCGTCGCATTTAACGAACAGATCGCGTCCTGCGTAGCGTACATGCCACGCGGCGTGAATTTCCCCGCCCGGCAGCTCGTTACGCAGTTCAATTTCACCTTCACCCATTTGCTCATGTAAAAGATGACTGATAGCCTGCCACATGTTGACTCTCCCATGTTGTCTGCCAGATCATAAAGTTAGCGCATAACTGCGGTAAAAAAATACGAACTAACGCACACCTGAGCGGTTTAATTTCATGCAGGGCACTTATTGTTCTTTTTTCTGCCAGCGTTCCCACGTCTCCACGGTGATGTCGGCAGGCTTGTCGGTCACGCTTTCCACCAGACTGGCGGCCAGCGCATGCACCTCTTCTTCACTCAGGGCTGCGATCAGGCCAAACGCCAGGGTGCCTAAATCATGAATATGACCTTCGTCATCCGTTAGCGTGAGCAGGAAGTTCGCCCGTGTAAAGGCGTTGTTGAGCTCATTAAGCTCGGTCAGCGATGCTTCATGAAGGCCGATGGTCACGACGTAGCGGGTGATATCACCACTGCTCATAATTCACCTCGTTGTTATCCTGAAAGTTTTTTTAGCATAGTCGATACGCCATATTTGGCGACTTCGACGTGTATCCCCCTCCGTCAGGAGGGGGGATATCGGTTAGCTTCGTGACAGGTAATCGACGATTTTCTGCGTATCGGCAAGCGAACACAGGCGCGTTCCCTGATTGATGGTGGCGGCACTCCCCGCCGCGACGCCATAGCGCGTCATCTCCAGAAGTGAGGCGCCCTGCGCCAGCTTCAGCGCCATCGCGCCGACCATACTGTCGCCTGCGCCGACGGTGCTCTGGCTCTTCATTGGGGGCGGCACAACCTGCACAAAGCCCGTCTTGTCGACGGCCAGCGCACCCTGAGGACCCAGAGAAACGACAACGCGGTGCGCTTTCCCGCTGCGAACCAGTTCTTCTGCGGCAGTACGCACGTCATCCGGCTGGCTAAGTTCGCGATTAACAAGCGCACTCAGCTCTTTCTGGTTAGGCTTAACGAGCTCAAGCTGTCCGGGTTCTAATGCAGCCTGCAGGGCTTCGCCTGAACTGTCGACAATGCAGCGGATGCCGCGCTGAAGTACGGCATCAACCAGCGCTGTCAGCTTTTCTGTTTTGACGCCCGGCGGCAGGCTACCGCTGATGACCAGCAGCGATCCGCTTTCAATGGTCAGCACCTTCTCTTCCAGTTGACGAAACTCATCATCGCTCAGCCTGGCGCCCGGCATAACGAAACGATACTGTTCACCGCTGGACTCAACGTGGACATGCAGGTTCTGCCGGGTCCAGTCTTTGGCGTCTACAGTATCCACGGCAACCTGTTCATCAGCCAGCAGGGTAACAAGATGCTCCCCCGTGGCGCCACCGGCCGGGAAAATGGCGGTCGCTTTACCGCCGAGGTGGGTAATCGCGCGCGCAACGTTAATCCCGCCGCCGCCCGGCTCAAACACGGGTGCGCTACAGCGTAGTTTACCTTCGGGGTAAATTTGCGGCGTTATGGTCGCGGAGTCGAGGGAAGGGGAGAGCGTCAGCGTATAAATAGAAGCCATCATAACCTCCTTTTAGCATGGGTTCTTTTAAGCCTGGCACCGATCGGCAGGAAGGCAATGTAAATAACAGTATGATTTTAAAAATGAATGCTGACATAAATGCGAGGAGGGATATATAAAATAAAACGCGTTTTGAGATCGTTCTTATTCAAAAAATGAAATAAGAAAATATTGCTATGTTATTTGCGCCTTTTTATAATTTGTTACCTTTCTCTGGACGCCTTGTCATTGATCCTCAAGAAAGTTTCCGAGACCGTGGTGGTCTCTTTTTTTGTTGTACGGACTCCTTAAATAAAATGAAGCTTTTGAAGACAGTACCCGCAGCACTGATGCTGGCGGGTGGCGTTTTTGCATCACTGAATGCAGCCGCCGATGACACCGTTTTTACTGTCATGGACGATCCCTCCACTGCCAAAAAACCGTTTGAAGGTAACCTGAACGCCGGGTATCTCGCGCAATCGGGTAACACGAAAAGCTCTTCTCTGACGGCGGACAGCACCCTGACCTGGTACGGCAATACCACTGCATGGTCGCTGTGGGGAAATGCCAGCAACACGTCCGCTAACGATGAACGCTCATCCGAGAAATACGCGGTAGGTGGACGTAGCCGTTACAACATGACCGACTATGACTACATCTTTGGTCAGGCAAGTTGGTTAACCGACCGCTTCAACGGCTATCGCCAGCGCGATGTATTCACCGCCGGTTATGGTCGTCAGTTCCTGAATGGTCCGGTACACAGCCTCCGTTTCGAATTCGGTCCTGGTGTCCGCTATGACGAGTACACCAATGGCGAAAATGAAACCCAGCCGCTGGGTTATGCTTCCGGCACGTATGCCTGGCAGATGACCGACAACACCAAATTTACGCAGGGTGTTTCTGTCTTTGGTGCCGAGGATACGACGCTGAACTCTGAAAGCGCGTTGAACGTGGCTATCAATGAACACTTCGGTTTGAAATTGGCCTACAACGTGACCTGGAACTCTTCACCGCCAGAAACGGCACCGGATCATACCGATCGCAGAACCACGATTTCGCTGGGCTATAAAATGTAATCATAGCGGGCCGATGTTAGTGTCGGCCCGTTTTCATTATTATGATTAACCCGCGCCAATAAATTCTCATCATGCGCAACGGCATTAATTTTTATTTGGACTGCTAATATGTCTACTTAGCCCCAAATCATTGCCGCCCAACGAAATAACAGCATTGCGCCGCAGATGGCAACCAGCACCAGCACCATTTTCCAGTGTTTTACGGCAAATCGTTTTGTTGGCATAACCTAATCCTTGTTCGTTGATACGCATAGTCTATCAAACGGGGCCAAAAGATGCGCCTTCCCGGGATCGATCGGGTTATGCCAACGAGGGTTCGGCTCAGAACCAGTGGAATCGTTCGGCGAGAATCAACAATAAACCTGTTGCGGAAAGGACGTTCAAAATCACAACCGTTCTACTGGATACATTCATGGTATGCACCTGTTGATATAAAAGGCATGTTCAAGAGTAGCCCAGCATGTCTGAAATGCGAGCGCCGGAGAGATGCAATCTGCAAATTTACGCTAAGTGCCAGCCCATCAATCTGGCTGCAGAGGGTGCAATCTCCTTGCTGATAGTGTTAACATTACGTCGCTTGCCGTAAATCCGCATTAATCTGAATTCGGCAGGTGCATGATGACGAACCAATTTGACGATTGTTGGTCAGATGGTGTCGTAATCTATTGTCAAATCACGATTATTTTCTTTGTATATGCTCTTATGTGTGGGGCATCACTGCAAATAAGGATATAAAATGCCTGTAATTACTCTTCCTGATGGCAGCCAACGCCATTTCGACCACGCTGTTAGCCCTATGGATGTTGCCCTGGACATCGGTCCTGGCCTCGCGAAAGCGACTATCGCCGGCCGTGTTAACGGTGAGCTGGTTGATGCGTCCGATCTGATTGAAAACGATGCGACGCTTGCGATCATCACCGCGAAAGACGAAGAAGGTCTGGAGATCATTCGTCACTCCTGCGCGCACCTGTTGGGTCATGCTATCAAGCAGCTGTGGCCAAACACCAAAATGGCGATCGGTCCGGTTATCGACAACGGTTTCTACTACGACGTTGATCTTGACCACACCCTGACCCAGGAAGATATCGACGCGCTCGAAAAACGTATGCACGAGCTCGCCGAAACCAACTATGACGTCATCAAGAAGAAAGTCAGCTGGCACGAAGCGCGTGAAACCTTCGTCAAGCGTGGCGAGAGCTATAAAGTCTCTATTCTCGATGAAAACATTGCTCATGATGACAAGCCTGGCTTGTATCATCACGAAGAATACGTCGACATGTGCCGTGGACCGCACGTGCCGAACATGCGCTTCTGTCATCATTTCAAACTGATGAAGATCGCCGGCGCCTACTGGCGTGGCGACAGCAACAACAAGATGTTGCAGCGTATCTATGGTACCGCGTGGGCTGATAAGAAAGCCCTGAACGCGTACCTGCAGCGCCTGGAAGAGGCCGCGAAGCGTGACCACCGTAAAATCGGTAAGCAGCTCGACCTGTACCACATGCAGGAAGAAGCGCCGGGTATGGTGTTCTGGCATAACGATGGCTGGACCATCTTCCGTGAACTGGAAACGTTCGTACGCTCCAAGCTGAAAGAGTACCAGTATCAGGAAGTGAAAGGCCCGTTCATGATGGACCGTGTGCTGTGGGAAAAAACCGGCCACTGGGACAACTACAAAGATGCGATGTTCACCACCTCGTCTGAGAACCGTGAATACTGCATCAAGCCAATGAACTGCCCGGGCCACGTTCAGATCTTCAACCAGGGTCTGAAATCCTACCGCGACCTGCCGCTGCGTATGGCGGAGTTCGGTAGCTGCCATCGTAACGAGCCATCAGGTGCGCTGCACGGTCTGATGCGCGTTCGTGGCTTTACTCAGGATGATGCGCATATCTTCTGTACTGAAGATCAGGTTCGTGACGAAGTTAACGCCTGTATTCGTATGGTCTACGATATGTACAGCACCTTTGGCTTCGAGAAGATCGTAGTCAAACTCTCAACGCGTCCGGAAAAACGTATCGGTAGCGATGAGACCTGGGATCGCGCAGAAGCGGATCTCGCCGTAGCGCTGGAAGAGAACGGTATTCCGTTCGAATACCAGCTGGGTGAGGGCGCGTTCTACGGTCCGAAAATTGAATTTACCCTGTATGACTGCCTCGATCGCGCATGGCAGTGCGGTACTGTACAGCTGGACTTCTCCCTGCCGCAGCGTTTAAGCGCCTCTTATGTTGGCGAAGACAACGAGCGTCAGGTGCCGGTCATGATTCACCGTGCCATTCTCGGTTCTCTGGAGCGCTTCATCGGCATCCTGACCGAAGAGTTCGCGGGCTTCTTCCCAACCTGGCTTGCGCCAGTGCAGGTCGTGGTGATGAACATTACCGATTCTCAGGCGGATTACGTTAAAGAATTGACGCAGAAACTACAAAATGCGGGCATTCGCGTAAAAGCAGACTTGAGAAATGAGAAGATTGGCTTTAAAATCCGCGAGCACACTTTACGTCGTGTCCCGTATATGTTGGTCTGTGGTGATAAAGAGGTGGAAGCAGGCAAAGTTGCCGTTCGCACCCGCCGTGGTAAAGACCTGGGCAGCTTGGACGTAAGTGAAGTGATTGAGAAGCTGCAACAAGAGATTCGCAGCCGCAGTCTTCAACAACTGGAGGAATAAGGTATTAAAGGCGGAAAACGAGTTCAAACGGCACGTCCGAATCGTATCAATGGCGAGATTCGCGCCCAGGAAGTTCGCTTAACAGGTCTGGAAGGCGAGCAGCTGGGGATTGTGAGTCTGAGAGAAGCGATCGAAAAGGCTGAAGAAGCTGGAGTAGATTTAGTTGAAATCAGCCCTAACGCCGAACCGCCAGTTTGTCGTATCATGGACTACGGCAAGTTCCTTTATGAAAAGAGTAAGTCTTCTAAGGAACAGAAGAAGAAGCAAAAAGTTATCCAGGTTAAGGAAATCAAATTCCGTCCTGGTACCGACGATGGCGATTATCAGGTAAAACTCCGCAGCCTGATTCGCTTTCTGGAAGATGGCGATAAGGCCAAGATCACGCTGCGTTTCCGCGGTCGTGAGATGGCCCACCAACAGATTGGTATGGAAGTGCTTAACCGCGTCCGTGACGATCTGAGTGAACTGGCAGTAGTCGAATCCTTCCCTACGAAGATCGAAGGCCGCCAGATGATCATGGTGCTCGCTCCTAAGAAGAAACAGTAAGGCCTTCAAGCAGCAAAATCTGTGGAGCCTTCGGGTTTCATAGGTTTTGTTCGCCTATGTTTCGTTTATTTAACAATGCGAAGTGGAAGTTATTAAGATGCCAAAAATTAAGACCGTACGCGGTGCTGCTAAGCGCTTCAAAAAAACCGGTGGTGGTGGATTTAAGCGTAAGCACGCAAACCTGCGTCATATTCTGACCAAAAAATCTACTAAGCGTAAACGTCACCTGCGTCCAAAAGGCCTTGTTTCTAAAGGCGATCTGGGTCTGGTTATCGCGTGCCTGCCGTACGCATAAGCCGTTAACGTTTAATTTTTTACTAAGAATATAGATACAGGAGAGCACATATGGCTCGCGTAAAACGTGGTGTAATTGCACGTGCACGTCACAAGAAAATTTTGAAACAAGCTAAAGGCTACTACGGTGCGCGTTCACGCGTATACCGCGTTGCCTTCCAGGCTGTTATCAAAGCAGGTCAGTACGCTTACCGTGACCGTCGTCAGCGTAAGCGTCAGTTCCGTCAACTGTGGATTGCGCGTATCAACGCAGCAGCACGTCAGAACGGTATTTCTTACAGCAAATTCATCAACGGCCTGAAAAAAGCCTCTGTTGAAATCGACCGTAAGATCCTGGCTGACATCGCAGTATTCGACAAAGTAGCGTTCACCGCTCTGGTCGAAAAAGCGAAAGCAGCACTGGCATAAGCCAGTTGAGAGAGGGAGCTTTGCTCCCTCTTTTGTTTTAACGTCATCAGAACATTGACTTTTACCCGTGCAGGCTTTTCAATAAGGTCTTAACGGTTTTTACCAGACAAGGTAACGCAAGCATGAATGCTGCTATTTTCCGCTTCTTCTTTTACTTTAGCACCTGACTCCAGGAGGCTAGCGCGTGAAAGATGAAACGAAAAACAGCGCCAGATAAGCCTCCCGATGGAGGCTTTTTTTGTGCCTGAATTTGAGAGAATAACTCCACCAAATCGGTGTCTGCACCGACATAATGAGGAAAATCATGTCACATCTCGCAGAGCTGGTTGCCAGTGCAACAGCCGCCATTAATCAGGCCTCAGATGTTGCCGCGTTAGACAATGTCCGCGTCGAATATCTTGGGAAGAAAGGGCACCTGACCCTTCAAATGACAACCCTGCGTGAACTGCCGCCAGAAGAACGCCCGGCAGCGGGTGCGGTGATTAACGAAGCCAAAGAGCAGGTTCAGCAGGCGCTGAACGCACGTAAGGCCGAGCTGGAGAGCGCGGTACTGAATGCGCGTCTGGCCGCAGAAACCATCGACGTTTCTCTGCCGGGTCGCCGTATCGAAAACGGCGGTCTGCATCCGGTTACCCGTACTATCGATCGTATTGAAAGTTTCTTCGGTGAGCTCGGCTTTACCGTGGCGACTGGCCCGGAAATCGAAGATGATTACCACAACTTCGACGCCCTGAACATTCCTGGCCATCATCCGGCACGCGCTGACCACGACACTTTCTGGTTTGACGCGACGCGTCTGCTGCGTACCCAGACCTCTGGCGTTCAGATCCGTACCATGAAGGAACAGGAACCGCCAATCCGCATCATCGCGCCGGGCCGCGTCTATCGTAACGACTACGATCAGACCCACACCCCAATGTTCCACCAGATGGAAGGGCTGATTGTTGATAAAAACATCAGCTTCACCAACCTGAAGGGCACGCTGCACGATTTCCTGAACAACTTCTTTGAGGAAGATTTGCAGGTTCGTTTCCGCCCGTCCTACTTCCCGTTCACTGAACCGTCTGCGGAAGTTGACGTGATGGGTAAAAACGGCAAATGGCTGGAAGTGCTGGGCTGCGGCATGGTGCATCCAAACGTACTGCGCAACGTGGGTATCGATCCGGAAGTTTACTCCGGCTTTGCGTTCGGCATGGGCATGGAGCGTCTGACCATGCTGCGCTACGGCGTGACCGACTTACGTGCATTCTTCGAAAACGATCTGCGTTTCCTCAAACAGTTTAAATAAGGGCAGGACAGAACAATGAAATTCAGTGAACTGTGGTTACGCGAGTGGGTGAACACCACGCTGGACAGCGAAGCGCTTTCCAACCAGATCACCATGGCGGGCCTGGAAGTTGACGGCGTTGAGCCGGTTTCAGGTGCCTTCAACGGCGTAGTGGTGGGTGAAGTGGTCGAGTGCGGCCAGCACCCTAATGCTGACAAACTGCGCGTGACAAAAGTGAACGTTGGCGGTGACCGCCTGCTGGACATCGTCTGCGGCGCGCCAAACTGCCGTCAGGGCCTGAAGGTGGCCGTGGCGACCGTCGGTGCCGTGCTGCCGGGTGATTTCAAAATTAAAGCGGCCAAGCTGCGCGGCGAGCCGTCTGAAGGCATGCTGTGCTCCTTCTCCGAGCTGGGTATTTCCGACGATCACAACGGCATCATTGAGCTGCCGCTGGATGCGCCGATCGGCACCGATATCCGTGAATACCTGAAGCTCGATGACAACACCATCGAAATCAGCGTTACGCCAAACCGTGCGGACTGCTTAGGCATTATCGGCGTGGCGCGCGACGTGGCCGTGCTGAACCAGACCGAACTCAACGCGCCGGAAATTGTGCCGGTTGAAGCGACCATCAGTGACGTGCTGCCGATTCAGGTTGACGCTGCAGACGCCTGCCCGCGCTACCTCGGTCGCGTGGTAAAAGGCATTAACGTTAAAGCGCCAACCCCGCTGTGGATGAAAGAGAAGCTGCGCCGCTGCGGTATCCGCTCAATCGACGCCGTGGTTGATGTGACCAACTACGTTCTGCTGGAGCTGGGCCAGCCGATGCACGCGTTCGATAAAGATCGTATCGACGGCGGCATCGTTGTGCGCATGGCGAAAGAGGGGGAAACCCTGGTGCTGCTGGACGGCACTGAAGCCAAACTGAACGCCGACACTCTGGTGATTGCTGACCACGGCAAAGCGCTGGCGATGGGCGGTATCTTTGGCGGCGAACACTCCGGCGTCAACGACGAAACGCAAAACGTCCTGCTGGAATGTGCGTTCTTCAGCCCGCTCTCCATCACCGGCCGCGCGCGCCGTCACGGCCTGCACACCGACGCGTCTCACCGCTACGAGCGCGGCGTTGACCCGGCGCTGCAGTACAAAGCGATGGAGCGTGCAACCCGCCTGCTGATCGACATCTGCGGCGGCGAAGCGGGCCCGGTTATCGACGTCACCAACGAAGCGACCCTGCCGAAGCGCGCCACCATTACCCTGCGCCGCAGCAAGCTGGATCGCCTGATTGGCCATCACGTTGCCGATGCGCAGGTGACCGACATCCTGACGCGCCTGGGCTGTGAAGTGACCGAAGGCCAGGACGAGTGGAAGGCCGTTGCGCCATCCTGGCGTTTCGACATGGAGATCGAAGAAGATCTGGTGGAAGAAGTGGCCCGCGTCTACGGCTACAACAACATTCCTGACGAGCCTGTGCAGGCGGGTCTGGTGATGGGCACCCACCGTGAAGCCGACCTGTCCCTGAAGCGTGTGAAAACCATGCTGAACGACAAAGGCTACCAGGAAGTGATCACCTACAGCTTCGTTGATCCTAAGCTGCAGCAGCTGATCCACCCGGGTCAGGAAGCGCTGATCCTGCCAAGCCCAATCTCCAGCGAAATGTCCGCGATGCGTCTGTCCCTGTGGACGGGCCTGCTGGGGACTATCGTTTACAACCAGAACCGCCAGCAAAACCGCGTGCGCATTTTCGAAAGCGGTTTGCGCTTTGTGCCGGATAATCAGGCAAATTTAGGCATCCGTCAGGATCTCATGCTGGCTGGTGCCATCAGCGGTAACCGCTACGAAGAGCACTGGGACCTGGCAAAAGGCACGGTTGATTTCTACGATATGAAGGGCGATCTGGAAGCAATTCTGGATCTGACCGGTAAATTATCTGAAATTGAATTCCGCGCGGAAGCGATTCCTGCGCTTCATCCAGGCCAGAGCGCGGCGATTTATTTAGACGGCAAACGCGTTGGTTTCATTGGGGTTGTTCACCCTGAGCTGGAGCGTAAGCTGGACCTGAACGGCCGTACCATCGTGTTCGAGCTGGAGTGGAGCCCGGTTGCAGACCGCGTCATTCCTCAGGCGCAGGACGTCTCCCGCTTCCCGGCGAACCGCCGTGATATCGCGGTTGTGGTCGCTGAAAACGTGCCTGCAGCAGATATTTTGGCCGAATGTAAGAAAGTTGGCGTAAATCAGGTAGTTGGCGTAAACTTATTTGACGTGTACCGCGGCAAGGGCGTAGCAGAAGGTTTCAAGAGCCTCGCTATCAGCCTTATCCTTCAGGATACCAGCCGTACACTCGAAGAAGAGGAGATTGCCGCTACCGTCGCCAAATGTGTAGAGGCATTAAAAGAGCGATTCCAGGCATCATTGAGGGATTGAACCTATGGCGCTTACAAAAGCTGAAATGTCAGAATATCTGTTTGATAAGCTTGGGCTTAGCAAACGGGATGCCAAAGAGCTGGTAGAGCTGTTTTTCGAAGAGATCCGTCGTGCTCTGGAAAATGGTGAGCAGGTAAAACTCTCCGGTTTTGGCAATTTTGATTTGCGAGACAAAAACCAACGTCCGGGCCGTAACCCGAAGACGGGGGAAGATATTCCCATTACAGCCCGCCGCGTGGTGACCTTCAGACCCGGCCAGAAGTTAAAGAGCCGCGTCGAAAACGCAACGCCTAAAGCAGAGTAATATGAACTAACCAAAAAGGCCGCCCACGCGGCCTTTTTTCTTTGCGCTCTCCGGCAAACCCGCCGTAAAATCAATTACATCACTCGCTAACAAACCGTACACATGCTTGATTATGCTCATCGCCAGCACCGTTCCGACCGGCGTCGCCTGCTTCTGCTGGTGCTGCTGCTTATTCTTGCCGCGGGTATCAGCCTCTGCGCGGGCGACAGCTGGATCGGGCCTGAACGCTGGCTGGGGCCTGACGGGCAGCTCTTCGTCTGGCAAATTCGCCTGCCGCGCACCGTTGCGGTGATCCTGGTCGGCGCCGCGCTGGCGCTGTCTGGCACCATTATGCAGGCGCTGTTCGAAAACCCGCTGGCGGAGCCCGGCCTGCTCGGAGTGTCGAACGGTGCAGGCGTCGGGCTGATTGCGGCGGTGATGCTGGGCGGGGGAGAACTCTCCGGCTGGAGTATTAGCCTGAGCGCCATTCTTGGCGCACTGCTGATCACCGTCATTCTTCTTCGCTTCGCCAGACGGCACCTGTCGACCAGCCGGCTGCTGCTTGCCGGCGTTGCGCTGGGGATCATCTGTAGCGCGCTGATGACCTGGGCAGTCTACTTCTCGACCTCCTTTGACCTGCGCCAGCTCATGTACTGGATGATGGGCGGCTTTGGCGGCGTTGACTGGCAGCAGGGCTGGCTAATGGCGCTGCTGGTGCCGGTCATCGCGTGGGCTGCGCTGCAGGCCCAGCCGCTGAATCGGCTCGCGCTGGGGGAAATCTCTGCCCGCCAGCTCGGCATGCCGATTGGTTTCTGGCGTAACGTACTGGTCATTGCCATTGGCTGGCTGGTGGGCGTCAGCGTGGCCCTGGCGGGGGCGATTGGCTTTATCGGGCTGGTCATTCCGCACATGCTGCGTCTGTGCGGCTTCACGGATCATCGAACCTTGCTTCCGGCCTCGGCGGTTGCCGGGGCTGCCACGCTGCTGGTGGCCGATATCATCGCCCGTCTCGCCCTGACGGCCGCAGAATTGCCTGTTGGCGTGGTGACCGCTACGCTGGGCGCGCCAGTCTTTATCTGGCTACTATTAAAAGCTGGACGTTAAATCGATAACCTGAGGAAATGCTATGCAGTCAGATATCCTGAATACCGAAGTGACCACCATTGATGGGGATAACACCACGCTGGAAGGCTACAAAGGCAAGGTGTTGCTCATCGTCAACGTGGCATCGAAATGCGGCCTGACGCCGCAGTACGAGCAGCTGGAGAATATTCATAAGGCCTGGGAGAAAGACGGTTTTACCGTGCTGGGCTTCCCGTGCAACCAGTTCCTGGGCCAGGAGCCGGGCAGCGAAGAAGAGATTAAAACCTTCTGCAGCACCACCTATGGCGTGACGTTCCCGATGTTCAGCAAAATTGACGTCAACGGTGAAGACCGCCATCCGCTGTATGCGAAGCTGATTGCTGCCGCGCCGAAGGCCGTTGCGCCGGAAGAGAGCGGTTTTTACGAGCGTATGGCCAGCAAAGGCCGCGCGCCGCTCTATCCGGACGACATTCTGTGGAACTTCGAAAAATTCCTGATTGGTCGTGACGGCCAGGTCGTTCAGCGTTTTTCGCCTGATATGACGCCTGAGGATCCGATCCTCATGGAATCTATTAAGCTGGCGCTGGCGAAATAATGACGCTGCTGATGCAGCTCACGGACGTCGCCGAGAAGGGGCGTCTGGAGCCGATAACCTGCGACATCAGTTCGGGGGAAATCCTGCATCTCGTCGGGCCAAACGGCGCGGGTAAAAGCACGCTGCTGGCGCGGATGGCGGGGCTGACCACCGGGCCAGGGCAGATTACTCTGCTGGAACAGGCTTTGGTCGACTGGTCACCCGCCTCGCTGGCACATCGGCGCAGCTACCTGGTGCAGCAGCAGGTACCGCCTTTTGCGATGCCGGTCTGGCATTATCTGATGCTGCATCTGCACGACAAACAGCATACGGCACTGTTGGAGGAGGTGGCTGCGGCGTTAGGGCTGGAAGATAAACTCTCCCGGCATGCCAGCCAGCTTTCCGGGGGGGAATGGCAGCGGGTGCGTCTGGCGGCGGTCATTCTGCAGATCCATCCCGCGGGCAACCCTCACGGGAGGATGCTGCTGCTGGATGAACCGATGAGCGGTCTGGATGTTGCCCAGCAGGCGGCGCTGGATAGCCTGCTAAGCGCGCTGAGCAGGAAAGGTATCGCCGTAGTGATGAGCAGCCACGATCTTAACCATACGTTACGTCACGCCCATCGCGTGTGGCTCCTGTCGCACGGCAGGATGGTCGCCAGCGGTACGCGGGATCGGGTCCTGACGCCGCCCAATCTCGCCCGTGCCTACAACATGTCGTTCCGCAGGCTGGATATAGAGGGGCATAAGATGCTGATTTCTACCGGGCTGGAGTAACCGTTTCTTGCCTGTTGACACAATTGCACGCTAAATTACCGAAAGAACAATAAAAGCAGAGGATTCGTCTGAAAATGCGATTCTGGTTTCTCCTCGTGGCGGCACTCTTTCTTGCTGGATGCAGCAGCCATCGTGCACCGCCGCCTAATCCGCGGCTATCAGATTCTATCACCGTCATTGCCAGCCTTAACGATCAGCTGAGCAACTGGCGCGGCACGCCTTATCGCTACGGCGGCATGAGCCGCGGCGGGGTGGACTGCTCAGGCTTTGTGCTGATGACGTTTCGTGACAAGTTTGATTTACAGCTTCCGCGAGACACGCGCAAACAGGCGGAAATAGGCACTGAAATTGATAAAGACGATCTCCTGCCCGGTGACCTGGTCTTTTTCAAAACCGGCTCGGGAGAAAGCGGCCTCCATGTTGGGATATATGATACAGACAACCAGTTTATTCACGCCTCTACCAGTCGCGGCGTGATGCGCTCTTCTCTTGATAACGTGTACTGGCGTAAAAATTTCTGGCAGGCGCGACGTATTTAGACTGCCCGTACACGATTCTTATGTCGGCATGGTAACTATTAAGCCATGCCGTTTTTCTCAAATAAGCTGATTAAAGTTAAATTTACCTAAATTAGCAACATCCTTATGTGTCTGTTTTATCTAAAACTGGCTATTATTCAGTAACCAGGATAAGATTATTTTAGATTCAGGGATAAATCTGAAAATTAATACGGAACTAATGAAATTAAACTTATTAAAATCAAGACAGTGGAATTGTGTCAGCAATTGCTCCAGGATGTCCTCTCTCATCTTTAATGCGGGGCGAGTGCAATGATTATTACGCTAGATAATGCTTACCAGTCTGAACTGATGCTTCTGCCTGCCCGTAATAGCGCAGGCGAGCTAAAAGGTTTAGAAATACTGGTTAACTTTACTGGCGTCGGCACCGATGTGAGGATCCCCACCGAGCTCGTTATCCCTCGGCTTTCAGCAGCAGAGGAGTTAGCGCTGTTTAACGAAAAACTGCAATTGCTTGATACCTGTAAACTGTTTTTTATTCAGCATCAGTTAATTGCATGGATCAATATTACACCAGCAATTGTTGAGTTTTTATTAAGTAATGGGAATGCTGTTTCAATTCTTGAGCGTTATCCGTTTCTTGAGTTTACTGTTAATGAGAACTATCCAGATTTAAATAACGGAAAGGACGATCTGCAACTGGCAAGAATGGCAATCCATTTTCCGCTGGTGCTGGCAAACTTTGGTGCCGGTGCGGCATCGCTCAAGGCCGTCTATGATGGATTATTTAAACGGGTTATTCTTGATAAAGGATTCATCCAGCAGCGCGCTTCAGAGCTTTCTTTCGAGCCTTTTATGCGCGCGATCCTCTGGCAAATAACCCCGCACTGCCAGTCGGTGATCGTCTCCGGCATTGACGCCCACGGCCTGCTGCAGCGCGTTCTGTCCTTCAATTTTGGTGCCATGCAGGGCGCGCTCTGGCCAGCCGTCTCGGCGGAGCACGTCACGACGCTCGTTCAGCAGCGATAACCCTGCCTTTCGCCCGTGTTTAAGTCCGGGTAAACCCTCTACACTAAAAGCAGGAGGACTTATGACCCTGTCTTTTACTGCTCACTGGCATGACGAGTTGCCTGGCTTTTACACCGCACTCAAACCAACACCGTTACATAATTCACGTCTTATCTGGCATAACGATCGGCTGGCCGATGAGCTGGCCATTCCGCCCGATCTATTTCAGCGTTCAGAGAGCGCTGGCGTCTGGGGAGGCGAGACGCTTCTCCCCGGCATGCAGCCTCTGGCTCAGGTCTATAGCGGGCACCAGTTTGGCGTCTGGGCGGGGCAGCTGGGCGACGGCAGGGGGATCCTGCTCGGCGAACAACGGCTTCCCAACGGGGAGACGGTTGACTGGCATCTGAAAGGCGCAGGCCTTACCCCTTACTCACGCATGGGCGACGGGCGCGCGGTATTGCGGTCAACAATACGCGAAAGTCTGGCATCCGAAGCGATGCATGCGCTGGGTATTCCCACCACCCGCGCGCTGTCGATTGTCACCAGCGACACGCCGGTGGCGCGCGAAACGGTGGAAAAGGGGGCGATGCTGATGCGCATTGCGCAAAGCCATCTGCGCTTTGGTCATTTTGAGCACTTTTACTATCGCCGCGAGCCGGACAAGGTTCGCCAGCTCGCGGACTTCGCCATTCGCCACCACTGGGCGCATCTGCAGGATGAGGCGGATAAATACGTTCTCTGGTTCCGGGACGTGGTTGCCCGTACCGCCACGATGATTGCGCGCTGGCAAACGGTAGGCTTTGCTCACGGGGTCATGAACACGGACAACATGTCGATTCTCGGCCTGACCTTTGATTACGGTCCGTTTGGTTTCCTTGACGATTATCAGCCGGGGTATATCTGCAACCATTCCGACTATCAGGGGCGTTATAGCTTTGATAATCAGCCCGCGGTTGGGCTGTGGAACCTTCAGCGGCTTGCACAGACCTTATCGCCGTTTATCGACGTTGATGCCCTGAACGATGCGCTCGACAGCTATCAGGACCTTTTGCTGCGGGAGTACGGCACGCTGATGCGTAACAAGCTGGGGCTGATGACCCAGGAGAAGGGCGACAACGACATCCTCAACGGCCTGTTTGCCCTGATGGCGCGTGAGGGAAGCGATTACACCCGCACCTTCCGCATGCTGGGCCAGACGGAGCTGCACAGCGCCGCCTCGCCGCTGCGCGACGAGTTTATTGACCGTCAGGCGTTTGACGACTGGTTTGCACAGTACCGCACGCGGCTGCAGCAGGAGCAGGTAGACGACGCTACCCGTCAGGCGCAGATGAACGCAGCGAATCCCGCGATGGTATTACGCAACTGGCTGGCGCAGCGGGCGATTGAGCAGGCAGAGCAGGGCAAGTACGACGAGTTACACCGGCTGCATCTGGCGTTGCGCACGCCGTTTGCCGACCGGGATGATGACTACGTCAGCCGCCCGCCCGATTGGGGCAAGCGGCTGGAGGTCAGCTGCTCAAGCTAGAGATGTTGGCCGGGCGGCGGCGTTGCCTTACCCGGCCTGTTCATCACTGAGCAACCCAGCCGCCATCCATATTCCACGCGGCGCCGCGAACGTTCACGGCGCCGTCGCTGCACAAAAACAGCGCCAGCTCGCCCAGCTGTTCCGGGGTAACAAACTCCCCTGAAGGCTGTTTCTCCGCCAGTAGCTGTTCGCGGGCCTGCTCCGGCGGTACACCATCTGCGATACGCTTGTCGATTTGCTGCTGCACCAGCGGGGTCAGTACCCAGCCGGGGCAAATAGTATTGGCGGTAATCCCCGTGCGGGCGGTTTCCAGCGCCAGGGATTTGGTAAAGCCCACCACGCCGTGCTTGGCCGCAACGTAGGCCGATTTCTCTTTCGACGCGACCAGCCCGTGAACGGAGGCGATATTGATGACGCGCCCCCAGTTTTTCTCCCGCATGGCCGGCAGCGCCAGCCGGCTGGTGTGAAACACCGCGGAAAGGTTAATGGCGATAATGTCGTTCCATTTCTCCACCGGAAAGGCGTCAACCGGGGCCACGTGCTGGATCCCGGCGTTGTTCACAAGAATATCCACGCCGCCAAACTGCGATTCGGCGTAGCGCATCATGGCCTCAATCTGCAGTACGTCCCGCAGATCCGCATCGTGATAGCCCGGCTTTTTGCCCAGTTGCGCAATCTCTTCCCGTGCCGATGCGCTGTCGCCGAAGCCGTTGAGGATCAGCTGCGCGCCCGCCTTCGCCAGCACGCGGGCGATCCCCAGGCCAATGCCGCTGGTCGAGCCGGTTACCAGGGCGGTTTTACCGTTCAGATTCATTCTTCTCTCCTTACACAATGCCGGTCAGATAGAACACGGCAATGACAAAAAGCACTGCCAGACTTTTAATGATGGTGATAGCGAAAATGCCGCCGTAGGCCTGGCGATGGCTCAGGCCGGTGATAGCCAGCAGGGTAATCACCGCGCCGTTATGGGGAAGGGTATCCATCCCGCCGCTCGCCATCGAGGCCACGCGGTGCAGCACCTCAAGCGGAATATTGGCCGCATGGGCGGCAGCAACAAAGGTATCGGCCATCGCCGCAAGGGCGATGCTCATTCCGCCGGAAGCCGAACCGGTGATCCCCGCGAGGACGGTCACGCTGATGGCCTCATTCAGCAGCGGATTCGGAATGGCCGCCAGCGCTTTGGATAACACCAGGAACCCAGGCAGCGCCGCGATAACCGCGCCGAAACCGTATTCCGAGGCGGTATTCATCGCCGCCAGAATGGCTCCGCTCACCGCCGTCCGGCTGCCTTCAGCCAGACGCCCCCGAATATTGCGAAAGCCAAAAATCAGCACCAGCACGATACCGGCGATTAGCGCCGCCTCCACGGCCCAGATGGCGGTGATCTTGCCCACCTCGGTCACAATCGGTTTCGCCAGGCCGGGCAGGGTTAATTCGTGAGTCACGCCGTACCAGCCGGGGATCCAGCGGGTAAACAGCAGGTTCAGTATGCCTACCACCAGCAGCGGGGAGATAGCAATCAGCGGATGCGGGAGATTAATGTTATCCGGCGTCTCGGGTTCATTTTTCAGATCCGTGCCGTAACCTTCATTGTTATTGAGCGCCTTCCGACGCTGGCGCTCCAGCCAGAGCAGCCCAAAGACGATAATAAACAGAGAGCCGATAAGCCCCAGCCACGGGGCCGCCCAGGCGTTCGTGCCGAAGAAGCTGGTAGGGATGATATTCTGGATCTGCGGCGTGCCGGGCAGGGCGTCCATGGTAAACGAGAATGCCCCAAGCGCCACGGTGGCCGGGATCAGCCGCTTGGGGATGCCGCTCTGGCGAAACAGCTCGGCGGCAAACGGGTACACCGCAAACGCCACCACGAACAGCGAAACGCCGCCGTAGGTTAACAGCGCACACACCAGGACAATCACCGGGATGGCGTGTCTACGCCCGAGGATCTGGATCGCGGCGGCGACGATGGAGCGTGAAAAACCGGAAAGCTCAATCAGCTTGCCAAACACCGCCCCCAGCAGGAACACCGGGAAGTAGAGCTTGACGAAACCCACCATTTTTTCCATAAACAGGCCGGTAAACGTCGGGCCGACGGCACCCGGATCGGTCAGCAGCACGGCGCCGAGCGCCGCGATCGGCGCAAACAAAATAACGCTGTATCCGCGGTAGGCCGCCAGCATCAGCAGTGCCAGCGCCGCCAGGGCTATTAACACACTCATTACGACTCCTCACTTTAATTATTATTCGGGTACCAACGAGAGGTTTAACGCTCGACGGTCAGGGCAATGCCTTGTCCGCCGCCTACGCACAGGGTGACGAGCCCTTTTTTAACGTCACGGCGCTGCATTTCGTACAGCAGGGTCACGAGGATGCGGCAGCCGGAGGCGCCAATCGGATGGCCCAGGGCGATGGCGCCGCCGTTAACGTTGACCTTGCGCTCGTCCCAGCCGAGCTGCTGGCCCACCGCCAGCGCCTGGGCGGCAAAGGCTTCATTGGCTTCAATGAGGTCCACCTCGTCGAGCGTCCAGCCCGCTCGCGCCAGCGCCGTCCGGCAGGCGCTGACCGGGCCCATGCCCATCACCGACGGGTCAACGCCCGTCACGGCGTAACTCACGATGCGGCCAAGAACAGGAAATCCGCTCTCCCGCGCCTTTTCCTCGCTCATCAGCAGCACCGCGGCGGCACCGTCGTTGAGCGCGGAAGCATTCCCCGCCGTGACGGTGCCTTCCTCGTGCAAAAAGGCGGGGCGCAGCTGCGCAAGCTGCTCTGCGGCGGTGCCCGGTCGGGGCTGTTCGTCACGGCTGATAACCAGCGGCGGCTTTTTACCCTGTTTCACCGTCACCGGCGCTATCTCGGCGTCAAAGCGACCCGCTTCGATGGCGGAGGCCGCTTTTTGCTGCGACCGGGCGGCGAAGGCGTCCTGCTGCTCGCGGGAAATGCCATACTCGCGAGCGACGTTTTCAGCGGTGATCCCCATGTGATAATCGTTGAATACGTCCCACAGGCCGTCGGTAATCATGCTGTCCTTGAGGCCCGCGTGCCCGAAACGCAGCCCTGCACGCGCGCCGTCCAGCAGATACGGGGCGTTGCTCATGCTCTCCTGACCGCCGGCGATAACCACCTCCGCGTCGCCGCAGCGGATCGCCTGCGCGGCGAGCTGCACCGCTTTTAAGCCCGCGCCGCACACCAGGTTGACGGTGGTCGCCGGCGTGCTGACGGGCAATCCGGCGCCGATGGCCGCCTGGCGGGCGGGGTTTTGCCCGCATCCGGCCGTCAGCACCTGTCCGAAAATCAGTTCGTCTACCTGCTCTGCGCTGAGACCGCTGTTCTCCAGCAGGCGCCGTACCGTGACGGCCCCAAGCTCAACCGCAGAAAGGGGCGAGAGCGATCCGCGAAAACTGCCGATGGGGGTTCGCGTTACCCCGACAATCATGACCTTGTTCATGCTGACCCCTCAGTTGAAGCGCATCTCGCGCACGTCGTCCGCCACAATGATTTTCCCTGCCGTTTTACGCACGATCTCGTCAGTACTGACGCCCGGGGCGTATTCCCGCAGGATGAACGCGCCGTCCTGGATTTCCAGCAGCGCGAGATCGGTCAGGACCCGACGGATACAGCCCGCGCCCGTGAGCGGCAGCGTGCAGCGCGGCAGCAGCTTTGACTCACCGCTCTTTGAGGCGTGGGTCATCACCACGATGATGTTCTGCGCCCCGGCAACGAGATCCATCGCGCCGCCCATGCCCTTCACCATCTTTCCGGGGATCATCCACGAGGCGATATTGCCCTCCACGTCCACTTCAAACGCGCCCAGCACGGTCAGGTCCACATGGCCGCCGCGGATCATGGCAAACGACTGGGCCGAGTCGAAAATGGCTGCGCCGATCCGCGCGGTCACGGTCTGTTTACCGGCGTTGATCATGTCGGCGTCGAGGCTCTGCTCGTCAGGAAAAGCCCCCATCCCCAGCAGGCCGTTTTCCGACTGCAGCATCACGTCCATCCCGTCCGGGATGTAGTTCGCCACCAGGGTAGGGATGCCGATCCCCAGGTTGACGTAATAACCGTCGCGCAGTTCGCGGGCGACGCGCATGGCCATCTGTTCACGGGTTAACATCGTCACACTCCTTGCGCGCGCAGGGTGCGCTGCTCAATGCGTTTTTCAAACTGGCCGACAATCAGCCTGTCGACGTAAATTCCCGGAGTGTGAATGGCCGACGGGGGCAGTTCGCCCGGCGGAACAATCTCTTCCACCTCCACCACCGTGATCCGGCCCGCCGTTGCCATCAGCGGATTAAAGTTTTGCGCGGTATGGCGATAGATGACGTTGCCGTACCAGTCCGCTTTCCAGCCCTTGATCAGCGCGAAATCGCCGACGATCGCCTCCTCGAGGATGTAGTGCTTGCCCGCAAACTGGCGCACGTCCTTGCCGGCCGCCACGGGCGTGCCGTAGCCGGTGGCCGTGTAAAACGCCGGAATACCGGCCCCGCCCGCGCGCACCTTTTCCGCCAGCGTGCCCTGCGGGGTGAGCTCAATCTCCAGCTCGCCGCTCAGCACCTGCTGCTCAAACAGCGCGTTCTCGCCGACGTAAGAGGCCACCACTTTGCGAACCTGCCGCGTTTCGAGCAGTATCCCCAGACCGAATCCATCCACGCCGCAGTTGTTTGACACCACGGTCAAATCTCTCACCTGACGGCGTCGGACCTCCGCAATCAGGTTCTCCGGAATGCCGCACAGGCCGAAGCCGCCCGCCAGCAAGGTCATTCCGTCCGTCAGCCCATCCAGCGCCTGCGCATAGCTGCCAACGCGCTTATCCAGTCCTGCCATAGTCATCCCTCCCGTTAACCGTGCCGGTATCATTTGGGGCGGCGACTCATTTGTTAATTTTGAATTTGTGACCCACTCATTTGGTTTTCTTATTAATTTCCTGTTAACTAATTCTTTTCAATTAGTTAACAGGATGAAAAATGAGAATGAGTGTCAAACAGTTACGCGCGTTTTTAGCGGTAGCTCACACTCTCAATTTCGCGCACGCCAGCGAACGCTTAAATCTCTCCCAGCCGGCCCTGAGCCTGACGATTAAAAGTCTGGAAGACGCGCTCGGCGGCCCGCTGCTGCAGCGGAGCACGCGCAAGGTTGCCCTCACGCAGGAAGGGGAGACGTTTCTGCCGATGGCGCGGCAGCTGCTTGCCGACTGGGATAATGTGGAAGAGGCGATGCACCAGTGCTTTACCCTGCAGCGCGGCAAAATCTCCGTCGCGGCGATGCCGTCATTTGCCGCCAACGTCTTGCCGGAGGTGCTCAAGGTGTTTCGCGATCGCCACGCCGGGATCAACGTCACCGTGCATGACGTCATCAATGAGCAGGTGGTTGAGATGGTGCGGGAAGGGCGGGTTGAGATGGGGATCGCCTTTGAGCCGGCCCCCACGCACAACCTGCTTTTTACGCCGCTGGGGCTCGACAGGTTTGTCGCCATTGTGCCGAAGGACTCCGCGCTGGCGGGCAAAAAGCGGCTGGTCTGGGAAGAGCTGCTGACGCTGGACTTCATTACCCTGCAGCGCCCTTCGGCGGTACGTCTGATGATGGAGGAGGAGCTGGCGCGAAGCGGCAGAAAGCTGGACGTGGCGCTGGAGAGCCATCAGCTGGTGACGGTAGGGCGCATGGTCGCCAGCGGGCTGGGCGGCAGCGCCGTACCGGCGCTCTGCGAAGCGCAGATGACGGCACTGGGTGCGGTCTGTATTCCGCTGGATAACCCGCCCATAGAAAAGTGTATCGGAGCGATCCATCCGGGGCACACGCAGCTCTCTAAAGCGGCGCATGCCCTGCTGGAAACGCTGAAGGATTTTTACCAGCCCGCTCAGGGGGCGAGAAATACCTGCGGTACGGGGTGATCCGGATGGCTGCCGACGCGCACCTGCGCGCCGTACCAGCGCGCCAGCGTCCCGGCCTGCAGCACGTCCCGCGGCGCGCCACTGGAGACCAGCCTGCCGCTGTGCAACAGCAGAATGCGATCCGCCCACAGCGCCGCCAGATTGAGATCGTGCAGCACCACGCAGACGTGAAGATGACCCCGACGGGTCAGGGATTTCATCAGGCGCAGCAGATGCTGCTGGTGGTAGAGATCCAGCGCGGAGGTGGGCTCATCAAGAAACAGCCAGCCGCGCGGTGCTCCGTCGCACCAGAGCTGGGCCAGCGCGCGGGCGAGCTGGATCCGCTGCTGCTCGCCGCCGGAGAGCGTCGAATAGCGTCTGCCCGCCAGCGGTAGACAGCCCGTTATCGCCATCACTTCCTCAACCACCGACGCTTCAGGGGAGCGAGTCCAGGGGGCGCGTCCCATACCGACCACCGCTTCTACCGGCCAGTCGAATCCGGGCTGTGTATTCTGGCGCATCACCGCCCGGTAGCGAGCGAGGGTATCCGGCGGCCAGTCCGCAAGCGGCGTGCCGGCCAGAGTGCAGCGTCCGCTTGCGGGCTTGAGATAGCCGGTAAGCAGCCGCAATAACGTCGATTTCCCGGCACCGTTTGGGCCAATCAGTGCGACCAGCTCACCCTGAGAGAGGGTAAGCGACACATCGTCGATCAGCGTCCGCTGCCCGGCGTGAAAGAAAATGTTTTCTGCACAATAGCGTTCAGCCATGCGTACCTCCGCGACGAAAGATAAGCCACAGGAACCACGGCGCGCCGAGAAGGCTGGTCAACAACCCGACGGGCATCTCCGCCGGAGAGACCAGGGTGCGCGCAAGCGTGTCGGCAACCAGCAGCAGCAGCGCGCCGGCCAGCACCGAGCCGGGAACGACGGCCCGGTGGTCGGCCCCCAGCCACATGCGCATCAGGTGCGGCACCACAAGGCCAATAAAGCCGATCACCCCGCTGACGGCCACCGCCGCGGCAACCAGCAGGGCGCTGCACAGCAGCAGGATCCGCTGTACCATCGCGACATCCACCCCGAGATAGTGCGCCTCTTCATCGCCCAGCTGCAGCAGGTTGAGCGGGCCGGCCAGCCGCCAGATAACCAGCACCGCGGGCACCATCAGCGACGTTACCGCCAGCAGGGTGGACCACTGCGCCTGCCCGAGGCTGCCCATTCCCCAGAGGAAAAGCTGGCGAAGCTGGGCATCGTTGCTGAGCCATGAGAGCACCCCGACGGCCGCGCCGCACAGGGCGTTGATGGCGATCCCCACCAGCAGCAGGCGGGACAGGGAGCCGTGACGCTGCTGGCTGAGCAGGAAGATAATGACGGTTGCGGCCAGCGCGCCGAGGAACGCCGCGAGCATCGGGGCATACAGCATCAGCAGGGCAGGTAACGCGGCGGGAATGACCACCCACAGCGCCACCGCCAGCGCCGCGCCGCTGCTGATCCCCAGCAACCCCGGGTCCGCCAGCGGGTTGCGGAACAGCCCCTGCATCACACAGCCGGCCAGCGCCAGCGCTCCGCCAATCACCAGCGCCAGCAGCACGCGGGGCAGGCGAATGGTAAGCCAGATCTGACGCATGGCCTCATCGCTGCCGCTCCACAGCAGGCTGACCGGCAGGTGCAGTGCCCCAAACCCGGTCGCGGTGAGCGTCATGATGCTCAGGATCGCGGCCAGCATCCACAGCGACAAGGCGATCCGCCGGGACATCAGGGCAGTTGCTCCGCTTTGGCGCGCAGCTTCTGGATGGCAGCCGGCGTTCGCACGCTGAAGCCCAGCAGCGCCATATCATCAATCGCCAGCACCTGCCTGTTCCGTCCCGCCGGGGTTTGCGCCAGACCGGGCAGCTTCCACAGGTTCTCCTCGCCGCCCAGCGCGTTCACGCCGTCCTGCGAAATCACCACCAGATCGGGCTGGCTGGCAATGACCCCTT
This sequence comes from Enterobacter sp. 118C5, assembly GCF_034107645.1. Taxonomy (NCBI): domain Bacteria; kingdom Pseudomonadati; phylum Pseudomonadota; class Gammaproteobacteria; order Enterobacterales; family Enterobacteriaceae; genus Enterobacter; species Enterobacter sp. 118C5. The sequence goes on along the minus strand of NZ_JAWNEU010000001.1, from coordinate 1,009,646 downwards.
CCTGAGACAGCGGCTGGTAGCGGGTGAATCCCTGCATCGCGTTCTGCAGCCCGGCGGCACGGATGGCGGCGTCTGCGCCGGTCTGCTGCCCGGCGGCCATCGCGGTCATTCCCCCGTGATTGAGGATAAACAGCACCCGCTTGTTGAGGGGCGCGGTGGGCAGAGCCGCCAGCGCCTGACGCAGCGTGTGGCGCAGGGCTTCTCCCTCGGCTTCACGGTGCGTGGCGTCGGCAATCACGCGAACCTTTTCGTCAATGACGCTCAGGTCGTTGCGGCCGGGAACGGTTACCACCCTGACGTGACTTTGCTCGACCTGCTTCAGCGCCAGAGACGGCTGCGCCTGGTCGCTGGCCAGCACCAGCGTGGGGCGCATGGACAAAATGCCTTCGGCGTTAAGCTGGCGTAAATACCCCACGTCAGGCAGATCGTTTGCCGCCTGCGGCCACTGGCTGGTGCTGTCGCGCGCGACCAGAGAAGACTGCGCGCCAAGCGCATAGACAATCTCGGTCACGTCGCCGCCAAGGGCGACAATTTTCTCCTGCGCGGCGGCAAACGTCACCAGAGGCAGGGCGCTCAGCAGGGCTAACCACGTTTTCATGCGGCCAGCCCTTTTGGCGTCAGGGCGTCAATCTGGCTGCGCCACTGGCTCTGCTCCGGCTCGCCTTCGGTACGCTGGCCGTAAAGCTGGGCGATTTGCGTGCCGTCGGCGGCAAACAGCTCCAGGCTGGTGACGTGACCGTCAGCCGTGGGCTTGCGCGTCACCCAGCTCTCCGCGATCGTCTCCTCCAGCAGATGCAGGGTAAAGGCAGGGTTAAAGATGTTCAGCCAGCCTTTCATCGGCACGACTTTCTCCACCGCGCCGGTGAAGATCTGCACGCAGCCGCGGTTGCCGACGAAGACCATGATTTCGTTGCCGTCCTGGCGTGCCGCTTCCAGCAGCTGTGCCAGCGCGCTGTTCTCCACCTTACAGGCAAGGTCGTCGCCCACCAGGCGAAACGCCTGCTGGCGGCTGAGGTTGTGGCGTTTGAGCAGGCTGAAGAACTGATGCACGTCGGTCATGGCGCGCCACTCCTTGTCCACCAGAGCGGCATCCGCGTTTTCGGCGTGAGCCGGGGCATCCCCGGCGCTCAGCTCAAGCGGCGGGTTATCGGCAAAGATAAAGCGGGTCAGCACGTCGCCCCAGGCGGCGAGGTCGGTGTTGTCCGTGGTGTAGACCTTCAGCACCGCATCGCCCTGGCGATCGAAGAACTGAATGCTCTGGCGCTCGCCGCGGGCGGTGGTTTCGCTGAGGTGAAACGCGCTCGCCCACTGGTTGAGGAACAGGCGCAGATCCAGCGCGCGCGGGTTCAGCACCAGCCCGGCGTGGCCGTTCAGGTGCTGGTTGGTGAAGCTGCCCACCTGCTCGTGAACGGCATACTCGTTGCGGCAGATGCACTTGGTTTCACCCACGGCTTCCAGCGCGCCCAGGATATCGCGGATTTCTCCTCGCAGTCGCCAGGCGTCATGGCCCACGCGCGCAAAGGTCAGCTCCGCTTCGCTGATGTTCATTAACCCGGCGATGTCTCGCGCGTACTTACCCGGATGTTCTTCTTTTAGCTCAAGCCAGCGTGTGTAGTGATGCATTGTCTTATCCTTCTGAAGAGTGGCCCCGAAGGGAATTACCACTGATAGCTTACGAAAATCTTGCCGTTACGACCGTCCTGCGGAATACCCTGCGGAGACCAGTACTCCTTGTCGAAGGCGTTGCCGAGCACCAGCGTGGTGGTGACGCCCTTGAGCTGCTCCTGGCCCTTATAGCTGACGTAGAAATCGTTAACCGCATAGCCCGGCTGCTTGCTGTAGCTGCTGCTGACGTGGGTTGAACGATCGGCAAAGGTGCCGATCCAGCCCACGGAGAAACCGCTTTGCGCCACCGGAACGTCCAGCTTGCTGGTGACGGTGTCCGGGTTGATGCTGGAGATGTACTCCCCGGTATCGGTATCTTTCCCGCGGGTGCGGTTATAGGCCACGTCGAGGTTAAACAGGTCGGCCGAGTATTTTGCCATCACGTCCCAGCCCCAGATTTTGGCGTTGGGAACGTTGTACGACATGGTGGTCGCCGCGGCAAAATTGACGGTGGTGGAGATGTAGTCTTTGGCTTTGGTATCGAAATAGCTGGCCTTGAATTCCAGCGCGTCGTTGGCGAGCATCAGGTCGTCAAAGCGCAGGCCGAAACCAAATTCCTGCGTTTCGTTGGTTTCCGGGCGCAGGTTCGGGTTCGGCACCCAGTAGTTGGTGTAGAACCGGCCGATGGAGAAGTGTTTGGCGTCGTTATACATTTCGCCCATGGTCGGCGCGCGGAAGGCCTGCGCGTAAGAGCCGAACAGCATCAGCCAGTCGGTCGGGCTGACGGTTAATCCCGCCCGGGAAGACCACTTATCGGCATTGACGTCATCGTAGCCCTCGCTGCTGCCGCGATAGTTGTCATAGCGCGTGCCGCCCAGAAGGGTAACGGGCAGGTCGCGCAGGGTGATTTCATCCTGCAGCCAGCCGGAGCTGAAGTCGATTTTCGCCTCCGGGAAGCCGGTCGTGGCCCCGCCCGGACGCTGCTCCTGACGATAATATTCTCCGCCGTAGGTCAGCAGGTGAGAGGCAAAGGAGTCGCTGAAGAGGCGGGTACGGTTTTCCACCTTGCCGCCTTTGGTGGTCTGCTTGCGGAACTCGCCGGTGCTGTCGATGTTCTGGGCATTAATGCGCGCTTCGGACCAGTAAACCTTCGCATCGGCATTCAGCCAGTCGTACCCTTCCGGCGCAATGTGGTAGCCAACCTGCGCATCGCGCTGAATGGTGGAACGGTCGGTCATCGGGTTGCTGCTATTGGCATCAGCGGTTTGCGGGTTTTTCGGCTCCTGCGCGGCGTTGTTGTAGTAGCGCAGGGCGCCGCTCAGCGTCTGGGCCTGGTCGATTTTCCAGCTGCCTTTCGCCAGCATGTTATTGATGGATTCGTCGTTCGGCGCCGTTGCACCGTCGCTCTGGCGGATATCGCCGCGGTCGCGGCTGGACCACGACACCAGGCCGTCCAGGGTATCGGTACGGCCATAGGCGCTGGCCCCCAGGCCGAGGCTGTGATCCCCCGTCGCGCCGGTACCAAACACGCGGTAACCGCTGTTTTTGCCCGGTTCCAGCAGATCTTTGGCGTCGACGGTATCATAGGAGATGACGCCACCCAGCGCGCCGCTGCCGTAGAGCAGAGCAGACGGACCGCGCACCACTTCAATACGTTTAATCAGCGCCGGATCGAGAAACGTGCTGTTAAGGTGCCCGGTGTCGGTACCCTGGCGCACGCCGTCGACCAGCACCAGCACGCCGCGGCGGTCGTAGCCGCGCAGGTTAACGTCCTGACCGTTGGTGCGGCCGGTGCCGTCCAGCGTCAGGCCGGGCACGTTGCGCAGCAGGTCGGCGGCAGAGCTGGCGGTCTGTTTTTCCGGGGCGGTGGCGTCAATCACGCTCACCATCATCGGGGCTTCGAAGGCGCTACGGGCGTTGCCCGTTGCGGTGACGGTGATTTCATCTGCGGCAGCAAACGCGGCGCCCGGCAGGGTGCTGACAATCGCCAGCGCCAGAAGGGACGGGCGTAAACGTGCGGTATGCAGGTGTGGCATAGCAACTCTCCATAAAGTATCGAAAGCGCTGGCTGCCTGGGGATCACCTGGGTGGCTGGCGAAAGTTTTGGTTTATTTTGTGAGGATCAGTTTTCCGGCATTCGTCTGGCGCAGCAGATAGTGCTGGCCGTCATGCTCGATAATCACCCGGCCCTCATCACCCAGCAAAGTTTTGCTGTCGATGCGACGATCGGTAGGGGTAGGGGACGGTGCTGTGTGTGTTTTAGCTGGCGTTGCCGCGCTGTTATCCGTAGGTGACATCATGTTTATAAATAACAATCAATGTAACAATGATAATCATTATCAATAAACTGCAATTTCACGGCAAGCGTTTTTGTGAAAATTGTGTGACGGGATCAAATTTAGGGGGAGGTGCGGTCTGATCCCCTCACCCCAACCCTCTCCCAAAGGGAGAGGGAGAAGGGCGCCACCCGACAATAACATCAGAAGCGAGAATCAACCGCACCTGCCAGCTTCTCCAGCAGCAGCTCGCTGTCTTCCCAGCTCAGGCACGGGTCGGTGATAGACTGGCCGTACACCATCTGCTGCCCGGCAACGATTTTCTGCGTGCCTTCTTTGATAAAGCTTTCGGCCATAATCCCGGCAACGGCGGTCGAGCCGCTGCGGATCTGCTGACAGACCTCATCGCAAACGTCCAGCTGGCGGCGATGCTGCTTCTGGCAGTTGCCGTGGCTGAAATCCACCACCAGATGTTCCGGCAGGTCGAATTCGGCCAGCGTTTCGCAGGCAGCCGCAATATCTTGTGCATGGTAATTAGGCTTCTTCCCGCCGCGCATAATGATGTGCCCATACGGGTTACCGCTGGTCTGGTAGATGGTCATATGGCCGCTCTTGTCCGGCGAGAGGAACATATGGCTGGCACGCGAGGCGCGGATCGCATCCACCGCAATTCGGGTGTTGCCGTCGGTCCCGTTTTTAAAGCCGACCGGACAGGAGAGGGCGGAAGCCATCTCGCGGTGGATCTGGCTTTCGGTCGTGCGCGCGCCAATCGCGCCCCAGCCGATCAGGTCGGCGATAAACTGCCCGGTCACCATATCGAGAAACTCGGTGGCCGTCGGCACGCCCAGCTCGTTGACCTGCAGCAGCAGCTTGCGCGCCAGCTCGATGCCGTGGTTCACGCGATAGCTGCCGTTAAGGTCAGGGTCGGAAATCAGCCCCTTCCAGCCCACCACGGTACGCGGTTTTTCAAAGTAGGTGCGCATCACTATTTCAAGGCGATGCTGGTATTTATCCCGCATCCCCTGAAGGCGTTTTGCATAATCCATCGCGGCATCCAGATCGTGGATGGAGCAGGGCCCAATCACTACCAGAAGACGTTTGTCTTCACCATTGAGGATTTTTTCAATGCGGCGGCGGGAGGCCGTCACATGTTCCGCGACCGCGGCGGAAACGGGGTGCCGCTCGGCCAGTTCAGCCGGGGTGACCAGGCTGTCTATGCGCGCCGTGCGGAGTTCATCGGTTTTATTCATGACGTGTCTCAGAAAATTTGTGCTTCATCGGCAGACTACCGGGAAGTGATGGGCATCACATTAAACCAATCCCTGCTGATTTCAAGTTCGGGGCGACACCGCCCCGCTGTTGAAAAGGATGATACATGAATCCGAGCCAATGTACTAGCATATTAGTACATGCGGCGGTTAAGCCCCATGATGTCGAGAATTTTGGTGGCGATCTCTTCTACCGAATAGTTCGTGCTGTTCAGCCACGGGATCTGATTTTTGCGGTACAGCGCCTCCACTTCGGAAACCTCCATGCGGCACTGGCGCATCGAGGCGTAGCGGCTGTTTTCGCGGCGCTCTTCGCGGATTGCCGCGAGACGTTCCGGGTTAATTGTCAGGCCGAACAGCTTGTGCTGCAGCGGCTTGAGCGCAGCGGGCAGCACCAGGTTATCCATATCGTCAGCAATAAAGGGGTAGTTTGCGGCGCGGATGCCAAACTGCATCGCCAGATAGAGGCTGGTCGGCGTTTTGCCGCAGCGCGACACGCCGAGCAAAATCACCTGCGCCTGGTCGAGATTGCGCAGCGAAATTCCGTCGTCATGCGCCAGGGTGTAGTCGATGGCGGCGATACGCGCGTCGTACTTGGTCAGGTTGCCGGGGTTCAGCCCGTGGGTGCGGTGGGCGATAGGCGTCGGGTCAAGCTTCAGCTCGCTCTGAAGCGGAGCCACCAGCGCCTGCACGATATCCTGGCAGAAGCCTTCACTTTGCAGAATGATGTGGCGAATCTCTGGAATAACGATGGAGTAGAACACCAGCGGGCGCACGCCGGTCTGCTGGAAGATGGCGTCAATCTGGTCCTTCACCGCTTTGGCGCGGCTCTCATTTTCCACAAACGGCAGCGTGATGCTGTTAATCGAAACGGGGAATTGCGACATCACCGCGTGGCCCAGCACCTCGGCGGTGATCGCCGTACCATCAGAAATATAAAAAACGTGGCGATCGACAGCATTATCCATTTTACCCACCCTGAATATCATACGTAATTGTCTGAAAGCATAAATTAAAAAAGTTAATTGCACAGCAAAGAAGTTATCTGAATTTAAAATGAAATGATGTTTTTGGTTTTCCTGAAAAGCGGATTTCATTTTTCAAATAGCGGCTTTATTTTTGTGGTTTCTGGCTGAATATAGAGGAATCATCAGCTTATTGGCTGGTGGGAAACTATCCGAAAAGTTGAAAATTTAAATTGCTTACACGATTCACCGTTTTTTTAGCGCAAATAATTATGCCAGTATAAATACGTAGTCAGGTGTTACTTACTCCGATCAAATATCACAAAAGGATTGTTTCGATGTCCAACAATGGCTCGTCACCGCTGGTGCTTTGGTATAACCAACTCGGCATGAATGATGTAGACAGAGTTGGGGGCAAAAATGCCTCCCTGGGTGAAATGATTACAAATCTGTCCGGTATGGGTGTCTCCGTACCAAACGGGTTTGCCACGACCGCCGACGCGTTTAACCTGTTTTTAGACCAGAGCGGTGTAAACCAGCGCATTTACGACCTGCTGGATAAAACGGATATTGATGACGTCACCGAGCTTGCCAAAGCCGGGGCGCAGATCCGCCAGTGGATCATCGACACACCTTTCCAGCCGGAACTGGAAAAAGCTATCCATGACGCGTACAACCAGCTCTCCGCTGACGACGCGCAGGCCTCCTTTGCCGTGCGTTCTTCCGCGACCGCAGAAGACATGCCGGACGCGTCGTTTGCCGGGCAGCAGGAAACCTTCCTGAACGTTCAGGGCTACGATGCCGTGCTGGTGGCGGTGAAGCACGTGTTTGCTTCCCTGTTCAACGACCGCGCCATCTCCTATCGCGTGCATCAGGGCTACGACCATCGCGGCGTGGCGCTCTCCGCGGGCGTGCAGCGCATGGTGCGTTCGGACGTGGGTTCCTCCGGCGTGATGTTCTCCATTGATACCGAATCCGGCTTCGACCAGGTGGTGTTTATCACCTCCGCATGGGGCCTGGGTGAGATGGTGGTGCAGGGCGCGGTGAACCCTGACGAGTTCTACGTCCACAAGCCTACGCTTGCTGCGGGCCGTCCGGCGGTGGTGCGCCGCACCATGGGCTCGAAAAAAATCCGCATGATCTATGCCCCAACCCAGGAGCACGGCAAGCAGGTTAAGATTGAAGATGTGCCGCAGGAGCAGCGCGACCGCTTCTCCCTGACCGACGCCGAAGTGCAGGAGCTGGCGAAGCAGGCGGTGCAGATTGAAAAACACTATGGCCGTCCGATGGATATCGAATGGGCGAAAGACGGGAACACCGGCAAGCTGTTTATCGTTCAGGCGCGCCCGGAGACCGTTCGCTCTCGCGGCCAGGTGATGGAGCGTTATACGCTGCACGCGCAGGGTAAAATCGTGGCGGAAGGCCGCGCCATCGGTCACCGCATCGGTGCTGGTCCGGTCAAGGTGATCCACGACATCAGCGAGATGAACCGTATTGAGCCAGGCGACGTGCTGGTGACCGACATGACCGACCCGGACTGGGAACCGATCATGAAGAAAGCCTCGGCCATCGTCACCAACCGCGGCGGCCGTACCTGCCACGCGGCGATCATTGCCCGCGAGCTGGGGATCCCGGCGGTTGTCGGCTGCGGTGACGCTACCGAGCGCATGAAGGACGGCCAGAACGTAACCGTTTCCTGTGCGGAAGGCGATACCGGCTACGTGTATGCCGATATCCTTGACTTCAGCGTGAAGAGCTCCAGCGTGGATACCATGCCGGATCTGCCGCTGAAGATCATGATGAACGTCGGTAACCCGGACCGCGCGTTTGATTTCGCCTGCCTGCCGAACGAAGGCGTTGGCCTGGCGCGTCTGGAATTCATCATCAACCGTATGATCGGCGTTCACCCGCGCGCGCTGCTGGAGTTTGACGACCAGGACGCGAAGCTGCAGAACGAAATCCGCGAGATGATGAAAGGCTACGACTCGCCGAAAGAGTTCTACGTTGGCCGCCTGACCGAAGGGATCGCCACGCTGGGCGCGGCGTTCTACCCGAAACGCGTGATCGTGCGTCTGTCTGACTTTAAGTCTAACGAATACGCTAACCTGGTGGGCGGCGAGCGCTACGAGCCGGAAGAAGAGAACCCGATGCTGGGCTTCCGCGGGGCCGGACGCTACGTGTCCGACAGCTTCCGCGACTGCTTCGCGCTGGAGTGCGAGGCGGTGAAACGCGTGCGCAACGACATGGGGCTGACCAACGTCGAAATCATGATCCCGTTCGTGCGTACCGTGGATCAGGCGAAAGCGGTGGTGGACGAGCTGGCGCGTCAGGGGCTGAAGCGCGGCGAAAACGGGCTTAAGATCATCATGATGTGCGAGATCCCGTCCAACGCCCTGCTGGCCGAGCAGTTCCTGGAGCACTTCGACGGCTTCTCTATCGGCTCGAACGACATGACGCAGCTGACGCTGGGCCTGGACCGCGACTCCGGCGTGGTCTCCGAGCTGTTCGACGAGCGTAACGAGGCGGTGAAAGCGCTGCTCTCTATGTCCATCCGCGCGGCGAAGAAGCAGGGCAAATACGTCGGGATTTGCGGTCAGGGGCCATCCGACCATGAAGACTTTGCTGCCTGGCTGATGGAAGAGGGGATCGATAGCCTCTCCCTGAACCCGGACACGGTAGTGCAAACCTGGCTGAGCCTGGCGGAACTGAACAAGTAACGGCAACACGATCGCAAAAAGGCGAGGGTTTTATTCCTCGCCTTTTTTATTTCACCTCTAATTTGCTCCCCATCACAAATAAACTAAAAAACCAAATATCATAATTTGTCTGTTAATTAAGACAATTGTTAGTGCGCAACGCGTTGCTAATACTTGAGCCTTACTGCGCATTTCCCTTCAGAAGATGCGCAACTGGTTGAAATACGTTTTAACCTGATAAAAAGGCAAATAACAATGACACTCTCCTCTGTATTGCGTACCAAAGATAAAATAGGTTATGGCTTAGGCGATATGGCCAGCGCGCTGGTCTGGCAAACGGCCACATTATTTCTTGCTTATTTCTATACCGACGTTTTTGGTTTGCCTGCCGCGATCATGGGTACCATGTTTTTAGTGGTGCGCGTGGTGGATGCGTTTGTCGACCCGTGCATTGGCGCGCTGGTTGACCGCACCCAGACGCGTCACGGTCGTTTCCGTCCCTGGCTGCTGTGGTTTGCTATTCCCTTTGGCGCAAGCTGCCTTATCACCTTCTATGTACCGGACGTGGGGCCGACGGCAAAAATTGTCTATGCCTGCGCGACCTACTCGATTTTAAGCCTGATTTATTCCGCCATAAACGTGCCTTACTGCGCCATGCCGGGCGCGCTGACGCTGGATCCGCGCGAGCGCCACTCCCTGCAGTCCTGGCGTTTTGGCCTGTCATTTATCGGCGGGCTGATCGTGACGGTTATCGCTCTGCCGCTGGTCTCACTGTTGGGCCAGGGCAACGTGCAGAAAGGCTATTTCTATGCCATGAGCCTGATGGGGCTGCTGGGGATTGTGCTGTTCTTCTGCTGTTTCCTGATGACCCGCGAGCGTTATTCCCCGCGCAATGATACCTCCGGCTCCATGCTCACCGATTTAAAACTGCTGGCCGGTAACAGCCAGTGGCGCATTGTGTTCGTGTTTAATATTTTGCTGTTAACGGCGGTGGTGACGCGCGGCTCTGCCACCATGTATTACGTTAACTATGTGCTGTTGCGCCCGGAGCTGGTTTTTGCCTTTATTGTTTCCGGAATGGTGGCCTCGTTAAGCGGCGCGTTATTATCTGAACGCCTGCTGGGGAAATTTGACCGCGTACGCGCCTATCAGTGGACGATAATTTCCTTCGTCATTTTCGGCGCGCTGATTTTCTTCCTGCCGCCTTCGCAGGTGTGGCCGATCTTTGGCCTTAACATCGTCTTTAGCTTTATTCAAAACCTCACTACGCCGCTTCAGTGGACCATGTTCTCCGATGTGGTCGACTACGAAGAGCATCGCAGCGGCCGCCGTCTGGACGGGCTGGTCTTCTCTACCGCGCTGTTCGCCATCAAGTTTGGCCTTGCGCTGGGCGGGGCGGTGGTCGGCTGGGTGCTCGGCATGGTGGATTACGCCCCGGGCCAGGCAGCCCAGGCGCCGCACGTGCTCTCTACCATCAACGCGCTGTTCACCCTTATTCCGTGCGCGCTGTTCCTCTGCATGGTGGCGCTGCTTTCCATCTACAAGCTCAACAGCCGGCTGGTGGATTCCATCGCCAGGGAGCTGGCCAGCAAGCGTGAGGTAAGACCCGACGCGGGGCAGCTCGGCCCGGCAACCCCTTCCGCACTACAGGAGTAAAATATGACTGCTATCTATAAGGACGCGGGACGTCCCGTGCACGAGCGCGTCGCCGATTTACTGGCGCGCATGACCCCGGAAGAGAAGTTCGCCCAGATGCACGCCTACTGGCTGATCCTCGATGAAAACGGCAACCACCGGGAGCGCAGCGACCTCAGCGATGAGTTCGCCGGCGTCAGCGAGCAGGCGGCGCTGAGCGAACGGCTAAAGCTGGGCGTCGGGCAGATCACCCGTCCGCTCGGCACCCACATCGTTGACGCGAAAACCGGGGTGCGCGCCGCTAACCGCCTGCAGCGGATGATGATGGAAGAGACGCGGCTCGGCATTCCGGCGTTGTTCCATGAAGAGTGCCTGGTGGGGCTGCTGTGCAAAGACGCCACGCTGTTCCCGTCCTCGCTGAACTACGGCTCCACCTGGGACCCTGAACTGGTGCAGCGCGCGGCGGAGCAGATCGGTAAAGAGGCGCGTTCCGTCGGCTGCCAGCAGGGGCTGGCCCCGGTGCTGGACGTTTCCCGCGACGTGCGCTGGGGGCGAACCGAAGAGACGTTCGGGGAAGATCCCTGGCTGGTGGGCGTGATGGCAACCGCCTACGTGAAAGGGTTGCAGGGCGACAAGCGCGATCTGCTGGCGACGCTCAAGCATTACGTAGGCCACTCGTTCAGCGAAGGGGCGCGCAACCACGCCCCGGTTCATCTGGGCTTCAGCGAGCTGAACGACACCTTCCTGCTGCCGTTTGAAATGGCGGTCAAGCTGGCAAACGCCGGTTCGGTCATGCCCGCCTACCACGACATTGATAACCAGCCGGGGCACAGCGACAGCTTCCTGCTGACCACTGTCCTGCGCGAAAGGTGGGGCTTCGACGGCATTATTGTGGCGGACTACGGCGGCGTCAGCCTGCTGCACCAGCACCACGGGATTTCCCACGACGCAGCGGAGTCCGCCGCGCTTGCCTTTAACGCCGGGCTGGACGTTGAGCTGCCGAAAGACGACTGCGCGAGGCATCTGGCAGACGCCGTTGAGCGCGGGCTGATTTCCATGGCGAAGGTGGATGAGATCGTGGCGCGTACGCTGACCGAAAAATTCCGCCTCGGCCTGTTCGAGAACCCGTATGCCGATGAAAACGGCATCGATCTGCAAAATGAGATGACCCGCCAGGCGGCGCGGGAGGTGGCGACAAAATCGGTCACGCTTCTGGAAAACAACGGTATTCTGCCGCTGAACGGTAAACCCCGCGTGGCGGTGGTGGGGCCGACGGCAGACGATCCGCTGGCGTTACTCAGCGGCTACAGCTTCCCGGTGCATCTGATCATCAGCGATATGGTTGAGGAGACCTCGCAGGTGACGACCCCGCGCGCGGCGCTGGAGCAGTACCTGGGTGCATCGAACGTGCGCTACGCGAAAGGGTGCCACATTATCGAAAAACGGATGGCGGGCGCGCCGGTATTCCCCGGCGACAGCGGCGGCAAGCCAATGCAGCAGTCTCCTGTTTCGCAAAGTACCGCACTTATCCCCGAGGCGGTCAGCGCCGCGCAGGAGAGTGACGTGGTGGTGGCCTGCGTGGGCGATCTCGCCGGGCTGTTCCAGAGCGGCACGGTAGGGGAAGGCTCCGATACCGATTCCCTGAATCTGCCCGGCGTGCAGCAACGGCTGCTGGAGGCGCTGGTCGCCACCGGCAAACCGGTAATTGTTGTGATGACCGGCGGGCGCCCGTACAACCTCCAGGGGCTGGAAGATAAGGTTGCCGCGCTGATGATGGCCTGGGCGCCGGGGCAGGAAGGGGGCTGGGCGATTGCCGATGTGTTAACCGGTCGCGCGGAGCCGCAGGGCCGGCTGGTGGTCAGCGTGCCGAAAAGCGCCGGGGCGATGCCGTTCTACTATAACCACAAGCTGAAAAGCGGCGGCACGCCGTTTGCATTCCATTTCGGTGCGCGTTACCCGTTTGGTTTCGGCCTCGGCTGGACGCAGTTTAGCTGGGGCACTGCCCGCGTCGCTGAAAGCAGCGTGCCGGTCGACGGTGAGGTGACGCTGAGCGTGGATATCACCAATACCGGTGAGCGCAGCGGCAGCGAAGTCGTGCAGGTCTACGTGCGGGATAAGGTCGCCAGCCAGGTGCGCCCGCTTCAGGAGCTTAAGGCCTTCCAGCGCGTTACGCTCTCGCCGGGCGAAACCGCCACGCTCACCTTCACGCTGCCGGTTGAGATGTTCAACTTCACCCGTCGTGACGGCCAGCGCGTCGTTGAGCCGGGCGAGTTTGAAATTCAAATTGGCGCATCGTCGGCGGATATCCGCGAGGCGGTGACGGTCAATGTGGCAGGGGAAGCCCGGGTGCTGCCAGCGGAGTGGCGGATGCTCAGCGCCTGTGACGTGAAGCGCGCGTAGTCAGGATAAAAAAAAGCCCATCGTGGGAGATGGGCAAAGACTACACACAGCAATTCGTTGTTTCACTCAGGGGATTTCCATGCTTATAAATCAAGGTGTTGATTTATAACCGTGAGCTAATAGTAGGCATTGTAATTTTTAGCGTCGATCGGATTCGTCTCAATAGTTAAAGAGACGTAAAGATTTCTTGAGGATAATAGCGGACTTAATGCTGAAATGGCGGGTCTGACCAGTGCGTAACGAATAAATACTTTAGCAGTGTTTAAGTATTGCGTGGAACAGTTAAGGCCGGGTAAGCGTTAGCGCCACCCGGCGAAAAACTTACTGCGTGTTCTTCTCTTCCAGCTCTTCCAGCTCGCTCAGAATCGCGTCCGGGTCGGTTCCCGGCGGCGGCACTTCATGAACCCAGGCGGAGAACAGGCGCCAGGTGACGGCGAGCAGCACCGGGCCAATGAACAGGCCGATCATCCCGAAGGCAATCAGTCCGCCGATAACCCCGGAGAGGATCAGGATCAGCGGCAGGTCCGCGCCCATGCGGATGAGGATGGGGCGAATCACGTTATCCATGGTGCCAACCACGCAGCTCCAGACCAGCAGAACCGTTCCCCACGTGGTATCACCCGTCCAGTAGAGCCAGATAATGCTCGGAACCAGCACCAGCAGCGGCCCCAGTTGCGCAAGGCAGGTCATCAGCATGACCACGGTAAAGACGGTGGCGTACGGCACGCCGGAAATCGCCAGGCCGATACCGCCCAGCACCGCCTGCACCAGCGCCGTCACCACGACGCCCAGGGCGACCGCGCGCACGGCCTGCGCGGCCAGCAGGACCGCGGCGTCACCGCGTTTTCCCGCGAGGCGAGTGGCAAAGTGACGAACGCCTAAAGCCACCTGCTCACCGCGCCAGTAAAGCAGGGCGCTGAAGACCAGCATCAGGGTACAGTGCATCATAAAGCGGCCGATATGCGCGGCCTGGCCGACAAACCAGGTGGTTGTGGTGCCAATATACGGGCGCACTTTCGCCATCAGCGCGCTGCCGCCCATCTCCAGCAGGCTATGCCAGCCGCTGTAAAGTTTAGCGCCCACGACCGGAATGCTGTTCAGCCAGCCGAGGTCCGGCAGCGTCAGGTCGCCGCTGGTCACGGCGCGGATCACCGGGCCGCTGGAGTCGACAAGGCTGTTTACCAGCAGCGCAATCGGAATAATAAACAGCAGGAACAGCAGCAGCGTCATCACCAGTACGGCCAGGCCGCGGCGGCCAAACAGCAGCTTCTGCAAGCGCAGCAGCAAAGGCCACGTGGCGACGACAACGGTCGCAGCCCAGGCGAAGCCGAGAATAAAGGGTTGAACAATCCACAGACACGCAATAATCATGAGGGCCAGGAACAGCACCGACAGCAGAATTTGCGCAACATCCCTGGGCTGGCGAAGATTGACCATAAATGAAACTTTCCTTAAAAGAACGCCAGTACGTCTGGCGGGAATGGAAAACCGCGTTTCTCTAATCATTAGCGATATCAGCGGTTTTTGACAGGCGAATTCTGCCTGTAATTCAGCAGAGATTATAAGAAAAAAATGTGATAAAACTTTTAAGATACACGCAAACGATTCCCACAACTCTAATTAGGGTCGACAGTAATGATCCCACAGATTTCTCAGGCACCTGGCGTCGTTCAGCTGGTGCTTAATTTTTTGCAGGCACTGGAGCAACAGGGTTTTACAGGTGATACCGCCACGAACTATGCCGACAGGCTGACGATGGCAACCGATAACAGTATCTACCAGCTTCTTCCCGATGCGGTTGTTTTCCCTCGTTCAACGGCCGACGTGGCGCTTATCGCCCGGCTGGCAACGCAGGAGCGGTTTGCCTCTCTGGTCTTCACGCCGCGCGGCGGTGGCACCGGAACCAACGGCCAGGCGCTGAACCAGGGCATCATTATTGATATGTCGCGCTATATGAACCGCATCATTGAGATCAACCCTGAAGAGGGATGGGTGCGGGTTGAGGCGGGCGTGATCAAAGATCAGCTTAATCAGTACCTCAAGCCTTACGGCTACTTTTTTGCCCCAGAACTCTCCACCAGCAACCGTGCAACCATAGGGGGGATGATCAACACCGATGCCTCCGGGCAGGGGTCGCTGGTCTACGGCAAAACCTCCGATCACGTGCTGGGCGTGCGGGCGGTATTGTTAGGCGGCGACATTCTTGATACCCAGCCGATGCCGGTCGAACTGGCGGAAACGCTGGGTAAAGACAATACCGCCAGCGGGCGCATCTACCGCACCGTGCTGGAGCGCTGCCGCGACAACCGCCAGCTTATTCTCGACAAATTCCCCAAACTGAACCGCTTCTTAACGGGCTACGATCTGCGCCACGTCTTTAACGACGACCTGACGCAGTTTGATTTAACCCGCGTGCTGACCGGCTCCGAAGGGACGCTGGCGTTTATTACCGAGGCGCGGCTGGATATCACCCGCCTGCCGAAGGTGCGTCGCCTGGTGAACGTCAAATATGACTCCTTCGACTCCGCGCTGCGCAATGCGCCGTTTATGGTGGACGCGAAGGCGCTGTCGGTGGAAACCGTCGACTCGAAGGTGCTGAACCTGGCGCGGGAAGATATCGTCTGGCACTCCGTGCGCGAGCTGATTACCGACGTGCCGGATAAAGAGATGCTTGGCCTCAACATCGTGGAATTTGCCGGTGATGACGCGGAGCTGATTGAAAGCCAGGTGACGACGCTCTGCCAGCGCCTTGATGAGCTTATTGCTCAAGGCGAAGGCGGCGTGATTGGCTGGCAGCTTTGTCACGATCTGGCCGGTATCGAGCGTATTTACGCCATGCGTAAAAAAGCCGTGGGCCTGCTCGGCAATGCGAAAGGGGCGGCGAAGCCGATTCCGTTTGCCGAAGACACCTGCGTGCCGCCTGAGCATCTGGCGGATTATATCGTGGAGTTTCGCGCCCTGCTGGACGGCCACGGCCTTAGCTATGGCATGTTCGGCCACGTGGATGCCGGGGTACTGCACGTGCGTCCGGCGCTGGACATGTGCGACCCGCAGCAGGAGATCCTGATGAAGCAGATCTCCGACGACGTGGTGGCTTTGACCGCCAAATACGGCGGTCTGCTGTGGGGGGAGCATGGGAAAGGGTTCCGCGCGGAATACAGCCCGGCCTTCTTTGGGGAACAGCTTTACGCGGAGCTGCGCAAGGTGAAGGCGGCGTTCGACCCGGATAACCGCCTCAACCCGGGGAAAATCTGCCCGCCTGAAGGCGTGGACGCGCCGATGCTCCAGGTGGATGCCGTGAAGCGCGGCACGTATGACAGACAGATCCCGATTGCGGTGCGCTCGTCCTGGCGCGGCGCGATGGAGTGTAACGGCAACGGCCTGTGCTTTAACTTCGACGTGAAAAGCCCTATGTGCCCGTCAATGAAAATCACCAGCAACCGCATCCACTCGCCGAAAGGGCGGGCGACGCTGGTGCGCGAGTGGCTGCGTCTGCTGGCGGACCGCGGCGTCGATCCCCTGAAGCTTGAGCAGGAGCTGCCGGAAAAACGGGCCAGCCTGCGCTCGCTGATTGAGCGCACCCGCAACAGCTGGCATGCCAACAAGGGCGAATATGATTTCTCCCACGAGGTGAAAGAGGCGATGTCCGGCTGCCTGGCCTGTAAAGCCTGCTCCACCCAGTGCCCGATTAAAATCGACGTGCCGGAATTCCGCTCGCGCTTCCTGCAGCTCTACCACACCCACTATCTGCGCCCGGTGCGCGACCATCTGGTGGCGACGGTAGAAAGCTACGCGCCGCTGATGGCCCGCGCGCCGAAGACCTTTAACTTCTTTATTAATCAGCCGCTGGTGCGCAAGCTCTCCGAAAAACACATCGGCATGGTCGATCTGCCGCTGCTGTCGGTGCCGTCGCTGCAGCGCCAGCTTGTCGGCCACCGCTCGGCGAACATGACCCTGGAACAGCTCGAAGCGCTTGCTCCTGAGCAAAAAGCGAATGTGGTGCTGGTGGTTCAGGATCCGTTCACCAGCTACTACGACGCGCAGGTGGTCGCTGACTTCATCCGCCTGGCTGAAAAACTGGGGTATCAGCCCGTGGTGCTGCCGTTCTCGCCAAACGGCAAGGCGCAGCACATTAAAGGCTTCCTGAACCGCTTTGCGAAAACGGCGCAAAAAACCGCTGATTTTCTCAACCGGATCGCCGAACTTGGGATGCCGATGGTCGGCGTCGATCCGGCGCTGGTGCTTTGCTATCGCGATGAATACAAGCAGACGCTGGGTGATAAGCGCGGCGATTTCCACGTCATGCTGGTGCACGAGTGGCTGCCGGCAGCCCTGGAAGAGAAGGCCATTCAGGAGGCTGGCGGTGAACCGTGGTATTTGTTCGGCCACTGTACGGAGGTGACGGCGCTGCCCGGCGCCACGGCGCAGTGGGCGTCTATTTTTGCGCGCTTCGGCGCGAAGCTGGAGAGCGTCAGCGTGGGCTGCTGCGGCATGGCGGGCACCTACGGCCACGAGGTGAAAAACCACGCCAACTCGCTCGGTATTTATGAGCTCTCCTGGCATCAGGCGATGCAGCGATTGCCAAGAAACCGCTGCCTGGCGACGGGCTACTCCTGCCGCAGCCAGGTCAAACGGGTAGAGGGTAACGGTGTACGCCACCCATTACAGGCTTTACTGGAGATAATTGGATGATCTGGAAACGTGCCGTCACGCTGCAGGCGCTGAACGCCATGGGCGAGGGGAATATGGTGGGGCTGCTGGATATCCAGTTCACCCGCATTGGGGACGACGATCTGGAGGCGACGATGCCTGTCGATAGTCGCACCCATCAGCCGTTTGGCCTGCTGCACGGCGGGGCCTCCGTTGTGCTGGCGGAAACCCTGGGCTCCGTCGCGGGATATCTCTGCACCGAAGGCGAACAGAAGGTGGTCGGGCTTGAGGTGAATGCCAACCACATTCGCTCGGTGCGCAGCGGACGCGTGCGCGGTATCTGCCGCGCGCTGCACGCCGGCAGCCGCCACCAGGTGTGGCAGATTGATATTCTCGACGAGCAGGATCGCCTGTGCTGCTCGTCTCGGCTGACGACGGCGGTCGTGTAAAGTTTCCAGATGAATTGCCTTTGGTCAAAAACTAGCCAGCATGATGTGATATACTGGTCAGGATTTGTACATAAGCGAGGACATCATGGATACTGAAATAACCCCAACACAGCTGGCAATTGAATATTTACGTCGCGATAAGAGCAACCTGTCTCCGGCGCAATACCTGAAAAAGCTGAAACAGCTTGAGCTGGAGTTCACGGATTTGCTGGCGCTCTCTTCTAATGAGCTGAAAGAAGAGATCTACTTTGCCTGGCGGTTGGGCGTTCACGTCCATTGAGTGAGTGTTGTTGAATAGGCCGCGAGTGCGGCCTTTTTTGTGCCCGGAATTCAGTAGCGGGCGGGAAGCTTGTTGATCCTGATGAGTCGGCCTTCTTCTATTTCAATAAAGCTGCCGGTTTTTAAATCCGCCAGAATACGCATCACGCCGCTGCGGGAGAGCTGGGTTTTCTCCCGAATATACCTTTCCGCCGTCACGCTGCTGCGATAGCTTTCATCTTCTTCCATCAGCTTTATCAGCTGCTGGCGAATCATCTCATACGCCGTCGGCGCGCCCTGCGGCATCACGTTGTTATAAAGACGACTATATACAAACATAAGTTGTTTCGAGAGCAGCCCCCACAGCGCCTTTTCCTTGATAATTTCATTCACCCGCCCGGTGGTGAGCGTGCCTATCAGGCACGGGCTAACGGTCTTCAGGTAATCGTTGAAATAAATATCTGTCAGATTAGCGAGACCGAACAGGGCGGGGCTGCGGGCGGTGGAGAGCATCATGTCGTCGCTTCTTCTGTAGATAGCGACCGTTCCCTCAAGAATTAAATAGCACATTCCCTGACCGTCGATCTGAAGATCGAGCCGCTCACCGCGAGCGGTGCGTCGCGTTGTGCAATCAGGCAGTAAGTGAGAAATAAGCTCTTGTGCGTAGGGCGAGCCGCGGTGAGACGTTTCTGGAAGGGACATGGTAGCCGGTAACCTTAAAAATAACCTGGCTAATTATAGCGTTTCTCGCCCGTACAGGCACGGTGGCAATCAATATTTTCGCGGTAAATGGTGAATTTCAAGCAGCACGCCGCGCTCCATGGTGATGTACTTCCCGGTACGTAATTCCGCCAAAATACGCATAATTCCGCTACGTGAAAGATACGTCCGGCTTTTGATGTAGGCTGCCGCCGTCGTATTTTGCCGTATGGCGTCCGGCTCCTGCATCAGCTCAACAAGCTGGAACCGGATGATATCGTAGGCAGACATTTGCGATATTTGCGCGCAATGCTCGTATACCCGCGAGGCGGTATAAATAAGCAGCTTTGAAAAGTGCTCCCATAAATCATGTTGCGACACAATCTGGTTAAAGCTTTCCAGCGACACGCGGGCGATTTCCGCGGTCTCCAGCGCCCTGACGTACAGATGTTCAGAGGAGAATTGACTGCTTACGCCCAGAATAAAAGGCGCACATTCAGAATTTAACACAATGCCGTCACCCCGGCGATGAAGCGCCACGCTGCCCTGGATAAGCAGAAAGCACTGCCGAACATCATCTTTATAATAATGGACGGTTTCACCACGACTGATGATCATTCTGTTGGCCGCTGGCAACACATGTTTAATCAGCATGTCTATATGGGAGAACGGTTTTAAATCCAGAACGGAGGATTCGTTATTATTTAGTGGGGTGGTTAAACGCGTATTCATAAGTTACCTCACAGCGACTTCATGTGTGATCATTTTTTGATCTGCGAAGAGAATTATCTTAAAAATGAAGAACTCAGGGAATATTCCGGCGAGGTCTAAAAGTAGACCGAGACACTCTTGAAATCTAACCAGTTGAATAAAAAGAAAAAGTGAGGCGAGTCTAATAATAGACCTGGCGCAATAACAGATAAGATTCCCCTGAAGTAAATGTTGCTTTTTGGTTAAATTCCAGTCTACAGCTAGACCATCAAAAAGTTGTATTCACGAAAATAATTATATAAATTTTGACCAATCAGTGAGAAACGCCTTATCCCATTTATTGGGAAATAAAAAATCTGAAGAGGTTTTTTATCGGCTTTCTGCTGCACGAATCTCAGTAATAAATAAAGTGATACAGGGTAGAGCATTATGAAAAAGCAATTAATGATGGCAATGTTTGCAGCCGGTTCTTTACTGACCATGACAAATACATTCGCAGCGGCAGGTACCGTTAATTTTAACGGTAATATTCTTGATTCTGCCTGCGATGTCGATGTGGCTTCTCAGAACCAGGTGGTGGTGCTGGGCGATTATAATAAAACGGAATTCCCGGCTGCGGGTTCCAGAACGGCTGCAACACGATTTGATATTGTACTGAAAAACTGTCCGGTTACGGTGACCAACGCAAAAGTCCGTTTCGACGGCACGCCGGATCCAACCAATGCCAACCTGCTGGCAATTGATTCGTCAGTGGCTGGGGCTGCAACAGGGGTAGCAATTAACCTGATGTCGGCGGATAAGGTCGATCTGCCGTTACACGGCAGCAACAGTTATTCCTATGTGCTCAGCAGTACGATGGATAATACGCTGAATTTTTACGCGCAGTATATATCCACTGCGTCAGCGGTAACCGCCGGACCTGCAAATTCCGTGGCTAACTTCTCCGTTGTCTACAACTGATTTTCTTGACGGAAACCATTAGGGGGCCGTCTGTCGGCCCCTTTGTTATTGAGGTATAAAATGTATTTTCTGAGTAAAACTTTCATTGCCTGCGTATTTCTTTTAGCCGGTATTTCTGAAGCCACTGCTGGTGTGGTCATCGGTGGAACGCGCGTTATTTATGATGGCAATAAAAAGGAGTCTTCTATTAGCGTCACTAACCCCGACACCGCACCATATTTAATTCAGTCGTGGGTGGAATCGCAAAGCGGAAGTGCTGAGAAAACACCTTTTATTATTACGCCACCGCTCTACCGACTGGATAAAGGCCAGCAGAACGTGGAACGTATTGTACTGACAGGCCCAGTGGCCCAGGATAAAGAGTCGCTCTACTGGCTAAATATCAAATCTATTCCGGCGACATCGCGAAAAGATAACACGCTGCAAATTGCGGTAAAAACCCGCATCAAGTTGATCTATCGTCCAGCGGCGCTGAAAGGGATCATTCCTGAAGATCTGGCAGATAAATTAACCTGGCAGCGTAGCGGGAATCAAATCCAGGTCACTAACCCAACGAACGTGGTAATGAACTTCAATGAAATCCGCGTCAACGGTAAAAAACTGGAGGACGTAACCTATGTACTTCCCGGCGCTAGCGCACGGTTTGATTTGCCGAAAGGTATTACCGGCGGTTCGGTAACGTTCAAAATAATTAATGATTACGGCGGCACCGGAAATGTGCATAACGCCACCCTGTAATTCGCATTGTGCCAGATGTCCCCTTTATTCTCGGTATGGAGTAACGTCGTGATTAGCCATAATAAGCAGGCGGTTTTAATTAAACCGGTACTGTTAATCGCTGTCGTACTCGGTTCGGTTACCGGGACCGCTTATGCAGGCGAGTATTTTAACCCTGAGCTGATTGAACTGGATAACCCCGGCATGAAAGGCGCCGATCTTTCAGCGTTTGAGTCCGGCTCGCAGCTGCCCGGCACCTATCGCGTTGATGTGCTCATCGACGGGCAGGTTGTTGACACGCGCGAGATCAAATTTGACGCGGTAAAAAACGCGGAAGGCGAGACCTCCTTGCAGCCTTGCCTGAGCGTGGCGCTGTTGAAAAACTGGGGGGTAAAAACCGAGCTATTCCCTGACCTGGCTTCAGGCGGCGAATGTGCGAAGCTCTCGGCGATCCCGCAGGCCTCCACGGCGTTCATTTTCAGTGCCCAGCACCTGGAGATGACGATTCCACAGGCGGCGCTGTCGCCGCAGGCTCGCGGATATGTGCCGCCAGAAATGTGGGACGAGGGGATCACCGCCGCGCTGCTTAACTACAGTCTGAGCGGCTCAAACATCTGGGGACGTGACGGCAACAGCAGTAACGCGAACAGCCAGTACGCCAACCTGCGCCCGGGCATTAACGTCGGTCCGTGGCGGATCCGCAACTATTCCACCTGGAGCCGCGACAGCAGCGGCAACGACAAATGGGATACGGTCTACACCTACGTACAGCGGGCGATCGTTCCGCTCAAGGCTCAGCTAACGACCGGCGACAGCACCTCTCCGGCCGACGTGTTCGACAGTATTCCATTCCGGGGCGCGCAGCTGGCCTCTGACGACGACATGATGCCGGACTCGTTGAAAGGGTACGCTCCGGTGGTGCGCGGTATTGCCCGCACCAACGCCCAGGTCATCATTCGCCAGAATGGCTACCAGATATACCAGAGCGACGTGGCGCCGGGCGCGTTTGAAATTACGGACATCTACCCCACTGGCGGCGCGGGTGACCTCGACGTTACCGTGAAAGAGAGCGACGGCAGCGAGCAGCACTTTTCCGTGGCCTTTGCTTCACTGCCGGTGTTGCAGCGTGAAGGGCGCTTTAAGTATGCGGTCACCGCAGGCCAGTACCGATCCTATAGCAGCGACGTTGATAAAACCCCGTTCGCACAGTTGACCGGGATCTACGGCCTGCCGCATGGACTGACGCTTTACGGCGGTATCCAGGAGTCGAGCAAGTATCGGTCTCTGGCGGCAGGGATCGGTAAAAACATGGGCGACTTTGGCGCCTTCTCGACGGATGTCACCCAGGCGTGGTCAACCCCGCAAAACCTGCCGGGAAGCAGCGGCCAGTCCTGGCGCATTCGCTACAGCAAAAACTTTGTTGAGACGGGAACCAACTTCGCCATCGCGGGCTACCGCTATTCAACCAGCGGCTACTACGGGATGCAGGAGGTGCTGGATTCCTATGGCGACAGCAGCGCGCTGCAGGACCGCCGTCGTAACCGCGCCGAGCTGACGATGAGCCAAAACATCGGTCAGAGCCTGGGCTCGCTCATGCTCAGCGCCGTACGTGAAGATTACTGGAATTCCGGTAAGTCCACGGCGTCTTACAGCGCCGGGTATAACAATGCGTGGGGAAGCGTGAACTATGGGATCACCTATACCTACAGTAAAAACGGCAGCACTGACGGCAACGGTCGTTCAACCCGCAACGATACGGATCGGCAGATTGCACTGAACGTCAGCGTGCCGTTAGAGGCCTTCCTGCCGCGTACCTGGGCCAATTACAGCATGAACGCCAGCAGGAACAACGGCACGACGCACAGCGTCGGCCTTAACGGTACCGCGCTGGAAAACAACGCGCTCAGCTGGAACGTGCAGCAAGGTTACGGAACGGATTCCGTGGGGTATACCGGCAATGCCAGCGCTGATTTTAAAGGTACCTATGGTGAAGTCTATGGGGGGTACGGTTACGACAAAGGCGGCGATCGTCTGAACTATGGGTTACAGGGTGGGATCGTTGCCCACGCCGACGGGGTGACCTTCTCGCAGCCTCTGGGTGAAACCAACGTGCTGATAAAAGCACCCGGCGCGAAAGGGGTGAGCATCCAGAATCAGAGCGGCGCAAAAACCGACTGGCGTGGCTACACCGCGGTGAGCAACCTGACGCCGTACCGTAAGAACGACGTGGCGCTGATGACCGATACGCTACCGGATGACGTGGAGCTCGAGCTGACCAACAAGACGGTGATACCGACCCGCGGTGCGGTGGTCAGGGCGGATTATGTGGCAAATGTCGGAATGCGGGTGTTGATGACGCTTAAGTACCGTAATGGCCAGCCGGTTCCGTTTGGCGCTATCGCCACCATCAAAGGGCAGAGCGGGAACAGCTTTATTGTGGGAGATAAAGGCCAGGTTTATTTGACGGGGTTAAGTCCAAACGGAACGTTATGGGTTAAATGGGGTAGTGATAATTCAGAACAATGTCAGGTTAACTATGCGATTACTGAAAAAGAGAGATCCAACAGTATCCCTGACGTTGTTTATGATTGTCGTTGAGGATGAGTTATGTATTCAGCAAATAAATATCGGCCGTATGGGCAAATCATTTTTCTGGCACTGTTAGGGTTATGCTCACTACGTGCTGAAGCAGACTGTACGTTTGGGGGCAGTGGATTTAATCCAGCACAACCGTTCAATATACAGCAGCCTGCCGTGACGGTTCAGCGCGATGCTCCCGTTGGCACAGTGATAAGTAGCTTTATCACCAATAGCAGCGGTGATATTGATCTCTGCGTCGGTTCGGGAACGATTACCTATGAAATGAGTATGTTCAGTACGCCTTCGTCAATAGCGAATTATTATAATACAAATGTGCCTGGCGTGGGTATTGCGTTAAAATTCACCTCTGCAAGCTGGTATTTTTCAAAGGTCAGGCAATATACAAATTCGACGCCGACACAGACAGTTGTTTCCCCTCTGGAGGTAACTTTAATAAAGACAGGGAATATTACGTCAGGCGTGATAGGCTCCGGACTGCTGGCAACGGCCCATGGTGATGATAACGTTCAGTCGTTAACGGTTAACTATATTGGTAACAAAGTGACGCAATTAGCATGCTCAATAACAACGCCTGGATTAAGTTTTCCTATCGGTGATATTTCAGCATCGGCTTTTGGCAACGCTGTCGGCACTATTCCTTCTGGCGCTCAAAACACGCAGAATCTGGGCCTCGACTGCGATGCGGATGCGAATATTAATGTCATGCTGCAGGGAATGCAAAACCCTGACGTTAGTACTACCAGCGTATTAGCCTTGACCGGTCAGGGAAACGCGGATGTGGCGAAAGGCGTCGGCGTGCAATTGTTATATAATGGAGCGCCTTTAGAATTAAATAACCGAATTGTTTTGAAGCAATCCGCTGGCGGCCAGGAAACTTTCCCGATAACTGCCCGCTATTATCAAACGCAGGCGAATGTTTCAACCGGTAAAGCCAACGCATCAGCAACTCTTGATTTAACGTATCAGTAATGGATAAGACGATGAATATTTTGCGAGCGGCAGCGCTTGCCGCCACGTTAATAAGCTGCAATACCTTTGCGGGAGACGCTGTTAATATTAGCGTTACCGGCAATATTATTGCTTCTCCCTGCATATTTAACGGCGGGAATGACAACATGGATATTGATCTCGGCAATATACAGGCATCAAACATGGCCACGCCGGGGTCATCATCCGATCCTGTGCCGTTTAACCTGCTGTTTACCCAGTGTCCAACAGGAACGAGCAGCGTGACGGTTTCATTTACCGGAAACCCCGATCCGGTCGCCGGGGCGGATTACTACATGAACAGCGGTTCGGCCACGAACGTCGCGATTGCGATGAGTGAGGCCGCAACGGGTGCAATGAAGGGTACCGGAACAAGTATTACACAAGCTATTGCAGCAGACAGAACCGCAACGATGGCTATGCTGGCTTCGGTCAGATCCTTTACCGGCGGCGCGACGCCGGGAAGCATCAGCGCAGTCGTTGTCATGACGATGCAGTACAACTAATCAGTTGATGGGTTGATATTTCTTAATGATTGACAGATGTCGGTAACTGCTATGTTGAATATTCTGATTATAGAGAAAGATTCATTTTTCAGAGATGGGTTGCAGCGTTTTCTTGTAGATTTCTTCACGCATAATTTCAGGCATTCGCTCCATTTTGACGTTGAGCTTTCTCATGAATATGTCAGCGCCGCCGATATTATTTTTCTCGCGTTATGTCAGGGGGAAAACCTGACCTGTTATCCAGAATTACTGGCGCGAAAAAAAGGGATTGTGATTGGCCTTGTCGAGGATGAGCAACGTTTCTCGGCATGTCCGTCCTGTTATCAGGATATGATATTTATCTCTCGGCGCACCTCGCTTGACAGAATGACCGAGGCGCTGTTTATCGCCTGGTATCGTACGCAATTACCCAGCTTTCGCTGGAAGAATAAAAGCTGCGAAGAATGCCAGCATAAAATATTATCTGTGCAGCAGATTCGCGTTATGGTGCATTTTTACAGAGGGTTATCGGTAGGACAGATTGCGAATAAGCTTAACACCAGTGATAAAACCATTTTCACCCATAAATATCTTCTGATGCAGAAATTCGACCTGCGCAGCGATTTTGAACTCATGGCCCTGATTCACCGGATGGTAGAGAAAAATGCCTGTCCGAACCGGTTGCGTGATTATCTGACTAACAGCTGATAACCCGCAGTAGGGCTAAAGCGTGGCGCTGTTGCCGGGTGGCGGGGGCGCCCCCCCCCCCCCCGGCAGGTGCATCAGACGTTCACGGCATTAATCAACCGCGTTTTCATCGACTGGTAAGACGACGCTGCAAAATCCTCCGCCCAGCGCTGGTCCTCAATGGCCTCCAGCTGCACCGCACAATACTTTGTCTCCGGCGTTTTTGAGACGGGGTCGAGATTATCCTGCGTTAACTCGTTACAGGCCCCGATCCACCACTGATAGGTCATATAGACCGCCCCGGCGTTGATGCGCTCGCTAAGGCTGGCGCGGGTAATGACTTTACCCCGGCGCGAACGTACCCAGACCAGCTGGCCGTCGGTTATCCCCAGCCTGTCCGCATCGGCAGGATTCACCTGCACCCGTCCCGGCTCATCGGCCAGGCTTTGCAGCGCGGCGCAGTTACCCGTCATCGAGCGGCAGGAGTAGTGCCCAACTTCGCGCACCGTGCAGAGTACCAGCGGGTAATCATCATCGGGCGTCTCTGCCGGCGCGCGCCACGGCGCGGCAAACAGTTGCCCCTTGCCTGTTGGCGTATCGAACTGATTGTTTTTGTACAGGTACGGCGTGCCGGGGTGATCGAGCGTCGGGCACGGCCACTGCACGTGGCCCATCTCGCCCATTTTTTCATACGTCACGCCGTAGAAGAGAGGGCACAGCTCGCGCATCTCGTCCCAGATCTGCTGGTTATCATCGTAGTGCATCGGGTAGCCCATCTCGGTGGCGAGCAGGCTGACGATCTCCCAGTCGCGCTTCACGTTACCTTTGGCCTCAATGGCTTTGCCAAAACGCTGGAAACCCCGGTCGGCGCAGGTAAAGACGCCGCCGTGTTCGCCCCATGAGGTGGCAGGGAGCAGAACGTCCGCCGCTTCCGCCGTTTTGGTCATAAAGATGTCCTGAACCACCACGAAGTCAAGCGCCTCGAAGCCGCTGCGGACCAGGCCGAGATCGGCTTCCGTCTGGAGCGGATCTTCCCCCATGATGTAATAGGCTTTAACCTTGCCTTCCAGCGCAAGGTGAGGCACTTCGGTAATGCGCGTCCCGACGCGATCGTCCATGTTATTCACGTCAATCCCCCAGGCGTCGGCGAACTTCTGCCTGACAGCCGGATCGGTCACATCCTGATAGCCGGGGAACATATTCGGCAGAACGCCCATATCGCAGGCGCCCTGAACATTGTTTTGCCCGCGCACGGGACCGACGCCGACGGCAGGGCGGCCGAGGTTGCCGGTCAGCAGCGCCAGGCTGGAAAGCCCTTTAACGACATCGACGGCCTGGCCAAACTGGGTCACGCCCATACCCCACATAACGGTGGCGGAAGGGGCCGCCGCGAAGGTGCGCATTGCCTGACGAACGTCGCGGGCGGGGATGCCGGTGAGGTGTTCTACGCGCTCCGGGGCATACTCTTTGACCGTCTGCCGATAGGCCTCAAGCCCCTCCGTAAACCGCGCGACGTAGTTCTTGTCGTACAGCTCCTCTTCCAGCAGCACATAGCCAAAGGCGTTCACCAGCGCCATGTTGCTGCCGTTTTTCAACTGCAGATGCTGATCGGCAATGCGCGCCGTTTCGATGCGGCGCGGGTCGCAGACGATGATTTTCGCGCCGTTTTCACGGGCTTTTAGCACGCGCCGGGCGACGATAGGGTGGGAGTCTGCGCAGTTATAGCCAAATACCAGCAGGCATTTGGAGTGTTCAATATCGTTGATAGAGTTGCTCATCGCACCGTTGCCGAGGGTCTCCTGTAGCCCGGCGACGGAAGGACCGTGACAAACGCGCGCGCAGCAGTCGACGTTGTTGGTGTGCAGCACCGCGCGGGCAAATTTTTGCATCACGTAGTTGGTTTCATTCCCGGTTCCGCGCGACGACCCGGTGGTCATAATCGAACGCGGGCCGAACTGGGCTTTAATGCTGCTGAGCTTCTGGGCGGTGTAGCGGATAGCCTCCTCCCAGGTCACGGGAGTGAATGCCTCTCCCTTGCGGTAGCGGATCATCGGCTGGGTCAGACGTGGGGTGAGCAGGCGAGTATCGTTAAGGAAGTCCCAGCCGTAAAATCCTTTCAGGCATAGTGTGCCCTGGTTTGTGGCTCCCTCTGCCGCTTCGGCACGGATGATACGGTTATTCTCAACAACAAGGTTTAGTTTGCAGCCTGCACCACAGTAAGGGCAGACGCTGGCGATTTTTTTCATCAATAACAGACCTGTTAAGAAATGAAGCAAAATGACTGGTAAGCCCAGTCCCGTAACAGGGAGTAAGCAGAAACCATGCCATCTTTATTGCGCTTATTTTACAGGGGGTTATGAAGAGAGGGGGATGTCATCGTCAGAACGTTCGTCAGTTCTGACGATGACATGAGTGCTGAATGGCAGGGCGTTTAAACGTCATCCATGGTGTAGCCCACAACGATTTCAAGCGTCTTACGAATAACATCCGCCTGAACAACGTCGCTGGTCGCTTCCAGCGTCTGAATAAGCCACAGGATGATCGCTTTGTTAGAAATATGACCTTCAGAAGCCAGAACACAGCGTACTGCAGTAGAAAAAACAGCAGACTCTTCAGCAAAACGATCGCCTGCGTGACGGAAATACTCCGACAGCGCGCTTTCTAAAAATGCAGAATGGTATTCGGGTTGCAGCTGAATATTTTGTCTCATTTGGTCTCACCGTAGCTGTTAAAATGCAGTCAATGTATTTTTTGGGGATCGGACGGTTTTCCCTTTCCAAACAACGACACTACATTGCCTCTGTTATCATTGAGAGGTCCCTCTCTGCTCATTCGTCCTTGCGCGGTTCTGCGACGTTTTAATCCGAGGCTTTTTGATCCGATATCGGAAATCGCCTTCGCCAGTGTCTCCCGCCGCCGGGGATTCTTTTCATGTGCTTTCATATGCCGCAGACGCTGGACCAGAGCTTCAGTTGTGACGGGGCCACGCTCTCTCAACAGAGAAAGAACGGCTTCGCCAATCAGCTGATCGGTCAGTTTGTCCGCGTCACTGCTGTTCATCACGTTACCGTTCGAAGAGCAGGCCAAGCAGCATGTGGTAATGCTGTTCCTCTTCGGGGCCCTCGGCCCTTTCAAGGCGACTTAACAGTTTGGTACAGAGCGATTTGCGATTGAGATTTCGCCCGTCGCTAAGGATCTCAACAACGACCTGACCCAGCGTTTCCTGTTGAGTAGGAAGCGTGGCTTTTTCGAAGTACTGTGCGATCGCTGCTGCGGAATCTGCGACGTAACCTTTCTGCTGCATGTTTCGCTCCTGTAAAATTTTGTAATCAGTAACGTTACATTTAAGGTATACACATTTTCTAAATCTGTACGTGAAAAATGTACAGATTTTTAATAAAATCAGGATATATTTTATAAATAACATATTTATCAGTAAGTTATTTGTTGTTCACGGAACGGTAATGCTACAGAATATATTGTACAAATTGCATGGTCGCTGTTAAGTTGTACAACGCTTTTGAGCGTGCCATTAACGGCAGTAAATGATTGAGATGTAAATTATTTGTGAGGCAATTAATGTGCTATAAGAGAAGTCTCTCCACTTGTTTTTGTGGTCAAAACCCTTAACCCCCCAGGAATCGCATGCTTACAACCATCATTTACCGCAGTCATATCTGCGAGGACGTTCCAGTGAAAGCGCTGGAAGCTATGGTCGCTGCTGCAAATAGTAAAAACCGGCAAGCCAACGTCACGGGGATCTTGCTGTTTAACGGCACACATTTTTTTCAGTTGCTTGAGGGGCCAGTGGATCATGTTTCTGCTATTTATGAGGAGATCTGCAACGACCCGCGCCACCACAACGTGGTAGAGCTGATGCGGGATCACGGGCCTGTTCGTCGTTTTGGCAAGGTGGGCATGGAGCTTTTTGATTTGCGCCAGTTCGACAGAAACGAGGTGCTGCAACAGGTGCTGAACAAGGGAACCACTCGCTATCAGCTGACCTACAACGACCGTCCGCTGCAGTTTTTCCGTACCTTTGTCGAGGCCACGGAAAAAGCTAACTATTTTGAACTGCCGCCAGCGGATTCCTGGGAGTTCGTTCGCGAAGAAACGCGGTTGTCAGCGCAACCCGAGGTGGTCGCGAAAGGAGCGGATTGCAGCTTTGCCTTCCAGCCGATAGTCGATCCGTTTATGCAGCGGGTCGTCTCCTGGGAGGCGCTTCTGCGCACGCCTGACGGCGGCGCACCGGGAGTCTACTTCGCCAATCTGCCGCGTGACGACGTGTATACCTCTGATTTGCACAGCAAGCAGGTGGCACTCTCAATGGCCAGCGCGCTCGGGCTGCAGAACCAGACGTTATCCCTCAACCTGCTGCCTATGACGCTGGTTAACATTCCTAACGCCGTAGATTTCCTGCTCACCGCGATTGAAGCAAACGGTTTTGTCCCTGAGCAAATTGTGGTGGAGTTTACTGAAAGTGAAGCCATTTCCCGTTTTGACGAGTTCACGGATTCAGTCAGACAGCTAAAAAGTGCGGGCATCAGCGTGACGATCGACCACTTTGGAGCCGGTTTTGCGGGGCTACAGCTACTGGCCCAATTCCAGCCCGACAGAATTAAGATTAATCGCGATCTCGTCGCCAACGTGCACAAAAGTGGCCCTCGACAGGCCATCATTCAGGCGATTATCAAATGCTGTTCCTCGCTTGAAATTCAGTTCTGCGCGGTCGGCGTGGAGAAGGCAGAAGAGTGGATGTGGCTGGAATCTGCGGGCATTTCCCAGTTCCAGGGCCATCTCTTTGCCAGCCCCCGGCATGGCGGAATTCCGGCGATTGCATGGCCGGAGAAAAAATTCGATTTCTGATAAAGCTGTACAGAATTCGGCAGACTTAGCTGTACGAGAAGCAAATTTTAGACAACAATGTATTAACAGGTGAAGGGAGAACGACACCTTTCACCTGGGCAAAATGCGGTCTTAGTTATACAAATGGTTTGTACAATCTGATAAGGTTGGTGTAGTTAGGTATGGAAGTTCTGAGCGTGAGGGAGTTAATGGCCTATTACAGTATCGGCGAAGTGGCCGAACGATGCGGTATCAACCCCGTTACGCTGCGTGCCTGGCAGCGACGTTATGGATTGTTGAAGCCGCAGCGCAGCGAAGGGGGTCATCGTCAGTTTGACGATGAAGATATCCTGCGTATTGAAGAGATCAAGCGCCTGATGAAAAGCGGCGTTTCGGTCGGAAAAGTAAAAGACTTGCTGGAAAACAAAGAAGTCCTGACTCAGGGTAACTGGGTCTCGTTCCAGGAAGAGATGATGACCGTTCTGCGTTATGCCAGCCCGGCAAAGCTGCGTGCCAAAATCGGCGAATTCCGCCGCAATCACGCCATGGATGCGCTGATTGATAACATCATTTCCCCCGTCCGTCAGCGAATGAATCAGGATCAAAATACGGTACGCCACATGGCGAGCATGCTTGACGGTATCCTGATTGAATTCGCGGTTCTCAGCCTGGCGGAGTCGCGCAAAAAAGCGGGTAAAGATGCGTTGCTTATCGGCTGGGAATGCGATGACCGTACTCATCTGTGGCTTGAAGCCGCGCGGCTGGCGCAGCAAGGCTGGCACATTGACGTGCTGGCGGACCCGATTGATTCCCCGCGTCCTGAACTCTTCCCGGGGCAAAAAATCTTCGTCTGGACGGGAAAAACGCCAACACCGCGTCAGCAGGAACAGCTCGATCACTGGCGTGAGCAGGGTTTTACCGTTTCATTTCATCAATAATAATCAGAGGCCTTGAGGGCCTTTTTTTGTTTTAGTCACTTCCAGAACAAAAGCTATCTCAAAAATAGGCATTTCCGATGCATATTTTACTTTTCCCCTCTTCGCTGTTTTCTCCGTTAGATAATCCATTAATTTTCAAAGTATTGAACAATTAAATCCATCCCGCCCGCATCTTCTGACAGGGTCTATGCTTAATAAAAGTAGACAAAAAGGGCGGTTTAGCCGAATGCCTCTGCTGACAGAGGGTTGAAGTGATAATCGTTATCACTAACATGGTGTTATGCCCTGATGGCTAATCAGATGAGGTGGACCTATGGAACTGTATTCAGAAACCTTCAATCCTGCCGATTTTGCCTGGCGCGGATTAACGCTCACGCCTGCGGCGGCGGCGCATATCCACGAGCTGGTGGCGAAAAAGCCCGAGATCCTCGGCGTACGCTTAGGCGTTAAGCAGACCGGCTGCGCGGGCTTTGGCTACGTGCTGGATATCGTCACCGCACCGGAAAAAGATGACCTGGTGTTTGAAACCGACGGCGCGAAGCTGTACGTCGCGCTGCAGGCTATGCCGTTTATCGACGGAACCGAAGTGGATTACGTGCGGGAAGGTTTAAACCAGTTATTCAAATTTCATAACCCGAAAGCCCAGAACGAATGCGGCTGCGGCGAAAGCTTTGGGGTATAGGCGGTACTATGTCTCGTAATACTGAAGCAACGAGTGATGTAAACACCTGGAGCGGCGGACACCTCAACTATAAAGAGGGGTTCTTCACGCAGCTGCAGACCGACGAGCTGGCGAAAGGCATTAATGAAGATGTCGTGCGCGCCATTTCGGCCAAACGTAACGAGCCCGAGTGGATGCTCGAATTCCGCCTGAGCGCGTTCCGCGCCTGGCTGGAGATGGAAGAGCCGCACTGGCTGAAAGCCCACTACGACAAGCTGAACTATCAGGATTACAGCTACTACTCCGCGCCCTCCTGCGGCAGCTGTGACGACACCTGCGCCTCGCAGCCCGGCGCGGTCCAGCAGACCGGTGCCGAGAACAGCTTCCTGAGCAAAGAGGTGGAAGAGGCCTTCAATCAGCTCGGCGTACCCGTGCGCGAGGGGAAAGAGGTGGCGGTGGACGCCATTTTTGACTCCGTCTCGGTGGCGACCACCTACCGTGAAAAGCTGGCCGAGCAGGGGATCATTTTCTGTTCCTTTGGCGAAGCCATTCATGACCATCCCGAGCTGGTGAAGAAATACATCGGCACCGTGGTACCGAGCAACGATAACTTCTTCGCCGCGCTGAATGCCGCGGTAGCCTCTGACGGCACTTTTATCTACGTGCCGAAAGGCGTGCGCTGCCCGATGGAGCTCTCTACCTATTTCCGCATCAACGCCGAAAAAACCGGCCAGTTTGAACGCACCATTCTGGTGGCGGACGAAGGCAGCTACGTCAGCTATATCGAAGGGTGTTCCGCACCGGTGCGCGACAGCTATCAGCTGCACGCGGCGGTGGTAGAGGTCATCATCCACAAAGACGCCGAGGTGAAATACTCCACGGTGCAGAACTGGTTCCCCGGCGACGGCAACACCGGCGGTATCCTGAACTTCGTCACCAAGCGCGCGCTGTGCGAAGGCGAAAACAGCAAAATGTCCTGGACGCAGTCGGAAACCGGCTCCGCCATCACCTGGAAATACCCGAGCTGTATTCTGCGCGGGGATAACTCCATCGGTGAGTTTTACTCGGTGGCGCTCACCAGCGGGCACCAGCAGGCCGATACCGGCACCAAGATGATCCACATCGGGAAAAACACCAAATCCACCATCATTTCGAAGGGGATCTCCGCCGGGCACAGCCAGAACAGCTATCGCGGGCTGGTGAAAATCATGCCGACGGCCACCAACGCGCGTAACTTCACCCAGTGTGATTCGATGCTGATCGGTGCCGACTGCGGGGCGCATACCTTCCCATACGTGGAGTGTCGCAACAACACGGCTCAGCTTGAGCACGAGGCGACCACGTCGCGTATCGGGGAAGATCAGCTCTTCTACTGCCTGCAGCGCGGCATCAGCGAAGAAGATGCCATTTCGATGATTGTGAACGGCTTCTGTAAGGACGTGTTCTCTGAACTGCCGCTGGAATTCGCCGTTGAAGCACAAAAACTCCTCGCCATTAGTCTTGAACACAGCGTCGGTTAAGGAAAGCACATGTTAAGCATTAAAGATTTACAGGTTAGCGTGGAAGAGAAAGACATCCTGCGCGGTCTCAATTTTGACGTCAAGCCGGGTGAAGTTCACGCCATCATGGGGCCGAACGGCTCCGGGAAAAGTACGCTTTCAGCGACGCTGGCGGGACGCGAAGATTACGAAGTGACTGGCGGCTCGGTCGAATTCAACGGCAAAGATCTGCTGGAGATGTCGCCGGAAGACCGCGCGGGTGAGGGCATCTTTATGGCCTTCCAGTACCCGGTGGAAATTCCGGGCGTCAGCAACCAGTTCTTCCTCCAGACGGCGCTGAATGCGGTGCGCAAGTATCGCGGCCAGGAGGCGCTGGACCGCTTTGACTTCCAGGACCTGATGGAAGAGAAGATCAAGCTGCTCAAAATGCCGGAAGACCTGCTGACCCGCTCGGTCAACGTTGGCTTCTCCGGCGGTGAGAAAAAGCGTAACGACATCCTGCAGATGGCGGTGCTGGAGCCCGAGCTGTGCATTCTGGATGAGACGGACTCCGGTCTGGATATCGACGCCCTGAAGATTGTCGCCGACGGGGTGAACGCCCTGCGCGACGGCAAGCGTTCGTTCATTATCGTCACCCACTACCAGCGCATTCTGGACTACATCAAGCCGGACTACGTCCACGTGCTTTACCAGGGACGTATTGTGAAATCCGGTGATTTCACGCTGGTTAAACAACTGGAGGAGCAGGGCTATGGCTGGCTTACCGAACAGCAGTAATGCGCTCCAGCAGTGGCACAGGCTGTTTGAGGAGCAGGGGCATACGCGCTCCGAGCAGGCGCAGCAGCACCTGCAGCAGATGCTGCGTCTCGGCCTGCCGACGCGTAAGCATGAGAACTGGAAATACACCCCGCTCGACGGCCTGCTGAACGGCGAGTTTGTGACGCGTCTGGCGGAGATTGACCCGGCCCGGCGCGACGCCCTGGCGCTGACGGTGGATGCGGTGCGTCTGGTCTTCGTCGACGGCGTCTGGCGCCCTGAACTGAGCGACGACGCCCAGGAAAGCGGGTTCGATATCATCATTAACGACGATCGCCAGAGCCTGAGCGCCCCGGTTCAGCCGGAAGTATTTCTCCACCTGACCGAGAGCCTGGCCCGCAGCGTGACGCATATCCGCGTGAAGCGTAACCAGCGCCCGGTAAAACCGCTGCTTCTGATGCACATCACCCAGGGACTGGACGGCGATGAAATTAATACCGCGCACTATCGCCATCACCTTGAGCTGGCGGAGGGGGCGGAGGCCACGGTAATCGAGCACTACGTCAGTCTCAACGAAACCCGCCACTTTACCGGGTCGAGGCTGACGATGAACGTCGCCGCGAATGCGCAGCTTCACCACATTAAGCTGGCGTTTGAGAATCCGCAGAGCCACCATTTTGCCCATAACGATATCCTGCTGGGCCAGGATGCCGCGGCGTACAGCCACAGCTTTCTGCTCGGCGGCGCGGTGCTGCGCCACAACACCAGCACGCAGCTTAACGGAGAAAACACTACGCTGCGCATCAACAGCCTGGCGATGCCGGTCAAATCAGAAGTGTGCGACACGCGCACCTGGCTTGAGCACAACAAAGGCTACTGCAACAGCCGCCAGCTGCACAAAACCATCGTCAGCGATAAAGGGCGGGCGGTGTTTAACGGCCTGATTAACGTGGCCCAGCACGCCATCAAAACCGACGGGCAGATGACCAACAACAATCTGCTGCTGGGGCGCCTGGCGGAAGTTGACACCAAGCCGCAGCTGGAGATCTACGCCGACGACGTAAAATGCAGCCACGGCGCGACGGTCGGGCGGATCGACGATGAGCAAATGTTCTACCTGCGCTCGCGCGGCATCGACCGGCAGGCGGCGCAGAAAATGATCATCTACGCCTTTGCGGCGGAGCTTACGGAAGCGCTGCACGATGGCGTATTGAAGCAGCAGGTGCTGGCCCGCATTGGTCAGCGTCTGCCCGGAGGCGAAGCATGAGTTTTCCCGTAGAAAAAGTGCGGGCCGATTTCCCGGTTCTGACCCGTGAAGTGAACGGCCTGCCGCTGGCCTATCTTGACAGCGCGGCCAGCGCGCAGAAGCCGAATCAGGTGGTGGATGCGGAAGCCGAGTTTTACCGCCACGGCTACGCCGCCGTGCATCGCGGTATTCATACCCTGAGCGCCGAGGCGACCCAGCGCATGGAAAACGTGCGCACGCAAATTGCAGCCTTCCTCAATGCGCGCCTGCCGGAAGAGCTGGTGTTTGTGCGCGGCACCACCGAGGGGATTAACCTTGTCGCCAACAGCTGGGGAAACGCCCAGGTGCGCGCGGGGGATAACATCATCATCACCCAGATGGAGCACCACGCCAATATTGTGCCGTGGCAGATGCTCTGCGAGCGTGTCGGCGCGCAGCTGCGGGTCGTTCCGTTGAACGAAGACGGCACGCTGCAGCTTGAGCAGCTTGACGCCCTGCTGGACGACAGGACGCGGCTGGTGGCGGTCACCCAGGTCTCTAACGTGCTGGGCACCGAAAACCCGGTGGCAGAGATTATCGCAAAAGCCCATCAGGCCGGCGCGAAGGTGCTGATTGACGGCGCGCAGGCGGTGATGCACCACGCGGTGGACGTGCAGGCGCTGGACTGCG
Source organism: Enterobacter sp. 118C5 (assembly GCF_034107645.1). Taxonomy (NCBI): domain Bacteria; kingdom Pseudomonadati; phylum Pseudomonadota; class Gammaproteobacteria; order Enterobacterales; family Enterobacteriaceae; genus Enterobacter; species Enterobacter sp. 118C5. The sequence goes on along the minus strand of NZ_JAWNEU010000001.1, from coordinate 972,983 downwards.
ATTTCTACGTATTTTCCGGGCATAAGCTCTATGGGCCTACTGGGATCGGCGTGCTGTATGTGAAAGAGGACATCCTGCAGGCGATGCCGCCGTGGGAAGGGGGGGGATCGATGATCGCCACCGTCAGCCTGACGGAAGGGACGACCTACGCCCGAGCGCCGTGGCGTTTCGAGGCGGGCACCCCCAATACCGGTGGGATTATCGGCCTGGGGGCGGCGGTGTCTTACGTCTCAGCAATCGGCCTGGACGCCATCCAGGAGTACGAACAGCTGCTGATGCACTACGCGCTGCAGGAGCTTGCCAGCGTGCCGGATCTTACCCTGTATGGCCCGGCTGACCGGCAGGGCGTAATTGCGTTTAACCTGGGGAAACACCACGCCTATGACGTGGGCAGCTTCCTCGATAACTACGGCGTGGCCGTCCGGACCGGGCACCACTGCGCCATGCCGCTGATGGCCTTTTACCAGGTTCCGGCAATGTGCCGCGCATCGCTGGTGATGTATAACACAATGGAAGAGGTCGACAGGCTGGTGGCGGGGCTTAAGCGCATTCACCAGCTGTTGGGCTAAGAAGAGGCAAAAGATGGCAGAACTGCCGGACAGAGACAAATTGCTGCGCAACTTTGGGCGTTGTGCAAACTGGGAAGAGAAGTACCTTTACATCATCGAGCTGGGGCAGCGTCTGCCGCCGCTCGGAGAAGAGGCGCATAACCCGGAAAACATTATTCAGGGCTGCCAGAGCCAGGTGTGGATCGTGATGGAGCAGTCTGATGACGGCACAATCGCACTGCACGGCGACAGCGATGCGGCCATTGTAAAAGGGCTGATTGCGGTGGTCTTTATTCTTTACCACCGGATGTCGGCGCAGGATATTGTCGCGTTCGATGTCCGCCCGTGGTTTGAAAAAATGGCCCTGACCCAACACCTCACCCCGTCCCGCTCCCAGGGGCTGGAAGCGATGATTCGCGCCATTCGCGCCAAAGCTGCAATCCTTAGCTAGACTTACAGAACAGCATTCATTCTGTTTCGCGAGGTGGTTCCCGCCTCGCTGGTTTTTCAGCTTTCTGGCATCCTGCCAGTGAATAAGGAATCTCAGCATGAAGCGCGCGTCTCTAATAACTCTATTACTCCTCAGTTCGCTCGGTACGTTTAATTCGGCCCGCGCGATGGACTATCCGTTGCCGCCCGCAGGCAGCCGCCTGATTGGGCAAAATCAAACCTACACGATACAGGAAGGGGATAATAAGCTTCAGACCATCGCCCGTCGGTTTAATACCGCGGCGCAGGTGATCCTTGAAACGAACAATACCATTGCGCCGGTAAACCCCGCACCGGGTACCGTTATCACCATCCCGTCGCAGATGCTGCTGCCGGATACGCCCCGCGAGGGCATTGTGGTGAACCTGGCCGAGCTTCGGCTCTACTACTTCCCGCCGGGAGAAAATATTGTCCAGGTATTCCCGCTCGGCATCGGACAGCTGGGGCTGGAAACGCCGGTAAGCACCACCCGCGTTAGCCAAAAAATACCTAATCCAACCTGGACGCCAACGGCGGGCATCCGAGCGCGTTCCCTGGCCCAGGGAATTAAATTGCCTCCCGTCGTCCCGGCAGGACCAAATAACCCGCTGGGGCGTTACGCACTGCGTCTGGGTATTGGTAATGGGGAATATCTTATTCACGGCACCAGCGCGCCGGACAGCGTAGGCCTGCGCGTCAGTTCCGGCTGTATGCGAATGAACGCCCCGGATATTAAAGCCCTGTTTGAGCAGGTGCGGGTCGGCACGCGGGTACAAATTATCAATGAGCCGGTCAAATTCTCGGTTGAGCCGGACGGCAAGCGCTATATTGAGGTCCACCGTCCGCTGGCGCAGGTGGAAGGCGAGAACCCGCAAATTTCGCCCATTACCCACTCCGCAGACTTTGCCGCCTTTGTTTCTCAGTCCGGAAGCGATAAAGCGCTTATTGATAAAGCGCTGGCGCGCCGTGCGGGGATCCCGGTGGTTGTATCCGCGGGCAGCGGTCCGTCGGCCAGCAACAGCGTGTTGTCAGTGCAGAACAGCCGGGTGTCTGCTGCGGTAGCAGAAGAGGAAGGGGAGAAGGTAACGCAGTAGGGGTTTGACGCAGGCAAAAAAAATGGCGCACAATGTGCGCCATTTTATTAACAGGTACTATTACTTACGGTATTTAGTAGCCTGGTTGTCCAGACGCTGGTTAGCGCGAGCTGCGTCGTCTTTAGCAGCCTGAACGTCGGAACGCATTGCGTTCACGTCGTTGCTCAGCTGGTCAACTTTAGCGTTCAGAGTCTGAACGTCAGAAGACAGCTGATCGATTTTAGCGTTGCTGGAGCAACCAGCCAGCAGAGTAGAACCCAGGATTACCGCGCCCAGTACCAGTTTAGTACGATTCATTATTAATACCCTCTAGATTGAGTTAATCTCCATGTAGCGTTACAAGTATTACACAAACTTTTTTGGGTTGAGAATATTTTTTTGATGGGAATACGCCTATTTTTGATCGTTCGCTCAAAGAAGCATCGAATCAGTGCGTTTTGAGTAAAAAGCTATGTAAAAAAAGGCATTTTTCATCGGATTCATCTTAGATAAATCGCATTTAAATAGAAAAACCCGATTTGCTTTTTGAATGAATTTGGCTAATACCGCTAATAAAAAAAGCACCCATTGGGCGCTTTTTATCAAATTTAATTCGTTCGTGAATTATTACAGCACGTGAACGGAGGCAGTGTTGGTTGTTCCGCTTGGTACCAGTGCACCAGAAACCATCACAACAACGTCGCCTTTCTGCGCCAGACCGCTTTCCAGAGCCATTGCTTTACCCTGAATGTAGAAATCGTCAGTAGAGGCGATCTCTTTGACCAGGTGCGCAACCACGCCTTTGCTCAGCACCAGCTGACGTGCGGTGGTTTCGTTGGTGGTCAGGGCCAGGATGGTGGCATCCGGGAAGTATTTACGCACTGCGCGCGCAGATTTACCGCCCTGAGTCGCAACCACAATCAGTGGCGCTTCCAGTTTCTCAGCGGTTTCTACCGCACCGCGGCATACTGCTTCGGTGATGCGCAGCTTGCGGCTGTCGTTGTTGAAGTCCAGACGGCTGGTCATCACGCGGTCTGTACGTTCGCAGATGGTCGCCATGATGCCGACCGCTTCCAGAGGGTATTTCCCTTTCGCGGATTCACCGGACAGCATCACTGCATCGGTACCGTCGAGGATGGCGTTCGCCACGTCGCCTGCTTCAGCGCGGGTAGGGCGTGGGTTTTTGATCATGGAGTCCAGCATCTGCGTAGCGGTGATAACCACTTTACGCGCGCGAACACATTTCTCGATCATCATCTTCTGCGCGAAGATCACTTCTTCAACCGGGATTTCAACGCCCAGGTCGCCACGTGCAACCATGATGCCGTCAGACGCTTCGAGGATTTCGTCGAAGTTGTTCAGGCCTTCCTGGTTTTCGATTTTGGAGATGATCTGGATCTTCTCGCCACCGTGGGCTTTCAGGTGCTCACGAATTTCAACCACGTCGGAACGCTTACGGATGAAGGACGCCGCAACGAAGTCAACGCCCTGTTCGCAGCCGAAGATCAGGTCCTGTTTGTCTTTCTCAGCCAGTGCTGGCAGCGCGATAGAAACGCCCGGCAGGTTAACGCCTTTGTTTTCGCCCAGGTCGCCGTTGTTCAGCACTTTACAGATAACTTTGTTACCTTCGATAGCGGTCACTTCCATACCGATCAGACCATCGTCGACCAGCACGGTGTTACCCACAGACAGATCGGTGGTGAAGCCTTCATAGGTTACCGCAACGATTTCGCTGTTACCGACAACGGATTTGTCGGTAGTGAAGGTGAAGGTCTGGCCCGCTTTCAGAGAGACGTCGTTACCGCCTTCCAGTTTGATGGTACGGATTTCCGGACCTTTGGTATCGAGCAGGATCGCCGCTTTTTTACCGGTCTTGCTCATCACGTTGCGCAAGTTCTGGATACGCTGACCGTGTTCCGCGTAGTCACCGTGGGAAAAGTTCAGACGCATCACGTTCATGCCGGCGTCCAGCATTTTGCTCAGCATCTCTTCGGATTCGGTTTTCGGGCCGATAGTACAAACAATTTTCGTCTTTTTCATGACAGTCTTAGTCTTTAAGTTGGGAAGGATATGGAAATCTCGCTCCGGGGGCGCACCGCCGCGGAGTCAAACCTGTGTTGCAAAAGAGTATATGACACGCACTAAGGATAGGAGACATCAAATGAGCGTGCAGAAGAAAGTGTGCCTGAGTGACAGCCCAACGAAGGAGAGGGGAAGTTTTAGGTTGTTTTTTGTATTCCAAGCGCTGAAACCATTCACCAGGGATTTGGCGCGCATTATACGCTGATTTTAAGATAAAAGGAAAATGGATACGGCGTTTCAGAATTAATCAATGCCGTTTCACATAATATTGTTATCAAGGCGTTAAGCCATGATGACAACTTTTGGCGGCAGGCGATCGACCTGCCGCATTTTGCCTATTTTTGCAGCGCCTGGCTGAGGTCGGCAATCAGGTCTTTCGGATCTTCAATGCCCACCGACAGGCGAATCAGCTGCGGCACAATACCGTTTGCCAGCCGTTGCTCCAGCGGAATCGAGGCGTGCGTCATGCTGTAGGGCTGGCTCACCAGGCTCTCCACGCCGCCCAGGCTTTCCGCGAGGGTGAACAGCTTCAGGTTGCGAATCACCTCGCTAGCGCGTTGCGCATCGCCTTTCACCACGACGGAAATCATCCCACCCGGCAGGGCCATCTGCGTGCGGGCAAGCTGATACTGCGGATGCGATTCCAGGCCGGGATAGAACACTTTTTCGACCAGAGGATGCTGCGCCAGCCATTGCGCAATCTCCAGCGCGTTGCTGCTGTGCTTTTCTACCCTCAGCGCAAGCGTGCGGATACCGCGCAGGGTCAGGAAGCTGCTAAAGGGATCCAGGACGCCGCCGACCGCGTTTTGCAGATAGCCAAGCTGGTCCGCCAGCGCCGGGTTATCACCCACCACCGCCAGCCCGGCCACCACGTCAGAGTGGCCGTTAAGGTATTTGGTGGCGGAGTGCACCACGATATCGAAACCCGACGCCAGCGGGCGGTGGATCGCCGGCGACGCGAAGGTGTTATCCGCCACGCTGATGACGTTATGACGCCGCGCGATAGCGGCAATGGCCGCCAGATCCGCCAGCTTCAGAAGCGGGTTGGTCGGCGTTTCCACCCACACCATGCGCGTGTCCGGGCGAATGGCGGCCTCAAGCCCGGCTAAATCGTCCGGCTTAACCCAGCTGACCCGCAGGCCGGTGCTGCGCTTGCGTACGTTTTCGATCAGGCGATACGTCCCGCCGTAAACGTCATCAATGGCGACGATATGGCTGTCTTTATCCAGCAGTTCGAGCACCGTGGAGATGGCGGCGAGACCGGAGGCAAAGGCGTAGCCGCGCGTGCCGCCTTCGAGCTCGGCGATGGCGGTTTCCAGCGCGTGGCGCGTAGGGTTGCCGCTGCGGGAATACTCATAGCCGGTATGCTCTCCGGGTGACGGTTGCGCAAACGTCGACGTGGCGTAAATCGGCGGCATGACGGCGCCGTGCTGGTCGTTAAACGCGCCGCTGTGGACGCTCAGGGTTGCCAGGTTTTTCATCGTTTAATCCTTTATTACTGTAGACGATTGCGCCACGCGGTCAGGACGTCGCTGCGCGTAATCAGGCCGAGAAAACGGTCATTGTCGTTAATCACGGCCACCAGACCGCGGTCGAAGATGGCGTGCAGGGCACTCTCCGGGGCGCGTTTGTCGAGGAATTCCACCTGACGGGTCATGGCCGCCGTGACCGGCAGGGCAAAGCGGTCGCCGTCGCCGCCGATATGCCGCAGCAGATCCCACTCGTCGATAATGCCCACCACCTTGCCGCTCTCAAGGACCGGCAGCTGGGAGATGTCATACAGGCGCATGCGTGCCAGCACGGTGGAAAGCGTGTCGTCCGGAGCGACAGTGACGGTGGCGCCTTCATCGTGGCGCAGGGCGATGTAGTCGGAGAGATCGCCCGCCTGAGGGCGCGTGATAAGCCCCTGCTGGCGCATCCAGTCGTCGTTGAACATCTTCGAGAGATATTTATTGCCGCTGTCGCAGGCGAAGGTCACCACGCGTTTAGGTATGGTCTGCGCCTGGCAGTATTTCAGCGCCGCCGCCAGCAGCGTGCCGCTGGAAGAGCCCGCCAGAATACCTTCCGTTTTCAGCAGCTCGCGTGCGGTGGTGAAGGCTTCCCGGTCGGTGATGCGCCAGGCGCGATTCACCCCTTCGATGTGGGCCAGCGGCGGAATAAAGTCTTCGCCAATTCCCTCTACCAGCCAGGAGCCCGCGTCGTGGTAGCGTCCGGTTTCGACCTGGTCGGCAAGAACCGACCCGGCGGGGTCAGCCAGGACAAACTCCGTGTGCGGCGAGTGCTCGGCGAACCACGCCTGCAGGCCGCCCAGCGTCCCGCCTGAACCGACGCCCACCACGATGGCGTCAATCCTGCCGTCAAGCTGCTCATACAGCTCCGGTGCCGTGGTGGTGCGGTGCGCCAGCGGATTGGCCTCGTTATTAAACTGGTCGATATAAAACGCGCCGGGCAGCTCGTTGGCCAGGCGCCGGGCGTAATCCTGGTAATAGGCGGGGTGGCCCTTGTTGACGTCGGAGCGGGTCAGCACCACCTGGGCACCCAGCGCGCGCAGGTGGAAAATCTTCTCGCGGCTCATTTTGTCCGGCACCACCAGGATCAGCGAGTAGCCTTTCTGGGCGGCGATCAGGGCCAGGCCGAGGCCGGTATTCCCCGCCGTTGCCTCAATAATTGTGCCGCCCGGCTGCAGCTGGCCGGTGCGCTCCGCTTCGTTAATCATCGACAGCGCAACGCGGTCTTTAATCGAGCCGCCGGGGTTCTGGTTTTCCAGCTTCAGAAACAGCGAGCAGGGGCCGGTATCAAGCTTATGCAGCTGGATCAGCGGCGTGCGGCCAATCAGTTCGGTGACGGAGTGGTAAATCGTCATGATGTTTTCCTTTCTGGATGTCATGACGGGATGATAGGGCGGTGAAATTTTCTCAATAAAGAACCATTCACTGCCGTTTAGAACAGAAAGGAATATAAATGCCGTTTTTGGATGTCAGGACAGCAAGACGTACAGTTGTCTGGATGTGAGGATGGCTATATCGGCATAAAATGCTGAAAAAATGACCGCTTTTACGGAAGGTAAGCCAGCACATATGCGTCTGGCAGATAATCATTGCTGAAATTAGTCTAAATACTTCCCGCCCGGCAAACTCGCTGTTTATTTCCGAAAGTTATAAGACATGCTTTTTTGTTCATTTCAAAGCTGATAACGCCTGTTTACTATCGTTTGGACATCCATACTGCTAAACCGCTATATGCGCAACGGATAACGTATAAGAATGATCGTACTCAGGAATATTTCGAAGGTTTTTGACAACGGAAAAGTCGCGCTGACCGCCGTTGATAACGTCAATTTGACGATAGACCAGGGACAAATTTACGGCATTATCGGCTACAGCGGGGCCGGGAAAAGCACGCTGATTCGCCTGCTGAACGGTCTGGAGAAACCCAGCGCCGGGAGCGTCACCATTAACGGGCAGGATATCTCCGCCGCAAAAGGTGAAGCGCTGCGCCAGGCGCGCCTGAAGATCAGCATGGTGTTTCAGCACTTCAACCTGCTGTGGTCGCGCACGGTGAGCGAGAACATTGCTTTCTCGATGCAAATCGCCGGTGTGCCAAAAGCTAACATTAAGGCGCGCGTCGCCGAACTGGTGGAACTGGTTGGCCTGAAGGGGCGCGAGAATGCGTACCCGTCGCAGCTGAGCGGCGGGCAAAAACAGCGCGTGGGGATTGCGCGCGCGCTGGCCAACAACCCCGACGTGCTGCTCTGCGATGAGGCCACGTCCGCGCTCGACCCGCAGACCACCGATCAGATCCTCGATCTGCTGCTGGACATTAACCGCCGCTTCAAACTCACCATCGTGCTGATCACGCACGAGATGCACGTGGTGCGCAAAATCTGCGACCGCGTGGCGGTGATGGAGAACGGTAAAGTCGTGGAAGAGGGCGACGTGCTGAGCGTCTTTACCCATCCACAGCAGCCCATCACCCGGCAGTTCGTCCGCCAGGTGAGTCAGTACGCAGAGGAAGAGACCTTCAATACCGAACTGGCAAACGATCTGGAAGGCACGGTGATCAGGCTGACCTTTACCGGGCACAGCACCCATAAGCCGATTGTCGGGGAATTAACCCTGCGCTACGGCCTGCCGTTTAACATCCTGCACGGAAAAATGACGCAAACCGCCCACGGTGTTTTCGGGCAGCTCTGGGTCCACGTGGTGGCCTCCGATGAACAACTGAACAATATCCTCACCGACCTGAAGCAAAGCGATATTGAAGGCGAGGTAATTAAACATGGCTGAGAATCTCTTTCCGCATCTCAAGTGGGATCAGCTCTGGGCTGCCACGCTGGAGACGCTGTATATGACCGCGCTTTCCGGCGTGGCGACCTTTGTTCTGGGCATCGTGCTGGGCCTGGCGCTGTTTTTAACCGCGCGCGGTGGCTTGTTCCACAACCGCACGGTCTACAGCGTCATTTCGATCGTGGTGAACGTGTTCCGCTCTATTCCGTTCATCATTTTAATCGTCCTGCTCATCCCGTTCACCAAGACCGTTGTCGGTACCATCCTTGGTGCTAACGCGGCGCTGCCGGCACTGATTGTCGGCGCCGCGCCGTTCTACGCGCGCCTGGTGGAGATCGCCCTGCGCGAAGTGGACAAAGGGGTCATAGAAGCAACGCGCTCGATGGGCGCACGACTGAGCACGCTAGTGTTTCGGGTTTTACTGCCGGAATCATCACCTGCACTGGTTTCAGGTATTACGGTGACGCTGATTGCGCTGGTGAGCTACAGCGCAATGGCGGGGGTGATTGGCGCCGGCGGTTTGGGAAATCTGGCTTATCTGGAAGGATTCCAGCGCAACCATGGTGACGTCACGCTGGTGGCAACGGTGACCATTTTAATCATCGTTTTCATTATCCAGTTCTGCGGCGATGTCATTACTTCACTGTTAGATAAACGCTAATAAAACACACAGGAACCACATCATGAAAAAGACACTGACGCTGATCGCCGCCGCCACCCTGAGCGCCCTGAGCTTCGCCTCCTGGGCCGACACCCTGACCGTGGGCGCGTCCAACACCCCACACGCCGAAATTCTGGAGCAGGCCAAGCCGATTCTGGCGAAGCAGGGTATCGATCTGGAGATTAAACCGTTCCAGGACTACATTCTGCCCAACACCGCGCTGGCCGGACGTGACATCGACGCCAACTACTTCCAGCACATCCCTTACCTGAACAGCGTCCTGAAGGATCACGCGGGGGATAAGGACTACGATTTTGTCAGTGCGGGCGCGATCCACATTGAGCCAATCGGCATCTACTCCAAAAAATACAAATCCCTGAAGGACCTGCCGGAAGGCGGCAAGATCATCATGCGTGATGCGGTTTCCGAAGAAGGCCGTATTCTCTCCATCTTCGAAAAAGAGGGCGTGATCAAGCTGAAGCCGGGCATCGACAAAGTGACGGCGCGCATCAGCGATATCGTTGAGAACCCGAAAAAGCTGAAGTTCACGCCGAACGTGGAAGCGTCCCTGCTGCCGCAGATGTACAACAACGACGAAGGCGACGCGGTGGTGATTAACGCCAACTACGCGATTGACGCCGGTCTGGACCCGGTTCATGACCCGATTGCGGTAGAGAGCGGTGAAAACAACCCGTACGCCAACATCATTACCGTGCATCGCGGCGACGAGAAGAAGAAAGACATCGTCGCGCTGGTGAACGTGCTGCACTCCAAAGAGATTCAGGACTGGATCCGTACCAAATACAAAGGCGCGGTCATTCCAGTAAACAACTAATTATTTGATTTTACAGATGAAGCCCGGCGAGATCCTCGCCGGGCTTCTTTTTTGTATCCGGGGGGAGAATCATTTAAGCTCAACGTTTAACAGGCAATGGAGTGATGACGATGGGTAACGTGACCAAAGATGAAGCGCTGTACCAGGAGATGTGCCGGGTGGTCGGAAAGGTGGTGCTGGAGATGCGTGATTTAGGGCAGGAGCCGAAGCATATTGTCATTGCGGGCGTGCTGCGAACCGCGCTGGCGAACCAGCGCATCAAGCGCAGCGCACTGACAACCGAAGCGATGGAAACGGTGGTTAAGGCGCTGGCCGGGTAAGGCGTCAGCGTTTCGCATGTTACTCAGATCCTGCATATCAACAGTCGTTATTGTTATTTCCTCTCCCTGATGGAGGCGTGTTTTACTGAACTCAGGTAAAGCGAGAGGGGTAAAGACGATGAAAAAATGGATCGGCACGCTACGGCGGTTTTTTGCGACCCGGCCCGCGAATGCGGAGAACAGCGCGCAGCGTGTTCTTGAGTCAATACTGCCTGTTGCCAGCCTCTATGGCGTGGACGTCGCCAACATAGACCCGGAGTGGTTCCATGATAAAACGCCACGCTGAACTTCGCCGCACGCGCGAAACGTACTGGAATGAGCTGTGCGTGATGCGTGTAAAGCAGGGATGAACGGAAAAATACGCGGGCAAATCCTCGGTAAACCGTAGCCGTTTTGTTACCAATATCTCCTTTCTCAGAAGGAGATGATAATGAAACGGATAATACTCACCCCGGCACTTTCTGCCACCGCACTACTGATTGCCATGCAGGCGGCACACGCTGCGCCACAGGCGCACGTCGTCTGCGGTTACTCACACACGCTCGGCGACGATGCCATTATGATGTACGGCATGCCCAATGAGGCCATGCTCCACGATTTTTTTGGCAACGTGCAAACGGATGCCTTCTCCAGCCGCGAATCGCTGCGTACGCATGAAAAGACCACCTGCGATAATAAAGCAGACAGCTCGGCCTACTGGGCACCCTCTCTGAAATTGCCTGACGGAACGGTGGTCAAACCTGCCTATCAAAAAACCTATTATCAGGCATCGAACGTGGACGCCTGGCCGCTGCACCCGTTCCCGGCGGGGCTATCGCTGCTGGCGGGCGATCATCACGGCACCGAGCCGAATCCACATATCACCTTCCTGTGCGCTAACGGCCACGGCTACACCACCAAAACGGGTGAGGTCTGCGGCTTACGCAAGGCGAACGATGCCGTGCAGTTTAATATCGGCATTCAGTTTCCAAACTGCTGGGATGGGGTAAATCTTAAGCCCGCCCACGGTCTGGTCAACGCCACCTACGACACCAAAGGGCAGTGCCCGTCCGACTTCCCGGTGAAAATTCCCACCGTGAACATGAACATTGCGTACGTGCTCCCGACGATTAGCTCGCTCGATACCAGTAAAGCGCAGCTTTCCCTCGACCCCATCATGCACGGCGACGAGCGTGAAGAGCGGTGGGGGAGCCTGTATACGGCGCATGCTGACTTTATGAACGGCTGGACGGAAGACGCCGCGCGCTTTATGACCGACCTGTGCATGAACCGCGGGCTGGACTGCGGCACCACCGTTCCGTACGGTTATTCAAAGGCGAAGGCCAACGTCTGGCTCAGCAGCCTGGAGCCAGCGCTTTCCCAGCCCGATCCCCAGGCCCTGCTGGTGCAGGATAACTGGCAAAACGGCGGACGCACGAAAAACAGCGAAACGCTGTCGCTGGTGAAGTTCCACATTCCCCCGCTGCCAGCCGGACAGGATCCGTCGCAGTTTAAATACCGCGTGCGGATTTATGGCGGGAAAGTGGAAACCAACGGCGCGGATCAAATCTTCTTCTATCCGGCAAGCAACGACTGGGATCCGGCCAGCGTGAGCTGGCAGTCGCGGCCAGCCTGTAACTACCGTTCGGATGCGGTGCTTTACCTTAACCACTCCCGCGAATACCGGATAGTGGACGTGGATAAAGCGGTGCGCAAGGCGCTGGCAGAAGGGAAAACCGAGATTTCGTGGTACATCGGCGGCGATCGTCAGGGAAATCACTATCAGTTTGAGACGGCATCCTCCCCGCAAAGCCTGATCCTGATGCTGACCGGCTTTAGCAAAACGCCGGAGATCTGATCGCGCCGCGTTTTTTTGTTCTCATCATCGTTAACTGGTAATGTCGTCAGTCTGAATGACAGTGCCAGTTAACGCTATGAGCATAAAAAAGATGATAAAGCGCAGCATCGCGCTGTGGGTGCTAGTCTGCCTGATAAGCGGCGTGCTGCTGTATGCGGAACAGATACGCCGCCAGTTCTGGGAGCGCGATCGCGAGTTTACCGCGCTGTATTCGGCGATCGGCGCCGTTCTGACGCAAAACGAGTCGGTGCTTCCGCTTCTGACCGGCGATGAAGATATCACCGCGTTACGCAAAAAATTCCCCCATATTAAGGCCCTGGAAAAAACTAACGGTCGCGCGCTCGACGCGGCCCGCGTTGAGCCGTTTCGCGGCGTTCAGTACTGGCTATACAACCCGTGGCGGCAGATCCGCGTCCTGATCGACTTAAGCGCGCTGCTTGCGCCGAGCCATAGCTTTGCAGAGCTGCATCTGAACCTCTCGAATAACGATCGGCCGTGGTCTACAGACGCTTTCTGGCACTGGCAGCGCACCTTCCCGCAGCATACTCAGCCCTTTACTCTCTCTGCCGCGGCAGATCCGGACTGGTTCAGAGTCTCCTGGCTGGCGTATCCGCTGCTCTTTCTGACGTGGGGGATGGTGATTGCGGGGGCGGGAACCGTGCTCTGGCAGCGCAAACAGCGCCAGCAGGCCGAGCAGCGTGCAATATATTATCAGCATGCCAGGCTTAACACGCTGGGGGAGATCACCGCGGGCATCGTCCATGAAATCAACCAGCCGCTGACCGCCGTGCAAACCTGGATCCAGGGGGCGCAGCGACAGCAGCAGCAGGATAACCCGCAGGCCGTGTCGCAGGCGCTCGCGGCCGCGCTGCTGCAAACGCAGCGTATCAGCGCCTTGCTGACGCGGTTTCGCGAGCATGTTGTTCAGGAGAAGGTGACCCTGCGCGAAACCGATCTGGTGCAGTGCTGGCTGCAGGTGGAGAATTTACTGGAGCACGAGCTTAAATCCCGGCGTATCGCGGTCATCCATGTATTTGCTGTGGATGCTACGACCGTGCTGGCGGACCGACTCTGGCTGGAGCAGATCCTGCACAATCTGCTCAGCAATGCGATTCAGGCGCAGCAGGAGAGCACGCACGGCTGGGTGCGAATCGACAGTCAGAAAAATGAGAAGGGCATTCTGGTTACCCTGACCGACGGCGGGCCCGGGTTTAGCCCGGATGCTCTGCAGAACGCATTTATGCCATTCTTTAGCGGACGCCCCGGCGGAATTGGGCTGGGGATGACGTTAACGGAAACGTTGATAACGCGCATGAACGGCTCGATTACCCTGGGCAATGCCCCGCAGGGTGGGGCGCAGGTCCGCTTGCAGCTGGCAGCAGGAGAGGAGACAAAGCATGGATAAGGTTGTCTGGCTCATCGATGACGACGAGTCCATCAGAGAATCCCTGGCGTTTTTACTGTCGGGAATGGGCTGGCAGGTTAAGACGTTTGAGAGCGTCGAAGCCTTTACGAAAACGCAGGACGGTCAATCGGCGCTTGTCGGCTGTCTGCTGCTGGATATGCGCATGCCGGGCAAAGGCGGGCTGACGTGGCTGGAAGAGGGCGAATGGCCCTGGCCGCTGCTGCCGGTGATTATTATGACCGGGCACGGAACGATCGACGCCTGCCGGCGCGCGTTTCGCAACGGCGTGTTTGAGTTTTTCACCAAGCCGTTAGACGCCGATAAGCTAATCGAAACGGTTGGGCTGGCCTTTGAGGAGAGCCAGCGACGGTCTGCCGCCTGGCAGGATATTTCGCAGATCAAAGCACGCTTTGAACAGCTAACCGCGCGGGAGCACGAGGTGTTGACCGTACTGATGGAAGGGTGCAGTAACAAAGAGGTGGCTGCACGTCTGAATCTTTCCCCGAGAACCGTGGAAGCGCACCGCGCGGCGGCGTTTGCCAAGCTCGGCGTCACCAGCCTGGTACAGGCGAGCCGGGCGTACGACAAATTGCAATCCGTATAACTACCAGGTGGAGTGCGTAATGAACCGAATTACGTTTCGTTGTGCAGTTAAGTAACCTTTGAGATGTCAAACAACACTCGAGGAAGTGCAATGAAAAAAGTAATGATGGTTGCGGCACTGGTCGCGGGTAGCGTAAGTCTGGCCGCGCAGGCCGAGACGTTGACCCAAAAGAATCTCTCTCTGGCGCAGGCTAACGCGCTGGCAACATCCGCCATTCAGTCCTGTGCAGCGAAAAATTACCAGGTCGCGGTTACGGTGGTTGACCGTGCGGGCGTGGTGAAAGCGGTGCAGCGTATGGATAACGCCGGTCCTCACACGGTAAAAGCCAGCGAAATGAAAGCGTTTACGGCGCTTAGCGCAAAGAATGCGTCAGGCAAAGTGATGGAAGCGGCGCAGAGCAATGCGGGCGCACAGAATATGCGTGATATTCCAGGCTTCCTGCTGCTGGCAGGTGGACTGCCGGTAAAAGAAGGCGATGAGGTGATTGGGGCGATCGGCATCGGCGGTGCGCCGGGCGGTCATCTTGATGAAGCCTGCGCTCAGGCGGCCATTGACGGGCTGAAAAAGTAATAAAAAAGCACCGGTTTACCGGTGCTTTTTTATCAAATCTTGCAGGCATCACCGCAGTCGTCGTCGGCAACAACCGCCTGCGCTTTCTTGTCCGCGTCGTCCAGACGTTCCGCGTTACGCTCTTCCGCTTCATCCAGTCCGTTAAAAACTAAGTTATCGAGATCAATTTCCATGTTGCACCTGCTCTGTTCGGTTTTTGATACTGGCACAGTATAGGGTAAAAAACGCCGGCAATGTACCTCGCAGCACATAAGGATAATCCCTGCCATACTCAGTGCTTTATCACCGAGGAGCGCTCATGATTACACTCTGTAAAACCTGCGGTACCTCCTATGACGGAAAGCCGGAGAGATGTCCGATTTGCGAGGACGAACGCCAGTATGTCCCTGCCAGCGGTCAGGCGTGGATTGATTACGCGACGGTGACGGCCACGCACGCGAACAAATGGCAGCAGCTGGAGCCCGCGCTGTTCAGTATCAAAACGGTACCGTCCTTTGCAATTAGCCAGCGAGCGCTGCTCCTGCGCACTCCACACGGCAATATTCTGTGGGACTGCATTGCCAACCTTGATCCCGCAACCCAAACGCTCATCACCGCGCTCGGTGGCCTTCACGCCATTGCGATTTCGCATCCGCACTATTACACCACGATGCAGGAGTGGGCCGCGGCTTTCGATGCGCCGGTCTATCTGCACGCCAGCGACCGCGAATGGGTGATGCGCAACAGCCCGGCGATTCACTTCTGGGATGGCGATGCGCTGGAGATTATGCCCTCGGCCACGCTGCTGCGTCTCGGCGGCCATTTTGCGGGCGGAACGGTGCTGCACTGGCAGGAGGGCGAGGGCGTTTTGCTGGCGGGGGATATTTTGCAGGTCACGCCGGGGAAAGATGCCGTGTCGTTTATGTGGAGCTACCCGAATATGCTCCCGCTGCCTGCCCGTACGGTTGAGGACGTTACCCGGCGCCTGGCGGGAAGATCGTTCGCCCGTCTTTACGGCGCGTTTGAAGGGCAGAACATCCCGGCGAACGCCGACGACATCGTGCAGCGGTCGGGCCAGAAATATATTGCTTGTCTCAGGTAAAGTACGGTGGGTAAACTTTACGAGTGTGATCGCGATCATACCTAAACGAAAACAGATAAAAGAGAAATTGCTATGCAACATATCATTGAAGGTTTTCTCAGCTTTCAAAAAGAGATTTTCCCGCAACGTAAAGAGCTCTTTCGCAGTTTAGCGTCCAGCCAGAATCCCAAAGCGCTGTTCATCTCCTGCTCCGACAGCCGTCTGGTTCCTGAACTGGTCACCCAGCAAGAGCCGGGACAGCTTTTTGTCATTCGTAATGCTGGCAACATTGTTCCGCCTTTCGGGCCGGAGCCGGGCGGCGTCTCCGCAACTATCGAGTACGCGGTGCTGGCGCTGGGCGTGACCGACATCGTGATCTGCGGCCACTCCAACTGCGGCGCGATGAAGGCGATTGCCGATAACGCCAACCTGGAGCCGATGCCTGCCGTATCGCACTGGCTGCGCTATTCCGACGCGGCAAAGGCCGTGGTAGAGAAGAAAAGCTGGGACACGCCTATCGATAAAGTAAATGCGATGGTGCAGGAGAACGTGTTTGCGCAGCTGAGCAACATCAAGACCCACCCGTCCGTCGCGGTGGGCCTGCGTAATAACTCCATCCGACTGCACGGTTGGGTATACGACATTGAAAGCGGCAAAATCCTTGCCCTGGATAAGAACACCAAAACGTTCGTATCGCTGTCGGAAAACCCGGAGGTCTTCTTCGAGTAATCACCGATAGCAGGGCATGGAAGCCCTGTCAGTTCTCCACGTACGGTAACCGACGCCGTCTCCCCGAAGCAGGTTTTTCAGCCGCCTTCGCCATCGCCTCTGCAATCTCCGCACACTCCGCCAGCCCCTGAACGAAGGGACGATCGTGCATTAGCCACGGTATTGCGCCGAAAGCGATGCGCCCGCGAACCGTTTCAGGCGCTTTAAGCGTGTAATCCTCGCCAACGTCGGGTATCTCGTCGCCCGTCTCTGCCAGCTGTTTACGCAGTGTCGGAAAAGGCAGGTCCTTTGTTTTGAGCGGCTTTTGTCCGCGCGCATCAATAAACACGTCGAAACGATAAACGGTCTCATTGGTGGTAATGACCGTCCGATCGCTGCCGGCATCAAGCGTGTAATCATCGCCGAGCGCCGCTACGCTAATGATGCCGGCCTCGCGAAGCGCAAGCAGCCTGCGGATAGACTGCGGCGGGATGGCGGCATAGTTGTCGATAAACACGCGGGCGAGGCCCTGCTTAAAGCGCTCTCTGTCCTCTTCGTTGAGGTGGGGCACAATCTCCTGAACCACCTCATGCAGCCGAAGGACGGTATAGCGCCAGGCCACGGTGCGCCGTTCGCGTTTGTTGCGCTCAACCTCGCTGAGGTTCTCTTCCGCCCAGGTAAAGGGCCCGTGCCGCTTACGATCCTCAAACCACGCCTCACGAAGGCTGTCGGCATCCTGGTTACGCAGAGAAATTTTCTCGCACCACGCCGGGTCGGCGAGCTCGAGCTCTTTCACCATCAGGGAAAATATGCGGTCAAGCAGGCCGTCCGATCCTTTGGCTATCTCGCTTTCAACCACGAATTCGGTCAATACCGACAGCGGCTCATAAGGGATAGGGCAGTAAAAATCGGCTTCCGGCAGAATGCCCGTTCGTGACATCAGCGTAATGTTTAACCCTTCGCTGCCCTTGTCGAGGATGAATTTACCGTCACGAAACTCACCGTGCTGCATCACCACCGCCATAGCCGCGTCCAGACCGCTCAACGAGGTTCCCATAATGCCCACGCGGCAAGGGGGAATGCTGGCGTCCATCAACCCCGACCACGGGCTGGGGAAGAACGTGCGCGTGGCTTCCTCCTCATCCGGCCAGACATGGCCGGTGGCGATCACCGCCAGGTCGAACCGATCGGCCAAGGTGGTGTCGTTGACGGAAAGGGTGACGCCGGTTGTCGAGGGGATGATGTCCGTTACCTTTGCCGATTCATGAACCGTCACCTGGAACCCCAGCTTTTTTGCCTCTTTCACGATTGAACGAAAGCTGTCGCGAAAATACTCTCCCAGCAGGAGCCTCGGCAGGAACTGCCGGTCATGCAGGCGGGCTTTATCAACCTTAAAGCGCGCCAGATGGGCGTCGCTCTGTTCTTTAAGCCAGTCGAGGTAGGTCATAAAAATGGGCGGGATTTCAATGCTCGCAATGTTCGCCAGCATCAGCCGGGAATTATCGTCGTCGTTATAGGGCATGCCCACGCCGGCTTCATCGGCCTGTTCGAAGATGGATACGGAGAGCGGAGTGCTGTTATTTAGCAGATGATAAAAGGTGTAAATCCCTGTGGGGCCGGAGCCGATAATCGCGATATTCTTCATTGACGCGCTTCCTGTTTTTTTTCCATAAGAAAAGCGTAGCAGGAGAATAATGATGAAAATAAGGGATTAAGAAAATTCAGGCTAACAGGAGAGAATTTGCACCATTTCAGGACTGAAATGGTGCGTCCGAGTGGACTCGAACCACCGACCCCCACCATGTCAAGGTGGTGCTCTAACCAACTGAGCTACGGACGCAGAATGGTGCGTTCAATTGGACTCGAACCAACGACCCCCACCATGTCAAGGTGGTGCTCTAACCAACTGAGCTATGAACGCAACGTGTTGTGGATGACAACGGGGACGAATATTAGCGGCACAGCACCGAGGTGGCAAGAGGGAAAATGCATTTTTCTCTCTGATTTCACGCGATTGCTTCATTACCGCGCAAAGTGAAGAGAAAGTAGCCGCCAGCGGGCGGCTACTGCATATTTAACGCGCAGCGCGCTGCAAAATTACCGTTGACGGCTGGCGCTGCAGGAAGCGCATGCGCAGCATCATCATGATCGCCGCCGACGTCAGTCCGATGATAAAGCCCATCCAGAATCCGGCTGGCCCCATACGATCAACGACCAGATCGGTCAGCGCCAACACGTAGCCAGCCGGCAGACCCAGCACCCAGTAGGCGATAAAGGTAATAAAGAAGATCGAACGCGTGTCTTTATATCCGCGCAATACGCCGCTGCCAATCACCTGGATGGAGTCAGAAATCTGATACACCGCAGCCAGCAGCATCAGGTGCGAGGCCAGCGCCACCACGTCCGGGTTGTCGTTATAGAGCAGGGCGATCTGCTCGCGCAGCGCCACCGTAAACAGCGCCGTGCAGATGGCCATACAGACGCCGACGCCCAGCCCGGTACGCGCGGCCGTTTGCGCATCCAGGGTGGAGCCCTGTCCCAGGCGGAAGCCAACGCGAATCGTCACCGCCGCCGCGAGCGACATCGGCAGGACGAACATCAGGGAGCTAAAGTTGAGCGCAATCTGATGTCCGGCGACGTTAACAATCCCCAGCGGGGAGACCAGCAGGGCAACCACGGCAAAGAGCGTCACCTCAAAGAACAGGGCCAGCGCGATCGGCAAGCCTAGCTGTACCAGACGCGTCATGATGCTCCAGTCCGGCGTGCTGAATCTGTTTGCGTTGCGAATATCGCGCATTGAACGGGCGCGTTTCACATAGGCGATCATACTGAAGAACATTACCCAGTAAACCGCAGCCGTCGCCACACCGCAGCCGACGCCGCCCAGCTCCGGCATGCCGAAATGACCGTAGATAAAGACATAGTTCACCGGAATATTCACCAGCAGGCCGATAAAACCCATCACCATGCCGGGCTTGGTTTTCGCCAGCCCTTCACACTGGTTACGTGCAACCTGGAAGAAGAGGTAGCCGGGCGCACCCCAGAGCAGGGCGCGCAGATAGCCCACGGCTTTATCTGCCAGCGCCGGGTCAATATTGTGCATAGCGCGGATGATATGGCCCGCGTTCCAGAGCACGACCATAATCAGCACGGAAACAAACCCTGCCAGCCAGAAACCCTGGCGGACCTGATGGGCAATACGCTCGCGACGACCCGAGCCATTAAGCTGAGCGATAACCGGCGTGAGGGCGAGCAGCAGACCGTGGCCGAACAGGATGGCCGGCAGCCAGATTGACGTGCCGATGGCAACGGCCGCCATATCGGTGGCGCTGTAGCCACCCGCCATTACCGTATCCACAAATCCCATTGCGGTCTGGGCCACCTGCGCGACGATCACTGGTATAGCCAGTGCCAATAACTGGCGCGCTTCATTCATGTACTTCTGCACGTGAACACCTTTATTTTGTAGTTATATGAGAGACTAAAAAAGCCGCCGTAACTGGCAGCAAGAAGAAAATGCAGGGGGGTGCCAGCTATTGTAGCGGGCTTTAGCTATTTATCTAGTGAAAAAATCGCCAGAAAATGCGCTCCGCTGGCAACCTGTTTTTCCAACTGTTATTGTGGTGGGATTAAACGGTGTCACCACCGTCCGGAAAAAACAGGAGTTGTAAGCATGTTTACTGGTATTGTGCAGGGCACCGCCAAAGTGGTGTCCATTGATGAAAAACCTAATTTTCGTACTCATGTTGTAGAGCTGCCGGAATATATGCTTGATGGCATTGAAACCGGCGCCTCGGTTGCCCATAACGGCTGCTGCCTGACCGTCACCGAAATTAATGGCAACCAGATTAGCTTTGATTTAATGAAAGAGACGCTGCGTATTACCAACCTGGGCGAGCTGGTGGTAGGGGACACCGTCAACGTTGAGCGGGCGGCGAAGTTCAGCGATGAGATTGGCGGCCATCTGATGTCCGGGCACATCATGACCACCGCGGAAGTGGCGAAAATCGTGACGTCGGAAAATAACCGTCAAATCTGGTTTAAAGTGCAGGATCCGTCATTAATGAAATACATCCTCTATAAAGGGTTTATTGGCATTGATGGGATTAGTCTGACGGTGGGAGAAGTGACGCCAACCCGTTTTTGCGTGCATTTAATTCCCGAGACGCTGCAGCGCACCACGCTGGGTTCGAAAAAACTGGGGCATCGCGTGAATATCGAAATCGATCCGCAAACCCAGGCGGTTGTCGATACCGTTGAGCGCGTGCTGGCCGCAAAAGAAGCCGCAATAATTAACGCTGTAGAAGAAGAATAAAAAATAACCCCGGCTGTCCGGGGTTATTTTTTTAGCGTGCGACCCGCAGGCCGTGTTCAATCCCACGGCTGAAAACAACCTGCCAGAGCTGAATATCGCGCGCGCGAAACGCCCCCGCGCAGGCATTCAGATAATAGCTAAACATCCGCTTGAATCGTTCAGAATAGTTGTCCGCAATTTCAGGCCAGGCTTCCTGAAAACGTGCATGCCACGCCATTAACGTGGTGTCATAATCCGCGCCGAAGTTATGCCAGTCTTCCATCACGAAATGGGATTCGCTGGCGTTGGCAATCTGGCGTACGGACGGTAAACAGCCATTCGGAAAGATGTATTTGTTGATCCACGGGTCGACGTTATTGTCGGTCCGCTTAGAGCCGATGGTGTGCAGCAGGAAGATGCCGTCCGGTTTCAGATTACGGTCCACCACCTCGAAATAGGTATCGTAGTTTTTCGGCCCGACGTGCTCAAACATGCCCACGGAAACGATGCGGTCAAACTGTTCGTTCAGGTCACGGTAATCCTGCAGCCGGATATCAACATCCAGCCCCTGGCAGCGTGCCTGGGCCATTTTTTGCTGTTCAGCGGAAATGGTGACGCCGACGACGCTGACGCCGTAGTGCTTCGCCATAAAATAGGCCAGCCCGCCCCAGCCGCAGCCGATATCCAGCACGCGCATACCGGGCTGAAGCTGCAATTTCTCGCTAATCAGGCGCAGCTTGGCCTGCTGAGCCTCTTCAAGCGTCGACGACTCTTTCCAGTAGGCGCAGGAGTATTGCATGAAGGGGTCCAGCATGCGGCTGAACAGATCGTTGCCGAGATCGTAATGCTCTTTGCCGACGATCCAGGCGCGTTTTTTACTTTGCAGGTTAAACAGACGGGCAGAGGCGACACGCAGGGTGTCTTTTAGATTGCGGGGGAGCTGTTTTTCCAGACCGGCACGCAGCACGCTGGCGAAGAAGGTATCCAGCCGTTCGCACTCCCACCAGCCGTCCATATAGCTTTCTCCCAGGCCTAACGATCCTTCCCGCAACACGCGTTTAAAAAAATCGGGATGTTTAACCTGAGGATCGGAGGGGGATGAGCCATTAATTGTAATGCCCGCACGTCCCAACAGTTCACTGACGATCCGGGACCAGTTATCGTCCGGAACGCTGACTTCTTCTATACACGATGAACTCATAGCTTCTCCATCACCCTACTGTGATCAGAACCTTAAAACAGCGTAGACGCTTTTTTTGGTTTGTGAGAAATCTCACGGTAAATACCGCGAGGCTAGTATCCGACGTAGAACAGAGGAAGGGAGATAACCCTTGCCGAAATGCCTTCCATGGTAAAACGGGAGCGCTCCGGCTCCCGTTAACACTTAATATTTATCGTATTTAATCGAGCCAAATTTAGTATAGGCCTCAAAATTTGGTGATTCAATAGAAAATGCTTAGCAACCTAATCACTGAAAATTAACATAGTTTCTGACGCGATTAGGCATGCGAGGTTTCCACCTGCGTGCTCTTATCCTGCGCGCGCTGCGCGGCGGCCTGCATGCGATAACCCAACGCCGCCAGCGCAACGGTGACCAGCATCACGCTGGTCGTCGTCAGCAGCGGCGTGGCAATCAGCGCGGAGACTACCAGGCTTGCCAGGAAGCACAGCCCCAGCTGCAGGGTGTTCTGCAGCGCAGCCGCGCGGCCTGTCGCCTGCGGGAACGGACGCAGCGCCTGCGCCACAACGATAGGGTAAATCGCCCCGTTCGCGATGGCCATCACGCAGAATGGAATCAATATTTCGGCCAGACCCGCGCCCGGAATAAAGCCAACGGCCCAGGTGCCGATGACGCTCAGCGCATAGAGCACCAGCAGCCACGGCAGCATCTGCTGACCTTCCCATTTTTGCAGCGCCGCGCGACAGCCGTAACCGCCTACCAGGAACGCGATGGTCTGCGGAACGTAGCTTAGGCCAATGGCCGCCGGGCTGTAGCCCATATCGTGCAGAATAAAGGGCGACCCGGTCAGCCACGCGAAGAAGCTCGCCGAGCAGGCGGCATAGATCAGAACGTTGCCGCGATACGCCTTAGCGCTCAGCAGGGAGGTGAAGGTAATCGGCTTCGCGTCTGCGTGCGCCTCTTTTTTATGCGCGGGCTTGAGGGCGAACGCCGGCAGCATCAGCACCAGCGTAATGGCAAACAGCGTGGCGAAGATGGCCTGCCAGTCGAAATGCGCGAGGATCCAGCTGCCCAGCAGCGGGGCGAGAGCCGGTGAGAGCCCCACCAGCGGCATAATGGTGGCGAAAATACGGTTTGTGCGGTTTGCCGGGTAGTAGTCGGTGACCAGCGCCTGCCAGGTCACGGCCGCGGCACAGACGCCGACCGCCTGAACAAACCGCAGCACCAGCAGCCAGGTGGCATCGCGCACCCATAGCATCCCCAGGCAGCCCACGGCAAAAATGGCCAGCCCCAGCAGCAACACCGGTTTACGCCCAAAGCGATCCGAAAGCGGTCCCCAGAGCAGCTGCGCGAAGGCAAAACCGGCGAGGAACAAACTCAGGCTGGCGCTGATGGCGGCGGCAGGGGTTTGCAAATCTTCCTGCATGGCGGCGAAAGCCGGCAGGTACATATCGGTGGCCAAAAAGCCCAGCACGCTTAAGCCGCCGAGCCAGACTAAAAAACCTTTCCTGGGTTGCACTGTTTTATTCTCCTGAGGAGGCAGGTATACGTTGGCGCTGAGTGTAGGGAGTGCAAAGACGCTTGTGAAACGCTAATATTTGGCGGGTGCATTCAAATTTTTTGCAGGCAGAAAATGTGGTCAGATTATTCTCTTGAAGTGGTCGATGCTGTCGCGCGTAACGGCAGCTTTAGCGGGGCGGCGCAGGAGTTGCACCGCGTCCCTTCGGCCATCAGCTACACGGTGCGACAGCTTGAGGAGTGGCTGGCGGTTCCGCTGTTTGAACGGCGGCATCGCGATGTGGAATTAACGCCCGCAGGGGCGTGGTTTTTGAAGGAAGGGCGTTCTGTTATCAAAAAAATGCAGATCACCCGCGAGCAGTGCCAGCAGATCGCGAACGGCTGGCGGGGACACCTTTCCATCGCGGTGGATAACATCGTTAAGCCCGAACGCACCCGGCAGATGATTGTCGATTTCTACCGTCATTTTTCTGACGTCGAGCTGCGCGTCTCGCAGGAGGTATTCAACGGCGTCTGGGATGCGCTGGCGGACGGCAGGGCAGAGATGGCGATTGGTGCGACCCAGGCGATCCCGGTCGGTGGACGTTACGCCTTTCGCGATATGGGCATGCTGAGCTGGAAATGCGTGGTGGCAAGCGATCATCCGCTGGCGAAGATGGAAGGGCCGCTGAGCGACGATACGCTGCGCAGCTGGCCGTCGCTGGTGCTGGAGGATACCTCCCGCTCGCTGCCCAAGCGTATTACCTGGCTTTTAGATAACCAGCGGCGGGTGGTGGCCCCTGACTGGGAATCGTCGGCGACGTGCCTCAGCGCCGGGCTCTGCGTTGCGATGGTGCCCGTTCATTTTGCGCGTCCGCGCATCGACACCGGCGAGTGGGTTGAGCTGACGCTGGAGAATCCGTTCCCGGATGCGGCCTGCTGCCTCACCTGGCAACAAAATGATGTCTCGCCCGCCATGGCCTGGCTTCTGGAATATCTGGGGGACAGCGAAACGCTTAACCGGGAGTGGCTGCGGGAGCCAGACTGACTGGCTCCGCAATGAGATTAACGACGATAGTCGCGGAACGGACCATCCGCAACGGAACGGCGTTCGATGAGGCGAGGGTGAACTTCAATGGACTGCGACTCTTCACGCTTGTTGACGATCCTGTCCAGCAGCATATTGAAGGCGGTTTCACCCAGCGAATCTTTCGGCTGGTGAATGGTGGTCAACGCTGGCGTGAAGAAGCGCGCGTTGCGCACGTTGTCATACCCGATTACGGAAATATCCTGCGGGACGCGCAGGCCCAGCTCGTCGGCAGCGCAGAGCGCGCCCATTGCCATGATGTCCCCCCCGCAGAAGACGGCGGTTGGACGGTGCGGCTGAGAGACGATCTGCTGCATCGCGCGGTAGCCTGATTCCGGCTCAAAGTCACCCTGCACGATCCAGTTTTCCGGCACGGAAATCAGCGCTTCTTCCATCGCTTTCATAAAGCCGGCCAGGCGGCCCGCGCCGGTGTTGCGTTCCAGCGGACCCGGGATCACGCCAATCTCGCGGTGGCCGCGTTCGATCAGATAACGGCCCGCCATATAACCGCCTTCGAAGGCGTTATCGATAACCGAATCGGTGAAATCCGCGCGCGCTTCGCCCCAGTCCATCACCACCATAGGGATATGGCGATACTCTTCCAGCATCGACAGCACGGATTCCGGGTACTCAGAGCACATCACCAGCAGGCCATCCACGCGCTTTTGCGCCATCATCGACAGGTAGGCGCGCTGTTTTTCAATGCTGTTCCAGGCGTTGCCGAGAATCAGGGTATAGCCTTTCTGGAAGCAGTTTTTCTCTACCGCTTCAATGATCTCGGCAAAATAGGCCGCTTCGCTGCTGGTCGCCAGCAGACCAATAGACTTGGTGTGGTTAACCTTAAGGCTGCGCGCAACCGCGCTCGGGGAGTAGTGCAGCTCTTTGATTGCTGCCCAGACGGCGTTGCGCGTCTCTTCCGCCACAAAGCGGGTTTTGTTAATTACATGTGATACGGTTGTAGTGGAAACGTTTGCGCGTTTTGCTACGTCTTTAATTGTTGCCATTAAATGTCACTCCAGACCATATCCTAAGCTCCTGAAAAACTTGAAGGTAAACGTTTGCCTTCTCTCACCCTTATCACGCAATTTTGGATTGCGGCACGCCGGGAAAACGACACGGGACGTCAGGAGGGGGTCAATGGCCGGTACGCTAATAAATTTAGCGTGGAATTTTGGCCTATCTTGATGAAAAGGGGAAGAGGTAAAGTGTTTATCAGCTTAAATCATGGAAGATTTTTGACGTAAACTGTGCAAAAATGAGCAAGCTCACTTTTCGTGGGGGGATTAAAAGGAGAAAAATTGATGAGTTCCGATCTGAAGTTTTCGCTGTTCACCACCGTTATTGTGCTGGCGCTGATTGTGGCGGCTGGCCTGACGGCTGCGCTGCACTGATTTACGCGGGGGGAGAGCCTTCTCCCTCCCGAACGTCCCGATTGTTACTTCCCTGGCAAAAATCTTTTGCCATTTTGTTAACTTCTCATTTTTTGTGATTGATGTCATGCTTTCCGCTTCTTTGTTCTGTGTCACTACATGACACGGCATCCGGAGTTGACGCATGAAAATCAATTTTCCCCTGCTGGCCCTGGCGATTGGCGCTTTTGGGATTGGCACCACTGAATTCTCCCCGATGGGGTTACTGCCTGTCATCGCCCGGGGCGTGGACGTCTCGATCCCGGCCGCCGGGATGTTAATCAGCGCCTACGCCATCGGCGTGATGGTGGGGGCGCCGCTGATGACGCTTCTGCTTTCGCACCGCGCGCGCCGCAATGCGCTGATTTTCCTGATGGCGATTTTCACCCTGGGCAACGTGCTTTCGGCCATTTCGCCGGACTACACTACCCTGATGCTGTCGCGCATTCTGACCAGCCTCAACCACGGCGCGTTCTTTGGGCTGGGCTCGGTCGTGGCCGCAAGCGTGGTGCCAAAACACAAGCAGGCAAGCGCCGTGGCGACCATGTTTATGGGGCTGACGATTGCCAACATCGGCGGCGTACCGGCGGCGACATGGCTGGGTGAAGCGATCGGCTGGCGGATGTCTTTCCTGGCAACGGCCGGGCTGGGCGTGGTCGCGATGGTGGCGTTGTTCTTCTCCCTGCCGAAAGGCAGCGCCGGAGAACGTCCGGAAGTGCGTAAAGAGCTGGCGGTGCTGATGCGCCCGCAGGTACTCTTCGCGCTGCTCACCACGGTGCTGGGGGCAGGGGCAATGTTTACCCTCTACACCTATATTTCACCGGTGCTGCACGATATCACCCACGCAACGCCTCTCTTCGTTACCGCGATGCTGGTGCTGATTGGCGTCGGCTTCTCGATTGGCAACTATCTCGGCGGAAAATTTGCCGACCGTTCCGTGAGCGGCACGCTGAAGGGCTTTTTAACCCTGCTGATTGTCATTATGGTCGCTATCCCGTGGCTGGCGCGGAATGAGTTCGGCGCGGCGATTGCGATGGTCGTCTGGGGAGCCGCTACCTTTGCCGTGGTGCCGCCGCTGCAGATGCGCGTGATGCGCGTCGCCCATGAGGCGCCGGGCCTCTCGTCTTCCGTAAATATCGGGGCGTTCAATCTCGGCAATGCGCTGGGTGCCGCCGCCGGAGGCGCCGTGATTTCAGGCGGTCTGGGGTACAGTTTTGTGCCGGTGATGGGGGCGATTATTGCCGCGCTTGGCCTGCTGCTGGTGATGATGTCCGGCCGTAAACAGCCTGAAGCGGTTTGCACGGCTGAATAAGCAAAAACGCAGAAGGGTTACCCCTTCTGCGTGTCTCTTACGCGGCGAAGTTCTTCGCGACAAAGTCCCAGTTAACCAGTGCCCAGAAGTGCTCCAGGTAGTTCGGGCGCGCGTTGCGGTAATCAATGTAGTAAGCATGCTCCCACACGTCCACGGTCATCAGCGGCGTAGCGCTGGTGGTCAGCGGGGTGCCCGCGTTAGAGGTGGACACGATAGCCAGTTTGCCATCCGCCTCTTTTACCAGCCACGTCCAGCCAGAACCGAAGTTTTTGATGGCTGCATCGGTAAACTTCGCTTTAAACTCCGCAAAGCTGCCAAAGGCGGCGTTGATGGCGGCTGCCAGTTCACCGGCAGGTTCGCCGCCGGCATTCGGCGCCAGGCAGTGCCAGTAGAAAGTGTGGTTCCACACCTGAGCCGCGTTGTTAAAAACGCCACCCTCTGAGCTGCGAACGATCTCTTCCAGCGTTTTGCCTTCAAAACCGGTGCCCTTGATGAGGTTGTTCAGGTTAGTGACGTACGTCTGATGATGCTTGCCGTAGTGATATTCCAGGGTTTCCGCAGAAATATGCGGTGCCAGGGCGTCTTTTGCATACGGTAGTGCAGGTAATTCGAACGACATTGCTTCTCTCCTTATTGTATTTTGTGTTGCCAATAACCCTACAGACAACAAGGACAGGATAGCAAATTGAAAGGGTATGCAAAAGAGGAACTTACCCTGCCGCCGATGCGGCAGGGCAGGGATTAACGAATGGTTTTTGGCGTCATGACGCGACGCGCGCCAACGTAGTGACGTACCCAGTAATCTTCGCTGAGCGAGGTGATCTGAATGTCCTGACCGCTGCGCGGAGACTGGATGAATTTCCCGTTGCCGACATAGACGCCCACATGGTCAGCCGTACCGCGACCCTGCGTGCGGAAGAAGACCAGATCGCCGTTTTCCAGCTCACCCCGGTTAACCGGCGACGCATCACGCAGGTGATACATCTCATTGGCGGTACGTGGAATACGGAATTTAACCAGATCTTTATAGGCGTAATAGACGAGGCCGCTGCAGTCGAAACCGGTACGCGGCGAACTTCCGCCCCAGCGATAAGGTTTGCCAATCTGCCCCATCAGTTTATTCATCGCGGTTTTTTGCGCTTTTTGCACACGCACTTTATGCACGTCCGCCAGTTTCGTTACCTTCGTGCATTTTGCTTTATGGCCTTTACGGGTAATGCATTTTTCTGTAACGAGGTTAGCGGCGGTCTGCGAAGCTTTATTTTTGGCGGTGCGGGTAGTGCGGGAAGATTTTGTTTTCGTTTTGCTGGAAGCGGTTTGTTTAGTCTGAGCGGTAGATTTTTTCTTGACGTTCTTCGTGGTGGTTTTTTTCTTACGTTCTGTGGCTTTTACCAGATGGCTTTTTTGTACAGCAGATTGCCGCGCCTGCTGAGAGGCGTTTGCCGCTGGCGTTAACGTGAGTGATGTAAACAGTAAAGCACAGAGCGTGATCGAGATTTTAGTTATCCGCGCCACTGGGCAGTCCCCTGATATATGCAGGTCATCAATAATACCCGCGTGTGATTTACAAAGCCCGTCGATTCTAATCCATAAAAACCCGAGAAGTTAATAGCATTTTTCAATCTAAAAACGTGTTTCGTTAGCAAGTGCAAAAAAATTCATCGTTCTGTCGCACAATTGTTCACTCCCTAAGCAAAACCCTGACGGGCGAAGGGGTAAACGTCATTTGCAATGCAACTTTTGTGGAGTCGGGGTAAAATATATAAACGTGACGAAAATGTTATTTTCCGATGCCAGCCTGACCCGCTACAATGTCAGACTACTGCCGTAACAGAAGTTAAAGGAAGCAAGACATGAGCACCACTATTGAAAAAATCCAGCGCCAGATCGCTGAAAACCCGATTCTGCTGTATATGAAAGGTTCTCCGAAGCTGCCAAGCTGCGGCTTCTCCGCGCAAGCGGTTCAGGCGCTGTCAGCCTGTGGTGAGCGTTTTGCTTACGTTGATATCCTGCAGAACCCGGACATCCGCGCTGAGCTGCCAAAATACGCTAACTGGCCGACCTTCCCGCAGCTGTGGGTAGACGGCGAGCTGGTGGGCGGCTGCGATATCCTAATTGAGATGTATCAGCGCGGCGAACTGCAGCAGCTGATCAAAGAGACGGCGGCGAAGTACAAAACCGAAGAGCCGGACGCTGAGTAATTATCTGCGTTAATAAAAAAGCGACCTGATAAGGTCGCTTTTTTTATTCTTCACTGTCGCCCATCGGCAGCGGCCAGCCGCCCAGACGCTTCCAGCGGTTGACGATCTCACAGAACAGCTCCGCGGTGCGCTCCGTGTCGTATAAGGCGGAGTGCGCCTGGGTGCCGTCAAACGGTATACCTGCCGTAATGCAGGCTTTGGATAACACCGTTTGTCCCAGCGCCAGGCCGCTCAGCGCGGCGGTGTCGAAGGTCACGAACGGGTGGAAAGGGTTGCGTTTAAGCGACGCGCGTTCGGCTGCGGCCATGGTAAAGCTGTGATCGAAGGTGGCGTTATGGGCTACCATGATGGCGCGGCTGCAGTTGCTCTCTTTCATGCCTTTACGCACCATTTTAAAAATGGCGTGCAGCGCATCATATTCACTGACTGCACCGCGCAGCGGGTTATGCGGATCGATACCGTTAAACGCCAGCGCCTCCGGCTGTAAGTTTGCCCCTTCGAAAGGTTCAACGTGGAAATGCAGCGTGGTGTCCGGTGTAAGCCAGCCCTGTTCATCCATCTTCAGCGTGATGGCGGCAATTTCGAGCAGCGCATCGGTTTTAGCGTTAAATCCGGCTGTTTCTACATCAATGACAACGGGATAAAAACCACGAAAACGGTCGCACAGACCGCTAAATTGAGCGTTATCGGACATCAGGGTCTCTTACAAGGGGAAAAAGCAGTGCGCATTATGGCAAATTTTGCAGGGTGATGCAGTAAAACTACGGGCGCATGTTGCGCCCTGAGGGATCAGTTGCCCAGACCGCGACCCGCGTCTTTGGCTTCAATCAGCTCGATCTTGTAACCGTCCGGATCTTCAACAAACGCAATCACGGTGGTGCCGCCTTTTACCGGGCCGGCTTCGCGCGTGACGTTACCGCCGTTGCTGCGGATGCGTTCACACGCTTCGGCAGCGTTGTCCACTTCCAGCGCGATATGGCCGTAGGCCGTACCCAGCTCATAGCTGTCCACGCCCCAGTTATAGGTCAGTTCGATGACCGCTTCATCCGTTTCCGGGCCGTAACCCACGAACGCCAGCGAGTATTTGTATTCCGGGTTTTCGCTGGTGCGCAGCAGCTTCATGCCCAGGACGTTAGT
This sequence comes from Enterobacter sp. 118C5, assembly GCF_034107645.1. NCBI lineage: Bacteria > Pseudomonadati > Pseudomonadota > Gammaproteobacteria > Enterobacterales > Enterobacteriaceae > Enterobacter > Enterobacter sp. 118C5. The sequence continues at coordinate 942,409 of NZ_JAWNEU010000001.1, read as the reverse complement.
GTAGAAATCGATAGAACGTTGCAGATCGCCAACGCGCAGCATGGTGTGAAGTAGGCGCATAATTTCCTCATTAACCAATGGAGTAGAGTATCTTTTTGAACAGAAACGATGTTTTAGTATAGCGGCGAAGTGTCGCCGCTATCAATGAACAATGGCGAGATTACAGAGAAGGGTAGTCGGTGTAGCCTTCCGCGCCGCCGCCGTAGAAGCTCTCAGGACGCTGCGGGTTCAGGGCCGCTTTCTGCTGCAGACGCGCAACCAGATCCGGGTTGGCAATATAGTCGCGGCCAAACGCCACGGCGTCGATCAGCCCTTTATTCATCAGGTCTTCGGCTTTCTCCGGAGTATAAGCACCCGCACCGATGATCACTCCGTGGAAGCGCTCGCGCACTTTCTGACGGAAGGCTTCCGTATAAGGCTTACCGCCGGCCCAGTCCGGCTCGGACATGTGCAGATAGGCAATGCCGCGTTTCGCCAGCTCTTCAATCAGATACAGCGCGTCCGCTTCTTCATTCGGACCGTTGTCAACGTTCTGGAACGTACCGATTGGGGAGACGCGGATACCGATACGGTCCGGGCTCCACTCCTGGCATACGGCGTCAACCACTTCCAGCACCAGGCGGGCGCGGTTTTCGACGCTGCCGCCGTACTGGTCGGTGCGATGGTTAGACGACGGTGACAGGAACTGGTGCAGCAGGTAACCGTGCGCGGAGTGCAGCTCAACCAGGTCAAAACCGGCTTCGCGGGCGTTGGCCACGGCCTGACGGAAATCGTTCACGATACCCGGGATCTCGTCCAGCTCCAGCGCGCGTGGCGTAGAGGTGTCGACGCGGATCGCGTTGCCGTTTTCATCGCGCAGGGAGGTGCGGGTGTTCGCGTTCAGGGCAGACGCTGAAACCGGCGCCTGACCGCCAGGCTGAATGCTGCTGTGGGAGATACGACCGGTATGCCACAGCTGGACCGCAATGCGGCCGTCTTCAGCGTGAACGCCCGCGGTGATTTTCTGCCATGCGGCGATCTGCTCCGGGCTGTGCAGCCCCGGCGCACCCGCATATCCTTTGGCCTGAGCAGAAATCTGCGTGGCTTCAGTGATGATCAGGCCAGAGCTGGCGCGCTGACGATAGTATTCACCCATCAGTGGGGTTGGGATATCACCCGGCTCAATGCTGCGCAGACGGGTAAGGGGAGCCATAAACACGCGGTTTGGCGCGGTGACGGCACCCACTTTTAAGGGGGTAAATAATTTTTCAGCTGACATAACGACTCCTGAGTAGACCAGTCGACTAGTAATAACGGAAATAAAAACGCCTGCTAAGCGCCAGGCGCAGTGATCGTACTTTTCACATGCGCCAGCGCGCTTTCGAGCGGCACGGCACTGCGAGAAATTTTAGCCTGCAGGTTGGCGCCTAACCAGAGGGAGTAGAGCACCTGAGCCTGCGTTAAGGGATCGCCGGGGAAGGCGAGCGTATTTTCTTCGCGCCCCTTCGCCAGCGCCTGCGCCAGCAGGGCGATAACGCCGCTGGCGCCTTTATCCATTGCCGTGCGCATATCTTCTGAGAGATCGCACACTTCGGCAGAGAGTTTAACCGTCAGGCATCCGCTGATAATGCCCTGCTGACAGAACTGGTTCAGCGTTTCCTGATAGTAGTTCAGAACACGATCCCGATAGTTACCTTCCCCCGTGGCGAAGTGGGTTGCGAGGCGCTGGTGGTAAGCAGCATAGTGCCGCTCCAGCATCGCCACGCCAAAAGCCTCTTTGGACCGGAAGTAGTGATAGAACGACCCCTTCGGTACCTCTGCGGTTTTTAATAGCTCGCTCAACCCCATACCGGTGAAGCCGCGGTGCATGCACAGCCGCTCGCCGGTCGCCAGGAGATGTTCGCGGGTATCGTGTTCAGTATTTCTGCTCATGGATTCACTCTAATAGACCGTTCGGTCTAATGCAAGCGCTGTTACCGGCGACACGCGTTCAGAATGTCCAGCTGTTGCTGATAAACGCTTGATTTAACGTCCATCATGCCCAGCACCGTCGAGAACAAATTGTCCTGCGAAACCGCATTTTTTGCTGCGTGGTCGCGTAAACACTGCTCGTTGATGCCAAAGTTCTTCGCATAGTCCGGGGAGAGCCAGAACATAAACGGAATGTGCGTCTGCTGCTCCGGCGCCAGCATGTACGGCGTGCCGTGCAGATAAATACCGCTCTCACCGAGCGATTCCCCGTGATCCGAGAGGTAGATCAGCGCGGTGTTCATGTTCGCCTGTCGAGCCTTCAGCGCGTCGATGGTTTTGCTGACCATGCTGTCGGTATACAGGATTGTATTGTCATAGGTGTTCATCAGCGCCTGATGATCGCAATCCTGAATCTCGTTGGTGTCGCAGGTTGGGGTGAATTTACGGAAATTATCCGGGTAACGGCGGTAGTACGCCGGACCGTGGCTGCCCATCAGGTGGATAACCAGCACCGTGTCCTGCTTCAGTCCGTCCAGCACGTTGTCCAGGCGGTAGAAGTTTACGTCATCAATACATGACTGGTCTTTGCAGAAATGGTCCAGCTTCCACTGCGTCATGTCGGTATGGGGAATACGATCGCAGGCGCCTTTACAGCCGCCGTCGTTGTCGCGCCACAGGAGGTTGAAACCCGCATGCTTGAGCACGTCGAGCAGCCCTTCCTGATGGTGCGCCAGATCGGCATCGTATTTGCTGCGCGTCATGCCGGAGAACATGCAGGGCACGGAAACGGCGGTTTCAGTCCCGCACGAGGAGGCCTGGGGGAAGTTGATCACATCCTGCTTTTTCAGCTCGGGGTTGGTTTCACGCCCGTAGCCATTGAGTGAGTAGTTCGCCGCGCGCGACGCTTCGCCGATGACCAGCACCAGAACGGTTTTCTTCTGCTGACCCGTAATCAGCGCGCCTTTGTGCGCATCTTCGCCAATCCGCACCAGCGTTTGATCGCCGGCAAACCAGCGCATCTTGCTGTATTTCACCACGGCGCTGACGTAGTTCGCCGGGGTGACCATTTTGACGATGCTTTTATTATTGCGGAACAGCGACGCGTAATCTTTATAAAACACCGCGGCGATAAGAATAACCACCAGCAGGGCACCGAGCATCGCGGCAACGCGCGTCAGCAGGGCGTACCACCATTTGCCGGTACGAATACGGGTCAGCGCCAGCACCAGGGATGGAACAAGACCGGCTATGACAATCCACAGAATCATCTGCGGGGTCACCAGCGCGGTGGCTTCCTGGGAGTTAGTTTCGAACACGTTCACAATCATGTTCTGATCGATGACCGCGCCGTAGGTAAACATAAAGTAAGTTGCCGCAGCGCACCCGACAGTTAAGACGATCATCAGCGGCTTGCGGATATACGGGATATTGAGCAGGCTAAATACAATGACCCAGCCACAAAACAGCACCACCGGCACGGATGCGGCGAAGAGAATGTCGTGCAGATGCGCAGGGGCAATAATGGCCCAGCTGCGCTGGATAAACAGCCCGTTAAGCAGAGTAAAAAAGAGTGCACAGCCCAGAGTAAATTTTATGTCGTTACACTGTAACTTTTTACTTAACCACATCGATCGTAAACCTGTCATTGTCATGATGTGGCGAGTATAGAGAGGGAAGATTAGTGAAACCTTAATGCCACAAAACTGTGGTAAAGCCCTTGCACACGGCGCTTTTAGCGTCTTCACTGTAGGTGAGAGCGGTTAACCGGAGGTGAGTGTGGCAGAGCAGCTGGAGTTTTTCCCCATCCAGAGCCCGTGCCGGGGGATTTGTCAGTCAGATGAACGCGGTTATTGCCGCGGGTGCATGCGTACCCGTGACGAGCGTTTTAACTGGCAAAGCTTCAGCGACACGCAAAAGCAGGAGGTGCTACGCCTCTGCAGACAGCGGCTTCTGCGCAAAATCCGCGCAAACAAAGCCGCTGAGACCGAAGAACCCCAGCAACCTTCACTGTTTTAATGCGGTAATTGCGTATACTCATGACATCACGTCCTTGAGGAAAATGTTATGGTTCAGCGAATTACCCTTGCCCCCCAGGGGCCAGAATTCTCCCGTTTTGTGATGGGCTACTGGCGCCTGATGGACTGGAATATGTCCCCCCTCCAGCTGGCAAGCTTTATTGAAGAGCATATCGATTTAGGGGTAACAACCGTCGATCATGCGGATATTTACGGTGGCTATCAGTGTGAAGCCGCCTTTGGCGAGGCGCTTAAGCTGGTTCCGGCACTCCGGGATCGCATGGAGATCGTCACGAAATGTGGTATTGCCACCACGGCCAAACCGGAGCATGCCCTCGGTCACTACATCACCGACAGCGCCCATATCATCAAGAGCGCCGAGCAGTCGCTGGTCAATCTGGCAACCGATCGTATCGACCTGCTGCTGATTCACCGTCCGGACCCGCTCATGGATGCCGACGAGGTGGCGGAAGCCTTCCTGAGCCTGCATCAGAGCGGGAAGGTGCGTCACTTCGGCGTCTCCAACTTTACCCCGGCCCAGTTTGCGCTGCTTCAGTCTCGTCTGCCGTTTACGCTCGCCACCAACCAGGTTGAGATCTCCCCGGTACACCAGCCGCTGCTGCTGGACGGTACGCTCGACCAGCTGCAGCAGCTGCGCATTCGCCCGATGGCCTGGTCGTGCCTCGGCGGAGGACGCCTGTTTAATGATGATGCGTTCCAGCCGCTGCGCAATGAGCTGGAAACCATCGCCCGCGAGCTGAACGCGGAGAGCATAGAGCAGGTGGTTTACGCCTGGATCCTGCGTCTGCCGTCAAAACCGCTGCCGATCATTGGCTCCGGGAAAATTGAACGCGTCCGTTCCGCACTGGTCGCCGAAGAGCTGCAGATGACCCGCCAGCAGTGGTTCCGCATCCGCAAGGCCGCGCTGGGTTACGACGTGCCATAAACCGCAAGAAGGTGACTTTCCGGTGAAATCTGTGCCTCTGGTATACACTTAAGGGGCAAAAAATAACCAGCGGAGGTCATATGAAGCGTTTTACTCTGGCATTGGTCACGCTGGTTGTTTGCGCAGGGGCGCAGGCAGCCAGCGACGAAGTAGAAATGAATCTCGTCACCTCACAGGGTGTGGGTCAGTCCATCGGGACGGTGAAAATCACTGAGACCGATAAAGGGCTGGAATTCGCACCCGATCTTAAAGCACTCCCGCCGGGCGAACACGGCTTCCACGTTCATGCCAAGGGGAGCTGTCAGCCAGCCATGAAAGAGGGTAAACCGTCGGCAGCGGAAGCAGCAGGGGGCCACCTCGATCCGCAGAATTCAGGTAAACATGAAGGGCCTGAAGGTATGGGACACCTGGGCGACTTGCCGGTGCTGGTGGTCAACAATGACGGTAAAGCCACGGATCCGGTCGTGGCTCCGCGGCTGAAAAAGCTGGATGAGGTCAAAGGCAAAGCGCTGATGATCCATGTGGGCGGCGATAACATGTCCGATCGGCCTAAACCGCTTGGCGGCGGCGGGGCGCGCTATGCCTGCGGCGTAATCTGATCCCCAATCGTTCCCGGCGGAGGCGCCTGTTCCAGCTGCGACAGCGAGCAGTGCAGGCGCCAGATTATCGAGGCCAAATCGCGGGCTGCGGGAAGATGGTGCCGTGCAAGGGTGTCGCAGATCCGCTGCAGTTCAGCCAGCGTGGCCTCAAGAGGCCGCTGCTGAACGCCGCGCTCGCTCATCACATCGCGTAGCAGAGAGATGCAAACATCACGTACCTGCGAGAGCGGATCGGATCGCGTTTCCCACGCGCGAAGCTGCCAGACCACGTGCGAGCAGTTCAACAGCACCACGCCCCAGCGCAGCAGCCAGCGTCGGGAGAGCGCGTCCTGGCTGTTATTTAACTGGCTGACGTGGTGATAAACCAGCGACTCATACTCGCTTTCTTGCAGATCCGGCTTGCGGCTGAGCTGGTCGACAAACCCTCTGCGCAATTCACGAATATGTCGACGGCTCTTGCGTGCGTCAGAGCCGGGACGTAACACCGCGAAGGCCAGCCACGCCAGACCCACGCCAAGGATTTTTGCCAGGTTGTCATTCAGAAAATCGGCGTAATCATACACCGGCGGATTCGTCACGGAGATAAACGAGCCCATAAAGACAATCAGCTGCCCCCACAGACCCGCCAGTTTCGGCATTTGCAGCTTAAGAAGCTGCATCGTAGTTAACAGCGGAAACAGGAACAGCAGAAACTGCCAGAGATCGCTTATCTGCACCATCAGACCAAACTTCACCACAAAACTGAACAGTGACAGCAAAACCAGCGTTCGCAGCAGCAGCGTAAGCGAGTTAAACGGTGAGGCCGCGACGGAGTAAAGCACGCAGCTGATAGCGGCAAGCGTTAAGGCCGCCGAACCGGACTCCCACTGCGTTGTGATGCTCCACGCCCCCACCAGCATCAGCGCGCAGAAGGTGCGAAAACCGCTCCAAAGCGCTTCCAGATAATCGGTGTGACGTGCGAGAGCCGGGCTGCCGGGAACGTTAAACTCCGTGACCGGGGTGGCATTCTCAACCGCCTTAATCCAGCGGCTGCTGCGCAGGTATAGCCGACAAAAGTAATTCAGCCGCTGCCAGAAGGCGCGATGGCGATAATCATACTCATCCACCGGGGCGAGCGGGGCGATGATCCTCGCGACGGTGTAGATGTCCGCATCCGGGCGCGCGAGCGCCGCGAGCAGGGTTTCGATTACGGCGCGGGTGTTTTCCGGCGGTGACGGCCAGTTGAGCAGCATCCGGCGCAGGCTGGAGATGGCGCTGGTCATGCGCAGCTGCTGGTGCAGCAAATAGTTAAGCAGCGTGTTCTGACGGCGAAAACGGTAATGGCTCCAGAACGCCTGAATACGCAACAGATTCATGGTCAGGATCTGCCCGATAACCTTTTCATGCGCGAGGCGGATGTCGTCGCTGGTATCCGGTTGCCACAGCAGGCTCGCGTGTTCCAGCAGCCGGGTATGCATGGTTTTCAGCGCAGTGATAAGCGCGGTGCCGTCGGAAGTGCTGGGCAGGACCATCATCATAAATCCGCCGCAGAGGATCCCGACAATCACTTCGCAGACGCGCGCCTGCGCGATATCCCATAGCTCGGTGGTGTCCAGCACGTTGACGACCGGGAAGGCGATAATGGCGGCGGTATAGCCCGCCAGCTGGAAAGCATAGGCCACGTTATTGGTGAAATGGGCGCAGGCCCAGGTACAGCAACCCAGCCATGCCGCCATGCTCAGCAGGAACAGCCACGGATCGTTCAGCGTGTGGCCCGCGATTATTAACGCCGCGGTGGCACCCAGCAGGCTACCTGCGATACGGCCAAGGCTTTTGCTGATCACCCCGCCAACGGTAGGGAAGCTTACCACCGCCGCAGAGGTCATCGCCCAGTAGGGCTCATCCAGGTTCAGGTAATAGGCGACGGTCAGCGCCAGGCACATGGCAATGCCGTTACGCAGCGCGTAGCGCCACTGGGGGCGCGTTGCTTTCATCCACGGCGTGTTTTGCCAGGAGAGCGCCTGTAGCTTCATTAACGGGTTCCGATGGAGACAGTGCAGGTGGTGCCGGAAACCAGCGTGATGTCCTCGGGTAAACGGTCAAACTCCACGCGCACAGGCACGCGTTGAGCCAGGCGCACCCACGGTACGTTCGGCTTGATGTCCGGCACCAGCCCGGAATCCGTTTCAACGCTTTGATCGTAAATGGCGCGGCCAATGCTGGAGACGTGACCCTGTAACTTTTGCGAGCCGCTGTAAAGCGTTATGGCGGCGGGTGCACCTTCACGTATATGACGAAGCTTGGTCTCTTCGAAATAGCCCACTACGTAGAAGGAGTGGCTATCGACGAGGGCAAAAACAGGCTGACCGGCGGTGGCATAATTCCCCACACGGGCGGAGAGGTTGGTCACCCATCCGTCGACGGGGGCGGTAACCACAGTTTGGGTAAGCTCCCACTGCGCCTGCTTCAGCGTCGCCTCAGCCACGTTGACGCTCGCCTGCATGGCTTTGACGTTGATATTGGCGGTATCTAAATCTTCCGCGGAGATGTAGTTTTTCGACAGGTGACGGCGGCGATTGGCCTCGTTATTGGCCTTCGCTAAGTCAGACTGGGCTTTTGCCAGCTGCGCCTGGGCGTTCAGAATCGCAATGTGGTACGGGGTGTCGTCGATGCGGAATAACACCTCTCCCTTTTTAACGAGCTGGTTATCCTTAACCAGCAGCGTTGTAATACTTCCCGACACCTGGGGGGTGATGCTGACCTGCTCAGCGCGAACTTTGCCGTCACGGGTCCAGGGGGACTGCATATAATAATTCCACAACCACCAGCCAGCGATCACGGCAAGGACAAGGACGAACAGGGTGGAAAAGTACTTCAGCGTTTTCAGAGGCATATTCACCACACGATCAGAACAGCAAGGCCCAGGCATACGGAGAGGGCAAACAGGGAAAGATCCATCAGCATGGGATGCCAGATTTCGCCGGAGTACATCCAGTCGCGAAGCAGGCGATGCGCGATGAGCCACAGAATAAAGCCCACCAGCACGGCTTTAAACAGAGGAGGAAAGTAGACTGACGCACCGAAGATCAGATCCTGAAGGGGTAAACCCTCTGGGCGATGAAAAAAGATCACAGGCAGAAATCCTTTGCAGTGAACAGAATGCCGCGTTGGCTTGTCTGAGTATGAAGAAGCATCACAAATCAGTGTAAGTCATACTTTTGAATTAGATGAATGCAGTATTGCATTTGTTTTGCCATTACAAATGCTGCACACTATTCTAAAATCAGTATAATAACTTAGCAAGCTAATTATAAGGAGATGAAATTGGAATCGCCATTAGGTTCTGATCTGGCAAGGTTGGTACGCGTCTGGCGTGCTCTGATTGACCATCGCCTGAAACCTCTGGAACTGACGCAGACGCATTGGGTCACGTTGCACAACATTCATCAGCTGCCGCCCGACCAGTCACAAATTCAACTGGCTAAAGCGATAGGCATTGAGCAACCGTCGCTGGTGCGCACGCTTGACCAACTGGAAGAGAAGGGACTTATCTCCCGGCAAACCTGCGCCAGCGATCGTCGCGCCAAGCGGATTAAGCTGACGGAGAAAGCGGCTCCCATCATCACTGAAATGGAAGCTGTAATTACCAAAACCCGCGGTGAAATCCTTTCAGGGGTTTCCCCGGCGGAGCTGGAAATGCTCATCAGCCTCATTGCGCGGCTTGAGCAAAACATCCATGAGCTACAGTCTCGCGACTGACCGGACAACAAGGCCTTGCATCCGCAAGGCCTTATTTTTACTTAAAGACAACGACGCGGTTACGGCCTGTCTCTTTCGCTTCATACATCGCCTTATCGGCATTTTCTACGCACGCTTCTGCGGAGACCGATGATGAGGTTGCCGTAAATACCCCCATGCTGATGGTAACCGGCTCCGGTAACTGACCCTCACTGCTGATTTTGTCAAAACTGCTCAGCTTCAACCGAATACGCTCTGCCACCTGGTAGGCGTCTTCGGCAGCGGTGTTTGCCAGCATCAGGACAAACTCTTCGCCGCCGATTCGCGCCGCGATATCCTGGGGGCGCACGGAATCCATCAGCAGATTAGAGACAAACTGCAATACTTTGTCTCCCTGAAGGTGTCCATAGTTGTCGTTGATGCGTTTGAAGCGATCGAGATCGCTGACGATAACCGAAACAGGGCGGCTGGAGGTGGCGATGTCCAGCGCCTGGTTTAACGATTCGTAAAAATAGCTGCGGTTATAAAGGCGCGTGAGCGGATCGCGAATCGAATTTTGGTACGACTGCTGATACTTTAAATGGGAATCACGGTATAACCTGAAGACATCGTAGAGCAGAACGAAAATAATCATCAGCGTCGCGAAGGTTTCAAATAGCCGGGCACGATACCACGATATATCTTCGGCGTGCCCGCCCACTAACAGCATAGAGAGCGTGACGACGTAGCAGATACACAGAAAATTACCTCCCACCCAGAAAAGATTGCGCACCCGCGTAATAAACATCAGCGTAGCTAATGTCACCACCCAGAGAACAATTAATGAAATATTAATACTGTGGCTCCAGAGAACCATAAACTGCCGCGTTTCATTATCGACCAGATCGAGGGATAAAAACGGGGAATGGCTGGAATAAATCCACGCAAGCATCACGCCACAGGCGGTAAAGAGAAATGCACCACTGACGATCGAGATATGCGCTAAGCGTGAAAAAGGCTGATTGCGGGAGGGATAGAGTAATGCCGAAGCGATCATCAGGACGGCCATTATGAGATGGCGGAACATATAGTAGATCATCGCATCGTTGTAGTTCGCGTCGTTAAACTGATAGAGGTTCAGCCATGCCGGAAAGCTGGTCAACGTTCCAACCATCAGTAATGCTGAACCGGAAAAGGCAAAGGAGATGACAATCAAATAAAGCCGTCTCTTATCACACCAGTATTTCATTGCCATAAAGCAGGCAATGAACAGGTGAAACACGAGTAAAAAAATGGTGAGCGTAGGGAACAAAAGGGGTGAGAAGGAGGGAACCCATTCCACCAGTTTCGCAAATAAAGCTTGTAGTATTCCGATGACGACAGCGCAACCGAAACAGAACGAGATATAACGACCTTTGACAGAACGACTATTCGCAAGCATATAAAGTTTTACAAAATTAAAATGAAATAGGGTGAGGTAGTTGCGAAGAGTCTAATCAATTAAAGCAATAAATACTTTGCGCGGGAACAATATACGGCGGGATTAATAATAGATGGAATAAATATATATTGTAAATATATTCACGAGAATTATATATTTTGTAAGTGGATGTGGCCGGATGACCACATCCATCTTTAATTAACGCGGGGAAACGGTAACCTGGCTACCGTTGCTTGCCAGCACAACGCGCTGACCGGCGGAGAAGCGGGTATTGCCCTGTTTCTGAACCACCATAATGGTGCTGCCGTCGTCTTTACGAATTTCCAGCTCTACGCCCTGGGTTTTGTTCATCGCGCCCTGAACGCCCTGGCCCGCGACGCCACCCGCTACAGCGCCCGCTGCGGTCGCCAGAGAACGGCCCGTGCCGCCGCCAACGGTATTACCCAGGAAACCACCCAGTACAGCACCGCCGATTGCGCCCATCACGTTGTTTTCATCACCACCCTGAATTTGTACAGGACGGGCGTTAACAACGGTACCGTAAGTCACGCTCTGAACCTGTTTTGCTTCAGAAGCGCTGTAAACGTCGCCAGACAGCGAGCTGTCGTTCACACAGCCAGCCAGGGTTAAACCAATCAGCGAAACGCCCAGTACACGTACAATCATTTGAATCTCCTGTTCACCAAAAACGCCTATCTGGAGGCATCCGTTATGGCTAAATTATATGGCATAAAGGGCCATAGTTCATATCTTTGCACTAACAATAAGAAAATTGTACTTGAATTTGACTTAACGAGACATAAACAGGATCCGCCCGGCGACATTGTTAAAAAATATTATCGTCGGATGGCAAAGGAGCGCTGTTTATGGTTGAGTGGATATCCTTAGCCCACGCAACGTAAGGAAAGCGCATGAAATCGGGTCGCTACATTGGTGTGATGTCGGGCACCAGCCTGGATGGGGTAGATGTCGTTCTGGCCGCCATTGACGAACACATGGTGGCACAGCAGGCGAGCCTGACCTGGCCAATCCCCCTTTCGCTGAAAGAGGACATTCTGAGCATTTGTCAGGGGCAGCAGTTAACCCTCTCCCAGCTTGGTCAACTGGATGTTCGGCTGGGGGCGCTGTTTGCGGATGCTGTGCAGGCGTTAATGCAAAAAGAACATCTTCGTCCCCAGGATGTGGTCGCTATCGGGTGTCACGGACAAACCGTCTGGCATGAGCCGACGGGCGATGCGCCGCATACGTTGCAAATCGGCGATAACAACCAGATTGTGGCGAAGACAGGCGTAACGGTCGTCGGGGATTTTCGTCGCCGCGATATTGCGCTAGGCGGCCAGGGCGCGCCGCTGGTGCCTGCTTTCCATCAGGCGTTGCTGGCGCACCCTTCAGAACGCCGCATGGTACTCAACATTGGCGGGATTGCTAACCTCTCGATGCTTATTCCGGGGCAGCCCGTTCGCGGCTACGACACCGGTCCGGGAAATATGTTAATGGATGCCTGGATCTGGCGGCAGTGCGGTCAACCGTATGATAAAAACGCCGATTGGGCGAGCGAGGGTAAAGTGGTTCTCCCGCTGCTGCAGTCCATGCTCAGCGACCCTTATTTTGCCTTACCGGCGCCGAAAAGCACGGGACGGGAATACTTCAACTTTGGCTGGCTTGAGCGCCAGCTGGCGCTGTTCCCGGCTCTCGCCCCGCAGGACGTCCAGGCGACGCTTGCAGAATTAACGGCCGTGTCGATCTCTGAGCAAGTACTGCTCAGCGGCGGCTGCGAACGCCTGCTGGTGTGCGGCGGGGGAAGCCGAAACCCGCTGGTGATGGCGCGTCTTGCCGGGCTGCTGCCGGGCACCGAGGTGACCACGACGGACGAGGCCGGCATCAGCGGTGATGATATGGAAGCGCTGGCCTTCGCCTGGCTTGCCTGGCGCACCATCGCCGGGCTGCCGGGCAATTTGCCGTCGGTGACCGGCGCGCGCGAGGCCAGCGTCCTCGGGGCGATTTTCCCGGCTAATCCTCGTCATAATAAGAGTTAACTGAAATTCAGCGCGGCGTCTCGTTGTTAGAATGGAATAAAACAGGAGGGCAGCCATGCCCTCCAGGACCAGGAAAGTCTTCGGAATACGCCCATGAAAAAACTTCTTCTTATTGCCGCGCCTTTATTGCTGTCAGGATGCAGCGTCTACAACCAGTTCCTTGAGCGCATGCAGACCGATACCCTGGAGTATCGCTGCGATGAAAAACCGCTGACCGTGAAGCTGAATAACCCGCGTCAGGAAGCCAGCTTCGTCTACGACAATAAGCTGCTGACCCTTAAGCAGGGTATCTCGGCCTCCGGAGCGCGTTATTCGGACGGCATCTATGTCTTCTGGTCGAAGGGCGACAGCGCCACGGTCTACAAACGCGATCGCATTGTGCTGAACAACTGCCAGCTTGAAAATCCGAAGCGTTGAGATTTTTACAGGGGCGGCGCACAATAGCGCCACCCAATCTCAAGATCAGCTAACGCCATGTCAGATAACGATGAACTGCAGCAAATTGCGCATCTGCGCCGTGAATACACCAAAGGCGGCCTGCGTCGCCAGGATCTTCCCGCTGAACCCCTCGTGCTCTTTGAACGCTGGCTGAAACAGGCCTGCGACGCGAAGCTGGCCGACCCAACGGCCATGGTCGTCGCGACGGTAGATGAAAACGGTCAACCGTATCAGCGCATCGTCTTGCTTAAGCATTACGACGAGAAAGGGCTGGTGTTCTATACCAATTTGGGCAGCCGCAAGGCGCACCACTTAGAAAATAATCCGCGCATCAGCCTGCTGTTTCCGTGGCACATGCTTGAACGTCAGGTGATGGTCACCGGCAAAGCGGAACGTCTCTCGACCCTTGAGGTGGTGAAGTATTTCCACAGCCGCCCGCGCGACAGCCAGATTGGCGCCTGGGTGTCAAAACAGTCCAGCCGGATCTCTGCCCGCGGCGTGCTGGAAAGTAAATTCCTGGAGCTGAAACAGAAGTTCCAGCAGGGGGAAATCCCGCTGCCGAGCTTCTGGGGCGGCTTCCGCATTCCGATTGAGCAGATGGAATTCTGGCAGGGCGGTGAGCATCGCCTGCACGACCGCTTTTTATACGAGCGCGAGAATGGCGGCTGGAAAATCGACAGACTGGCCCCGTAATCCCCGAAATTTGTTGATTTAAGCGCTAGCGCACACCGCGCTTGCGCTTTATTCTATGGTCCTTTCGCATCAGGCGAAAAGTCGTGTACCGGCAAAGGTGCAGTCGTTTATACATGGAGAATTTGATGGCAAGCAGTAACTTGATTAAACAATTGCAAGAGCGGGGCCTCGTGGCTCAGGTGACGGACGAGGAAGCGTTAGCAGAGCGACTGGCGCAAGGCCCGATCGCGCTCTATTGCGGCTTCGATCCCACCGCTGACAGCTTGCATTTGGGGCATCTTGTTCCATTGTTATGCCTGAAACGCTTCCAGATGGCGGGCCATAAGCCTGTTGCCCTGGTGGGCGGCGCGACCGGTCTGATTGGTGACCCGAGCTTTAAAGCCGCGGAGCGTAAGCTGAATACCGAAGATACCGTGCAGGAGTGGGTCGATAAGATCCGCAAACAGGTTGCACCGTTCCTCGACTTCAACTGTGGTGATAACTCTGCCATTGCTGCTAACAACTACGACTGGTTTGGCAGCATGAACGTGCTGACCTTCCTGCGTGACATCGGTAAGCACTTCTCTGTTAACCAGATGATTAACAAAGAAGCGGTCAAGCAGCGTCTGAACCGTGACGATCAGGGTATCTCCTTTACCGAGTTCTCCTACAACCTGCTGCAGGGCTATGATTTTGCCTGCCTGAACAAGCTGCACGGCGTCTCTCTGCAGATCGGCGGCTCTGACCAGTGGGGGAATATCACCTCCGGTATCGACCTGACCCGTCGTCTGCATCAGAACCAGGTCTTCGGCCTGACCGTTCCACTGATCACCAAAGCAGACGGCACCAAATTCGGTAAAACCGAAGGCGGCGCGGTGTGGCTCGATCCGAAGAAAACCAGCCCGTACAAATTCTACCAGTTCTGGATCAACACGGCGGATGCCGATGTTTACCGCTTCCTGAAGTTCTTCACCTTCATGGACATTGCAGAGATCAATGCGCTGGAAGAGGAAGATAAGAACAGCGGTAAGGCACCGCGTGCCCAGTACGTGCTGGCGGACGAAGTGACCAAACTGGTTCATGGTGAAGAAGGCCTGGCCGCGGCAAAACGCATCACCGCAAGCCTGTTCAACGGTACGCTGAGCGATCTGAGCGAAGCGGACTTCGAACAGCTGGCGCAGGACGGCGTGCCGATGGTTGAGATGGAAAAAGGGGCTGACCTGATGCAGGCGCTGGTGGACTCTGAGCTGCAGCCGTCTCGCGGTCAGGCGCGTAAAACCATCGCCTCCAACGCTATTACCATCAACGGTGAAAAGCAGGCTGACCCGGAATACACCTTCGTTGACGGCGATCGTCTGTATGGCCGCTACACGCTGCTGCGCCGCGGTAAGAAAAACTACTGTCTGGTCTGCTGGAAATAAGTAAAAGTCTTCAGGGGCGTGGGAAACCACGCCCTTTTTGTTTGTTCAGGGTTTGGTAAGAAAAAGATGAAGAACATCCTCGCCATTCAGTCCCACGTTGTGTTTGGACATGCTGGCAATAGCGCAGCGGAATTCCCGATGCGCCGCCTCGGTGCCAACGTCTGGCCGCTCAATACCGTGCAGTTCTCTAACCACACGCAATATGGTAAATGGACCGGCTGCGTAATGCCGCCTTCGCACCTCACGGACGTTGTGCAGGGTATTGCAGATATCGACCAGCTCAAGCGCTGCGACGCCGTTCTGAGCGGCTACCTCGGCTCAGCGGAGCAGGGGGAACATATCCTCGGCATCGTGCGTCAGGTGAAAGCGGCAAACCCGGCGGCAAAATACTTCTGCGACCCGGTTATGGGTCACCCGGAGAAAGGCTGCATCGTGGCGCCTGGCGTAGCGGAATTTCACGTTCGCCATGCGCTGCCCGCCAGCGATATCATTGCGCCCAACCTGATTGAGCTTGAGATCCTCTGCGAGCATCCGGTTAACAGCGTAGAAGAGGCTGTAAGCGCGTCTCGCGAGCTGATAGCCCAGGGGCCGGAGATTATGCTGGTAAAACATCTCGCCCGCGCAGGGCTGACCCAGGAGCGTTTTGAGATGCTGCTGGTGACGAAAGATGACGCATGGCATATCAGCCGGCCGCTGGTGGATTTCGGCGCGCGTCAGCCAGTGGGCGTGGGTGATGTGACCAGCGGACTGCTGCTGGTGAAGCTGCTGCAGGGTGCAACGGTGAGAGACGCGCTGGAGCACGTTACGGCAGCGGTGTACGAAATTATGATTGCGACGAAAGAGATGCAGGAATATGAGCTGCAGGTGGTCGCGGCCCAGGATCGCATCGCGAAGCCGGAGCATTATTTCAGCGCCACACGATTATAATCGTCCAGAGTTCGCAGGCCGGGTAAGCGTCAGCGCCACCCGGCAATACAGACGGCTCGTTTAATTCAACCCTTCCGCTTTTAGCGCCGCAGCCACCGCTGGACGCTCCGCCACGCGCGCCATATACGATGCGATGTGGTCCAACCCTTCCAGGTTCAGCTTAACCGCACGCGCCCAGCGCAGTACGGTAAACAGGTACGCGTCGGCAATGGTGAAGCGTGAACCGCAAATCCACTGATCGTCCTTCAGCGATTCATTCACGAACTGCAGCTTTTTCTCCAGCAGGGCTCGCACGGTCGGCTTGTACTCTTCCGGCGTATCCGGGCGGAACAGGGGGGTAAAACCTTTGTGCAGCTCGGTGGCGATATAGTTCAGCCACTCCAGCGTTTTATAACGTGCGACGCTGCCGGTAGGGGCAAGGAGCTGGCGATCCGGTACGTTGTCCGCCAGGAATTGCATAATCGCCACGCCTTCGGTCAGCAAAGTACCGTCATCCAGCAGCAGGGCCGGAACCTGCCCTTTAGGGTTAATCGCAAAAAAGTCATCCCCGTTTTCCAGGCGCTTTTTCATCAGATCAACGCCATCCAGCGTGAAATCCTTGCCGCTCTCGCGCAGGGTGATATGGGAAGCAAGAGAGCACGCGCCCGGTTTGTAGAACAGTTTCATCGGTAACTCCTTTTTGCTGAGGTTTCAGCTATGTTAGTGCGCGAAGGAACAAAAAAAAAGCCGCTAAAATCTTAGCGGCTTCTGTTCAGTCGTTTCTCTCAGATATCACGCGGTAGCGGTTTTGTTCGCTTCCGCGGTCTTGTCGTCGTCCTGAGTCATTCGATTCAGTTTCGGCGCGGTCAGCAGCATCAGCGCCGCGATAACCGCCGTAGCGATACCAATCTGCATGAACACGGTACCGTAGACGTTCAGGGAGACCAGTGGATCGGTCACGTTTTCCGGCACCGCCATCAGGTTCGCAATCTTACCGGCGATGATCGCCGCACCGGCAGTGGTCAGGAACCAGCTACCCATAATGAAGCCCATCAGACGCTGAGGAACCAGCTGTGCAACCATCGCCAGACCCAGACCGGAGATCATCAGTTCGCCGATAGACTGCAGCGCGTAGCTCAGGATCAGCCAGTTAACGGACACGATACCCGCGTCAGTGGCAAATTTGGCACCCAGCGGCAGCACCAGGAACGCGCCGGAGCACAGCACCATACCGATTGCGAACTTGTGCGGCATTGGCAGACGGTCGCCCATCTTGTTATAGATAGCGGCCAGGATTGGGCTACCGATCATGATCCAGAACGGGTTCAGCGCCTGATACTGCTCCGGCTCGAACGCGATGCCCAGGATAGAGTGCTCAACGTTACGAATAGCGAAGAAGTTCAGAGAGGTTGGCATCTGGCTGTACAGCACGAAGAAGATAATCGCTTCCAGCATCAGAATGAACGCCACAATCATCTTACGACGGGCTGCACCCTGCATAGCGAACGCTTCTTTCGCGAAGATGACCACGATACCCAGCGCAACCACGCCCAGAACGGCACGAGCGATACCCTGGTTGTGCAGCAGCCAGGTGGCGATCGCCGCCAGGACGACAACGCCCACGATGGTGGCCAGCAGCTTGCCCATGTGGACAGGCTCGAAATCAGGTTTTGAACCGTAGTCTTTTACCCAGCTGCGGCAGAACAGGAAGTTTACCACGGTGATCAGCATACCCACGAAGCTCAGCGCAAACGCCACGCTCCAGCCGAATTTCGCCGCCAGCCATGGGGTTGCCAGCATGGAGAAGAAGGAACCAATGTTGATGGACATGTAGTACATGGTAAATGCACCGTCCAGACGTGGGTCATCTTTGCTGTAGCAGGTTGAGAGCAGGGAAGACGGGTTTGCTTTGAACAGACCGTTACCCACGGCGATGGTTGCCATGCCCATATAGACCACAGCCGCATCATGCCCTGACCATGCAACCAGACCATAGCCAATAGCCAGAACAATGGCGCCCAGCATAATGACGCGCTTAGTACCCAGAACTTTATCGCCCAGCCAGCCGCCGATAGCAACCAGACCGTAGACGAGGGCACTGAAGGAGGAGAACAGCGTGATGGAATCGGCTTCGGACATACCCAGCTGTTTAACCAGGTAAACCGCCATGATCCCTTGCAGGCCGTAGTAACCAAAACGCTCCCATAACTCGATAGAGAAGATGAGATAAAACGCTTTCGGTTGTTTAAAAGCGTTCAGACTCACGCTTTCATCTGTTGGTTTATTGTTTGCAGTCGACACATATACCTCTTTTTTTACATCCCATATTAACGGGGGTGTTCATAGCGTGATGGCCGTAGCCCATCCGCCTTATAGTTATATTGGGAGGAGAAACGGCGGGTAATGTTCACTATCCTGCCCCGTCTGGCAATACGTTTGTAATAATCTGTTACATATATCTGGGGCGGTATAATCGTCGGTTTCTGCAAATGTTATTCAGCGTTAAATTTTATACGATAACTAAAGGTAGTTTTTTCGACTGGGATCTACCCTGGTGGACAGGCTTTTGGCGATATGTTCTGCTATTTGCCGTCTGTTGCAGTGATATAGCCCATAATCTGAAAAATAGCTGGTCTTATCTTCCGGGTAAACTCGGTTATATCTTGCCCGGCAAAGGGTTTGCGATGACTTTGACAACAAAAAAACAACATGACGTTATCAGAGTGATCGGGATCACAGATATATAGAAATTTTTGGCAATGAAAAAAGTATTAACCTGTTTGAGCGTTATAGAGCCGAAGAAGTGACGCGTCAGAGGATGCAAAAGGCGGATGAATTATGGTCAGGAGAAGGGTTTCTGGAAGGCCTTCTCCTGGTGTGGAAATATGATTGCGGATAAAAGTCAGGGATAAACTTTTTCTTTATATTCGCAGAGATCTTCAATAATGCAGGAGCCGCAGCGCGGCTTTCGGGCTATGCAGGTATAACGACCGTGCAGAATAAGCCAGTGATGGCAGTCAACCTTGAATTCGGCAGGGACCACTTTTAACAGCTTCTCTTCAACCTGCTCGACATTTTTCCCTGGGGCGAAGTTGGTCCGGTTTGAGACGCGGAATATATGCGTATCCACGGCGATGGTCGGCCAGCCAAATGCGGTATTGAGCACAACGTTCGCGGTTTTACGCCCCACGCCCGGCAAGGCTTCCAGCGCGGCGCGATCTTCCGGCACTTCGCCTCCGTGCTGTTCCAGCAGGATCCGGCAGGTCTTAATGACGTTCTCCGCCTTGCTGTTAAACAGGCCGATGGTTTTGATATAAGACTTAACGCCCTCCACGCCCAGCCCCAGCATCGCCTTTGGCGTATTGGCGACCGGATAGAGCAGGGCAGTGGCTTTGTTGACGCTCACATCGGTCGCCTGCGCAGAGAGCAGCACCGCGATCAGCAGCTCAAACGGAGAGGTAAAATTCAGCTCCGTCGTCGGGTGCGGGTTCTCGTCCCGCAGACGGGTCAGGATCGCAATGCGCTTATCTTTATTCATGAAGCCTTCTCGGGTGTCCCTTCCAGAACGCTGCGCTCTGCCGCGCGGCGCTTACGTTTTTCATCAATCAGGTATTTTACCGCCAGCATCATGCCAAGGCCAATAAACGCGCCAGGCGGCAGCATCGCCAGCAGGAATGGCGTGTCGGTGTGGAACACTTCGGTGCGCAGCACTTTGGCCCAGCCTCCCAGCAGCGCATCTGCGCCGTCGAAGAGCGTCCCGTTGCCCAGAATTTCACGCACTGAGCCGAGGACGAACATGGCGGCAGTCGCGCCCATACCGATGGAAAACCCATCCAGAGCGGAAATGGCCGGGTTGTTTTTTACCGCGAAAGCCTCAGCGCGGCCGACCACGATACAGTTGGTCACGATAAGCGGAATAAAAATCCCGAGCGACTGGTACAGGCCAAACGCGTAAGCGTTGATAAGCATCTGCACGACGCTTACCACTGACGCAATGATCATCACGTAAATCGGAATACGGATTTCCGACGGCGTCCAGCGGCGCAAAACGGAGATAGAGAAGTTGGTCAGGGTCAGCACCAGCGTGGTCGCCAGGCCCAGCCCGAGCGCGTTGGTAGCGGTAGATGTCACCGCCAGCAGCGGACAGAGCCCAAGCAGCTGTACCAGCGCGGAGTTATTCTTCCACAACCCCTGGACAATAACCTCTTTAACCTGGCTCATGATCACTCCTCACAGGCCGGAAGATTGTTGATTTGCGCGGGCAGCGTTTCGGCATACAGCCCGGCGCGTTTTACGGCGTTTACCACCGCCCGCGGCGTGATGGTTGCGCCCGTGAACTGGTCAAACTCGCCGCCGTCTTTCTTCACCGCAAATGCCGTGTCGTCTTCGCCGTGGATGACTTTACCGGCAAAGTGCAAAATCCAGTCGCTCAGACGGGTTTCGATTTTATCGCCCAGGCCCGGCGTTTCATGATGCTGCGTGACGCGGGTCCCGAGAACGGTACCGGAAAAATCGCTGCCCACGAGCAGCTGTATGGCGCCAGAGTAACCGTCAGGCGCCGTGGCTTCCATTACCGCGCCTACCGGCTTATCCCCTTTACGGGCGATAAAGACGCGATGCGCGCCTTTTCCAAGCTGCGGGGCGTCTACCACAAAGCAGCTTTTTTGCAGGTCATTATCGTAGAAATCGGACGGGATCACCTGGTCGAACAGCGCCTTTTGCTGCTTAAGCGCCTGTTCTTCAATGGTTGCTTTGGTCAAGGCATTAACCAGTGCCGTCAGCCCCGTCAGAACCGCGGCGAAGACAGCCAGCGTGACGCCGTGTTTTTGCATCGTTTTTAACATGGCGAAACCCTTAGCGATGGCCGTACACGCGGGGCCGCGTGTAATAGTCGATGAGCGGAACGGTAATATTGGCGAGCAGGACGGCAAACGCGACGCCGTCCGGATAACCGCCGAAGCTGCGGATTAGCCAGACCAGCAACCCTGCCAGCGCGCCGAAGATCAGGCGACCGCGGTTGGTGGTGGAGGCCGTCACCGGATCCGTCAGTATAAAGAATGCGCCTAACATGGTCGCGCCGGAGAGCAGATGAATCTGCGGGCTGGCCAGTGATTCAGGAGAGACGATCCAGCCCAGCGTGGCGCAGAATGCCAGCGTCACGAGGAAGCTGACCGGAATATGCCAGCGAATGGCCTTCTGCTGCAGCAGGAACAGCCCGCCCAGCAGATACGCCAGGTTGACCCACTGCCAGCCCGCGCCCGCCAGCATGCCGCTGTAGATGGCGGATTTCATGATCTGCTCAACGCTGTGCCCGGCGTGCAGGGACGTTTTGAACGTATCGAGCGGCGTCGCCTGGCTGATACCGTCCACGCCCATACGCAGCGCGTTCATATCCGCGCCCAGCGCCGTATGGCCGGTAAAGATCACCTGCAAAGCATCCACAAAGCCCGGAACCGTGGCCGCAATTTCGTGCGGCGGGAGCCAACTGGTCATCTGCACCGGGAAGGAGATCAGCAGCACCACGTAGCCGATCATCGCCGGGTTAAACGGGTTATGACCGAGGCCGCCATAGAGCTGTTTGGCAATAATCACGGCAAACACGGTGCCGAGCACCACCATCCACCACGGGGCAAGCGGGGGAATGCTGATGGTCAGCAGCAGGCCGGTCAGCAGCGCGGAGTTGTCGGCCAGGATGCGGGAAACCGCCATCTTGCGCAGCTTCAGCACGAGGGCTTCCGCCGCGACGGCGCTGGCGCATCCCAGAGCTATCTGGAACAGGGTTCCCCAGCCGAAAAACCAGCACTGAACGGCAATGCCCGGCAGCGCGGCCAGGCAGACCAGCATCATAATGCGCGAGGTCTGACGCTGGTTATGGGTGTAGGGGGAACTTGCGATTCTGAAAACCATTTAATCCTCGTTTACGGCTTGCTGTGCGGCTTTCTTCGCCTGAACGCGCGCGATCGCGGCCGCGACGGCGGCCTTGCGCGGGTCGTCGTTTGCGGCCTGCGGCTGCTCTTCCTGCTGCGCCGCTTTGCGCGCTTTGGCGCGGGCGATGGCCGCTTCAACGGCGGCTTTACGCGGGTCGACCGGTACTTCGGGTTCTGCGGCAGGCGTCTGCTGCGCTGCTTTGCGCGCTTTAGCGCGGGCGATGGCCGCTTCAACGGCCGCTTTGCGTGGATCGATTTCAGCTTCCGGCTGCGCCGTTTGCGCTTTTTCCGCCTGACGGGCGCGGGCCGCTGCCTTGCGCGCTTCGCGGGCGGCAATCGCTTCGCTGTTATCCGGTTTATCACCGGCCTGGATCACCAGCGTCTGGGCGGCATTGGCTTTTTTCTCGCGAACGCGCGCCAGTGCGGCGTTGATTGCATCCTGATCTTTCCCGGCAGGCTGAACGGCGGCCTGCTTATGACGTTCCTGACGGGCCATCTTCTCACGTTCGAGACGCGCCTGACGCGCTTCGAAACGTGCCTTGGCTTCCGCGGCGCGTTTCTCTTCCATGGAGATGGCATAAATTTCGGCCTTCTCCTGGCGGAAGTACTGCACCAGCGGAATGTTGCTTGGGCAGACCCAGGCGCAGGCACCGCATTCGATGCAGTCGGCCAGGTTATGGGCTTTTGCTTTATCGTGCAGCTGGCCTTTGCTGTACCAGTACAGCTGCTGCGGGAGGAGATCCGCCGGGCAGGCGTCGGCACAGGCGCTGCAGCGGATGCAGCCTTTCTCTTCCTGCTCTTCCCCCATTTCGGTTGGGGAAGGGGCGAGCAGGCAGTTGGTGATTTTCACCACCGGGACATCGAGCCACGGCAGAGTAAAGCCCATCAGCGGGCCGCCCATGATCACCATCTGGTCGCTGGCCGGGCAAAATTCAGCCTGTTCCAGCAGATGGCGCACCGGCGTGCCGAGGCGCGCCCAGACGTTACCCGGACGAGAAACTGACCCTCCGGTCAGCGTTACCACGCGCTCGGTCAACGGCTCGCCGTCAATCACCGCACGCTTGACGGCGTAAGCGGTTCCGACGTTTTGCATCAGCACGCCGATATCCGACGAGCGTCCGCCGTGCGGCACCTGCTTTCCGGTGAGGATTTGCGTCAGCTGCTTTGCGCCGCCAGAGGGGTACTTGGTCGGGATAACGCGCAGGGCGATATCATGGCTACCGGCCAGCACGGCGCGCAGCATCGAGATAGCCTGCGGTTTATTGTCTTCGATACCAATCAGCACTTCTCGCGGCTGCAAGATGTGGGCGAGGATGCGGATGCCTTCCACCACCTGGGCGGCACAGTCCTGCATCAGACGATCGTCTGCGGTGATATACGGCTCGCACTCGGCGGCATTGATAATCAGCGTCTGAATCTTATCGCCGCCGCCGCTCAGCTTGACGCCGGTCGGGAAGCCCGCGCCGCCAAGCCCCGCGACGCCGAACTGATGGATACGTTCGATAAGCGCGTCGCGGCTCTGGCTGCGGTAGTCGCTCCAGCCGTCACGGTCAATCCAGCGATCTTCACCGTCGGCTTCAATAATCACGCTCAGTTCCGACAGCGCGGACGGATGCGCCACCGTATGAGGGGCAATCGCCACCACTTTCCCGGATGTTGGGGCGTGGACCGGCAGCATACGTCCGCGTCCGAAGGTCAGCGGCTGACCGCGCAGCACCGTATCGCCTTCTTTCACGCACAGCTCGCCCTCAGCGCCAATATGCTGCTTGAGCGGCATGACGTAACGCGTCGCCAGCGGAATTTGACGCAGCGGCGTGCCGTTGGACTGGGTTTTCATCTCTGGCGGATGGATACCGCCGTCAAAGTCCCAAATCTTCTCTTTTCTGAAAGCAGAAAATAACTTAAGCATGTTGTTCCACAGGAATATTGCGAACCGGAATGGTTTGAAGATCCCACTTCCAGCTTTCGGTAGTCGTTTCAACCGGGCGCAGCTCTATACATTGCGTCGGGCAGGGGGCCACGCAGAGGTTGCAGCCGGTGCACAGATCCGCCACAACGGTGTGCATGGCGCGGGTCGCGCCAACAATGGCGTCAACCGGGCAGGCCTGAATACATTTGGTGCAGCCGATGCAGTTTGCCTCGTCGATCACGGCAAGGGCGCGAACCGGCTCCTGCGCTTCGGCATCGCCATCTACGGGCTGCGGGTCGACGTTAAGCAGGGCGGCAATTTTCAGCATTACCGCTTCGCCGCCGGGCGCGCAGCGGTTAATTTTTTCACCCTGAATGCCTACCGCTTCAGCGTAAGGGCGGCAGCCCGGGTAGCCGCACTGTCCACACTGACTTTGCGGCAAAAGCTCATCAATTTTCTCAACAACAGGATCGTCCTCTACCGCGAAACGGCGGGAGGCATAGCCCAGGACAAGGCCAAACACCAACCCCAGGACGCTGATAGAGGCGATGGCAATCCAGATAGCACTCATTACAACTTCACCAGACCACTAAAGCCCATAAAGGCCAGAGACATTAAACCCGCGGTCACCAGCGCAATGGCGTTACCGCGAAATGGCGCAGGGATATCCGCTGCCGCCAGACGTTCGCGAATCGACGCGAACAGCACCATAACAAAGGAGAAACCGACGGCGGCGGAAAAACCGTACAGCGCCGACTGCATGAAGTTATGGCCAAGATTGATGTTCAGCAGCGCCACGCCAAGCACCGCGCAGTTGGTGGTGATCAGCGGCAGGAAGATACCCAGCAGGCGGTAGAGCGCCGGGCTGGTTTTACGCACCACCATTTCAGTAAATTGCACCACTACCGCAATGACCAGAATAAACGCCAGCGTCCGGAGATAGATTAACCCCAGCGGGATGAGGATCCAGGTGTCAATCAGCCAGGCGCAGATAGACGCCATCGTCATGACAAAGGTCGTCGCCAGCCCCATGCCCATCGCCGTTTCCAGCTTTTTGGACACGCCCATAAACGGGCACAGGCCAAGGAACTTCACCAGAACGAAGTTGTTAACCAGCACAGTGCCGACAAAGAGCAGTAAGTAATCGGTCATTATTTAGCCTGAAATAAAAAAGCCGCCTATTATCGGACAAACCGGGGCAGGCGACAACAGGTTATCTGTAAGGTTATTACGGGTTCACGAAGGTGTTTTTCACACGCGTTGAACGCTTGAAATAGGGCACCAGCAGCGCCGCAGCCAGTAACGGGAAAAGCAGCTGGCGGACAGCAAGCGCGTCAGACACGGGCGAGAAAGCAAACGCTTTAACCGCCAGCAGAACCGAAATGAGCAGCCAGATTATATAGTGCTTAGGCACACTCTTGCGGCGCTTAAAGAAGGCGATGGTCAGCCACAGGGTGTAGTACCACATCCCAATCGCGAAAACGAACGACACAAACCACATCGCTATATTCAGCACGCTTTGCGACATCAGGGTCTTAATGGCGTGAGGGGTAATCAATGCGGTGGTATAAAGCAGCAGCGCAAGCGATGCGCTTAATAAGGCAACCAGCAGCCATGCCAGTGGGGCGATTAACCAGCCTCCGATGCGTTCTCCAGGCGTTGCGGTCATGAACTCTCCCATTATCTGCGCGAAATGTTGTACAGCCAGTTTGCAGGGCGGAGAGTATATAACATTTCGCGCGGATGGCTACTTTCTTATAAAACGTAACGCCATACGGACTTCGGCACTTCGCCGACGTTGAACAAGCGTCCGCCGGAGACCAGCTCCGCACGGCGATGATCCGCGGCGCGATACATATTGATAATGTCCTGATTATCCGACAGGGTGTAGTTCAGATGGTCAAACAGTTTTTCCAGGCTCTCAAGCGAATTGATCTTGCGAAATTTTAATAAATAGTCCTGAACTGTCATATTAATAATTTTCCATATAAAAGTGAGTAATACCAGTTAAGGTAATTCGGTCGAATAATAAACGGATTAATACAGACGTAAACAGCCCACTCAGATAACGCGACGAAATTAGGAGTTTTCTTTGCTGAAGTTCAGGCACCGAAGGTGATGCCTGGAAGAGAAGGTTAACCGCGTTCACCGGGGCTGGCAATATGAAACTGACACATTATGTCACTCTTTATAGCAGCAACCGGTTACTTAGGATGGGTGACGGCAGCAGGCTCCGGCGGCTGGTAGTTATCAATATGGCTGGCTACGCCGAGCAAAATGACCGAAACCCCAAGAACAATCCATCCCGCTAATTCAATGATTCGATTAATAATTGATGCCATGATTCACTGTTGTAATTTATCCATAAATACAGGGCGCAAATGTTACAGCGCTGTTTCTCTGACGGCAAGCGCTTTGGGGACGATTCCCTTAAACAAAATCAGAAGGTTAATACTATGTAACAAAAATAGCCGCTACAGCCTGCTATTTTAAGCGCCATGGCTCATTATTAATGAGGACAATGCCAGACAGGCCAGTATGAAATAAGAAACGCATAAAGAGGATAACACGATGAGTGATAACATCCGCGTCGGGCTTATAGGCTACGGGTACGCGAGCAAAACGTTTCATGCGCCTCTGATAGCCGGAACGCCGGGAATGGCGCTGGCTGCGGTATCCAGCAGCGACGCCGCCAAAGTTCACGCTGACTGGCCCGCCGTGCCGGTTGTCTCCGAGCCTAAACACCTTTTCAACGATCCGAATATCGATTTAATTGTTATTCCCACCCCGAACGACACGCACTTCCCGCTGGCGAAAGCCGCGCTGGAAGCCGGGAAGCACATCATTGTTGACAAACCCCTCACCGTGACGTTGTCACAGGCGCGTGAGCTGGAGGCGCTGGCGAAAAGCCTGGGCAGAGTGCTGTCCGTTTTCCATAACCGCCGCTGGGACAGCGACTTCCTGACGGTTAAGACACTTATCGGGGAAGGCACGTTAGGGGAGATCGTTTTTTTTGAATCGCACTTTGACCGCTTCCGTCCGCAGGTAAGAAACCGCTGGCGCGAGCAGGCCGGTCCGGGCAGCGGCATCTGGTACGATTTAGCCCCGCATCTGCTGGACCAGGCCGTGAATCTGTTTGGTCTGCCGGTGAGCATGACGGTCGATCTGGCCCAGCTCAGGCCCGGGGCGCAGACAACCGATTACTTCCACGCGGTGTTGAGTTACCCGCAGCGCCGGATTGTGCTGCACGGCACGATGGTCGCAGCCGCGGAATCTACCCGCTTTATCATTCACGGCACGCGCGGGAGCTACGTGAAGTTTGGCCTCGATCCGCAGGAAGACCGGCTTAAAAACGGTGAACGTCTGCCGCAGGAAGACTGGGGCTATGATATGCGCGACGGCGTCGTGACGCGGGCGGAAGGTGAGGAGCTGGTTGAGGAAACCCTGTTAACGATCCCGGGTAACTATCCGGCCTATTATGCAGCCATCCGCGATGCGCTGAACGGAACGGGGGAGAACCCGGTTCCGGCCAGCCAGGCGATCCAGATTATGGAGCTGATTGAGCTGGGGATTGAATCTGCCAAACATCGCGCCACGCTTTGTCTGGCATAATTTTTGTAAGCCGGGTAAGCGCCAGCGCCACCCGGCAGCGGCGTTAACCGCGCGCCACTTTATCCCGCAGCGCCTGCTTCTCTTCAGGCGTAAGGAAGGCTATTTCCAGCCCGTTTACCTGCGCCTGACGGATCTGCTCGCGGCTCAGGCCAGCCTGCGGTGCGGCGATGTTGTACTCGTGGATGATATCCACGCCCTGAACCGCCGGATCGTCCGTGTTCAGCGAGGCCAGCACTCCGTGCTCAAGGAACGTTTTCAGCGGGTGCTGCGCCAGCGTTGCCACTGTGCTGGTCTGAATGTTGGACGTCAGGCACGACTCAATCCCGATACGCTGCTCCGCCAGGAAATCCATCAGGGCGCGATCTTCTACCGCCTTCACGCCGTGGCCGATACGCTCGGCACCCAGTTCGCGGATGGCCTGCCAGATGCTTTCCGGGCCCGCTGCTTCCCCCGCATGCACGGTAATGTGCCAGCCGGCATCGCGCGCGCGGTTGAAGTGGGAGAGGAACAGGCTGCCCGGGAAGCCCAGCTCATCGCCGGCGAGGTCGACGGCGGTGATGGCATCGCGGTGCGCCAGCAGCGCTTCAAGCTCCTGCAGGCAGGCGGCCTCGCCGAACGTGCGGCTCATAATGCCGATCAGGCGGGCCTGAACGTCGAAGGTTTTACACCCTTCGCGGACGCCTTCAATGACGGCCTCCACCACGCCTGCAACGGGCAGGCCGTGGGTCATCGCCATATAGCCCGGCGAGAAGCGCAGCTCGACGTAATGCAGGCCGTTACGCGCCGCATCTTCAATATTCTCAAACGCCACGCGGCGGCAGGCATCCAGCGAGGCCAGCATCTTCACGCCCCAGTCGAGCTTGCTCAGGAAGCTGACCAGGTCCGGTTCATTGGAGGTGACCTGAACGTGTGGGATCAATGACTCAAGCGTCTGAGCGGGAAGCGTTAAGTTGAACTGGCGGCCAAGATCGAGGATGGTTTGGGCACGAATGTTACCGTCAAGGTGACGATGAATATCAGTTAAAGGTAGGCGTGTATCAATCATGGTCGCACTCTTTTCTGGTTAAAGTGCGCCATATTATAAAAACAAAACGGGGTAAAAAGCTATTTGCGCAAGGGAATATTCCGTTGCGCAAACAAATTACAGGAGCGTGTTGATCCCGGCGATGAGGCGCTGAACCCCTTGTTCCAGCTTGCTGCGCGGACAGCCGGCGTTAAGGCGCACGAAGCCGTTGCCCTCTTTTCCGTACGTGTATCCCGGCATGATGGCGACTTTTTGCTGCTCGATCAGCACTTTTTGCAGTGCCCTGTCGTCAACGTTTAGCGGACGCAGGTCAATCCAGGCCAGATAGGTTGCTTCCGGCGGCTGCCAGTTAAGTTTCGGAAAAGCGCTGTTTAATTCCTGCGCGATATACAACAGATTCTCTTCCAGATAGCGCCGCAAGGCGTCCAGCCACGGCTCTCCCTGCTGATAGGCGGCGATATGTGCCGTGAGCGCCAGCACGGAAGGGGAAGAGAGTCCGTCCCGGCCTTTTAGCGCGCTGAGATAGCCGGTACGGCTCTCCTCATCGCCAATCAGGCCGTATGCGCCCGTCAGCGCCGGAATATTAAAGCTTTTCGAGCCGGAGGTGAGAAGCGCCCATTTGCCGCGCGCCACAGCGTTCCACGGGGTGTGGCGATGCGTCCCCCACACCATGTCCATATGAATTTCATCGCTGATTACCGCCACGTCATAGCGTTCGCAAAGCTCGGCCATATGGTTCAATTCTTCAAGAGTCCATACTTTTCCGGTCGGGTTTTGCGGGCTGCACAGCAGCAAAATTTTGTTTTCCGGTTTCGCCAGGGCCGCTTCAAGCGCCGCCATATTGCCCTGCCAGCCAGCCGCCTGCTTTTCCATCTCAACGGGCACAACCTGACGCGCATTGCCTCCAATCGCGTTGTAAAACGCATCGTACGCCGGAGTGTGAACCACCACGCCGTCACCGGGCTTTGACCAGAGGCGAATCAGCTCTGACACCATGTAGATGACGGAAGGGCCATAAACGATGGTTTCTTTATCAATGCGGCTGTTAAAGCGCTGCCGGAACCAGTGCGCAACGGCGGCAAGAAACTCGTCGTTTTTCCAGCGGCTGTAGCCCAGCACGCCGTGGTTGATGCGCTGATGCAGCGCGTCGGTAATGCAGGGGGCGGTGGCGAAATCCATATCCGAAATGGTGAAGGGCAGCAGATCCGCCGCGCCAAAACGGTCGGCGACGTAGTCCCACTGCGTACACCAGGTGCCGTGTCGATCCACGACGGTAGAAAAATCAAACATGACGTTAATCCTTAAAGTAAAACCCCCTCATGAGAGGGGGCTGAGGCATCAGGCTTCTACTGTTCGCATCAGGGTTGCCAGCTCATCTTTCACCGACTGAACCTGCGGGCCGATAACCACCTGCAAATTGTGCTGATTTAACTGTACCACGCCGATGGCCCGGTTGGCTTTCAGGGCGTTGGTATCCACTTTTGACATATCCGCCACCGACAGACGCAGGCGGGTGATGCAGTTATCCAGCGAGGTAATGTTATCCGCACCGCCCAGCGCCGCCAGAATGGCAGGGGTGTTGTACCCGGATTTGCCCACGGTACCGGCCACCGCCTGCTCAACGCTGGTGGCGGTATCGGTATCGCGGCCCGGCGTTTTCAGGTTAAAGCGGGTGATGGCGAAGCGGAAGATACCGTAGTACACCGCGAACCAGATGGCCGCCACGACCGGCACCAGATACCACTTGGTGGACAGGCCGTGCAGGATCCCGAACACCACGAAGTCAATCACGTTGCCGTCGGTGTTGCCGATGGTGACGCCCAGCACCGCCATCACGGTGAAGCCCAGGCCGGTCAGCAGCGCGTGGATGAGATACAGCACCGGCGCAACAAACAGGAACAGGAATTCGATAGGCTCGGTGGTGCCGCCGACGACGCAGGCAATCACGCCGGAGATCAGCAGCCCTTTAATTTTATGACGGTTTTCCGGGCGCGCGCAGTGGTACATTGCCAGCGCGGCGCCCGGCAGGCCGCCGAGGAAGGCCGGCATTTTACCCTGAGACAGGAAGCGGGTGGCGCTTTCGGAGAAGCCGTGGGTAGTCGGGCAGCTCAGCTGCGCCTGGAAGATGGTCAGCGCACCGCTTACGTCGTGACCGCACACCTCCATCGTCCCGCCCGCTTCGGTGAAGCGAATCAGGGCCACCAGGATATGCTGCAGGCCGAACGGCAGCAGCAGACGCTCGCCGGTGCCGAAGATCATCGGACCAAAATCTCCCGCGCCGTTGATGATGCGGCCAATGCCGTTGATGCCCATCGCAAAGACCGGCCAGATCAGCGGAATGATCAGGCCGAACAGACCCATGACAACCAGGGTGACAATCGGCACGAAGCGGGTACCGCCGAAGAAGGCCAGGGCATCCGGCAGGCGGATATTGTGGAAGCGCTCGTGCAGCATCCAGATAATGACCCCGGCGATCACCGCTCCGAGGATCCCGGTATCAATAGACTGGATGCCGATCACGCTCTGAATGTTGTTGGCCTTCAGCACGGCAGCATCGGTTGTCGGCAGAATGCCCTTCGCGGTCAGCCAGAAGTTAACCGCCAGGTTCATCACGGCGTAACCGACAAACCCGGCAAACGCCGCGACGCCTTTGTTCTCGCGGGCCAGACCCAGCGGGATGGCGATGCAGAACATCACGGGCAGGAAGCTAAACGCGAAGGAGCCGACCTTACTCATCCAGATAAAGATCGCCTGCAGCACGGGGGTGCCGAGGAACGGGATCAGCGTGATGACGTCTTTACTGCTCAGCGAGCTGCCGATCCCGAGCATGATCCCGCAGAACGAGAGGAGCGCCACGGGCAGCATAAAGGTTTTACCCAGTTGCTGGAAAAACTCCCACAGCGATATTTTTTGTGCTGCTTTCGCCGTCATAGAACGACTCCTTTATTGTTAAAATCGGTTTGTCTGCTTCAATGCTGCGAGAAGATAAAACGTTTTATCAAAGTTTAGTGCGCGCTGAATCACATTCTCAGGCTTTGACTGGTAGTATAAAGATAACGTATTGATAAAACGTTTTACCGATCTCATTTCAGGGAGTCACGCCGACACATGGCTGTAGCGAAAAAAATCACCATCAACGATGTCGCGCTGGCGGCGGGCGTCTCCGTCAGCACCGTTTCTCTGGTACTGAGCGGGAAAGGGCGTATCTCGCCCGCAACCGGTCAGCGGGTGAACGAGGCGGTTGAACAGCTGGGCTTTGTGCGTAACCGCCAGGCGTCGGCGCTGCGCGGCGGGCAAAGCGGGGTGATTGGCCTGATTGTCCGCGACCTGACGTCACCTTTCTATGCGGAGCTGACCGCCGGGTTAACCGAGGCTCTGGAAGCGCAGGGGCGGATGGTCTTCCTGCTGCACGGCGGGCGCGAGGCCGGGCAGCTTCTCTCCCGTCTCGATATGCTGCTGACCCAGGGCGTGGACGGGGTGATCGTCGCCGGAGCGTCGGGCGTGGGCAGCGAACTGTGCGAGCGTGCCGCCGAAAAAGGCGTGCCGCTGGTGTTTGCCTCGCGCGCCAGCTACCTGGACGAGGCCGATACGCTGCGCCCGGATAACATGCAGGCCGCGCAAATGTTGACCGAACATCTTATTCGCCGCGGGCATCAGCGCATTGCCTGGCTGGGCGGGAAAAGCTCCTCCCTGACGCGCGCCGAGCGTGTCGGCGGCTACTGCGCGACGCTGATTAAATACGGCCTGCCGTTCCACAGCGAATGGGTCGTGGAGTGTGAATCCAGCCAGAAAAAAGCGGCGGAAGCGATTGGCGCGCTGCTGCGAAGCAGCCCGACGATCAGCGCCGTGATTTGCTACAACGATGTGATTGCCATGGGCGCCTGGTTCGGCCTGATCCGCGCCGGGCGTCAGAGCGGCGAGGGCGGGGTGGAAACCTTTTTCGGCCATCAGGTGGCGTTAGGGGCCTTCGCCGACGTTGGTGAAAACGCGCTGGACGATCTCCCCATCGTCTGGGCTACCACCCCTGCGCGGGAGATGGGCTACACGCTGGCAGACAGAATTATGCAGCGCATCGACAATACGGATGTCCAGGCCGGGCACCAGATTGTGGCGGCGCGGCTGGTGACGGTGAAATAATTCAGCTCTACTGCGTTAGCGGGTTGAGCGTCAGCTGTGTCTCCAGTGCTTCTACAAATTTTCGCACTTTTGCCGGGATCAGGCGTGACGTTGGGTAGACAGCCCAAATGGCCAGCGATTCCGGCTGAGCATCTTCAAGGACGATCCGCACAAGTTTACCCTCTGCGATGGCAGGCTCTACGTACCAGCGGGATAAATTTGCGATGCCGAGTCCTCCCAGGCAAGCCTCGAAAATGGCCTCAATAGAGTTAGCCGAGAATCGGCCTGACACCTTTTGTTTGTAGCGCTGTTCACCCTTTTCAAACGACCAGTGCGTCGTCTCTGAGGTGGTCAGGCAGCTATGTCCAGCCAGATCGTTAAGTAATGTCGGCGAACCGTACGCGGCCAGATACTCCGCGCTGGCGCAAAGCTCGCGAGGGTTATCACAGATGCGGTGTGCAACCAACCGGTTATCGCGCAGCGGTGCAATGCGTAACGCCACGTCTATGCCTTTCCCGACAATATCAATTTGCTCATCGGTTGCCAGCAGGTCAACCTGCAGGGCAGGATGTTGCTGCATAAACAGCGGCAACATCGGCGCAACGATCTTGCGTCCAAACGCGGCTGAGGCGGTAATGCGAAGACGTCCGGACAGGTGCGTACCGTCGGGAAACAGATCGGCCAGCGCGTTATTTTTATCTTCCAGCAGCGCCTGCGCATGAGGCAAAAAAACGTCCCCATCGCTGGTGGGTGAGAGGGATCGCGTGGTGCGATGCACCAGTCTGACTCCCAGCTCGGCCTCAAGATTGTTAAGAGAGCGTGACGCCGCCATGGCGCTCATCGAGAGCCGACGCGCGGCGCCCGCCAGGCTACCGGCCTTGATGGCTTCGACAAACACTTCAATATCTTCCAGCTTCATTATATCGTTTTTCGTTATGCTGCCTTATCAAAGTACATATCTACAGTATTTATCGTTGTGCTGCCATAGTCTCTTCACGTTGTGAAAAAATGAATCTGGAGAGAAGATGAAAAAGTTGAAAACGGTTCTGGCATTCAGCAGCCTGCTGCTGGTAAGTGCCGCCTGGGCTGACGCACCTGCGCAGGTGAAACAGCAGGTCCCCGGCTATTATCGTCTGGCGGTAGGGGAATATGAGGTCACGGCGCTGTTCGACGGCTATAACGACCTTTCGCCGTCATTACTGCACGGCCTTTCAGACGACAAGATTCGTAAGCTGCTGGCTCAGCATAAAATTGATGCCGAACGCATGCCGACCGCGTTTAACGCTTTCCTGGTTAATACCGGTAAACATCTGGTCATGATTGACAGCGGAGCGGGGCACTGCGTGCCGGAAACGGCCGGCCAGCTGGTCAACAATATGAAAGCATCAGGCTATCGTCCTGAGCAGGTTGATACCATTTTCCTGACGCATCTTCATCTTGATCATGTTTGTGGCCTGAGCGATGCGGACGGTAAAGCGTTGTTCCCTAATGCCACCGTCTACGTACCGCAGGGGGAGGCCGACTACTGGCTCGATCCTGCAAAAGAAGCGAGCGCGCCGGCTAATGCGAAGGAGTATTTCGCTATCGCCCGAAAAGCGTTGTCTGAGTATAAAGCCTCCGGACATCTCAAAACCTTCGTTCCGCCTGCCTCGCCCATCCCGGAAGTCCAGACAGCCTATGCCGTTGGTCATACGCCTGGCAGTACCGTTTATCGCTTTGCGTCTCAGGGGAAGGCTATTAACTTCATTGGGGATCTGATTCATGCGCCAGCCGTCCAGTTCCCGCATCCTGAAGTGTCTATTCGCTTTGACGTCGATTCGAAAAAAGCCATCTCGTCCCGGGCGCAGGAATTTAACGCGCTGGCGAAAGACGGTGAGTGGATGGCCGCAGCGCATCTGCCTTTCCCGGGGATTGGGCATATCACCGCCTGGCAGCAGGGCTATAGCTGGAACCCTGTAAATTACGGGCCTTATCAACGTGCGGCCAACGTGCCTCTGCTGAAATAAAGTGAGGTTACGAATATGAAAAGTTACACCGTAACGGCGAACGGCATCCGCCAGTTTGTGGTTGAAGAGGGGGAAGGCGCGCCGGTTATTCTTCTTCACGGTTTTCCTGAAACAAACTATGCCTGGCGCTACCAAATGCCGGTATTGTCCCGGCACTACCGCGTAATCGCCCCGGATTTACGAGGATATGGCGAAACGGATAAACCGGCTTCTGGCTATGATAAACGGAACATGGCGCGGGACATCCGGGAGCTGATGCGTGCGCTGGGCTTACAGAAGGTGGTCCTGGTGGGGCACGATCGCGGCGCGCGCGTCGCGACGCGGTTTGCAAAAGATTACCCAGAGCTGGTGGATCGTCTGGTGGTGATGGATAACGTGCCAACGCGCATTGTGGCGCGCGATTTGAATGCGTCCATCGCCCGCGCATACTGGTTCTTCCTGTTCCATCTTGTGCCCGATCTCCCGGAAGCGCTGATTGCGGGACGTGAAAATATCTGGCTGCGCCACTTTTTCTCGGACTGGACCTACGATCCGTCAACCATCAGCGGCGAGGCGTTTGACACCTATGTTCGCGCGTATCAGGCGCCCGGAGCCGTGCGAGGCGCGATGGCTGACTATCGCGCCAACGCGGAAGATGTGGCGCAGGATCTTGCCGACGCTGACGTGAAAATCACCTGTCCGGTAATGTCGCTGTGGGGCAATGATTTTCACGCGGTCGGCAAGCTCTTCGATATGCAAAGCGTCTGGGCTGAAATGGCGGATAACCTGCGGGCGTACGGTATCGACGAGTGCGGCCATCTTCCTCAGGAGGAACAGCCTGAGAAAGTTAACGCCTTGCTGCTGGATTTCCTGCAGGGATGGAAGGGATAACGACATTAAAAAACCCCTCGTAAGAGGGGTTTTTCTGTTTACTGCTGCGGTGCCGCCGGTACGGCTGGCGCTGCGGGTTCAGCCGGTTCCGGCATCCCCAGCGTCGGCATACCAAACATGCCAACAAACTCTTCCAGCGGCATTTTGTCGCCGTTCAGCGTTACCTGGCCGTTGGCATATTGCAGGCTGGTGGAAATGGTGTTGTCTTCCACTTTGGTGATGCGGAACATCTGACCCATCGCCGCCAGACCTTTTACCTGCTGGTTCGCCAGCTTGCCGGCATCTTCATCGCCATAGCCTTCCAGCTTCGCAATCTGGGTCATAAACTCGGTCGCCATATCCATCGGGATGGTCAGCTTGCTGTCGAGCGACTTCACGCTGCGATCCACTTCCTGCGCCAGCGTCTGCGGTTCACCCGTGGCGGCGGCAGGATCTTTCAGGAACAGCGACAGGTTAAAGCTGGTTTCGCCTTTGCTGTTTTTCCAGCTTAGCGGCGCAACGGTGACCACCGGCTCGCCTTTCAGCAGGATTGGCAGGTTATTGAACAGCACCGCCATCGCCTGCTGCTGGTACACTTCCGGGTTCTGCTGCAGCGCTGCGTCGGTCAGCAGCGCCTGGCTCTCTTTGCTGTATTTCTGGCTAAACTCGTGCCACGCCTGGCCGTCGATATTGCCGATCTTCAACGACAGCTTGCCGGTGCCCAGATCCTGATTCTGCACTTTCAGGCTCTTCAGCGTGTAATCCAGCTGGGTGTTGATGCTCTTACCGTCTTTGGATACGTCGGATTGACCGTTAACGTCCATGCCTTCCAGCACGGCCATCTCTTTCCCTTCAATTGCGATAGCAATCTTATCCACGGAGAGCTTCTGATCGCCGATACGCTCTTTAAAGTCGGTCATACGGCTGTTGCCGTCGGCTTTCAGGTTGTTGAAGGTGAGCTGAACCTTTTGATTATATTCGTTCACGGCGTTGACCAGGCCGCTTTCCGCTTCACCCGTCATGGAGAAGACGTTGCCGTCCCGATCCGCATCGAGTTTGAAATGGCCGCCGCTGAAGGCGACTTTTTCGTTCTCTTTCTCGTAGTTCAGCGCTTTCAGCGCGATATCAGAACTGGTATCACCGGAGTAGCTAATGCGTGTGTTAATGTCGAAAGGTGATTCGTTCTTTGCCAGGTCAAACAGAGGTTTGGTGACGTCGTTATTCACCAGGACGGTATGAACGGACGCCATGGAAGGGATGAGGTTAAACGACTTTAACTGCGCCAGCGGCAGCGGACCGTGGCTTACCACTTCATCCAGCACCACGCTCTGACCCGGCTTCAGCCAGCCGTTTGCCGCACCGGCCACCGGCTTCACCACCAGCTGCATACGGCTGGTGAACACGCCGCGCTGATAGTTCTGGTAGCTCAGCTCCAGACCCGCCTCCGGCGCGCTGCGCTTAATCTCTCCGTTAGCCTGCGCCACCATCTCAGCCAGACGGCCTTCCAGCTGTTTCCCGGTAAACCAGGAGGCACCCGTCCAGACCACGCCTAACGCTACAATCACTCCAACCGCTACGACCGATTTTTTCATTGCGACTATCCCTAAAATGAAACCAGGCGGTAAAAACCGCCCGGAGATATTAAGCCTTCAACTAGCTTAGCAAGAGTTGTTAAAAAATTCAGTAAGTGCTTAAAGCTTATTAAAAACGCGCGCCAGACGACCGGTGCCGCTCACGCTGACCGGAGACTCATTGGCTGCAACGAATGCTGACTCACCGGGCTGAAGAACCAGACGCTGCTCGCCTTTGTGCAGCGTTGCTTCGCCCTCGACGCAGAACAGGATCGCCGCGCTCTCCTGCGCGATAGCCGTTTCCGTCTGGCTCAGGTCATGAAGTGAAAACGCAAAATCCTCAACCGGAATCGGGAAGTCCAGCTCGGCGCCGTTTTTCACCGGCTGAGTCAGCAGCTCTACGGCAGGTTTCGCCACGAACTTCACGTTGGCAACCAGCTCAGGAATGTCGATGTATTTCGGCGTCAGGCCCGCGCGCAGCACGTTGTCGGAGTTGGCCATCACCTCCAGCGCCACGCCCTGCAGGTAGGCGTGCGGGGTTTCCGCGAACAGGAACATCGCTTCGCCCGGGTTCAGCTTCACCACGTTCAGCAGCAGAGGGGAGAACAGGCCGCTGTCGTCAGGGTAAAACTCGGAAATCAGGCGGATGGTCTCCCACGGTTCACCCTGCTGGCTGCCCAGGGCCGCTTTCAGCAACGCCAGCGCGTGAGATTTCTCTTCACCCTGCATATTCAGCAGGCTGGCGAACAGCTGGCTCAGCGCGTCCGCGTTAGGGTTTTCGAGGAAGTGGGCGATAGCCTTGTTGGCACCCGCGACCGGCTGCAGCAGGGAGATAATCTCTGAAAACTCGCGGAACGCGTTCATCGCCAGGAAGGGAGTCAGCGCAAAAACCAGCTCCGGCTTGTGGTTTGGATCCTTGTAGTTACGCTCGGCAGCGTCCAGCGGGATGCCCGCCGCGTTCTCTTTGGCAAAGCCGATTTCAGACGCTTTTTTGTTCGGGTGAACCTGGATGGAGAGCGGCTGGTCGGCACACAGTACCTTAAACAGGAACGGCAGTTCGCCAAAGCGCTGAGCCACCTTGTCGCCCAGCAGCGCGGCTTTATCGGCATCAATCACGTCACGCAGGCTGCGTACCTGGCCGCTGGCGTCTTCAATTTTTGAGCTGCTCTTCGGGTGCGCCCCCATCCACAGTTCCGCCATCGGCAGGTTGTTCGGGTTCGCGATACCGTAGAGATCCGTTAACGCATTTTTACTTCCCCAGGCGTAGTTTTGCACTGAGTTAATGAGTTTTTGCATTATCAAGCCCTGATTCAAATGTGGAATTAACTCCGGGTATTAAAGCAATAAACCACGTGGAAGTAACCTGTGGATGTAAAAAGTCGTACTAGTCTCAGTTTTTGTTAAAAAATTGTGTAGGATAAGCTGACTCGCTTTTAAGCCGGGCAGCGGAACATCTGCCCTGAATAAACAGACCGAAGCAGTAAGTGAGAGAACAATGTCGAATAAACCCTTCCATTATCAGGATCCTTTCCCCCTCAGTAAGGATCGGACCGAGTATTACCTGTTAACCCGCGATCACGTCTCCGTCTCTGAGTTTGAAGGACAAGAGATCCTCAAGGTGGATCCGCAGGCGCTGACGCTGCTGGCGCAGCACGCTTTTCACGACGCTTCCTTTATGCTCCGCCCCGCGCACCAGCAGCAGGTTGCCGATATCCTGAGCGACCCGCAGGCCAGCGAGAACGATAAATACGTTGCCCTGCAGTTCCTGCGTAACTCAGATATCGCGGCGAAAGGCATTCTGCCAACCTGTCAGGACACGGGCACGGCGATCATCGTCGGTAAAAAAGGCCAGCGCGTCTGGACCGGCGGCGGTGACGAAGCGGCGCTGGCGCACGGCGTCTACAACACCTATACCGAAGACAACCTGCGCTACTCGCAAAACGCGGCGCTGGATATGTACAAAGAGGTCAACACCGGCACCAACCTGCCTGCACAGATTGACCTCTACAGCGTCGACGGTGACGAATACAAATTCCTCTGCATCGCAAAAGGCGGCGGTTCAGCCAACAAAACCTACCTCTACCAGGAAACCAAAGCGCTGCTCACCCCGGGCAAGCTGAAAAATTACCTGGTTGAGAAGATGCGCACCCTCGGCACCGCGGCGTGCCCGCCGTACCATATCGCCTTCGTGATTGGCGGTACCTCGGCTGAAAGCACGCTGAAAACCGTCAAGCTGGCCTCAACCAAATACTACGACGGCCTGCCAACCGAAGGTAACGAGCACGGCCAGGCGTTCCGCGACGTGCAGCTTGAGCAGGAGCTGCTGGAAGAGGCGCGTAATCTGGGGCTCGGGGCGCAGTTTGGCGGCAAATACTTCGCCCACGACGTGCGCGTGATCCGTCTCCCGCGTCACGGTGCCTCCTGTCCGGTCGGGATGGGCGTCTCCTGCTCTGCGGATCGCAACATCAAGGCCAAGATCAACCGCGAAGGCGTCTGGATCGAAAAACTGGAAAACAATCCGGGCAAATACATCCCGGAAGCGCTGCGTAAAGCGGGTGAGGGTGAAGCGGTTCGCGTTGACCTGAACCGTCCGATGAAAGAGATTCTGGCGCAGCTTTCGCAGTACCCGGTCTCGACCCGTCTCTCCCTGAACGGCACGATCATCGTGGGCCGCGACATCGCGCACGCGAAGCTGAAGGAGCGTCTGGACAACGGGGAAGGGTTGCCGCAGTACATTAAAGATCACCCGATCTACTACGCGGGCCCGGCGAAAACGCCTGAAGGCTATGCCTCCGGCTCGTTAGGCCCAACCACGGCAGGACGCATGGACTCGTACGTTGATCAGCTGCAGGCCAACGGCGGCAGCATGATCATGCTGGCGAAAGGCAACCGCAGCCAGCAGGTGACGGACGCGTGCCACAAGCACGGCGGCTTCTACCTGGGCAGCATTGGCGGCCCGGCGGCGGTACTGGCGCAGGGCAGCATCAAGAGCCTGGAGTGCGTGGAGTACCCGGAGCTGGGCATGGAAGCGATCTGGAAAATCGAAGTGGAAGACTTCCCGGCGTTTATCCTGGTGGATGACAAAGGCAACGACTTCTTCAAGCAGATCCAGTCATCCCAGTGTTCGGCGTGCGTGAAGTAAATTGAAAAAACCGGGTGGCGCAGCCGCCACCCGACATCAAAAAGAGCGCACAAAGCGCCATACCGTTTCTCAGAAGTCATCAATACTTATCCCTTAAGCATGTGAGCAATCCCTCTTTTGTTATCAAGGAGAAAGTAATGACCACGGTACGCCATGAGAAAGACTCGATGGGCGCCATCGACGTCCCGGCCGACAAGCTATGGGGCGCGCAAACCCAGCGTTCGCTGGAGCACTTCCGTATTTCGACCGAAAAAATGCCCGTCTCGCTGATTCAGGCGCTGGCGCTGACCAAACGCGCCGCCGCGAAGGTGAACCAGGATTTGGGCCTGCTGGAGGCCGATAAAGCCACCGCCATCATCAACGCCGCAGACGAAGTGCTGGCGGGTAAGCATCCCGGCGAATTCCCCCTCGCCATCTGGCAGACCGGTTCCGGTACCCAGAGCAACATGAACATGAACGAAGTGCTGGCGAACCGGGCGAGCGAGCTGCTGGGCGGCGTGCGCGGCATGGAGCGTAAGGTCCACCCGAACGATGACGTCAACAAAAGCCAGAGCTCTAACGACGTCTTCCCGACGGCGATGCACGTGGCGGCGGTCATCGCCATTCGCGAGCAGCTTATTCCGCAGCTCAACGTGCTCAAATCCACGCTTAACGACAAAGCGCAGGCCTTCCGCGACATCGTTAAAATTGGCCGTACGCACCTACAGGACGCCACGCCGCTGACGCTCGGACATGAGATTTCCGGCTGGGTGGCGATGCTGGAACATAACCTGAAGCATATTGAGTACAGCCTGCCGCACCTGGCGGAGCTGGCGCTCGGCGGGACGGCAGTCGGGACCGGGTTAAACACCCATCCCGAATACGCGGTGCGCGTGGCGGAGGAGCTTGCTGCCATTACCGGACAGCCGTTCGTTACGGCGCCCAACAAGTTCGAAGCGCTGGCGACCTGCGATGCGCTGGTCCACACCC
Source organism: Enterobacter sp. 118C5 (assembly GCF_034107645.1). NCBI lineage: Bacteria > Pseudomonadati > Pseudomonadota > Gammaproteobacteria > Enterobacterales > Enterobacteriaceae > Enterobacter > Enterobacter sp. 118C5. The sequence goes on along the minus strand of NZ_JAWNEU010000001.1, from coordinate 901,164 downwards.
ACGGCGCGCTGAAAGGGCTGGCGGCTTCGCTGATGAAAATTGCCAACGACGTGCGCTGGCTGGCTTCCGGTCCGCGCTGCGGCATCGGTGAAATCAGCATTCCGGAAAACGAGCCGGGCAGCTCCATCATGCCGGGTAAAGTTAACCCGACCCAGTGCGAGGCCATGACCATGCTCTGCTGCCAGGTGATGGGCAACGACGTGGCCGTCAACATGGGCGGTGCGTCCGGCAACTTCGAGCTGAACGTCTATCGCCCGATGGTGATCCACAACGTGCTGCAATCCGTTCGTCTGCTGGCGGACGGGATGGAGAGCTTTAACGAGCATTGCGCGGTGGGGATTGAACCCAATCGCGAACGCATCAGCCAGCTGCTCAATGAATCCCTGATGCTGGTAACCGCGCTCAATACCCATATCGGCTACGACAAAGCCGCGGAGATCGCTAAAAAAGCGCATAAAGAGGGGCTGACGCTGAAAGCCTCCGCCCTGGCGCTGGGCTATCTCACGGAGGCGGAGTTCGACGCCTGGGTTCGCCCGGAAGCGATGGTCGGCAGCCTGAAATAATCATCCCGCCACGTACAGGTGCAGCCGGGGAATAATCAGCTGTAGCGGCTGCGCCTGAGGCCTGTAACGGTGCTGAACATTCTCAGCATCGTAATTCAGCAGTTCCCCAATATCGGGTACCACCGCGCCCCGATCGGCATCGTAAAGGGCAATCAGCGGCGTCGGACAGGCATACTGCACCTGCTTTTGCTGACCGGAATACCAGACGCGAGCGATAGGCTGCACCTTCACCGGGCGCTTTATCTTGAGGCGCGCATCCGCCGGCAGCGAGGAGATGCTGTGATACTCCTGCTCCAGGCGCTCAATCCACTGCTCCCGCGACCACGGCGCGACGGTGCGCGGCGTCTTCAGGCTTTTTTCCAGCTGGGCCAGAATCTCATCCCGGGTGAAGTTTTTTATGATGTGCTTATTCGCCCAGCCGAAGCGCAGCGTGGTGGGGTGGCGCAGTACCGTTAGCGTTCGGTAGGCATTCAGGGTAATCAGCCCCGGAAGCTGTCGGTGCACCCACTCAAACCGCGCGGCAGGCGCGAGGCCGGACTCTTCGGTAACGATCTTTTCAAAGGCCGCTTTCAGGGTGTTGATATGCGCAATCTGGCTTTCCAGCGCTTCACGCGCTGTCGCATCGGTTTGCAGGCAGATGACGCCCGGCAGGCGCACGGCGGCCTTACTGCTGCGGTTTTCTGACTGCTGCTGGATAAACAGGCGGCGATAGTGCTTCAGCGCCAGCTCAAGAGCCGCGCTGCCGATGTGCTGTTCGACCTCGATGGTGTCCAGCGGATCGTGCTCGGCTCCCTTAGCCACATCCGGCAGGGTAAAGACGCGCGCGGCCAGCAGGCGGCAGGCCTGCAAACGCTCGGTCAGGGTCAGGAGCTCGTGTTCTATTTCCCGAAACGTGCCGTTAAGCCGTTCGATGAGATCGTAGGTCGCCATAAACACCCTCATTAGTTACAACATACTTATCATATAGCACAGCACGCCGGGTCAGGCCAGCGTGCGGTTGAGGTCAGGCAGGGACGGGAAGGGCGATGTTATGGTACACCGGCCAGCTAAAGCAGAAGCGCGCGCCGCCGAGCTCGCTCTCCTCGCAGTGCACCGTGCCGCCCATCGCCTGCGCGATAGAGTAGACAATCGCCAGCCCCAGGCCGCATCCGCCGGTGGCGCGATCGCGGCTGGGGTCGAGGCGGACAAACGGTTCAAACACGGTTTCTCGCGCTTCCGGGGCAATTCCCGGTCCGTCGTCCTCCACCGTCAGGCTGGCCCGGTTGCCGTGCAAATCCAGGCTAATCTGGAGCGTACTCTCGCTGTAGCGCATGGCGTTGTTCATCAGGTTGTCCAGCACGCGCTCCATCAGGCGCATATCGAGCGCGCCGTAGTCACCCGGCGTGACGCGCGTCAACAGCGTGCGCTGCGGGTTTACGCTCTGAACGTCATCAATATGGGTTTGCAGCCAGGCGGGCAGATTCGGCGTGGTGAGGTTCAGCTCGTTTTGCGGACGGTCGAGACGCGCGTAGGTCAGCAGCTCCTCAATCAGCGCTTCAAGCTGACCAATGTCGCGGTTAAGCGCCTGATTCTCTGCCTCGGTCAGATTCTCGCTCATCTCCAGACGGTAGCGCAGGCGAACCAGCGGCGTGCGCAGCTCGTGCGCAATCCCGTCGATCAGCTGCTTTTTACTGGCGATCAGGGCATTGATATTATCGGCCATCTGGTTAAAAGCCACGCCCAGACGCTCAAAGCTGGAACCGCTGTCGAAGTGAATGCGTTCGGTAAAATGCCCCTCGCCAAAGCGCTGCGCGGCGGATTCCAGCTTCAGCATGTCCTGCCAGTGGGGCCGCATCCAGATAAAGACCGGAAACGCGAGCGAAATGGCGATAAAGGCCATCAGCGCCATGTCCAGCAGACGCATCTGGTGCAGATAATAGAGATAGGGCACCGGCCCGACGGCCAGCACGTAATGGCTGCGCGGGATGCGCTGGATAAAGGTGTATTTCTCATCCAGCGCGACAATGTCCCCGTCGCGCAGGCGCTGCATGGCGGGCGGGTCCAAATCGAAATCTTTTAACGGCTCGATGCGTAAATCAAACGACAGGTTCAGATCGAGCTCTTTGAGGGTTTTTGCCCAGTTGTGGGGCGGGATCTCTCTCAGCTCGCTGCGCATCAGATACAGCGAGCTTTTCATCAGATCGTCCAGCGACTGCCTGCCCGCACGTTCGGCGGTGAATTTATAGACCAGCCCGACCAGCATGGTCATGACCAGGAAGCAGACAAACAGCAAAAGATAAAACTGCACAAACAGCTTTTTCATTGGATCTCACCGAAGAAACGCTTTGTGCAGAATATACATGAAAACCCGTCAATATTTTCATGTCTGTGAAGCGCGTTACATGGCCTTCGCGCTGTTTTTTACCCTGGCGATGAGTGTTTCCGTTATGGCCAGACCTTCCGCAATCTGTGGATCGATCACGGCAACCCCAAATTCGTTAATTAAATCCAGGAGTAATTCGTAAGACTGGATAAGTTCAAGGAGGTCAATGAGCGCTTTTTGATCGGCGCGTGAGGGTGAGGAATGGCTAAACGCTGCCTGGTTAACAATCCATTCAAGATTGGTTTTGATGGCTTCTACGTCATGGTAGCTATACATATTTCATGAGCTTAAATCCTCATTTCAAGATTTTATGGGAGAGAATGTGCTGAAAAGGTGTGGGCTTATAGCCGGCCCGGTGCGGCTTAAAGGAGAGAACGTCTGAATATTTATTATGGATTAGTTCGCGCGCTTAGCAAGTTAATTGTTGCGTAAACGTATAAATTAACGCGCGAAAGAAAGGACTTCTACGCATAATGCCTTCATTTCGCGCACGTTATCTTTTTATCAGGTTTCCCAGGCGTGCGGGGCAAACAGATAACCCTTATTACGCACGGTTTTAATGCGGTAGGGCTCGGTGGCGTTATCCTGCAGTTTTTTGCGTAATCGCGAAATCGCCACGTCAACGCTGCGATCCATTCCGTCATAGCTCACGCCACGGAGGTTTTTCAGCAGCGCGTCGCGGTCCATGATTTGCCCGGCATGCGTGGCCAGCTCCCACAGCAGGTCAAAGTCTGCGGTAGAGAGGGCGATAAGCTCGCCGGAAAGCAGGACCTGGCGGTTAACCGGGTCTATAGACAGCGTACCGAAGCGCAACGCTTTGTGCGGCGTCAGAGACGGCGCGGGCGCTTCGCGTTCAATGCTGGCGTGCTGGCGCAAATGCAGGCGCAGGCGGGCCAGCAGGACGGCAGGCGGTGTGGTTTTCAGAATGTAATCATTGGCGCCCATTTCCAGCGACAAAATATGGTTCATATCGCTGTCCAGTGAGGTAAGCAGAACGATAGGGCCGTCCCAGCGGGCGCGCAGGTCCCGACAGAGCGTCATGCCGTCTTTGCCTGGCAGCATGATGTCCAGCAGCACCAAATCCGGGTTTTCACGGACGACCACCTCTTCGGCACGGTCGCCGCGAGGCTCAACAATGACGTCCATATCATGTTTACCCAGATAGGCGGCGATCAATTGCCCGACTTCGGGTTCGTCTTCAACATATACAATCTTATTCATACAGCGTCTGTTTTCGTGAAAAAAGCCAAAATACACCGCGGAACCTTAACCTTCCATTAATCTTTCAAAATTAACGCCGCTTCCGTTATTCTGGCTCCTGGTGTTACTTGATTGTTATAGGGAAAAATATGGGGCTGGTGATCAAAGCCGCGCTGGGGGCGCTGGTGGTGTTACTGATTGGCATTCTGGCAAAAACCAAAAACTACTATATTGCCGGGCTGATCCCGCTGTTCCCGACCTTTGCGCTGATTGCCCACTATATTGTGGCCTCTGAACGGGGTATGGAGGCGTTACGTACGACCATTGTGTTTGGCATGTGGTCGATCGTCCCCTATTTTCTCTACCTGCTTTCCCTGTGGTATTTCACCGGTTTTATGCGGCTTCCCCTGGCGCTGGGCGGGGCAGTGGTCTGCTGGGGACTCAGCGCCTGGGTGTTAATATTCTTCTGGAGCCGCTTTCACTAGCGCAGCGGGCGGCCGCCGTCCACGGCAAAGGTTCTGCCGGTGACATAGCAGCTGGTGAGGAGGTAATCCACAAGGTCGATTACCTCTTTCTCGCCGGGGGCAATTTTCATCAGCGACTTATTCAACGCCTGCTGGCGGTACTCCGCATCATCGTTTTCGTTAAACAAAATCATCGCCGGGGCGATGGCGTTCACCTTCACCTCGGGCGCGAGCTTGCGGGCAAAGGAGCGCGTCATGTTGTCCAGCGCGGCTTTGCTGGCCGCGTAGGCGATATGCTTGTCGCTCCCGCGCTCCACCACATAATCGGTAAAGTGAATAATGTCGCCCGCCGCATGCCCGTGGCCGCGCAGCAGATCCTGCAGCGCGTGGTTGAGCAGATAAGGGGCGTTAACGTGGATCTGCAGCATGGCGGAGAGCGTATCGCTGAGGGACGTACCGGGCTTCTCGGCACACCAGGCGCTGGCGTTATGGATCACGGCGCGCAACCCCATCGCGGTGGATTTAACCTGTTCGGCAAAGGCCAGAATGCCTTCGTCGGTGGAAAAATCAGCCTGAATGCAGACCGCTCCGGCTTTGCGCAGCCCCTCAATCGACGGGTATTCCGTACGGTAGCTGACAATGACCGGATGGCGAAGGTTGAGAAAGTGATGGGCGAGGGCGAGGCCGATACGGCGGCCTCCACCGGTGATCAGTATTGGGCGAAGCGGTGCATTTCCCATCGTATTCTCCTTTACAGTTCAACAATGGGAAAGACAGTGCTATCCCATTAACATCCAGGTTGCCGGTACGGCAGCAACCAGTAACAGCCCGATTAAGGCCATTTCACGGCGTTTCAGCGCGTTCTCCAGCTGATGCGTGCGGCGGGCGTAGATAAACACCAGCAGGCCCGGCGCATACAGCACTACCGACAGCAGCAGATGCATCGGCCCGGAAGCATACAACAACCACAGACCGTAAATACAGGCCCCTACGCCCACAACATAGTGCACCGGACGCGTGGCGATTTTTAACAAATACGCACCCACTAAGAAATAGGGTACCAGAATCATCTCTGAGGCGATGGTCAGCAGGGTGTTATAGTCTGAACCTGTGAGCCAGATCAGCACCAGACAGACCTGAACGCTGATGTTGGTCAGCCAGAGTGAGGCAGATGGCGCATTATTTTGGTTTTGACGGGCAAACAGGCGTGGAAACGCCTTGTGCGTCGCGGCCAGGAACGGCACTTCAGCCGCCATGATGGTCCAGCTCAGGTAAGCGCCGCAGACGGAGACGATCAGCCCTGCGGCAATCACCACGTCGCCCCAGGGGCCGAGCATTTTCACCATCAGGCCTGCCATGGACGGGTTACGCATTTCGGCCAGTTCAGGACGCGCCACCACGCCCAGCGACAGCAGCGTCACCAGCAGATACACGCCCAGCGCCGCCAGGACGGCCAGCAGCGTGGCGCGGCCCACATCGCGCTTATTACGCGCGCGGGCAGAAACCACGACGGCACCCTCAACGCCGATAAACACCCACAGGGTAATCAGCATCGTGTTTTTCACCTGCTCCCAGACCGGAACGCCCAGCGCAATGCCGCTGAAATCAAGCGAAAACACGTCGAGACGAAACGCGATAAAGGCCAGCACGATAAACAGGCCAAGCGGCACCAGTTTCGCCAGGGTCGCCACCAGGTTGATGCTGGCGGCGGTCTGGACACCGCGCAAAATCAGCCAGTGTACAATCCACAGCAGCACCGAGGCGCCGACGATGGACTGCCAGGTATTGCCGTCGCCAAACAGGCGCAGCTCAGGGGTATCGGTAAAGAAACTGAGCGCCGAGAAGACAATCACCAGATAAGAGACGTTGGCGATGACCGCGCACAGCCAGTAGCCCCAGGCGGAGCAGAAGCCAATCAGCTCGCCGAAACCTTCACGTGCATAGGTGAAAATTCCGCCGTCCAGATCCGGGCGAACGCGGGTCAGCAGCAGCATGGCGAACGCCAGCAGCAATATCCCGACACCGGTAATGCCCCAGCCAATGAGCAGGGCGGCCGGGCTTGCGACGGCCGCCATGTTCTGCGGTAAACTGAATACGCCCGCACCCAGCATTGAGCTTAAAACGAGTGCAGTCAGAGCACTCAGGCCAAGTTTCTTTTCCATTGGCTTCCTGTTATGAAAAGTCCCAATCCAGAATAATTATTTCGCTAAGGCGCATAAAAATGGTGGATCACACTAAGGCGCGGGATTTTACGGAGTGTAACGAGAGCATGCAATGATGTGTGGCAGAAATTCGAAAAAAGTAACAAAAAAAGGCGGCATTGCGCCGCCTTTCGCCAATGGTTTTTGTTACTTATACAGATCGGCGCTGATGGTCACGTTGTTACCACGTTCCTGCCACTGGCGGGTGATGTGGTAATACTTCGCCCCTTTCTTCGCCGCACGCTTCGCGACCTGGTATGAGACTTCCGTCATGTTGCCGTAGTTGCCGGTAAACTTGATGCTGTCGAACGGCACCATCTGCGCGGCAGTGGCTTTGTTCAGCTCTTCAATTTTGGTGCCGTCCGGCAGCGTCACGGAGTAACGGCCACCTTTCGTGGACTGCGTTTCAAAGAAACGGCCCACTTCAGCGCTTGGTGCCGCAGAGGTCGCTACGCCTGGAATTTCAACTTTCTTCGCTTCTTCGCCGCCTTTGGCTATCGCCGCGCGACCCGCTTCAGAATCCGCAGGGATGGCATCCGGGCTCTGCAGAACGCGTTTTTTCGCATCTTCTTTGTAGATGAATGCGGTAATGCGCTGGTTGCCGCCCTGGTTAGCATCCACCTGACGCACGATATAGAAAGAGTAGGCACCTTTTTCTTTCGCGGCTTTGGTGATGGCATCGTTCACTTCAGGCTGGCTGCGATAGAAGCCCTGAACGGTAACGGTGTCGTAAGGTTCCAGCTCAATGGCCTGATCTTTCGGCAGCTCAACGATACCGTTGATTACGCGGTTTTTCGGCGCGTCAGCCTTTGGTGCATTATCTTTATACAGCGCAATGGTCACGCGCTGGTTACCGCTGTTGCCGTAATCGGACTGGTCAACAACGTAAAAGGAGGCCGCCCCGTTTTTATCCGCGGCTTTTGATGCGGCGGCGACGGCATCGCCAATAGAATTATAACGACCCACAATGACCGTATGGTCAAAAGGTTTTAACGCTGCCGCTTGCTCCGGCGTTAACTCTGTTGCGGCATTCGCAGACAGGGCGGTCGCACAGAGAAGTGCGGACGCCAGGAGTGTGTTCTTAAGCTTCATAAAAATAATCCTTCGCCTTGCGCAAACCATGTACTGGTGTTGTTGTTAATTTGAGACGGTCCCGATTATGGCATTTAAAACCCGTCGCTGTCTGCGCCATTTTTCACTGCCTGTGCTCACTGAATTACCGAATTCGATAACATTTAGTGATATGTTGAAAAAACAGGCGTTTGACAAGCAAAACTGATAAAGCATATGACTTTTACAAGTTAATTTAATGTTAATAACTTGTTCTTTTATGGCGCTATATCATGTTTTTACCGCTTCGCTTGCGCTATTTATCGGTTCTGGCGATGAATTTAAGGTAAATATCACTGTCAGTGACGCCGATCGCTTATTTTTCGCCGATAAAGTAAGAAATAGTGTTTTCTGGCGGTAGATCACAAGCGCTATTTTCAGTAGGTTATAGACAGTTTGTTACTGTTTTATTTTGCGGGGCTACTCATTTCTCGTCGCTATCAAGCTGGCGAAAATTGATACAAACCGCAGGCATTTATCGACAAACCATCATCAAAAACCGATGGAAGGGAAAACTATGCGTATTGGGGTACCAAAAGAACGGTTAGCCAATGAAACCCGCGTAGCGGCAACACCGAAAACGGTGGAGCAACTGCTTAAGCTGGGTTTTACCGTCGCGGTTGAAAGCGGCGCAGGCAAGCTGGCGAGTTTCGATGACGAGGCCTTTATTCAGGCTGGCGCGGAAGTGGTGGACGGTGCTGAAGTCTGGCAGTCGCCAGTGATTCTGAAGGTCAACGCGCCGGAAGAGAGTGAGATTGCGCTGCTGAATCCAGGCACCACGCTGGTGAGCTTCGTCTGGCCTGCACAAAATCCTGAACTGATGGAGAAGCTGGCGGCCCGTGGCGTGACCGTGATGGCGATGGACTCCGTGCCGCGTATTTCGCGCGCGCAGTCGCTGGATGCGCTGAGCTCCATGGCAAACATTGCCGGCTACCGCGCCATTGTTGAAGCCGCCCACGAATTTGGACGCTTCTTTACCGGCCAGATCACCGCGGCGGGGAAAGTCCCACCGGCGAAAGTAATGGTGATTGGCGCGGGCGTGGCGGGTCTTGCCGCAATCGGTGCGGCAAACAGCCTGGGCGCTATCGTGCGCGCGTTCGACACCCGTCCCGAAGTGAAGGAACAGGTTCAGAGCATGGGGGCCGAATTCCTTGAGCTGGACTTTAAGGAAGAAGCGGGCAGCGGTGATGGTTACGCGAAAGTGATGTCCGAAGCCTTTATCAAAGCCGAAATGGAACTCTTCGCCGCGCAGGCGAAAGACGTCGACATTATTGTTACCACCGCGCTTATTCCGGGTAAACCGGCGCCGAAGCTGATCACCCGCGAAATGGTCGACTCCATGAAGCCGGGCAGCGTGATTGTCGACCTGGCGGCGCAAAACGGCGGTAACTGCGAGTATACCGTTGCCAATCAGGTGACCACGACCGCTAACGGCGTGAAGGTGATCGGCTATACCGACCTGCCTGGCCGCCTGCCAACCCAGTCGTCTCAGCTGTACGGCACCAACCTGGTTAACCTGCTGAAGCTGCTCTGCAAAGAGAAAGACGGCAACATCACCGTCGATTTTGACGATGTGGTGGTGCGCGGGGTTACCGTGGTGCGCGAAGGTGAAATTACCTGGCCTGCGCCGCCTATTCAGGTTTCAGCCCAGCCTCAGGCTGCGCCGAAAGCGGCACCAGAGCCAAAAGAACCGGCTAAACCGTCTTCTCCGTGGCGCAAATACGCCATCATGGCGCTGGTCATTATTCTGTTCGGCTGGCTGGCTGACGTCGCGCCGAAGGAGTTCCTCGGCCACTTTACCGTCTTCGCACTCTCCTGCGTAGTGGGTTACTACGTGGTGTGGAACGTTTCCCATGCGCTGCACACGCCGCTGATGTCGGTGACTAACGCTATCTCCGGGATCATCGTGGTGGGGGCGTTGCTGCAGATTGGGCACGGCGGCTGGATCAGCTTCCTGAGCTTTATCGCGGTGCTGATCGCCAGTATCAATATTTTCGGTGGTTTCACCGTGACTCAGCGCATGCTGAAAATGTTTCGTAAAGGCTAAGGGGTAGCATATGTCTGGAGGATTAGTTACAGCCGCATACATTGTTGCTGCAATCCTGTTTATTTTCAGTCTGGCGGGGCTTTCCAAACACGAAACGTCTCAGCAGGGAAATAACTTTGGTATCGCCGGGATGGCGATTGCGCTGATTGCCACCATCTTCGGGCCGGATACCGGCAACGTGGCGTGGATCCTGGTGGCGATGATCATCGGCGGCGCGATTGGTATTCGCCTCGCGAAGCGCGTTGAAATGACCGAGATGCCGGAGCTGGTGGCGATTCTGCACAGCTTCGTGGGTCTGGCGGCGGTGCTGGTGGGCTTCAACAGCTACCTGTATCACGAACCGGGCATGGAGCCGATTCTGGTCAACATTCACCTGACCGAAGTGTTCCTCGGCATCTTCATCGGTGCTGTGACCTTCACCGGTTCTATCGTGGCGTTCGGCAAGCTGCGCGGTAAGATCTCTTCTAAACCGCTGATGCTGCCTAACCGTCACAAGCTGAACCTGGCGGCGCTGGTGGTGTCGTTTGTGCTGCTGGTGGTCTTCGTGCGTACCGAAAGCGTGGGCCTGCAGGTACTGGCGCTGCTGGTGATGACCATCATCGCGCTGGCGTTTGGCTGGCATCTGGTAGCATCCATCGGCGGTGCGGATATGCCGGTGGTTGTCTCGATGCTGAACTCCTACTCCGGTTGGGCAGCGGCGGCGGCAGGCTTTATGCTGAGCAACGACCTGCTGATCGTCACCGGTGCGCTGGTCGGTTCTTCCGGTGCCATCCTGTCTTACATCATGTGTAAGGCGATGAACCGTTCGTTCATCAGCGTTATCGCCGGCGGCTTCGGTTCTGACGGTTCTTCTACCGGCTCTGACGAAGAAGTGGGCGAGCACCGTGAGATAAGCGCGGAAGACACCGCAGAGATGCTGAAAAACTCGCATTCTGTGATCATCACCCCGGGCTACGGCATGGCGGTGGCGCAGGCGCAGTATCCGGTGGCGGAAATCACCGAGAAGCTGCGCGCGCGCGGTATCAAGGTGCGCTTTGGTATCCACCCGGTGGCGGGGCGTCTGCCTGGACACATGAACGTGCTGCTGGCGGAAGCGAAGGTGCCATACGACATCGTACTGGAGATGGACGAGATCAACGATGATTTCGCCGACACCGACACCGTGCTGGTTATTGGCGCTAACGACACCGTTAACCCGGCAGCGCAGGACGATCCGCGTAGCCCAATCGCCGGGATGCCGGTTCTGGAAGTGTGGAAGGCGCAGAACGTCATTGTCTTCAAACGCTCCATGAACACCGGCTATGCTGGCGTGCAGAACCCGCTGTTCTTCAAAGAGAACACCCACATGCTGTTTGGCGACGCCAAAGCCAGCGTGGATGCGATTCTGAAAGCGCTGTAATTCGCTTTCTCCTGACAAACCGCCCTTCGGGGCGGTTTTCCTATTTCTGCGGTCAGCTTTTCTCCTCTGTCTATACTTTACCCTTTGTGTAATACGAGGAGGTGTAATGCAATTTTTGTCCCGCTTCGACATCATCGCGCTGATGATGACGCCAACGTTCTGGATAGGCGTCGCCACGGTTGTCTTTGTGACGCTGCTGGTGTACTGGCTGCTGACGCGCCTGATCGCGTTCGTTAAGAAAGGCATCACCACCTGGGGCGACAAGCACCCGACCACCAACCGGATGCGCTTTATCCTGACCGATATGCTTAACCGCACCAGCCGCTTCCTGCTGTTTGTGGTGGCGCTGCTCTTCAGCCTGCGCTTCGTTGACTTACCCGATCATCTTTTTAGCACCGTCAGCCACGCCTGGTTCCTTGTCTTCGCCATCCAGGTGGCGCTGTGGATGGATCAGGGGGTGGTGTCGTGGCTTCGTCACGTCATGCTGGCGCCCGGAAGCCATAAAAACCCGGTTACGCTGGTGATCACGGGACTTATTCTCCGTGCCATCGTCTGGTCAGTGATGCTGCTGTCTATCCTTGCTAACGCGGGCGTCAACATCACTGCTCTGGTTGCCAGCCTTGGGGTAGGGGGGATTGCCATCGCCCTCGCCGTACAAACAATCCTCAGCGACGTGTTTGCCTCACTCTCTATCGGCTTTGATAAGCCGTTCGAAATTGGCGATTTCGTGGTGTTCAACGACGTGGCGGGGACGGTAGAGCACATTGGCCTGAAAACGACCCGTATCCGCAGCCTGAGCGGGGAGCAGATCGTCTGCGGCAACGCCATTTTGCTTCAGCAGACGCTTCACAACTACAAGCGCATGCAGACGCGCCGCATCGTCTTCACCTTTGGCGTTGCCAGCGACACGCCGCCCGATAAGCTGCGCTACGTAGGGGATATGGTCAGGCAGATCATCACCGATGTCGGTGAGACTAAATTCGATCGCGCCCATTTTCTGGGATTCGACCGCGACCGCCTGACGTTTGAAGTCGTCCATATTGTTAATACCGCGGATTACAACAAATACATGGACATCCAGCAGGAGATCAATATCCGTATTCTTGAAGGGCTAAACGCCCAGGAGATTAAGCTGGCGCTGCCCAGCATGGTATTGCACGCGCCGTGGATGCAGGAGGATTCAGGTGAACAGCCTAAGCCGGTAATGGAGAGCTGATGAAAAAAGCCCGCCGGAGAGGCGGGCTTTTCTATTTACGTTAATCGTCTTCCGGGTCGTCCAACTCAATCGGCGTCTGATACTCATCCGGCTTGATGACCAGCAGGTCACAGCGCAGATGGTCGATCACCTGTTCGGCAGTGTTGCCGAGGAAGGCGGCAGAAATACCGGTCCGGCCAATGGTCCCCAGGACCACAATCCCGGCCTGCAGATGCTCGGCTAAATCCGGGATCACCTCTTCAGGCAGCCCTTTTTCCACGTGCGTCATGTTCTCGTCAATGCTGAACTTCTGGCGCAGCGCTTTCATCGCCAGCAGATGCTGACCGCGGATCGCGTCGTTATAGACGCTAGGGTCAAATTCCGGCAGCTCAATGGCGATATTGATCGGGGTAACCGGATAGGCGCCCACCAGATGCACTTCGGTATGGTTAACCTGATCGGCAAGCTGGATGGTCTCCTTCACCAGCTTCTCGTTAAGCGAATTGTGGTAATCCTCTTCGCTCGCGAGATTCACCGCCACAACGGCTTTCCCGCCTTCAGGCCACGGCTGGTCTTTCACCATCCAGACCGGGCAAGGGCATTTGCGCAGCAGATGCCAGTCGGTCGGGGTGAAGATCACGGACTCCAGCTTGTCGTGCTGGTGCGCCATCTTCAGCAGCAGGTCGTGCCCACCGGCAACAACTTCCTGGATAATGGCTTCAAAAGGTCGGTTATGCCAGACCACTTTTATATCAATAGGCACACCCGCTTCCAGGTAATACTTCGCCTGTTCACGGATCCACGCGGTACGCTGGCTGATGACGCCCTGACGCATAGCGGTGCGCTCGTCAGGCGACAGAAGGGTGGTCATCTCATACGAGAAGTCATAGATCGGCAAAAACGCTTTGATTTTGCCACCAATCCGTTGATGTAAATACACAGCGCGTCGTAATGCCGGCTGATCGTCCTGATTCGGATCGATAGCTACCAGCATGTTTTGATACTTGGCCATACAGGTCTCCTTACTACTGTCACCACAGTCTGTAATTAAAAGAGTAACCTATATATCCTGAATGAAACAGAGGTGAGCTTTTGCCAGATCAATAATTCATGAAAATTTATCAGAGGAAAAGCACGGTGGTTGTCACTGCGATAAACGCAATGAACAGCAGCACCATCACCGCTATCGCAAAGGTCGTGGAATCCTGAACGTAGGTTTTTTCCTCCCCCTTCATCGGGCCGACCAGCATTATCCAGATGAAGATAAAGGTCACTGAGGCAATCACGACTGAAACGAAAAACAAACTTTCTCTCAATTCATAACCTCAACGACAACCTTTCAGGCGCTGTGTGGGGACGAGCTACGGTGAAAATGTCTTAAAGCGGAAGCGATTATACCAGACCAATAAATCACGTGAATTTATCAGTCTGGTTATCAACATGCGGAGAGTTACGCCACGTTACGGGCGTGTCCGGCAAGAACGGCCAGCGCTTCGCCGTTTTCGATAGTGATGTATTTACCCTTAACGGCCAGCATTCCGCTCTTCTGGAAACGGCCCAGCAGACGGCTGATGGTTTCAACGGTCAGGCCCAGGTAGTTACCGATATCGCCACGGGTCATGGTCAGACGGAACTCACGCGGCGAGAAACCGCGCTCGGCGAAGCGGCGGGAGAGGTTGTAGATAAACGCGGCCAGACGCTCTTCTGCATTCTTTTTGGAAAGCAGCAGAATCATGTCCTGGTCGCCTTTGATCTCACCGCTCATCAGACGCATCATCTGCTGACGCAGGTTAGGCATCTTGCCGGACAGATCGTCCAGGGTTTCAAACGGGATTTCGCAAACCATAGAGGTTTCGAGTGCCTGAGCAAAGCTCGGGTGGTGGCCAGTGCCGATGGCATCAAAGCCCACCAGATCGCCTGCCAGATGGAAGCCGGTGATCTGCTCATCACCCTGTTCGGTGATGGTGTAGCTCTTGATGGTGCCAGAGCGGATAGCATAGAGCGATTTCAGTTCGTCTCCCGCTTTAAACAGCGTCTGCCCTTTCTGAATAGGCTTTTTGCGCTCGATAATGTTATCAAGCTGATCGAGTTCATGCTCATTCAGGGTAAACGGGATACAGAGCTGGCTGATGCTGCAATCCTGGCAATGGATAGCACAACCGCCAGACTGAATGCGTCGTATAATTCGCTTTTCCGGGATCATAGGTTTGCTCAAGCCTTAATTGATATTGGTCAATTTTAACATCTTTTTGGTAAGTACGTAAGCCTGACAAACCCTCAATAAGGACAAGAGACGGCAACGTGTTGCCATCTTCTTGAAATTCCACAGCTTGATTATGGATTTTTAGCCTAACCGGTAGAAAATTAAGCACAAAAAGCCTGGGATCTACAGCAAGAGATACCCTTCGTGACGCAGTAACCACTCCTTGCGCTGCACCCCGCCGGCATAGCCGGTCATGGTGCCGTTGCGGCCAATGACCCTATGGCAGGGCACCACAATGCTGACCGGATTAGAGCCATTGGCGGCACCCACCGCGCGTGCGGCGCCTGCGCGGCCTAGCTGCTCCGCGAGCTGGCCGTAATGCATGACCTGTCCGCACGGTATCGACCGCAGCGCCTGCCACACTTCCCGCTGAAAAGGCGTGCCCGCCGTGGCGGTCGGCAGAGTATCGATGATGCTGAGATCGCCTTCAAAATACGCCGCAAGCTTGTCGCTCAGCCCGCCCGGGTTGGTGGCGCTGATGCGTTCATAACCCTGTGCGCGGTAATGAATATCAAGCAGTTCCTCCATGCGGTCGCTGTGCTCTTCCCACTCAACGGCGCGCAGGCAGAACTGCTCGTCCGCGATCACCCACAGCGGCCCGAGCGGCGTCGCAATTTTATCTTCGAGTAATCTCAGCATTTTCAATCCTTTAGTTCAGCCTCGGGTATATCCCCGGCCCAATCGGCAGGCCGACAAGATACCATGCCACCAGCATCACCAGCCATACCCCTAAAAAGATAAGCGGGTAGGGTAAAACCAGCGAATAGTAGGTACCCAGTCTGGCCTCGGGCTTATAGCGCTGCAGGAAGCCTAAAAACAGCGGAACGAAAGGTGAGACGGGCGCCAGCGGGATCACCGAGGAGTCCGCGATGCGGAACAGGATCTGGGCAAACGCCGGGTGGAACCCGAGCATCATAAACATCGGCACGAAGATCGGCGCCAGAATTGACCAGATGGCGGAGCCGCTGGCAATAAACATGCACAGCAGGGATGACAGCAGCGCCAGCCCGACAAACGCCGGCACGCCGCTTAGCCCGGCAGCCTCCAGCGCATCGGTCAGGCCCACGGCCATAAACTTGCCCATGTTGCTCCAGTTAAACATCGCCACAAACTGCGCCAGCGGGAACACCATCACGATAAAGCCCGCCATCTCTTTCATCGGCTCGATCATCAGCTGCGGCAGATCGCCCTGACGGCGGATTTTGCCGGTAGCGATACCGTAGGCGAGCGAAACGACAAAGAAGAAGAGAATAATCAGCGGCACGATGCCCTGAATAAACGGCGACGGCAGGACGGTATGCTTAACCGGATCGCGCAGTATGCCGTTTTCCGGCACCACCATCAGCGCCACCAGCGCGATAAACGCCAGCGAGACAATCCCGGCCACGCGCAGGCCGAAGCGCTGCTCTTTGCTCAGCATCTCCAGCTTTTCATCGCTACGGCCTTCCCATTTGCCCAGACGCGGCTCGATGATTTTATCGGTAATCAGCCCGCCGACAATCGTCAGGACGATCACCGAGCTCGCCATAAAGTACCAGTTGTCGATCACGCTGACGTGCATGGCCGCATCAATGGTTTTCGCCGCCTCCGTGCTGATGCCCGAGAGCAGCACGTCGGTGGTGACGATCAGCAGGTTGGCGGTAAACCCGCAGCCCACGCCCGCAATGGCCGACAGCAGGCCCGCCACGGGATGACGCCCGACGGCGAGAAAGATCAGCGCCCCCATCGGCGGCATAATCACCAGCGCGGCGTCGGACGAAATGTGGCTGAAGAAGGCGATAAACAGCACCATGTAGCTGGCGTAGCGCGCGCTGACGTGGGACGCCATTTTCACCATCAGCGCGGGCAGCAAGCCCACGCGTTCCGCCAGCCCGGCGCCCAGCACCAGCGCCAGAATGGCACCCAGCGGGGCGAAACCGCTGAAGTTTTTGATGACGTTCGGTAAAAACCAGTGCAGCCCGTCAACGCTGAGCAGGTTTTTCACCGCCACCAGGCTGCCGTCAGCCGGGCTACGTACGCTCACGTCAAAGGCGGAGAGCACGGCGGTGGCGACCATCAAAATCACAATTAAATAGATAAACAGCAGGAAAGGGTGCGGTACTTTATTGCCGATCCTTTCAACCCAGCCATAGAGCTTACCGGATGGGGAATGCGAAGGTATGGATGACATACTCATGGGCGTTCCTCGGGAGTGTTGTGTTGTTGTGTTGTGTTTTTTTATTTTAAAGGTGACGGTGTCACGCCCCGTGGGATCGGACACGCGTACGGTTTTTCTTGTAATTGTTGTTCGAACTCTTCACGACATGTTTTCAGCAGCGCTGCGTCCTGCAGCAGATTGAGCGCTGTCGCCCCCATCACTTTCCCGGCCAGCAGCATGCCTTTGTGGGCAATGGAGGTTCGTCCCTGCGCCACCAGTTGCCAGGTGTGCAGCGGCGTCCCGACGGTAAAGCAGGGGCTGAAGCACTGGGCGACCGGCATTTTCCAGCTGACGTCACCCACGTCCGTTGAACCCGCCAGCACGTTATCGGTGATGGCATAGGGCGCGACTTCATCTACCAGCAGCGTCTCCTGATGGCGGCGGGCAAAGGCTTTGCCTGCTTCTCCTCCCGTTGCGGCAATGTTTTTCAGGCTGTTCTGCAGATCGTTGGGCGTCAGCGTGGCGCGGATTTCGCGGGCAAAGTCGCGCTCTTCATCGGTCCACTCCGGCGTGCCGTAGTGCTGCAACGCGCGGTACATCGCAGCCTCGAGCGTGCGGTTCGGCAGGTAGCTGGAGCAGGCCTTATCAAAGCGGCACTCGACGGTGGTTTCGGTCATCATCGCCGCGCCCTGGGCGATTTTCTCGATGCGCTCGTAGATCTGCTGCGCGTCGGCCATCTCCGGGGCGCGGATCAGGTACAGCACCTCGGCCTGGGCCTGCACCACGTTGGGCGAAATTCCGCCGGTGTCGGTGATGGCGTAATGGACGCGCGCTTTCTCTATGATGTGCTCGTTAAGGAAGTTGGTGCCGGTGGTCATCAGCGTCACGGCGTCCAGCGCGCTGCGCCCTAAATGGGGCGAGTTGGCCGCATGCGCCGCCACGCCGTGAAAACGCCAGGCCGCCTGAATGTTGGCGAGCGTGCTGACGTTAAACATCCCGGCAAAGGCCTCCGGGTGCCAGGTGACGGCGGCATCAACGTCATCAAACAGACCTTCACGCACCATAAAGGTTTTCCCGGAGCCGCCTTCCTCACCGGGACAGCCGTAAAAACGCACCGTTCCGCTGCCGCCGTGCTGCTCCAGCCAGCTTTTTACCGCCACCGCGCCCGCAAGCGCCGCGGTGCCCAGCAGGTTATGCCCGCAGCCGTGGCCGTTCGCCCCCGGCGTGGCGGATTGCGCCGTCGCGCAGTGCGCCTGCTGGCTTAGCCCGGCCAGCGCGTCGTATTCGCCCAGCAGGGCAATAATCGGTTTCCCGCTGCCGAAGCTGGCGATAAACGCGTTGGGGATACCGCCTGCCTCGCGGGTCAGCGTAAAGCCCTCGGCTTCCAGCTCGTCAGCGAGCCGTCTGGAGGACCAGAACTCTTCAAAGCGGGTTTCGGGATGATCCCAAATAGCGTCGGCAATATCGGTTAGCGTCTGACATCGCGTGTCGATGGCATCGGCAATAAAAGCGTAGTTCTCCTGCATTACACACCTCGCGTCCACGGGAAATTGAGCGCAGTTCGCGCCAGCGTTTCAATGGCGACCGCCATGACCTGCTCATCGAAGTCGAATTTTTCGTTGTGATGTCCTGCGCTCAAGTCAGTGCCGAACACCATATACGACGCCATGCCGCCGTTCTGCTGCACGCGGGCCATCATCAGCGTGGCGTCTTCAGAGCCTGCCGGCGCTTTCACCTTATCGATTGCGTGCACAATTCCGGAAACCTGGCTCGCCTGTTCACGCAGATAATCAACCCAGGCCGGCGTCGGCGCGCTGGAGGTGGCGGCGCCCATCAGGCGCATCTCCGCGCTCACGCCATAGAGCGCTGCCGCGCCGGTAATGACGGCCTGCGCGCGTTCAAAGACATACTGGTTAATGGCTTCGGTTTCACCTCGGGTTTCAACCTTGATCAGGGCATTGGCGGGCACTACGTTGCGTCCGCTACCGGCCTGCATCACCCCGACGTTGACGCGGGAAGCGCCTTCGCTGTGCGGGGCGATGCTGTGCAGGGCGAGGGCGGCCTGCGCGGCGGCAAGCAGGGCGTTACGTCCATCCTCCGGTTTGCCGCCCGCATGTGCCGCAACGCCGGTAAAGTTCACGTCGAACTTGGTGGTGGCCATAAAGTTATCGCTGCCGCAGATCGCCGTTCCGGCGGGGACGCCCGTACCAATATGGATGGCGGTAAAATAGTCCACGCCGTCCAGCGCCCCGGCGGCAACCATGGCGCGCGCGCCGCGGGTGCCTTCTTCGGCAGGCTGGAAGATCAGCTTGATGGTACCGTTGAGCTGCGCTTCGTTCTGCTTAAGCACCTTTGCCAGCCCCAGGCCAATGGTGGTGTGGCCGTCGTGCGCGCAGGCGTGCATCATTCCCGCGTTGCAGGAGGCAAAACCGTCGCGGAACGGACGATGGCTGTCGTCGAGCGCTTCGCTTAAATCCAGGGCATCCATGTCGACGCGAAACGCCAGCGTCGGGCCAGGACGGCCGGTATTCAGGGTCGCCACAATGCCGGTAAATCCGCCTTCAAACGGCGCCAGCCATTTTTCAGGCGCGCCCTGCGCACGCGCGCGGGCAAACTCTTTTTCCAGAGTGGCGTTATCGGGCAGCCCCATACGGCTTTCGGCATCGACCACGTCGCGACCCACCGCCAGTTCGTAGCCCAGGGAGTCGAGGGTTTCCGCGACCTTTGCGGCGGTACGGAACTCTACCCAGCCGGATTCCGCAAAATGGTGAAAATCTCGACGCCATGCGCTCAGCTGGGGGGCTAATGTCTGGATGTACTGCGCCAGTGTGTCCATATCTGTTCCTGTCATCATAAAAAAATGTGAACTGCTTCACGCTGTGATAGTTTTTACTTATCACTAACCGTTTTTTCACAGTTTTAACCGTTCAGGAATTACCCTCGCACATCCCTTTCCATTAAAGTAGATGACAGTTTCTTTACTCTGATAAACAACGGTTATCGGTTGGGCTATGTCATTTCAGATTAAATTTCATCAAATCCGGGCGTTTGTTGAAGTGGCGCGTCAGGGCAGCATCCGCGGCGCCAGCCGGACGCTGAATCTCTCGCAGCCGGCGCTGACCAAATCCATCAAAGAGCTGGAGGAGGGCATGGCGGCGCAGCTTTTTGTTCGCCGGAGTAAAGGGGTTGCGCTGACCGAGTGCGGGGAAGGGTTTTACCAGCGCGCCAGGCTGATTCTGGAAGAGCTGCGCGCGGCGCAGGATGACATACGCCAGCGGCAGGGGGATCTGGCCGGGCAGATCAATATCGGGATGGGGGCGAGCGTGTCACGCAGCCTGATGCCCGCCGTCATCACCCGTTTTCACGCCCAGCACCCGCAGGTTAAAGTGCGAATTATGGAAGGTCAGCTGGTGTCGATGATCAATGAATTACGCCAGGGCGAACTGGACTTCACCATCAACACCTATTATCAGGGGCCTTACGACCATGAGTTTACGTTTGAAAAACTCTTCGAAAAACCGTTTGCGGTATTTTGCCGGGAAGGACATCCGGCGACAGGGGCAACATCCATCAACGATCTGCTGCATTATAACTGGACAATGCCAACGCCGCGGGGAAGTTATTATAAGCAATTAGAAGATCTATTTAGCCACCGCTCGCAAATACCGCGGATTGGCGTAGTGTGCGAAACCTTTTCTTCCTGCATTAGCCTTGTCGCGCAAAGCGATTTTTTAAGTATCCTTCCGCAGGAGTTAGGCTGTGACCCGCTGCTGGCGCACCGTCTGGTCATTCTGCCGGTTGCCGAGTCGCTTCCAAAAGCCGCATATTATTTAATTCAGCGCCGGGATTCTCGTCAAACTCCGCTTGCCGAATCATTAATTACGCAATTCAGAAGGGAGGCGAGGAAAATAGTTTCAGGGTGAACATCGCATAATAAAAAAACAGAGTCTGCCCGACATCAGACAGACCCTACAGTACACACAGCAGTGCGTCCTTTCGCAAGTCCTGGGTATTATATCCATGAGGCAGGTAAATTTAGTTATAACACCTTTCCCGAAAAATGAAAGGAAGGTGAATGATTGATTTCACGAAAATTTAACGTAAATCACTTATTTTACCGTTGCTGAGGTTTTAGTTAAGTCAGGTTTAAGTGCATTTTATAATTACTATATATATTCATCGGGTTAATATTTAACGCGTGCCTCACCTTCTAAGGGTTATTGAGACACCTGTCTGGCGCAGGTATAGTACAGGGCCAGATGTAGCCGGAGGATTTCCATGAACCCTGACGACAAATCCCTTTTTCTTGACGCCATGGAGGATGTCCAGCCCCTGAAACGCTGCACCGATATCCACTGGCAGCAAAGCCGTAATACCCGGGCTCGCCAGGACATCGATACCGAACAGCTCGACAACTTTCTGACCCTGGGTTTCCTTGAGCTCTTGCCGCTTGACGAGCCGCTGGCGTTCCAGCGCGAAGGCGTTCAGCAGGGCGTTATTGATAAGCTGCGTTCGGGTAAATACTCCCGAGAGGCCAGCTTAAATCTGTTGCGTCAGCCCGCTGAACGCTGCCGCCAGATGCTGTATTCCTTTATTCGCCAGGCCAGTCGTGACGGATTACGTAACCTCATCATCATCCACGGGAAAGGGCGCGAACAAAATTCGCATCCTAATGTGGTGCGTAGCTATCTGGCACGCTGGTTAACCGAGTTCGAGGAAGTGCAGGCGTTCTGCGTGGCGCTGCCGCATCACGGCGGCAGCGGGGCTTGCTATGTTTCCCTGCGAAAATCCGACGAAGCGAAGCAGGAGAACTGGGAACGGCACGCCAAGCGCAGCCGTTAGCGGGCGATATCTTCGCCCGCCTGAGGATTAGAACGTTTCCCAGTTACTGTCGGAGGCGGCGTTAGCCGTTGCCGGACGCAGCAGCTGCGGCGTTTTAACGTTGGCCGGGCGCGGGGCGGTGGCGTTTGCTTTACCGTTCAGACGAAACGCGGCCACGGCCTGACGCAGCTGTTCGGACTGATCTTCCAGCGCCGCTGCCGCCGTGGCGGACTGCTGCACCAGCGCGGCGTTTTGCTGCGTCACGCTGTCCATCTGCGACACGGCCAGGCTCACCTGCTCAATTCCGCGGCTCTGTTCATCCGATGCGGACG
Organism: Enterobacter sp. 118C5; assembly: GCF_034107645.1. Lineage (NCBI taxonomy): Bacteria > Pseudomonadati > Pseudomonadota > Gammaproteobacteria > Enterobacterales > Enterobacteriaceae > Enterobacter > Enterobacter sp. 118C5. The sequence goes on along the minus strand of NZ_JAWNEU010000001.1, from coordinate 879,070 downwards.
AAATCTCGCCCATGATATCGGTGACGCGGGTGACGGCGGCGACGATCTCCTTCATGGTGGCGCCCGCTTCGCTGACCTGCTCAGAACCGGTGTTCACCCGGCTGACGGAGTTCTCGATAAGCCCTTTGATCTCTTTCGCCGCCTGCGCGCTGCGGCTGGCCAGCGTACGGACTTCACCGGCGACAACCGCAAACCCGCGGCCTTGCTCGCCCGCGCGGGCCGCTTCTACCGCGGCGTTAAGCGCCAGAATGTTGGTCTGGAACGCAATGCTGTCAATCACGCCGGTAATGTGGGCGATTTGCTGCGAACTGTCAGCAATTTCGTTCATGGTGCGCACCACGTTATCCACGACGTGGCCGCCGCGAGCCGCTGTTTCAGAGGCATTCTTCGCCAGCAGCGTCGCCTGACGGGCGTTATCGGAGTTCTGTTTAACCGTTGCGGTCAGCTCTTCCATGCTGGCGGCAGTCTCTTCGAGCGAGGAGGCCTGCTCTTCGGTGCGGGCGGAGAGATCGTTGCTCCCTGCGGCAATTTCACCCGCGCCGGTGTAGATGGAGTCGGTGCTGCCGCGTACGGCGCTGACGGTCGTTACCAGCGACTGCTGCATTTCGTGCAGGCCGGCGGCCAGTTGACCCATCTCATTGCGGCCAGAGAGGGTGATATCCTGCGTCAGATCGCCTCCCGCAATGGCGCGAATATGGTTCATAATGGCGTTGAGCGGCTTTAACAGCAGGTGCTGTAAACCCTGCCAGATCACTACCAGCACGGCGATAACGGCCAGGAAAATGGCTGCCAGCGTCCACTGCATCTGGGTGAAGCTGCTCTGGTTCTCTTCGGTTGCCGCCTTCAGCAGCGTGTTGTTCTCGGCGCGCCAGCGGTTATAGACCGCTTCCATGTCGTCCTGGGCCTGCTGAGCGTCCAGATCGCCATAGGCCTGGTAGTTGTCGGCACGCAGATACTCAATCGACAAACGCATCACCTCGTGCATCTGATTCCATGACTTCTGCATCTCGTCGGTTAACGCCGCATTCTGGCCGTTAACCTGCGGCATTTTCTGCCATTCTTTGTTATAGGCTTCAGCTTTAGCCAGCGAGTCGCCTGCGGTGCCAAGCAGTTTATTAATCGCGGCAAGGGAGGCCGGGTCGCGCTGGTTCTTCAGGTAGCGGATTGCCACGCGGGTGACGGTAACGCGCGTTTTCACCAGCGTGTTCACGCTGTCGCTCAGGCTTTCCTGCTGGGCATTCAGCACGCCGGAGTTCTGGAAGTTATGGCGATCGTTGCTGACGGCAGAGTAGAACAACCCTCCCGTGACAACTTGCAGCAGACAGAATATGGTGAGGGCAAAGATAATTCCGGTAATCACGTGCAGATTTTTCAGCATAGCGGTCGTCCGTTAGAAAAGATGCAGAGGTACACCCATACTATCGTCGTATAGAATTTAAACTTTAATTTAACTCGCGCTTAACTTAGGGCTTCGGTCAGGAACCTGTTGTAAATCCGGATCATTTTATGAGGAAGGTTAACATGAGCAGCATTGATAAAAGCGGGACGTACGCGCTCGGAACGCGAACGGTTAAACGACTGGGCTACGGGGCAATGCAGCTTGCCGGGCCGGGCGTATTTGGCCCGCCGAAGGATAAACAGGCCGCGCTGGACGTACTGCGCGAAGCCGTGGCGGCGGGTGTGAATCATATCGATACCAGCGATTTTTATGGCCCGCATGTGACGAACCAGCTGATCTGCGAGGCGCTTCATCCTTACCGGGACGATCTCACCCTCGTCACCAAGATCGGCGCTCGTCGCGATGACAAAGGGGCCTGGCTGCCGGCCTTTTCCGCGCAGGAGCTGACCCAGGCGGTGCATGACAACCTGCGCAACCTGAAGCTGGATGTGCTGGACGTGGTGAATCTGCGGATCATGTTTAGCGCACACGGCCCGGCAGAAGGATCGATTGCTGAACCGCTTTCCACCCTCGCAGAATTACAGCAGCAAGGGCTGGTGCGCCACATTGGCCTGAGCAACGTCACGGCCAAGCAGGTGGCGGAAGCGCGGAAGATGGTGCAGATCGTCTGCGTGCAGAACATGTACAACATCGTGAACCGCGGCGACGATGCGCTGGTGGATTTACTGGCGCAGCAGGGGATTGCGTATGTGCCGTTCTTCCCGTTGGGAGGCTTCACGCCGCTGCAGTCCACCGGCCTGCAGGCCGTCGCGGATTCCCTGGGCGCAACGGCGATGCAGGTTGCGCTGGCATGGCTGCTGCAACGTTCGCCGAACATCCTGCTGATCCCCGGCACTTCATCCGTGGCGCATCTGCGGCAAAACCTCGCGGCGGGAGAGGTGCAATTGCCGCCTGAAGCACTTGAAAAACTGAATGCTCTGATGGGTTAATCGCAGCATGGGCAAAGCCGGAAGGACACTTCCAGGCTTTGCCTGCTCAGACTCCGCATTGACTTTGCTGTCTGTGAAGCGCTAACGCTTCTGCCACAATCTCCTGCTTGCTTTTTCGCGTCTCAAAGGCGGTGATTCTGATGTACTCCATCAGGTCAGGCTCGATGCGGGCGCTCAACATCCTGAGATCGGCCTCCTTTGCTAAACCGCGGGCAACTCGCTTGTCGGGATAGTCACGGGCTGGCATAGAAAACGTCCTCCAAAAGTCTTGATAATTCGTGTCCTGAAATATGCGTTACTCTTATCAAAAAGTCAATTAATAGTGTTTGCATAGTGATTTGGTGATCTTTTTGATTTTAACTTTAAGTGATTTTAAAGTGTTTGGTTATGACTTTATTGTGACTTTTGCTTAACCCATCTGCGATCGCCCGCAGAAGAGGTTGCTAAATTAAATCCGCTCAAACTTCAACGCGTTTGCGGTCTTTGTCGGAAATGACCTTGATCCTGTGCCGTAATCCGTAATACTGTGTTTATATACAGTATCTGGCGGGAAAGGCATTTATGGACACTCTCTTTTCTTATCATCAAAAGCAACCTATTGAATTACCTCTCTATCTTGAGCGCGTTGCCTGTGGTTTTCCAAGCCCTGCGCAGGATTATGTGGAGGATCGTCTCGATCTTAACCGGCTGGCAGTCAGGCACCCCAGTGCGACCTACTTTATCAAAGTGAGCGGGGACTCCATGATCGGCGCGGGGATTAGCGACGGCGATCTGCTGGTGGTAGACCGCTCGTTAAATGCCGAACACGGGGACATTGTTGTGGCGTCGGTCGGCGGTGAGTTTACGGTGAAAGAGCTACAGACCCGCCCGGTTCTGCGGCTGCTGCCGCGTAATGCCCGCTATCAGCCGATCGCCTTTCAGTCCGAAGAGGAGCTGCAAATCTTCGGTGTCGTCACTCATACGCTCAAAACGCATAAACATGTTCGCGCTGGTTGATGTGAATAGCTTCTATGCCTCCTGCGAGAGGGTGTTTCGCCCCGATCTGGTGGGTAAGCCCATCGTGGTGGTGTCCAATAACGACGGCTGCATTATTTCGCTGTCGCGGGAGGCAAAGCAGTTCGGCATAAAAATGGGGGAACCCTATTTTAAATTCAAAGAGAAGAGTTATCCGTCACGGGTTTACGTCTTTAGCTCGAACTATGCGCTGTATGCCGACCTCAGCAGCCGGGTGATGCAGACGCTGACCGATCTCGCGCCGGCCATTGAGATTTACTCCATCGATGAAGCATTTGTGAACGTTTCGGGTGTCAGCAACTGCATGTCGCTGGAAGCGTTCGGCCATCAGATGCGCACGCAGGTTTTTAAAAATACGGGCTTAACCGTTGGCGTCGGGATTGCGCCGACCAAAACGCTGGCGAAGCTGGCCAACTATGCGGCGAAGCGGTGGTCAGCCACCCGTGGCGTGGTCGATCTCTCTGATCGTGGACGGCAGCGTAAGCTGCTGGCAAAGGTTCCGGTGGAGGAGGTGTGGGGCGTAGGCCGACGCATCACGAAAAAGCTCAACGCGATGGGGATAGCCACGGCGCTGGAGCTGGCGGAAGCGTCATCCTGGGTCATCCGCAAACATTTTAACGTGGTCATGGAGCGCACGGCGCGCGAGCTTCGCGGTGAGCCCTGCCTCGATCTGGAAGAGTTTACTCCCACGAAGCAGCAAATTATCTGTAGCCGTTCGTTTGGACACCGTATAACGCAATACGAGGAGATGCATCAGGCCATTTGCGCCTACGCGGAACGCGCAGCGGAGAAACTGCGCGGCGAGCATCAGTACTGCCGCTTTATCAGCGTGTTTGTGCGCACCAGCCCGCATGCGGACAACGAAATTTATTACGGCAATCAGGCTTCCGTCACCCTGATGACGCCCACCAATGATTCGCGCGATATCATCCGTGCCGCCACCGAGGCGCTGGGGCGTATCTGGCTTGACGGATATCGCTATATGAAAGCGGGGGTGATGCTGGCAGACTTTTTCAGCAGCGGCGTTGCCCAGCTTAATTTGTTTGACGATAACCGCCTGTGCGCCAACAGCGCGGCGCTGATGGCGACGATCGACAGCCTGAATCATTCCGGCAAAGGGAAGATTTGGTTTGCCGGGCAGGGGATTGAGAAAGCCTGGGCGATGAAGCGTGAGATGCTGTCACCGGCCTATACGACGCGTTACGCGGATTTACCGGTGGCGCGGTAGGAAGCGGTTATTTTGCGGGGGCATGCTCCGCGCGCTCAATCAGCAATTGCTCGATTACGCTGACGACTTTTCTGACGCGTTGCGGAATAAAGCGGGCGTCAGGGTAGACGGCATAGAGGAAGCGATCGGGCAACCGCCAGTCGGGCAGTACCGGTACCAGCGTGCCGGTTTGCAGCGCCCTGGCCGCAAGCGGTCGCTGCATGCCGCCGATACCGATGCCGGACTCCAGCGCCATAAGCAGCGCGTCGCTGGTGTTGGCACGGAAAACGGTATTCACGTTGACCTCGACCGTTTCCTCGTCAGCAATCAAGCGCAGGGGAGCATCCAGGGGAAGACCGCTAAACCGCACATGGGGCAGCGTCGTCAGCTCGCTCACGTCGTGCACAGCCTGAAAACCGGGGGAGGCAAACAGCGCGGCTTCAATACGTGCCAGCACGCGAGCCGCATGCGCCTGCGGGGGCTCACTGCTCAGCCGTATCGCGACGTCAACGCCTTCCGTCACCAGATCGGCAAGGCGGTCATCAAGGGAAATCCGCAGATGTAATTCTGGATGCAGGCGCTGCAGCTCCAGTAAATGCGGCAAGACGATCTGCCCCAGGCCGCTCGGCAGCTGGATATGAACGCTCCCCTGAAATTGTCGATCGACCGGCGCCAGCCGCCCCTCCGCTTCCCGCATGGCGTCCAGCAGCAGCTGCATGTCGCGGCGGTAACGTTCTCCCTGCTCCGTCAGCTTCATTGTGCGCGTTGTTCGGTGCAGCAACACCACGCCCAGCTCTTGTTCAAGAGCGGCGACCTGCTGGCTGACGGCGGACTGCTTCATCCCGCTCCGGCGGGCGGCGGCAGAAAAAGAGCCCGCATCCGCGACGCAAAGAAAGGTGGAAATGGCGTTGAGCTTGTTATTCATTTAATGGTTTTTCTGATAAGTGCTATCTGATGAAGGGGATATTCACTAAAAAAATAATAGATGACACTGCGTCTGTCACCCTTTCTGGAGAAACACCATGGATAAGATGCAGCAACAAAAGGTCGCCCTCGTCGCGGGGGCCAGCGGTATTGTCGGCAAACAGCTTGTCAAAACGCTTCTGCACAAGGGATGGGAAACGATCGGCGTGAGTCGTCAGGCATTATCCCATCCTGACGGTATTACGATGGTTAACGTCGATTTGCTGGATGCCCAGGATAGCGCGCGGGCGCTGCAATCCTTGAGCAGGGGGGTTACCCATCTCTTTTACAGCGCCTGGGTGAACGCCGCCAACTGGACGGAGATGGTTGAGCCGAACGTCACCATGCTGCGTAACCTGGTCAGCACCCTCGAAAAAACGGCACCTTTGCAGACGGTCAGCCTGATGCAGGGCTATAAAGTTTACGGCGCGCATCTGGGCCCGTTTAAAACCCCGGCGCGGGAAAGCGATCCCGGCGTGCCCGGCGCAGAATTTAACTCTGCCCAGCTCGCGTGGCTCAGCCAGTATCAGCGTGGAAAACGCTGGCACTGGAATGCCATCCGGCCGGGCGTGGTGGGCAGTGCGGTGCCCGGTAATACCATGAACCTTGCGCTGAGCATTGCCCTGTATGCCTCTTTGTGTAAGGCGCTGGGGCTACCGCTGCGTTTTCCCGGTTCGGAACAGACCTGGCACAGCATTGTGGATTATACCGACGCCGGACTGCTGGCGGAGGCCACGCTGTGGGCGGCCACGTCACCTGCGGCGCAGAATCAGGCGTTCAACGTAAATAATGGTGACCTCTGGCGCTGGAGCGAACTGTGGCCGCGCATTGCCCGCTGGTTTGAACTGGAGGCTGCGCCACCGGTAAGGTTGTCGTTTCACCAGCTGTTTACGGACTATCGCGACGCATGGCGCGAGCTGGCCGGGGAAGGGCTGGTGGAGGCGGATATAATGCAGCTGAGCGACGGACGGTTTGCCGATTTCGTCTTCGGCTGGAACTACGACATGTTTGGTGACGGCAGCAAGCTCAGGCGGTCAGGCTTTACGCGGATGCAGGCGACGGATGAGATGTTTTTCAGCCTGTTCGCGCAGCTGCGGGCGGCGCGGGTTATTCCCTGAAATAACCCGCAGGTAAGGGCAGTGAAGCACTACTTCTTCTTGTCCATCATTGCCTTTAAGTCGGCAAACGGGTTAAACGTGGCGACGCCCACGTCTTTTTGGGCGTCTTCCCCGGCAACCACGGTGGTGCCGTACTGATCCGCTTCGGTGTACTTAGAATGTTCGTGATCGTGGCAAAACAGGCACAGCAGCTCCCAGTTGCTGCCGTCTTCCGGGTTGTTGGTGTGGTCGTGATCGATATGGTGAACCGTCAATTCACGCAGGTTGGAATAGACGAACTCCCGCGAGCAGCGTCCGCAGACCCAGGGATAGATTTTTAATGCTTTTTCGCGATAGCCGCTTTCCAGTCGCGCGTAGTTTTTAGGGATCAGAGCCATTGCCGGTTTTACCTGCCATGAAAAAAGTGGGGGATATTATATCCCATTATGGGGCGGAATGACGAACCGCTCAATTCCGTCAATTTATTTGATGCTTTCCGTTAAATAAACGGCATTTATTCTCAGCGAGTAATGCGTAAAGTGGAGAGAACGCAACGCATTATCAGGACACATCGTTATGAAAAAGATCGGGTTTTTATCGTTTGGTCACTGGACGCCTTCACCGCAGTCCGGCACGCGCTCGGCGGCGGATACGCTGCTGCAGTCCATCGACCTGGCCGTGGCCGCTGAAGAGCTGGGAGCGGACGGCGCCTATTTCCGCGTGCACCACTTCGCCCGTCAGCTGAGTTCACCGTTCCCCCTGCTGGCCGCAATCGGCGCCAAAACGAAAACTATCGAAATCGGTACCGGCGTGATCGATATGCGCTATGAAAACCCGATGTACATGGCCGAGGATGCGGGCGCGGCGGACCTGATTTCCGGCGGCCGTTTGCAGCTTGGCATCAGCCGGGGCTCCCCGGAGCAGGTCATTGATGGGTGGCGTCATTTCGGCTATGTCCCGCAGGAAGGGGAAAACGAAGCGGACATGGCGCGCCGTCATACCGAGGTGCTGCTTGAGGTGCTGCGCGGTGAAGGGTTTGCAAAGCCGAATCCACAGCCGATGTTCCCCAATCCGCCTGGGCTGCTGCGCCTGGAACCATATTCTGAAGGATTGCGGGAGCGTATCTGGTGGGGCGCCGGTTCGAATGCGACGGCGGTATGGGCCGCTAAGCTCGGCATGAACCTGCAAAGCTCAACCCTGAAAGACGACGAAACCGGCGAACCGTTCCATATTCAGCAGGCAAAACAGATCCGCGCTTATCGCCAGGCCTGGAAAGAGGCGGGGCATGCGCGCGAGCCGCGCGTCTCGGTCAGCCGCAGTATTTTTGCCCTGATGGACGACCGCGACCGGATGTACTTCGGCGCCAGCCGCAACGACAGCGATAGCGTGGGGTATCTTGATGAGAAAACGCGCGCGATCTTCGGGCGCAGCTATGCCGCAGAGCCTGACAGGCTGATTGAACAGCTGAAAAAGGACGAGGCGATTGCCGAGGCTGATACGTTATTACTGACCGTACCGAACCAGCTCGGCGTGGATTACAATGCGCACGTGATTGAGTCCATTCTCAAACATGTCGCACCGGCAATGGGCTGGCGCGATTAGGTATTCCGCCGTCAGCCGTGAGATCGTAATGGAAAATCTGGCCCTCTGGTATCGCCGTTTTGGCGAGCCAGAATCTGTTCTGCAACCTGAAGCCGCGCCGCCCGGCGCGCTTGCGCCGGGACACCTGCGCGTGCAAATGCTGTATGCGCCGGTGAACGCGTCCGATCTCATTCCCATTACCGGCGCCTATCGCCACAGAACTCCGCTGCCCGCCGTCGCGGGATATGAAGGCGTCGGCGTTGTCATTCAGGCGCCCGCGTCGTTTGCGCATCTGTCGGGTAAACGCGTTCTGCCGCTGCGCGGGCAGGGCACCTGGCAGCGCTATGCGGATTGCCCGGCAGAGTATGCGATACCCGTCCCGGACGATGTCGATTCACGCCTGGCCGCGCGGGCCTATATCAACCCGCTGGCGGCACAGATGATGCTGAGCCACTATCCACCGCGGGGAAAGCGGGTGCTGCTCACGGCCGCCGGTTCGGATTGCGCCATTCTGCTCGGGCAGTGGGCGCGTCTGGCGGGGGCAGAGACGGTGTACGGTATTCATCGTTCGCCCGTTCACGCTGAACGGCTGGCGGCGATGGGGATTGTTCCTGTCGCACAGCATGACATGCAGCGGATTCTCTCCGTTGCCGCGCGTGCCGACGTCGTTTACGATGCAACCGGCGGAACGCTGGCGGAAGCGATCCTGAGCGTGATGCCGGAGCAGGGCATATTTGTCTGCTACGGGCTGCTCTCCGGGCAGACCTTCCGCCAGCAGCGGCCCCTGCCGCGCGTGGCGTGGTTCCATATTCGTAACTATCTGGATGGGCTCAGCGCAGAGGCGTGGCGCGCGGAGTTCGATCAAATCTGGCCCCGGATGCGCGCCAGCGAGTACAGCCCCGGAACGGTGTACCCTCTGACGGACTGGCAGAGGGCGCTCGGGGCCTATCGTGAAGGGGGAAGGGCAAGCAAGCCCCTCCTGTCGATGGCGGAATGACGGCTATTGATGGCTCATATCGCTCAGCAGCACGGCGATGCTTTGCCCGCCCGCAGTCTGTTCCAGCCCAATCTTCACGATGATGGTCAGCGGAACGGAGAGCAGCATGCCTACGGGACCGAGCAGCCAGCCCCAGAAAATCAGGGACAAAAAGACGACCAGCGTCGAAAGCCCCAGCCCGCGTCCCATCATTCGTGGTTCAAGAATATTCCCGAACACCAGATTAATCGCCAGATAGCCGGCCAGCAGAATCAGCGCATCATAAAACCCGCTGAACACCAGCACCTGAAGAATAGGGGGGATCGCCGCCAGCACGGAGCCGATGTTGGGAATGTAGTTGAGCGCAAACGCCAGTAGCCCCCAGACGAACGCAAAGCGGACGTCCAGCGCCACCAGCATTCCCCAGACCACCACCCCGGTGACGAGGCTGATGGCGGTTTTCAGCACCAGATAACGTGAAACGCTGTCCAGCGCGCGCTGAATAGCTCCCATTCCTTCAACCGGACGAACCATAATTTGCTGTAACTTTGCGGGCAGCTGCGGCACCTCCAGCAGCATGAACACCACCGTTAAAAACAGCAGGAAAATGGAGGTCATGGCATTGGAAAGCTGCGTCAGCAGGCCTGTGACGATCGTCATGGCCGCATTAGGGTCGATATATTTAAGAAGCTCCTCAACGGAGACTTCTATTCCCGCGCGCTGTAGCCAGGGCTCAAGCTGCAGCAGCGGTATCGCCAGCGAGGAACGGTATTTCGGCAGCGTTCGCGCCAGTTCGTTCAGCGAGGTACCCAGATACGCAACCAGTAACACCATAGCGAAAATAATGACGCTAATCAGCAGGGTAATCGCCAGCACGCGCGGGATGCGCAGCCGCGTCATGCGCTGGACCAGTGGGTTAAGGATCACCGCAACGAACAGGGCCAGAATAAAGGGCACAATGATGTCGGCGGCAAAACGAACGCCCGTGAGTATGATCACCAGCATGCCCAGCATGATGACAATTTTTAACCCGTTCAGGGTAATAATGGGTTTAGCCATGGTGACTCCGAAAAACGCTTTTTATTTATAATAAGGGGTAAACGCCCTGCAATAAACTAACCAAAATCAAACGGGACGGGTAAAGAATTGAAAAGACTTTGAGTAAAATCTTCAGTTATGGTACAAATTTGGCGTGTTCAACTACCGAGGACAATTTTCATCCGCAAAGACGAGAAGCAACAACGCGGATAATTGTAATTTTATGGACAATTTGTTCAGAACCTATTCTTCAAACAATGCTGCTCTATTTTCCACCTCCTTCTGCCTGCTTGCTGGTGAGCAACACTGGCGCACCGCACTATAGTCACCTCTTCTGCCTGAGCTGGCGCTACGCGCTTAGCTGTCTGATTTAATTTCATATTTTTTGGTTTGCCGCATGCGGCGGGCCACGATGGATTATATTCTCAAGCAGGAGAAAAACATGTTTTACTGGATCTTATTAGCCCTGGCTATTCTCGCTGAAATTACCGGCACGCTGTCTATGAAATGGGCAAGCGTCAGCGAGGGCAATACCGGTTTTATTTTAATGCTGGTGATGATTTCCCTTTCTTATATTTTCCTCTCATTTGCGGTGAAGAAAATCGCGCTGGGTGTGGCCTACGCGCTGTGGGAAGGGATCGGTATTTTATTGATTACGCTTTTCAGCGTTCTGATATTCGACGAAACATTAACAACAATGAAGGTCGCCGGACTAACGACGCTGGTCGCGGGTATCGTGCTGATTAAATCAGGTACCCGAAAACCGACCAAACAGCAGAAGGAGCAGAACCATGCAGCAGTTTGAATGGGTTCACGCGGCCTGGCTGGGCTTCGCCATCGTGCTGGAGATTCTGGCGAACGTTCTGCTGAAATTCTCCGACGGTTTTCGCCGTAAAGTTTACGGCCTGATGTCGATTGCCGCGGTGCTGGGGGCCTTCAGCGCCCTGTCACAGGCGGTCAAAGGTATCGATCTGTCTGTGGCCTATGCGCTGTGGGGCGGTTTTGGTATCGCCGCCACCCTTGCCGCAGGGTGGGTGCTCTTCGGGCAGCGTTTAAATAATAAAGGCTGGATAGGGCTGATATTGCTGCTGGCGGGCATGATCATGATAAAACTCGCCTGATCAATCGGTAACCCTGATTCACCGACAGCCGCGCTGGCTTACTCCTTAGCCAGCGCTTCCAGCTTATCGCGAAAGCCGGTGACGGATAAGGCCCGGTTATCGGCTCGCCAGCGGTCTTTTGCGGCCGGGGCGGAGCTTTGTACCCCAATCAACTGCCAGCCGTTATCGGTTTTCAGCATCAGCGGTGAACCGCTGTCGCCCGGCAACGTATCGCACTGATGCGAAAGCACGCTGGTCTGCGCCCAGCCCGTCACGATACAGTCCGTGTGGGTGTAGAGCGCATCCAGATGATCGACCGGGTAGCCTGACTGCGTTACCTTGCGGTCGGCGGCTTTCAGCGCGGCGGTGAGCGCCGCTTTATCGCCGTCAAATAACGGCAGCGGCGTAATGCCCGAAGGCGGGTAGCGCAAAATAATCAGGCCAAAATCCCACGAGGCTGCCGCGGGCGGCACAATCCAGCCGTCGCCATCCGGCTTCAGTCGCTTACCGAGCGAAGCATCCACCCGGCCTTCAATGCCGTGGATTTCATAGCGCCAGATCCCTTTTTGCGACACAAATCGTAAGACAACCGCTTTGTCTGGCTTTCCGTTGGGTGGCGTCAACAGGCAGTGGCCCGCCGTCAGCGCTAATTGCGGGGTGATCAGCGTCGCGGTACACAGGTTGCCGCTGGCGGTTTCCAGTTGGCCTATAGCATCCCAGGGAGCCTGGGTAGGATCGGTGACGCGGGTACGATCGTCATGACCGAAAAAAAGCGTCTTTAGCTCTTTCGCGCTAATGGCGTTATCACCGCCATCATCCGCCTGTGAAAATCCAGAAAAAAGGCCAAACGTTCCCAGCAACAACACAACAGATTTACGCATATCACACTCTGGTGGGGGTAATTATGATTATTAAAAGTGAACCCTATGAAAATACTATAGACGGGACGGCGCTAAAGTGGGAGTAAAATCAGCGTGCTACAGTCAGGAAAGATAAAAATGGCTTGCGATGAGCGCGCATAAAATAAGCAGGATAAGAATCAGCTCAAACCGATAGCGTCGCAGCATACGCCCTCCGGATAAAAAAACGGCGCAGAACCTTTTCCGGTTCAGCGCCGGTTTACCAACGTGCCCCGAAGGGCACGGTTAAGCTTGTACGCTTACGCAGCTGGCTGTGCAGCTGGTTTAGCAGCTTCGTGTTTTACTGCTTTTTTGTGATGCTTTTTCGCAGCCTGGGCTTTCTGCTCGACGGCTGGTTTAGCGGCTTTCTTGTGGTGCTTTTTAGCAGCCTGAGCTTTCTGCTCTACGGCTGGTTTAGCGGCTTTTTTGTGGTGCTTTTTAGCGGCCTGGGCTTTTTGCTCTGCAGCCGGTTTAGCGGCTTTGTGGTGTTTCTTGTGATGTACGGTTTTTGCTGGCGCCGCGGTAGTCGTTGCAGCCGGTGCCGCAGCAGCTGGTGCAGCAGTGGTTTCAGCAGCAAACGCAGCAGAAGACAGACCCATAGCAGCGGCAACAACCAGAGCTAATACTTTTTTCATGTTCATACCCTCGAATTTGGTTTTTCATTTAACCCCACTGCGGGGCCGTTGAAATAACTATATCCCTGTAAATTCGGGGTTTCCGTGAGTGATTGGTATCGGCGTGTAACCATATGTACAAGGCCGGGGAAGAACCCCGGCCTTGTCATTACAGGTAGCGTGAGGTGAGGTGTTCGCGGAAGTAGCGGATATTCAGATCTTCCCCCGTCGCCTGGGTGATTAACTGCGACGTGCTGAAGCGGCTGCCGTGCTGCCAGATGTTCTGACGCAGCCACTCAAAGAGGGCGGAAAAATCGCCTTCAGCGATGGAGGACTGCAGTCCCGGAAGCGCGGTCTTAGCCGCATGGAACAGCTGCGCGGCGTACATCGCGCCCAGCGTGTACGACGGGAAGTAACCAAACCCGCCGTCGGTCCAGTGGATATCCTGCATACAGCCGTTGCGGTAGTTATCTTTGGTGGATAACCCGAGCCAGGCCTGCATTTTCTCATCCCACAGGGCGGGGATATCGTCCACCTCGATCTCGCCGTTGATCAGCGCGCGCTCAATCTCATAGCGCAGCACCACGTGTGCCGGGTAGCTCACTTCGTCGGCATCGACGCGGATATAGCCTGGCTTCACGCGCTGGTTCCAGGCGATAAAGTTCTCTTCGCTAAACGCCGCCTGGCTGCCAAAGCGGGCGTGAACGGCAGGGAGGAGGTGCTTGAGGAAGGCTTCGCTGCGCCCCAGCTGCATCTCAAAGAACAGGCTCTGGGATTCATGGATCGCGGTTGAGCGGGCGAGGGCAATAGGCTGGCCCGCCCATGCGCGCGGCAGGTTTTGTTCGTAGCGCGCGTGTCCGGTTTCGTGGATCACGCCAAACAGCGCGCTGAGCAGTTCGTCCTCATCATAGCGCGTGGTGATGCGCACATCTTCCGGCACGCCGCCGCAGAACGGGTGCGCGCTCACGTCCAGGCGTCCGCCGTTAAAATCGAAGCCAAGCATCTTCATGGCTTCCAGCCCCAGCTCGCGCTGGGTTGCCGTCGGGAAGGGGCCCTGCGGCGGAACGAACGACCGCTGTGCCTGTTTCTCCACCGCGCTTGCCAGCAGGTCCGGCAGCCAGGTTTTCATATCGCCAAACAGCACGTCCAGGCGCGCGCTGGTCATGTCCGGCTCAAAAATATCCAGCAGCGCGTCGTACGGCGTACAGCCTTTGGCCTCGGCGCGCAGGCGGGCTTCTTCACGGCTGAGTTTCACCACTTCTTTCAGGTTGGCGGAAAAGCCCTGCCAGTCGTTGGCGGGGCGCTGAGTACGCCAGGCGTGCTCGCACCTGCTGCCCGCGAGCGATTTGGCTTCCACCAGCGATTCCGGCAGCAGGGTGGCCTGCTGGTACTGTCGCGTCATTTCGCGCAGGTTGGCCTGTTCGACGTCATTCAGGTTTTCCCCTGCTGCGGCCGCTAACATGTCGCCGACTTTTTTATCGGTCAGGATCTGATGTTGCAGGACGCTCATCTCCGCCAGCGCTTCACCGCGCGCGGCGCTGCCGCCTGGTGGCATCATGGTGAACATGTCCCAGCTGGCGATAGAGGAGAGGTGAGAGAAGCGGGAGAGACGCTGGAAGGTTTTCACAAGTGACTGATAGGCGGATGTTTTTTGCAATTCTTGTTTCCTCTTGCCAGGGATGTGTTTCAGGGAGCATACAATGAAACAGACCAAATTCCCCAACATTTCCCGCACGGAGGAAATCTGTGCCGATCTCCTCCGTTGAAACCGCCTCCGGAATGCCGGGAGACGGTTTTCTGCGGGCGCTTAGGCCTTATCACGCATAACCTGTTGCAGGATCGCCAGCGCCTGGGTGAACTGGGCATCCGGGATGGTCAGCGGATAAAGAAAGCGGATCACGTTACCGTACTGGCCGCAGATCAACAGCAGCAGGCCCTGGGCGAGCGCCTTTTGCTGGATCGCCTGAGCGATGGCGGCCGAAGGTTCACGGCTCTCGGGATCAAAAAACTCCGCCGCAATCATCGATCCTCTTCCCCTTATCGCCACGAGCGCAGGAAAACTGCCCTGAATCTCCTCCAGCGTGGCTTTCAGCCGATCCCCCAGATGGCAGGCGCGGGCGCACAGCGACTCGTTGTCGATAATATTCAGCACCGCGTGCGCGGCGGCCACCGCAAGCGGGTTGCCTGCATAGGTCCCCCCCAGACCGCCGGGCGCCGGCGCGTCCATAATCTCGGCGCGGCCCACCACGCCGGACAGCGGCATTCCGCCTGCCAGGCTTTTCGCCATCGTCATCAGGTCGGGCTTGTCCGCGTAGTGTTCCATGGCAAACAGTTTACCCGTACGGGCGAAGCCGCTCTGCACTTCGTCGGCAATCATTACGATCCCGTGCTCATCGCAGATGCGGCGGATGGCGGCCACCAGCTCGGGCGGGGCGACGTTGAATCCGCCTTCACCCTGAATGGGTTCAAAAATAATCGCCGCCACCTGTTTCGCCTCAATATCCGCTTTGAACAGGCGTTCTATCGCCGTGATGGCATCCTGCGTCGTAATGCCGTGCAGCTCGGAGGGATACGGCACGTGATAAACCGACCCGGGGAACGGGCCAAATCCCAGCTTATAGGGCGCGACCTTGCCGGTTAACGCCATGGTCATATAGGTTCGGCCGTGGAAGCCTCCCCCGAAGGCAATCACGCCCGGTCTGCCGGTGTGGGCCCGGGCGATTTTAACGGCATTTTCCACCGCTTCCGCGCCCGTTGTGAAGAACGCCGTTTTGGCCGGGCCCTGAATCGGGGCCAGTTCGTTAAGTTTTTCGGCTAATGAAACGTAGCTTTCATACGGCACAATCTGGTAGGCCGTGTGGGTGAACTGGTGAAGCTGTTTTTCCACTGCCGCGACCAGTTCAGGATGACGATGGCCGGTATTCAGGACCGCGATCCCGGCGGCGAAATCAATATAGTCGTTGCCTTCCACGTCGGTGAGGGTGGCATTCTCCGCCGTCCGGGCAAAGAAGTTACACATTACGCCTACGCCGCGCGGGGTGGCAGAAAGTCTGCGCTGATGAAATTCCTGGTTACTCATGTCAGATACCCTTTTGTCGAAACGATCATACGCCAAGACGATCGCGCAGGCTGTAGTACGCCGCGCCCATCGCCGTGAATGGAATCCGCAGGCTGCGGCCGCCCGGGAAGGGGTAGTGCGGGAGGTTGGCAAACGCATCAAAGCGCTCGGCGTCACCGCGCAACAGCTCCGAGATCAGCCGTCCGGCCAGGTGGGTGCAGGTCACGCCGTGGCCGCTGTAGCCCTGCATGTAATAGATGTTCTTATCCAGACGGCCAAACTGCGGCATCCGCGACAGGGTCAGCAGGAAGTTGCCCGTCCAGCGGTAGTCGATTTTGACGCCTGCCAGCTGCGGGAAGGTTTTCAGCAGCTTTGGCATCACCAGGCGCTCGACATCGTCCGGATCGCGCGCGCCATAGACGACGCCACCGCCGTACAGCAGGCGGTTGTCGGCGGTGAGGCGGTAGTAATCCAGCAGGTAGTTGCAATCTTCCACGCAATAGTTATTGGGGATCAGCGTGCGGACGACCTCCTCCGGCAGCGGGGCGGTGGTCACCACCTGGGTGCCGCAGGGCATGCTGCGTTTTGCCAGTTCCGGTTCTATCTTATCGCCCAGATAGGCATTCCCGGCGACGATCACGTAGCGGGCCGTCACCTGGCCATGCTGCGTGCTCACCACGGCCGGGCTGGTGTGCTGAATGGCGGTCACCGGGGACCGTTCATACACCCGGCCGCCGTTCAGGCGAATGGCGTCCGCTTCGCCGATTGCCAGGTTCAGCGGATGGATATGCCCCCCGCTGCGGTCCAGCAGCGCGCCGGTATAGCGTTCGCTGTCGACTTCCCGGCGGATGGCGTTAGCGTCCAGCAGCTCCAGCTGCGTGTTGCCGTAGCGTTCCCAGTTGGCTTTTTGCTCCTCCAGCGTCTCCAGCTGCTTATGGTTTAGCGCCACAAACAGCCCGCCGGGACGATAGTCGCACTGGATCTGATAGCGCTGGATCCGCTCCCGGATGATCTCCCCGCCTTCAAACATCATGCTTCCGAGGACTTTTGCGGCATCGGGTCCGTAGTTTTTCTCAATCACGTCGATATCGCGGCTGTAGGAGTTAACCAGCTGGCCGCCGTTGCGTCCGCTGGCGCCGAAGCCGATGCGCGCCCCTTCGAGGAGCACCACGTCGTAGCCCATTTCAGCCAGATGCAGCGCGGAGGAGAGGCCGGTATAGCCGCCGCCCACCACGCACACGTCACAGCTGATCGACTCGTTAAGCGTCGGGAAAGGTTCGTAAGCGTTCGCGCTGGCCGCGTAGTAGCTGGTGGTATGTTCGGTCATGATTGAGGCTCCAGGGCAATCCAGATGGTTTTCAGTTCGGTAAATTTTTCCAGCGCGTGCAGGGACTTATCGCGACCGTTGCCGCTCTGCTTATAGCCGCCAAAGGGTACGGTCATATCGCCGTCGTTATAGTTATTGACGAAGACCGAGCCTGCTTTCAGGCGGCGGCTCATGCGGTGCGCGCGGGAGAGATCGCGGGTCCATACCGCCGCGCCAAGCCCATATTCACTGTCGTTGGCCAGCGTTAAGGCTTCCTCTTCGGTTTTAAAACGGGTGACGACCAGCACCGGCCCGAAAATCTCTTCCCGGCACAGCGGGGAGGCAGGGTTGATGTCGACAAAAATGGTGGGACCGACTGCGGAAGGCCATGATTGTTCCCGCCCGTCCACCAGCAGCGTACCTTTCCGGGTTCCCTCGCGAATAAACGTGTGGACGGTATCGGCGTGCGCAGCGTCTATGAGCATGCCCATCGTGCTGTCAGGGTCGAGCGGATTGCCCGGCTGCCAGTGACGGGCCTGCGCTTTCAGCCTTGCCAGGAAGTCATCGGCGATGCTGTCTTCAAGCAGCAGGCGGGTTCCGGCGATACAGACTTGCCCCTGGTTATAAAAAATCCCGGCGGCGGTCGCGCTCACGGCCTTGTCCAGGTCCGGACAGTCGGCAAAGATAATGTTGGCGCTCTTGCCGCCTGCCTCCAGCCAGACGCGCTTCATGTTACTTTCTCCCGCGTCCTTCAACAGCTGCTTACCGGTACGGGTAGAGCCGGTAAACGTCAGCACCTCGACCTCAGGATGCAGTGCCAGCGCCTGGCCCGCTTCGTGACCGTAACCGCTTATCACATTCAACACGCCGTCCGGCAGGCCCGCCTCTTTCGCCAGCCCGGCCAGCCGCAGGGCGGTGAGCGGCGATTTCTCCGACGGTTTCAATACCACGCTATTGCCCGCAATCAGTGCCGGGCCCAGCTTCCAGCAGGCCAGCAGCAGCGGGAAGTTCCAGGGGACGATGGCCGCGACAACCCCGATCGGCTCGCGCACGATCATCGCCAGCTCGCCCGGCCCCGTAGGCGCCACTTCGCCGTAGACTTTATCCGCCGCTTCGGCGTACCAGCGTATGGCGCGAGCCGCGCCGGGAATATCGTCGCGCAGGCTGTGGCGGATCGGTTTACCGGTGTCCAGCGTTTCCAGTAAGGCCAGTTCTTCGCCGTGGCGCTCCATCAAATCGGCGAGCTTATTCAGCACGGCCTTGCGCTGCGCCGGAGACGCCTGCGACCAGTCTCCGCGCTCAAATACCTCACGCGCGGCCTGAACCGCACGGTCCACGTCCGCCTGCTTGCCCCGGGCCACGTTCGCCAGCGTCTGTTGGGTTGCGGGATTGACGGTTTCAAACGTGGCATTATCGGCGGCGTCACAATAGGCACCGTTAATAAATAACCGGGTCTCAATGGCGCTGTTTTTTGCTTTATCCTGCCAGTAAGTCAGGTGCTGAAAATGCATATTCACTCCTTTCTTTCGCAATCAGATAAATAAAGGCATGGCCGTTTCAGGCAATACGAAGCCGTGAGGCATCCCGGGAATTAACCCGTTGAATGCCGACATCGATCGTTTTTATTTGTCCCGGCGTAAGCGCGCCTACGCCGGGACTGAGTGGTAATTAGAATGTGGTGGGGGTGTGGGCACTGATAATGCGGCAGATGCCTGCCGAGGTATTGCTGAAGCTGTGAGGTATGCCGGTATTGATGGCATAGCTCTGCCCCGCAACCAGGTGATAAGGCTGGCCATTAATGGTCAGCACTATTTCACCTTCCAGTATCGTACCTATCTCCTCACCCTGATGTTTGATCCTCTCTCCGGTCGTGGTTCCAGGCTGGTAAGTTTCAAAAATCATCGCCAGCGTACGGTTCGGATTTCCGTTATGAACCAGCTTCATCGAAACCCCCTGACTGCCTATTTCGATAAGGTCTTCCTGATTAATAACCACCTGCGGTTCATCAGGTTTTTCCGGTTCCGAAAAGAATTCCGAGAGCGACAGCCCATAAACTTTCAGCAGCTTTTGCAGCGTACTGATGGCAGGACTGACTTTGTCCTGCTCGATGGTGCTGATGGCACTGTGTGTTAACCCAGACAGTTCGGCGGCACGCCGCTGCGAGAGACCCAGCTGCTGGCGGATCTCAGACAGACGTTTCCCTGGCGCCAGTCCGTCATCGCTCATAGTTGCATTTCCTTTACGGTAGTGGTCAAAGCCGTTGCTTCTCGGCAATGTGGCTTTGACAGGCGGTGATAAAACCATCAAACAACATACGTGACAGGGCATACTCGCTGCTGTTCCATTCGGGGTGCCATTGCACGCCGAGGGCAAAGGGGTGGTCATGAACGCTGACCGCTTCGACCAGCCCGTCCGTCGAGCGGGCCTCCACGCGGAGCCGTGGTCCTAACGTTCGTGCACCTTGCCCGTGTAACGAGTTTACCCAAAATGTGTTACAGCCTGGTATTAATTGAGACAGCAGTCCTCCCTCCTGAACCTGAACCTCATGAGAAGGGGCGTATTGTAGCTCAACAGGCAGTTCAGGATCTTCCCGGTGCTCAAGCAGGTCGTTCTGCTCGAACAGGCGGCGATACAGCGTTCCTCCCGTCGCAACAACCAGTTCCTGCAGCCCCCGGCAGATGGCGAAAATGGGGATGCGCCTTTCGAGCGCGGCGGCAATCAGCGCCATACTCAGAAGATCTCGCCCGGGATCGGCGTCAGGCTCATCGCCGTTTTCACCATAAAGGTGCGGCTGCACGTTACTTGGGCTGCCCGGCAGGTAAATCCCGTCCAGGGTTGGCAGCAGAGCGGTAAGTAGCTCTGGCTCTGCCAGCGCATGCGGTAAGGCAATAGGTAAGCCCCCCGCGTTAATAATGGCATTCAGGTACTTTTCTTGCAGGGTCTGGGTCTCATGACCCTTAAGCCTGTTTCTGCACATCACTACGCCAATAACTGGCTTGTTCATTATATTTTCCATGATCGCCCTCACAAAGTGGACTAAATTTAGGCCATTCTCGCCTGTGAAACGGCCTTTTCGTTCAATATTTTCTCAATCTAGCAATGGGATCTGCCTTTTGCAAACTTAATTTAACATTTGACAAACAATTTGTTTGCATACAGATTCGATAGTGTGGACATTATATTTGACAGTCCAGAGCAGCGAACGCAAATCCCAAAAACGGTGGTAAATCATGGAAACCAATATCGTAGAAGTTGAGAACTTTGTGCAGCACACGGATGAGAGGCGGGGCAGCGCCTTTACGCAGGAAGTGAAGCGCTATTTAGAAAAGTATCCTGACACCCAGTTTATTGATGTCCTCCTGACCGACCTGAACGGCTGTTTTCGCGGCAAGCGCATCCCGGTTGCCGGACTGAGCAAGCTTGAAAAAGGCTGCTATTTCCCGGCATCGGTTTTCGCCATGGACATTTTGGGTAACGTCGTGGAAGAGGCGGGCCTGGGGCAGGAGCTCGGCGAGCCGGACTGTATCTGTGTGCCGGTACCGGGCACCCTGACACCCTCCGCCGCCGACCCGGAATACATTGGTCAGGTGCAGCTCACCATGGTCGATGAAGATGGCGCTCCCTTTGACGTTGAGCCGCGGAACGTACTCAACCGACTCTGGCAGCAGCTGCGCCAGCGCGGTCTGTTCCCCGTGGTAGCGGTAGAGCTGGAGTTCTATTTACTTGACCGTAAGCGCGATGCCGACGGCTATCTGCAGCCACCCTGCGCGCCAGGCACCGACGTGCGTAACACGCAGAGCCAGGTCTACTCGGTTGATAACCTGAACCACTTTGCTGACGTGCTGAACGATATTGACGAACTGGCGCAGCTGCAGCTGATCCCCGCAGACGGGGCCGTGGCTGAGGCCTCCCCGGGCCAGTTTGAGATTAACCTGCACCATACGGAAAACGTGCTCGACGCCTGCGATGATGCGCTGGCGCTAAAACGTCTCGTCAGGCAGATGGCGGAAAAACATAAGATGCACGCCACGTTTATGGCAAAGCCGTATGAAGAGCATGCGGGCAGCGGGATGCATATCCACATCAGCATGCAAAACAACAGAGGCGAAAACGTGCTCGCAGACGCCAGCGGCGAGGATTCCGCGCTGCTGAAACGCGCGCTGGCCGGGATGATCGATCTGATGCCCGCGTCCATGGCGCTGCTGGCACCGAACGTCAACTCCTACCGCCGCTTCCAGCCGGGAATGTACGTGCCGACGCAGGCGTCATGGGGACACAATAATCGCACGGTTGCCCTGCGTATCCCCTGCGGCGATCGCCATAACCATCGGGTCGAGTACCGGGTGGCGGGCGCAGACGCGAACCCGTATCTGGTGATGGCGGCGATTTTTGCCGGCATTCTTCACGGGCTGGATAACGATTTACCCCTGCAGGAAGAAGTTGAAGGCAATGGCCTGGAGCAGGACGGACTGCCGTTCCCGATTCGTCAGAGCGATGCGCTGTGGGAATTTATGCAAAACGATCACCTTCGCGAGCGGCTGGGCGAACATTTCTGCCACGTCTATCACGCCTGCAAAAATGATGAATTACTGCAGTTTGAACGCCTGATTACCGAAACAGAAATTGAGTGGATGCTGAAAAACGCCTGATAACGTGCCCCGGTAAGGGGCCGCTTTGTTTCATCTCATACGTTTCACCAAACGGCCTGCGCGGAGCCTGGCCGAACTGTTCGCTGGCACGCCAGCTATCTCCCGGGAGTCGCGTTATGGAGCGCAGGCGGCACAGGGACTTTCTTAACGACACTGTGTGACGAGGTAGGAAATGATGCAGATGTTCAACTATCCGCAGGGCGAAGGGGGCCAGTCAGGCGCCTGCTGTGAGTGCGAGCCAGAGATGCTGCGCTGGTACGATCGCGTATGTTCTTTACAACTTCCCCCTTTGCTAAGCAGGTTTGCGTTAAGGTCAACGCAATTGCAAACCACGGTAAGCATGGGGGGGACGGTTTATGGCGACTAACACGTCTCTTGATTCGCCGGGCATGGCCGGAAGAACCCGGCTGCGCAGTTCCCTCAAGCTCTGGCAGGTGGTCATGATGGGGCTGGCTTACCTCACTCCCATGACCGTGTTTGATACCTTCGGCATTGTGTCCGGTATCAGCAATGGCCACGTGCCCGCCTCGTATCTCCTTGCGCTTGCTGGCGTCATGTTTACCGCCATCAGCTACGGCAAGCTGGTACGACAGTTCCCGGAAGCGGGCTCTGCGTACACCTACACGCAGAAATCGATCGGCCCCCACCTGGGGTTTATGGTCGGCTGGTCATCGCTGCTGGACTATCTCTTCCTGCCGATGATCAACGTGCTGCTGGCGAAGATCTACCTTTCCGCGCTGTTCCCGGAAGTCCCGCCGTGGGTCTGGGTGGTGGGGTTTGTGACGATCCTGACGCTGGCGAACCTGAAGAGCGTTAATTTGGTCGCCAACTTTAACACCCTGTTTGTGCTGGTGCAGATCGCCATCATGGTGGTGTTTGTCATACTCGTGGTGCATGGCCTGCACAAGGGTGAGGGGGTTGGCACCGTCTGGTCGCTCCAGCCGTTTATCAGCGAGAACGCACATCTGATCCCGATTATTACCGGCGCGACGATCGTCTGCTTCTCTTTCCTCGGCTTTGACGCGGTCACCACGCTGTCGGAAGAGACGCCAAACGCGGCGCGGGTTATTCCCAAAGCCATTTTCCTGACCGCACTGTATGGCGGGCTGATATTCATTATTGCCTCGTTTTTCATGCAGCTCTTTTTCCCGACGATCGCGCGCTTCAAGAACCCGGACGCCGCGCTGCCGGAAATTGCGCTGTACGTGGGCGGCAAGCTCTTCCAGTCGGTGTTTCTGTGCACCACGTTTGTGAATACGCTCGCTTCAGGCCTGGCCTCGCACGCCAGCGTCTCACGCTTGTTGTACGTGATGGGGCGTGACAACGTCTTCCCGGAGCGGGTGTTTGGCTACGTGCATCCGAAGTGGCGCACGCCGGCCCTGAACGTCATTATGGTAGGGATAGTGGCGCTGTCGGCCCTGTACTTTGATCTCGTGACCGCGACGGCGCTAATCAACTTTGGCGCGCTGGTGGCGTTTACGTTTGTTAATCTCTCGGTGTACAACCATTTCTGGCGGCGTAAAGGGCTGAACAAAACGTGGAAAGATCGGCTCCACTACTTCCTGCTGCCCCTCATTGGTGCCGCAACGGTCGGCGTGCTGTGGATAAACCTCGAAGCGACGTCCCTGACGCTTGGCCTCATCTGGGCGGCACTGGGGGTTCTTTACCTCGCATGGCTAACGCGCCGCTTCCGAAAACCGCCTCCGCAGTTTGAAGCCGGTAAGATAGAGCAGGCCTGGGATTCCTGAACGTGAAACGGCACCAGTACGCTGGTGCCGTTTATCGGGATCGCTCGTCTTACCGGGCATCAGTCCCTTACTATCTCAGACGTTTATGAAGACTTGCTCCCACCAGCAGCGCCGCGCACAGCATCAGCGCGATAAACCCGCCCACGCCGTTCCAGCCGTAGTGATGCCAGAACACGCCGCCCAGCGTCCCGGCGATGCTTGAGCCCAGATAATAGCTAAACAGATACAGTGACGATGCCTGTCCTTTGGCGCGACGCGCGCGCGGGCCAATCCAGCTGCTGGCGACCGAGTGAGCGGCGAAGAACCCTGCGGAGAAGAGCAGCATACCGGCAAAGATAAGCCACAGGGAAGAGAAGAGCGTCAGCAGCAGGCCGAGCAGCATCACCGCGGTAAATACCAGCATCACCGGCCCGCGGCCAAAGCGCGCCGTCATCGCCCCGGCTTTCGGCGAACTCCACGTGCCGGTGAGATAGGCCACGGAAAGCAAACCCACAACGGCCTGGTTCAGATGCCACGGCGAGAGCATCAGCCGGTAGCCAATATAGTTAAACAGCGTCACGAAGGAACCCATCAGCAGGAATCCCATCAGAAACAGTCGCGGTAAACCTTTGTCGCGCCAGTGCAGGCGGAAGTTGATAAACAGCGTTTTCGGGCGCAGAGAAGTCGGGCGAAAATGGCGCGACTCCGGCAGGATTTTCCAGAACATCAGGGCCGATGCCATCGCAAAGCACCCGATTACCGCCAGCGCAATGCGCCAGCTGAAGAAGTCCGTAAACACCCCGCTCAGCAGACGCCCGCTCATGCCGCCAATCGAGTTCCCGCTGATGTACAGCCCCATCGAAAAGGCAACGAAGCTCGGGTGGATCTCCTCGCTGAGATAGGTCATCCCGACTGCCGCCACGCCGCTGAGCGATAGCCCGATCAGCGCGCGCATCATCAAAATGCCGTGCCAGCTGGTCATCATCGTGGAGAGTAACGTACAGACCGAGGCCAGCATCAGGGCGGTTACCATCACCGGTTTACGGCCAATGGCGTCGGAGAGCGGGCCGGTAAAAAGCAGGCCAATTGCCAGCATCCCGGTTGAAATGGAAAGCGAAACGCTGCTGCTGGCGGGCGATACGCCGAACTCGTGGGAGAGCACGGGCAGGATCGGCTGAACGCAGTAGAGCAGGGCAAACGTTGCCAGACCGGCGGAAAAGAGCGCCAAGGTGACGCGCATAAACTGGGGGGTACCGCGTTTGATGAACTGAACCGGCTGCGATGCTACAGGCAAATCATTAATATCTCTGGCCGGATCGATATCAATGGTAGATGTACGACTCACACAGTTTCCTTGCTTAAACATCCCCGTGATTTCTGGTGACGGGTATGACCACGCCTTCAGGGTAGGAAAATGTAAATATTCTGTCTAATATATTAATAATCTCAAATGATACTTTAAAAATATGAATATCGAGCTGCGTCATCTTCGCTACTTTGTCGCCGTCGCCGAGGAGCTGCATTTTGGCCGCGCGGCGGCGCGGCTGAATATTTCTCAGCCGCCCTTAAGCCAGCAGATTCAAATCCTCGAGCAGCAGGTCGGGGCGCGTCTTCTGGCCCGCACCAACCGCAGCGTGAGCCTGACGGCGGCGGGTAAGCAGTTTCTGATCGACAGCCGCCAAATCCTGAGCATGGTCGACGACGCCGCCGCCCGGGCGGAACGGCTCTATCTTGGGGAAGCCGGAGAGCTGCGGATCGGGTTTACCTCGTCCGCGCCGTTTATCAGCGCCGTCTCGCAGACGCTATCGTCATTCCGCCGTCATTTTCCGGACGTGCATATTCAGACGCGCGAAATTAATACCCGCGAGCAGATTGCGCCGTTGAACGAAGGCGCGCTCGATCTGGGGCTGATGCGTAATACCCAGCTGCCGGACACCCTGGCGTGGGAGGTGATCCTGCGCGAACCGCTGATGGCCATGATCCCGAACGACCACCCGCTGGCGTCGCGTCCGGCGGTTTCGCTGGCAGAGCTGGCAAAAGAGCCGTTTGTCTTTTTTGACCCGCAGGTCGGGACGGGCCTGTATGACGATATTCTGGGGCTGATGCGCCGCTACGATCTTGCCCCGGTCATCACCCAGGAAGTGGGAGAGGCGATGACCATTATCGGCCTGGTCGCCGCCGGGCTTGGGGTGTCGATACTCCCGGCCTCCTTTAAGCGGGTACAGCTGCGCGAAATGCGCTGGGTGACCATTGCCGAGGAGGATGCCGTGTCCGAGATGTGGCTGGTGTGGTCAAAACATCGCGAACAGAGCCATGCTGCGCAGCGCTTCAAACAGCGGTTAATCCAGGCCTCCGCGGTCTGATATTTCCCGGGAAAAACGGGTAAAAATGTGCGGTAAATCACATGGCTAAGTAAATATTTGACGACACCCATGGAAGTGCTTCACCATAGCCAAAAGTTTATTTCGAAGCTCGAAAATAAGGGAGTACGAGGTGGTTGCTGATAGTCAGCCAGGGCATATTGATCAGATTAAGCAGACCAACGCTGGCGCGGTGTATCGCCTGATTGATCAGCTTGGTCCGGTTTCGCGTATCGATCTGTCGCGCCTGGCACAGCTGGCACCCGCCAGTATCACCAAAATTGTCCGCGAAATGCTGGAAGCGCACCTGGTCCAGGAGACGGAAATTCAGGAGCCGGGCAGCCGTGGTCGTCCGGCGGTTGGCCTGGTGGTCGAGACCGAAGCCTGGCACTACCTCTCGCTGCGCATCAGCCGCGGAGAGATCTTCCTTGCGCTGCGCGACCTCAGCAGCAAGCTGGTGGTGGAAGACCGGCTTGAGCTGCCGCTCAACGCCGAGGAACCGCTTCTCGATGCGATTGTCTCCCATATCGATCGCTTCTTTATTCGCCATCAGCAGCGGCTTGAACGCTTAACGGCGATTGCCATCACCATGCCCGGCATTATTGATACCGAAAATGGTATTGTTCACCGCATGCCGTTTTACGACGATGTTAAAGAGATGCCCCTGGGCGAAGTGCTGGAAAACCATACCGGCGTGCCGGTCTATATTCAGCACGACATCAGCGCCTGGACGATGGCGGAAGCGCTGTTCGGCGCGTCGCGCGGTGCGCGTGACGTCATTCAGGTGGTCATCGACCATAACGTCGGGGCGGGGGTGATCACCGACGGACGGCTCCTCCACGCCGGAAGCAGCAGCCTGGTGGAGATTGGCCACACCCAGGTCGACCCGTACGGCAAGCGCTGCTACTGCGGGAACCATGGCTGTCTGGAGACGATCGCCAGCGTGGAAAGCGTGCTTGAACTGGCGCAGGTGAGGCTCAGCCAGTCCATGAGCTCCTCGCTTCACGGCCAGCCCTTAACGGTGGATTCCCTCTGCGCCGCCGCGCGTCAGGGAGATCTGCTGGCGAAGGACATTATTACCGGAGTGGGAAATAACGTAGGCCGCATTCTGGCGATTATGGTGAACCTCTTCAATCCGCAAAAAATCCTGATTGGCTCACCGCTGAGCCAGGCGGCGGAGATCCTTTTTCCGGCGATTACGGCCTGTATTCAGCAGCAGTCGCTTCCCGCCTACAGCAGAAACATTGCGGTAGAAAGTACCCAGTTTTCCAACCAGGGCACGATGGCCGGCGCGGCGCTGGTCAAAGATGCCATGTACAACGGCTCGCTGCTTATCCGCCTGTTACAGGGTTAACTCTTTTCCGCAGATGTAAGAAAAATTGCGCTATCTCAAGCCGGGTAGCGCACGCATCCCGTAGACTTCCTCCACTGAATTATTTACCTGGTTGATATTTTCGAAGCATACCCAAGAGGTGGAGTGAGTCATGCTTAAGCGTTTCTTTGTTACTGGTACAGATACCTCTGTCGGCAAGACCGTTGTATCCCGCGCATTGCTGCAGGCTCTGGCAGCAAGCGGTAAACGCGTCGCAGGGTACAAACCGGTCGCAAAAGGGAGTAAAGAGACGCCAGAGGGATTGCGAAATAAAGACGCCCTGGTGCTGCAAAGCGTCTCGTCGCTGGAACTGCCTTATCACGCGGTCAATCCTATTGCGTTAAGCGAAGAGGAGAGCAGCGTGGCGCACAGCGGCCCGATCAATTACCCCCTGTTGTCCGACGGCCTGGCGAACCTGAGCGAGCAGGTCGATCACGTGGTGGTCGAAGGGACGGGCGGCTGGCGCAGCCTGATGAATGATTTGCGCCCGTTGTCTGAATGGGTCGTGCAGGAGCAACTGCCGGTAGTGATGGTGGTGGGTATCCAGGAAGGGTGCATCAACCACGCGCTGCTGACGGCGCAGGCGATTGCCAATGACGGCCTGCCGCTGGTTGGCTGGGTGGCAAACCGCATTAATCCGGGCCTCGCGCACTACGCTGAGATCATCGACGTGCTGAGCACCAAGCTGCCCGGCCCGCTGGTTGGCGAGCTGCCTTATCTGCCTCGCGCCGAGCAGCGCGAGCTAGCGCAGTACATCGATCTCTCTGCCCTCGGTGGCGTGTTGACCGTAGATCGAGTCGTGGCGTAACGTTCGCGACAGTACGGACGCCATCACGCAGGCGACCAGTAAACCGGGCAGTAAAAAATATTGCCCGGTCATTTCACAGACCATCAGCGCCGACATAATGGGCGCATGCGTGGTCGCGGCGAGCAGCGTTGCCATTCCGGCCAGCCCCAGCAGCATCGCCGTCTCAGAACCCGGCAGCCACAGCGCGAAAAGCTGCGCGAACAGCATCCCCGTTGCCATACCGACAAACAGCGTAGGCGTAAACACCCCTCCCGGCGCCCCCGAACCGCTGCTTGCCAGCACCGCCAGCAATTTACAGATAAACACCCCGGCAATCACCGAGAGCAGCGGCGGGGCGAGAAGAAAAGCCTGAACCACGCTGTAGCCGTTCCCCCACACCTTCGGCGTCAGAAGAGAAAGCAGCCCGACGATCGAGCCGCCGAGCGCCAGCTGCCACGGCGGCGAAAGCTTAAGGCGCAGAAAAAGCCCGTGGCTGAACGCCATTAGCCACATTAGCAGCGGTCCGCAGAGGCCTGCCAGCAGGCCCATTGCGACCAGCAGAGCATAATCTGTCGCGGTGAGGATGCCGCTCAGATGGACCTCGTAGAGCGTACCGGCACCCGGTGCCAGGAGCTGCGTGGTGAGAAGCGCGACCACCGCCGCAATCACCACGGGGCCGAGCGAGGCCAGCATTAGCGTGCCAAACAGAATCTCAGCGATGAACAGGCTGCCGGCCAGGGGGGCATGGTAGGCGCTGGCCATCCCGGCGGCGGCGCCACAGGCGATCCAAAGCTTCCATTCGGATTTGGGCGTAAATCGCCTGGCGAAAAAGGAGGCGGCGAGGGCGGCAAGCAGGATCATGGCTCCTTCACGGCCGATGGCGCTTCCGCTGGCAACGACCAGCAGCGAAGCAAGAGATTTAACGAGGCTCGCGCCGTAGTCAAACTGACCGTCGCCGGTCTCCAGCGCTTCCATATAATCGGTCGGCGCGTGGGGACGCTGGGCGGTCAGGCGCTGCCATCCCCAGAGCAACAATCCGGCAGCAAGCCCACCCAGCGCAGGCGTAAGCGCGCGTCGCCAGGGAGAGAGCGACGCGGCGGCATTCACCAGGCTGCCGCTGTCGTTGCTCAGAAGCAGCCACTCCAGCAGGTACATGCTGTGACGGAACACCGCAACGGCCAGCGCGGCGAGCACGCCGGTAACGGTGGCAATCAGCAGTCGGCGAAACATCGCGCGGATGTCGGGGTAAGCGTGAAGACGTTGCATGAGTTACGACTAAACGGGGACGATACAATATTGTGGCGGGAAATCGCGGGGTTAGCAAAAGGTATGCGTGCGAAAAAGCCGGGCGATGCCCGGCCGGAAAATTAACTGTCGCTGTGAATATTCAGCGCCCGGCGCGTACGCCCTGAGCTCAGGTATTCGGCAATATAGTCCTGTGAAATTTCGCCATTATAGCGCCCGTCCTCGTCCACGATCGGCATCCAGCTGGTGTTGCTTTCATACAGACGGGAAAGCACCACGCGCAGGTTGTCCTCGGCCTTGCCGGTCATGCGGAACGGATGCAGGATGTCGGCGCAGGTACCGCTGGCGTTGCGCGCTTCGCGACGCTTCACAAAGCCCAGCGGCTTGCCGTGCTCGTCAACCACGGTAATCGCGCGAATATCGTTATCGTCCATGGTGGCAAACGCGTCAGGAAGCGGGGTAGAGCCCCGCACCGTAATGGTCGGCTGCTGGTCGGTGACGTCGCCCGCGGAGACCAGCAGCAGGCGCTTCAGCGTGCGGTCCTGGCCAACAAACGAGCCGACAAACTCGTTCGCCGGTTTCGCCAGCAGTTCATCCGGGCTGGCGCACTGGACGATTTTTCCCTGACGGAATACCGCAATGCGGTCGCCGAGCTTCAGGGCTTCGTCGATATCGTGGCTCACCAGCATGACGGTTTTTTTCAGCTTGCGCTGCATCTCCAGGAACTGGTTCTGGATCACCTCACGGTTGATCGGGTCCACCGCGCCGAACGGTTCATCCATCAGCAGCACCGGGGGATCCGCCGCCAGGGCGCGAATAACGCCAATACGCTGCTGCTGGCCGCCGGACATCTCGCGCGGATAGCGGTGGAGGAACTTGTGCGGATCCATCGCCACCATATCCATCAGCTCTTCGGCGCGGGCTTTGCACCGCGCTTTATCCCAGCCCAGCATGCGCGGCACGACGGTGATGTTCTCTTCAATGGTCATGTTCGGGAACAGGCCAATCTGCTGGATTACGTAGCCAATGTTGCGGCGCAGGGTCACGGTGTCCATCCCGCTGGTGTCCTCGCCGTTAATCAGGATGTTCCCGCTGCTTGGGGTGATGAGGCGGTTAATCATCTTCAGGGTGGTGGTTTTCCCGCAGCCGGACGGGCCGAGCAGGACGCACATTTCCCCTTCAGGCACGTTGAGGTTGACGTTATCGACGGCCTTAAAGGTCTGGCCGTGCTTCTGTGAAAATTGTTTGGTGAGGTTTTCCAGTTTTATCATTATCGAATCCCCTTTGGAGTCAGAACCACCTGCAGACGGTGCAGCAGCCAGTCGAGCACAATCGCTAAAAGACAGATCATCAGCGCGCCCGCAATCAGCATACGAATATCGCTTCCGCCGATGCCGTTAAGCAGCAGCAGGCCAAGCCCGCCCGCGCCTATCACGGCGGCGATTGCCATCACGCCGATGTTCATTACCACGGCGGTGCGGATCCCGCCGAAAATCACCGGCAGCGCCATCGGAATTTCCACCCAGCGCAGACGCTGCCAGAACGTCATGCCGATGCCGCGTCCGGCTTCGCGCAGGCCCGGCGGCAGGCTGTCCAGTGCCGTGTGGGTGTTACGCACGATCGGCAGCAGCGAGTAGAGAAACACCGCCGTTATAGCGGGCAGGGCGCCAATCCCCTGACCGATCAGCGAAAACAGCGGGATCATCAGGCCAAACAGGGCAATGGACGGGATGGTCAGCACGATGGTCGCTATCCCCAGCACCGGCGTCGCCAGCCACTTGTGGCGGACAATCAAAATGCCCAGCGGGACGCCGATGATAATCGCTAAGCCCACGGCCAGCGCCACCAGCCACAGATGCTGCAGCGTCAGGGTTAACAGATAGTCCCAGTTGTCCAGAATGTAGTGAACGGTATCCATAGCGCCTCCTACAGCAGCTGCTTGCTACGCAGGAAATCGCGGGCGACCTGCTGCGGTGACTGATGGTCGATATCCACCTTCTTGTTCAGCTCGGTGATAACGTCGTTGTTGAGCTGGGCAGAGAGGGTATTGAGCGCCTCTTCCAGACCGGGGTTGGCCTCCAGGGTGTCCTTGCGCACCACCGGGGTGACCGCGTAGCTCGGGAAGAAGCCTTTATCATCTTCCAGCACTTTGAGATCAAAGCCCTTCACGCGTCCGTCGGTGGTGTAAACCAGCCCGGCGTCGACGAAGCCGTCGCGCACGGCGTTATAGACCAGACCCGGGTCCATCTGCCGGATTTGCGGACGGTCCAGATCCATCTTATAGGCCTCCTGCAGCGGCTTCATGCCGTCGCTGCGCCCGGCAAATTCGAGGTCTAAGCCCAGCAGCCAGTTTTTGTCCGGGTTGGTTTTGCGAACCTGCTCAATTTTCGCCACCATCTCTGACATGGTGTTGATATGCTCCGCCTCGGCGCGCTTGCGCTGCATGGCGAAGGCATAGGTGTTGTTCATGTCGGCGGGTTTGAGCCATACCAGACCGTGCTTCGCGTCGAGGCGCTTCACCGTCTCGTATGATTCCTGCGGCGACATGCGCTTGTTGATGTGGTTGAAGATGATCAGCGACGTGCCGGTGTACTCCCAGGTCATATCAATCTGCTTGTTGATCATCGCGTTGCGGGAGATCACCGTGGCGATATTGGTTTTTGGCTGAACCTGGAAACCTTTCTTTTGCAGGTACTGTACGGTCATTGCCGAGAGAATATGCTGCTCGGTAAAGCTCTTGGTCGCCAGAATCAGCGGGGCTGCCAGCGCCTGGCCGGTGAACAGCGCCGCGGCACACAGCGCCGTCAGGCTGGAAAACAGTCTCATAAAAGCTCCTTGTTATTGTTATCGAGCGAGATGGGGGCTCATCACGCGACCCAGCGCCGCCAGCAGGGTGTCGAGGATCAGGGCGAACAGGGCGGTGGCCGCCGCGCCGAGGATCAGGGTCGGGAAATCGTTCAGATAAATGCCCGGGAAAATCAGCTCGCCGTAGCTGCTGGCGCCAATCAGGAACGCCAGCGGCGCGGTGCCGACGTTAATGGCGGTGGCGATGCGGATCCCCGAGAGCATAACCGGCCAGGCGTTGGGCAGCTCAACCTGACGCAGGCGCTGCCATTTCGTCATGCCAATGCCGTTTGCCGCTTCCAGCAGCGACGACGGGACCGAGCACAACCCGGCGTAGGTATTGCGCACAATCGGCAGCAGCGAGGCGAGGAACAGGGCGATGATGGCAGGCGTATCGCCGATACCTATCACCACCATCGCCAGCGCCAGCACGGCCAGCGGCGGCAGGGTGTTGCCAACGTTGAATATTTGCATCACGTATTCGGCGACGCCCCGCGCGGCCGGACGACTCAGCAAAATACCGGCCGGAATGCCCACCAGCAGGGCAAAAAACATCGACGAGAAAACCAGAATCATGTGCTGTTGCCCGAGGTAGACCAGGTCAACCTGGCGCGCCTTGATTGTCTCAAGCCCGATTCCCCAGACGAGGAGGGCGAGGACCACGAAAATGGCGCCGACAAACAGCAGCGAGCGTTTGAGTAATGGGTGCATTGCGGTGTGTCTCCCTGTGCGCATGCGTTATAGCAACCGACGGTTGCCTGTTGTTATGCCATGTTTCGGCAGGGGTAATTGACCTATAGCAAGCGTTTGGGAAGGGTTCCAGCGAAGGGGTGAAATCAGTAACCCTATGAAACTAGTGGCAACCTTCAGCCAGGCCTGATGGCATAAGGGCTGATTGTCGGGCAGGCAGAATAGTCCTAAACACGAGATTGTAATGTGACGTTGTCACAATTTAGGGGCCGCCCCCTGACGGTGCGGCAACGTAGTTATGCTGTTTTATATGTTTTCGAATTCCACTCATGCCAGATGCTTTCAAGCCCTTGTCGGTAAGGGGTAACGGCGAATTCGGGGAAACGCTGCCTGAACTTCGTTGAATCAAAGAGATTGTCAGCGTCATATCTGGGCAACAGTTCCCACATTTCGCGCGCACCCTGCGAAAACAGCGCCGTCGCGGCGAATGCCAGCTTGCCCGGCACGGCGTAGTCCGCTTTCTGGCCGAAGATCTCACAGGCGAGAGTGACAAACTTTTGATACGTCAGCCTTTCGTCGCAGCAGGGTAAATGCCACGTCTGCCCGAAGGCCTCCGGCGTATTGCCCAGCAGGGCGAGCGCGCGGCTGGCATCTGGCGTCCAGATGAGGGTGCGACGCGTATCGTCACGTACCGGAACGCGCGGGCGTTTGTGCTGCTTAAGCCTGTCGATAATGAGCGCGTTCGTGAAGCTCTGCGTTTTCTCAGGCCCGTAAAACTCCGGTGCCCGACCAATGAGAACGGGAATATCGCCCCGCTGCATTTCATCAAGCACCCGGTTGGCCATCAGCGCACGCACGTTGCCTTTCCGTCCCCGGGGCGCAAAGCGCGTCTCTTCGGTTTGCGGCACGTCGTTCTGAGGATACATATAGGTATTATCAAAATAGACGAATTTTGCGCCCGCGCTTCGCGTGGCTTGCAGGGCGTTTTCTAGCATGGTCGGAAACTGGCGCTCCCAGAGCGCGGAATCTGGCGGCAGACCGGCAGTAAAATAGACCGTGTTGCTGCCGTTGACCGCCTTCTGCGTCTGCTGTGCATCCAGGAGGTTGGCCGCAAAGAGGGTATCGCTGGCGTTGATTTTCTGCGGATGGCGGCTGACCAGCCTGATATCGTCGGTATAGCCGCGTTTTAGCTCGCGGGCCAGTTCAAGGGCTATTTGCCCGCTGGCTCCCAGAATAGTTTGCATTTTAGCTCCGTGAGAGATGGCGATCCGGTTGACCTTATAAAAAGTTTAAGATTAAAGTTAACTTTAAGGTCAATATGCCAGAGCTAAAGAAATGAAAATTGGCGAGCTGTCGAAAATGACGGGGATCGCCCCGTCGCGAATTCGGTTTTATGAAGCGGAAGGCTTACTGCCACGGCCAGTAAGGCAGGGAAACGGATATCGCGTATATTCTACGAACGCTGCCGCGCTGCTGAAAATCATCGATAACGCTCAGCGCACCGGGTTTACGCTCGAGCAAATACGCCGCTTCCTGCCGCAGCCGCAACAGCGCTGGGATCATGAAGCACTGATCGAATCCCTTAAGACGCGCATTACGCAGATAGAGGCTATGCAAAAGCAGCTCGAGGAAAACAGAAGAGAGCTGCTGGACCTGGTCACGAGTATCGCGAACCGGCCGGAGGGGATCGCCTGTGACGACAATATACAGCGCCTGCTGGGGCAGCTGCAGGGCGATTGACCGGGTTCACGCCGCTGCGCGCACCCGGCGAACGCGCGTCGAGACGGTAATAATGGAAACCGTCGCAACAATCGTGAGCATCAGCCCCAGCGCCAGCATGGCGTTAAAGCCAACCCATCTGAACAGCAGCAGCCCTGCGATACCCCCGGTCATAAACGAGAAAATGGTGGTTAAGTGGGTTTTCAGCTGACTTTTTTGCGCCGCGGTATCCTTCGAGTAATCCCTGCGGAGCATCGCCACCAGCACGGAAGCCAGCGATATGCCTGCATCCGTCAGCGTACCGGTGATATGCGTCGATCTCACCCGTCCGCCGGAGAGCTGCGTGGAGGTTGAATTATGAATGCCCATCAGGCCGCACAGAAAAATAATAATCTCGCGGTTGCTCGTGAGAGCGTGGAAATACATCTCGTAGAGAGAGACGCCGGTCAATAGTACCCCCTCGACAAAAAGAATTTGGCAAAAAACCAGCCTGATATTATGGATAATGCCCCATAGCACAATAAGACGGGCAAGGATTGCGCCGGTGACAAAAGAGAGAATAATCGAGCCAAAGAAAATCATGTCGCTCAGATCGGTGGAGGAGACTTCGCTGGATAATTGTGAGGTGTTGCCGGTCATGTGAGAGGGGAAAAAGCCAAATGCCCCAAGGGCGATGGCGTTAAGCAAACCTGCCGAGGTCGCCAGCCAGAGGGCAAGCCGGCGATCCTCCTTATGCGTTCGTTCTTTCTTGAGTCTAATCAGCAAGAATACCTCCGGGTTGAGCTTTGCCTGACTATCAGGCTAGCAAAGCGGTGCAACGGGCTGTCCAGGATATGGCTTAATTATTATTCCCTCTGACAGGCTTCAGGGTTTTGTAATTAAATAAAATATCCTTACTCAAGATGCGGATGTGAATAATTAAAACCCTGCCGTTATTTCCGCTACCTTTATCCCCGCCGCGTTATCGATGGATACGTGAAAGCATAAACGTCAGCACGGCCGCACTGAGGAGCAATATTCCACTCAGGGCAAACGTGCTCTGCCAGCCGAGACGATCGAGCGCTATACCGCCCGCCGTTGAACCCAGCGCAATGGCGAGCTGGATCACCGCGACCATCAACCCACCGCCCGCTTCGGCACTCTCCGGCAGCGTTCGGGCGATCCACGTCCACCAGCCCGTCGGTGCCGCCGTCGCCAGCATTCCCCACAGGCCTGACAGCAGGGCAACAATCCACACGCTGTGCCCGGTCAGAATCAACGCGCCAGCGATGGCGGCCATCAGCAGTGGAATGGCTATCAACGTCAGGTAAAACGCCGCGTTCAGGACCAGCGCAACGAGCAGGGTGCCAACAAAACCGGCAATCCCGATGGTGAGCAAAATCAGCGACAGCCCGGAGGCGCTGACGTGCGTGACGGTCTCAAGAAAAGGGCGTACGTAGGTAAACAACGCAAACTGCCCCATAAAGAACAGGCCGCAGGCCATCAGTCCGACGGAAACGACGGGCTGGCGGAACAGCCGAAAGACGCTTTCGCCTGACGCTCCGTTTTTACGCCCGTTCATATCCGGCAGGCTAAAACATTGCCAGATGAATGCCGCTACCGCCACGGGCATCAGGCAAAGGAAGGCGCCGCGCCAGCCGATGGTGGCTCCCAGGTAGCTGCCAAGCGGGGCGGCAACCACCGTTGCCAGCGCGTTACCGCCGTTGAAAATAGCCAGCGCACGAGTCACCTGATGCGAAGGAACAAGGCGAATAGCCGTTGCCGCAGACATGGACCAGAACCCGCCGATGGCGATGCCGATCAGCGCGCGGGCGGTCATATACGTCGGATAGTTCGGGGCAAAGGCAATAATCAGCCCCGAGAGAGCCATCAGTATCGTCATGCCCAGCAGAAGGTGTTTACGATTCATATTCCCGGCAAGCCGGGAGAGGAAGAGGCTGGTCAGTACCGCCAGCGCGCCGGAGATTGCAATACCCTGGCCTGCAAGCCCCTCCGTAACGCCTAAATCTCCGGCAAGCGGGGTGAGCAGGCTCACGGGCATAAATTCTGAGGCAATCAGGACGAATACGCAGAGGGTCATGGCAAAAATACCGCCCCAGTGCGCAGGTTCCTCATGCTGTGAGGTAGCGTGGCTTAATGTGGACATAGTCAGATTTCGCGCAGGGCCGCCCGTCAAAACGGGCGGCAGAAGGGTTTATTTCAGGCTGGTTTTGAAGAACTGTTCAAACTGAGCAAACGGGATCTTCCCGGCAGCATTGTCGTAGAGATCGACATGGTTTGCACCCGGGACAATCACCAGCGCTTTCTGCTTGCTGCCGACTGCTTTAAACGCATCTTCGGCGAAATAGCGGGAGTGTGCTTTTTCACCGGTGACGATAAGCGTCGGGATAGCGATCTCCCCGGCATAGCTCAGGAGCGGCATGTTCATGAACGAGAGCGGCATCGTCGCAGTCCATGCGCCGGTTGAGTTAACGGAACGCGCATGGAAGCCGCGCGGCATACGGTAGTAATCGTAAAACTCTTTCAAAACCGGATGCGGATCGGCAGGCAAGGCTTCTGGCAGAATACGCTCGGCCGCGGTCACTTTGCCATTTTCGTCAACATAAATGTCATGGCCACCCTGCGCAAAGGTGCCGCTCTCGGCATCCTTCCAGCGCTGCTCGTTCAGGTATTGCAGCACAGCATGGCGATCCGCCGCTGAATAACGATCTTTCCCGTCGCCCACGCCGTGACCCATCGCCCGGCTCATGTCATACATTACGCTGGTGGCGACGGCTTTCACGCGCGTATCCATAGATGCCGCATTCAGCGCCATACCGCCCCAGCCGCAGATGCCAAGAATACCGATGCGGTTACGGTCGACCTCTTTCTGCAGACCCAGGAAATCTACCGCGGCGCTGAAATCTTCGGTGTTGATGTCCGGGGACGCGACGTTGCGCGGCTGGCCGCCACTTTCGCCCGTGTACGACGGGTCGAACGCCAGGGTTACAAAACCTTTTTCCGCCAGGGTCTGCGCATAGAGGCCGCTGGACTGCTCTTTGACCGCGCCGAATGGCCCGCTGACGGCAATCGCCGCCAGCTTACCGTCTCCGCGGTTTTTAGGAAGATAAAGATCGCCTACCAGGGTAATCCCGTAGCGGTTCTGGAAGGACACCTTGCGGTGGTCGACCTTGTCGCTCTCGGCGAAGGTTTTATCCCAGGTGGTGACCATCGAAACAGGCGCGTTTGGGTTGATGGTTTCTGCATAGCTCATTGTTGTAACTCCACTTAATGATGCGCATAGCAGCATCGCAACGGACAATTTTTGGGTGAATGTTTTCATGAAAAGATCCCCTGTGCTGTTGTGTTGCGGTCATTATAGTTAGCAGTAATAGTGCTGATTAGAGGCTGAAACATGCTAAGATTAATATCATATTGTTATGAATAGGCGAGGCAGGATGGCGAAGCGAGAAAATTATAATGAGCTGTACCTGTTTATGCAGGTGGTGCGGGAGGGGAGCTTCACGGCGGCTGCACAACGGCTCGGGCTGGCGCAGTCCGGCATCAGCCGCTCGGTCCGCGAACTGGAGGAGCGGCTGGGCGTCCAGCTTCTTGTTCGCACCACGCGCAAGCTGTCGCTCACCCACGCCGGGGAACAGCTCTATCAGACCGCCGGATCCGCGTTCGATGAGCTCGATTCGGGCCTGGCGACCCTGGCACATTATCGTCAAACGCCGTCCGGTACGGTGCGCATCAACGCCAGCCAGCACGCCATCGACAAATGTCTGCTGCCAAAGCTCGCCATTTTTAAACAGCGTTACCCGGATATCAGGCTCGAGCTGATGAATGAAAGCCGCTTCGTTGACATTATCACCGAGCGGTTTGATGCGGGCGTAAGGCTGGGGCCGGAGGTGGGGCCGGGAATGATTGCGGTGCGCATCACGCCTGACATGGAAATGGCCGTCGTGGCCGCCCCGGGACACTTCAGGCGCTACGGTTTTCCCCAGACGCCGGCCGATTTGGTGGCTCATCCCTGCATTGCCTATCAGTTTGCCGATGGCAGTGATTATCAGTGGGAGCTGGTTCAGGACGGGAAAAAAATCACCCATCGGCCAGAAGGGCAGTGGGCGCTGTCGGACAGCTATATGGAGGCCGAAGCCGCCCGGCTGGGGCTGGGGCTGGCCTATGTCCCGCTGGAGCTGGTAGCTGACGATCTGGAGCGAGGAACGCTTATCCGCGTATTGCAACGCTACAGCCTGCGCATGGATGGGCTGTATCTCTATTACCCGCACCGCAACGTGTCGCCCGCGCTGAGAGCGGTAATTGATACGCTGAAAATTTGATTACTGCGATAGCGGTTATTCTGAGACATTGTCTCCACGGACGTCTGATTGCTTGATTGATGAAAAAAAATTAGGCTAACATCAGATATGTAATGGCTCATTAAGAGTTAAAAAATGAAAAAAATACTCCCGGAATATACGTCCGTTGACTTATCTCGTTGGGCAAGGAAGGAACATTTTGAAATTTTTCAGGGGTTCGCTCAGTCGACGTTTAACCAGACGGTTTTAATCGATATTACCGCGCTGTTAAAACATATCAAATCGGTTGGCTGGAAATTTTACCCGACGATTATTTTTCTCATTTCTAAGATCGTCAACAGTCGTCCTGAGTTCCGTATGGCCATGAAAGACAATGAGCTTATTATATGGAACGAAGTTCATCCAAACTATACCATTTTCCATAATGAAACAGAGACGTTTTCATCATTATGGAGCCATTACGATGGCAATATTCAGCACTTCCAGAAGACCTACGCTGAAGACATTGCGCGCTACGGTAATAATCTTGCTTATTGGCCTAAGGACGAATCCAGGGAAAATATCTTTTTCATATCAGGTATTCCCTGGGTGAGCTTTACCAGCTTTAACGTTAACGTTGCGCACATGAAGAACTTTTTTGCCCCTATGTTTACGCTTGGAAAATACTACGAACACGATGGCAAAGTATTATTACCCCTCGCCGTTCAGGTTCATCATTCCGTGTGCGATGGTTTCCATGTGGCAAGGCTGTACAATGAGTTGCAAGAGATGATTGATGCCTTGCCGCGCGACTCGGCTCAACCCAGCGCGTGATGCGCCAGGCGCTGACGTTAATAAAAAAGCCGCAAGCAGCATGCTGCTTGCGGCGTCAGGTTCGGTGACGATGTGCCGATCAGGCAGCTTTTACCGCTCTGATTTTTTTACTGTCAGCCGCATCTGATTCGGTTTTATCATCAGCCGCAGGGGCATCGAGAGCAGGGAGCTTGCTGGTCCGCAGAATATGCTGCACGGTCTCTTTCTGCTCGGCGAGATACAGACCAAGATTTTCAGCCTGCGTTTCATCCATCTGCATTCCGCTTTGCAACAGCCAGTCGGTGAACGCGTCTGCCATGTCGAGCAGCTTGTCGTGAGCGTCAGCCTCTTTCTTACTGGCAAATGTCATTTTCTCTTCACCTTTTCTTACGACAACATATTTTATTTCAACAGCCATCACGCACCTCTCATACTGTATTTATATACAGTGTATCAGCTTCGGGATGATGTTGCAGTAAAAAGTGAGCTACTGGTGCATCGGCTGCGTTTCACGACCGCCGATACTGCGTCTCCATGCGCCAGGTGCCTGACCGTACTGGCGTTTGAAACTGCGGTTGAAGGACTGCTGAGAGTCAAACCCGAGCGCAATCGCCACGTTCAGGATGGGCTCATCGCTGTGTGCCAGGCGCTCAACCGATTTTTGCAGCTTTTGCGCGCGAATATATCCGGCGAGGGGATAGCCCGTGTGCTCTTTAAACAGGCGCTGGAGGTGCCATTTCGAATAGCCGGAGCGCCTTGAGACGGTCTCAATGTCCAGGCGACTGTCGAGGTTGTTATCAATCCAGTCGAGTAAATCATGCATAAATGCGCCAGTGTTCATCAGGTTTCCCCCACGCAGCGATAGAAAAGTATCTTTATCTGTTGCATTTTAAGGTGGCCTGGTTTCACGATAATTGCAAGTTTTATTGTTGCATTTAAATCCTTACCCAAAACGGGCCTTTTATCGACGACGCAAATAGCACATAAAGTGCAACAATTATTCTTGCACTTAGTTAGGCGCATTCCTACAATCGCCGCGATAGTGTATTCGAAACTGTTACAGTTTTGTGGCGATGAACGACACAAATGGCCTTAAGCCAGCCCGGACAAAGGAAGTGGCGCGGCGCCTCCCGCTGCGTCTTGCCCGGCGGCTACAATTACCGGAATAAAAATAATGAGCCTGCAAAAAACCTGGGGAAACTATCATCTGAATGCGCTGGGAGCGATGCTGCTCTCCGTGCTGCTCGTCGGATGTGATGACAGCGTCGCGCAAAACGCCGCGCCGCCCGCGCCCGCCGTCAATGCTGCTGACGTGGTTGTGAAATCTATTAGCCAGTGGGATAGCTTTAACGGCCGGATTGAAGCTGTGGAAAGCGTGCAGCTTCGTCCCCGCGTCTCTGGCTACATCGACAAAGTGAATTTCACCGACGGCCAGGAAGTGAAAAAGGGCGAGGTGCTGTTCACGATTGATGACCGAACCTATCGCGCCGCGCTGGAGCAGGCGCAGGCGACGCTGGAGAGAGCCAAAACGCAGGCCAGCCTGGCGCGAAGCGAGGCTAACCGTACCGATAAATTAATCAATACCAACCTGGTATCCCGTGAAGAGTGGGAGCAGCGCCGTTCGGCCGCCATTCAGGCGCAGGCCGATATTCGCGCGGCCCAGGCTGCGGTAGACGCCGCGCAGCTGAATCTCGACTTCACCAAAGTGACGGCACCTATTGATGGCCGCGCCAGCCGGGCGTTAATCACCAGCGGCAATCTGGTCTCCGCGGGCGACAGCGCCAGCGTGCTT
This sequence comes from Enterobacter sp. 118C5, assembly GCF_034107645.1. Taxonomy (NCBI): domain Bacteria; kingdom Pseudomonadati; phylum Pseudomonadota; class Gammaproteobacteria; order Enterobacterales; family Enterobacteriaceae; genus Enterobacter; species Enterobacter sp. 118C5. The sequence goes on along the minus strand of NZ_JAWNEU010000001.1, from coordinate 837,551 downwards.
ACCACGCTGGTCTCGCAGAAGACGGTTTACGTCTACTTTGACGTGGACGAGTCAACCTATCTTCACTATCAAAATCTCGCCCGCAACGGTCAGAGGGCGTCCAGCCACCATACGGCGCTACCGGTTGAGATCGGCCTTGCCGGCGAGGAGGGCTACCCCCATCAGGGCAAAGTGGATTTCCTTGATAATCAGCTTACGCCGAGTACCGGTACGATCCGCATGCGCGCGCTGCTGGATAACGCGCAGCGTCAGTTCACGCCGGGACTCTTTGCCCGCGTGCGCCTGCCGGGCAGCGCTGAATTCCAGGCCACGCTTATTGACGACAAAGCGGTGCTGACTGACCAGGATCGCAAGTATGTTTATATCGTGGACAAAGAGGGCAAAGCGCAGCGTCGCGATATTACGCCGGGGCGTCTGGCCGACGGTTTACGCATCGTGCAGCAGGGGCTGAAACCTGGCGATAAGGTCATCGTTGACGGTCTACAGAAAGTGTTCATGCCGGGTATGCCGGTGAACGCGAAAACCGTCGCCATGACTGCCAGCACCGCCCTCAACTGATCACTTGACCAGAGAATCCTTCCCATGGACTTTTCCCGCTTTTTCATCGACAGGCCGATTTTCGCTGCCGTACTGTCGATTCTGATTTTTATCACAGGATTAATCGCCATCCCGCTTCTGCCGGTGAGCGAATATCCTGACGTCGTACCGCCAAGCGTGCAGGTGCGCGCGGAGTATCCGGGCGCCAACCCGAAAGTGATTGCCGAGACCGTGGCGACGCCGCTGGAAGAGGCAATCAACGGCGTTGAGAACATGATGTACATGAAATCCGTCGCCGGCTCGGACGGCGTGCTGGTCACTACCGTCACGTTCCGTCCGGGTACCGATCCGGATCAGGCGCAGGTGCAGGTGCAAAACCGCGTCGCGCAGGCCGAGGCGCGTCTGCCGGAAGACGTGCGGCGCCTGGGCATCACGACGCAGAAGCAGTCGCCAACGCTGACGCTGGTGGTGCATCTGTTCTCGCCCAACGGTAAGTACGATTCACTGTACATGCGCAACTACGCCACGCTGAAGGTGAAGGACGAGCTGGCGCGTCTGCCCGGCGTAGGCCAGATTCAAATTTTCGGTTCCGGTGAATACGCCATGCGCATCTGGCTGGACCCGAACAAGGTCGCGGCCCGCGGGCTGACAGCCTCGGACGTGGTCACTGCAATGCAGGAGCAGAACGTGCAGGTGTCCGCCGGGCAGCTTGGCGCCGAGCCGCTGCCGAAAGAGAGCGATTTCCTGATCTCCATTAACGCCCAGGGTCGTCTGCATACCGAAGAAGAGTTTGGCAACATTGTCCTGAAAACGTCGGAGGACGGTTCGGTCGTCCGCCTGCGCGACGTGGCGCGTATCGAGATGGGTTCCGGCAGCTATGCGCTGCGTTCCCAGCTTAACAACAAAGACGCGGTCGGGATTGGTATCTTCCAGTCACCGGGTGCGAACGCCATCGATCTGTCTAACGCGGTGCGCGCCAAAATGGACGAACTGTCCACCCGTTTCCCGGAAGATATGAAGTGGGCGGCACCTTACGATCCGACGGTGTTCGTGCGCGACTCCATCCGTGCGGTGGTGCAAACCCTGCTGGAAGCGGTAGTGCTGGTTGTACTGGTGGTGATCCTGTTCCTGCAAACCTGGCGTGCGTCGATCATTCCGCTGATCGCGGTGCCGGTGTCGGTGGTGGGGACGTTCAGCATTCTCTATCTGCTGGGCTTTTCGCTTAACACCCTCAGCCTGTTCGGGCTGGTGTTGGCCATCGGTATCGTGGTGGACGACGCCATCGTGGTGGTGGAAAACGTCGAGCGAAACATTGAAGAGGGGCTTGCGCCGCTGGCGGCCGCGCATCAGGCGATGCGTGAAGTCTCCGGGCCCATTATCGCGATTGCGCTGGTGCTGTGCGCGGTGTTCGTGCCGATGGCGTTCCTCTCCGGCGTTACCGGTCAGTTCTACAAGCAGTTTGCGGTGACGATAGCGATTTCCACGGTGATCTCCGCCATCAACTCGCTGACGCTTTCTCCGGCGCTGGCTGCGCTGCTGTTAAAACCGCACGGGGCGCCGAAAGACTTCCCGACCCGGCTTATCGATCGCCTGTTCGGCTGGATTTTCCGTCCGTTTAACCGCTTTTTCCATCGTAGCTCGAACGGCTATCAGGGACTGGTAGGCAAAACGCTGGGCAGACGCGGCGCGGTGTTTGTGGTGTATCTGCTGCTGCTGTGTGCCGCGGGCGTCATGTTTAAAGCGGTACCCGGCGGGTTTATTCCGACGCAGGATAAGCTCTACCTGATTGGCGGCGTGAAGATGCCGGAAGGCTCGTCGCTGGCGCGCACCGACGCGGTGATCCGCAAAATGAGCGAAATCGGCATGAATACCGAAGGCGTGGACTACGCGGTGGCTTTCCCGGGGCTGAACGCGCTGCAGTTCACCAACACGCCGAATACCGGGACGGTGTTCTTCGGCCTGAAGCCGTTTGACCAGCGCAAGCACTCTGCGGCGGAAATTAACGCGGAGATTAACGCCAAAATCGCGCAAATCCAGCAGGGCTTTGGTTTCTCCATTCTGCCGCCGCCGATTCTGGGGCTGGGTCAGGGGTCAGGCTACTCGCTGTATATTCAGGATCGCGCGGGTCTGGGCTATGGCGCGCTGCAAAACGCGGTGAACACCATGTCCGGTGCGATTATGCAGACGCCTGGGATGCACTTCCCGATCTCCACCTATCAGGCTAACGTTCCGCAGCTGGACGTGCAGGTTGACCGCGATAAGGCGAAAGCGCAGGGCGTGTCGCTGACCGATCTGTTCGGTACGCTGCAAACCTATCTGGGCTCGTCGTACGTGAACGACTTCAACCAGTTCGGACGCACCTGGCGCGTGATGGCGCAGGCAGACGGGCAGTTCCGCGACAGCGTGGAAGATATTGCGAATTTACGCACCCGGAATAGCCAGGGCGAAATGGTGCCGATTGGCAGTATGGTGAAAATCACGACCACCTACGGGCCGGATCCGGTGATCCGCTACAATGGCTACCCGGCAGCGGACCTGATCGGCGATGCCGACCCGCGCGTGCTCTCGTCCGCGCAGGCAATGACGCAGCTGGACGCGATGTCTAAGCAGATCCTGCCGAACGGAATGAATATTGAATGGACGGATCTGAGCTTCCAGCAGGCCACGCAGGGCAATACGGCGCTGATCGTCTTCCCGGTCGCGGTGCTGCTGGCGTTCCTGGTGCTGGCGGCGCTGTATGAAAGCTGGACGCTGCCGCTGGCGGTGATCCTCATTGTTCCGATGACCATGCTTTCCGCGCTGTTTGGCGTCTGGCTGACCGGGGGCGATAACAACGTCTTCGTGCAGGTGGGGCTGGTGGTGCTGATGGGGCTGGCCTGTAAAAACGCGATTCTTATCGTGGAGTTTGCCCGCGAGCTGGAAATTCAGGGCAAAGGCATCATGGAAGCGGCGCTGGAAGCGTGCCGCCTGCGTTTACGTCCGATTGTGATGACCTCCATCGCCTTTATCGCCGGGACTATTCCGCTGATCCTCGGCCACGGCGCGGGCGCAGAAGTGCGCGGCGTCACCGGGATTACGGTCTTCTCCGGGATGCTGGGCGTAACGCTGTTTGGTCTGTTCCTGACGCCGGTGTTCTACGTGACGCTGCGTAAGTTCGTCACGCGCGGCAAAGTGGAAAGAGAGGTTCTGCCCGCGTAGGGATACCGCAGATAACAAAAAACCGCCTTTATCGTAAAGGCGGTTTTTTTTCGCGAAAATTACTGGGCTTTTTTGTACTGGGCAATGAGTTCAGGTAAAGGATCGCACCCGCTGGTATCGGCTTTTTTGACCTCGTCCAGCGCGCTTGCCACGGTGTGGCGCGCTAATACCGCGAGCGAAGCCTGCTCTGCTTCTTCGGAAATCGATTTGAAGTACCAGCAGGCGTTGGCGCTGACCACGCAGCGGGCCGGCACGTCCGGGCGCGACGCCCAGAGTTTTTTATCTTCGGTGACTGAAAGGTAGATATCGCGCAGGGTAATCTTTTCCGGCGGACGTCCAAGATGGATTGAGCCGTTGCGGCCAAGCGTTGAGACGATAATGCCGTCACGCGTGAGTGGAACCATCAATTTGCGGATAAAGCTCGGGTTGGCTTCCAGGCCGTAGGCCAGAATCGCACTCGTCGAACGTTCTCCTAGTTGCTCCGCCATCGCTACGCTGAGAACCATCTGCAAAGCTGTCGGGAAGCGGTAATCTAACATTTCTCTTTCCTGGGTTGCGGTGAATCTTGTTCTTTTTGGCACCGCAGAGGTGAATAAGCAATAAACAACAATATAACAAATACGGTAATTTTTTTGAAGCAATCTGCGGCATTTGCGATCGAACACCCTGTTCTGGTTTAGCTAAACGTGCGGTCCGGGAAGTCAACCGTCACCAGGAGGCCACCTTCTGCGGAAGTACTCAGGTTTACGCTGCTGCCGTGCTGTTGTGCAACCGCTTTGACAATGGCAAGCCCCAGCCCGCTCCCGCTTTGCATCTGATTGGGATCGCGGAAAAACCGGTCGAAGACGCGCTCGCGCAATTCAACCGGAATGCCCGGCCCCTCATCGGAGACGCGCAGCTGGGCTGATTTATCTGCTGAGCGTACCTCTACCTGAATCCGCCCGCCCTCAGGGCTGTACTTCACGGCGTTTTCAATCAGATTGTCGATCAGCGACATCAGACGCTCCCTGACGCCAGCAATCCAGATCTCATCCTCAGCGAAGAATTCCAGCTCAATCCTGCGCCCCGACGCTAGCGGCTCCAGCGCAGCCATCCGCTCCTGTATGAGCGACGTCAGCGGTACGGGCTCCATCGCGGTGTCAATGCGCGCTTCACTGTGCATCATCAGCAGCAGCTGGTTGACGAGACGCGCCGCCCGGCCGTTGCTGCGCACAATCCCTGCAAGCAGCTGCCGCTGGCTCTCGCTGCTCGCCCATGACTGCAGCGCCTCCACGTTGATGCGCATCGCTGCCAGCGGCGTACGCAGCTCGTGCGCGGCGTCCGCAATGAAAACCCGTTCCCGTTCAGCGCTTTCCCGCACTCTGGCAAGAAAATCGTTTATCGCGTCCACCATTTTGCGAAGCTCCCTGTGCCTCGGACCGGCTTTTAAGGGAGAGAGATCGTCTGGCCTGCGTAATGAAATTTCATTGACCACCTTGCTCCAGGGACGCATCGCAATGCGGATCGACAGCCACGCGGGAAACAGAAGAAAAGGAATACAGACCAGCAGCGGCATAATGTAGTAGCCGCGTGAGTTCAGATAGATAAAGAAGTTCCAGCTGCCGGCCGGGGTGAAAAGGGTAACGTCCACGTCGGAACGAGGGGACTTGAGGGTACGGCTGGTCCAGGTACGACCGTCACTCTGAACACGCTGCATTTCACCCAGCCTGGTGTTCATTACCCCCGTTGGTGCGCCAGCGGATGAAAAAATGATTGCGTTATTCTTGCGAACGATGAGGTTGATAGATAATGCGGGATCTTCGCCGCCGCCATAGCCTTCCCGCAACGCCTTACTGAACGCTTCCAGCACCTCGTTAAGGTCCTGAGGGCGTTCGCCAAGACGATCGACCAGGGAAAAAACAGTGTCGTACGTCTTACTGCCCGTCAGTATCGGAGGGCTACGCAGGTCCTCCAGCAGTATGAAGGTCAAAAAAAGAGACCACAGCAGGGTAAGCAGCACCATCTGGGCGATGATAATTCGCCGCACCAGCGTGGGACGCTTTAGGAGATACCAGACGTTTCGCATTAACCCGTCACCTTCTGAACAGAGACGGTATCAATGACGTACCCGACGCCCCGCACCGTTCGCACATAGCCTTCGCCGATTTTCCGCCGCAAATTTCCCATATGCACGTCGAGCGCATTACTGAGATTTTCCTTGTTGCCGAATATCCTTTCTTCCAGGAATCGCCGCGTAATCACCCGGTCAGCGCGCAGCATCAACGTTTCAAGCAGCGCATATTCACTGGCCGTCAGCTCAACGTGACGCGCGCTCACCGTCACGCGGCGCGTCGGGACATGAAGCGATAAGCCCCGGATCTCTATCGCCTCATTTTCAAAACCGTAGCTGCGTCGCGCAAGGGCTCTGACTCGCGCCAGCAGTTCGGCGAGAACGAAGGGTTTGACAAGGTAGTCGTCTGCACCGGCATCCAGGCCGCACAGGCGATCCTGCAGCGTGCCTCGCGCCGTCAGGATAATGACGGGGATCCCCTTAAGATGCTGGCGCAAACGCGTCATCAGGCTCATGCCGTCGCCGTCGGGCAGCCCCAAGTCGAGCAAAATAAGTTCCGGCACGCAGACGTCAAGCTGATGCAGCGCATCCTCTTTACGGCGAACCCATATGACGTCAAATCCCTGATCTGAAAGGGCAATACGCACGCCGTTGCCAAGATCCAGGTCGTCTTCGATTAGTAAAATTTTCACATTGGTAACTGTAACAACCGTGGATGAAGAACAACTTAAGAAAAAAACGGTAGCAGGAAATCCGTCCGGTTTACAGCACCGGCTCGCGCTTCAGCGTTTCTTCATTTTCGGCTCATAAGAACCTTAGGGTCGGTATTCAAAATGGGCGTCCTGGCGTTTCACCGCCTGCATCGCAACCATTTGAATCCATAAGGGCTTCTTTAATGAGAAACATCGAACTGCGTCATACGTTCCCCCATTCACTTTCGGGCTACAGACTGAAAAGCATTGTGCCGGGCGTTGTTCTGGCGTTACTGGCCACCCCGGTAATGGCAGCAGAACAGAAGGGCAATGTCTTAACTCTGGGGGGAGGCGTGGACGTCGCGCCGCGCTACTCGGGTTCGGATAAAAGCCGCGTTAGCGCGGCTCAGGTGGTGGATTACTCGATGGCGAATGGCTTCTTTATCAGCACCACGCGGGGTATCGGTTACGGCAATAATATCGGTAATCTCGATTACAGCGCTGCCCTGAGCTATCGCACGGGCCGGAAAGATAAAGACGTCAGCAGCGATGCGATCGGCTCCGGCAGCGACGAGCTGCGAGGAATGGGCGAGATAAAAGGCTCTGCAATCATTGTGCCCGGGCTGGGGTATAAAGTGACCGACTGGCTTAATCTGCAGCTGCAGGCTGAGGTTCCTGTTTCTGAAAGAGACAACGGTGAGGCGGTGCATTTCGGCATTTCCAGCCCGCTCTATACATCACCAAAAAATTCGGTGACGCTGGCGCTGACCGGCAGCTGGGGTTCCGACAAGTATATGCAGACCTACTATGGCGTCAGTAACGCCCAGTCGAGCGCGTCGGGATTCGCCCGACATGACGCCGGAGCGGGAATTTATGCGTATTCGATGAACCTTGACTGGAGCCATAAGCTCACGTCGCGCTGGAGCGTGCTTGCTTCCGCGGGCGTTACGCAGCTGACGGGGGATGCGGGTGATAGCCCGATAGTGAAACGTAAAACGTCACCCACGGGGAGCTTGAAGGTGACGTACAGTTTTTAGCGTGTAGGTTCTGCTAAACGCCCCCGAACAGCCATCCGGGGGCGACCGCGTTGGCTTATTTAACCGTTTCGATCTTCGGTGGCTGCCAGGTGCCGTCCAGAATAGGCTGTTCACCCCAGTAGGCGCGGATGTAGAGTGACAGATTACCGTCCGGAGCCGGGAGCCAGTTATTGACCTTATCGTCAGAAGGGCGGGTTTTGCTGACATAGAGCGTCAGCGAACCATCCTCGTTGTACTTCAGGTTTTTATTTTTCGTCCCCAGTGAATAACGGTTCAGCTCGTTGGGGCTAAAAAGATGCTTACTGTTGTAAAGCGTGAGTGACCAGAAACCTTTTACAGGAGGAAGCTCGCCTTTGGCGAAGGTTACCGTGTAGTCATGATCTCCAGATAGCTGTCCTCCAGCGGCATCATTGTCGGTGTAGAAATACTGGGTTTCATTCGGCTTGTTATCGAACATATTCGATTTGGAGGTGCCGGTTCGGTTGTAGTAGTCCACCCCGAACTCGGCGTTGTTTTTCGAACGGTTCCAGCCGTTGCCGGCAGGCACTCCGTTATTTTTCCATTTAAAGAAGTCTGCAATCACCGTTTTATCGGTCTCGATGGCTGCTTCATCCATCCATTTGCGTACTTCAGGGTTTTTCTTCCCGGCCTCTACCAGATGGCGGTACTGCGCGTACATGGCCTCTTCGCCGGGCAGCGGCGGCACTTTTTCCAGCACGTTTGCAAACTGGTCAAAGAATTTTTCTGGCACCACCCAACGCGTCTCGCCCGCGCTGGCATCCGGTTTATCACCAATGGCGGGAATTTTTGAGTACTCATAGGATTTCATTTTCCCGTCAAACTGGCTTAACGGGTAGGTCATGATTTCTTTGATAGGAGCCTGAATGGCTTTGCGGTCTTCCGGCGTATCATCCATCTGCACGCGTGGAATGACGTTAGCCATTTCAGTGGAGGAACGAATAACCCCTTCAATACCCTTCGGTGTTTCACCTTTCCAGTTCGGCCCGACTAATAAATAAAATCCGGGTTTCGTGCCGTAAGGCTTACCGACGTTACCAATTTGGTTCGTGCGGGCGTCATAGATAGCGTAGACCCAGAAACGCTCGCCAAAATCAGGTACCTGAATAACGATCGGTTCTTTATCTAACTCGAAGAAGCCAAGCCCGTAGGCAACGTCCTGGTTTGGGCAGGTAACGAAGGTTTCTTCCGGCTTGATATAGTCCGTCAGCATGCTGAGCTGACCCATAGGTGCGACCGGGACCATCCCGCCATTAAGCGCGGGATAGGGCGCTTTGGTGATGGTTTCCCGGCGGTTGAACTGGTTCACCATGGGCCAGCCCCAGATGTAGGCCTGCTGCGCAATGGCCTTTACATAGCTTTCAGGCATCGTCACATCCGCAGACGGCTGGTTTAACCGATCAAACTGGGTGGGATGCGGAATGGTGAGCGGCGCAGTTTGCGCATGGATACCGGCGCTGAGCGCCAGCGCGGTGAAGAGGGCAAGGTAGCGTTTTTTCATGTTTTCTCTCAATTATTTGTTGGTTTGAACCAGATCGTCCGGTATCCAGGTTTGATCGTAGAAGCCGTCCTCGGTGCCGTACAGGCGAAGGGCGACAAGGAAGTTACGGTCGGGAACCGTTTTGATAAACGCGCTGTCGGCTACGCCGTCCGGTTTATTTGGCCCAAACCAGAGGTCGATGGAGCCGTCATTGTTTTTCGGAATGTTGTAATAACCGTTGGTGGAGGGCAGCAGCTGATCGGTTTCAGGCATTGTGCCGTCGGTGATGTTGTAGGCCGTTACCGCCCAGAACAGCGCGGCTGGCGGATTCGGCGGCAGATGCAGTTTGTAAGTATTGCTGCCGTTCAGGAATTTACCGGTATTGTCTTTGGTCGTGTAAGGATATTTCGAGCCCGCCCCGGTGGTATGCATTACCATCGCGGCCGCGCTGGAATAGGCAATCTGGAAGAAGGCCGCGCGCTGGTTAGCATCAAGCGTGCCGTACTGCATCCATTCTGCGGTTGCACCTGCCCATGAGTTTTCCCACTGTCTGTCTTTGTAGTACAGCTGACGCTGATCGTCGCGCCCAAGCTGTCGACGAGCCAGAATCATTCGCGGTGCGGTGGCGACCGCTTTATTAAGCATTTCCTGCTGCTTCGCCGTCGGTGCGAAAGGTTTCCCTTTAACCATGCCGATGCTTAACAATGCGCTACGCGTCTCCTCCGGGATCGCCGTTAAAGGCTCATAGTCCACGAAGGTTTTCAGTTTCTGCCAGTAGCTGGCGTCCGTTGGATACATCATGTTGACGCGCTTGCCGCTGGCATCCGGGAACTGCATCGGCTTGACCTCTTTCTCTACGTCCCAGAGCGGATAAATTCGCGTCGTTTCAGCATTTTTTACCGCCGGGTCCGGGTCAGGCTTACCGTCGCCTTTCCCCATGATGGTTCTGAAGAAGAGGAATACGTTATAAGTTGATGATTTAAAGGCGTAGTAACCCTGAGGGACCGGCCCTTCGTAGTCAGGCGGTAACAGCAGATACAAGCCACCGCGAGCCCGGTCCGGGCCGATAGCTCCCACGTCGGTGATGGTTTTCTGGAAGAAATCGGTAAACATGCCGATGACGTTTGCCGGAGCTTTAACCACCAGCGGACCCGTCTCTTTAAGATCCAGGTAGCTCATCGAATAGATAACATCCCCGTTTGGCGTCGGCACGACGGCACGGCTGTCCATGCGCTCTTTCCAGATTGGCAGGACATTGTAGCCTTTGCCAAATGCTGCCTCGGAACCATCACGCAAACCGATAGTATTCAAAAGGGGCAAGGTTTGAATGTATGCCTGAATGGCATCCTGATAATACAGTTCGTCGCTAAGCGTCTGCGCCTCTTCCGGTGCCAGCCAGTTGCCGTTATTGAGCTGTTTCATTAACGGCGATAAAGGCGCATCGGCCGCGAATACCGGCTGAGAAAATGCCAGTGCCAGTAATACAGCAGAGGTTATTACATGAAATTTCATAACACTATCCTGAGTGAATAAGCTGAATAGCCAGCGGAATATGTCACCTCAACCTGTAGGACACTGCCGTCTGACGCTGAATATGCCGAATGCCATTTAATGATAGTTAACGCTGCAAAAATGTAATCTTTAGATTTATTTATTAATAAATTTGCGAAAGGAGTTTTTCCTTCTTGCTGAATGAAAAAGCGGGGCTTACAAGAAGATTGCAGAACTGAAGCGCTGGTCTATGCTCAGAAAATCGTGCGTCTACCGTTTGGTTGGCAGAGTAATGAAAAAAGATAATTTCACGCTCCTCGGTGCCGGGTATGAATAAGAGAGCGCTCGCATTTTTAACGCTTGTGATAGTCCTTTTAACGTCTGGCGCGTTTGCTGCTGAGCCCCGTCAGGAACCGACGGAGCAGGAGCAAGCGCGCACGCTGTATATTTTCCATACCCCCATCGTCATGCTTCAGGCTAAGTTCGGCCTGACAACCCCGGAAGAACGCGTTTTACGCATCCGCAACACGCTGCGTAATTTCAGCCAGGCGGATGTCCGTGAACCGATAAAAATTGTCCCCGTCACCCGTTATAACCAGCAGGGCAAGCTGTTCGTGATGAATGGCAAGCCGCTTATGCTGCTGACGCAGGCGGATCTTGATGAAGGTGACGACCTGACTCTCGATCAGGCCGCGCAGCGCGTGCTGGCGCGTTTGGAGGCACAGCGCACGGCGCTTCACGACCAATACGACACCGGATGGCTTGTGCTTTCCGCGGTGAAAACCGCGCTGGGGCTGGCCGGTTGCTTATTGCTTATCTGGGGTGCGTGGCGTTCCTGGCGTCGGGTCAAGCGCCACTTTCGTCGCCGGATTGCAGAAAATCGCGGGTTGATCCCCAAAACCTGGCGGCGTTACGTTGGTGCCGTTGAAGCCCGTCTATACGCCTTGCTGATGATATTGCTGGGGATGATAGCTTTCTATGTCTGGCTTAGCTGGGCGTTTAGCCTGTTTCCCTGGACGCGGGTTTGGGCAACCTCGCTGGGCGACTGGTCCCTGCGCGTCGTTCGTCAGATTTTCTTATCCATCGTCTCTGCCTTACCGGGCCTGCTGATTGTTTTAATTATTTTTATCATCACCGCCTTCATTCTTAAGTTGTTGAAGATGGTACTCAATCAGGTGGAGGCGGGCCGTTTACAGTTTCCGGGACTTCACCCCGAAACCGTCGGGGCAACCAGAAAACTGCTCTCTGTGGTGGTGTGGTTGTTCGCGCTCTCCGCCGCATACCCGTTTCTCCCCGGCGCCAATTCGCTGGCCTTTAAGGGCATAAGCGTCTTTTTTGGGCTTATGCTCACGCTGGGATCTGCCGGGGTGATGAATCATGCCATGAGCGGCCTCGTACTGATTTATTCGCGCGCGCTGCGCAAAGGGGACGTTATTCGGGTCGCGGATAACGAAGGGAAGGTGAGTGAAATCGGTATGCTCGCCACCAAAATTATCACGCGTGAAAACTACGTAGTGACCGTACCTAATGCCGTCGTGGTGAGCGGCAAAATAACGAACCTCAGCGCTCAAAATAATGATGGCAGCATCAACCTGACCGTAAGCGTCACCATCGGGTACGACACGCCCTGGCGACAGGTTCATGCCATGCTTGAGCTGGCCGCCAAACGGACAGCGTGCGTGGATCTTACGACCGCGCCGCTGGTGCGTCAGCTGGCGTTAATGGACTGGTATATCGCCTATGAGCTTCAGGTCAGGCTGCTACCCGGACAACCGCTGGCTGCCGCGCGCAATGTGCTGTTCAGCAACATTCAGGATGTTTTCAACGAATTCAACGTGCAGATCATGTCGCCCAACTTCGTTATGCAGCCTGAAGGCAGCGTCATGGTCGCCAAAGAGAACTGGTATCCGGCACCGGCAGTGGCACCTGAGCGGGACAAATAAAAACGGGCATTCATTCGCAGGCAGAGGGCACATGAGAAAATCGACGTTGTTTTATCTGGGACTGTTTTTTTCGCAGGCGACTCAGGCCAGCGCGCTCTATTTCTATGAAATAGGGACTGAAGATACCGCGCTTGCGGGGGCGGGCCAGGCCGCCCGCGCTCAGGATGCATCCACAATAGTGACCAACCCGGCCGGGATGACGCGGCTGCCTGACCATATGTTTACCGGTGGATTACAGGCAATGGACGGGGATATTTCGTATCACCTTGACGATGAATCGGGCCGCAAAAGCCCTGGCGATATCCTGCGTTTTTTTCCAAATGCGAGTGCCTTTTACACCCAGAAAATTGATGATGCGCTGTATGCTGGCGTTGGTTTGTACGGCAATTATGGTCTGGGCATTGATTTTGATAACTGGGCAGGCGAACGGCTCATCAAAAAAAGCACGATGGTCGCGATGACCCTGAGTCCGTCCTTAGCCTATAAGCTGAGCGAGCGGGTGTCCGTGGGCGGTTCCGTCAATGTCAATTACGGATTCCTTTCTCTTACTCGCCATGTCGACGATGAAGACGTAAAAGAAAACGATCATGACTGGGCGCTGAGCTACCGTCTGGGCTTACTGATGGCGCTTACCGATCGAACGCGGGTGGGGGTCGCATGGACCAGTAAAACGGATTATGACTTTAATATTGATGCCAAAGCCCGCTTCCCAAACTTACCCAACGTTGAATATGACATTCCCGTTTCTGCACAGGTCAGGGCGCCTCAGCAAATTATGTTAAGCCTGGTGCATGATTTCAATAAAACGTGGTCGGTAATGGGAGACCTTGGCTGGCAGGACTGGAGCCAATTTGGCAACCCGCAGATTTCAGTAGCCGGACAAGATGCCGAAAGCAAAAATCGTCTTAAAGACTCGTGGCATACCGCGCTGGGGGTACAGTATCGTCCAACCGAATTATGGCGCATCAATGCGGGCGTCGCGTTTGACAGTACCGTCTACAAATCTCAGGACGATGTTGCACTTTCCTTACCTACCGGGGACGAGTGGCGTTTTGCAACGGGCGCCCAGTATCAGGTGACGCCGCAAAGCAATATAGGGTTTGCCGTCTCGTATCTGCATATGCAGTCCTCGCGCGTGAAATCGCCAGAACAATTTAAGGGAAGCTATGACGATCCGTATCTGTGGTTTGCCAGCGTGAACTACAGCTATCAGTTTTGACGGGTTTCTTAAGCTATTTTCGACGAGCATAGTACTGCCGTGTTGATGGCTTGCCCGCCAACGGCAGGCAAGCCATTTCAGCTAGCGGTACAGCGTCTTTTCCGCAACCGGAACAACCAACGCCGATCGCCAGTCCGCCAGCGTCAGCTGCGCAAGCCTGCCGAGCGCGATATAGAACGGATGCCCGGCGTTGTCGACAAACACCGACAGAAAGCGCGTGCTCCACGGCAGCAGATGCCACGCCAGAAGCCGATCGCACTCCGAGTCGCGGCCATTCTCGGCCAGCCATGCCGCCAGCAGCAGCAGGGTGCCGAAATGATCTTCCGGTTCATTTTGCTGCATCTGAAACGCGATATTGTTTTCCCGCATCCACTGGCGCAGGGCGAGAGTGGAATCGCCAAACAGCACGGATTCACGGTCCAGCCAGACGGAACCCCACGGCGGAGCGGGCAGGGCATAAGGACCAATGAACAGCCGTTGCCAGGCATCCGTCAGCGGCTCATCGGAAGACGAGGCAAAGGTTTCGGCAACGGGCTGCAGCGTTTCCGGCGGCAGGGGCCAGTCCTCTATCCATTCGCCAGCGGTCAGTGCCTGCACCAGCGGGGCTGTCTGCTCGCTGTCAGGCGCGAAGTAAAACAGAGCGCCCAGTACGCGGGCGCTGAATGCGAACGAGTCACGGTGTGAGACGTCTTTCATTAAACCTTCCTTGCTCGCGCGGTGATGTCCGCGCGACGTAATTAACCATTAATACAGACCAAAGCATAAGCCAGGGTCAGAGAGTTCACCTCTTACACCTTCTCAATCTGCACCAGATTGGTGTGCTGCGGGTTGCCTTTTGCCAGCGGTGACGGGCGGTGCGTGGTCAGTGTGTTGATGCACGAGCCGTGGTCGATACGATCGCCATTCATATTGGCATCGTGCCAGGCTCCCTGGCCCATGGCGCTTACGCCTGGCATGATGCGCGGCGTGACTTTCGCTTCTATTCTCACCTCACCGCGATCGTTAAAGACGCGCACCGTATCGCCGTTCTTAATGCCACGTTTCGCGGCATCAACGGGATTCAGCCAGACCTCCTGGCGGCAGGCCGCTTGCAGCACGTCGACGTTACCGTAGCTCGAGTGGGTGCGGGCTTTAAAATGGAAGCCGAACAGCTGCAGCGGGAACTGCGCGCGTTCGGGCGCATCCCAGCCGTCAAAGGTGGATGCGTAGACGGGCAGCGGGCTGATGGTCTCATCTTTTGCCAGCTCCCAGGTCGCCGCAATATCCGCCAGCTTGCTGGAATAAATCTCAATCTTGCCTGAGGGCGTTTTCAGCGGATTGGCTTCCGGGTTCTCGCGGAATTTTTTATAGGCCACAAAGTGTCCGTTTGGATCTTTGCGCTTATAAATGCCCATTTTTTTCAGCTCGTCATAGGACGGCAGTGCGGGATCTTTAGCGAGCATTTTTGCATACAGGTACTGCAGCCACTCTTCCTGCGTGCGCCCTTCGGTGAATTTCTGATGGATATCCGGTCCGAGGCGTTTCGCTACTTCGCTCATGATCCAATAGATAGGCTTGCGCTCAAACTTCGGTGCGGTCACGGGCTGGAGGAAAATCAGGTAGCCCATGTTCCCGGCGTAATCGTTAGGGATAATGTCTTCCTGCTCGACGGTCATTAAATCTGGCAGCAGGATATCGGCGTATTTCGCCGATGAGGTCATAAAGTTGTCGATCACCACGATGGTTTCGCACTTGCTTTCGTCCTGCAGAATATCGTGGGTTTTATTGATATCGGAGTGCTGGTTAATAATGGTGTTACCCGCGTAGTTCCAGATGAACTTAATCGGCACGTCCAGCTTATCTTTACCGCGCACCCCGTCGCGCAGAGCGGTCATTTCCGGGCCACGGGCGATGGCGTCCGTCCAGCTGAAGCAGGAAATTTGCGTTTTAACCGGGTTTTCCGGCAGCGGCATACGTTCGATAGTGATGGTGTAGGTCGACTCACGGGCACCGCTGTTGCCGCCGTTGATCCCCACGTTGCCGGTCAGAATCGGCAGCATCGCGATGGCGCGGGCGGTCAGTTCACCGTTCGCCTGTCGCTGAGGTCCCCATCCCTGGCAGATATAGGCCGGCTTCGCGGAGCCGATTTCGCGGGCAAGCTTGATGATGCGATCTGCTGGAATGCCGGTAATGCGCGAGGCCCACTCAGGCGTTTTCGCCGTGTTGTCATCACCCTGGCCGAGAATATACGCTTTATAGTGACCATTCGCGGGGGCACCTTCCGGCAGCGTTTTTTCGTCGTACCCAACGCAGTATTTGTCCAGGAACGGCTGGTCAACCAGGTTTTCGTCGATCAATACCCAGGCAATTCCCGCCACCAGGGCGGCATCGGTACCCGGACGGATCGGGATCCACTCGTCTTCGCGTCCGGCTGCCGTATCGGTGTAGCGCGGGTCGATGACGATCATGCGCGCGTTGGAGCGCTCGCGGGCCTGCTCCAGGTAATATGTAATCCCGCCGCCGCTCATGCGGGTTTCCGCCGGGTTATTGCCGAACATCACCACCAGTTTGGTTTTTTCGATATCCGAGGTGCTGTTGCCGTCGTTGCTGCCGTAGGTATAAGGCATCGCGCAGGCGATTTGCGCCGTGCTGTAGGTGCCGTAGTGGCTCAGGAACCCGCCGTAGCAGTTCATCAGGCGCGCCACCAGCGAAGCGTAAGGGGAGGAACGGGTGATATTGCCGCCGACAATCCCGGAGGAATAATTTATGTACACCGCTTCGTTGCCGTATTTGCTGACCACGTCTTTCAGGCTGGCGGTGATGGCGTTCAGGGCCTCGTCCCAGCTGATGCGCTCGAACTTGCCTTCACCCCGTTTACCCACGCGTTTCATCGGGTAGTTCAGACGGTCAGGGTGGTTGATGCGGCGGCGAATAGAGCGTCCGCGCAGGCAGGCCCGGACCTGGTGATTGCCGTAGATATCCTCACCGGTGTTATCCGTTTCGACCCAGTACACTTCGTCATCGCGGACGTGCAGACGCAGCGCGCAGCGGCTGCCGCAGTTGACCGAGCAGGCGCCCCAGACCACTTTATCTTCTGCCGGTTTCACTGCGTTTTGTACCGCGGCTGCAGCGCTTTTCAGTCCAAAAGGCAACGAAATGCCGCCAGCGGCAAGCGCCAGAGAACCTATCGCCGTAGATTTTACGAGTGTTCGACGGCTAATTCCGCCGTGATGTTCGATATCGGACATGGCTCACCCCACCATTGTGATTACGTATTATTTTTCCCGAAATGATAACCGGGCTAATGATGGGGTGAGTGTTACTTATTTGGAGGTATTAAATATTAATCCTTGTCAAATCAAAGGGGATTGACGGTGATTTACTGAGGTTCAGCCGGCGCATTATCCTGATTGCCGGACGCCGCCCCGCTGCCTGTGCGGGTGTACAAAATTTTAAAGGTGTCGTTGGCACAGTGGCCCACCACCTGGGCGTCCGGCTGGTCGGCCTGATCGTTCGGCACAATATTCAGCGTAAAACCAGACTCCGGCACGCCGTTGTTGACGATCTTCTGCTGAATGTCGCTTTTCACGCGCTCGCAGGAGTCCGGTGCCGCCAGCGCGGCCGTTGAGGCACTCATTAACAGCAGGGCGGTAATCCAGGGTAACCGTTTCATCTGTAGCTCCTTTTCACTTTGTATAGATTAATTTTAGCAGGCTTCGTGTAAACAACTGTATTTGCTAATATGATTGGGAATAATCTCTCTGTATTGGTAAAGAATGTGAAGAAATATGCAGCGATAACGCTCCTGGCCGCTACTCTCGCGGGCTGTGATAACAACTCCGCACCGCTGTCGTTTACGCCCGAGATGGCGAGTTTTTCGAACGAATTTGATTTCGACCCTCTGCGCGGCCCGGTCAAAGATTTTACCCAGACGCTGTTCAACGAGAAGGGCGAAGTGTCCAAACGGGTCACCGGCACCGTGTCGGAAGAAGGGTGTTTCGACACGCTGGAGCTGCACGACCTGGAGGCTAACACGGGCGTAGCGCTGGTGCTGGATGCCAACTACTACATCGATGCAGAAACCCAGCAGCGTAAGGTGAAGCTGCAGGGCAAATGCCAGCTGGCCGAACTGCCGTCAGCCGGGGTGACGTGGGATACCGACGACAACGGCTTCGTGGTGGCCGCGCACGGCAAAGAGATGGAGGTGAAGTACCGCTACGATGCGGATGGCTACCCGCTGGGCAAAACCACCGTCTCAGGGGATCAGCATTTATCGGTACAGTCAACGCCGTCTAAGGATCTGCGCAAAAGAATGGATTACTCGGCCGTGAGCCTGTTAAACGACAAGCCGATGGGCAACGTGACGCAGAGCTGCGATTACGATCGACATAACAACCCGGTGAGCTGCGATCTCACCATCAAGGACGACAGCGTCAAACCCGCCGTTGAGCGCAAGTACACCATCAAGAATACGATTGAGTACTACTGAGGATAAAACCGCGCAGGTTACTGCGCGGTTGGTTTCAGCAGGCTGGCGCCTGACGGCTTGTGTCCCGCCAGGTGCTGATGCTGGAAAATGCACATGCGGATGGTGTTGCGGTACTCGCCGTTGATAAAGAACTCGTGAATCAGCTCGCCTTCTACCATAAAGCCCAGCTTGCGGTAGATATGGATCGCTTTTTCGTTCTCTTTATCCACGATCAGATAAAGCTTGTAGAGATTCAGGACGTTGAATCCGTAATCCATCGCCAGCTTCGCCGCCCGTGAGGCCAGGCCTTTCCCCTGGTGCTCAGGCGAAATAATGATCTGGAACTCCGCCCGGCGGTGAACGTGGTTAATCTCAACCAGCTCCACAAGCCCGGCTTTTTCACCTTCACACTCCACCACAAAACGACGCTCGCTCTGATCGTGAATGTGCTTGTCGTAAAGATCCGACAGCTCGACAAAGGCCTCGTAAGGCTCTTCGAACCAGTAGCGCATCACGCTGGCGTTATTGTCGAGCTGGTGGACAAAGCACAGGTCTTCACGCTCCAGCGGCCGGAGTTTTACGTCACAGGGCGCCGACATTATGGGGCTACCGTACGACCGGTGCGGCGATCCAGGCAGCGCAGGGTGTTCGGCTCCCAGTAGGCATTGACGTTCGCACTTTGCTGACACTTATCGCGTGCGTCAAAGGCGACATCTTCTTTGTCCCACTCTTTTTCGGCACGTTTGTTGACCTTCTGACGAAGGCTGCGGGTGTCATTCCATTGTTCTTTGTCCATCGCGGCGTTCTGGCGGCTTTGCGCGCTGTCACCAGACTCGATAATGAGCTTGCTGGTTTCCGCTGTCGCAGAGGCGGCAAAGGCGAACGATGACAGCGCCAGCAGGGCTGTCAGACAAAGGCGTTTGCTTAATGTAGTCATAGCGTTTCCTTTTAAATGGGTGCAGATGAGCAAGTTTCCCCGTTCAGATTCTACACCAAAGAGCAATAACGGCATACCCGCGGCACGGGGTATGGACAAGTAAAAGATATCTTCAGGTACGCTGCCTAAATGAATCGTCACCTGAAGTGAAACAGGCACAAAATGATGGATTTTAGAGATACGAGAAGGTGCACTTTTTTGTGATCGTTAGCTGATTTTATGATCATCATACTTGTATGGTAGTCGTGTGGGTGGGTAAATTTCCGTCATCACAACGAGCGATGTAAGGAAAGGAATTATGAAGATTGTCGGGGCTGACGTGTTTGTTACCTGCCCGGGGCGTAACTTTGTTACGCTTAAAATCACCACCGATGAGGGGATTGTGGGGCTCGGCGACGCCACGCTGAACGGGCGTGAGCTCTCCGTTGCTTCCTACCTGAAAGATCACCTCTGCCCGCAGCTGATTGGCCGCGACGCGCACCGTATCGAAGATATCTGGCAATTCTTCTATAAGGGCGCCTACTGGCGTCGCGGGCCGGTCACCATGTCGGCCATCTCCGCCGTGGATATGGCGCTCTGGGACATTAAAGCCAAAGCGGCCAACATGCCGCTCTACCAGCTGCTGGGCGGCGCATCCCGTGAGGGCGTCATGGTCTACTGCCACACCACCGGGCACACCATTGACGACGTGCTGGAAGATTACGCCCGCCATAAGGAGATGGGCTTTAAGGCGATCCGCGTGCAGTGCGGCGTGCCGGGTATGAAAACCACCTACGGCATGGCCAAAGGGAAGGGGCTGGCCTACGAGCCCGCCACCAAAGGCGACTGGCCGGAAGAACAGCTCTGGTCCACCGAGAAATACCTCGACTTCACGCCAAAGCTGTTTGACGCGGTGCGCAGCAAGTTTGGCTTCAATGAACATCTCCTGCACGACATGCACCACCGGCTGACGCCCATCGAAGCGGCGCGCTTCGGCAAGAGCATCGAAGCATTCCGCATGTTCTGGATGGAAGACCCTACGCCCGCTGAAAACCAGGAGTGCTTCCGCCTGATCCGCCAGCATACCGTCACGCCAGTTGCGGTGGGCGAGGTGTTCAACAGCATCTGGGACTGCAAGCAGCTTATCGAAGAGCAGCTTATCGACTATATCCGCACCACCATCACCCATGCGGGCGGGATCACCGGGATGCGCCGCATCGCGGACTTCGCGTCGCTCTATCAGGTGCGTACCGGCTCGCACGGCCCGTCAGATCTGTCGCCGATCTGCCACGCGGCCGCGCTGCATTTCGACCTGTGGGTGCCGAACTTTGGCGTGCAGGAATATATGGGCTACTCCGAACAGATGCTGGAAGTCTTCCCGCACGGCTGGCGCTTTGATAACGGCTATATGCACCCGGGCGAGAAGCCGGGGCTGGGCATTGAGTTTGATGAAAAGCTGGCGGCGAAATACCCGTACGATCCGGCCTATCTGCCGGTGGCCCGTCTCGAAGACGGCACGCTGTGGAACTGGTAACCGAGGAGCGAACGATGAAAAGCGTAGTGATTCAACAGCCGAACCAGCTGGTAATTGAAGAACGTCCTCGCCCGGAGCCCGGCGCAGGTGAAGTCCGCGTCAAAATCAAGCTGGCCGGGATCTGCGGGTCAGACAGCCATATCTACCGCGGCCATAATCCGTTTGCAAAATATCCGCGCGTGATCGGCCACGAGTTTTTTGGCGAGATCGACGCCGTAGGCGAGGGCGTAGAACCGTCCCGGTTAGGGGAGCGCGTTTCGGTGGATCCGGTGATCAGCTGCGGGCACTGCTACCCGTGCTCCGTCGGTAAGCCTAACGTCTGCACCTCGCTGGTGGTGCTGGGCGTCCACCGCGACGGTGGCTTCAGCGAATATGCCGCCGTGCCCGCGAAAAATGCCTGGCGCATCCCGGATGCGATCCCGGATAAACACGCCGTCATGGTTGAGCCTTTCACCATTGCCGCCAACGTGACGGGGCAGGCTACACCTACCGAACAGGACGTTGCGCTGATCTACGGCGCTGGGCCGATGGGGCTGGTCACCGTGCAGGCGCTGAAGGGCGTCTACAACGTGAAGCAGGTTATCGTCGTCGACAGAATCAATGAGCGGCTGGCTATGGCCCAGCGCAGCGGCGCGGACTGGGTGTTAAATAATGCCGAGCACTCGCTGCAGGCCGCGCTGGACGAAAAAGGCATCAAGCCGACGCTGATTATTGACGCCGCCTGTCATCCGTCGATTTTACAGGAAGCGGTCACCCTGGCCTCTCCGGCGGCGCGCATCGTGCTGATGGGCTTTTCCAGCGAACCGAGCCAGATAGTTCAGCAGGGCATCACCGGCAAAGAGCTGGCGATCTTCTCCTCGCGCCTGAACGCTAACAAATTCCCGGTCGTCATCGACTGGCTGGAAAAAGGGCTGATCGACCCGGAAAAACTGATCACCCATACCTTTGACTATCGCCATGTAACAGACGCCATCGAACTGTTTGAAAAAGACCAGCGGCAGTGCTGCAAGGTTTTACTGACGTTCGGGCAATAACCCTACACGCGGTTAAGAGCCCGCGAAGACGGGCTCTGAGTGGTACGCATCTTACCTTTTAGAGATAGCCATTATGACGCAAGCACAACCTCAAAGAACCACCTCCGATCTGGTGAAAGCCGCCGTCTCCGGCTGGCTGGGCACCGCGCTGGAGTTTATGGATTTCCAGCTCTACTCGCTGGGGGCGGCGCTGGTATTTCATGAAATCTTCTTCCCGGAACAGTCGGCCGCGATGGCGCTGATTCTGGCGATGGGAACCTACGGCGCGGGGTACATCGCGCGTATCGTCGGGGCCTTTATTTTTGGCAGAATGGGCGACAGCATTGGCCGTAAAAAGGTGCTGTTTATCACCATCACCATGATGGGGATCTGCACCACGCTGATTGGCGTGCTGCCAACCTACGCGCAGATCGGCATTTTTGCGCCCGTTCTGCTGGTGACGCTGCGTATTATTCAGGGGCTGGGCGCCGGGGCAGAGATCTCCGGGGCAGGGACCATGCTGGCGGAGTACGCGCCGAAAGGGAAGCGCGGCATTATCTCCTCGCTGGTGGCGATGGGGACTAACTGCGGAACGCTGAGCGCCACGGCGATCTGGGCCATTATGTTCTTTGCCCTCGATCGTGAACAGCTGCTTGCCTGGGGCTGGCGCGTGCCGTTCCTTGCCAGCGTTGTGGTGATGATCTTTGCCATCTGGCTGCGAATGAACCTTAAGGAGAGCCCGGTCTTTGAGAAAGTAAACGATGCAGAAACCGTGCAGCCGGACACCTCGCTGGGTTCAATGGTGAAAAGTAAATCCTTCTGGCTGGCGACCGGCCTGCGTTTCGGTCAGGCGGGCAACTCGGGGCTGATCCAGACCTTCCTCGCGGGTTATCTGGTCCAGACGCTGCTGTTCGATAAAGCGATTCCTACCGATGCGCTGATGATAAGCTCCATTCTCGGGTTTATCTCCATCCCGCTGCTGGGCTGGCTTTCCGACAAAGTGGGGCGCAGGCTGCCGTACATTATCCTCAATATCTCCGCCATTATTCTGGCCTACCCGATGCTGTCGATTATCGTCGATAAAAGCTATGCGCCGGGGACGATCATGCTCTCGATCATCGTTATCCATAATTTCGCCGTGCTGGGGCTGTTTGCGCTGGAAAATATCACCATGGCGGAGATGTTTGGCTCGCGGAATCGCTTTACCCGCATGGCTATCTCCAAAGAGGCGGGCGGTCTGGTGGCGGTGGGCTTTGGCCCGGTACTGGCGGGGATCTTCTGCAACATGACAGGCTCCTGGTGGCCGATCGTTGCCATGCTGGTGGCCTATTCCTTGATTGGGCTGGTTTCGGCGTTCCTGATGCCGGAAGTCCGCGACCGGGACCTCAGCGCGGCGGAAGATGCTGCGGAGGCCGCGCCGAAAGAGTGCGTGGGTTACGGTGCGGTCTCCACGCGACGCTAGCGGTTTATATCTTGCGTGACTTATCACACAACTTTTTGTTTATGTCACACCACCTGAGCAAAAGTTAATATAAATCAAAAACTCAAACGGCAGTATCAGTATGGTTGATGGCAGTTATTTTTTACCCCGACTGCCATTCTAGTTGGTGTAGTCAGCAGGCGCTGCCGCTCTGGACCGGGCGGCAGCGATCCACAGCTTTCTAATTAGCGAGTCTTAATCATGGAAAACACCTTATTACAGGCCAACGCGACGCTGCCTCAGTACGATCGCGACAGCCTTAAAGCACGCATTGTCCATTTAGGCTTCGGCGCGTTTCACCGCGCGCATCAGGCGGTGTACGCCGACATCCTCGCGGCTGAACACGGCAGCGACTGGGGCTACTGTGAGGTTAACCTGATTGGCGGCGAGCAGCAGATTGCCGACCTGAAGGCGCAGGATAACCTCTACACCGTAGCGGAAATGTCTGCCGATGCCTGGACCTCCCGCGTGGTTGGCGTAGTCAAAAAGGCGCTGCACGCGCAGGTCGACGGGCTGGAGAGCGTGCTGGCGGCAATGTGTGAACCGCAGGTGGCGATTGTCTCGCTGACCATCACCGAAAAAGGCTACTGCCACTCTCCGGCGACAGGGCAACTGATGCTCGATCACCCGTTAATTGCCGCGGATCTGCAAAACCCGCATCAGCCGAAATCCGCGCCGGGCGTGGTGGTGGAAGCGCTGGCGCGTCGTAAAGCGGCGGGGCTGCCCGCGTTTAGCGTGATGTCCTGCGACAACATGCCGGAGAACGGTCACGTGATGCGCAACGTAACCTGCGCTTACGCCCGGGCGGTAGACGGCGAGCTGGCGGACTGGATCGAGGCTAACGTCACCTTCCCGTCAACCATGGTGGATCGCATCGTGCCGGCGGTCACTTCCGATACGCTGGATAAAATCGCGCAGCTGACCGGCGTCCGCGATCCGGCGGCGGTGGCCTGCGAGCCGTTCCGCCAGTGGGTTATCGAAGATAACTTTGTGGCCGGGCGTCCGGAATGGGAAAAAGCCGGTGCCGAGCTGGTTTCAGACGTGATCCCGTTTGAAGAGATGAAGCTGCGCATGCTCAACGGCAGCCACTCGTTCCTCGCGTACCTGGGCTATCTGGCCGGTTATCAGCACATCAATGAGTGTATGGAAGACGAGCACTACCGCGTCGCCGCGCACGCGCTGATGCTCAGCGAGCAGGCACCGACCCTGAAAGTGAAGGGCGTGAATTTAGAACGCTACGCTGACCTGCTGATCGCCCGCTACAGCAACCCGGCCCTGCGCCACCGTACCTGGCAAATTGCGATGGACGGCAGCCAGAAGCTCCCGCAGCGCATGCTGGACTCCGTGCGCTGGCACCTGGTGCACCAGACGCCTTTCCCACTCCTGGCGCTGGGCGTGGCGGGGTGGATGCGCTACGTCGGCGGCGTGGACGAGCAGGGTAACGCCATCGACGTGAGCGACCCGCAGCTGGCGGCGATTCAGGCGGCGGTGAAGGGAAGCGCGGAAGGTGAGAACCGGGTTAACGCGCTGCTCGGCATTGAAGCCATTTTTGGAAAAGAGTTGCCGCGAGAAAAAGTCTTCACAGACGCCGTGATGAGCGCGTATCAGACGCTGCTGCAGAAGGGCGCGAAGGCTACGGTGGCGGAGTACGCGTCACGCCTGTAATACAACACATGCCGCCGTTCGCGGCGGCATGTCGGCGCACAATTTAGTGCATACCCAGACGAATCAGTTCAATTGGTTCGAACTTACCTTCGCATCCTTCCACTTCCACCGTTTTGCCACGGCGCACCTGCGCGGCATCCAGCCCGTCGCTGTGGATCGCCTTAATCACGCCGGTTTTGCCGGTGCCGCTAATCATGACGCGGCTGCCGGTGGTGATTGCATTGCGGTTACGGTCGTATGTCATCATGGTATTTTCTCCTCTCTAAACTATCCGTTACGGCGCTATTTCAGGTTTTGCCGTTCACGGGGCACTATAAATACGCCTGTCTGCCAGTCATGTTTTTGTTTTTGATCAAACTCACACTTTTTTCTTTATTTCGTGGGGCGCTGACGCTTCACGACAGCATTTTACAAAGCAGACCGTTATTTTCATTTATTGATAGTTTCAACGGGGAAGCGTTGAGGGTTGGTTTATATTCCCGATGTCATTCTGGGTGCAGGAAATAACCCTTCATCGGAATAAGGAGTCAGGCTTATGTATAAGAAGATTTTGATGCCTGTTGACGTGTTTGAAATGGATTTGAGCGACAAAGCGGTTCGCCACGCGGCTAACCTTGCGAAGGCCGAGGGCGCGTCGATTACCCTGGTCAATATTCTGCCTGCCAGCAGTCGGTCTCTCCTGCGCGGATTCAACGCCGATATTAAAAAGTTTGAAGAGTATATGAGCGCAGAATCCGGGAAGAAAATGAACGAGTTAAAACGACTGTTCGATATCTCCCCGGAGAATATTCACACCCTGGTTCGTTTTGGCAGCGTCCGCGATGAAATTATCAAGCTGAGCAAAGAAGGGGAATTTGACGTGATTGTCATCGGGTCGAAAAATCCGGGCATCACCACCCATCTGCTGGGGTCAAATGCGGAATCTATTCTGCGCTACGCCACAATTCCGGTGTTGGTCGTTCGCTAATCACGACGCCGCCCTCTAAAGGGGCGGCAAATATTACTCTTCGCTAAACCACTCGCTATTTTCCTGACGAATAAGCTGCACGGACTCGCCGATCTCCTGTAGATGCAGCGTCATCGCTTTTTCCACCCCGTCCGGATCGCGTTTTTCCAGCGCGCTGAAAATATCGTGATGCTGTCGAAGCAGCATTTCCGGCGGGGAGACGTGATCGAGGCTCATGTAGCGCACCCGGTCAATTGTGGCCTTGATGTTCTCGATGGTATCCCAGGCCAGCTGGCAGTCCGCAATTTGCGCCAGCTTCTGGTGAAACTCGTCATCAAGCTGGAAGAAATCGTTGAGCTGCTTACGGTCAATCGCAATGCGCTGCTGATGCAGGTTTTGCTCCAGCAGGTAATACTGGTTGTCATTGATAAGCGCTGCGGCACGGCGCACCACCGCGCATTCAATCGCCTGGCGTACAAAACAGCCGTTGCGCACCTGTGAGAGTGAAATTTTGTTTACGTAGCTGCCGCGCTGCGGGCGGATCTGAATCAGGCCGTTCTCAGCAAGCTTAATAAACGCTTCACGCACCGGCTGACGGGAGACGTCAAAACGCACGGAGACCTCTTTTTCAGAAAGCGGCGTTCCCGGCGGGATCAGGCATTGGACAATATCGCGTCGCAAAATGCGATAAATTTGCTGGTTTACGGGCTGGGTAGGATTGAGTTGCGATTCAGCGGCCATGAGTTGTCATTTCTCAGAGAGTTAGCCTGAACATACTACCATTCTTTTATAACCCGAAACAGACCCGGCCCGCGGGCCGGGAAGGGCTTATTTAGCCACGATGGACGCTAAGTCCGGCAAAACTCTGGCTGACCGGCATCATCTCTACGGTATTGATGTTGACGTGTTTTGGCAGGGTCGCGACCCACCAGACCGCTTCGGTGACGTCTTCCGGCGTCAGCGCATTGGCGTTTTCGTAGGTTTTATCCGCTTTCGCGTCATCGCCCTTGAAGCGCACGTTGGAGAATTCGGTGCCGCCAACCAGCCCCGGCTCGATATCGGTGACGCGAATAGCGGTGCCGTGAAGATCGGTACGCAGGTTCAGGCTGAACTGGCGAACGAAGGCTTTGGTCGCGCCGTAGACGTTACCGCCCGCGTAAGGCCAGCTCCCGGCGATAGAACCGATGTTGATAATGTGGCCGCGGTTGCGCTCCACCATGCCCGGCAGCACCGCGCGGGTCATGTACACCAGCCCTTTGTTGTTGGTGTCGATCATGTTTTCCCAGTCCTCAACGCTGGCCTTGTGGGCAGGCTCCATGCCCAGCGCCAGACCGGCATTGTTGACCAGCACGTCGATGGCGCGCCACTCTGCCGGCAGGCTAGCAATCATCTCTTCAATGGCCGCGCGGTTACGCACGTCCAGCTGCGCGGTCAGGATGCTGTCTCCTAACTCGTCCTTCAGCTCCTGCAGGCGCTCCTGACGACGGCCGGTTGCAATCACTTTGTGCCCGTTGGCGACGAAGCGACGCGTGAAGTTTTCACCAAAACCCGCCGTTGCTCCGGTAACTAAAATAATCATCTCACTGTTCCTCAACGCTTTTTGTGTTGTACTAACATAGCACGCCCGCAGAGGGTGCGTTAAGGCAACATTTGTATGACGGCGTTGCAGGCGATGGCGGCCTGGCCTACTCTGGGAAGATATCCGTTCTGAGGAGTGAAAGATGACGGCCAACAACCCCTTTTTTGACATCAGCCTGCTGCCTTACCAGGCCCCCCATTTTGATACCATCAAAGACGAGCACTATCGTCCGGCCTTCGATGAAGCGCTTCGCCAGAAGCGGGCGGACATAGACGCGATAGTTTATCAAACCGCTGCGCCTGACTTCACTAACACCGTGCTGGCGCTGGAGAAAAGCGGCGTTATGCTCGCGCGCGTCAGCAGCGTTTTCTTCGCCATGACCTCCGCGCACACCAATGCCTACCTGCAGGAGCTGGAGGAGCAGTTCTCCACCGAACTTGCCGCGCTGGCGAACGACATCTGGCTGAACGACACCCTTTTCGCCCGCGTCGAGAGCGTCTGGCAGGACCGCGCCGCGCTGGATGCCGAATCCCGTCGGCTGGTCGAGGAGACGTACCAGCGCTTTATTCTGGCCGGCGCGCGCCTGAATGAAGCGGAAAAAGCCGAGCTGAAGGCGCTGAATACCGAGGCCGCGTCCCTGACCAGCCAGTTTAACCAGCGTCTGCTGGCCGCCAACAACGCGGGCGGGCTGGTGGTGGATTACGCGCACCAGCTTGAAGGCCTCAGCGCAGAAGAGATCGCTGCCGCGGCGCAGGCCGCCGCGGAAAAAGGGCTGAACGACCGCTGGCTGATCCCGCTCCTGAACACGACACAGCAGCCTGCGCTAGCCGCGCTGCGCAACCGGCAGACGCGCGAAAACCTGTTCAACGCCGGCTGGACGCGCACCCAGAAAGGGGATGAAAACGACACCCGCGCATTGATCCTGCGTCTTACGGCGCTGCGCGCGCGGCAGGCACGTCTGCTGGGCTTTGAGGATTACGCCAGCTGGAGCATCGCCGACCAGATGGCGAAAACTCCCGACGCCGCGCTGGCCTTTATGCGCGGAATTGTGCCCGCCGCGCGTGCCCGTGCAGAGCGCGAGCAGGCCGATATTCAGAAGGTCATTGATGACGAGCAGGGTGGGTTCACCGCGCAGGCCTGGGACTGGGCCTTTTATGCCGAGCGCGTGCGCCAGGCGAAATACGCCCTCGATGAATCGCAGATTCGACCCTATTTTGCGCTCAATACCGTATTGCAGGATGGCGTATTCTGGGCGGCCAGCCAGCTGTTTGGCATCCGTTTTGTGGAGCGTTTCGATATTCCGGTTTATCACCCTGACGTCCGCGTATGGGAAATTTTTGACCACACCGGTGAGGGCATGGCGCTGTTTTACGGTGACTTCTTTGCCCGCGATTCCAAGCAGGGCGGTGCCTGGATGGGCAATTTCATCGAGCAGTCCTTCGAATTTGCTGCCCGCCCGGTGATCTACAACGTCTGCAACTACCAAAAGCCGGGTAACGGAGGCGTCGCGCTTCTCTCCTGGGATGACGTGATAACCTTGTTCCACGAGTTTGGCCATACCCTGCACGGTCTGTTTGCCAGCCAGCGCTTCGCCACGCTGTCCGGTACCAATACGCCGCGTGATTTCGTTGAATTCCCGTCGCAAATCAACGAGCACTGGGCCAGCCATCCTCAGGTGTTCAGCCACTATGCCCGTCACTACGAAACCGGTGAACCGATGCCGGACGCGCTGCGGGAAAGCATGCTCAACGCGACCCATTTCAACAAGGGTTATGACATGACGGAGCTGCTGAGTGCGGCGCTGCTGGACATGAACTGGCACGGCATCAGCGAGGCCGTGTCGAGCGTTGAAGAATTCGAAGCCGCGGCGTTGAAAAAAGAGGGTCTGGATCTGCCCGCCGTGCCGCCGCGTTACCGCAGCAGCTACTTTGCCCATATTTTTGGCGGCGGCTACGCGGCGGGGTACTATGCCTACCTGTGGACGCAAATGCTGGCGGACGATGGCTATCAGTGGTTCGTGGAGCAGGGCGGCTTAACCCGCGAGAACGGGCAGAAATTCCGTGAGGCTATTTTGTCTCGTGGCAACAGCGCTGATTTAGCCGAACTTTATCGTAGCTGGCGCGGACACGATCCGAAGATTGAACCGATGCTGGAGAATCGCGGGTTGAGCGCATAGCGTCACTTTTAGCTACGAAGAGAACCGGGCCTCGCGCCCGGTTTTTTTATAGGTCTGAAAGTCCTTAAGTGGTCAAAAAAAGAACGAAAATTTACATTTATTAATGCTTTGAAATGCATTTACATTAAATGTGCTTAATTTTAGGTGCTTTTTCGAATCTCAAATTTATAATTCTCGCAACTTAATTTAATTATTTATACTGATTGAAGTACGGCCGTTAATTGCATATAAGAATCATCGCAAAAAGAGGGTTAATATATTTTTATTGCAGCCTAAAGTATTAATTTCCTCTGCCGATTAGCATGGGTGTGGTCGTGGTGGAAACCTATTTCCATTACCCACAAAAAATAAGCCGTTATTAAAATTCATCTCCAGAAGATGAACCTATGCTAATTATTAAGGAAGAGTCATGTTTAAAAATCTCAACATCGGCACCCGGCTTACCATAGCATTTGGCGCAATTGTGGTTTTAATGTCCGTCGTCTGCGGGTTGCTCTATTTGAGCTTTGACAGAGTGACGGCCGTCAGCAAGCTCAACGTTCATAGCTATAAAGTGGTCGATAACCTTCGCTCCGTAACCGAAAACCTGATCAACATGGAAACCGGCATTCGCGGTTTTGCGCTCACCGGCAATCAGGACGTTCTTCAACCCTTCACGCAGGGGGATGAGAGGTTTAAAAGCAAAGTTGATGAAATTACCGGGCTTACGCGTGATAACCCGTCGCAGCAGCAAAAATTAACCACCCTCTCCAGGCTTGAAGAAGAATGGAAAAGGTCATTTGCGCTGCCGTTAATCCAGCGAAGAGAGAGGATATCCCGCGGGGGCGAAGATATGGATGCGTTCATCAGTAGCCTGGAGCGTAATACCGGAAAAGAGCAAATGGACGCTATGCGGGGCGTTATTCAGCAAGCGCTGAACGACGAATACAGCATTATGGCTGAACGTCAAACCCGACTGGCTGAAGAACGCTTCCGTACGCGCATGATGATAATCCTGGGAATGATTGCGGCGGTTGTCACCGCGCTGCTGACGGGCACACTGCTGTCGCGCAGTATTCTCCGACCGCTAAAGCAGGCCCTGAATACGGCGAACACCATTGCCGCCGGCGATCTCACCTCAACCATACGTATTACCCGGATGGATGAAACCGGCACGCTGCTTGCGGCTCTGGACAACATGCAGACCCAGTTGAAAACCCTTGTCACTGAAATCAAAGAGGCCGCGACGTCGGTGGATCTGGCTGCCGGGGAGATCGAGCAGGGCAATATGGAGTTATCGTCTCGTACCGAGGAGCAGGCAGCGGCGCTGCAGCAGACTGCCGCCAGCATGGAGCAGCTGACGATGACCGTTCGGAACAATACCGAGGTCGCTGAGCATACGGCAACGTCAGCAAGAAAGACGGAAGCACTGGCACGCGAAGGTGAGTCTGCCGTGGGCGAAATGAGCGAAACGATGCAGAATATCTCGGCTAACGCGCTGAAGATAAAGGAAATCACCAACGTTATAGAAGGGATAGCTTTCCAGACTAATATTCTGGCGCTGAATGCGGCGGTCGAGGCTGCACGTGCCGGTGAGCATGGTCGCGGCTTCGCCGTGGTGGCGACGGAAGTCAGAAATCTCGCTCAGCGCAGCGCAACGGCTTCTAAAGAAATTGGGGCGCTGATTGAGCATGCCGTTGAGGATGTCGATAACGGTGTGTCGGTGGCATCCAGAACGGCAGAGACGATTTTGCGGGCCGCGAGCAACGTGGCTACGCTGGCAGAAACCATGGACAGTCTTTCAATGGCTTCGGTTGAGCAAATGCAGGGCATCATGCAAATCAGCGCTGCCGTCACCCAGATGGATGGCGTGACGCAGGGTAATGCGGCGCTCGTTGAGCAGTCCGCTGCGGCATCGCAGGCGCTGACCGAGCAGTCCAGGGCACTGAAGCAGATGACGGAAAACTTTGCTATTTGAGCGGCAAAGCATAATGAAAAGGTAAAGCTCCGGCGTTTTAAACGCGAATTTTAATCAAACCAGCAACGAGGGCGCCTTAATAAAAAAGGGGCGTCCTCGTGAATAATGAAGAAAATAGCCGATCGCCAGTGACAATATAAAAATACTGACTACGATTTCGTAAAACGAAAAATTTAAAAGGAGTTTCTGATGGCGATTGCTGTGGTGACGGTTTTACTTTTACTGCTGATGTTCCCGGCGGCTATTCACATTTTGCTACAGCTCGTCGGAGGCTGGTGTGACGCGTAGCCTCCCTGGTTAATCCGGTCTTTTGGTCCGTCATCTGATTTTCAAAAAGCAGCGCTAGGCTACATTTTTAATTTTATTGTACGATCGTCTGGACGCGGGTCATTGCGAAACGCGAGCCGGATAATTCACAGGCAGGAAGTATGTCTCTTCGTTCGCTGCGGGCGTTATGCCTGACAAGTTTTTTCATTGCGGATGTCCGTGATGGCCTTGGTCCTTTTCTCGGTATCTTTCTCACTGAGCGACACTGGACCCCCGATGATATCGGCTTACTGATGACGGCCGGAGGGCTGGCGGGGTTACTGGCCACATTGCCGGCGGGGGTTATTACCGACACCTCCAGCAACAAACGCGCCTTGCTGGCGCTGCTCTGCATTTTGATCACCCTGAGCACGCTGCTGCTCTGGTTTAGCCAGCAGACCAGCGTTGTCGCCGTCTCGCAAATGGTCACCGGCATCTGCGCGGCGTTTGTCGGGCCTCTCGTCGCCGGGATTACGCTAGGCCTGACCGGCCAGCGCGGGTTTAGCGCGCAGATGGGCAAAAATGAGGCGTTCAATCACGGCGGCAATTTTGTCACCGCAGTGATAGCAGGCGGCATTGCCTGGTACTGGGGCGTCGGGGGGATTTTCCTGCTGATGACCTTCACGACGCTGCTGACGCTCTGCGCGCTGCTTGCCATCCGGAACGGGGATATTGATAACGATGCGGCGCGAGGGCTTTCATCTTCAGGTAACGTTCCTGTCCCCGGCTTCGCGGTGTTAATTAAAAACCGGGCGCTGTTTGTGACCGGGCTGACGCTGCTGCTGTTCCACCTGGCGAACGCCGCACTGCTGCCGATGCTGAGCATGAGGGTGGCCGCGGCACCCGCCTCGATCAACCCTGGCCTGTTCGCGGCAGGCACCGTTATCATCTCGCAGGCGGTGATGATCCCCGTTGCCATCTGGGTTGCAGGCCGAATAGAACGTTACGGCTACTGGCGCCTGATTATGCTGGCTCTGCTGGTTATGCCGGTGCGCGCGGCGCTGGCAGCAATGACGGACGCGCCGCTGATGATGATCCCGGTACAAATTCTCGACGGACTGGCCGCCGGGATCCTGGGGGTCGTGGTACCGTCGTTTATCGTGGTGCTATTGCGCGGGAGCGGGCACGTCAATGCCGGGCAGAGTGTGGTGATGCTGATGCAGGGGGTAGGGGCATCCATGAGCCCGGCGTTAACCGGCACGATTGCCGGTCATTACTCCTTTGCGGCGGCATTCAGCGTGCTGAGCGCGATTGCGCTGGCGGCCGTCCTGCTCTGGTGGCGCTTCGCACACCGGACCTGGGAAACAGACAGCATGCCGGGTGGGGCATAGCCGCCACCCGGGGTCACGCTTAGACCAGTTCGTTAGGGCAGGTTTCACCCTTTTCCAGCTGCTGCAGGTTACCCAACGTGGTTTCCGAAATGCTGATCAGCGCTTCGGCAGTCAGAAACGCCTGGTGGCCGGTAAACAGGACGTTATGGCAGGCAGACAGACGGCGGAACACGTCGTCCTGGATCACATCGTTAGACTTGTCTTCAAAGAACAGATCGCGCTCGTTCTCATACACGTCCATCCCCAGTGCGCCAATTTTCTGCGTTTTCAGCGCTTCGATAGCAGCCTGAGAGTCAACCAGTCCGCCGCGGCTGGTGTTGATGATCATTACGCCGTCTTTCATCTGGTCAAACGCCGCCTGGTTAAGCAGGTGGTAGTTTTCCGGGGTCAGCGGGCAGTGCAGGGATATCACGTCAGACTGCGAGAACAGGGTCGCCAGGTCAACGTACTCTACGCCCAGCTCCAGCGCCGCGGCGCTCGGGTACGGATCGAATGCCAGCAGGCGCATGCCGAAGCCTTTCAGAATGCGCAGGGCGGCGACGCCGATTTTACCGGTTCCGATCACGCCCGCGGTTTTGCCGTACATGGTAAAGCCGGTCAGCCCTTCCAGAGAGAAGTTGGCGTCACGGGTGCGCTGATAAGCGCGGTGAATACGACGGTTCAGCGACATCATCATGCCAATAGCGTGTTCCGCAACCGCCTCCGGTGAGTATGCCGGGACGCGCACCACTCTCAGACCCAGCTCTTTCGCCGCGTCGAGATCCACGTTGTTGAAGCCGGCGCAGCGCAGGGCGATATACTTCACCCCCTGCTTTTTCAACTCTTCCAGCACCGGACGACTGCCGTCATCGTTAACAAAAATGCAGACGCCTTCACAGCCGTGCGCCGTTTTGGCGGTTTTTTCGGACAGCAGAAAGTCGAAAAATTCAAGCTCAAACCCGTAAGCTTCGTTAACATGTTGCAGATACTTTTTGTCGTACTGCTTTGTGCTATATACCGCGAGTTTCATAAGACTTTCTCCAGTGATTTTGCATTCACGTTAGCATGATTAAAATTATCTTACAATTTATAAAATATTATTGAATTCAATAAGTTCTATCAATTATTCTAGAGCATCTATCCTTAAAAATGGCATTTCCTTCAACTGAATGGCTAAACATGCGACAATATTCGGCATTGCCGGCTTAATTCTTTCGAAAAATCAGGATATTAACTGCCCATGAAGGGTAAATACAAAGCCGCCATTGCGGTTTTACTGCTGTTGATTTTGGTGCCGCTGACGCTGCTGATGACGCTCGCCCAGTGGGTGCCGACGCTCGCCGGGATCTGGCTCCCCGTTGGAACGCGTATCGCTTTCGAAGAGAGCCCCAAACTCACACGTCACGCGCTGGTGATCCCCGATCTCCGCTATCTGGTTGAAGAGTGCGAGATTGCCCGCATCGATAACGTGACGCTGTCACATCCGAGCCGCTGGAAGCTGGATATCGGCTCGCTGGATCTTAACGCCGTCTGTCTGAGCAAGATTCCCCAGTCTGCGCCCTCAACCGTCGCCCCAAAAACGCTGGCCCAGTGGCAGGCGGTGTTACCGAACACCTGGCTCACCATTCACCGTCTGACGCTCTCGCCCTGGCAGCAGTGGCAGGGCGAGCTTAATGCGTCGCTGACGCCATCCGTTCAGGAGATCGCCTATAAAGGCGAGCAGGTCAGCATCAAAGGCACGCTTCGCGGCCAGACGCTCTCGGTCAGCCAGTTTGATGTTCAGCTCCCTGACCAGCCGCAGCCGATTAAGCTGGTGGGCGAGTTCACTTTGCCGCTGGTGCCGGACGGCGTGCCGGTGAAAGGCCACGCGGTCGCGACCTTTAACGTGCCACAGCTCACGTCGCTGGTCGATGCCGATCTGGACTGGGAAGACAATCAGGGACAGCTGGTGGTGATGGCGCGGGATAACCCTGAACCGCTGCTCGATCTGCCGTGGCAGATCACGGCGGAACAGCTGAACATCAGCGACGGACGCTGGAACTGGGGTCTTTCGGGTATGCCGCTGAGCGGCCGGGTTTCCCTTCGCGCCGACAACTGGCAGCAGGGGCTGGAGAAAACCACCCTGACCGGACGGCTGAATGTGCTTACGCGCGGTGACGCAGGGAAAGGCAACGCGGTACTGAATATTGGGCCGGGCAGGCTCAGCATGGAAAACAGCGACATGCCCCTGCATCTGAGCGGCGAGGCGAAGCAAAACGATCTCATTCTTTACGCCAAATTGCCGGCAAAACTCACCGGCAGCCTGTATGAACCGCAGCTGGCCTTTGCGCCGGGCGCGCTGCTTCGCTCGCGCGGGCGCATTATTGACTCGCTTGATATCGATGAAATCCGCTGGCCTCTGGCGGGCGTGAAGCTCACCCAAAAGGGCGTGGACGGTCGTCTGCAGGCTATTTTGCGCGCCCATGAAAACGAGATGGGCGATTTTGAACTCCATCTGGACGGGCAGGCCAACGACTTTTTACCCGATAACGGCCTGTGGCAGTGGCGCTACTGGGGCAAAGGGCGTTTTACGCCGATGAATGCCCGCTGGGATGTCGCCGGGAAAGGCGAGTGGCGCGACAACCTCATTGAGCTGACGGCGCTCTCCACCGGTTTTGACAAGCTCCAGTACGGCACGATGGACGTCAGCAAGCCGCGCCTGGCGCTGGAGCAACCGGTGCGCTGGGTCCGGGATCCCGAAAAGCCAACCTTCAGCGGCGCGCTGTCGCTCAATGCCGGGCAAACCCGTTTCTCCGGCGGCAGCGTTTTGCCGCCGTCGGTCCTGACCTTCAGCGTCGACGGCACCGATCCGACCATTTTCCAGTTTAAGGGCAACCTGCACGCGGACGCCATCGGCCCGGTGCAGGTGAACGGTCGTTGGGATGGGGAGCGCCTTCGCGGACAGGCCTGGTGGCCAAAACAGTCGCTCACCGTCTTCCAGCCGCTGGTCCCGCCGGACTGGAAAATGACGCTGCGTGACGGGGAACTCTATGCGCAGGTTGCCTTCTCGGCGGCTCCCGATCAGGGCTTTGAGGCGGGCGGACATGGTGTACTGAAATCCGGCAGCGCCTGGATGCCGGATAACCAGATCAACGGCGTCGATTTTGTGCTGCCGTTCCGCTTCAGCGAGGGGACATGGTCCCTGGGCACGCGCGGCCCGGTCACGTTGCGCATTGGCGAAGTGGAAAACCTGGTGACCGCGCGCAACATTACCGCGGACCTGCAGGGGAATTACCCCTGGACGGAGGACAACCCGCTCCTGCTCACCAACGTTAAGGTGGAAACGCTCGGTGGGAAGATCACCATGCAGCAGCTGCGGATGCCGCAGCACGATCCGGCTCTGCTGCGCGTGGACAATATCTCCTCAAGCGAGCTGATTAGCGCCGTCAACCCGAAGCAGTTTACCCTGTCGGGCCCGGTGAGCGGGGCGCTGCCGTTCTGGCTGGACAATGAAAAATGGATCATTAAAGATGGCTGGCTGACCAACCCTGGGCCAATGACGCTGCGCATCGACAAAGATACGGCAGACGCCATCGTGAAGGATAATATGGTCGCGGGCGCGGCGATTAACTGGCTCCGCTATATGGAAATCTCGCGGTCGTGGACGAAAATCAATTTAGATAATCTGGGTGAATTAACCATGCAGGCGACCATCAAGGGGACCAGCCGCGTGGACGGCAAAAGCAGCTCCGTCAATCTGAACTATACCCATGACGAGAATGTCTTTACCCTCTGGCGCAGCCTGCGTTTTGGAGACAACCTGCAAACCTGGTTTGAGCAACACGCGGCGATTCCCGGTCTCCGCAGTTCGACCGGCAAGGAAAGTGAGGAACAACAATGAAAAAGATGGCTGGTGCGCTCACCGTTGCCGCGCTACTGACCGGCTGTACGCCGCGCATTGAAGTCGCTGCGCCAAAGGAGCCGATTACCATCAATATGAATGTCAAAATCGAACAC
The DNA here is from genome assembly GCF_034107645.1 of Enterobacter sp. 118C5. Classification (NCBI taxonomy): domain Bacteria; kingdom Pseudomonadati; phylum Pseudomonadota; class Gammaproteobacteria; order Enterobacterales; family Enterobacteriaceae; genus Enterobacter; species Enterobacter sp. 118C5. Next base: position 800,561 of record NZ_JAWNEU010000001.1, on the reverse strand, counting down.
GAAATCCACATTAAGGTCGATAAAGACGTTGAAGCCCTGCTGAAATCGCGCAGCGATCTGTTCTGAGGACGCCATGAAACGAGTAGCTTTGATTTTACTGGCTCTGGGGATGAACGCGCAGGCGGCTGCCCTGACCTTAAACGATGCCCGCGCGCAGGGGCGCGTGGGGGAAACCCTGAGCGGTTACCTGGCCCCGATCCAACAGGATGCCGAAACGCTGGCGCTGGTGAATCGCATTAACGCGGCGCGCACGGAGAGCTACCAGAAGCTGGCCGACAGCAACAATTTGCCGGTTGATGAAGTGGCGAAAATGGCGGGGCAAAAGCTGGTTGCCCGCGCGCAGCCTGGCGAGTACGTGAAGGGCATTAACGGTAAGTGGCTGAAAAAGTAGCTAGCGGTAGCGCTTGCGGTATTCCCCCGGCGAGACGCCAAAGCGCTGCTTAAACGCCGTTGAAAAGTGGCTATGGTCGGTGAATCCCCAGCTGTAGCCAATGCCCGCCAGCTTTTCATCATCGCCGGTTGACTGCAATTCCTGCGCGCAGAGATCCAGACGACGGTTTTTAATGTACTGCGCTACCACCAGCCCCTTTTCGGCAAACATGCGGTAGAGGCTGCGCACGGACATTCCGCTCTCGGCGGCAATCCATTCCGGGCGCAGCGATTCAGACTGAATATGGTTGTCAATCAGCGCCACCACGTGCTGAAACTGACGCTCCTTGCGCGGCTGGGTCACGTCGCGCTGCTGGAACGCGGGGCGCAGCAGGCAGACCATCGCCTCAAGCGCCGCTTCACTCTCCCGGTCGCTCAGGTCGGGGTTGTTCATACTCTCCATCAGCAGGCGATGGCTCAGCTGTACCGTGGGCAACGTGCGGGAAAGGGCGAGCGCGCAGCTTATCTCCTGAAAGCGGCACTGCTGCTCGATAATCTGACGGGGAACCAGCAGCGAAATCTGGCGGGACTTTTCCTGCCAGTTGATCGAGCAGGGACGGGAGGCGTCAATCAGCGTGATATCCCCGGTTCTGAGCACCGCGCGCCGCGCATCCTGCTCAACTTGCGCGCTGCCTTCAAGCTGGAACACGGTATAGAACCACGCATCGTTACTCTGTGCGATCTCCTGACGGGAGCGGAACAGGTTAACGCCGCCTGCGGTGACGGTACTGAGCTTCAGGCTGCGCGCGTAGCTGGTCTCCAGTTCGCCGAAGAATTTGCCTTCGGTGGGCTGGGCGTTAAAACGCCCGCAAACCTGGTTAATTTGCGCCAGCCACTGCTGATACTGTTCCTGCTCGCTTGCACACGCCATCGTTTCTCTCGCTGCACCGTCAACGTTTTCGCATTGTTGCATTTGTGTTGCATTTTGTCTGAGCTATGAGGCTGACTATAGGAAAGAACACTCACCGGTAACAGCGATATAAGCGGCGATTATCGTGATTTGCGGCACCTGTCACAGGTGGCAAAGCGAATGTCACAGAGACAAAAGCGAGAATGCAAAACCCCACTTAGACTGGATGAACACCCTGCGAAGAATAACGAAGGAGTATCCTATGTCTGAATCATCGGTGGCTATTCTGCCTGCCGTGCAGCAGTTTTTAGACCGACACCACGGCCTGTGGATTGAAGGGCGTCAGGCCGCGTCGGACAGCGAAAAGCGGCTAAACGTCTACAACCCGGCCACGGGCGAGGTGATTGCCTCGACAGCCGATGCCAGCGTCGATGACGTTGACCGGGCCGTCATGTCCGGCTGGCGTGCCTTTGTTACCCGCTGCTGGGCCGGAAAATTACCGGCGGAGCGCGAGCGGATCCTGCTCCATTTCGCCGATCTGGTCGAACAGCACGGCGAGGAGCTGGCCCAGCTTGAAACGCTGGAGCAGGGCAAATCAATTAACATTTCACGGGCTTTTGAAGTCGGCTGCACCCTTAACTGGATGCGCTATACCGCCGGGCTGACCACCAAAATAGCGGGCAAAACCCTCGACCTTTCCATCCCGCTGCCGCAGGGCGCGCGCTATCAGGCGTGGACGCGTAAGGAGCCGGTTGGCGTGGTGGCCGGGATTGTGCCGTGGAACTTCCCGCTGATGATTGGAATGTGGAAAGTGATGCCTGCGCTGGCCGCGGGCTGCTCAATTGTCATCAAGCCTTCAGAAACCACGCCGCTGACCCTGCTGCGCGTGGCGGAGCTGGCCAGCGAAGCGGGCATCCCGGACGGGGTATTCAACGTGGTGACCGGGAGCGGCGCGGTGTGTGGCGCAGCGCTAACCTCGCACTCGCATATCGCGAAGGTGAGCTTTACCGGCTCAACGGCGACGGGTAAGCAAATTGCCCGCGCGGCGGCGGACACGCTAACCGGGGTGACTCTGGAGCTGGGCGGGAAAAACCCGGCCATCGTGCTGAAGGATGCGGACCCCGCGTGGGTGATAGAAGGATTAATGACCGGCAGCTTCCTGAACCAGGGGCAGGTGTGCGCGGCGAGCTCGCGCATCTACATTGAAGCCCCGCTGTTTGACACGCTGGTGAGCGGGTTCGAACAGGCGGTGAAATCCCTGAGCGTCGGGCCGGGCATGTCGCCGGAGGCGTTTATCAACCCGCTGGTGTCGCGCGCGCACTGCGATAAGGTGCAGACCTTCCTCGACGAGGCGACGTCGCGCAACGCGGAGCTGATCGTCGGTAACCGCGGTCCGGAGGGCAAAGGCTATTACGTCTCGCCTACGCTGGTGGTGAACCCGGATGCCGCGCTGCGGTTAACCCGTGAAGAGGTGTTTGGTCCGGTGGTCAACCTGGTGCGGGTATCCGACGGAGAAGAGGCGCTCCAGCTGGCAAACGACACCGAATATGGCCTGACGGCCAGCGTCTGGACGCAGAACATCAGCAAGGCGCTGGAGTATACCGACAGGCTGCAGGCGGGCACCGTCTGGGTGAACAGCCATACGCTGATTGACGCCAACCTGCCGTTCGGCGGGATGAAGCAGTCCGGTACAGGACGCGACTTTGGCCCGGACTGGCTGGACGGCTGGTGCGAAACCAAGTCGGTTTGCGTGCGCTACTAGTAAAAGCAAAAGGCAACCGGGAGGTTGCCTTTTTAGTGTTTGTTCCCTCTCCTGTGGGAGAGGGTCAGGGTTAGGGCATCAGGCCGCACCCGGCTTTATTCAAAGCGACCACCGATCCCGCCCGGCCTCCTTCGCCCGATACAGCGCCGCATCGGCGCGGGCGATGATCTCGGTGCCGGCTAAGCCCTCGACCATACCCGCAATCCCCATGCTGACGGTGACACGATCGCTGACGTCTGACGCGCTGTGCGGTATCGACTCCGCGCGCAGGCCATCCTGAATGCGTACCGCAACTTTTTCCGCGATATTTTCCGGACAGTTAAACAGGATCACCACAAACTCCTCGCCGCCGTAGCGTGACACCACGTCGTCGGGCGTTCGCACCGACTGCTTCAGCACCCGCGCCACGCGCGTCAGACAGTCGTCACCCGCCTGGTGACCGTAGGTGTCGTTGTAGCGTTTGAAATAGTCGATATCCAGCATAATCAGCGAGAACGGTTTCTTCTGCTCAACCGCGTTCTCCAGCACCACTTCCATCTTCCGGCGGTTGGCGGTTGTGGTTAACGGATCCTGATGCGCCAGCGCATCCAGTCGTGAGATCAGCAGCTGGTTTTGCTGGTTACGTCGCCAGGCCTCGTCAAACCAGCTTAACAGGATGAAACGCCCGCAGATCAGGATCAACGAAAAGACGCTCCAGATGATAACGAAGTGAAGATTAAGGCCATCATTCAGTACCCAGCTGGCAATCGGCAGGGTTATCCAGAGCGGGAGCACGAAGGCGAGCAGCCCCTGAGGGTAAAAGTAGAGCGCCGTTAACCCTGCGAGTAATAAAATGACGCACAGCGGCCAGACGTGAGGCAGCAGTAAATCGGTGATAAACCAGAAGGAGGATATCGACCAGATAGCGCTACAGATAAACAGCACCACGCTGATACCGGCTATGCGCCGCCAGGCCATAAGGATCAGCGCAGCCGAAAGGATAATAATGCCGAGCATCGACGCGTCGACCATTTTCATCATATGCGGCAAGTGGGGATAAAGCGGATCGCTGGCGTTAAGCAGGACGTGTCGCAGCAGAATCATCACGGCGAAGCTGATGTTGACGAAGGCCAGCCAGGGCAGGTTCATCGCCAGCCCGTGCATAACCATGGCGTGGCGCGTAGGCCAGGTTGCCCGTTCCAGCGTCGGTTTTTTTCTTTTTTCCATAAAATCCTTTCCCGTCCGGGGGATAAATCATTCAGGTGAGATATCAGTAACTATAAGCAAGCCAGGACGATCCTCAAACGCTGGGGTAAAAAAAACCGGGCTTTTGCCCGGCAGGTGGTTATTTTTCGTCTTTTTTCTTCCCAAGCGTTGGCGTCTCGTCGAAGAAGTTCCACGGTTTAAGCAGGGTGTGCACCCATTCCGTCGGCATGATCGGCCACTCTTCCGCGCGCGCCACGTGGGTGGTGCCGGTGGTCATCCAGACCACGTCATCCTGGTCGTTCAGCGATTCGTTATCCTTGCTGTACTGACCGAGGCCCGTGTCGTGGATGGAGCGGTTCGGGAATTTCCCTTCCGGATACAGCTCATCCGGGTGGTAACGCGTCACCCACAGCTGTTTATCCATAAAGCTCAGGCGATGGTAAATCCACTCGTCCGGGGCAAATTTCGCGCCGGTCGCTACCGGATGAGTACCGCCCGCGTAAGGGATAATCTGGTACGAGACCGGGTTGCCCATGCGGTTCTCTTTGCTGGTGTTGCTCAACAGGCGGATGGTGCCCGGGTCAAACTTCTGCGCCGCCTGCTGTTCGGTATCAATATCGTACTGATTGACCTGCATGGTGCTGGTGCGCGGGCCGCCTGCGGTATTCGGCTTCACCTCCGGATCCATCGCCACCAGCTTGTTGTTGATGCCGTCCACGTCCATATCAAGACGGAAGTTATAGATGTGCTGATGGGTGGTGCCCACGATGTTATGGTCGATCAGCGTGCCGTACTTTGTGTCGTCTTTGGCGGTGGCGTCATGCATGGTTTTCGCCTGAACGCCTTTCACCGCTTCAATACCCGTCGCGCCGGCATCAATACCGATGGTGCCGTTTTCATGGAACACCCAGTCGAAGATGTAATCGTAGTTGCCCACGGTACTCACCCAGCGCACCACCAGCTCGCGACGCTCGGCGCTGACGTTCGGCTTGCCCATCTCCTGATGTTTATATTCCGGCCCCGCGTAGCGTTCGAAAATGGCGATCGCGCGCGGGATCTCCATCGGCGTGCCGGTGTAATCCGGGATGGTTTCGTTGAGCATCACGGCGTTGGACGGCACGTCCTTACCGCGCACCAAAGGCGAGGTCAGGGTGCCCATGCCGTAGTCGCCGGAGTCGAGATAAGCCTTGAAGTACCAGCCCACGTCCGGATCGCCGTAAGGGACAATCATGCCGCCGAGCGATCCCTGATACATCACCTGACGCTTTTTGCCGTTGTCGTTATACGTGACGGTTGAAATCATCGGGCCGACGCGGGAGTCCAGGCTCAGGTGGAAATCCCAGTTCTGCCAGTGCACCATGTCGCCGGTTATGGTGTAGTTCTTGCCTTCCGGCTCAATGATGTCGAGCGGTTTTTTCAGCGTCTCTATGCGGTCGCGGCCGTCATAGGGACGCGGGGTCAGGGGAACCGGCACAACGGCACCTTCTTCAATCTTCTGGATTTTCTTTTGCTCCAGATCGACCACGGCCACGAGGTTCTCGATCGGGTGCGCCCAGTAGTTGCCGTCGCCGACGTCCAGATAGCTCACCACCTTCAGCAGGCGGTCTTCCTGCTTCAGGCCGTCTTTACCGTCGAAGTAGCCGACGGTCAGCGGCGTGGTAATCACTTTTTTCGGGTCGGTGATGCCGCGTTTTTTAAGCACCTCGGCAAACTCCGTGCTCTCGTTGATAATCTGCTGCACCGCGGTGAAATCATCCAGCAACACCATGCCGTGCGCGTCTTTTACCGCTTCCCGGCGCAGGATTTTTTTATCCTTCAGATCCACCACGCTTTCGATGACGTGCTTGCCGTCGAGCATGACGATTTTCGCCTGACGAGGGGCATCCAGTGCCGTACCGTTGAGGACGAAGTCCCACACTTTGGCTTTCTCTGGTTCCGCAAGGGCGATCTGGGTAAAACGGGTATTGGGTTTAAAATCCGCAGAGGCTTTCACAATCTCGACGGCCTGCTTAATTTCGTCCGCAGTCAGCGCGTTTAGCGGGTGAGGGCGTTTTTCAACCTGGAAGGTCTGGTCAAGACCAGACTGGAAAACGTCGTTGATGAAGGTCTCTGAGATAAAGGCTTTTTTGCCCTTCATCACTACCGGCACCTCAAGCTTGAGGGTTTGACCGTTGACGATGGCCGTCTTTGCGCCCGGTTTGACCTTCACAAAGGCACCGTCCTTCGCAATGGTGAACATCTGTGCGTAATCATCCCACTGCACGTCCGCGCCAAAGTCCTGCAGCGTTTTGTCCATCGGGACCATATGCGCCTCGCTGCCGTGGGCGAAAACAGGGGATTGCCAGGCGCAACACAGCGCAACGGCCATGGCCAGTGCCGTTCTACGGGCAGAAAAAGAAGAATTGCTTCCCATCGTAGACCTCATCTTGTTGTGTTTATTGTGTTGTGACAGCCTTATCCTGACAGGCGCCTGAGAAAAGCGTTTGCCTGCATCTGCCAGGTTATTTGTTGGTCTTGCCAGGTTAAAAAAAGAGCGGGGATGAATCACAGGGTCGTGCAGATCAATCCCCTCTCCCCGTTGGGGAGAGGGTCAGGGTGAGGGGTGACTTTAGCTGAAATCACCCCGCTGGCGCGCCACCAGCGTAAGAATGGAGTAGAGCGCCACGGCCTGCTGGTGCTGATTGAAAATCTCAACCGCCCATTCCACCACGCCGGTTGGTTTTTCCTCGGCGGTACGCTGTTTCTTCAGCGTTTTGCGCTTGCAGGTCAGACGCACCTGGATGGTGTCGCCCGGCTTAACCGGCTCGATAAAGCGCAGGTTTTCCATGCCGTAGTTGGCAATCACCGGCCCGACGCCTGCATCAACGAACAGTCCCGCCGCGGCGGAGATCAGGAAGTAGCCGTGGACCACGCGCTCGCCAAAGATCGACTCTGCCGCACCGATCTTGTCCATATGGGCATAGAAGTGGTCCCCGCTCAGGCAGGCAAAGTTCACGATGTCCGCCTCCGTCAGCGTGCGGCGCGGCGTCAGCAGGCTGTCGCCCGGCTGCAGCTCCTCAAAGTATTTACGGAACGGATGGACGCGATCTTCCTGCACCGCCGCGCCGCGCACCCACTGTTTGCCGATGGCGGCCAGCATCGACGGGCTACCCTGAATCGCGGTGCGCTGCAGGTAGTGCTTCACCGCGCGCAGGCCGCCCAGCTCTTCGCCGCCGCCCGCGCGGCCAGGGCCGCCGTGCACCAGCTGAGGCAGCGGGGAGCCGTGGCCGGTAGACTCTTTTGATGATTCCTCGTTAAGGATTTGAACACGCCCGTGGGCGCGGGCCGCGCCGGCGATAAACTGGCGGGCAAGGGTCAAATCTGCGGTGACCAGCGTCCCCGCCAGGCTGCCGCCGCCCGCGCGGGCAAGCTGCATGGCGTGGTCTGCGCTGCGATACGGCATCAGCGTGGCGACCGGGCCGAAGGCTTCGGTATCGTGCACCGCCGGGGTTTCATCCGGCTGCGGGCAGAACAGCAGGGTTGGCGGGAAGAACGCCCCCGCGGCCTGTAGATCCACTTTGCCGCCCAGGCGGATCTGGCAGCCTGCGGCGACCAGCCGATCGACTTTCTCCTGCACGTCCGCGCGCTGCTCGGCGTTGACCAGCGCCCCCATCTTCACCCCTTCCTGCGCCGGGTCGCCAACGACGACCTTTTCCAGACGGGCAATCAGCGCCTGGCTGACGGCATCAACCTGGCTTTGCGGGACGATAATCCGGCGAATGGCGGTACATTTCTGCCCGGCCTTGGCGGTCATTTCGCGGACCACCTCCCGAATGAACAGGGCAAACTCAGGCTGCTCCGGCGTTACGTCTTCACCCAGCACGCAGCAGTTCAGGGAGTCGGCTTCCATAGTGAACGGTATCGAATTCGCCACAATATTCGGGTGCACGCGCAGGCTTTGCCCGGTGCTGGCGGAGCCGGTAAAGGTCACCACGTCCTGGCCGTCGAGCTGGTCGAGCAAATCCCCCGCGCTGCCGCAAATGAGGCTGATGGCGCCGTCCGGCACCAGTCCGCTGTCCACGATGGATTTGACCATCGCCTGCGTCACCTGCGCGGTAGCGGTGGCGGGCTTGATGATGGCGGGCATCCCGGCAAGCCAGGTCGGCGCGAGTTTTTCCAGCATCCCCCAGCAGGGGAAGTTAAAGGCGTTGATATGCACCGCTACGCCGGACTTAGAGGTCAGGACGTGGCGCGCCGCAAAGCCGCCTTCTTTCGAGAGGGGAATAAGCTCATCTTCCGGCCACAGCGTGTCGTCCGGCAGCTCGCGGCTGCCCAGGCTGGCGTAAGTGAAGAGGGTGCCGATGCCGCCCTCAATATCGACCCAGCTGTCCGCCTTCGTCGCGCCCGTCTGGGCGGACAGGGCATAAAACGTCTCTTTTTCGCCGAGCAGGTGTTTCGCCACCGCTTTCAGCATGGCGGCACGTTCGATAAAGGTCATGGCGCGCAATGCTTCGCCCCCATGCTCAATGGCATAGCGACGGGCGGCCGCCATGTCCAGCCCTTCGCTGGTCACTTCCCAGAGTGCTTCGCCGCTGATGGCGTGATGAATCGCGCGTTCGCGGCCCCGGCCAGACTGCCAGGTACCGGACAAGAAGCTGGCTAACTGCTGCATCGCTTATCTCCAAATGTTTCGTGATTTCACTATTAATAGTTTGATCGTGAATCATAAAAATCAAGCTGTGTTTTTAATGAATTGTTAACGTTGTGATCTGGCTGGACGAATCGCCTCGCGTGAAGGCGCTTTGCAAAAGGCTCGGAGTAAAAGCCTTGCGAGCAGTATCACAAAACCGGGAAACAATTCTTGGGGTTATATTTAACCTTTGTGTAACTTTTAAAAAACAAAGTGATTCAACATTTCGCTTTAATTTGCAAACTAACGAATCATAAAGGTGATGACGTGACGCAAGAACAACGGTTTGAGCAGCGCATAGCGCAGGAGACGGCGATTGAGCCTCAGGACTGGATGCCGGACGCCTACCGTAAAACGCTGATCCGCCAGATTGGTCAGCACGCGCACTCCGAAATTGTCGGCATGCTGCCGGAAGGGAACTGGATAGCCCGCGCGCCGACGCTGCGCCGTAAAGCCATTCTGCTGGCGAAAGTGCAGGACGAAGCCGGGCACGGGCTCTACCTCTACAGCGCGGCGGAAACGCTGGGCTGCGCGCGGGAAGACATCTACCAAAAGATGCTCGACGGCAAGATGAAATACTCCTCCATCTTTAACTACCCGACCCTGAGCTGGGCCGACATTGGCGTGATTGGCTGGCTGGTGGACGGCGCCGCCATCGTTAACCAGGTGGCGCTGTGCCGTACCTCCTACGGCCCGTATGCCCGCGCGATGGTGAAAATCTGTAAAGAAGAGAGCTTCCACCAGCGTCAGGGCTTTGAGGCCTGTATGGCGCTGGCGCAGGGCAGTGAGGCCCAGCGTCAGATGCTGCAGGACGCCATCAACCGCTTCTGGTGGCCGGCGCTGATGATGTTCGGGCCGAACGACGACAACTCGCCGAACAGCGCCCGCAGCCTGGCCTGGAAAATCAAACGCTTCGGTAACGACGAGCTGCGCCAGCGCTTTGTAGACAACACGGTGCCACAGGTGGAGATGCTCGGCATGACGGTGCCGGATCCGGACCTGCGTTTTGATGAAGAGAGCGGCCACTACCGCTTCGGCGAGATCGACTGGCAGGAGTTTGACGAGGTCATTAACGGGCGCGGCATCTGTAACCACGAACGTCTGGCCGCGAAACGCAAGGCCTGGGATGACGGGGCTTGGGTGCGCGAAGCCGCGCTGGCGCACGCCGAAAAACAACGTACCCGTCAGGCCGCATAAGAGGAAATAACCATGAGCAATGTCTACTGGCCGCTGTACGAAGTGTTCGTACGCAGCAAACAAGGGTTATCGCACCGTCACGTGGGCAGCCTGCATGCCGCCGACGATCGCATGGCGCTGGAAAATGCGCGCGATGCCTACACCCGCCGCAGCGAAGGCTGTTCTATCTGGGTGGTTAAGGCGAGCGAGATTGTTGCCTCTCAGCCGGAAGAGAGCGGCGAGTTCTTCGACCCGGCGGAAAGCAAGGTTTACCGCCATCCGACGTTCTACACCATCCCTGACGGCATCGAGCATATGTGAGGCAAAGAATGAACTCAGTGACTGCCTATGCCCTGCGTCTGGGCGACAACGGTCTGGTGCTCTCCCAGCGTCTCGGCGCCTGGTGCGGCCATGCGCCGGAGCTGGAAATTGACCTCGCGCTCGCCAATATCGGCCTCGACCTGCTGGGGCAGGCGCGCAATTTCCTGACCTATGCCGCGCAATCAGAAGGTCAGGGCGATGAAGACACGCTGGCGTTTGGCCGCGACGAACGCCAGTTCCGCAACGTCCTGCTGGTGGAGCAGCCGAACGGCAGCTTCGCCGACACCATTGCCCGCCAGTACCTGATGGACGCCTGGAACGTGGCGCTGTACGAACGTCTGACTCAGAGCAGCGATAGCCAGCTTGCAGCCATTGCCGCCAAAGCCATTAAAGAGGCGCGCTACCACCTGCGCTTCAGCCGCGGCTGGCTGGTGCGGCTGGGCGACGGGACCGACACGTCCGCGCAAAAAATGCAGCAGGCCATCGACAGCCTGTGGCGTTTTACGGCGGAGCTGTTTGAAGCGGATGAGGTCGAGCTGGCCCTGATTGACTCCGGCGTGGCGGTTGACCCGCGCCTCCTGCGCCAGCCGTGGGAAAGCGAAGTGTTTGCTGGTCTGAAAGAAGCCTGCCTGCAGGTTCCCGCAGAGGTGGCGTACCGCACCGGGGGCAAAAAGGGGCTCCATACCGAACATCTGGGCCCGATGCTGGCGGAAATGCAGTATCTCCAGCGCGCGTATCCCGGTCAGCAGTGGTAAAGGAGAACGCTATGCAACGCCTCGTCGACATCGCGCCTGCGCAAATACCTGAGATCTGGTCGCTGTTAAGCCATATCCCCGATCCGGAAGTGCCGGTATTAACCATCACCGATTTAGGCATGGTGCGCAGCGTGAAGGCGCAGGGGGAGGGCTGGGTCATTGGCTTCACGCCAACCTACTCGGGCTGTCCGGCAACGGAGCACCTGCTGGGGGCGATCCGCGACGCGATGACCAGGCGCGGCTTTACCCCGGTGCACATTGTGCTCCAGCTTGAACCGGCCTGGACCACCGACTGGATGACCGCCGACGCGCGCGAACGCCTGCGGGCGTACGGCATCAGCCCGCCCGTGGGCCATAGCTGCCACGCGCACGCCCCGGCAGAGGTGAGCTGCCCGCGCTGCGCCAGCACCGACACCTCCCTTATCAGTGAATTCGGTTCGACGGCCTGCAAAGCGCTCTACCGCTGCAATACCTGCCGCGAGCCCTTCGACTATTTCAAATGTATTTGAGGCTGCCATGACAACGTTTCATTCATTAACAGTGGCAAAAGTGGAACCTGAAACCCGCGACGCAGTGACCATCACCTTCGCGGTGCCGCAGGCGTTGCAGGAGGCCTACCGCTTCCGCCCCGGCCAGCACCTGACCCTGAAAACGACGCTGGGTGAGGACGAGCTGCGCCGCTGCTACTCCATCTGCCGCAGCTCCGCGCCGGGTGAGATCAGCGTGGCGGTTAAAGCCATCGACGGCGGGCGCTTTTCCCGCTATGCCCGGGATGAGATCAAAGCGGGCATGGCGCTGGAGGTGATGGTTCCTCAGGGACAGTTTGGCTACCAGCCGCAGGCTGACCGTGAAGGCCACTACCTGGCGATTGCGGCAGGCTCCGGGATCACCCCGATGCTGGCGATTATCTCCGCCACGCTGGCGACCGAACCCAACAGCCATTTCACCCTGATCTACGGCAACCGCAGCAGCCAGAGCATGATGTTCCGCCGGGCGCTGGCGGACCTGAAGGACAAATACCCGCAGCGGCTGCAGCTGCTCTCCATCTTCAGCCAGGAGCGGCTGGACAGCGACCTGCTCTTTGGCCGCATCGACGGGGAAAAGCTGCAGGCGCTGGCGAAAACCCTGATCAACTTCAGCCAGTACGACGAGGCGTTTGTCTGCGGCCCGTCGGCGATGATGGACGACGCCGAAGCGGCGCTGAAGGCGCTGGGGATGCCGGAAAAATCTATTCACCTTGAGCGCTTTAACACCCCCGGAACCACCGCTAAACGCGCGGTGCACGTACAGGCGGAAGGGCAGAAAGTGACCGTGCGCCAGGACGGGCGCGACCGTGAAATCACCCTGATGGCGGACGACGAAAGCATTCTTGATGCCGCCCTGCGCCAGGGGGCGGATCTCCCTTACGCCTGCAAGGGCGGCGTGTGCGCCACCTGCAAATGCAAAGTGCTGCGAGGCAAGGTGGGCATGGCAACCAACTACAGCCTGGAGCCGGACGAGCTGGCCGCCGGATACGTGCTGAGCTGTCAGTCGCTGCCGTTGACCGCCGACGTGATTGTCGACTTCGACGCGAAGGGGATGGCATGAGCGAACTGATTGTTACCCGTCATGACCGCGTGCTGCAGCTGACGCTGAACCGTCCGGCGGCGCGCAACGCCCTCAACAATGCGCTGCTGGCGCAGCTTGCCGAGCAGCTTGAGGCCGCGGCTGTGGATGCCGACATCGCCGTCTGCGTAATTTACGGCAGCGAGCGCTGCTTTGCCGCCGGGGCCGATCTCAACGAAATGGCGGAGAAAGACCTGCCCGCCACCCTGAACGATATCCGCCCGCAGCTGTGGGCGCGCATTAACGCGTTCAGCAAACCGCTGATCGCCGCCGTGAACGGCTTCGCGCTGGGCGCAGGCTGCGAGCTGGCGCTGCTGTGCGACGTGGTCATTGCGGGCGACAACGCCCGTTTCGGCCTGCCGGAAATCACGCTGGGCATTATGCCCGGCGCGGGCGGCACCCAGCGTCTTATCCGCAGCGTCGGTAAATCCCTTGCCAGCAAAATGGTGCTGACCGGCGAGAGCCTCTCCGCGCAGCAGGCGCTGAATGCCGGGCTGGTCAGCGATGTTTTCCCCGCAGCGCTGACGCTGGAGTATGCCCTGAAGCAGGCGGCGCTGATGGCGCGCCACTCGCCGCTGGCCCTGCAGGCGGCGAAGCAGGCGCTGCGCCAGTCTCAGGAGGTGCCGCTCCAGGCCGGGCTCGCGCAGGAGCGCCAGCTGTTTACGCTGCTTTCCGCCACCGAAGACCGCCGGGAAGGGATCGACGCCTTCTTACAAAAACGCACCCCCGACTTTAAAGGACGCTAATAGTGGAATTTATTCTCAGTCACGTAGAACAGGGCGTAATGACCATTACGCTGAACCGTCCGGAGCGTCTGAACAGCTTTAACGACGTGATGCACCAGCAGCTTGCCGAGTGCCTGAAGCAGGCCGAGCGCGATGACGCCGTTCGCTGCCTGCTGCTCACCGGGGCGGGACGCGGCTTCTGCGCCGGTCAGGATCTGAACGACCGCAACGTCGACCCCAACGGCCCGGCGCCAGATCTGGGGATGTCCGTTGAAACCTTCTATAACCCGCTGGTGCGCCGCCTGGCAAAGCTGCCGAAGCCGGTGATATGCGCGATCAACGGCGTGGCGGCGGGTGCCGGTGCCACGCTGGCGCTCGGGTGCGACATGGTGATTGCCGCCCGATCGGCCAACTTCGTGATGGCCTTCAGCAAGCTCGGCCTGGTGCCGGACTGCGGCGGTACCTGGCTGCTGCCGCGCGTGGCGGGACGCGCCCGCGCCATGGGGCTGGCGCTGCTCGGCGACAAGCTCAGCGCCGAACAGGCGCAGGCGTGGGGGATGATCTGGCAGGTGGTGGACGACGACCAGCTCTCCGCCACCGCGCAGCAGATGGCGCTGCATTTTGCGTCTCAACCGACCTTCGGCCTGGGGCTGATCAAGCAGGCGATCAACGCCGCGGAAACCAACACCCTGGACGCCCAGCTCGATCTGGAGCGCGACTATCAGCGTCTGGCCGGACGCAGCGACGACTACCGCGAGGGCGTCAGCGCCTTCCTCGCGAAGCGCGCGCCGAACTTTACGGGGAAATAAGATGCTGAACATACGGACTGTCGCCGTGATTGGCAGCGGCACGATGGGCGCCGGGATTGCCGAAGTGGCGGCCAGCCACGGGCATCAGGTGCTGCTCTACGACATCTCCAGTGATGCGATATCCCGCGCCTTCGACGGGATCCGCCAGCGTCTGGCTTCGCGAGTGACGCGTGGAAAACTCTCCGCCGATGCCGGGAGCCAGATCCTCGCCCGGCTGCTTCCGGTTACGGATATCACCGCGCTCTCCGCCGCCGATCTGGTGATTGAAGCGGCCTCCGAGCGGCTGGAGGTGAAAAAGGCGCTGTTTGCGCAGCTGGCTGAAATCTGCCCGCCGCAGACGGTGCTGACCAGCAATACCTCTTCCATCTCCGTCACGGCGATTGCCGCGGACATCCACCATCCGGAACGCGTCGCCGGGCTGCACTTCTTTAACCCGGCGCCGGTAATGAAGCTGGTGGAGGTGGTGAGCGGGCTGGCGACCTCCCCGGAAGTGGCCGACGCGCTGTGCGAGCTGGCGCTGAACTGGGGCAAACAGCCCGTGCGCTGCCAGTCAACGCCGGGGTTCATCGTCAACCGCGTCGCGCGTCCGTTCTATTCCGAGGCCTGGCGCGCGCTGGAAGAGCAGGTGGCTGCGCCGGAGGTAATTGACGCCGCCCTGCGTGAAGGCGGCGGTTTCCCGATGGGACCGCTGGAGCTGACCGACATGATCGGTCAGGACGTCAACTTTGCGGTGACCTGCTCGGTATTTAACGCCTTCTGGCAGGAGCGTCGTTTTCTGCCCTCGCTGGTGCAGCAGGAGCTGGTGCTGGCGGGAAGGCTGGGCAAAAAGAGCGGGAAGGGCGTTTACGACTGGCAGGGTGACAGGCCCGGGGTGCGCTGGGCTGATGCCGTAAATGACAGCTACAGCCTGATGCGCGTGGAAAAAAGACGTGACGGCGTCACCGAAATTGATGATGTGTACCTGATCGAAACGCAGGGCGAAACCGCGCAGGCTCTGGCGCTGCGGCTTAACGGCCCGGTGGTGGTGGTGGACCGTATCGAGCGCGACGTGGCGGTGATTGCCGCAGCCGCCAGCAACCCGCACACCGCAACGCAAAAGGCCATCCGCTACCTGCAGCAGCAGGGGCACCGGGTGCTGCAGATTGCCGATTATCCCGGCCTGCTGGTCTGGCGCACGGTGGCGATGATTGCCAACGAAGCGCTGGATGCCCTGCAAAAAGGAGTCGCCAGCGAGAAGGACATCGATACCGCCATGCGCCTCGGCGTCAACTACCCGAGCGGGCCAATCGCCTGGGGCGAGCGTCTGGGCTGGCAGCGCCTGCTGACGCTGCTGGAGAACCTGCAGCGCCATTACGGCGAAGAGCGCTATCGCCCCTGTTCCCTGCTGCGCCAGCGCGCGCTTCTGGAGAGTAGTTATGAGTCATAACGCCTGGCATAACGCCCGCGCCATGTATGAACGGGACGCCTGCGCGCAGGCGATGGGGATGGACATTGTCGACATGGACGACGGCTACGCGGTGGTATCCATGACCATCACCCCGCAGATGCTCAACGGCCATAAAACCTGCCACGGCGGACAGCTGTTTTCGCTGGCAGACACCGCCTTTGCCTACGCCTGCAACAGCCAGGGGCTGGCGGCGGTGGCCTCCGGCTGCTCGATTGATTTTCTGCGTCCGGGCTTTGCCGGGGATACGCTCACCGCCACCGCGCGGGTGAAGCATCAGGGCAAGCTAACCGGCGTGTACGACATTGAAATTCAGAACCAGCAACAGAAAACAGTCGCCCTTTTTCGCGGAAAATCTCACCGCATCGGCGGCAATGTGACAGGAGAGGCCTGATGCGTGACGCATTTATTTGTGATGGCGTTCGAACCCCGGTGGGGCGCTACGGCGGGGCACTTTCCGCCGTTCGGACCGACGATCTCGGCGCCGTGCCGCTGCGCGCGCTGCTGGCCCGCTATCCGCAGCTCGATCTGGAGCGGATTGATGACGTGATCTTCGGCTGCGCCAACCAGGCGGGGGAAGATAACCGCAACGTGGCGCGCATGTCGTCGCTGCTCGCCGGGCTGCCGCAGACGGTGTCCGGAACCACCATTAACCGCCTGTGCGGGTCGGGGCTGGACGCGATTGGGTTTGCGGCGCGTACCATTAAGGCGGGCGATGGCGACCTGCTGATCGCGGGCGGCGTGGAGTCGATGTCCCGCGCGCCGTTTGTGATGGGTAAAGCCACCGCCGCGTTTCAGCGTCAGGCGGAGATCTTTGATACCACCATCGGCTGGCGATTTGTGAATCCGCTCATGCATCAGCAATTCGGAACTGACAGTATGCCGGAAACGGCAGAGAATGTAGCTGAATTGTTAAATATCAGCCGTGCCGATCAGGACGCGTTCGCGCTGCGCAGCCAGCAGCGTACCGCGCAGGCGCAGCAGAACGGCATTCTGGCGCAGGAGATTGTGCCGGTGCGGGTGCCGGGCAAAAAAGGGGCGGTCACCGAGTTCAGCGAAGATGAACATCCCCGCGCGGACACCACGCTTGAGCAGCTTGCCGGGCTAAAAACGCCGTTTCGCCGGAACGGGGTGGTCACGGCGGGAAATGCCTCCGGGGTCAACGACGGCGCGGCGGCGCTGATCGTCGCCAGCGAGCAGATGGCGCTGGCGCAGGGGTTAGTCCCGCGCACGCGGATCGTGGCGATGGCGACGGCAGGCGTGGAGCCACGTCTGATGGGGCTCGGCCCGGTACCCGCCACGCGCAAGGTGCTGGAGCGCGCCGGACTCAGCATTAACGATATGGATGTGATCGAGCTTAACGAAGCTTTTGCCGCGCAGGCGCTGGGCGTGCTGCGTCAGCTGGGCCTGCCGGATGATGCCGCGCACGTCAACCCGAACGGTGGCGCGATTGCGCTGGGCCACCCGCTGGGCATGAGCGGCGCCAGGCTGGCGCTGGCCGCGAGTAATGAACTGCACCGACGCGGCGGGCGCTACGCGCTGTGTACGATGTGCATCGGTGTGGGTCAGGGCATTGCCATGATCCTTGAGCGTGTTTGATCAAATTACAATGTGAGCACCCTACAATGACAAATACAACAAAGCTTGATCCGATTGAAACGGCCTCCCTTGACGAGTTACAGGCGCTGCAGACCGCGCGCCTGAAATGGACGCTGCACCACGCCTATAACAACGTGCCGATGTACAAACGCAAGTTTGACGCCGCGGGCGTTCACCCTGACGATTTCAAAGAGCTTGCGGATATCCGCAAATTCCCGTGCACCACCAAGCAGGACCTGCGGGATAACTATCCGTTCGATACCTTTGCCGTGCCGATGGAGCAGGTGGTGCGTATTCACGCGTCATCCGGCACCACCGGCAAACCGACCGTTGTCGGCTATACGCAGGGCGACATCGACAACTGGGCCAACCTGGTGGCCCGCTCCCTGCGCGCCGCGGGCGGCAGCGCGAAGGACAAAATTCACGTGGCATATGGCTATGGCCTGTTTACCGGCGGGCTGGGCGCGCATTACGGCGCCGAGCGTTTAGGCGCGACGGTGATCCCGATGTCCGGCGGCCAGACGGAGAAACAGGCGCAGCTGATCCGTGATTTCCAGCCGGACATGATCATGGTGACGCCATCCTACTGCCTCAACCTGATTGAGGAGCTGGAGCGCCAGATGGGCGGCGATGCCAGCGGCTGTTCCCTGCGCGTGGGCGTTTTCGGCGCCGAGCCGTGGACGCAGGCCATGCGTCGCGAAATCGAAAAACGCTTAGGCATTACGGCGCTGGATATTTATGGCCTCTCCGAGGTGATGGGGCCGGGCGTGGCGATGGAGTGTATCGAAACCGCCGACGGCCCGACCATCTGGGAAGATCATTTCTACCCGGAGATCGTCAACCCGAACGACGGCACGCCGCTGGACGACGGCGAGCAGGGCGAACTGCTGTTCACCACGCTGACCAAAGAGGCGCTGCCGGTGATCCGCTACCGCACCCGCGACCTGACGCGCCTGCTGCCGGCAACCGCGCGCAGCATGCGCCGCATGGACCGCATCAGCGGCCGCAGCGACGATATGCTGATCATCCGCGGCGTCAACGTCTTCCCGTCGCAGCTGGAAGAGGAGATTGTGAAGTTCGAACACCTTTCTCCGCACTACCAGCTGGAGGTGAACCGTCGCGGGCATCTTGATTCGCTTTCCGTGAAGGTGGAGCTGAAAGAGAGCAGCTTAACGCTGACGCACGAGCAGCGCTGCCAGGTGTGCCACCAGCTGCGCCACCGCATTAAGTCGATGGTGGGGATTTCCACCGACGTAATGATTGTGAACTGCGGCAGCATCCCGCGCTCGGAGGGGAAGGCCTGCCGGGTGTTTGATTTGCGTAAAATTGCGGCCAACGGTTGAGTTTCCCTCACCTCAGCCCTCTCCCAAAGGGAGAGGGTGTAAAAGTTCCCTCTCCTTTTGGGAGAGGGTTAGGGTGAGGGGCTATCCCAGAATCCTATGCTATGATTCATCCAGGACAAAAATAACAACAGAATGAATCACATGAATAAACTCGACGCCTTTATCCAGCACGCGGTCAGCTCGGTTCCCGTCAGCGGAACGTCGCTTATCTCCTCGCTATACGGTGACGCGCTTTCCCACCGCGGCGGCGAGATTTGGCTCGGCAGCCTGGCAGCCTTACTGGAAGGCATGGGATTTGGCGAGCGCTTCGTGCGCACCGCGCTGTTTCGCCTCAACAAAGAGGGCTGGCTGGACGTTTCCCGCATCGGGCGGCGCAGCTTTTACCGCCTGAGCGATAAGGGGCTGCGCCTGACGCGTCGCGCGGAGAATAAGATCTATCGCGCAGAGCTGCCCGCCTGGGACGGCAAATGGCTGCTGCTGCTCTCCGAAGGGCTGGATAAAACCACCCTTGCCGACGTCAAAAAACAGCTGATCTGGCAGGGGTTTGGCACGCTGGCGCCGAGCCTGATGGCCTCGCCGTCGCAGCATCTGGCGGACGTGCAGTCCCTGCTTCACGATGCCGGCGTGGCGGAAAACGTGATTTTCTTTGAAGCCCACTCGCCGCTGGCGCTTTCCCGCGCGGCGCTGCGTTCGCGGGTGGAAGAGTGCTGGCAGCTAACCGAGCAAAACGCGATGTACGAGTCGTTTATCAACTCGTTCCGCCCGCTGCTGCCGCTGCTGAAGGAGGCCGCGCCGGAGGAGCTGACGCCGGAGCGCTGCTTCCAGATCCAGCTGCTGCTGATTCATTTTTATCGTCGCGTGGTGCTGAAAGATCCGCTGCTGCCGGAGGAGTTACTGCCCGCGCACTGGGCGGGACAAAGCGCCCGACAGCTCTGCATTAATATCTATCAGCGTGTCGCGCCGGGGGCGCTGGCGTTTGTCAGCGAGAAGGGGGAAACCTCCGTGGGCGAGCTGCCCGTGCCCGGCACGCTCTACTATCAACGCTTTGGTGGCCTTACAAGCGCATAAGGAGTGAAGATGCCAGTTTATCAAATTGACGGTCTGACGCCGGTGGTGCCGGACGAGAGCTATGTTCACCCAACGGCGGTGCTGATTGGCGACGTAATTCTGGGTAAAGGCGTTTATGTTGGCCCTAACGCCAGCCTGCGCGGTGATTTTGGCCGTATCGTCGTGAAAGACGGCGCCAACATTCAGGATAACTGCGTCATGCACGGTTTCCCTGAGCAGGACACGGTGGTTGAAGAAGACGGTCATATCGGCCATAGCGCCATCCTTCACGGCTGCATCATCCGCCGTAACGCGCTGGTGGGCATGAACGCGGTGGTGATGGACGGGGCGGTCATCGGTGAAAACAGCATCGTCGGCGCGGCGGCGTTCGTGAAGGCGAAAGCGGAGATGCCCGCCAACCACTTGATTATCGGCAGCCCGGCCAAAGCGATTCGCGAGCTGAGCGAGCAGGAGCTGGCGTGGAAGCGGCAGGGCACGCGGGAGTATCAGGTGCTGGTGGAGCGCTGCAAGCTAACTATGCACCAGGTTGAGCCGCTGCGCGAGGCTGAGCCTGACCGGAAACGGCTGACGTTTGACGAGAATTTAAGGCCGAAGTCGGCGGTGTAGGGGTAAGGCCGTCTTTTTTCGCCATATCCATCAATAGCGCGATGCCAATATAGTTGCTCCAGTTAAAGGTATTTTGCAGCACCACCACCGCATTGCCTTTCTCTTTGTCATAACCGATAAAGCTGGAGTAGCCGCCGATATAGCCGACCTGATAGGTGATTTTTTCCAGACCGATAAAGTCGGTGGTCCAGGCAATGCCCTGCACCCCGTCGGGGCGTTGAATATCGGTATTTCTGACTTCGTCAAAGACGCTGTCCAGCAAGGGATTGTGGGTCACAGAGACGTGATAGCGGGCATAGGCCGCCAGATCTTCGGCGTTGCTGTACAAGCTCGCTGCCGCCACCATGTTGTTGGAGAAATGCCAGTCTGGCGTCAGCTGCCCGCGCGGGATAAATTTCGGCTGATCGCCCGCGTGGCCGAGCGCCCGCTGCGGGTATCCTTTGAGCTTCTGGGGCGTAAAGCTGCTGTTAGCCATGTGCAGCGGACGGAAAATATAGCGCGAGGCTAAACTCTGAATATCTTCCCCGGTTTTGTGCTTCAGGATATAGCCAATCAGGGCGTAGCCGGTATTGGAGTATTGCGGCGTTTTATTCTTCGGCGCGCGCCAGTTGGCGAGATAGTTCAGCACGTTATCGCTGTCCAGATCACCGTAGAAGTTATCACCCGTGCTTAAGTAGCGGATGAATTTTCCGAGCATCGGAACATCCATATTCTGGCGCGGAAGGCCGGAGGTGTGGGTTACCAGCTCCAGCAGGGTGATTTTTTGTGCATCTTTGCTCAGCGGCGTTCCCGCCGGTAGCAATGTTGCCAGGCTGTCGTTCCAGTTCAGTTGCCCCTCACTGACCAGACAGGCCACCACTTCCGCCGTGATCCCTTTGCTGAGCGAGCCGAGCGCGAACAGGGTATCTGGCTTGACCGGGTAACGATTGACCGCATCGGTAACGCCCCAGGTATAAAACTGCGGTGAGCCGTGATTATGGATCACCGCGACCGTCATTCCTGGAACGGATTTTTGCGCCATGTAGTGACGCACCACGCTGTCAACGTCGCCATCCAGCGATTCATGGGTGAGGAGTTCCTGGGTACCTTCCGGGGAGGACATTTGCGAGAGCGTGCCACAACCGCTGAGTAGTGGGATGGTAAGCAGAAGCCAGCAAATTTTTTTAGTGATGTTCTGCATACCTGATAGCGAGTGTGATGGTCATTGGCGCGGCGGGAATGTATCACACTTAGCCTGTGTGAATGTAAACTTTCTGTACGGAGGCCGCCGCGCTGGTGGTCAGGGTGACTTTTCTGCCTGCTTTGAGGATTTCAGCATGACACGCTTTCATCAACTTAACGCCACCAGCCTGGATGGCCGTCTTATCTCAATGGACGACTATGCGGGGAAGGTGGTTCTGGTCGTCAATACCGCCAGCCAGTGCGGCTTTACGCCCCAGTATGCGGGCCTCGAAGCGCTATACAAGAAATACGCCGAACAAGGGTTAGTGGTGCTGGGTTTCCCCTGCAACCAGTTCGGTAAACAGGAACCCGGCGACGCCGATGAAATCTCAAAGACCTGCCACATTAACTACGGCGTGAGCTTCCCGATGTTCGAGAAGGTCGAGGTTAACGGCAGCGCAGCGCACCCGCTGTTTCGCTATCTTAAAAACGAATTGCCCGGCGTGCTGGGGGGGCGGATTAAGTGGAACTTTACTAAGTTTCTGATCGGACGCGACGGTAAACCCCTCAAGCGTTTTGCACCGATGACCACGCCAGAGAAAATGGAGAGGGCGATTGTGGAGGCTTTAGGGGGGTAGGGGGTTGGTATTGGAATTAGTCACTAGTCTGGTACTAGAGGAATTCATGTTGTTCGCTTTGTGTTAGAAGCGGAAGTTGTTAACATTCCTATACAAAGGTAGAACTGTTAGGTGAACACTTCAAACCAAACTCTTTGCCACGTAATAATTTAAAACCAAACAATAAAATGGGAAGATATACAATTGGAAGCGTATTTTTTAATGTTACATGTCTGCTGTTCATAAAGCCCTGATGGAAATTTACTATGAATGATAAGGATGAGGTCATGAGAGAGAAAATAAAGGTTTTTTTGCTATCGTTAGGAGTTGTCGCGACTGGGTTGCTGCTTCTGAAGTTCAAGCATGTTTTTATCGCATTTTCAGTTTTGTTCATCTACAGCTTTTATAAGCTATACACAGAAAGATATATGCTGGAAAAAATAATAAAAAGCGCATTTGCTATTAAGTTTTATAATGTAGTAATATGGTTTGTTTCATATGTATTGACGCTAAAAATGCTTAGTGTGATTTATGGTGTTGATGAGGAGTATTTGAAATATTCCCCTGCCGTTGTTGCTATCCCTATTTCTATTTGTATTTTGTACTTCTTCTTGGTGCTTGTCGCCGGCATATCCAGTGCAGTAGGCATGATTACTGGTAACGTTGTTGGCTTCCTCCCCGAACGGGCAAAGGTTTATTATGAGCAATCAATCTTTGTCAGGTTTGTTACCATACTTCAATCTCTGGTGATTGTTGTAGCAATACCGTTCTTACTTGCCGCTATATCTTCAGATTATGTCGCAAAGATAGCTATCTTGTCGGATGCGTCATTTGTATCTGATTGCGGAGTAAAGCAATGGGGGGTGATGTATCTAAGGAGAAACAACAATGAGTGCTATAGGTTTACTTTAAATAGGAATGTGTTTAGTGAACAGCCAGTGATTGTGAATTCAAAAAAATAGAAAGGTGGGTTTCCCAGCTTTGGCTTTTACAGGTAAATAACGAGCAATAGAGTTACGGGATAAATATATACGGTCCAACCAGATTCAGATACTAAAAAGTGATTCTACTCATCTTATTGCACATCATGAATCGCCACGGCTTCGGCAGCCAGCTTCCGCTTCTCGCTCAGAGTGGACATGCCATCCCTTGACCGACGGCTTCGAGCCAAGAGCGGATGGCGTTAACTTCATGGGAGTTAGATGAAGTTAGGCACAGGGAACGATATTTATTTGAACAATGCATTAAGTTCATTAGAAAAATCAATTATGGTAGCACCCACCAGGAAGTTTCCTCTTTTAGCTCGATGTTCTTTAAATAAGCCAACTGCTCGAAGTGAATACCGTTCAACGTTGCTGCTCATAACGATCTGAGCAATCACTCCTCCACTCATTCCAGCCAGCGATGGTATAGCTGTTGTACAGCTGATCGGTTCAAAATTGATATTTTTCTTTTTCCCATCAGGGATAAAGTGGAAGAAGATATCTTCTGTTATCCGATCATAGTGAAAATTGTGAAAGGTTAGGGCGAAAGGAGTCAGCCCTTTCTCTTGTCGCAGTTTATGTAGTTTGTTGTGCTTTGCAGGATAACCAATAATGACAAAAGATGATGTTTTAATATCTCCGGTATTATAGATAGAAGTGAATAAGTTGCTGTTAGGAATACCCATTGCAATCTTTTTCGGCAAAGGTATCACTGCATAATCTTGTTCATTATTAAAAAGAATTTCCAGATTATCGAACAGGAATTTAACACCATCAATTTACCATCAAGCAAGTAGAGAAAACCGCTTCCGACCAGTACAGCCTCCTGAGTGCTGAATTCTTTTTTGACGAAAAATGACACTAGCGCGCTCCGCCAGTCCAGAACTAGGGCCGATGTTAGATTTTTCTCTGTCCAATTTGGAACAAAGACTTCAATAGGCAGATAGGGATAAATCATGGAAGCGTTAGTTAACATGCTATACCTTGCATATTGTCAGATGAAATACATTCCCCATCAAAACATCTATTGAAGGCGTAATCAATTCAATAGATAACAGCCATTCGGCTTGCGGCAAGTTATCAGGCAGTACTAACGTCCGTTCTTCGCTCAAAGCGGACATCCCCACATGGAATCCAGGTCCTGCAAAAAATATCACCCCCGCAACCAGGGCGTAATCGTCAAACCCGTAAGCAAGCCTTCCGGGCTGAGCAGGCGAGTGACGGTTTGCCCCCATGGTTCCATACGGTTAGCCACCAGCAACCGATAGCCTTTTTCACTCAGAACTCGGGTAGCCGATTCCAGATCCTGCACCTCGTACTCAATCCAACCCTGCGGTATCGGGTGCTCAGCTGGCCACTGTTCTTCTCCAAAACAGGAGGTTGCCGCCTGCGCGAGCGGCCAGACGGCAAAATGCTTCACGCCTTCTAATTGGCCCTCTTCAGTGAGCAGATAATCACTATTCCCCTCCATCGGCTTCAGCGGCAGGCCGAGTGTCTGGATATAAAAGGCGATGCTGGATTCTGTATCGCGCGAAACAGGCCCGAACCCGGCGATAAACAAAACATCTACTCCCGGTAACGTCTGCGACATATCCACTCCGTAATGACCAAAAAACATTCTGAATTTACCTTACGGCTGGCTGAAATACGACTCTCAATTCTGGTGTCGCATTCACCGCGCCAGCTCGCTCACGACGGGGATCCGTATTGCCTTTCGCCCACGGAGCTGTATAAATCGTTGTTGCTGACCTTGGGGGCGATGACGACCGGTTCAACAATCTGTAAAAGCAGGGGTGCACTGCTTAAAAACGTACCGGATGTTAAACGTGCACAGCTTGGATCCATTCTCAGGGAATCACTGTTGACGTTTCCGCCTGAAGAACTGAGTGACAGGTAGCTGAGTGCCGATAATAAAAATAACACCCTGATCTCACCTCACTGAAAGGAAAAGTATGTCTTTACCGCCACTGTACGCGCTGCGCGCGTTTGAAGTTGCCGCGCGGCTGAACTCCTTCAGCAAAGCCGCTGAAGCATTGAATATCACTCCGGGCGCGGTCAGCAGGCATGTCCGGACGCTTGAAATGTGGTTCGACTGCGAGCTGTTTAAGCGGCAGGGGCCGAGAGTGGAGGTCAGCGAAGCCGGGCGTATTCTGGCCGGTCAGCTTAGCGAAAGTTTCTCGAACATTGAGTGGGCCTGTCGCGCATTCCGCAGTGAAAATCACCTTCTACGCCTCAAAGCGCCCAGCACCCTGACGATGCGATGGCTCCTGAACGTTCTCAAAACCTTTCGCGAGAACCATGCGAAACCGAAAATCGAAATCGCCAGCGTCTGGATGGACTTCGACACCGTTGACTTCAGCCGGGAGCCATACGATTGCGCGATCCTCCTCGGTAATGGCTATTTCGGCGAGTCAACGGAGAGCAGCCTGCTTTTCAGCGAATGGCTTATTCCTGTTTGTCCGCCGTCACTGCTTGAGTCTGCCCGGCACCAGCTTCCTGAGTGCGATCTTATCCATCCCTCTCCGGACAGGCGAGACTGGAAGCGCTGGCTGAAAAGAACAGGGCTTTTCCCCGGGCTCGACATGAGCGGCGGAATTGTGTTTGATACCCTCGAACAGGGGAGCCTCGCCGCCATGCACGGTCACGGCGTGGCGATGGCCGATCTCCGGCTCACGCTGGAAGCACTAAAAAGCGGCCTGCTCGCGCTGCCCTTCAGGGAGGCGATAGCAACGGGGGACGGCTACTATCTTGTGTGGCCGAAAAATTCGCTCAGGAGACAGAGTATTGAACGTCTGCTGGCGTGGCTTAACCTCAATTCGCCTGTCGTTCCTTCGCTGGATATCGTCTGTCTTGATTACAATGAAAAGCGAGTATGAAATAAAAAGCAGGATATTTCTCGCGAAATATCCTGCCTATTTAATGTACTCAGGCGTAGGGAATATTTGCCATTTTCTTATATCTTTCCGGCAGGGCACTGTTCAGGTTGAGTAATTTATCCAGAATATAAAGCGCAGGCGTTCCTTTTGCTCGCTCGGCGTCGATCAGCGCCGCGCGTATCACATTGGTAGCCGAAGTCATTTTGCTGAAATACTCTTCTGATTCCGGCGTCTGGACTTCACCGGACCCTGTATAACGCATCCGAGGCCAGTCCGCGAAGTCAGGCAGGGGTAGGGTTACATCGTCTTTCGGAATGTGTGCCGAGAGCAACTCTTCGGCGTTACCAGGATTGCGTTGAGCGAAAGACAGGAGATGCAGTCGATGGATGAATGGCGAAAGCGCCTCAGCGCGATCGCTATCTGATGAAAGTAACGTGATGAGCGCATGTATATTTTCACCGGCGGTGTTTTTTTCAGGTGAGGCCATTTTCATTAGATGAAATAAAACATCGAGTGTCATAGGTACTCCATACACATATATTATTATTTGAATTTTGCTATCAATTTCTGGCCTGCAATATACCAGTGATGGACGGATGGTATTTCAATGCGGTTACGTTTGAAAAACGATAAATAGTGGCAGTCAATGTGAGTTTTACTCAACGTGACGCTCTGGGCCCCAACATTGCAGATCCTCTCACTGCAGCGTTTTGTTTCACAAACGCCATAGCTCACCGGCTTTTCAGAATGGTATAACGTTGTGCAGCAATCGGCTTGCCATTAATCGCCACATTCGCAAAGGCTTATATGAAACAAATTACCTTCAGTGACCTGCAACAGCAAAGCGAGCAGGCCGCTAATTCTCCTCGCTTACGGGCGCATCGTAATTTACACCCTGATCTGAGCGACCCGGTGCAGCGCCTGGCTATCGCCATGGAGCCCGGCACCTATGTTCGCCCTCATCGCCACCCGCACACGTTTGAACTGCTGACGGCGCTGAGCGGTCGCTTTCTTGTATTGAACTTCGACGACAGCGGCAACGTAACCCGGCGCGTGGTGTTAGGCGAAGAGTGCAAGGTGCTGGAGATGGATGCCGGCACCTGGCATGCCGTGCTGTCTCTGGATAAAGGCGGCGTCATTTTTGAGGTAAAACACGGAGGGTATCAGCCTGTTCCCGAGCATGATACCGCCCCGTGGTCGCCTGCTGAAAACGAACCCGGCACAAAAGAGTTGATGGCGTGGTACGCCCAGGCGCAAGTGGGTGACGGCGGTTTTACCCTGTAATTGCGCGCTTAAGTGCCGGGCGATGACCCGCTTCTTCAGGCTACACAGGCGTGCCGTTAGCGTTCACTGCAAAAAACGTTCGGTGAAGCGATCGCCAAACAGCATGATGGCGAGCCCAACGAGCATGATGACCATTCCGCCCAACCGCATCGCTGAAACCGGACGACGCAGGGTACCCAGCAGACCAAAGTGGTCAATCACCTGCGACGAGAGCAACTGCCCGACAATCGCCAGCCCGAGCAGGGCGGAAAAACCAATTTTCGGTGCCAGCACGACATAGCTGAACAGCGCGCAGGCACCGATGAATCCTCCCGTCAGGCTCCACAGCGGTTGCGACGGAATTGCCGAAAGCGAGGTGGCTAATCCACCCCTTAGCAATGCGTAAATCCCAAGACTCACCGCCCCGGCGGTAAAAGAAAACAGGGCCGCCGTTACCGCATCACCGGCCAGACCCTTTGCCAGCTGGCTGTTGAGGGTTGTTTGCAGCGTAATACCCAGGCCTGCGGCAAAGGCGATGACGTAATAAACCATGCTCATCCGTTTCATTACCTTCAGTGCGCCTGATGCAGCGGCAGGAAGCTGTCCGCAAATATGTCAGGCTCATAGCCAGTGGCGGTAAAAAGATGCTGGCGTGATTCATCAATCGCTGCACGAAGGCGTGCGCTGTCCACGCCCAGCACGTTGCCGCCTTGCTTAACGATGCGTCCTCCAATCATCACGGTATCAATATTGCTGCGCTCAGCGGCATGCACAACCGTGCCAAAAGCATTCCCGGAGGGGTAGAGGTTGAGATCGCCCGCGTTAATCAGGATCAGGTCGGCCTGTTTGCCCGGCGTCAGGCTGCCTACTTTCTCCTGCAGCCCGGCGCACGCCGCGCCATCGATGGTGGCGGCCTTCAGAAGCTGGGAGGCCTGAAGCGTTTTCAGGGAGTGCGCGCTGCCGCAACAGGATTGTTGATGCATGCCCATGACGCGCTGCAGGTAAAACGCCACGCGCATCTCCATAAACATGTCGCCGCTATATGAGGTTTCATTATCAACGCTCAGGCCGGGCCGAATGCCGTGACGCAGGGCAGACTGAATGGCAAACATCCCGTCCTCAATGCCGTAGTGCGCGTCGGAACGAGGGCAGACGTTCACCCGCACGCCCGCATCCCGCAGGATCGCCCAGCCTTCGTCAGGCAGGGCCGTGCAGTGATTGAAGATATTGTCCGTGCCCAGCATCCCCCGCTGATGCAGCTCCGCAAGCTGTGAGGCCATTTCACCGCCGAAAAATTCAGTGACGATCGGTAGCCCGAGCCTGCGCGCCTCGGTCCACATATCAGGTTCCAGCTGGGCCATCGCCGCCAGTGAAACAAGGCTGTCCGGGTTGTTCCGAAAATACTTTTCCTGCAGGCGCTGCCAGTTTCCCGGCCAGTTTGCAGTGTCCCATTCCCCGGATACCGGCGCGCCAGAGGCGTGAATAGCGCGGATCCCGGCATCCTGAAGCGCCTCGACGGCGGCGTCTGAATGGGCGGCGCTGCGGCTGTTATGTGAGTTATCAATGACGGTGGTGATCCCGGCGTCAATACAGCCCAGCGCGGAGAGCAGGTTGCCAACGTACATATCGGCAGGGCGGTAGTATTTCGCAAAAGAGAAATGCGTGGCGTTGCAGTAGTCCTCCATCGATTCCGCGTTAGGGTTGATGCGACGCAATTGCCCCTCCCAGGCGTGGCGATGGGTATCCACCATCCCCGGCATGGCAATCATGTTTGTGGCATCAATAACCGTGGCTCCCTGTGCCTCCAGTTTTTCGCCGACGGCCGCAATCGTGGTCCCTTTGATGAGGATGTCGCCGCGTTCGATATTGCCCACGGTCTCATCCATGCTGAGGATCGTCGCGCCGCGAATCAGCGTCGCCGGGGAAGGGGTGTTCTGATTATTCACAATATTTCTTACGTAATCGGTCATTTTTTCGTCTCTCTTGTTAACTACTGTCCACAAGCTACGTCACTCGATTAGCGTGAAAAAGGCGCGTAATATGTTTTCTTTATTCATAATCAGCGAATAATTGAATCCTACAGGTGGAAGAACGAATGGATCGTATCCAGGCTATGCAGATCTTTATAAGGGTGGCGGAGTCCGGCAGCTTCGTGCGTGCGGCTGAAACCCTCTCCCTGCCTGCCTCAACGGTCACCAGCACCATTAAAAATCTGGAGAAATACCTGCAGGTGCGCCTGCTGAACAGGACGACACGGC
This sequence comes from Enterobacter sp. 118C5, assembly GCF_034107645.1. Lineage (NCBI taxonomy): Bacteria > Pseudomonadati > Pseudomonadota > Gammaproteobacteria > Enterobacterales > Enterobacteriaceae > Enterobacter > Enterobacter sp. 118C5. Next base: position 771,057 of record NZ_JAWNEU010000001.1, on the reverse strand, counting down.
GGGTGAGCCTGACGCCCGAAGGCTTGCAGTACCTGACGCAGTGTCGGGTAATTCTTGCATTAATCGACCAGGCGGAGTCCAGCCTGAGCGATTCCGTCAGTAGACCGCAGGGTCGCCTGCGGGTGGATATGCCAGCCGGGATTGCTCATCACATCGTGATGCCCCAGCTGAATGATTTTTACCGTCTTTATCCGGATATCTACCTCATGATCGGCGTCAGCGATCGTCAGGTTGACCTGGTGCAGGAGGGCGTCGACTGTGTCATTCGAACGGGGGAACTGAATAACTCCACGCTGGTAGCGCGTCCGCTGGGCCGCTTTCGCTGGGTCACCTGCGCCTCGCCGGGCTATCTCCGGGAATACGGCATTCCGCCGTCGCCGGATGAACTTAGCGGGCACCGGGCGGTTCACTATTTTTCCGGCCAGACGCGACGCGCGAACGAATTGCGCTTCGCTCAGGGCGCTGAAATGCTGTCTGTTCCGGTGAGCGGTGCCGCCGCCGTCAATGAAACGGGGCTCTATATTCAAATGTGTCTGGAGGGTTTTGGGCTGGTGCAGGTTGCCGAGAATATTGTCGCAGAGCATCTGCACGAGGGAAGGCTGGTGGAGGTGCTGGCGGACTGGCAGCCGCCGTCGGTGCCCGTCACGCTGCTCTATCCCCACCAGCGATATCTTTCTCCAGCCGTGCGCGCCTTTGCTGACTGGATAGCCGGGATTATTTAATGCTGCCGAGGCTTTGCAGAAAATCTTCAACCTGCTCAGGCGTAGCCGTATCTGCCTGGTAAAGAATATCGAGCTTAACGTTTTTCAACCCGCAGAAGCCAAATACCCCTTCGATTATCTGCGTCTGAATTGCCGTCGAATAGCCGTGCTTGTCGAATCCGGCGAGATCGCTGCCGCCGGTGGCAATCAGGCGGACGGGAACGTCCCGTAAGTTGCCCACAACTCGGCCGTCGTCGGCCACCTTATACGCCCAGTTCAGGGTTAAAACGCGATCGAACCAGCCTTTCAACAGCGCGGGGACCGACCACCAGTAAATGGGAAAGACAAACACCAGCATATCCGCTCGCTCGACGCGCTGCTGCTCGCGCAGGATATCGTCGGGAAGCGCGCCCGGATCGCCGTGATATAAATCGAGATCGGGGCGAGAAAACGCCGGATTAAACCCTTCCGCATGAAGGTCGGCGATCTCAACCTGCATGCCTTGCTCGCGTAATTTACCGGCAATGCGGGCGGCCAGCGTATGGGATAACGACGTGTCGACAGGATGAGCCGTCACGATCAGCGCGTTATTAACAGCGTGTGTTGCAGACATAGCGACCTCGAAGTGGGTGAGAACTGTCAGCTATATTACTATTGGTAACTTAGCTGTCAATCCGCACCCAACGATCATTTTGTGCTATTCGCGTAGGTCTCCAGCACGCCGGACATCGCGCCGCTGAGCGTATCTTCTGCAACATTGCGGGCCAGCACGCCGTTACCCGCGGCGGTACTGAGCGCGTCCGCCGCACCGATGATGGCCGTCAGCGCCGCTTCTCCCTGAACGCCTTTCAGCACGACGAACGGGGACAGCGCGGTACGCAGGCAGTCGGCACATTCAGCCACGCACGCCTCGCGGAACGTCTGCAACGCGCGGGAGCCGGACAGCGCCGCCGCAATCGGACCGGTTTCCGGTCCGGCGGTAATGGCGCAGTCGATATAGGCGGCGCTGAAAAAGCGGATCGTCTTGTCCAGGGTTTTGCTGTCTACCGCCAGCGTCTCCCTGAACTTCGCCAGCTGCCGGTCGCTATAGTCCTGGTAGAGCGCCATCAGCAGCCCTTCGCGATCGCCAAAGTGATCGTAGGGAATAGGCTTCGTCACGTTGGCCCGCTCCGCCAGGTAGCCCAGCGTCAGCGCCTCCGTGCCTTGCTGACGAACGATTCCGCGCGCCACTTCCAGCAGCTGCACGCGGCGATCCTCTTTTCTTAAGCGCTTAACAACCATGCTTTCCTCGGTTCTGTTATCTACTCATGGTAGTTTACACGTTTTAGGCAGGCTGCTGCACCCGTTGTTTCCCAGAGCGAAACCGGAACGTCATAGCCCCAGTTCGCTCAGAGAAGGATGATCGTCCGGGCGTCTGCCCAGCGGCCAGTGGAACAGACGTTCAGATTCTTTTATCGGCATATCGTTTACGCAGGCAAAGCGGCGCTTCATCAGCCCGTCCGGCTCAAACTCCCAGTTTTCATTGCCGTAAGAGCGGAACCAGTTGCCGGAATCATCATGCCATTCATAGGCATAGCGTACCGCGATCCGGTTATCCGTAAACGCCCAGAGCTCTTTAATCAGGCGGTAATCCAGCTCTTTTTTCCATTTCCGCGCCAGAAACGCCTGGGCTTCCTCGCGGTTGGTGGCGAACTCCGCGCGGTTGCGCCACTGGGTATCCAGCGTATAGGCCAGCGCGACTTTTGCCGGGTCGCGGCTGTTCCAGCCGTCTTCGGCCAGCCTGACTTTTTCGATGGCGCTTTCGCGAGTGAAGGGCGGTAATGGAGGACGTGTGTTCATAGCGATAACCTCAGCGTTATATGAAGTAGACAGATCTGTCTACCTGATGTAATCTATGCCTGAAAAATAACGCTGTCAATATCCGTTTTGAGGCCGTCGAAAAAATGAAAACACAATCCGCAAGTAACGAACCGAAAGTCAGCGTCAGGGATAAAATATTACTTACGGCGCACGATCTGTTTTATTCCACAGGCTTCAGGGCGACGGGGGTGGATACGCTGATTAAGGCGTCAAAAGTCACCAAGGTGACTTTTTATCGTCACTTTCCGAGTAAAAGTTTGCTTATTCTCGCCTATTTGCACTATCGGCATGAAATATGGATTAGCTGGTTTGAAGCTACGTTACGTCGACATCTGGACGAAGGCGAATCACCTTCTGATGCGATATCTGCAACGCTTCACGAATGGTTTATTTCACCCGATTTTCACGGCTGCGCGTTTATTAACGCCAGCGCAGAGGCAAAATCCGAAGAAATTGAAAATGAAATAAAAGCGATATGCCGGGACCATAAGGCAGAAACAAAGAAAAAAATCGCAATGCTCGCCGATATAGCGGATGAAAAGACCTGTAACGACATTATGATGCTTATCGACGGGGCTATTATTCATGCTCAAATGGGAATGGATACAGACGCAGTAATAAACGCGTTGAAAACGGGCTTAGAAAAGCTGACGGGCCAATGACATGACTCTGTGCTTAATCAGCCCTCATCCGGGGCCGATTAAGCACCCGCGTTACACCGTCGGGATGGTGCCGCCATCAATGACAAATTCAGTACCGGTAATACTCGCAGCATGCGATGACGCGAGGAAGACGATGAGGTTAGCCACTTCAATCGGCCTGGCAGGGCGTCCCAGCGGTATTCCACCCAGCGACTTCATAATAATTTGCTTGCCGCCTTCGTAGTCTGTGCCTGCCTGCGTAGCCAGCCTCTCCGCCAGCGCCACCGCGGCTTCGGTTTCGATCCAGCCGGGCGCGACGCGCACAACCCGAACCCCCTTCGGCGACACTTCTTTTGAAAGGCTTTTACTGTAGGTCGAAAGTGCCGCTTTAGCCGCTGCATACGCGGTGGTTGATTCCGGTAACGGCAGTTCGCGCTGAATAGAGGTCACGTGAATAATTACCCCGTTTCCCTGAGCAAGCATTCCGGGAAGCAGGGCGCGATCCAGGCGAACGGCGGGCAGTAAATTAAGATTGAGCTCCTGCTGCCACGCTTCTTCTCCCAGCGCAGCAAAACCGCCGCCGGGTGAGGTGGAACCGCCTGCCACATGAATAATCACGTCGACTCCTCCCATCTGTTCCTGAACGGCTGATGCGACCAGGTCACATCCTGCAATTGTCGTAAGGTCAGCGGCTAAGAATGTATCTGCGATATTGACCTCCGGCTCATGGCGCGCCGTGGTAAATACCGTTGCACCAAGTTGTTTTAAAAGCCCGACGACTGCTTTTCCCAGTCCTTTTGTGCCAGCGGTAACAAGCACGCGCTTGCCTGTGAAATTAATATCTAATGACATGACCAATAACTCCCGTTATTTACAGTACGGGTATATTCAACATAGACTGAGAAATTGACAAGTACGCACGAAAAAGTGAGTTACTAAATTATGAGTAAGTTATATAGTCCGGAATCTGCCGCAAGCGGCGTGGAGCAAGTATTACGGCTGCTCGAAGGCCGCTGGAAATTAATTATTCTTTTTCATCTTTTCGACGGAAAAGTGCAGCGCTACTCTGATTTTGAAAAACTGATCCCCGGTATTTCCCAGAAGATGCTGGCGCAGCAGCTTCGACAGCTTGAGTCCGACGGTATTGTTTCGCGGATGGTCTATCCTCAGGTACCACCAAAAGTGGAATATCGACTCACCGAATGGGGGCAGGCATTATGCCCGGCACTCGATGCCATGCTGAAATGGGCAGAAAAACGCGAGAATTATGCGAGCCTGGCTACCGACGGAACCTCTTTCAAAAACCCAAACGGTGAATGACGCCATAAACTGTTGTCATTCGCCGTTCGTTAACGCGGGTTATTAGCATTCCCTCACAGCAGAGCATACTCAGGATTATGGGGATGTCTCTTTAGAAAGAGGGGGGTCGTCCCGCTGCGCCAGGGACAGCGCGCTGGCGCTGGCGGGGTCGAACAACGAGATGCTCTCAATCTGATTGAGCAAAATCACCTTTCGGAAAGACATGGCGCTGCGGGGTTCTGAATCGAGCGTGATGTCATGCTCCGCATACCACTTGCTGTAATTATTCTCAATGCGCAGATTCATCGTTTTCTCGTCCCTGTAGCCGCTTAACATCGGGATCAGCACAATATTGGCCGTTTTTTCATATTCCAGCGTCGCGGTGTGGATCATGCCGATGTAAATCCGCCGCGACCGAAGCGTCACCTGCGCCAGCTCGCCTTGCTCCATACACTGGTACAGCAGCTGTTCAATACCGCTCGACTGGGCAAGACGCTTGTAGAGCTTTTTCCGGCTTTCACCGTCCAGCCTGGCGCTGCCTGCCCAGTTAGAGCGGTAGAGGCAAAACAGGATAGCAAACGCCAGCATCACCACCACCGGCGCCTGAATGCCTAAAAAACTCCAGTTCATAAAGTCGATTTGCCAGTCGGTATATTTCAGCGAGGCAAAATGGAAAGCGTTGTTGGCGGCGGAAAGGGTGAACAGCAGCAGCCAGAGTAATCCCGTGGCGATTACGCCCTGCAGAACGAAAATACAGCCATAAAGCGCAACGAGAAAATAGACGTCCCAGCCGAAGGAACGCTTGATTTTAAAGCGCGTCGACAGGTCCCGGCTGGTGTACCAGTACCCGCAAACCATCAGCACCATAAATATCGCCGTTCCCATATCAAGCCCTCTTCAGCGTGTTGACGTGACGCAGAAAATCCTGCCGCACCTCGTTGCTTTTGTAGTTCACCGAAGCGTTCCCGTCCTGGTCGATAATGATGCGATCGCCATCTTCCACGGCTTCAATAATTTCCTGCTGGCTCATTACCTGGAGCAAGGATTCGGGGCTGGAGAAAAGCGAGAGAAAGAAGCGTTTCATGTCAGGCATCCTTATGAATAAAAAGAATAAGCCTGGAAGAGAACCGGTATGTTTGCCTTAAGGATAACCTGAAAGTGAAAGCCGGGTGGCGGCTACGCCTTAACTGGCCTACAAAACCGTCAAAGGATTGAGTCATCAACATATTGATATTTATAGGGATTAAAAAATAAATTTGCACAAACTTGGACAAATAACGTTAATTGTGTAAGTTTTAATTATGCGATTACGCCACGTTGTTTACAGCCAGGATGTGACCCATGAGCACTTTGCCCTCTGTCGTGAGTCGGTTTATTGAGTACTACGCCGCACTGGATAGCCAGCCGCCGTCCGCGCTGGTCGGGCTTTACCATTCGAATGCCACCCTTATCGATCCGTTCGGCGAGCACGACGGTATCTTCGCGCTTCAGCGCTATTTCACCCATCTGCTGGCCAATGTCGAGAAGTGCCGTTTTACCATCGATCCGCCGCTGTGCAGCGGGAACCGGTTCGTTGTCACGTGGGTAATGCACTGGTCGCATCCTCGCATTGCCGGAGGGGAGCCGCTTGAACTGCCTGGATGTTCGGTGGTGGACACCGAAAACGATCTCATCACGCGCCAGCGGGACTTCTACGATGCGGGAGAGATGATCTACGAACACCTCCCTCTGCTGGGCTGGGCGGTACGCGGCGTGAAGCGGAGGGTCAAATCATGAAGACGGTGCTGATTACCGGCGCAAGCTCGGGCATTGGCGCGGGGCTGGCGAAGTCCTTTGCCGCTGACGGTTACCACGTGATTGCCTGCGGGCGCGATCCGGCGCGGCTTGAAGCGCTGCATCAGACCTGCCCCAATCTCTCCGTTCGCCTGTTCGATATGACAGACAGGGACGCCTGTCGCCAGGCGCTGAGCGGCGTTTACGCCGATCTGGTTATTCTCTGCGCCGGTACCTGCGAATATCTCGACGGCGGCGTGGTGGATGCGGCGCTGGTGGAGCGGGTCATGAACACCAATTTTCTCGGGCCGGTGAACTGTCTGGCCGCGCTGCAGCCGCAGCTGGCTGCCGGCAACCGCGTGGTGCTGGTGAGCTCGATGGCCCACTGGCTTCCTTTTCCGCGGGCAGAGGCCTACGGCGCGTCCAAAGCGGCGCTGAGCTGGTTTGCCGACAGTCTGCGCCTGGACTGGGAGCCAAAGGGGATTGCCGTGACGGTCGTTTCTCCGGGCTTTGTCGACACGCCGCTGACGCGCAAAAACGATTTCGCCATGCCGGGCAGGGTGAGCGTCGACGAGGCGGTCAAGGCGATCCGTACCGGGCTGGCGAAAGGCAAAATGCATATCGCGTTTCCGGCCGGGTTTGGCCTTATTTTGCGGCTGCTCTCCGGGCTGCCCGCGTTTCTGCAGCGCGCGCTGCTGCGCAGGATGGTGCGCTCATGAACATTGCAATTATCGGCAGCGGCATCGCCGGGCTGACCTGCGCCTGGCGCCTGGCCGGGCACCATCAGGTAACCCTGTTTGAAGCGGGCGCCACCCCCGGCGGCCATACCGCGACGGTTGACGTCTCAACGCCACAGGGCACATACGCGATCGATACCGGGTTTATCGTCTACAACGACCGCACCTACCCGCGCTTTATGGGCCTGCTCAGCGAGCTTGGCATCAGCGGGCAAAAAACGCAGATGAGCTTTTCGGTGCACAACCCCGAGACAGGGCTTGAGTACAACGGCCACACCCTGACGTCGCTGTTTGCCCAGCGCAGAAACCTGGTGAATCCGGCGTTCTGGCGGCTGCTCGGTGACATCGTCCGCTTTAACCGCCTGGCGAAGCAGGCGCTTGAAGAGGAGGTCAACCCGAACGCCACGCTGCAGACGTTTCTGGACCAGCACGGCTTCACGCCGTTTTTTGCGCGCCACTACATTCTGCCGATGGGGGCCGCCATCTGGTCGTCGTCGCTGCAGGAGATGAAGCGCTTCCCGCTGCCGCTCTTCCTGCGCTTCTTTCATCACCACGGCCTGCTGGATATCACCCATCGCCCGCAGTGGTACGTAGTGCCGGGCGGCTCGCGGGAGTATATCCGCGCCATGCTCGACAAGCTGGGCGACCGTCTGAAACTGCATCTTAATTCACCGGTGCAGCGCGTGAGCCGCCACGAGCGCGGCGTTACGCTACAGCTCGAAAACGGCAGCCAGCGTTTCGACCAGGTGATTTTTGCCTGCCACTCCGCCACTGCCCTGGCGATGCTTGAGGATCCTACGCCCGCGGAGCGCGAAGTGCTGGGCGATATCGGCTGGCAGCGCAACGAGGTTGTTTTGCACAGCGATCCGCGCTGGCTGCCGGTGCGGCAGCGCGCGTGGGCGAGCTGGAACTACCGCCTGAGCGCCCAGGAGCAGGCCAGCGCCTGCGTCACCTACAACATGAACATTCTTCAGGGTCTGCCTGCGGGCAGCCCGCTGTTCTGCGTCACCCTGAACCCGGACGCGCCGGTGGATGAACGCTTCGTCCTGCAACGCTTTGTCTATGAGCATCCGCTGTTTAACCCGCAAAGCTGGCGGGCGCAGGCGCGCCGCGGCGAGATCAACGGTCATCACCGGAGCTGGTACTGCGGCGCTTACTGGTACAACGGTTTTCATGAAGACGGCGTGCGCAGCGCGCTGGACGTGGTCAATGAAATCGCCGCCGGGGAGGGGAACTGAGATGAACAGCTGCCTCTATCACGGCGTATTGCGCCACCGCCGCCTTCAGCCGAAAAACCACGAATTCAGCTACGGCGTTTTTATGGCCTGGCTGGATCTGGATGAGCTGCCGCTGCTGGCCTCCGTCGGCGTGCGGCGCAACCGCTTTGCCGCCGCCTCGTTCCATGACGCGGACTACGCGCTCGGCACGCCGCTTAAAGAGAACGTGCTGAGCAGGCTGGAGAGCCTGACCGGGGAACGTCCCGCAGGGCGGGTCATGCTTCTGACGCAGCTGCGCTATTTCGGGTTCCATTTCAATCCGGTCAACTTTTACTACTGCTATGACCAGGAAAACACGCTTCGCTGGGTGCTGGCGGAGGTGCGCAACACGCCGTGGAACGAGCGCCACTATTACGCGGTCGACGGGCAAAATGCCCAGCCTACGGAGAAAGCGTTTCACGTTTCCCCCTTCAACCCGATGGACATGATCTACCACTGGCGCTTCAACACCCCGGACAACACGCTGCATATGCACATTGAAATTCATCAGGAGGCGAAGGTCTTTGACGCCACGCTGGCGCTGCGTCGGGAGCCTCTGACCCGCCCGGCGCTGCGCTCGCTGCTGCTGCGCATCCCGCTGATGACTCTGAAAACCGTTTTCGCCATTTACTGGCAGGCGCTGAGGCTATGGCTCAAGCGCGTGCCGCTGTATAACCATCCCGTCAGCAGGAGTGAACGCTCATGACCGATCCCGTCTTTGCGCTAGAACCCGATATCCCGCGCAACGTCCGCATTGCGCGTTGGCTGCTGTTTCGTCTGTTAAGCGGCATTCGCGGCGGCTCGCTCACCCTGCGTGAAGGGGCGCAGACCTTCCATTTTGGCGAGACATCCTCCGCGCTGCACGCCGACGTGCAGATCCTCACCCCCGGCGTCTACTGGCGCGTCTTAACGGGCGGTAGCCTGGCCGCCGCAGAAGCCTGGATGGACGGCGAATGGGAGACCGCGCAGCTTACGCCGCTTCTGCAAATCCTGGCCCTCAACGGTGAGGTGCTTGGTCGTCTGGAGAACGGGTTCCGGCTGTTCGGCCGCCCGCTGGAGCGGCTGCGCCACTGGACGCGGCGTAACTCTCGCGCCCAGGCCCGGGAAAATATTGCCGCCCATTACGATCTGGGCAACGCGTTCTATGCCCATTTTTTGGATAAGGAGCTGCTTTACTCCAGCGCGCTGTTTACCGCTGACGAGCAGGATCTTACCGTGGCGCAGCAGGCCAAAATGGCGCGCCTGTGCGACCAGCTGGCGCTAAACGCGGGTGACCATCTGCTGGAAATTGGCACCGGCTGGGGCGCGATGGCGGAATACGCCGCCCGTCACTACGGCTGTCGGGTGACCACCACCACGCTGTCGCAGGAGCAATATATCTGGGCAACCGAGCGCATCGCCCGCGCCGGGCTGCAGGATCGGGTTGAGGTACTGCTCTGCGACTATCGCGACCTCACCGGACAGTACGACAAGCTGGTCTCGATAGAGATGATTGAAGCCGTCGGGCAACGCTATCTGCCCACGTTCTTCCGTACCTGCCAGGCGCGGCTGCGCCCCGGTGGACGGATGGCGATTCAGGCCATCACCATTCAGGACCAGCGCTATCGCGACTACAGCAAAAGCGTCGATTTTATCCAGCGCTACATTTTCCCCGGCGGCTTCCTGCCGAGCATTACGGCGATGAACGAGCTGATGACGCGCCACACCGATTTCGTGGTGCGCAATCTCTTCGATATGGGGCCGGACTACGCCCGGACGCTGGCCCACTGGCGGCAGCGTTTTGTCCACGCCTGGCAGGAGATTGAAAAGCTCGGCTTTGATGAACGGTTCCGCCGCATGTGGCTGTACTACTTCGGCTACTGCGAAGCCGGGTTTAACGCCCGCACCATCAGCGTGGTGCAGCTGACCGCCGAGCGCGTATGAGACGCTACCTTCAGGTCTTTCTGCTGGCCGTCGGGTTCGATCTCTACTGGGCGCTGGTGGTGCTGTTTCGCGAACAGGGCCTGATTATCTGGCTCGGGCTGGCGATCCTGGCGTGCCTGTTATTGCCGTCAGCATACCGTCTGTACGCCATTGGGCTGGCCGCGGCGGGCAGCCTGCTGGATGCGCTCTGGGCGTTAACGGGGCTGATTGCCTTCACGGGCGACGCCCTGATGCCGCTATGGATGGTGGCATTGTGGCTGATGTTCGCCGTGGTCTGGACGCAGCTTGCGCGTACCACCACGTTACCCGGCTGGCTTCTGACCCTGCTGGCGGCCGTGGGAGGCCCGGTGGCCTACCTGATTGGCGAGCGGCTGGGCGCCATCACGTTTCTGGAGCCGACCTTTATCGTCGTCAGCTGGATGGCGCCGGGCTGGCTGGTGTTGATGCTGTTTTTCCACCTGCTGATGGGGAGACAAAAATGAGAGCTGAGGTTCTGCTGCTTTGGCTGATGCTGGCTGTTCCCGGCGCCCAGGCCGCCGACTGGCTGGCCTGGCGTAAGGTGGGCGACGCCACGCTGACCTGGGGGCCGTTCACGGTCTATACCTCCCAGCTCCGCACGCCGGATGGCCGTTACGGCCGGGACGATCGGGATCAGGCGCTGATTATTACCTACGCGCGCGACGTAGATCGCGATGAACTGGTTGAGGCGACCCGCGACCAGTGGCAGGCGCTGGGGATCCTGGCACAGGAACCGGAAAGTGAAGCCTGGCTAAGGATGCTCCAGTCCCTGTGGCCGGATGTACGACCGGGCGCGCAGCTGGCGTTTGTTCTCAACGATAAGCAGGGGCAGTTCTGGTACCGCGCATCGGCGGCGCAAACATCCTTTATTCCGCTCGGGCCGCGTCAGTCGGAAGCGTTCAGCACCCGCTTTCTGGCTATCTGGCTCGATCCCCGCACGCAATATCCTGAGCTGCGTCAGCAGCTAATCGGAGGCCAAAAATGAAACGAATCCTGACGCTGGCGCTGGCATTCACGATGCTGCTGGCGGGCTGTAGCACGGAGGTGGCCGAGTATCGCCAGCAGCAGCCGCGGCTTGATATCTTCCACTACTTCCAGGGCAAAACCGAAGCGTGGGGCATGGTGCAGGATCGCAGCGGCAAGCAGATCCGCCGTTTCCACGTTGAAATTGCCGGGGACGTTATCGGCGATACGCTGACGCTGAACGAGCACTTCGTGTACGACGACGGCGAGAAGCAGCAGCGGGTCTGGCACATTCGCCGCGTGGGGAACGACCGCTACGAGGGAACGGCAGGAGATATTGAAGGCGTTGCCACCGGGCAGGCCGCAGGCAACGCCTTTAACTGGCATTACAGCATGAACGTGAAGGCCAACGGCAAAACCTGGCTGCTGAACTTTGACGACTGGATGTACCTGCAGGATGAGACGCATCTGTTCAATAAAACCGAGATGAAGAAATTTGGCGTCACCGTCGCTACGGTGACGCTGTTCTTCACCCGGAACACGGAAGCCTAGTCGCGAACATCGCCGGTTTTGCTGCTGGAGTAAATGAAGTACAGGGCAATCCCCAGGCAAACCACCGCGCCCAGACGGCTCGGTGAAAACGCAATAGCGGGATTGTTCAACCAGCCAAAGTTATCTATCAGCATGCTCATGGCGAGCTGGCCGAATATCACCGCCACCGTGGCGACGGCGGTGCCGATGCGCTGCACGGCGAGCACCATGATCGCAATATAGGGCACGCCAAACATCGCCCCGAGGAGCTGCCATTTCGGCACGTCCAGCAGCGTGACCGTCTGCTTAGGCTCAAAGAAGAAAATGAGCAGGGCGGTCACCAGGGCGCCGACGGAAAACGTCAGAAACGCGCTCTTGAAAACGCCCACGCTGCTGCCGAGCTGTCCGTTAATCGCTGCCTGTACGCTCAGCGTCGCGCCCCCGCAAACGGCCAGAATTATCATCATCAGCGTCATGTGTTTAGCCCTTTGCGACCAGTACCAGTGCGGCAATAATAAAAACCAGCGCCACGATGCGTCTTGCGTTTATCTTCCTGTGCGGCGTACCCAGCAGGCCAAAATGGTCAATGATCAGGCTTTTAAAAACCTGACCTGCCAGAATGCCGATCATCGTCAGAGCGATGCCGATGGCGGGGGTGGCGATAGTCAGAATAACAACATAAACAGGCCCCAGCACGCCGCCGAGCAGCTGCCAGCCGGGCTGTGCGAAAAACGACGGGCTGTTGCGCGGGCTGAAAAACAGCATCAGCAGAAAGGTCAGCGCGGCGCCGACCCCGAAAATGCTGAATGTGGCCCATAAATCGCCCACTTCTCCTCCTAACGGCCCCAGCAAACCCGCCTCGACGGAAAGGCCCATTCCGCCGGCAATCACCAGTAAAATCAATACAAACTGCATCACGCTTCCTCCGTTTTAAGGCGAAGAAGATTACGTCGGTAGACATGTGAGAAAAATGCCATAATGCAGGAAACACCTTTGCAGGAAATGCATTAATGTCAGATGCCGGAAGCATGAACCTTCGATCACTGCTGCTGTTTATTGCCGTCTATGAAACGCAGAACTTTTCCGTCGTTGCGCGACGGGAGGGAATTTCCGCCTCGCAGGTGTCGCGTATTATTCATCAGCTTGAGGACGCGCTCGGCCAGCAGCTGTTCTACCGCAATACCCGGGCGGTGATCCCCACGGAAAACGGGCATCTTTTCATCCGCTATGCCCGGGCGATGGTCGATAGCTTCGAAGAGGCGCGCCGGGAGCTGGATGAACGTTCGACCGAACCCTCCGGCACGGTCCGCATTAACGGGCCGGTATTTTTTGGACAGAGGCACGTTGCGCCTGGCCTGGCAGGCCTGGCCGAGCGTTATCCACGGTTAACCATAGAGCTGACGCTGACCGATGACTTTATCGACCCGCACCGGGATGCCGCCGACCTCATCTTTCGCATCGGCACGCTGACGGACTCGACGTTTCACGCCCGCATCTTCGGGCAGCAGCGCTACCACCTTGCCGCGTCGCCCGCGTATCTGCGTCAACACGGCGTACCGGCCGATCCGGCCGAGCTGAGCCAGCATAAATGCCTTGTGTATCGCGGTTCGTCTGGCCCTAACCGCTGGCTCGTACGGCGCAAGGGGGAGAATTGGGTGCACTATCCCGTCGCGCCGCTGATGACGTCCAATAATGCGGAGTCGCTGCTCATTGCCGCGCTGGGTGGAATGGGGATCGTCCTGTTTCCGGACTGGCTGATTGGCGACAGGCTGCAGCGGGGGGAGCTGGTCGCCCTTATGCCGGAAATGGCGTGTGCTATCAATACGGAGCCGCTCAATATTGCGGCGATCTATCCTCACGCGCGTCATCCGCCCCTGAACGTCAGGGCGGTGATTGATTATTACGTGGCGTTTTTCGGCTCGCCGCCGTACTGGCAAACGTAAGGCAATTACGCGCCGAGTTCTTTACGGATAATTTCTGCGCCGGCGCTGAGCGCTTTCAGCTTGCCGTTAGCCACCTGACGGGAGAGGGGAGCCATGCCGCAGTTGGTTGACGGGTAAAGCTTGTCGGCATCAACGAACTGCAGCGCTTTACGCAGGGTGTCGGCGACCTCTTCTGGCGCTTCGACGGTGTTGGTGGCTACGTCAATCGCCCCAACCATCACCTTTTTACCGCGAATCAGCTCCAGCAGATCCATCGGCACGCGGGAGTTGTGGCACTCCAGAGAGATGATGTCGATATTAGAGGTTTGCAGCTTAGGGAAGGCCTCTTCATACTGGCGCCATTCTGAGCCGAGCGTCTTTTTCCAGTCGGTATTGGCCTTGATGCCGTAGCCGTAGCAGATGTGTACCGCGGTTTCGCATTTCAGACCCTCAATGGCGCGTTCCAGCGCGGCGATGCCCCAGTCGTTGACCTCGTCGAAGAAGACGTTAAACGCTGGCTCATCAAACTGGATAATATCCACGCCCGCGGCCTCTAATTCGCGCGCTTCCTGGTTGAGGATTTTGGCGAATTCCCAGGCCAGCTTTTCGCGGCTTTTATAATGCGCGTCGTAAAGGGTGTCGATCATGGTCATCGGCCCGGGCAGGGCCCATTTGATCGGCTTGTCCGTGAGCTGGCGCAGGTACTTTGCATCGTCCACGAATACCGGCTTCTGACGCGCAACGGCAGAAACCACGGTGGGCACGCTGGCGTCATAGCGGTTACGAATGCGTACGGTCTGGCGGTTCTCAAAATCGACGCCGCTCAGGTGTTCAATAAAGGTGGTGACGAAGTGCTGGCGGGTCTGTTCCCCGTCGCTGACAATATCAATTCCCGCACGGATCTGCTCGTCCAGAGACAGGCGCAGCGCATCCTGTTTACCCGCCAGCAGTTCCTGATCCTGCAATTTCCACGGAGACCAGAGCGTTTCAGGCTGCGCAAGCCAGGTCGGCTTAGGCAGGCTGCCAGCCGTAGACGTCGGGAGCAATGTTTTCATAATAAAAGACCTTTTTTGATGAATTAAAGCGTGTAGTTATCAGACCACTGCTCGAGAATGTGTTTATAAGGCTTGATGAAATATTCTTCGGTAAATCGACCCTGTTCAATCGCCAGCCGGCTTCGCTCTTCGCGGTCATAAACAATTTTGGTTAATGAATGATCCTGCTGGTTCAGATCCGGGCGATAAAACAGTCCCGCCGCCGAGTTCGCGTTGTAAATTTCCGGGCGATAGATTTTCTGGAACGTCTCCATCGTGCTGATGGTGCCGATCAGCTCCAGATCGGTGTAATCGCTCAGCAAGTCCCCGGTAAAGAAGAACGCGAAAGGCGCCACGCTGTTCTCCGGCATGAAGTAGCGGACCTTCAGGCCCATTTTGGCGAAGTACAGTTCCGTTAACGACTCGCCGTCCGGCGCGTACTCAATGCCCAGAACGGGGTGCTGGTTACCGGTGCGGCGGTAGGTGTCTTTGCTGGAAACGCTCAGGCAAATCACCGGGCCCTTTCTGAAGTTCTCTTTGTATTCCGGCGAATTAATAAAATGGCGGAAAATGTTGCCGTGCAGTTCGCCAAACTTTTCCGGAACGCTGAAGTGCTGTTGGTTCTTGTTGTGCTCCAGCAGCAGAACGCTGAAATCATAATCGCGCACGTAAGAAGAGAAGTTATTCCCGACAATGCCAGGGATGCGCTGATTATTTTTCTTGTCGACAATGTACGTCTGCAAAACCTCAATGGCCGGGAACGGCTTTTCCGCGCCTATGTTCAGGTCGACGGAGATGATTTCAAGCTCAACCGCGTAGCGATCGGCGGTTGGGTTATCCCAGCACGCCAGGGCGTTAAAGCGGTTGTTGATCATCACCAGCGTATTGCGCAGGTTTTCCTGACGTTTTTCCCCACGCGCCAGGTTGGCAAAGTTGGTGGTCGTACGCGTATTTTCAGACGGGTTGTAATTCTCATCGAAGCAACTGCGCTTAAGGGTATATGTGAAAGCTTTGCTCATTGTGGTTATGCATCCTAAGTTCATGTTGCTAAGAAGTTACCAATGCATAATTTATGCCTGAGCCCGCGGCGCAGGGGAAGTGACTTAATTTCAATGCAACATGAGCGAAGTTCATGAACCGCGAGATGCACGGTGGAGGCTTCAGGCAGGGAAGTGAAAGAGTAAGGGGCATTGAGCCCCTTAGGGTTATGCTGTAGGACGTTCGTTCCAGGCGTCGCTGTGCATGATGTTCCCATCGACGATGCGCCAGGTAATTTTTTCATACTGCAGGCTTACGCTTTCAACATGGTTCATTTTATCGTTGGCAGCGATCTTAACGTTCGGTACGCTGCAGTTAACACCGGTAACCTTTACGTTTTCCATTAATACGGTGTAATAACAGACCTCCTGTCCAGC
Source organism: Enterobacter sp. 118C5 (assembly GCF_034107645.1). Classification (NCBI taxonomy): domain Bacteria; kingdom Pseudomonadati; phylum Pseudomonadota; class Gammaproteobacteria; order Enterobacterales; family Enterobacteriaceae; genus Enterobacter; species Enterobacter sp. 118C5. The sequence continues at coordinate 754,984 of NZ_JAWNEU010000001.1, read as the reverse complement.
ATCATTAATATGATAGAACTTGATTTCAGCGCTTTTAAGCGCCTGCCCGGTAGATGCTGCTTTATAGAGATAAGGGGTGGAGCTATCAACTTCCTTTTCAATCCGCATGGATGAGTGTTGACGCGTGCCGGTGATCTTGCCGTTAGCGCTATCTACCGGGAGGTTTAGACCATGACTGAGCCCTATGATTTCAATGCTACCCTCACGGTCCTGAACATCTACGGAGCCTTTGATATGTGCTCCGCCATCGTCTTTAAGCCACATGTAGGGAGGAATTGGCATTCTTTATTTCCTTATTTTATTGATTAGCAGCATTGTTAATCGATAAATAGCCGTAGTAAGGGTAAATACAGTTAAAATATCGATATACGTATATGTGTCATATATTGTTTCAGCATTAACATCTCCATAAATAAAATCACATATGGAAGAAGCTACGTCATAATTAAAATAGATTTCAGCAGGCTCTAGCGTGCGACCTACCATCAGGCTAACGAGCAGAAACCAGATCGTTTTGAACAGCCTGATGCTCCATTTACGGGCAAGTGTTGGAATAGCCACTTTCTACCACCTCAACCCAGCCGCGTGCCATCAGCGAGCGCATACAGGGAACCTGAATAAGTTCAGTATTCATCAAAGAATTACGGATCAATGCATAATCAGAATTATGTGCAATCGTTATACATCCTTCAGATACCGTTCCCGGATGCAGTCGAAACAATCCACGGTATACGTTTTCAATCCAGGTACCATCGTCGATTCCCCAGTCATCCTTGTATAAGGCAAACCATTCATCGCGGCCAAATTCCGCTCCGGATCTCACCTTGTTCCACCGATCCTGAACCTTCGCTTTTAATCCGGAAAGAAAACCTCCACTCCCTCTGTCAACAATCCAGTATTTACCTGGAGGAATTGGGCCCGATCCTTTAACAGCACCACAGAAGCCATTGTTTCTGTAAACGCCTTGCCCGGAATGTGCCATAAATACGCCAACGCCATGCAGGTTAAAAGGCGCATAGTCTGCACCGTTAAGCATCATTGTCCCTCTTAAGGCCATATTTTCTCCGTATCCTTATAAAAACAAAAAGGCAGCCTACTACTGAAGCGAGCACAGATATTCAACCCTCATCATATTTATGAACTGCTCAGTTTTTTTAAGAAAATGACCAGGCAATTTTTAACCACTATTCAGGCATTAACGTTAATAAATGCTGTATGAATAATGAACCTGATTCAGGTAACAAAACGGTGCGCCTACTTCTCTGGCACACCCTCCCAAATTCCCGCTATAATCCCCAAAATTTCCAACCGGTTTAGAAACGATCATGACAAAACTCACCTTACAAGAGCAGATGCTGAAAGCGGGCTTAGTCAGCAGCAAAAAAGCGGCGAAAGTGCAGCGCACGGCAAAGAAATCACGCGTTCAGGCACGTGAGGCTCGGGAAGCGGTAGAAGAGAACAAGAAGGCGCAGATCGAGCGCGACAAGCTGCTGAGCGAGCAGCAGAAGCAGGCCGTGCTGGCGAAAGAGTTTAAAGCGCAGGTGAAGCAGCTGATCGAGATGAACCGCATCACCGTGGCGAAGGGCAACATCACCTTTAACTTCACCGACGGCAATCTGATCAAAAAAATTGAGGTCGATAAGCAGACGCAAACTCAGCTCATCAACGGCCGTCTGGCCATTGCGCGCCAGGTGCTCAATGCAAACGGCGACTGTGAATACGCGATCATTCCGGCGGTGGTGGCCGATAAAATTGCCCAGCGCGATGCCGACAGCATCGTGCTTAACAGCGCGCTCAGTCAGGAAGAGCAGGACGAAGACGATCCGTACGCGGACTTCAAAATCCCTGACGATTTGATGTGGTAAACCGCGTTCAGAACGGGGCGGCGTGACGGGCGTTAACCGGCTCTCCGCTCACGGGATGAATAAAATTCAACTCGCTTGCGTGCAGCATCAGCCGGGGCGTTCCGTTAGTCCCCGGTGCTTCAAGACCGCCATACAGATCGCAGCCCAGAATAGGGTGCCCCAGCTGCTGGCAGTGGATGCGCAGCTGGTGGGTTCGCCCGGTCTCCGGTATCAGTTTCACACGCGTTAACGGTAGCCCCGTCCCCTGGTAAAACCGTTCCACCACCCGATAGCGGGAGCGTGCGGGTTTACCGTTGACGGCGCAGATCGACATCAGCGGGAACAGCGCCGGGTCTTTGGCAATGGGCGCGTCTATTATTCCCTCGTCGTTTTCCAGATGTCCGCAAAGCAGGGCGCTGTAAACTTTCTCCACGCTGTGCTGGCTGAACTGCTGGCAGAGCGCCGCGTTGATGGCTTTATTGCGCGCAACCACCATCAGCCCTGACGTGCCGAAATCCAGACGGTGTACCAGCGTGCAGCCGGGGAACGTCTGGACCAGACGATAATGGACAGAATCGAAGTTTTGCGGGTTTTTGCCCGAGAGGCTGAGCAGGCCGGAAGGCTTATTAATCAGCAGCAGATGTTCATCCTGCCAGAGGATCTCAATGTCGTCGTGACACGGTGGGGCAATAAAAGAATCGATAATCGCAGACATCAGGCCGCCCGGCTGGAGAGTGGGTGCGGATGATAGCGAAATGCGGGGAAAAGAAAAACCCTCCCACCGGGCGGTGAGAGGGCAAAATCTTACGCTGCGACCAGGCTGTCGATCGCGGCTTTTGCGTCGGTCTGCGCTTTGGTCGCCACTTCCGGACCGTAAGCGATACCTTCAGCGAACACGAAGTTCACGTCGGTGATGCCGATGAAGCCCAGGAACAGGCTCAGGTACGGCGCAACCAGGTCAGTTGGGGTATCTTTATGAATACCGCCACGGCTGGTCAGGACGATCGCACGCTTGCCTTTCACCAGACCTTCAGGGCCGTTCTCGGTGTAGCGGAAGGTTACGCCAGCGCGCGCCACCAGGTCGAAGTAGTTCTTCAGCTGGGTAGGAATGTTGAAGTTGTACATTGGGGCGTTGATGACGATAACGTCGTGCGCCTGCAGCTCAGCAATCAGCTCGTCGGACAGGGCCAGAGCTTCCTGCTGACGCGGGGACAGCGGCGCATCGCTCGGGCGCAGCGCGCCAACCAGCTCGCCGTCCAGGACAGGAATTGGGTTTGCTGCCAGGTCACGCACGGTGATTTCGTCTGCAGAATGCTGTTCACGCCACTGCTCAACGAAGTAATCAGACAGCTGACCAGACTGAGAGTACCCTGCCAGAATGCTGGATTTCAAAACTAATACTTTGCTCATGGGTGATTCCTGTTGTTGCATTTGATTGAAGGGGGTTGCCCCGTTGCTTGTTGACACTTTATTCACAATCCTGCCACAGAGATAGCGCAATATATCGAAGCCTATGTTCGAATTTTTTGAATAAGGCGCTAAAAGCGTCAATGTGGTACTCTATAGCAATCATTAAAAAGAGATTTTACCCGGCAGAGCACTGCCCGTTAACGCTATGACAGAACAACCAAAAATCACCTTCCCGATGCTCCTGCAACAGCTTGATTCCCTGATGCTGCGCGATAAACAGCGGTTTTCCCGCCGGCTGCACGGCGTGAAGAAGGTTAAAAATCCTGATGCACAACAGGCCATTTTCCAGGAGATGGCGAAAGAGATTGAACAGGCGGCAGGGAAGGTTGTGCTGCGCGAAGCCGCACGCCCGGCAATTACCTACCCGGAAAACCTGCCCGTCAGCCAGAAGAAACAGGACATCCTTGAGGCCGTACGCGATCACCAGGTGGTGATTGTCGCCGGGGAAACCGGCTCGGGGAAAACCACCCAGCTGCCGAAAATCTGCATGGAGCTGGGGCGCGGGCTAAAAGGGCTGATTGGCCACACCCAGCCGCGTCGTCTGGCGGCGCGCACCGTGGCGAACCGTATTGCCGAAGAGCTGCAGACGGAGCCGGGCGGCTGCATCGGCTACAAGGTGCGCTTCAGCGACCACGTCAGCGACAACACCATGGTCAAGCTGATGACGGACGGTATCCTGCTGGCGGAAATCCAGCAGGACCGCCTGCTGATGCAGTACGACACCATCATCATTGACGAAGCGCACGAGCGCAGCCTGAACATCGACTTCCTGCTCGGCTACCTGAAAGAGCTGCTGCCGCGTCGCCCGGATCTGAAAATCATCATCACCTCCGCGACCATCGACCCGGAGCGCTTCTCGAAGCATTTCAACAATGCGCCGATCGTTGAGGTCTCTGGCCGAACCTATCCGGTTGAAGTGCGCTACCGTCCGATTGTGGAAGAGGCGGACGATACCGAGCGCGATCAGCTGCAGGCCATCTTCGACGCCGTCGACGAGCTGGGCAACGAGAGCGCGGGGGACATCCTGATCTTCATGAGCGGCGAGCGCGAAATTCGCGACACCGCCGACGCGCTCAGCAAGCGCGACCTGCGCCACACCGAGATCCTGCCGCTTTACGCGCGTCTGTCGAACAGCGAGCAGAACCGCGTGTTCCAGCCGCACGGCGGGCGCCGCATCGTGCTGGCGACCAACGTGGCGGAAACCTCGCTGACCGTGCCGGGCATCAAATACGTGATCGACCCGGGCACGGCGCGCATCAGCCGCTACAGCTACCGCACCAAGGTTCAGCGCCTGCCGATTGAGCCGGTCTCTCAGGCTTCCGCTAACCAGCGTAAGGGCCGCTGCGGCCGCGTGTCGGAAGGGATCTGTATTCGTCTCTATTCCGAAGACGATTTCCTCTCGCGTCCGGAATTCACCGACCCGGAAATCCTTCGCACCAACCTGGCGTCCGTTATTCTGCAGATGACCGCTCTGGGGCTGGGCGACATTGCGGCGTTCCCGTTCGTCGAAGCGCCGGATAAGCGCAACATTCAGGACGGCGTGCGCCTGCTGGAAGAGCTCGGCGCCATTACCACCGACGAGCAGGCGAGCATCTATAAGCTGACGCCGCTGGGCCGCCAGCTCAGCCAGCTGCCGGTCGACCCGCGCCTGGCGCGCATGGTGCTGGAAGCGCAAAAGCACGGCTGCGTGCGCGAGGCGATGATTATCACCTCGGCGCTCTCCATTCAGGACCCGCGCGAGCGTCCGATGGACAAGCAGCAGGCGTCGGACGAAAAGCACCGTCGCTTCCACGACAAAGAGTCCGATTTCCTCGCCTTCGTGAACCTGTGGAACTACCTCGGCGAGCAGCAGAAAGCGCTCTCCTCGAACCAGTTCCGCCGCCAGTGCCGCGTGGATTTCCTCAACTACCTGCGCGTGCGCGAATGGCAGGATATCTACACCCAGCTGCGCCAGGTGGTGAAAGAGCTGGGCATTCCGGTCAACAGCGAGCCGGCGGAGTACCGCGAAATTCACATCGCGCTGCTGACCGGCCTGCTGTCCCATATCGGGATGAAGGATGCGGACAAGCAGGAATATACCGGCGCGCGTAACGCCCGCTTCTCCATCTTCCCGGGTTCCGGCTTGTTCAAGAAGCCGCCGAAGTGGACCATGGTCGCGGAGCTGGTGGAAACAAGCCGCCTGTGGGGACGCATTGCCGCGCGTATCGACCCGGAATGGGTTGAGCCGGTGGCTCAGCACCTGCTGAAACGCTCGTACAGTGAACCCCACTGGGAGCGCGCGCAGGGCGCGGTGATGGCAACCGAGAAAGTGACCGTTTACGGCCTGCCGGTGGTCGCCGCGCGCAAGGTCAACTACAGCCAGATTGACCCGGCGCTCAGCCGCGAACTGTTTATCCGCCACGCGCTGGTGGAGGGGGACTGGCAGACGCGTCACGCCTTCTTCCGTGAAAACCTGAAGCTGCGCGCCGAGGTCGAGGAGCTTGAGCACAAGTCCCGCCGTCGCGACATTCTGGTGGACGATGAGGCGCTGTTTGAGTTTTACGACCAGCGCATCAGCCATGATGTTATCTCTGCCCGCCACTTCGACAGCTGGTGGAAGAAGGCCAGCAAAGAGACGCCGGACCTGCTCAACTTCGAAAAGAGCATGCTGATTAAAGAGGGAGCGGAGTCGGTCAGCAAGCTCGACTACCCGAACTTCTGGCATCAGGGCAACCTCAAGCTGCGTCTGACCTACCAGTTTGAACCGGGCACCGACGCGGACGGCGTGACCGTGCACATTCCGCTGCCGCTGCTGAACCAGGTCGACGAGGGCGGGTTTGAGTGGCAAATCCCCGGCCTGCGCCGCGAGCTGGTGATTGCGCTGATCAAATCCCTGCCGAAACCGGTGCGCCGAAACTTTGTGCCTGCGCCAAACTATGCGGAAGCGTTTTTAGGCCGCGTCACGCCGCTGGAGCTGCCGCTGCTGGACGCGCTGGAGCGTGAGTTCCGCCGCATGACCGGCACCACCATCGACCGCGAAGACTGGAACTGGGATCAGGTGCCCGATCACCTGAAAATCAGCTTCCGCGTGGTGGATGATAAAAATAAAAAGCTGCTGGAAGGGCGTTCGCTTAGCGAGCTAAAAGAGGCGTTAAAAGGCAAAGTTCAGGAGACGCTTTCTGCGGTGGCGGACGACGGCATCGAGCAGAGCGGGCTGCACATCTGGAGCTTTGGCCAGCTTCCGGAAAGCTACGAGCAGAAGCGGGGCAACTATAAGGTCAAAGCCTGGCCTGCGCTGGTGGACGAGCGCGACAGCGTGGCGATTAAGCTCTTTGATAACCCGCAGGAACAGCAGCAGATGATGTGGCGCGGGCTGCGCCGCCTGCTGCTGCTCAACATCCCGTCGCCGATCAAGTATCTGCACGAGAAGCTGCCGAACAAAGCCAAGCTGGGGCTCTACTTTAACCCGTACGGCAAGGTGCTGGATTTGATCGACGACTGCATCTCCTGCGGCGTGGACAAGCTGATCCACGAGGCGGGCGGCCCGGTCTGGACGGAAGAAGGTTTTGCGAAGCTGCATGACAAGGTTCGCGCCGAGCTGAACGACACCGTGGTCGAGATTGCCAAACAGGTCGAGCAGATCCTCACCGCCGTGTTCAATATCAACAAGCGCCTGAAGGGGCGCGTGGATATGACCATGGCGCTGGGACTGTCGGACGTGAAGGCGCAGATGGCGGGGCTGGTGTACCGCGGCTTTGTCACCGGCAACGGCTTTAAGCGTCTCGGCGATACCCTGCGCTATCTGCAGGCGATTGAAAAACGTCTGGAGAAAATAGCTATCGACCCGCACCGCGATCGCGCGCAGATGCTGAAAGTGGAGAGCGTGCAGCAGGCGTGGCAGCAGTGGCTGAACAAGCTGCCGCCAGCGCGCCGCGAGGATGAAGATGTGCAGGAGATCCGCTGGATGATCGAGGAACTGCGCGTGAGCTTCTTTGCTCAGCAGCTCGGTACGCCGTATCCGATTTCGGATAAGCGTATTCTGCAGGCGATGGAGCAGATCTCCGGTTAAAACCCGGTTTTCTCCCTCTCCCTGTGGGCTGAGGAATCCCCAGTAATTTATAAGCAGAAGCAATAACGTTGTTTCAGAACGACTAAAGGCTTTCAGCGACGCCCTGGTCCGGCTGTAAATCGCCGAAGCGTTTCCGTAAGGCCGGGGCGAGGCGCAGGGATGCGCCGAGAGGGCGTGGCCTGCAGGGATGCAGGCTCATGCCCGACCCGATAGCCTGAAGGAATAAGCTGAGGGCACCGCGAAGCGGCGATTTACCGCCGGGAGCCCGGGTTGCCCGGGCGGGGGCGATTGAGCCGCCCTGGCACGTTCACCGAAACAGCATTTACAGAGTAGCAAGGAACATAAAGTGAACGGAATGACCACCACTGCCGTATGTTCCCCTCACCCTAACCCTCTCCCCAAAGGGGCGAGGGGATTGTTCAGTGCTAGCATTAATTTGTGGGGAATCCTCAGCCCTGTGGGAGAGGTTCGGGGTGAGGGCATCATCCCGCACATTTTTTCACCCGTTCACCATCGCCAGCGTAAACCCATCCCATCCTTTAACCCCCACCGTCTGCAGCGCGGTGGCGGTTAAGCGCGGGTTATCCCCAATCATCTCGATAAAACGCCGCACGCCCTGCACGCGCGCATCGTCGCTTTCCCCGTTAATGACTTCGCCGTCGCGCACCACGTTATCGCCGATAATCACCGTGCCGGAACGGGAGTAGTGCAGCGCCCACTCCAGATAGCCGGGGTTGTTCGGCTTATCGGCATCAATAAAGATCAGGTCGAACGGCGGAATGTCACCAAAATTTTCGAGCGAGTTCAGCGCCGGGCCTTCAATTAATTCAATACGATCGCTTAGCCCCGCAAGGTGAATATTCTGGCGGGCAACATCGGCATGCGTCGGGTCAGCCTCAAGCGTAATCAGCTTTCCGTCCGGCGGTAGGGCGCGCGCCATCCAGATTGAGCTATAGGCACCCAGCGTCCCGATCTCAAGAATGCGTCTTGCCTGCGTCATGCGCACGAACAGCGCCAGCAGCTGCCCCTGATTGGCCGCAACATCGTGTTCGGGTAACCCGGCGCGCTTGTTATTTTCAAGAACCTTCTGAAGAACCTCATCCTCAGGGATAAGCGAAGAAATCATGTAATTATCTACTGCAGACCATTGTTGTTGCATAGATTGACTCCTTGATAGGGATTGCCGGATGCGAAATGTAGGCCCGGTAAGCGTAGCGCCACCGGGCAGGTTTTCAGGCACTGACCCAGCCGCCGCCCAGCGCTTTATACAAATCAATCTGTGCCAGCAGCAGATTATTTTTTACCTGCACCACGCTGGTCTGGACCGAGTACAGCGTGCGCTGCGCATCAAGCACATCCAGATAGGAGGAGTACCCGTTGCGATAGCGGTTCTGCGCAATGCGCAGCGTCTCCCGGGCCACATCCTGCTGGGCAAGCAGCTCCGTCAGCTGTTCCTGATAGCGCGTAATGGCGTCAAGACTGTTATTCACTTCGGCAAACGCGTTACGCACGGTTTTTTCATACGCATACAGCGCCTGGTTACGCTGGGACTGGGAAATATCCACCTGCGCGTTAAGCGCCTGACGGTTCAGCAGCGGGGCGAGAATGCTGCCGCCCGCGCTCCAGAGCTGGAGCGGGTTGTCCAGCAGGCCGGAAAGGGTACGATCCTGAATCGATCCGCTGGCGGTCAGGTTGATCGACGGCAGCAGGCTGGCGCGTGACGCGGCAAGCGAGGCGTCAGCCGCGATCAGCTGTCGCTCGGCCTGCACGATATCCGGCCGACGATTCAGGAGCGTGGAGGGCAGCTGTGACGGCAGCGTCAGCGGCGTCAGCGCCGCAAAGCTATCGCTGCGCGCCACCGCGCCGGGATTGCTTCCCAGAAGCAGGCTCAGGGCATTCTCCTGCTGCGCAATCTGATGCCGCAGCACGGGCACCTGCGCCCGCGTTGAGCGAAGCTCGGAATCCGACTGCATCAGCTCCAGGCGCGAGCTGTAGCCCGTCTCAAGCTGGCGTTTGGCGAGGTTAAACGCCTCCTCGCGCGATTTCAGCGTGGATTCGGTCACGCGCAGCTGTTCATCAAGCGAGAGCAGGGTGACGTACCCGGAGGCAACGGACGACGCGACGGTGAGATCCGCGGCCGCGGCGGCGGCTTTTTGCGCCTCCAGCGAGGCCTCGGCTGCGCGAGAAGTGCTGCGGTTTACGCCCCAGATATCAACGTCATAGCTCGCCGTCAGGCTGCCTCTGTACAGCGTGCCGTAGACCGGCAGCCCGGTGGTGGCGGATTGCGAACGGGCGCGCGTTCCGCTTACCCCCGCGTCGAGCGAAGGAAACAGGCTCCCGTCGGCGGCAAAGACCCGCGCCTGATATTCGTTTATCCGCTCGCGGGCAATCAGCACGTCGCTGTTGTTTTTAAGCGCCCGATCCACGTAGCGGTTCAGTTCGTTGTCATGAAAGTTGCGCCACCAGAGCTGCTCCGCCGGGCTGGCTGGCCCCGAGTCGGCTCGCCACTGCGCAGGGATGTGCAGCGTCGGCTGCGCCGGCTTTACGTCGACGGACTGGCATCCGGCCAGCGTTACCGCCAGCACCAGAGCGGCTATCGGGCGAAGAGTCATTGCTTCGCCTCCCGCGTATCAATCGTCACCTGGACCGACATACCCGGACGCAGCAGTTTGTACGCGTCTTCTTCACCCAGCACCTCAATACGCACCGGAATGCGCTGGGCGATTTTGACAAAGTTGCCGGTGGCGTTGTCCGGCGTGATGGCGCTGAATTCAACCCCGGTCGCCGGGGAGATGCTCTCCACGCGGCCCTGATACGCTTTGTTGTTCAGGGCATCGACGGTGAACTTCACCGGCTGACCGACGCGCAGCTCCGCCAGCTGGGTCTCTTTAATGTTGGCGATCACCCAGTGCTGCGGCGGCACCAGGGTAGTGAGGTGCGTGCCGGCGGTCACGTACGCGCCGAGACGCACGGCAATCTGGCCGAGCTGGCCGTCGCGCGGGGCGGTAATGCGGGTGTTTTGCAGGTCAATCTGCGCCAGCTCCAGCGCCGCCTTGGCGTTTTCAACATCCGCCTCCAGCGCGCCGCGATTCACAATCACCGTCTGCAGATCCTGACGCGACATCTCAAGCGTGGCTTTCGCCTGGTCGATATCCGCGCTGCCCTGGGCCGCGCTGGCCAGCGCGGCATCGCGCTCGCGAATGGAAAGCGAACCGTCCGCCGTCAGATCCTTCACGCGCTTTAAATCCGCCTGGGTTTTCAGGCTCTGGGCGCGGGCATTTTTCAGCGCGGCTTCATTTTTGGCAATGGTCGCTTCGGCGCTTTTACGCTGCTGCAGGTTGTTATTCAGCGCGGCAATTTTCATCGCCAGCTGCGCCTCGGCCTGATGGACGCGCTGACGATAGATGCGGTCGTCGATCTGCAACAGCAGGTCGCCTTTTTTGACCTGCACAAAGTCCTGAACCTTCACCTCGGTGATATAGCCGTTAACCTGGGGGCTGATGAACGTCGTCTGGCCGCGCACGTAGGCGTTGTCGGTAAACTGCGCGTGGCGGGTAAACGGCGGCAGCTGCCAGGCGTAAAGAATGACCAGCACGCCGACAATACCGATGGCGGCGGCGGTGAAAACGGAAACAATGCGCACATTTTTGCGGGTGTTGGCCTGCTCTTTGGCGGCATCCTGCTGACTCATAAACTCTCCAGAAATATTTCAATTACCTGTTGCCGGTGGCGTTCTTCAGCGCCATACGGGCAGTGACGCGCAGGCGCAGCAAGCGCCATAAAATCCAGACCAGCGTGGCGGCGGCGATGCTCGCCGTCAGAAGATAAGTATCGTTATAGGCCAGAATGTTTGCCTCAAGGGTGGTCACCGTCTGTAGCTGGGTAATGGCCTGCGTTCCCAGCAGCGAACTGTCGCCAATCAGGCTTTTATACATCTGGGTATAAAGCTGAATTCGCTCGTTGACCAGCGGGTTGAGCGTGGTGAGCTGATCCGCCAGCAGGCTGGAGTGGTACTTCTCGCGCCAGGTCTGGAAGGTGCCAAGAATCGCCGACCCCAGCAGGCCGCCGAGGTTCTGACTCATGCCGAACATGACCGAGAAGCTGACCAGGTTTCGCGGGTCGGCGATCACCCCGCCAATAGCGGCCAGCATGGCGGGCGCCAGGAAGAAGGCGCTGCCGAAGCCCAGCAGGAACTGGCTGACCATCAGCTGATCCGGGCGGGTCAGGTTATTGGACTGGCTGTCCAGCAGCGAGGCCACAATCATCAGCGCCAGAGAGGTGACGATCGGCCACGCCAGCTTTGTGGGCTTGATGGTGAGACAGCTGGTGACGATCCCGCAGACGATCCCGGCGAAAATGGACCACGCCAGGTGGGTCATCTGCTCATTCTGTAACCCCACGTACTGTAGCCAGCCGATGACGCCGGTGTTTTGCTCCGCCAGCACGATGCGGATCAGCAGCATAATCAGCCCCAGGCGGACGATGCTGCCGCTCGACAGCCAGCGGGTGTTCAGCAGCGGGTTGTCGCGGTTATGTTCAAACACGATGGCAGCCACAATCAGCACCAGCGATAGCGCCAGCGACCAGCCGATCCACGGCGCCTCGAACCACCATTCAAGACGGCCCAGCGAGAGCACGGCGCAGAGCAGGGCCATCCCGGGGGCCAGTAAAAAGAAGGTGATAAAGTCTTTCTTCTCAAAGACCTTGCGTCGGTCGCCCGGCGGCAGCTTTAAGGCGATTACGCAGGCCAGGGAGATCAGCGCCAGCCCCAGTTCAAAGAAATAGAGCCCGCGCCACTCGTCAAGCTGGAGAAGCTCAGTAGAAAACAGGCGCGCCAGCGGAATAGCGAGCGACGATCCGGTAATCCCGATGGTGAGCGCCTTCAGGCGGTGCTTCGCTGGCCAGGCCTGGATCTGGTAATAAATCCCCAGCGAGCTGAGCGCGGCGGCCACCATCCCGTGCGCGGCGCGCACCATCAGCGCGGAGCTGAGGTCGTTAACGAACAGGTGGAAAAAGGTGACCAGCACGTACAGCACCAGAAAACCTTCCGTGAAGGCGCGCAGGCCGTACTGTTGACGGAATTTGACCAGCAGCAGGTTGATGGAGATGTTGGTCATCACATAGACCGCGGGCAGCCAGGCGATTTCGGTCGACCAGGCCCCGAAGGTCCCCTGCAGGTTTTGCAGGTTGGCGGTGACCACCGCATTGCCCAGTGCCCCCGTCAGGCACACCAGCAGCCCAACGACGCCGTAGGCGACGCGTTTTGGCGTACTGTGCTCGGGGGTGGAAGGCGAACCCAGCAGGGCGGGTTTCTCATGTGGCTGCCACTCGCGAGGAGCATAGGGGTCGCGTTCGGGCAGGCGCATAACGTCATTACCTTAGAAATGATTGAATAATTAGCGGGCTGGCGATTCTACGTCTGCCGCAAATGATAATTCAAGTGAATATGATTTGCGCATGTTAATCAAATGTACGAGAGAAATTTAAGGAAAAAGAGCGGCCCGCGGGACGGGCCGGGAAAGGTCAGAGACGTTCGGGCTGCGCCTGGACGAGAGTTGCACGCTTAACGCGGCTGGCGCAGAAAATCGCGACTAAGGAGATGGCTACCGTGACGGCAAGATACCAGGCCACCGGAACCCAGTCGCCGTCATATTTTGCCAGCAGGCCGGTGGCAATCAGCGGGGCGGTACCGCCGGCCAGCGCGGCACCCAGCTGATAGCCGAGCGTAATGCCGGTGTAACGCACGTTTGCGCTAAAGATTTCAGAGCACAGCGTACCGAGTACCGCGGTGACCGGCGCCCACAGTACGCCAAAGGCGATGACCGTCGCGAGCACAATGCCCCAGGTGGTACCGGTATTGAGCAACATAAACCACGGCACGATAAACAAGCCCAGGATAAAGACGCTCGTGGCATACATGCGCTGACGGCCAATTTTATCCGAGAGCAGCCCCATTAACGGAATCATTATCGTGGCCACCAGGGCTCCCAGCGTCACGGCCTCCAGCGCCTGCGATTTTTGATAGGTCAGCGTGCTGGTGGCATAGCTCACCACAAACGTAGAGAAAATATAGAACGGCGCGGTTTCCACAACCTTGAGGCCGGCGGCGATCAGCACTTCACGCCAGTGATGCTTCAGCGTATCGCGCAGGGGAGCCTTAGCCACCTGGCCGGACGCTTTGACCTTCTGAAAATCAGGCGTTTCATCGATATCTTTTCGGATCCACAGGCCGAGCAACACCAGAACCGAGCTCAGCAGGAACGGGATACGCCAGCCCCAGGAGAGAAAATCCTCCTCGCTGAACATCGTCATCAGCGAAACGATAAAGGTCGCCATCAGCATGCCGATGGTCACGCCCGCCTGTGGAATGCTGCCGAAGAACCCTTTGCGTTGTTGGGGCGCGTATTCGTAGGCCAGCAGCAGCGCGCCGCCCCATTCACCGCCTATGCCCATCCCCTGAATGATACGCATCAGGATCAGCAGAGCGGGCGCCCACAGGCCAATCATCTCATACGTGGGCAGCAGGCCAATCATAACGGTTGCACCTCCCATCAAAGAGAGGGTCAGTACAAGGGTTTTTTTACGACCAATGCGGTCGCCGATGTGCGCGAAAAGTACCCCGCCAATGGGACGTATAAAAAAGGTTAATGAGAAAGAGAGATACGAGAGAATGAGTCCGATCACCGGATCGACCATCGGGAAAAAGATCTTATTAAAGACCAGCGCGGCCGCCGTACCGTAGAGGAAATAGTCAAACCATTCAATGGCGCTCCCGGTAAGGCTGGCGATTAATACCTTCTTATTTTTTCGTAATACCGTCGTCGTACTTTCATGTTCTGTCATGACCTGAAACCCCGCCACGTTGATGATGTATGAGGTGTCACCTGGCGCGCTTCAGGTGCAACCCGTGAAGATGAAAAAGGTTGTGAAATTGTTAAGCAACTTAGGGTTCGATGTTGTATTTGGCAAGCGCGGGCGGGCTGAAACTGGTCAGATCACGGTTAAATTAGCAGCGTTGGGTGCTTTTTCATGACGCCTGTACAATACAATGTTTTGTATGGCTGGAAATCAAAAGCATAATAGGCAGGTGCAACCTGATGATTTTTGGATGTTTCTGGTTATTTCAGAAAAACGATAAATTCGGCGATTCAACAACGTGAGGAGTTGACCATGGTTCAGCCCCATTTTCCCCTTCTGGCGGATGCCACGCTGGCGGCCATCAATACTGTCGGCGCATGGCTGGCGCAGGACGACCTGAGCGCAACCCGTCAGGCTCCGGCGATTGATGCGGTGATCCTGGCTGGCAACGCGGCGATCCCAACCATTGACGCGGCCTGCCGTATTGCCTCTCAGAATGACGTGCCGCTTTTAATCAGCGGCGGCATCGGCCATTCGACCCCGTTTTTATATGAAGCGATCCGCAATCACCCGCGTTACCACGCTCTACCGGTCGCGGGGCGGGCAGAAGCAAGCATTCTTGCCGACGTTGCGCGGGAGTTCTGGCAGATCCCCGGGGCGCGCGTGTGGGTTGAAGATCGCTCCACCAACTGCGGTGAAAACGCGCGTTTTAGCTGGAGCATGCTGAAAGAGCGCCAGCGGACAAGCGGGCGCGTGCTGGTGGTGCAGGACCCAACGATGCAGCGCCGCACGATGGCGACCTTTGCCCGCGTGTGCCGCGATGAGCCCGCTTCGCCGCAGTGGATAAGCCATCCCGGGTTTACGCCGATGCTGCAAAACGGAAAAGATGGCGTGGAGTTTAGCGGGGACAGCGCTGGGCTGTGGCCCGTTGATCGCTACCTTTCGCTGGTTCTGGGTGAGCTGCCGCGGCTGTATGATGACGTTAACGGCTATGGCCCGGCTGGACGTGATTATATCGCCCACGTTGCCTTTCCGGAGGCGGTGACTGCCGCGTGGAAACAGCTACAGCAGGACCGTGTCCTGAAGAGCGCACGTAAAATAATTTAGGCACGGAACAATCCCCTCGCCCCTTTGGGGAGAGGGTTAGGGTGAGGGGTTGGAAGTCACAGCGCAGCAAACTTATCCAGCGTGCGCACCAGCTGGGTCACAAAACCATACTCGTTGTCATACCACGCTACGGCTTTCACCAGCTGTAGATCTCCCGCTTCAGAGACCTCCGTCTGCGTGGCGTCGAATACCGAGCCATAGTGCGAGCCAATCACATCTGAAGAGACAATCTCGTCATCGGTATACCCGAACGATTTATTTCCCTGGGTCGCCTTTTTCAGCGCGGCGTTGATCTCCTCGACCGTCACCTTTTTACCCAGAATCGCGACCAGCTCGGTTACCGATCCGGTTTTCACCGGCACGCGCTGGGCGTGGCCCTTCAGTTTGCCGCTGAGCGCGGGGATCACCAGGCCGATGGCTTTCGCCGCACCGGTGGTATGCGGAATAATATTTTCAGCCGCCGCCCGCGAGGCGCGCAGATCTTTCCCGCGCGGGCCATCCACCAGCGCCTGGGTGCCGGTGTAGGCATGAATGGTGGTCATGGTGCCCACTTTAATTTCAAACGCGTCGTTCAGGGCTTTTGCCAGCGGGGCGAGGCAGTTGGTGGTGCATGACGCAACGGAAATAATGGTATCGCTGGCGTCAATGGTATCGTCATTCACGCTGTAGACGATGGTCTTCATCTCACCCGCGGGCGCCGAGATCAGCACTTTCTTCGCACCGGCGTCCAGGTGCGCCCGCGATTTCTCTTCAGAGGTATAAAAGCCGGTGCACTCCACGACGATATCCACGCCCGCGGCTTTCCACGGAATGTGCTTTGCCTCTTTTTCGGCGTACACCGCAATGGTTTTGCCGTCGACAATTAGCGCATCCTCGGTGAAATCCACGCTCCAGGGGAAGCCACCGTAGTTGGAATCATGCCTGAGCAGGTAGGCCAGGACTTTCGGGGAGGTGAGGTCGTTGATGGCGACGACGGTATTGCTGTCCTGGGTTTCAAGAAGGCGGCGCAGCACAAGGCGTCCAATGCGTCCAAATCCGTTAATGCCAATTTTACTCATGGTGTTCTCCTGTGAACGTGTCGATACGACAGTTTGAACTCATCCAGGCTTAGACCATCACGGACAGGGCGGCAATTGAAGATGCTTCATGCGAGGGGAAGTATTTGAAAAACCATACAGAAAAGTTAATGAATTTTTAAGGAAAGGAGATTATGTTGGCGCGGTGACTGTTTTTTTCAGGAAATCCCATGCGCACTAAATATACAAGCCTGCAAATCACGATTCACTGGCTGGTGTTTTTGTTAATCGTCGTCGCCTACTGCGCGATGGAATTCAGAGGCTTTTTCCCGCGTACCGACCGCCCGCTTATTAATATGATCCACGTCTCCTGCGGGATCTCGGTTCTGGTGCTGATGGTGGCGCGATTGCTGATCCGCCTCAAGTTTCCCGCACCGCCCATTCAGCCGAAGCCCAAAGCGATGATCACCGGGATGTCCCACCTGGGGCATCTGATCGTCTATCTGCTGTTTATTGCGCTGCCGCTGATTGGCATCGTGATGATGTATAACCGCGGAAACGACTGGTTCGCCTTTGGTCTGGCGATGCCTCACGCGGCGGAGGGGAATTTTGACCTGGTGGATGTGCTGAAGGAGTGGCACGTTACGCTGGCAAACCTGGGCTATTTCGTGATTGGTCTGCACGCCTTTGCGGCGCTGATGCACCACTATTTCTGGAAAGATAATACCCTTTTGCGCATGATGCCGAAAAAGCGACAGTAGTCTTTAACTCTTGCCGGGTGGCGCTGCGCCACCCGGCATTTTTTAACGCATCAGCGCACGCTCTTCATCAGTTAACGCCAGCGTCTGCGTTGACCCCGTCTCTGACGATTTCACCGCCGCTTCCAGCACGGCCATTACCGCTAACGCCTCGACAGGATGGACGGGATTGGCGATCTTCCCGAGCACTGCATCCCGCACGTTAATGTAGTACTGCCGCTGATCGCCCTTCGGGGTGGCAATCGTCTGCGGTTCGCCGTCAGCCCCAAAGAACACCATGCTGTCGTCGTCTTCGCCCCAGGCGTCGCTGCCGGGAAGCACGCCAGCAAGCAGCTGCGCTTCCTGCTGGTCGATTCTGGCTTTCACCACGCTGCCTTTGTCACCGTGGACGGTAAAGCGCGCCGTACCGCCAGCTACCAGCATGCTGGCGTGCAGAACCACCTTATGATCCGGGTAATTGAGGAGCACGTGCGCCCAGTCGTTAACCTCTGCGCCGTCGCGCAGCGTCGCGATATTTCCCTGAACTGACTCTGGCAGGCCAAACAGCTGAAGCGTCTGGTCGATCAGGTGAGGGCCCAGGTCAAACCACAGGCCGCTGCCGGGCACGTTCTGCTCGCGCCAGCGCACGCGCACTTCCGGGCGGAAGCGGTCAATATGCGACTCCAGATGCTTAACCTTGCCGACCGTGCCTTGCTCAATAATTTGCTTAATGCCGAGGAAATCGCTGTCCCAGCGGCGGTTGTGGAAAACGGAGAGCAGAAGCTGCTTTTCTTCCGCAAGGGAAATCAGGTCGCGGGCTTCCTGCATGTCCAGGGTGAAAGGCTTATCCACGACCACGTGTTTCCCCGAGTTCAGGGCCAGCGTCGCCAGCGGCGCGTGGGTGGCGTTAGGGGAGGCTATTACCACCAGGTCGACATCAGGATGTTGAATGGCTTCCTCGGGCGTGGCTACTACCAGCACATCCGGAAGATCGCGCTTCACCTTCTCTTCATCACGGGAAGAGACCACCGCCAGCTTAAGCCCGTCCACGGACTGGATCAGCGGGGCATGGAAGGTTTTACCGACAAAACCATACCCGATCAGCGCAATGTTGATTGTTTGAACTTTACTCATGACCTTCTCCACGTTATTGCGCGCACACCGTGACCCGTAATGCGCCAGGGTCCCCAAGCTCAGGCCAGGGACGATCTAAAAAAAGTTGATGAATATCGGTTAGCCCGGAGACCAGATACGGCTCGCAGCGGTTAACCTTCAGGTGATCGGCAACAATCCAGTGCGCATGGCTTGCGGCGAGCATCGCGCGTTTCACCTCGGCATCCGCTTCTTTACCGGCACTCAAACCGAGTTCGGCATGAAGGGCGCACGCCCCGAGAATGGCGATATCTGCCCGATAGCGAGACAGCAGGGACAAAGTGGCGCTGCCGGCAAACAGGCGCTGCTTCGGGTCCCATTTTCCGCCGAGCAGAATAAGCTCAATGTCTTCCCGGTCGCTAAAATGCTGGGCGATATCCAGCGAGGTGGTGATCACGGTGTGAGGCCCCTGTAGAAAAGTGGCGACGGCCATCACCGTACTGCCGGCATCCAGAAACAGGGTGGAACCCGGCGGAACCGCCTGCGCAACCTGTTTCCCCAGGCGCTGCTTGGTTTCCGGCAGCAGGGTATTGCGGCCCTGACGATTCATGGCCGAAAGATTTAGCGCAATAGCTCCGCCGTGATTCTTCTGGGCAAGGCCCTGATGTTCCAGATCGGTTAGATCCCGACGAATAGTATCCGCTGAAACCTGCAGCTTTTCTGCCAGTTCGGTGATGCTGGCCTGACCTTGTTCACTGAGAATATCAAGGACATAGCGTTGACGTGCGGTTTTGTGCATGGCAGTAATCCTGCAAAATGTCGCAATAATTCGCATAATACAGCATTTTGGCGCAGAGGGAAGGGGCATCGTAAACCAGGAAGATGTTTGATTATTGAAATTATATTAAGCAGATATCATTAAGCCGTTCTGAATGTTAACCACAGTGTTACTGTTATGTTTTAATCAACGATTTGGATTATGTAACCATTGCATTACCATTGATTGGTTTTACATTCTGATATGCAATTAAAATAAAGCATATTATTTCGAATTAATATTTTTTATTGGGATTATGTTTCAACAACATGGCGGCTATTACTTAAATTGACACTTCTTTGAAAATCTTTGTGTCTGACCCGCTCAGAAATTAACGCAAAAATGTGCGCAGAGATGATTAAGAATTTTCCTTAAATTACAGGGGGTTTTGATGTTTCATCTGAAAGACTACTTTCAGAGTTTTGTCCAGAAACCCCATGTTTTTTCTTATATGTAACACCTCATTAACATTGTGGGTGTAGTGGCCTATACCACATTTTGTTATGCTGCGAATCAACTTAAGAAATAAGTAAATTCTTAAATTTAATAAGACAAAGGCGGATCTCATCTCCATCGGAAATGGGTATGGGGAGTTTTACCTGAAATTCAGCGAGGAAGCTAAATAAGATATTTGTCTAATTATCTGTACCTCTTTTTGGGTAATTGCTTGAGTGTCACTCAGAGTCAGGGAGATAAAATGACGATATTACGCAAGCCTGTTTTACGCCAATTTATAGCAACGCTGGCATTAATTTCATTAGCCATAAATACGGCTTACGCCAATAGTGGCCCGGTGGGTATTGCCCCGATGGCAACGATGACCTTAAAAGAAAGTATTCTTTTCGCTATCGATCGCGATCCGTCAATTAGCCAGCAGGCCGCGCAGTTAGGTATTGGTCAGGCGCAAATAGACGAGGCGCGCAGCGGCTGGATGCCGCAAATAGCCTTAAACGGAAGTACGGGGCATAGCCAGACCACCGATTCCAGCGGTTCGCTGAAGAATTCTGCGGCCTGGGGGCTGAGCCTGACCCAGCTGATATACGATTTTGGCAAGACCAACAACAGCATCAGCCAGTCTTCCGCCCGGCGCGATAGCTACCGCTACCAGCTGATGAGCACGCTTTCTGACGTGGCGGAAAAAACGGCGCTCGGCTACGTGGAGGTCAAACGTTATTCCGACCTGTTACAGGCGGCAAAAGAGAACGTTCAGGCACTGAAAAACGTGGAGCAGCTGGCAAAACTGCGCGCCGATGCGGGCGTGAGTTCCACCTCCGATGAGCTCCAGACCCGCACGCGCATTGCCGGCATGCAGGCGACGGTGGCGCAATATAACGCCGCGTTGAACAGCGCCCGCGCAAGGCTCGCGGTATTAACCGGAATGCAGGCGGATAATTATTCGCCGGTACCCGCAAACCTTGCCGTTGAGCCGGATTCGCTCGACCGCATTGATTATTCGTTAATACCGGCGGTAATGGCCGCGCAGAATATGGAACGTTCGGCCCAGTATGGCGTTGAAACGGCGAAGTCCCAGCACTGGCCAACCCTGAGCCTGAAGGGAGGACGCACGCGTTACGAGTCGGACAACCGCTCGTACTGGGACGACCAGATCCAGCTCAATGTTGACGCACCGCTTTATCAGGGCGGCGCGGTATCCGCACGCGTGCGTCAGGCTGAGGGCGCACGGGCGATGGCGTCCTCTCAGGTCGATCAGGCACGTTTCGACGTGCTGCAAAAGGCCTCCGTCGCGCAGGCTGACTGGACCGGCGCACGGGGAAGAATGGAGGCCGGGAAGCGGCAGCTGGAAAACGCGCTGCGGGCCCGCGAGGTTTATAAAAATGAATACACCCTGAGCAAGCGGAGCATCAATGATTTGCTCAGCGTTGAGCAGGATGTCTGGCAGGCCACGTCGGCGAAAATAATCGCCGAGTATGATGGCTGGAGTTCGGCAATTAATTATGCTTCCGCGGTTGATAATTTAATGCCGCTTGTTGGAATAGAGAAAAACGCTGCCGCAAAATTACCCGATTTAAGTTAACAAAAGCCACGCATAGCTGCGCGAAATAAGTCTGAAAATAATGGGTGTTTTTTCCCAGGGATAGCTACATCCGTCTGGTGGATATATCCACAGGGATCCGTACACCTGCAAGGAGAGGAAAATGAGTAACGTAAAGGTTGTTGATGTCATCATTCGCAAAACGGCGGAGAAAACGAAATTAACCGGCGTAGGAAATCTGTCGGTCTCTATTTCATCGCCGAGCGTGATTGAAATTCAGGGCTCTGCTCAGGACGTGGTGCGTTATGTCCGCCAGGGTAAAGACCTTCTCATTTATATGAAGGACGGCAGCGTTATTCGCTGCAATAACTATTTTGTTGAAGATCCTGAAACCCAACATCAGTCAGAGCTGGTGTTCAACGACGGGCAGGAACTGACTCATCTCTCTTTCGCCGATGCCGGGGAAGCGTCAGGCGTTGCCGTGACTGAATTAACCGCGCAGGCCACACCCATTAGCAGTATTGAACCCTTCCTGGAGCAGGGAAGCGTCCTGAGCGATGCGCCGTGGGGCTGGATTGCTGGGGCGGCGTTAGGCGGCGGCGCTATCGGCGCACTGCTGGCCCACGGCGGTGACGGCGAAACCAAAACGAAAGTTATTGATAACACCAAAGAAGTGGAAAGCGCCACGCCGACCTTCCTGCTGTCGGACAAGGTGGGCGACAAGCAGGGAGTACTGAGCGCAAACGCCCTCACGGACGATAACGCGCCGACCTTTAGCGGTACCGGTCAGCCGGGCGCGACCATCCAGATTAAAGACGGCAGCGGCAGCACCATCGCCAGCGCGATGGTCGGTAAAGACGGTACCTGGACGGTAAAACTCCCGACCCAGGCCGACGGGGAGCACACCTGGTCAGTCGTGCAGATCGACGGCAGTAAAACCACGTCCGCGGGCAACATCACCGTGACCGTTTCCACGGCCGAGGCCACGCTTACGCTGGCGACAACGGCGGGTGACAACGTGATTAACGCCAGCGAGCAGTCCGCGGGCTTTACGCTGTCCGGCAGCAGCCAGCATCTGGCGCAGGGAACCGACGTTTCCGTAACGCTGAACGGTAAAACCTACACCGCCCAGGTGGGGGCAGACGGCGCGTGGAGCGTTAACGTGCCTGCGGCAGACGCGCAGGCGCTCAGCGACGGCACCTGGACCGTCAGCGTCAGCGGCAAAGACGCGGCGGGTAACACCGTGAGCGGAAGCCAGACAATCGGCGTGGATACCGCTGCGCCAACGCTCTCCGTCGATACGCTCGCGCAGGACAACATCATTAATGCCGCTGAGCACAACCAGCCGCTGACGCTGAGTGGTAAAACCAACGCGGAAGCCGGGCAGATTGTGACGGTGACGCTGAACGGTAAAAATTATAACGCCACGGTGGGCGGCGACGGCACCTGGTCCGTCACGCTGGAGGCCAGCGAGGTGCAGACCCTCAGTGAAGGTAACCACACCCTGACGGTGAACGTCAGCGACAAAGCGGGCAACGGCGCGTCCGTGACCGCAGATTTCACGGTGGATACCCAGGCGCCGGTCGTCACCATCAACACCGTCGCGGGTGACGATATCCTGAACACCAGCGAGCAGGGCCAGGCGCAGATTATTTCCGGGCAGGCGAGCGGCGCGGCGGCAGGCGATGTCGTCACCGTGACCGTTGGCGGCCAGACCTTCACGGGCGTCGTACAGGCAGACGGCAGCTGGAGCGTGGGCGTTCCTGCTTCAGTCGTCGGCACGCTGGGTGAGGGCAACCACACCATTGCCGTCTCCGTCACCGACGCAGCGGGGAACACCGGTAGCGCCACGCACGGCATTGCGCTGAGCGGCAACCCGCCGGAATTCACGATTGACGCCATCAGCCAGGACAACGTGCTGAATGCCCGGGAGGCGATGCAGCCGCTGAGCCTGACCGGAACCAGCAACCTGCCGGACGGCAGCGCCGTTACCGTGACGCTGAACAACGTCAACTATCAGGCTACCGTCGAAAACGGTATCTGGGCGGTACAGGTGCCCGTACCCGACGTCCTGAATCTGGCGAACACCCTTTACACCGTCAGCGTCAACGGCACCGACAGCGTGGGCAACAGCGGCTCTGCCGGGGCAACGCTGCTGGTCGATACCGTGCTGCCGCAGGTGATCATCAATACATTTGCCGGGGATAACCTGGTCAACAACGCCGAAGCGGGCGTGGACCAAACCCTCAGCGGCCGCGTTACCGGCGCGGCGGCGGGCGATACGGTGTCCGTTACCGTCGGCGGTAAGAGCTACAGCGCCACGGTGGGCAGCGATCTGACCTGGAACGTCACGATCCCATCAGCGGATCTTCAGGCGTTCGGCGACGGGGATTTGACCTTTACCGCCTCCGTGACCAACGGGCACGGTAATACCGGCACCGGCGAGCGCGATATCAATATCAACGCGGAACTGCCGGGTCTGCGCGTAAACACCATTTCCGGCGATGACGTGATCAACGCCATCGAGCAGCTGCAGGATCTGACCGTCACCGGTGCCAGCACCCATCTGGCCGCGGGTACGCCGATTGTCGTCACCATCAATAACGTCGAATATAACGCCGTGGTTACCGCCAGCGGCGGCTGGAGCATTGGCGTTCCTGCTGCGGATCTGCAGGCCTGGACGGCGGGAGGTATGACGGTAAGCGTCAGCGCGAAAGATGCCTGGGGCAACACCGTTGAAGCGGAACACCCGATTGAACTCGATCTCAACGCCGTGGCGGTCACCATTGATACCGTCTCCGGCGATGACCTGCTGAACGCGGCAGAAAAAGGGAGCGATTTAACCCTTTCCGGCCAGACGCAGGGCGTTGAGGCGGGGCAAACCGTGGTGGTGAAATTTGCCGACCAGACCTTTACCGCGCAGGTGCAGCAGGATGGCTCCTGGAGCCTGACCGTGCCTGCCAGCGCCATGGAAACCCTGATTGACGGGCGCGCGCAGGTGAGCGTCAGCGTCACCAACGTCAGCGGCAACAGTGCCGACGCGTCGCGCGTGGTCACGGTGGATACGCAGCCTCCGGCGATTACGCTCGATAACCTGACCGACGACAACATCATTAACGCGGCGGAAGCGCAGCAGGATTTAGCGTTAAGCGGCAGCAGCACGGCGGAACCCGGCCAGACGGTCACCGTGACCCTTAACGGCAAAACCTATCAAACCACGGTTCAGGCGGACGGTACCTGGCAGCTGAGCGTGCCTGCGGCCGACGTGGGGGCGCTGGCAGACGGCATTGTCACCGTGACGGCAACCGTCAGCGACGTGGCGGGCAACGCCAGCAGCGCGGACCGCGTTGGGCTGGTGGACGCGACCGTGCCGCAGGTGACCATTAACGACTTTGTCACCGCCACCAACACCGTGAACCAGCTCGCCCATTCACAGGCTCAGATCCTGAGCGGCTCCGTGACCGGAGCGGCAGCGGGCGATCTTGTCACCATCACTATCAACAGCGTGGATTACACCACCGTGGTGGATGCATCAGGCAACTGGAGCCTCGGCCTGCCCGCGTCGGTCGTGCAGGGGCTAACTGACGGCACCTGGACAATCGACGTCTCCGTGACCGACAGGTCCGGCAACACCGGCAGCCATTCACTGGACGTGGTGGTGAATACCGTGACGCCAGCCATCGGCATTAACACGCTGGCAGCGGATGACGTGATTAACGCCGTCGAGAAAGGCGAAGATCTGCAGATCGCCGGCACCAGCAACCAGCCTGCCGGCACCACCATCACCGTGACCCTGAACGGCATTAACTACACGACGACAACCGATGATAGCGGCAGCTGGAGCGTTACCGTACCGGCGGCTGCGGTCGGCGCGCTGGGCGAAGCGAATTACACCGTGACGGCGAACGTGACCGACAGCGTAGGCAACAGCGCCTCTGCGAGCCACGACGTGCTGGTGGACAGCTCGCTGCCGGTTGTCACGATCGACGCGCTGGCGGGCGATAATACCGTTAACGCGGCAGAAGTAGCGGCAGGCCAGACCCTGACCGGCAAGGTCGCTAACGCGGCGGCAGGTGACACTGTCACCATTATTCTGGGCGGAGAGACCTTTACCGCTACCGTGCAGGACGATCTCTCCTGGAGCCTGCCGTTAACCCAGAGCCAGCTCACCGCGCTCGGCAACGGGGATTTGACCGTTTCAGCCAGCGTCACCAACGCGCACGGCAATACCGGCTCGTCTTCGCTGGACTTCACCATCGACGCCCAGCTGCCGGGCCTGCGTATTGATACCGTGGCGGGTGATGACGTTATTAACGTCATTGAGCACGCTCAGAACCTGATTGTCTCGGGCTCAAGCACCGATCTGGCGGCGGGCAGCACCGTCACGGTGACCATTAACGGCAAGGTCTATTCCGCAACCGTGCTGGCGGACGGCACCTGGCAGGCGGCGGTACCGGCAGCGGACGTGTCCCAGTGGGCGGACGGTTCGCTGGATATCAAGGCAAGCGCGCAGGATCCTTCCGGCAACCCGGTGACTATAGGCACCGTCGTGGACGTCGATCTCGCGCCGGTCGCCGTCAGCATCAACAGCGTGACCGCGGACAACGTGCTCAACGCGGCGGAAAAAGGCCAGGATCTGGTGCTGTCCGGCACCTCATCAAACGTAGAAGCGGGCCAGACCGTCACCATTACCTTTGCGGGTAAAACCTACACCACGACGGTGGGCGCCAACGGCGACTGGACGTACACCGTACCGGCTGCCGATTTGAGCGGCCTTAAAGACGGCGACGCCAGCGTGCAGGTAAGCGTGAGCAACGTGAACGGCAACGCGGCGTCGTCTGCGCAGGAATTCAGCGTCGATACCGCCGCGCCAACGGTGACCATCAACGCCATCAGCGGCGATAACATGCTGAACGCGGCAGAGGCGGCGCAGGATTTGCCCCTGAGCGGAACGTCTACTGCCGAAGCGGGCCAGACGGTGACCGTGACCTTCAACGGCAAGCAGTACGCCGCGCAGGTGCAGGCCGACGGCAGCTGGACGCTGGACGTGCCGGCAGCCGATCTGGCGGGCATCGCCGACGGTAACGCCACGGTCACGGCTTCCGTATCCGACAAAGCCGGCAACCCGACCAGCGCGGATGCCTCCGTGCTGGTGGATACCACCGTGCCGCAGATTAGCTTTAACATCGTCGCGGTCGACGACATCGTAAATATTGCCGAGCACGGCCAGGCGCTGATCGTCTCCGGCAAGGTTACGGGCGCGCAGGCGGGTGACGTGATTACCGTCACCCTGAACGGAAAAGACTACACCGCGATGCTGGACGCGTCCGGAAGCTGGAGCGTGGGCGTTCCGGCGGCAGACGTGGGCGCGCTGGCTAACGGCGACCAGACGATTTCCGCAACCCTCACCGATAAAGCGGGTAATAACACCACCGCCACGCATGAGTTCGACGTCTCCCTGACCGCGCCGGTGATTGCCATCAATACCCTGGCGGTTGACGACGTGATTAACGCGGTCGAGAAAGGTCAGGATCTGCAGATTTCGGGCACCAGCAACCAGCCGGAAGGTACAGCCATTACGGTGACCCTGAACGGAATCAGCTATACCGCCACCGCCGACGCCAGCGGCAGCTGGAGCGTCACCGTTCCGGCGGCAAACGTCTCGGCCCTGGGCGAAGCGAGCTACGCCGTGACGGCAGGCGTGACCGACGCCGCGGGCAACAGCGCGAGCGCCAGCCACAGCGTGCTGGTCGACAGCGCGCTGCCGCAGGTCACCATCAACCCTGTCGCCACGGACGATGTCATTAACGCGGCGGAAGTGGCTTCCGGGCAGACCCTGAGCGGGAAAGTGAGCGGCGCGGCGAGCGGTGACACTGTCACCCTTTCAATCGGCGGCAATACTTACACCGCGACGGTTCAGGACGATCTGAGCTGGTCGGTCAACGTGCCTTCCGCGGTATTAACCGCCATCGGTAACGGCGATCTGACGGTGTCGGCCAGCGTCACTAACGGCCACGGCAACACCGGCTTCGGCGAGCGAGAAATCGTTATAGACGCCAATCTGCCGGGCCTGCGCGTCGATACCGTGGCGGGCGACGACGTGATTAACAGCATTGAGCATGCGCAGAACCTGATCGTCACCGGCTCCAGCGACGGCCTGGCAGCGGGCACGACGCTGACCGTGACTGTAAACAGCAAAACCTACGGGGCCACGGTGCTGGCAGACGGTACCTGGACGGCGGCCATCCCGGCGGCAGACGTCAGCGCGCTCGGCGCAGGCTCGGTGACCGTGAAGGTCGAGGGAAATAGCGCGGCGGGCAACCCGGTCTCCATCAGCCACGACGTGAAGGTGGATCTGGCGGCGGTCGCGATCAGCATTGACGCTATTGCTACCGACGACATGATTAACGCGGCAGAGAAAGGCGCAGATCTGGTGCTGTCCGGCTCCACCACCAACGTGGAAGAAAACCAGACCGTATACATTACCTTCGGCGGCAAGTCGTACACCGCGACAGTGGATGCCAGCGGCAGCTGGACGGCGACCGTGCCGTCTGCCGATTTGGGCAGCCTGAAGGACGGCGACGCCAGCGTGCAGGTGAGCGTCACCAACGTGAACGGCAACAGCGCCTCGGCGGGGCGTGAGTACAGCGTGGACGCCACCGCGCCGACGGTCTCCATCGAAATCGTCAGCGACAACAACATCATCAATGCGGCCGACGCGCAGCAGGATCTGATCGTCAACGGCATTTCCAACGCCGAAGCGGGCCAGACCGTGACCGTAACCCTGAACGGCAAAGAGTACACCACCACCGTGCAGGCTGGCGGCAGCTGGAGCGTGACCGTACCTTCTGCGGATGTCGGCGTGATTACCGACGGCAGCTACACCATCGGCGCGGCGGTCTCCGATAAGGCGGGCAACCCGGCCGCTGCGGATCGCGACGTGCTGGTCGATACCACCGTTCCACAGCTGACCATTAACACCGTTTCCGATGACGACGTGATCAACAGCGCCGAGCACGCGCAGGCCCTGATTGTCACCGGTTCCGCGACCGGCGCGGCGGCGGGCGATGTGGTTACCGTTACCCTCAATAACAACTCCTACACCGCAACCCTGGACGCCTCCGGCAACTGGAGCGTGGGCGTGCCTGCGGCAGACGTTACCGCGCTGATCGCCGGGGATTACACCATCACCGCCGCGCTGACCGATAAGGCGGGCAACAGCAACAGCGCCACGCACGGCGTGGAGGTGAACCTGACCGCGCCTGTGCTGACCATCGACACCGTTTCCGGTGACGACGCGATCAATAATACCGAGAAAACGCAGGATCTGACGATCTCCGGTACGGCATCCGGCCTGACGACGGGCGCGGTGGTGACCGTGATGCTGAACGGCAGGGCGTACAGCGCGCAGGTGGACGATAACGGAAAATGGACCACCACCGTTCCGGCGAGCGAAGTCGGTCAACTGGGCGAGGCGCTTTACACCGTCACCGCGTCAGCAACGGACGGCGTGGGCAACAGCACCAGCGCGTCGCACACCGTAAACGTCGAGTCCGTTTTGCCGGGGGTGATTATCAACGCCGTCGCGGGTGACGACGTTATTAACGCGGCGGAAGTGGCTGCCGGCCAGACCATCAGCGGTAAGGTGGTGAATGCCGAGGCGGGCAACACCGTGACCGTGACGATTGGCGGCAACAGCTACACCGCAACGGTGCAGAGCGATCTGACCTGGTCCGTTACCGTGCCGGAATCTGCGCTGACGGCGCTGGGCAACGGCGATCTGACCGTGTCAGCCAGCGTCACCAACGGCGTGGGCAATACCGGGGCGGGCGAGCGCGAAATCGTTATAGACGCTAACCTGCCGGGCCTGCGCGTGAACACCGTGGCGGGCGACGACGTGATCAAC
This sequence comes from Enterobacter sp. 118C5, assembly GCF_034107645.1. Lineage (NCBI taxonomy): Bacteria > Pseudomonadati > Pseudomonadota > Gammaproteobacteria > Enterobacterales > Enterobacteriaceae > Enterobacter > Enterobacter sp. 118C5. Next base: position 726,096 of record NZ_JAWNEU010000001.1, on the reverse strand, counting down.
AGCATCGAACGTACTCAAAACCTGATTATCACCGGCTCCAGCGACGGCCTGGCAGCGGGCACGACGCTGACCGTGACCGTAAACAGCAAAACCTATCCGGCCACCGTTCTGGCGGACGGCACATGGAGCGCGGCCATTCCGGCGGCAGACGTTAGCGCGCTGAACGCGGGCACGGTCACCGTGACCGTTACGGGCCAGAGCAGCGCCGGTAACCCGGTCTCCATCAGCCACGATGTGACGGTGGATCTGGCAAGCGTTGCCATCAGCATTGACGCCATCGCCACCGATGACGTGATTAACGCGGCGGAGAAGGGCGCGGATCTGGTGCTTTCCGGCACCACAAGCAACGTGGAAGAAAACCAGACCGTCACCGTCACCTTTGGCGGCAAATCTTACACCGCCACGGTGGACGCCGACGGTAAATGGACCGCCACGGTGCCAGCGGCCGATCTGGCGCCTTTGAAAGACGGCGACGCCAGCGTGCAGGTGAGCGTCACCAACGTCAACGGCAACAGCGCGTCGGCGGGCCGCGAGTACGGCGTGGATGCCACCGCTCCGTCCGTGACCATCAACACCCTGGCGACGGACGACATTCTGAACGCTACGGAGGCGAAAGCCGATCTGACCGTATCCGGCACCAGCACCGCCGAAGCGGGCCAGACGGTAACCGTGTCGCTGAACGGCAAAGACTACGCCACCACCGTCAGCGTGGACGGCAGCTGGACGCTGAACGTCCCGGCGGCGGACCTGGCAGGATTAACCGACGGCAGCATGACCGTCACCGCATCGGTAAGCGATAAAGCGGGTAACCCGGCGTCCGCGGATCGCAACCTGACGGTGGACGTGACCGTTCCTGCGGTGACCATCAACACCGTGGCGGGCGACGACGTGATTAACATCGCAGAACACGGCCAGGCGCAAATCATCAGCGGCACCGCCACCGGCGCGGCAGCGGGTGATAAGGTCACCGTCACGATTGGCGGCCAGACTTATACCACCGTGCTGGACGCGGCGGGCAACTGGAGCGTGGGCGTACCGGCGAATGTGATTTCCGGCCTCAGCGACGGCTCCGTGACCGTCACGGCGTCAGTCACCGATGCCGCAGGCAATACCGGCACCGGCACGCATAACGTGACCGTCGATACCGGTCTGCCATCGGTCAGCTTCAACGCCATCAGCGATGACAACGTCCTGAACGCGATGGAGAAAGGCCAGGATCTGAGCGTCAGCGGCACCAGCGCCAACCTCGCGGAAGGCACCGTGGTGACCGTAACCCTGAACGGTAAAAACTACACGGCGACGACCGCGGCAGACGGCAGCTGGAGCCTGACGGTTCCGGCGTCCGATCTGGCCGGTCTCGGCCAGGCTAACTACACCCTGAATGCGACCGCCACTAACGGCGTGGGCAACAGCGTCAGCAACACCGCGAACCTGCTGGTGGACACCGCGCTGCCGGCCGTCACCATCAACATCGTGGCGGGCGATAACGTGATTAACGCGGCGGAAGTGGCCGCGGGCCAGACCGTGAGCGGTACCGTGGCGAATGCCGAAGCGGGCAACACGGTAACCGTGACCATTGGCGGCAACAGCTACACCGCAACGGTGCAGAACGATCTGACCTGGTCCGTGAACGTGCCGTCTGACGTGTTGACGGCGCTGGGCAACGGCAGCCTGAGCGTGACGGCAACCGTCACCAACGGCCACGGCAACACCGGTTCCGGCGAGCGCGAGATCGCCATCGACGCCAGCCTGCCGGGCCTGCGCGTCGATACCGTGGCGGGCGACAACGTAATTAACAGCATCGAGCACGCGCAGAACCTGATCGTCACCGGCTCCAGCGACGGGCTGGCGGCAGGCACGGCGCTGACCGTCAACGTCAACGGCAAAGACTATGCGGCGACGGTACTGGCGGACGGCACCTGGAGCGCGGCGATCCCGTCCACTGACGTGAGCGCGTGGCCGGAAGGCACCGTGAAAATCAGCGTCACTGGCGACAGTTCAGCGGGCAACCCGATTACCATCAGCCACGACGTGACGGTGGATCTGGCGACCGTTGCCATCAGCATCAACGCGATTGCCACCGACGACGTGATTAACGCGGCGGAGAAGGGGGCGGATCTGGTGCTGTCCGGGGCGACCACCAACGTGGAGGCCGGGCAGACCGTGACCATCAGCCTGAACGGTAAAATCTACACCACCACCGTGGGCGATGGCGGCAGCTGGACATACACCGTACCGTCTGCCGATTTGGGCAGCCTGAAGGACGGCGACGCCAGCGTGCAGGTGAGCGTCACCAACGTCAACGGCAACAGCGCCTCGGCGGGCCGCGAGTACAGCGTGGATGCCACCGCGCCGTCCGTGACCATCAACACCCTGGCGACGGACGACATTCTGAATGCCGCCGAAGCGAAGAGCGATCTGACCGTGTCCGGCACCAGCACCGCCGAAGCGGGCCAGACGGTGACCGTGTCGCTGAACGGTAAAGACTACACCACCACCGCAGGCGCGGACGGCAGCTGGACGCTGAACGTCCCGGCAGCGGACCTGGCGGCGCTCGGCGACGGCAGCGTCACCGTGACGGCAAGCGTCAGCGATAAAGCGGGTAACCCGGCGTCGGTCGATCGCAACCTGACGGTGGACGTGACCGTGCCTGCGGTGACCATCAACACCGTGGCGGGCGACGACGTGATTAACATCGCTGAGCACGCGCAGGCGCAGATCGTCAGCGGCACCGCCACCGGCGCGGCGGCGGGCGATACCGTCACCGTCACGATTGGCGGCCAGACGTACACCACCGTGCTGGACGCGGCGGGCAACTGGAGCGTGGGCGTACCGGCGAGCGTGATTTCCGCCCTGCAGGACGGCACCGTGACCGTCACGGCGTCAGTCACCGATGCCGCAGGCAATACCGGCACCGGCAGCCATAACGTCACCGTCGATACCGGGCTGCCGTCCGTGGGCTTTAACGCCATCAGCGGCGATAACGTGCTCAACGCGGTGGAGAAAGGTCAGGATCTGAGCGTCAGCGGCACCAGCGCTAACCTGGCGGAAGGCACCGTGGTGACCGTGACCCTCAACGGTAAAAACTACGCGGCCACGACGGCGGCGGACGGCAGCTGGAGCCTGACGGTTCCGGCAGCGGATCTGGCCGGTTTGGGCGAAGCGAACTACACCCTGAGCGCCATCGCCGCTAACGGCGTGGGCAACACCGTGAGCAGCGCCGCGAACCTGCTGGTCGACACCGCGCTGCCGACCGTCACCATCAACACCGTGGCGGGCGATAACGTGATTAACGCGGCGGAAGTGGCCGCGGGACAGACCATCAGCGGTAAGGTGGCGAACGCGGAAGCGGGAAATACCGTCACCGTCTCCATTGGCGGCAACAGCTACACCGCGACGGTACAGAACGATCTGACCTGGTCCGTGAGCGTGCCGGAGTCCGTCCTGACCGCGCTGGGCAACGGCGATTTGACCGTGTCGGCGACCGTCACCAACGGCCACGGCAACACCGGCGCGGGCGAGCGCGAAATCGTTATAGACGCCAGCCTGCCGGGTCTGCGCATTGATACCGTGGCGGGCGACGATGTGATTAACAGCATCGAACATACTCAAAACCTGATCGTCACCGGCTCCAGCGACGGGCTGGCGGCGGGCACCACGCTCACCGTCACCGTGAACGGCAAAACCTATGCGGCCTCCGTGCTGGCGGACGGCACCTGGAGCGCGGCGATCCCGGCCGCGGACGTGGGGGCTCTGGCTGCGGGCACGGTGACCGTGACCGCTGCTGGCCAGAGCGCGGCGGGCAACCCGGTCTCAATCAGCCACGACGTGACCGTCGATCTCTCAGCGGTCGCCGTGAGCATTAATGCGATTGCCACCGACGACGTGATTAACGCGGCGGAGAAAGGCGCGGATCTGGTGCTCTCGGGCAGCACCTCGAACGTGGAGGAAAACCAGACCGTCACGATCGCCTTCGGCGGCAAAACCTATTCCGCGAAAGTGGATGCCGACGGTAACTGGACGACCACCGTGCCTTCCGCGGATCTCGCGGGCCTGAAGGACGGTGACGCCAGCGTGCAGGTGAGCGTTACCAACGCGCACGGCAACAGCGCGTCGGCAGGCCGCGAGTACAGCGTGGATGCGACCGCGCCGTCCGTGACTATTGATACGGTGGCAGGCGATAACGTGATTAACGCCAGCGAAGCGGCTGCGGGCGTGGCCATCTCCGGCACCACCACGGCGGAAGCCGGGCAGACGGTCACCGTGACGCTGGGCGGCAAGAGCTATACCGCGCAGGTGCAGCAGGGCGGTATCTGGAGCGTCAACGTGCCGGGCACCGATCTGTCCGCACTGGCGGATAACGGCTACACCGTGCAGGCCAGCGTGAGCGACGCCGCGGGTAACCCGGGCAGCGCGGGCAAAGCGATTACGCTTGATACCACGCCGCCGTCCGTCAGCTTTAACGCCGTGGCGGGCGATGACGTCATCAACAGCGTGGAGCACGGGCAGGCGCAGATCGTGAGCGGCACGGCAACCGGCGCGAGCGTCGGCGATAAGCTGGTCATCACCATCGGTTCGAACCAGTACACCACCACCGTTGACGCCAGCGGCAACTGGAGCGTGGGCGTTCCGGCCAGCGTGATTTCTGCCCTGACCGACGGCTCCGTGACCATTAGCGCGACCATTACCGACAGCGCGGGCAACAGCAGCACCCAGACCCACGATGTGGTGGTGAACACCGCCTCCGTGGCGCTGACGGTGAACACCGTTAACGGTGACGACGTCATCAACGCGGCAGAAGCGGGCAGTTCGCTGGTGATTAACGGCTCCAGCGCCCAGTTTGCCAGCGGGACGCAGGTCACCGTGACGCTGAACGGCAAGACCTATACGGCCACCATCCAGAACGACGGCAGCTGGACGACCACCGTTCCGGCCGCCGACGTGGGTGCCCTGGCGGATGGCGCGAGCTATCAGGTCTCCGTGTCGGCGCAGGACAGCGCGGGCAACAGCGCCTCGGCGACGCACGGCATCAGCGTGGATACCACCGCACCGGTCGTGAGCATTGCGACGCTGTCGGGTGACGACATGCTGAACGCGCTGGAAGCGCAGCAGCCGCTGACGGTACACGGTTCTTCCAGCGCGGAGGCGGGCCAGACCGTCACCGTGACGCTGGGCGGCAAAACCTACACTGCGCTTGTCGGCAGCGACGGCACCTGGACGCTCGACGTGCCGGCGGCAGATTTGGCTATCCTGAGCCAGGGGGCGCTGACGGTCACCGCGTCGGTCAACGACAAAGCCGGTAACGGCGGCCAGACCACGCATACCTTAACGGTGGATACCGTCGCGCCAACCGTCACCATCAGCACCGTGGCCGACAACGATATCGTTAACAACGCGGAGCAGCTGGCGGGCCAGACCATCCGCGGTACCACCACCGCGGAACAGGGCCAGACGGTGACCGTCTCCTTCAACGGGCACAGCTATCAGGCGACCGTCGGGGCGGACGGATCGTGGTCGGTCTTCGTGCCGGGCCGTGATTTCCTCGGCCTGAGCGACGGGGATTACACCATCACCGCGTCGGTGAGCGATAAGGCGGGCAACCCGGGCAGCGCGACGCACGACGTGACGCTGAACGGCGATGTCCCAACCATCGCGATAAACACCTTTGCGCAGGACGATATCGTCAACGCCGCCGAGCACGGCACGCCGCTGGTCGTCAGCGGCACCACCGACGCGCCTGCGGGCCAGACGGTGACGATTACGCTGAACGGCAAAACCTACGCGGCGACCGTGCAGAATGACGGCACCTGGAGCTACACGGTGGGCAGCGCAGACGTCACCGCGCTGGCAGACGGCGGTTCGTACGTGATTAACGCGCAGGTCAGCAACGCCATCGGCAACAGCAGCAGCGATAACCACACCGTCACCGTGGATCTCACCGCGCCGTCGATGGGCATCAGCATTGATTCGCTGCAAAACGATACCGGCCTGAGCGCGAGTGATTTCATCACCAACGACGCTCAGGTAGTGGTTAACGGCTCCCTGACCGCGCAGCTCGGCAATAACGAGAAGGCGCAGATCAGCCTCGACGGCGGCACCACCTGGATTGACCTGACCGTGACCGGGACCACCTGGCGCTACACCGACGGCCGTACCCTGACGGACGGTACGTATCAGTACCAGGTGCGTGTAATCGATAACGCCGGAAACGTGGGGGCTACGGACAGCCAGGACGTGGTGATTGACCTGACGAAGCCTGCGGCGACGACCATTACCGTGGATTCCGTCACCCAGGATACCGGCCTGTCCGGGAGCGACTTTATCACCAGCGACAACCAGATCAGCCTGAAAGGGACGCTCGGCGCGGCGCTGGGCAGCGGCGACCACGCGCAGATCAGCCTCGACGGCGGGGTCACCTGGACCGACGTCAGCGTCAGCGGCCTGAGCTGGACCTACGTGGACGGTCGTACGCTGCCCGACGGAGACTACAACTACCAGCTGCGCGTGATTGACGACGCGGGCAATATCAGCGCCACCGCCAGCCAGATAGTGACGATTGATACGGTTGCGCCGGACGCCAGCAAAAGCATCACCATCGACAGCATCAGCGACGATACCGGCCTGAGCAGCAGCGACTTTATCACTAACGATACGTCCCTGACGCTGCACGGCTCGCTCGGCGCGACGCTGGCGGACGGCGAGTATGTCCAGATCAGCCTTGACGGCGGCGTCACCTGGCAGAACGCGATCGTCACCGGCAGCAGCTGGTACTACGTGGACGGTCGTACGCTGGGTAACCAGACCTATGACTACTACGTGCGCGTGGTGGATGCCGCGGGCAACGTGGGGGCCAGCGCCCATCAGCAGGTGACCGTCGATACGGTCGCCCCGGATGCGGCAATTACGGTGACCGTGGATAACATCACCGTGGATACCGGCTTCGACAATAACGACTTCCTGACCAGTTCGACCTCGTACACGCTGCACGGAACGCTCGGTGCAGAACTCGGCGCGGGTGAGTTCGTTCAGGTAAGCATGGACGGCGGCAGCACCTGGGTATACGCCACCGTGAGCGGTACGCAGTGGAGCTACGGCGATACGCGTACCCTGACCGACGGCAGCTACAGCTACCAGGTCCGTGTTATTGACCAGGCGGGCAACGTCGGGGCAACTACGTCGCAGGCGGTGACGGTGGATACCCAGGCGCCGCAGTACGGCGTCACTATCGACAGCATCAGCGAAGATACCGGCCAGTCCGGCAGTGATTTCATCACCATGGACACCACGCTGACCATCAACGGTTCGCTGGGTAGCGCGCTGGCAAGCGACGAGCGCGTACAGATCAGCCTCGACGGTGGGAATACCTGGCTCGATACCACGGTCACCAACCTGCGCTGGAGCTACACCGATACCCGCGATCTGCCTGACGGAGACTACACCTACCAGGTGCGGATTATCGACCAGGCGGGCAACGTTGGCTCCACCGCCTCCCAGGTGGTGACGGTGGACACCACGCCGCCAACCACCGTAGGCACGGTAGTGAGCTATACCGACGGTGAAGGGGAGCGTCAGGGCACCTTCGGCAGCGCGGTGGCAACGGACGATAACGCGCCGCTGATTAGCGGGACGCTTAACCGTGCGCCGGAAAGTGGCGAGATTGTGCAGCTGTATCGTGACGGTGTACTGCTGGGACAGGTGACGATGAACGGCGCTGCCAGCTGGTATTTCCAGGACAGCGGTCTGAACGACGGTAATCACACCTATACGCTGCGTGTGACCGATCTGGCAGGCAACTTCACCGATTCAGATGATTTCGTGCTGAAAGTGGATACGAGCATCCCGACCACCACGGTGAGCATTAACCCTGAGACTACGACGGACATCACCCCGATCCTGAGTGGTCAGGTATCGGCGGGACTGACCAACGGCGAGTACGTGGTTATCACCGTGAACGATAAGACCTATACCTCAGAGCCCGGCGGTGCGGTCGTGGTCGATCCGGATAATAACACATGGTATTTGCAGCTTCCGGACGGCGATGCGCTGAGCGTGAAGAATTACGATGTCACGGCACAGGTGAAAAGCAGCGCGGGCAACGGCAATACCGCCGGGTTGACTACCGGTAGCCTGATCGTGGGCAGTGAAGAGTCGTTGACACCGACCTGGTCATTTACCGCCGCGAACTACTCCTATTCTTCCAGCTATATGCTGGATGCGGACGGGCTGTGGACGATTATGGCTAACCAGCAATTCGCATCGGCAAACGCCGGTAGCCGTAATTCTTACACCGTTTCAGGTAATTTCTCGATGACGGGAAATTACACAACCGGTACCTACGCGGATATCAACCGCGACGGGCTGGCTGACGTGCTGGCGGAAGGAACAAGCTACTCGTACATGGCGCAGCTGATTAACAACGGAGATGGGACCTACACCTCCAGTACGCTGACCAATATGGGGGCTGCGGTGTGGTATGGCGCGGTGGTCGCCATTGACATTCAGGGCGATGGCTACACCGACTTTGTGATTGGCGATGCGGGTGGGCCGGATTCCAGCACATTTATGCTCAATAACAACGGCGCGCTGACGGGCAGTTCGAAGTCCGGGACGTACTCCAATTTTGTATCGGGCTCAACGGTAGGTAACTACAACAGCCTGATTGAAACGTCCGGCGTGGATTTAAACAACGACGGAAAAGTAGATATTGCCCAGCATACGACCAATGGGGGCAACAACTACGCCCTGTCGACCATGTTTAACCAGGGCAATGGCATATTTACCTGGGGGCAAAATTTTACCAACACCATGTACAGCGGCTATGGCGCAGCCGCAGCGTCCAGCGCAGTAAGTATGACCTGGGCCGACTTTAACGGTGATGGTTATATGGACCTGTATATGAGCATGTCGCGCACCTCCAGCGGAACCAGCCAGGGCGGGGTGTTAATGCTGAACGACGGTAGCGGTAACCTTCTTGCCGGCACTGCGGTTGGAACGGCGACCACGGATAAGTTTGTGGGTAACGTCAGCGTGGCGGTGGACTGGAACCTCGACGGCAAGATGGACATCATCAAGCTGGCGAATAGCGGGCAGTCTTATCTTTACACCAATGATGGACTGGAGGGTACCGCAAGCTTTACCGCCTCAAAATTCAGTACCGCTACGTCAAGCCAGGTATCCGGCGCGGCCCTGCTGGATTACGACTGGGATGGTGCACAGGATCTGCTGATTTTCCGTCAAAACGGTACGGTGCTGCTGGAGCGGAATACCAATACGGTCGCGCCTGGAACGGCATTGCATTTGAAGATTGTCGACAGCGAAGGGATTAACGCCTTCTTTGGCAACACGGTCCAGCTTTACGACTCGGCAGGTCAACTGGTCGCCAGCGAAATCATCAATGCCCAGTCCGGGATCGGCATTAACGATTCTTCATCGCTCATCAGTTTTTACGGTCTGGATCCCAGTGAAACGTACCGCGCGGTGCTGGTTCGCGCCGTTAACGGTGTATCGAGCAATGAAACTTGGGATGGGCTGACGGCAGGGGACGGTAAAGAAAGTTATGCCCTGACCGCTGAAGCGGCCACGGGCGGTCACCAGGGTACCCTGATAGGTACCGGCTACAACGATACCTTTATCGCTGAGGCCGGAACGTATACCTACAACGGTTCTGGTGGCTGGACGACGACCTCTGAACACGACACCTGGAGCAGTACAGGCGGTATGGATGTTGTGGATTATCGTAACGCCACTTCCGGCGTCACCGTGGATCTGGGACGCTCAACGGCCCAGAGTACCGGATTCGATACCGTAACGCTGGTGAACATTGAAGGCATCAACGGCTCGGACTTCGACGACGTCATCACCGGCAACAGCGGTGATAACCAGTTCGAAGGCCGCGGCGGGAACGACACCTTCAACATCGGCAGCGGCGGCCACGATACGTTGCTCTACAAGCTGATCAACGCCTCGGACGCGACGGGCGGTAACGGTCACGACGTGGTGAACGGCTTCACCGTCGGCACCTGGGAAGGCACGGCGGACACGGATCGTATTGACCTGCGCGATCTGCTCTCCGGCAGCGGCTATACCGGCACGGGCTCGGCGAGCTATGTGAACGGCGTGGCCACGCTGGACAGCAGCGCGGGCAATATCACCGATTACGTCCGCGTGGTGCAGAACGGCAGCAATACCGAAATCCAGGTGGATCTGGACGGTACCGCTGGTCAGTTCTCGCCAACCACCCTGGTGACGCTCAACGGCGTGCAGACGGACCTGGCGACGCTGCTGGCGAATCATCAACTGTTAATTGCGTAAACCAACGCCGCGGGGAGCAATCCTCGCGGCCTTTTGGCGTTTCTTTACACGAATGGCGTTAACCCGGAGATTATGAAGACACATCCACAGTACGAACCCTGGCTGCAGGGCATGCTCATCATCGCGAAGCACTACCGGCTGGACTTTTCGGTGGAGCACGTTCGGGTCACGATTAACCATGAAAGCCAGTCTCCGCGCCAGCTGGTGCTGGAGGAGATGGCGCGCCAGCTTGGGCTGGGGATGCGCGTGGCGGCTGATGCAACGTCTCTCGACCCGTGGCGCCTGCCGCTGCTGGCGGAATTCACCGGCGGACAAATCGCGGTCATTAACCGCATGGACAACGAAGGCAACGTCAGCCTGCAGTTCAGCGGCGACGGCGGGCTGGAGACGACGCTGACGCGGGACGCGCTCGGCTCACGGTTGAAAACGCTGCTGGTGCTGCGCCCGCTAGAGTCTACGCCGGATGCCCGCGTGGACGACTACATCAAACCCTATGAGAAAAACTGGTTCTGGCAGCTGGCGCTGAAGGACTGGCGCCGCTACAGCGATATTATGCTGGTGGCGCTGGTCGCTAACGTGCTGGCGCTCTCCGGAATGGTCTTCTCCATGCAGGTGTACGACAGGGTGGTGCCGTCGCAGTCGGAGGCCACGCTGTGGGTGCTGTTTGGCGGCGTCATGCTCGCCATCGTGTTTGAATTCATCATGCGCATGCTGCGCGTGCATATTTCGGACGTGGTGGGGAAACGCGCCGACCTGCGCATCTCTGAACGCGTCTTTGCCCACGCGCTGCGGATTAAAAACGGGGCGCGCTCCAAATCAACCGGCTCGTTTATCGCCCAGATCCGCGAGCTGGAATCGGTGCGCGAACTCATCACCTCGACCACCATTGCGGCGATCTCCGATCTGCCGTTCTTCCTGCTGTTCGTCTTTATTCTGTGGATGATTGGCGGCCCGCTGGTGCTGGTGGTCCTGCTCGCCGTGCCGCTGCTGCTCATTCCGGGCCTGCTGGTGCAGCGCCCGCTGGGGAAACTCTCCAGCGAAGGGATGCGCGAATCCGCCATTCGTAACGCGACGCTGGTGGAGGCGGTGCAGGGCATTGAAGACATCAAGCTGATGCGCGCCGAACAGCGCTTCCAGAACCAGTGGAATAACACCAACGACGTGGCCGCCAGCGTCGGCATGAAGCAGCGCTGGCTGACGGGGCTTCTGTTGACCTGGACGCAGGAGGTGCAGTCCATCGTCTATGCGGTGGTGCTGCTGGTGGGCTGTTACCTGGTCATCAGCGGCGACATGACGACCGGCGCGCTGGTGGGAACGTCGATTCTGGCGTCGCGCACTATCGCGCCGCTGTCGCAGATCTCTGGCGTGCTCTCGCGCTGGCAGTCGGCAAAGGTGGCCCGCAAGGGGCTGGACGACCTGATGCAGCGCCCGATTGACGATCCGCAGCACGGCAAGAAAGTGCATAAAGCGCACCTGCGCGGCGACTACGCGCTTGAAGACGTCGGGTTCTATTACGACGAGGAAGAGAAACTCACCGTGCTCAACATCAGCAGGCTTAAGATCCGCGCCGGGGAGCGCGTGGCGGTGCTGGGGCGTAACGGCTCCGGTAAAAGCACGCTGCTGCAGCTTCTGGCGGGCATGCAGGAGCCGCAGCAGGGGAGCATTCTGCTGGACGATATTGCCCTCAATCATCTGGACCCGGCCGATCTGCGTCGCGACATGCAGCTGCTCAGCCAGCAGGCGCGGCTGTTCTTTGGCTCCGTGCGGGACAATATCCTGATGGGGAACCCGCTCGCCACCGACGATGAAATTCATCAGGCGCTGGTCAACAGCGGCGCGCTGGAGTTCGTGCACAAGCAGAAAATGGGAATGAACACCATCATCAACGAGGGCGGAACGGGCCTCTCCGGCGGACAGCGTCAGGCGCTGCTGCTGGCGCGCGCGCTGATCACTGCCCCGAATATCCTGCTGCTGGATGAGCCTACCGCCTGGCTGGACGAGATGAGCGAGAAGCAGTTTATTCAGCATCTTCACAAATGGCTGGGCAAGCGCCGGACGCTGGTGGTGGCAACCCATCGCCTGCCGATTCTGGATTTGGTCGACCGCATCATTGTGCTGGAAAACGGCAAGGTGGTGATGGACGGCCCGCGCGACGCGATCCTGCATCAGCACGGGCTGGCGCCGCAAAAGGCGGCACAGCGCACCGTGACCATGAAGCCGGCGGCGGTTGCAGAGGAGGGCGCGGCATGAATGATTTCTCCCGTTATAACAGCCGTCTGAAAGAGCCACGCCTGCCGCGCTCCTCGCTGGTGGCATGGTCGCTGTTCGCCCTGCTGGCGGCGTTTATCGCCTGGGCGAGCCTGTTCCAGCTGGATGAAGTCACCACCGGCAGCGGCAAGGTGATACCGTCTTCCCATGAGCAGGTGATTCAGTCCCTGGAAGGGGGGATTATTCACAGCCTGATGGTGCGCGAGGGCGATATCGTTGAGCGCGGCCAGCAGCTGGCGCAGCTTGACCGGACGAAAACCGAGTCCAGCGTGCTGGAGAGCGAGTCTCGTCTGAACGCGGCGCTGGCAACGGCTGCGCGTCTGAAGGCCGAAGTCAACGACACGGAGCTCGCGTTTCCCGAGGAGCTGGACGATGACGTTGAGCTGGTCAAACAGGAAACGGCGCTCTATCAGTCCCGTCGCGAGAGTCTCGAAAAAGGGCTGGCCGGCTTACGTCAGGGTGCCGAACTGGTGCAGCGCGAGCTGTCTTTGACCCGTCCGCTGGTGACCCAGGGAGCGGCCAGCAAGGTTGAGGTGTTACGTCTTGAGCGTCAAAAAAATGAGCTTGAGAATAAAATCACCGAGATGAAAAACCAGTATTACGTGCGCGCCCGCGAAGAGCTGGCGAAAGCCAACGCGGAGATTGAAGCCCAGCGTTCGGTGATGAAAGGGCGTGAGGACTCCCTGACCCGGCTGACCTTCAACGCGCCGGTGCGTGGGATCGTCAAGGATATTGACGTGACGACCGTGGGCGGCGTTATTCCCCCGAACGGCAAGCTGATGAGCCTGGTCCCGCTGGACGACCAGATGGTGGTTGAGGCGAAAATCTCGCCGCGCGATGTCGCGTTTATCCACCCCGGCCAGAAAGCGCTGGTGAAAATTACGGCCTATGACTACTCCATCTATGGAGGACTGGAGGGCGAGGTGACCATGATTTCACCGGACACCCTGCAGGACGAGGTGAAAAGAGATGTCTACTACTACCGCGTCTATATCCGTACCGACAGTAACCACCTGACCAATAAGCAGGGCAAAGACTTTCCGGTCTTTCCGGGCATGATTGCGACGGTAGATATTAAAACCGGCAGCAAAACCATCCTGGATTATCTGTTGAAACCGCTGAACAAGGCAAAAGAGGCGCTGCGCGAAAGATAAAGATTGGCGTTCGGGATACCGAACGCCATTTGTATTATACCGTTGACGTTACGCTGTTTGGGTGGCGTCGCTCCTTCGGCACCACGTTAATGTAATGAGTAACATAGGCAAAATACAATCCGGCATAGTTTTCGACCAGTTCGAAAAACGCCGGATACACCGACAGGCGACCGTCACCGCGATCTTTAAGATAACCTGCCTCATGCGCCGATTTGATAATCCGGTTGACGTGGATCCGGGAGACAAAGAATTCTTTCGCGAGCGTGCTGGCGGAGTAGTGAATAACCGCGCCGTGGGCTGATTTGTTTTTTATGGCCTGCTGGTAAAGATATAGCATAATCATGCGGCCTCCATCCTTATCAATAAATAATCCCACTTCCGGTAAAACTTTTCTGAACGTTAATCCCCGAAAAAGATATTCTGCCGCGCGGCGGAAGAAATTATTTCTCAACGTGTCATTATCCAGCAGGTTTACATCAATATTAAACGTCGGGTAAAGAATGCTGACGGGCAAAAATGCACCGGACATATAGCGTTTGAGTTCATTCAATCCTTTTTCGGTTGGGGCAATTCTCGTTTTTCGCCGGTCTTCCGTACAGCGCCAGGTCCTGATGCGCCCCGTGGTTCTGAGTATTGTAATGATCGCAATAACGCTGTTGGGGCTGGCTATTTTATAGCGGGAACATAACTCTTTTATCTCTGAGACGGATTCGGCCTGATTGCCAAATATAAAACAACACATGGAGAGGATAATGTTAAACCGTGATTCCTGAAGCATTGTCTTGTAGAACAAGGGTTGTTTTTTGTAGATGGCGTCATTGATTGTGTAGTGTTCTAATATTGCCTCACTAAAACGCGGGTTGCTTTTTATAACATCCCTTCGATGTAGCAAGGCCCTGGATGAGATGTGATTATCCATAGCATTTTTCTCGTATTTGATGAGCCGATAGATGAAGTATCCAGCCTTCTTTTTCGGAATTTTCATTATACCTGAGAAAAAGTGGCTTGAGGTCGGTATTTTAAAAGAAATATATAGTTATATTGATGCGCTTAAAAAGCGTGATTAACGCAAAGATGTTACGGGGTATGGCGTTGATAACAGTATCTTAACCTGATGGTGTATTGTAAAATTATTATACACACCGCTGTTGGTTTAAATATTCATAATAATAATGGCGCTTTCGTGCCCAGGAGCAGGTTATGACCGATAAAATTTCTCTCAGGAATGTTGCGCGCAACGAGCAAAGGTTTGTCATTTCAGCCTGCGGCTTTACGTTTCAGGGATATCACCTGCTGCTCAAAAAGTACGGAATAGAGACTGCGCATATTCACTTCGATGGAGATGAGTTATCCGATCCTGACAAGGAAAATATCCTTATTCATCAAAATGCTCACATCGTAGTGTTCCTGGGAAAAGGTACGATAGATCTGCTGGAGAGCCTGACGCGACTGGCATCCGTGCTCAATGCACTTCCTGTTATTCGTCGTGTTACCCTGTACGGTGATATACCCGACAGCTGGCTATATCGAACCCTGGGAAGCCTTCTAAATAATAGCCATCAGTTATCATTGATTCGCATAGCCAGCGTTTCTGATGTAATAACCTGTTTCCATACCCACAATAATGGCTTTAAAGATCGCTCGCGCTTATTACGCGATTACTATCTCGATTGCACTTCGCGAGAAAATCTTAAATGGTTAACAAGAAGAGAGGTGGATGTTTTATTAAATTTCTATCGCGGCATGTCTATAAAAGACCTGTGCGACAAGCTGAGGCTCTCTAATAAAACGGTTTACACCCATCGTAAAGAAGGTTTGCAGAAATTACATTATATCAAGCGATGGTTGAATGAACCACACAATGTAAAAGTGGAAAGGCGGATTAAAAGCCAAAATCAGAAAGTGGACTTCACCGATAAAGAGGCGGAGGTTTTTAATGCGCTGGTGAAAAGGGAGATATTCCCCGCCTATCAGATCATTACGGATCGTGACAAGAAAGGAGTGGGGTTTGAGATACTCATCCGCTGGAATAAGAACGGTAAAATAGTCAAGCCAGCCCGTTTCCTGAATGATATCGCTAATTATGAAGTATGGCTGAAAATTACGGCTATGGTGATCCACGCCGCCGTGTCCGGGATTAATAAATATAACGGTAAATTCTATTTTTCCGTGAATATTCCGCCTCGTCTGGCGTCCGGGAACGCGCTGCCAGAGATGGCAAGGAAAGCGATCGGCATGCTGCTCAATCCCCAGTGGGCGGAAAAGCTGGTCTTTGAATTCGCGGAAGATATTGATGTGACGAAAGATAAAAGCATCCCTGAAACCATGCGGCACCTGCGCAATACGGGGTGCAGACTGTTTCTTGACGACTGCTTCTCAAGCCATCACGCCATGTTCCCCGTCAGGCAGGTGCATTTTGATGGGCTGAAACTGGATCGGGACATCGTCGATCATTTTGTGGCGAACGACAACGATTATAATCTGATTAAAGCGATACAGATTTACAGCGACATGACCGGAACGGCTTGCATTGCAGAGGGCGTTGACAGTGAAGAGAAATTTGAAAAATTAGTCGAGCTGGGGGTGAAAAACTTTCAGGGATATTATCTTTCGCGCGCCGTGAAAGAGGAGGAATTAGACCGCATGGTGAGATTGTTCAGCTAAAAAATAAAGCCCCGAAGGGCCTTGCTTATTTACGTCCCAGTAACAGACCAAGCACAATACCGACGGCGCCCGCGGCGATAAGACCGGTAAGTGGGTTATTTCTGACCGCTTCTGTCACGTCAGAGACGGCATCGCTGGCCTGTGCGGCATATTTTTTTGCAGCGCCTTTTACCTGATGCTTCGGTGAATCAACAAATTCACCGAACTGCTGCTGGGCTGAACCTGAAAGTTCATCAAATTTATTTTTTGCTTTGTCTTCAGCAAACTGGGTGTTTTTATCAGTACCGAAATCAGACATTTTTGCCTCCTTTTGTTGATAGTTAAAGGATAGCCTCTCTTTGAAAAGATGAGAGGCGTAACGCTAAATTTCGGAAGGAATTGGCCTATTTTCGGATATATCTACACCAGAAGAGGGCGTTATTTTTCGCTCTCATCCTGGCCATAATACAGTTTGCCAATGCAGATAAGCGGGCGGCCCTGAGACTTGCGGTGCAGGTTGCTGTCCCGCAGGGAGTACACGCAGCCGCAATATTCCTGCTGGTAAAACTGTTCCCGCTTGCTGATCTCAATCATGCGCGATGAGCCGCCCTGTTTGCGCCAGTTATAGTCCCAGTAGACCATCCCCGGATAGCGCGCTGCCGCACGCTGGCCGCAGTCATTGATCTGCTGCATATTCTTCCAGCGCGAGATCCCCAGCGAGCTGCTAATAACGCTAAAACCATTTTCCGCCGCGTACAGCGCCGTGCGCTCGAAGCGCATATCGAAGCACATAGTGCAGCGGACGCCGCGCTCGGGCTCCCACTCCATGCCTTTTGCGCGTTCGAACCAGTTATCGGTGTCGTAATCGGCATCAACAAACGGTACGCCGTTTTTTTCTGCAAAACGAATGTTTTCTTCCTTGCGGATGAGGTATTCCTTTTGCGGATGGATGTTGGGGTTATAGAAGAAAATGGTGTAATCAATGCCCGAGGCCTGAATAGCTTCCATTACTTCACCGGAGCAGGGGGCGCAGCAGGAGTGCAGCAGAAGCTTATCGGCGCCGTTTGGCAGGCTGAGTTGCGGGCGGATGAAGGGAGTTGTACTCATGTTGTTCTACAATATGTTAATGAAATTTATGGAATTGTAGCACAAGATATTAATCTCTTCTGACAGTACCGATGGGCTGAGGGATCCCCATAAATAAACGCAAGCAGCGAGCAATCCCCTCGCCCCTTTGGGGGTGGGTTAGGGTGAGGGGAACATACGGCTCAGATGGTCATTATTCGGCAAATTTAAGCAGCGCTTCGCCGTCAAGACGGTAGCGCACCCATTCGGACTGCGGCAGCGCACCAATGCTCAGATAAAAATCGATGGCGGGCTGGTTCCAGTCCAGCACGCTCCATTCAAGGCGGCCACACTGCCGTTTTACCGCGAGTTGAGCGATATGCTTCAGCAGCGCTCTGCCCGCGCCCTTACCGCGATAGTCCGGAGAAATATACAGGTCTTCCATATAAATCCCGTTGCGCCCAAGCCAGGTCGAATAGCTGGTGAAGAACACGGCATAGCCGGCGATCCTGCCGTCAAACTCAGCGATCAAGGCCTCGGTTTTACTGCCCGCACCAAAGAGGGTTTCCCGGATCTCGTCTGGCGTGGTTACGACCTCTTCGGGCGCTTTCTCATACACCGCCAGCTCATAGATCATGGCGTAAATGGCCGCGGCATCTTCGGGACGGGCCTGACGAAGGGTTATGCTCATTGTTTTTCCTGTTTTTTGCACGGTTCGCGATTGATGGCGTTAAGCATACGGAGTATTGTCCGAAGAATTAAGTGCAATGAAATCAACAAATGATGAATATTATGCATCCGGCTCTGAGACGTCTTGATTTAAACCTGCTGCCCGTTTTTGACGCCATTTACCGCCACCGTTCCGTTCGCCTCGCAGCCGACGAGCTGGCGATGAGCACCTCGGCGCTGAGCCATGCGCTGTCGCGTCTGCGCACGACCCTTAACGATCCGCTCTTTTTCCGGGAAGGGCATCGTATGTCCCCCAGCGTGTATGCCGCTCAGCTTGCGCCTTCTATTGCTTCCGCATTGTCATTCCTTAATCAGGAGCTGACCCCGCAGCCGGAGTTTGACGCCGCCAGCAGTACCGAAAGCTTACAAATTGGGATTACGGATTTTACCGCGCTGTGCATTTTTCCCACCCTGATGCACAAGCTGCAGGCTGCTGCCCCGGGCTTGCGTTTTGAATTGCGCTATCTGCCGCACAGCCCGGCGCTGACGGAACTCCTGGCCGGTGAGGTGGATCTTGCGCTCGGTTTCAGCACCCCGGAGGAGAGTCGCCATCCGGAGCTGGAGGAGATCGGCTGGTTTGAAGATGAGTATGTGGTCATCAGCAACGCGCGCCGGACCCGGCTGACGCTGGAGGATTACCTCGCTGCCCGACACCTGGTGGTGACGCCGTGGAATGAGAAGCAGGGCGTTCTGGACGTGCGGCTTGAGCAGCTGGGCTATACGCGGCACATTGCAATCAAAACGCCGTCGATGCTGAGCGCACCGTTTATCGTAGCGGAAAGCGACCTGCTGATGGCCATTCCTCGTTACGCCGCCGAGAAGCTGGTTGCGGCAGCGGAACTCAGGATTTTTGCCTTACCGTTCTCTATTCCCAGGTTTGAGGTGAAAATTTACTCTCATAAGCGCAGCGGCCAGCGGGGGGCGACCCGCTGGCTTCAGGAGGAGCTGCAAATGCTGGCGCAAAATTCCATAAAGGCTTCGACTGCGGCGGGAGGAAGCCGACGTGAAGGGCGGGTGATATAGAGTGGATAGGTTTCGTCCGGCCAATCCGGGAACAGTTCGACCAGCATTCCGTCAGCGATCTGCTGCGCAACGCTGAGCGAAAGCACCTGGGCAATGCCAACGCCACTTACGCAGGACTGAACCATCAGATCGACGTCGGTTGTGGTGAGGTGGCCACGGGTTTCAACCGTCAGTACTTCCCGACCACGGCGGAATTCCCATTCAAACGGCCTACCGCGGCGAGGATCGATGAACTGGATGCACTCGTGTCTGTTCAACGCTTCAGGATGCTCCGGTCGCCCGTACCGTTCCAGATAGGCCGGTGATGCGACCGTCAGCACGCGCGTCTTTAACAACAATTTTGACGTAATCGTTGAGGGGAGCTGCGGCCCGAAACGCACCGCAACATCAATTCCCTCCGTCACTAAATCCCCGACGTCCGGTTGCTGGACCACCGTCAGCTCCAGTTCCGGATGACGTTCGCGTAACAGCGGCAGGTTAGGCGCCAAAATATGTCGGGCAAATATTGGATTAACGCTGACCCTTAATGCACCCCGAACCGCCACGGCGGCACCGGCAACGTAGCTTGCTGCAACTTCGATACCTTCCAGATGTGGAGCGGCGCGCTCATACAAAGCCCGTCCTTCATTCGTCAGGTTCATGGTACGCGTCGTCCGATTCAGTAAGCGCACGCCGAGCCTCTCTTCAAGCCTGTCTATCGATCTGCTGACGCCAGACGCTGACAGCCCCAGCACTTCGCCAGCGCGGCTGAAGCTACCCGACTCTACTACCGCAGCCAGTACGCTTAATCCTGACAGTAACCGTCCGTCAAAACTCATCTTCGCTCACCTTTGACTTTATGCAAATATAATTTGAATAAACCTACCTTTATCAAAGATGGCGCGCAACCTATTGTGTCAGCCCGTTCGCTGCGAAGAGCAATTTTGACGATCGTCGCCCTGGCGAACCGCGCAACGAACGGCACCACTTAACCCTGAGGAACACGAAATGACAACGACGCGCACGCTTTTTAAAGGCGGCATTATCCTGACCCTGGATGCTGACGTACCTAATCTCTCCGTGGGCGATGTGCTTGTGCAGGACGACCGGATAGCGGCTGTAGGTCCGGATCTGCACGCGGATGACGCCCATGTGATTGACGCCACCGATCATATTGTTATGCCCGGCCTGATTGATGCCCATCACCACATGTGGCTCGGGGTTATGCGCCGCATGATGCCGGACGTCGATGACCTTTTTGCTTACATTGATGTCGTCGCAGAGAAGCTGGGCAAACATTATCGTCCACTGGACATGTACCTGAGCACAAAGCTCACGGCACTTGCCTCGCTGGACGCAGGCATCACGACCATTATTGATGCCTGCCACAACTCGCGCAGCCCGGAGCATACCGATGCCGCACTTGATGCCCTGAGCGAAAGCGGCATTCGTGCATTGCACATGGTTGGTGCGGCAATGGACAAGGGTGCTCCATCCGCGCATTTGCCGAACGATCTGGCACGGCTGTCACAACGCTGGAATTCCACTGACAGCCTTGTTCAGGTGGGCCTGTTTGGTCAGCTCAATCTTGACTGGTGGGAGGTCGCCCGCGAGCTCGACATGCGCATTCTGACTGAATTCATCGGCGATCTGGCTAATCTCGGCCATGAGTTTGCCAGACCGGGCGTGCTGGGCACGGATAACATTTTCAATCACTGCTCAAGGGTGCCTCAGAATACGTGGAAGCTTCTGGCGGATGCCGGGGTCAACGTCACGGTCAATCCGCGTTCGGATGCGTTATTTGGCTTCGACGATGAAACCTTTGCTTACCAGCAGGCCGTTGATAACGGCTTAACTCCGGCGCTGGGCATCGACCTGGACACGGCGTTTGGCAGCGATATGTTCGGAGAAATGCACGCGCTGTTCGGTCAGCAGCGTTCGGCTATGCGCTACCGTCGCTTCCGTGGCGAGGAGAACGTGCCATCTCCCATTACGGCAGAGGCGGTACTTAAGGCGGCAACCGTGAATGGCGCGCGTGCGGCCGGGCTTGAGGACCAGATTGGGACCCTTACGCCAGGAAAGCAGGCCGACATTATCATGATTCGTACTAACGGCGTCGCCGTTTTCCCGGTGACCAACGCCATCGGCACTGTCGTGCAGGCGATCGAACGGTCTGATGTGGATACCGTGATGGTGGCAGGCCAACTGCGCAAGCGTGCAGGCAAGTTAACGGGCATCGATCTGGCGGCGCTGAGCGCGGATATTATCCACTCTCGCGATTACCTGCTCAAAGCCAGCGGCTATCACACCGATCTCTTTACAGCATCTTGATAACAGAGCGGCCCGATACGCCGGGCCGTTCAACTCTCTTACGCCTGTATCATCAAGGAGAATTTGATGGAAGCCCACGTAATAAAGCGGCTAGCGGAGGATAACGCTCCGTCCGCACTTCTTCCCCGCCCGGCAACGGGCGTTATTGCCGCGCTATTTTTTGGCTATCTGGCCGTCGGACTGCCGTTGCCGGTGATTCCCTTGTTCATCCACGGGCATCTCGGCTTTAGCAACGTCGTGGTGGGACTGGTCATCGGCATCCAGTTCCTGGCTACGGTGCTTACCCGCGGCTACGCCGGGCGGGTTACCGACCAGCAGGGCGGCAAACGTTCCGCTCTACAGGGCGCGATCCTTTCGGCGCTGGCCGGAGGGCTATATCTGGTGGCTTCGGCAACGGACCTGTCGCCCACCGCCACACTTTGCATTGTTATCGCAGGGCGTCTGATGGCCGGGTTTGGCGAAAGCCAGTTCGTAACGGGATGCGTGTCATGGGCAATTGCCTCCGTCGGCCCTCAGCGCGCCGGTATGTCAATGTCGTGGACCGGCATCGCCATGTTTGCGGCACTGTCGATTGGTGCTCCGGCTGGAATGACGTTATATCAGCATTACAGCCTCGCGACGGCGATGATTGCCTGTATTGCTTCACCGCTACTGGCCGCTCTGATTGCATTAGGTACTGCATCCTATAGATCGCCGGGAGGTCCGCGGCTGCCGTTCCATCGCGTAGTAGGGCGCATCTGGCGCGAAGGGCTGGGATTGATGCTGCAGGGTGTCGGACTTTCCGGGCTGACCGCTTTTGCCTCGCTGTACTTTGCAGCGCATCACTGGCAGAACGCCGGCCTGGTGATGACTGCTTTTGGTCTGGGTTTTATTTTTGTTCGCGTCGCTTTCGGACATCTACCGGACCAAATGGGCGGCTATCGCGTTGCGGTTTGGTCCCTGGCGGTTGAGGCTCTCGGCCAGGCAATGCTGTGGCTGGGATCGAACGAATGGATGGCGCTTGCCGGCGCTCTGGTTACCGGCCTGGGCTGTGCGCTGGTTTTCCCCGCGCTGGGCGTCGAAGCCTTAAAACGTGTTCCACAAGCCAACCGCGGCAGTGCGATGGGCGCCTTCGTTGCCTTTCTGGATGTCGCTTATGGCATCGCCGGGCCTGTAGCTGGCCTGATCGCCGGTCAGTTTAGCTATGCAGCCGTATATCTGTCTGGGGCGATCTGTGCGCTGCTGGGTGCGCTGCTTGCGAGCGCGTCGCGCAGACAGCAATTCTGAACATACCTCAAAGCCGTCAGCCGCGGCTGTTGGTTTAATAATGTGGAGAAATTATATGTCACGCATTTTCATCTCCGGTTCGTCCACGGGCCTCGGCCTGATGGCAGCCGAACTGCTGGTTCAACAAGGACATCAGGTTGTGCTCCACGCGCGTAATGTCAGCCGTGCGGAAGACGCTCAACGCGCCTTACCTCAGGCTGAAGCCGTCGTTGTGGGTGACCTGGAGACCATCGCCGGTGCCAGGGAAACGGCATTACGCGTCAACGACCTGGGGCATTTCGATGCCGTCATCCACAATGCAGCCGTTGGCTACAACGAAGCGCATCGCGTGACCCGCGACGGGCTGCCGCATGTTTTCGCGATCAACACGCTCTCGGCTTACATCCTCACCGCGCTGATTGAACGCCCGCAGCGCCTCGTCTACCTGAGTTCAGGTATGCATCATCATGTCAGGGCAAACCTGGACGATATTCTCTGGCGCAAACGCCGCTGGAACGGCGCTGACGCCTATGCAGAGAGCAAATTACATGACGCTATGCTGGCTTTTGCTCTGGCGCGTCGCTGGCGTAACGTACGGAGCAATAGCCTGGAGCCTGGCTGGGTGCCGACAAAAATGGGTGGGCCGCATGCCCCGGACGATATGGACCAGGCGCATCGCACTCAGTCATGGCTTGCCGCCAGCCATGACTCTGCGGCTGATGTGACGGGGAAATATTTCTACCACATGAAGCGCATGGCCGCTAATCAACAGGCTCTCGATGCGGCATTGCAGGATCGCTTCATTGATATTTGTACAGAGATTTCAGGGATAGCGCTGCCGGAGTAATCTTTAATCAGGCAACGGACCAAACTGTGAACCCGCTTCGGCGGGTTTTTTGTGAATTACTTCTTATGGCGGTAAGCACGAATTGAATTAAACCATATAAAGAGCATGGTTATACTCCGCGTTTTTATAAGGAGATAAATCATGGCTATACCAGCATACTTATGGTTGAAAGACGATGGCGGCGCGGACATTATTGGCTCTGTAGATGTACAGGGCCGAGATGGCAGTATTCCACAGCTTCGCTCATGGTCTGCATTTGCCTACAGATAATATGACTGGCAAGATAATCGGCACCCGCATGCATAGCGCGTTGACCTTCGAGAAAGAGTTTGACTCCTCCAGTCCATACCTCTACAAGGCTGTGGCCAAAGGCCAGACACTGAAAAGCGCTGAATTTAAATGGTACAAAATCAACGACGCAGGGCAAGAAGTCGAATACTTCAACATGCTTCTTGAGGGCGTTAAAGTCGTCTCTGTATGTCCGCTGATGCATAACTGCAAAAATGCCAGCACCGAAAAGCACAACCACCTCGAAGCGATTTCCCTGCGCTATGAAAAAATCACATGGAAGTACTGCGATGGCAATATCATGTTCACTGATGCGTGGAATGAACGATGATACACTGCACATTCAGGCTGAACGGTAACGCGCTGTCAAACCTGAGCTGCCCGGGGGTAGGTTTTTTCCCAGCCTATTCCGGTAACGAAGGACATCACCGCAATAACCCGGATTCAGTTGCTGTGAAGAACATAGGGCCGCTTCCGCCAGGTAAATATTACATTGTGGAGAGGCCAAGAAGCATCGGCACACGAGTAAAAGATTTTTTCGCTACCAAGTACACGGGTTCCGATCATTCTATTTGGTTTGCATTGTACCGGGACGATCCCAGTATTGATGACGTAACTTTCTTTGAAGAAGTCGCAAGGGGTAATTTCAGGCTGCATCCCGCAGGTTATGAAGGTATAAGCAACGGCTGCATAACGCTGCCTTCTCCGGCACACTTTCACATTCTCCGGGAGGCGCTGTTGAGAACACCTCAAACCCTCGTGACGGCTTCGTTGTCCGCTTACGGCACTGTACAGGTGTATTAACATGGCTCCAGCAAAACAGGCAGGGATGTGGCTGATTCAGTTCATTTCGTTTCTGGTCATCTTCTCCGTGATTTATATCGTATTCCCTTTTGAATACCTTTTTGAGGTCTACAGCGACAAAGTGGGGTTCATAACGGAAACGGACTGGAGTGACATGGTGTTGTTCAGCATTATGGCCGTGTCAGTGCTGATGAATGCCGTGCTGATATTCCTCGTGGGCTCAGCGAGAAAGAAAGGTTAAAATTGCGCAAACCCGCTTCGGCGGGTTTTTTTATCTTCGAAAACCATCTTTACCAGTGGCGTGACATTGCAGAGTTTGACCGCGCATCTGCCGCCGCTGCAAAGGACGACCGCCAGCGACCAGAATACGGTGGCCTTGGTTTTGTCGATACAGCTGATCCGAACCCTGAATGCCGGCATATATCAATGCGCTGGTGCAGGAAGGTAAACTCCGGCGCTTCCGTAACCTGAATATTTCCTTCTCTGATTCTCTGGTGAAGCGAAACAGCCATAGGACGCGAGACATTATCGCCAGCCCTGAGGCTCAGGTATTGTGGTCATGTCAGTTTGGCGTAAAGCAGGCTGACGAGTGGGAAATTATCAACGCCGCCGGACGCTCGGTTGGGCAGACCGTTTCCCGCGCTGGTGGCGGCCAGATTACCGGTGGTCGTGGTGGTTACCCGGGACCAGAATTTTCCGGCTTTATGCTGGCTGGCGGAATGGGCCTGAGCTTCGATCATGTTGTTATCCCGGCGATGATTAGCGAGGACTATATCGAGCGGTTGTCGGAAAGTGGGACGTTATGAAACTGGAAGGAGCTACGCAAAAGCATGAATTTTGGGGGCAAATTTGGGGGCAAAAAAGGTCTTAGGGGCAATTTGGGGGCAGTAAAAAAGGCTCAATATGTCCGATAGTGTCTTTTCGTCATATCTCCTAAAAGGCTGATAACCATGAAAAACATAATGTTTACAGAAGATTACTAAAAAGGGTACCATACCCCCCTATAGTATCAGGAGGGCATATGCCGCACTCACCCGAAGATAAAAAACGTATTCTGACGCGCGTTCGTCGCATTCGGGGCCAGGTTGATGCCCTTGAACGCGCGCTGGAGTCGGGCGACCCCTGTCTGGCCATCCTGCAGCAAATTGCCGCCGTGCGCGGCGCTGCCAATGGCCTGATGGGCGAAATGGTTGAAATTCATCTCAAAGACGAGCTGGTGACGGGAGACACAACGCCGGATCAGCGAGCCGTACGCATGGCGGAAGTCGGCCATTTGCTGCGCTCTTATCTAAAATAAACCCACACACCTCACAATAAGGGACGTCACTATGAAATCTCGCGCTGCTGTCGCATTTGGCCCCGGCCAGCCGCTGAAAATCGTCGACATCGACGTAGCACCGCCGAAAAAAGGCGAAGTGCTGATCAAAATCACCCATACCGGCGTGTGCCATACCGATGCGTTTACCCTCTCCGGTGACGATCCGGAAGGCGTCTTCCCGGCGGTGCTGGGTCATGAAGGCGGCGGGATTGTGGTGGAAGTGGGCGAGGGCGTGACCAGCCTGAAGCCAGGCGATCACGTTATCCCGCTGTACACCGCGGAATGCGGCGAGTGTAAGTTCTGTAAATCCGGCAAAACTAACCTCTGCCAGGCCGTTCGCGCCACCCAGGGAAAAGGGCTGATGCCGGACGGCACCACCCGTTTCTCCTACAACGGTGAGCCAATCTATCACTACATGGGGACCAGCACCTTCAGCGAATACACCGTTTGCGCGGAGATCTCCCTGGCGAAGGTCAACCCTCAGGCGCCGCTGGATAAAGTCTGCCTGCTGGGCTGCGGCGTAACCACCGGCATTGGCGCGGTGCATAATACGGCAAAAGTCAAAGAGGGCGACACCGTGGCCGTGTTCGGTCTCGGCGGCATTGGTCTGGCGGTGATTCAGGGCGCGGCCCAGGCGAAGGCCGGTCGTATCATCGCGGTCGATACCAACCCGGAAAAATTCAAGCTGGCGGGCGAAATGGGCGCGACCGATTTCGTGAACCCGAAAGATCACGAGAAACCGATTCAGGACGTCATCGTTGAGATGACCGACGGCGGCGTGGACTTCAGCTTCGAGTGTATCGGCAACGTGAACGTGATGCGTTCCGCGCTGGAATGCTGCCACAAGGGCTGGGGTGAGAGCATCATCATCGGCGTGGCCGGGGCAGGCCAGGAGATCAAAACCCGTCCATTCCAGCTGGTGACCGGACGCGTCTGGCGCGGCTCCGCGTTTGGCGGCGTGAAGGGGCGTACCCAGCTTCCCGGCATGGTTGAAGACGCGATGGTCGGTAAAATTCAGCTCGACCCGTTCATTACCCACCGTTTGCCGCTGGAGCAGATCAACGAGGCGTTCGATCTGATGCACGAAGGAAAATCCATCCGCACCGTCATTCATTTCGGCGACAAGTAACTCTTCTGCCAGCGGTTTTTAGCCGCTGGCATTTCTTTAATAATCTTCTCTAAAGTGTGACCAGTGCGGCGTTTTTAGCCGTAATTTAAATCTCAACCGTGCCGATGACTATCTAACTGGCGTGTTTTTACGCATCTTACCTATAAGAGAGTCGACGGTCATGGACAACACTTCTTCGATGCAGGCGCAGCGCAAGCTGAGCTTCCTGCATCACATCAGGCTGGTTCCGCTGTTTTCCTCCATTCTCGGTGGCATTATTCTGCTGTTTGCCTTGAGCTCGGGTCTGGCGGGGTATTTCCTGCTGCAGGCCGATAACGATCAGCAGGATGTCACATCAGAAATTCAGGTGCGTATGGGGCTGTCGAACAGCTCAAACCATCTGCGAACCGCGCGTATCAATATGATCCACGCCGGCGCGGCAAGCCGTATCGCGGAGATGGAGGCCATGAAGCAGAACATCCGCGAGGCGGAAACGCGCATCAAGCAGTCCCAGGATAGCTTTACCGCCTATATGAATCGTTCCGTGCGTAGCCCGGCGGACGAAGCGCTGGATGCGGACCTGAAGGCACGCTACGACGCCTATATCGCGGGCCTCCAGCCGATGGTCAAATTTGCCAAAAACGGCATGTTCGAGGCGATCATCAACCACGAAAATGAAACCGCCCGCCCGCTGGACGACGCTTACAACGCCGTTCTGCTGAAGGCGATTAAGATCCGCACCGACCGCGCCAATGCGCTGACGGCGCAGGCGCACAGCCGCACGCAGCTGGGCCTGATGTTTATGGTTGGCGCGTTTGCGCTGGCGCTGGTGCTGACCGCGATGACCTTCGTCGTGCTGCGCCGCACGGTCATTAATCCGCTCCAGCGTGCCGCCACCCGCATCGAGAATATCGCGAAGGGCGATTTAACGATGCCTGACGACGCGACGAGCCGCAGCGAAATTGGCCGCCTGACGCGCGATCTGCAAACCATGCAGCACTCCCTTGAAACAACGGTCGGCACCGTCCGTCAGGGGGCGGAGGAGATCTACCGTGGAACCAGCGAGATCTCTGCCGGTAACACCGATCTCTCTTCGCGCACCGAGCAGCAGGCCGCGGCCATTGAGCAGACTGCCGCGAGCATGGAGCAGCTGACCGCGACGGTGAAGCAGAACGCCGATAACGCCCATCATGCCAGCAAGCTGGCGGAAGATGCCTCCGGGAAAGCCAGCCGCGGCGGCCAGATGGTCTCCGGCGTGGTGAAAACCATGGGCAATATCTCAAGCAGTTCGAAGAAAATCTCTGAGATCACTGCGGTGATCAACAGCATCGCCTTCCAGACCAATATCCTGGCGCTTAACGCGGCGGTAGAAGCGGCGCGCGCGGGCGAGCAGGGACGCGGGTTCGCCGTGGTGGCCAGCGAAGTCCGAACTCTTGCCAGCCGCAGCGCGAATGCCGCAAAAGAGATCGAAAGCCTGATCAACGAATCGGTCTCGCTGATTGACCAGGGTTCCGGTGAGGTCGTTGCCGCGGGCAATACCATGAATGAGATCGTCGAGGCGGTTAAGCGCGTAACCGACATCATGCTGGAGATTGCTGCCGCGTCTGACGAGCAGAGCCGCGGTATCGTGCAGGTCAGCCAGGCTATTTCGGAGATGGATAAAGTGACCCAGCAGAACGCCTCGCTGGTGGAAGAGGCCTCCGCGGCGGCGGCGTCGCTGGAAGAGCAGGGCGCTCGCCTGACCGAGGCGGTCGGGGCGTTTCGTCTGAGCAATGCAAAGCCGGGCCGCGCGGTGGCGTCAGCGCCAGTGGCGACGAGCGCGCCGTTGCGCCCGGCGGCGACGGTTTCCGGGGATAACTGGGAGACGTTCTGAGTCGCACCGGGCAAAAAAAAGGGACCTTTCGGTCCCTTTTTCATTTGTTACGGCTTATCGGGTAACGCGTACGCGATAACGTAATCGCCGCGATCCGGCGACTGGCGAGCGCCCCCGGCGTTGATGACGATGTACTGCTTGCCGGTTTTCGGCGAGACGTAGGTCATCGGGCCGGACTGGCTGCCGACCGGCAGGCGGTCCTTCCAGATCTCTTTCCCGGTGGCGGTATCAAACGCGCGCAGGTAGAAATCCTGCGTACCGGCGAAGAACAGCAGGCCGGACTGGGTTGAAAGCGACGCGCCCAGCGTCGGCATCCCGATTGGGATCGGCATGTGCATGCGAATGCCCAGCGGGCCGGTATCTTCCACGGTACCAACCGGTACCTGCCACACCAGCTTGCCGGTTTTCAGGTCAACGGCCGACATGGTGCCGAACGGCGGCTTCTGGCACGGAATACCCAGCGGCGACAGGAAGCGTTCGCGCATCGCGCCGAACGGCGTGCCGTCCATCGGGACAATCCCCATCTCAATGCCGCTGGCGTTTTTCGCCACGTTCGCGCGCGGCACCATGTAGTTTGCCAGCCCCAGGCGCATGTCGTTGACGAACATCAGGCTGTTGTTCGGGTCAACGGAAACGCTGCCCCAGTTCATCCCGCCGAGCGAGCCGGGGAACTGCAGGGAACGGTCGAGACCCGGCGGGGTGAAGACGCCCTGATGACGCATCTCTTTAAACTGAATGCGGCACAGCAGCAGGTCGACAGGCGTCGCTCCCCACATGTCGGACTCGGTCAGCGTCTGGTTGCCAATCATCGGCATGCCAACGGAATACGGCTGGGTCGGAGAGTAGCGCTCACCTTCAACGTTACCTGCCGGAACGGGACGTTCCTCCACCTTCGCCACCGGCTTACCGGTTTCGCGGTTGAGCATAAAGATCATGCCCTGCTTGCTGGTCTGCACCAGCACGGGCGTGGTGCCGCCTTTGCCGTCCGGCAGGTCGTACAGCAGCGGCTGGGAAGGCAGGTCGAAGTCCCACAGGTCGTGGTGGGTGGTCTGGAAATGCCAGCGCACCTGTCCGGTGGTCGCGTCAACGGCGACGATGGAGGAGCTGTATTTATCGTCCAGCGGGGTGCGCTCGCCCGCCCAGAAGTCCGGGGTGGCGTTGCCGGTTGGCAGGTAGATCAGGTTCAGCTTAGCGTCGTAAGACATCGCAGACCAGACGTTCGGGGTGCCGCGCGTGTAGGTCTGGCCTTCCGGCGGCAGGCCGGTCAGGTTCGGGTTACCCGGATCCCATGCCCAGGCGAGCTTACCGGTGTGAACGTCGTATGCGCGCACCACGCCCGGCGGTTCGCCGGTGGAGAAGTTATCCGCGACGCGACCGCCGACGACAACGACGTTTCCGGCCACCAGCGGCGTGGAGGTCTGCTGATAATAGCCCGGCTTGATCTCACCCATGCCGATGCTCAGATCCACGGTGCCATGGTCGCCGAAGTCATCGCACACCTTGCCGGTATCCGCGTTGATGGCAATCAGACGGGCGTCGGTGGTTGGCAGGAACAGACGGCGCGGGCAGGCCGCAGGCTGAGCTTCGTTTGGTGACGTTGTCACGATTGAACGATCTTCAAAATAGCCCAGACCGCGACAGCGCTGCCAGTTAGGCGCGGTGGCTTTAGAATCGTAGCGCCATTTTTCCTTCCCGGAATCCACGTCCAGCGCCAGCACTTTACTGTACGGCGTGCAGACATAAAGCGTGTCGCCAATCTGCAATGGCGTGTTCTGATCTTCCGCACCGGAGCCGTTGCTCTGCGGAATATCGCCGGTGTGCGCCACCCAGGCGACTTTCAGATCGCTGACGTTTTGCTTGTTGATCTGGTCCAGCGCGGCGAAGCGGTCGCCGTGGGTGGTGTTGCCCCAGTGCTCCCAGCTTTTCTGCTGTTCGCCGGGGGCGACGGGCTTCACCGGAACGGGCTCGTTCGCCGCCACGAGGGTTTGCGGCTTAAACATCCAGCCGAGGCTGACCAGCATCGCCACCGCGAGCACCGCCGCAACGCCAAAAGCCGGGGCTTTATTCGCTGCGCCGCGGTTGGCCGCGCGCAGGAAAGGCCAGACGATGGCGCAGAGGAAGGCCAGTACGGCAAAGGTGAACAGGCGCGAGAAGAGCGGCCAGAAATCCCAGCCCGCATCGCTTACCGCCCAGAACAGCGAGGCAATAAACGCGATGCCGTAAAGCACGATCCCGCTGCTGCGATTGAGGAAAATCAGGAGCGCGGCAATGACCATCACCACGCCCATTATCAGGAAGTAAAAACTTCCGCCTACGGTGGCGAGCTTAAAGCCCAACCCGCCGACCGCCAGACCGATGAGCAACATCAGTCCGGCAAGGAGCCACTGCAGAATACGAGGTACCCCGCGCGGCGCGCTGCCAAATGCCATTTCTGTCTCCTTTAAATCCCCCGTCGTGCCGGATATGTACCAGTTGGATAATAAATGCGGGGAACATAATGATTAATACGAATGAATTCGTGTTTATAAAATGATTAGTGAACCATTTGGTGAATTCGTCGCTATGATAAAACTGTTAAATTGTTTTACGCAATTGTTAATGAATCATTCCGCATTATTTGATTAACGCACGGGCCAGTTCCCTCACCCCTAAGGGGAGAGGGTTAGGGTGAGGGATAAGAGGTCAGACAGGCATGGATTTGCGAATCGCGCTCAGCAGCGTTTGTGCGCCCGTGGAAAGTGGGGTATCCACGCGGGTCAAAATACCGATGGGTTCACCCGCACCGGGGGAGGTTATCGGCAGGGCGGTCAGCGTGCCCTGGCGTAAATCATCTTTTACCGCACCGGATGGGACGAACCAGACGTAGTCATAATCCAGGGTAAGCTGACGCGAAAGTGAAGCCGAAAGCGTTTCGATGCACCCTGAAGGTAGCGTACACCCCTGCATCTGCAGCAAGGTTTCGGCGGCCTGGCGCGGGACGGTGCCTTTCGGGCAAACCACCACCGGCCACTCCATCACCCGGCTTAACGTCACCGTGTCCTGCAGAAGGGGGTGATCGGGGCGAACCACCAGCTTCAGGGATTCCAGGAACAGCAGCTCATAATTGAGGCCGCCCATCAGCTCAGGGTCAGACATTCGACCGATGCCGAGATCCAGTTCGCCGGATTTCAGCCCCGCGAGCAGCATGGTGTTATTCATGGTGGCAACCTGAATAGTGGTATTGCGCTGCTGCTTGTGGAACTGACCAATAACCGGCGGCAGAATCCCCAGCGCCGCGGTTGGCAGGGCACCGACGCGCACCACCTCGCTGGTGTGCTCTTCTTTTCGGTGCAGGGACTGGCCTGCGGTGTTGAGCGCATCCAGCACCTTCACGGCGTGCGTCAGGAACTGTTCACCCACCAGAGTCAGCTGTGCCCCCAGCCGACCGCGGTCAAATAGACGGGCGCCGGTCAGCTGTTCCAGCTCGTTGAGGGTTTTCGAGAGCGCAGGCTGGCTCAGGTTAAGAGTTTCAGCCGCGCGCCCCAGCGTTCCCTGTTGAGCGACGGCCACAAATGTATGCAAATGGCGCAAGCGTATGCGCTGACTGAACAGACCATTTTTTTCCATAGGCGATGTTAAAAACAGAGCGATGCGGGTGACAAGTTAAGTTGTTTAATTTTGATAACCTGATAGCAAAATATTTTTAACATTTGATCTGTTTGAGTTACAACATGTTTTTCAGGCGAGGCGGGTGATGAACGTCCTTGTTCATTTATTGCTCACTGCGTGGAAGGGAAAAAAGCGTAACGGGTTTTAAATCACGCCGTCGCCGCCGTCAGAACACCATACCTGACCGGAGGTAAAGGAACATTCATCCGAGGCCAGCGTGACGTACAGCGGGGCAATCTCGACGGGCTGCCCCGGACGACCCAGCGGGGTATCGCCGCCGAACTCCTTCACTTTTTCCATCGGCTGGCCGCCGCTGGACTGCAGTACCGTCCAGTACGGGCCGGGGGCGACCGCATTAACGCGAATGCCTTTCGGGCCCAGCTGTTTGGCTAAGGATTTGGTAAACACCGCCAGACAGGCCTTCGTCTGGGCGTAGTCCAGCAGCACGGGGCTCGGCTTCACCGCCTGAACGGAGGAGGTGTTAATGATCACGGACGACGCTTTCAGGTGGCGCAGGGCCGCCTTGGTGATCCAGAAGGGGGCGTAAACGTTGGTTTTGAACGTCGCGTCAAAATCTTCGGTGGTCAGCTCTTCAAGGGATTCCCGGTACTGCTGACGGCCTGCGTTGTTGATCAGAATATCCAGCCCGCCCAGCTTCGAGACGGCCTCTTCGACCAGATTCTGGCAGAAGGTTTCATCCCGGACGTCTCCGGGCAGCGCGATGGCCTTACGACCTTCCGCTTTGATCAGGTCGATGACCTCGGCGGCATCTTTCTCTTCTTCAGGCAGGTAGTTGATGGCAACGTCTGCCCCTTCACGGGCGTAGGCGATAGCCACCGCGCGACCAATGCCGGAGTCACCACCGGTGATCAGCGCTTTTTTGCCGGCAAGGCGGCCATGCCCTTTATAGCTTGTTTCCCCGTGGTCGGGTACAGGCTGCATTTCAGACGCCAGTCCCGGCGGCGTTTGCGGCTGTTCCGGGAAAGGGGGTTGCGGGTAAGCGTTCGTACGTTGTGTAGTATCACTCATAGCTGACTCCTTAAGCCAAGGGGTGAGATTTGATGGATAGTTGCAGCGTTAACGCTTCGCTGAATTATTTCTGCAAACGATCAACACGAACGACGGCAGGCGATGATTTTTTATCAAGCGAACCGTTGATACTGATCATCTGATCGGGTTTTACCGTTCTACCGTCGAAGACTGCCTGGGGAATAATAACGTCGATTTTTCCGGTTTTATCCTGGAATACAAACTTATCGCCGCTACCGTCAATAAGATTACCGCGCAATGAAATTGTCGCGCCATCGTGCATTTGTTTTGCCTGATCGATGGTCATAATACGCGCGTCGTCGGTTCCACGATATCCGCTATCCAGCGCGTGGGGTGGCGGCGGTGCTTCACCTTTTTGTAACCCGCCGTTATTATCTGCCCATGCAGCTGGAACCAGAAATATCAAAAAAGCGGAAATAAGTGATAATTTCATCTGATATCCTTCATTTTTGAGTGTCTTGACATATTAAGTATTGTTGCTATTCCTTTATGTGGCAAATGTGATAAGTCTTAAAAACATTCTCTTTGGAAATCAAAACTATCATGAAATAAGCGAAACGGTGACGACGACCATGAAGCGTGAAAATGAAAAGTTACCCGGGATAGATGAGAGTTATCGCTTGTTGAGGTTCGAATATACATTTCGCCAGGTGGGTTTTGTGGTACTGCTGGCTATTATCATCGCAGCGGTTGCCGGTCTGTTTTCCAGCGGAACGGTGAGCGATACGGCCAAAACCAATTCCGCTAACTCGTTGAGCATAAACTATGAACGCTTCGGCCGGCGGGAGACGGAGTCAAGAATGCAGGTCACCTTCCCGGTGAAAACGGAGGGCAGATATACCCTCAGCCTGACCACCGATAGCAGCGACGTGTACGAACCCGGCAGCGTCTGGCCGCAGCCAGATAAAATGTTTAGCCACGGAAAAACCCTCTATTTTGTCTATGACGACCTGCAAAAATCAGACAATTTCTCTGTTTTATACTTCACGACACCTTCCAGAGCCGGTAAATGGAACACCGTCATCCGCGTTAACAACGAGCCGGAGATCAACCTCTGGCAATTTATTTACCCCTAGGAGGCTGATATGGATATGGTCTTTCGCGCGCTGGCGATTTATCTGTTTCTCGTGGTGGTATTTAAAGTGGCAGGGCGACGCGCGCTGCTGCAGATGACCAGCTTTGATCTCATCCTTCTCTTAATTATTAGTGAGGCGACGCAGCAGGCGCTTTTGGGGCAGGATTTCTCCGTTACCGGCGCAATGATTACCATTACCACGCTGGTGGTCGTTGACATTATATTTGGCCTGATGAAGAAATATTTTTCCCCGGTGGAGAATATCCTGGATGGAACTCCTGTGATTCTGGTTGAGAATGGCGTACCCATAGCGGATAAGCTTAAAAAAGTCGACGTATCTTGTGATGATATTCTGGTGTCAGCGCGTCAAAATAATGGCATTACAGAAATGAGCGAAATTAAATATGCCATACTTGAGCGCAATGGACATATTTCAATCATTCCTGTTGAAAAATAAGAGGCGGCAAAATGAGCAATCTTTTACACGACAGTCATTATACCGTGAGTGAACTCACCAAAAAGCTGGCGAGTAAATTAACCGATGCCGGGCTGCGCTTAACCACCGCGGAATCCTGCACGGGAGGAAAGCTCTCGGTGGCGCTGTGTGCAGAGGAAAACACGGCCGATTTTTATGACGTCGGGCTGGTTGTGTTCAGCGATGAAGCCAAATCGCGGATCCTCGGCGTGCGCCCTGAAACGCTGGCGCGCTATACCGCCGTCAGTGAACAGACGGTGACCGAGATGGCCGCCAGCATCCGCGACATTGCCCAGGCGGATATTAGCATCGCCATCAGCGGCTACGCGGGCCCGGAAGGGGGCGATGACGGCACGGCGGCGGGAACGGTCTGTTTTGCCTGGAATATCTGCGGTGAGACGACAACCCGTACCGTCCTTTTCTCCGGCGACTGCCAGGACGTGGTGGAAAAAGCGGTGCAGTATTCGCTCGCTGAACTGGTGACAAAATTATCGGACGGCAATAACGGCTAAATTCACGCGGAGGTTCTATGGCGGTCATAGTGATTACCGGCGGGACGGCGGGCGTGGGAAAAGCCACGGCGCTGCACTTTGCAAAGGCAGGCTACGATGTGGGGCTTATCGCCCGCGATGAAGCCAGCCTGCACTCAACCCAGGAAGAGCTGCGCCGCTTTGGCGTTAATGCCCACGCGGTGCAGGCGGACGTCGCCGACAGCCAGGCGGTGGTGGATGCGGCTAACGAGATCGAGTATCGCCTCGGGGCAATCGATGTCTGGGTCAACAATGCGATGGGGGCCGTGCTGGCGCCGTTTCGTACCCTGACGCCGGATGAGTTTCGCCGCGTGACTGACGTTACCTATCTTGGGTTTGTTAACGGCACCCGCGCCGCGCTGGAGCTGATGGTGCCCCGCGACAGGGGCGTGATTATCCAGGTGGGGTCCGCGCTGGCCTACCGTTCCATCCCTTTGCAGTCGGCCTACTGCGGGGCGAAAGCGGCGATCCGCGGGTTCACCGATGCGGTGCGGACCGAGCTGATGCACGAGAACAGCCGGGTCCAGCTGTCGATGGTTCAGATGCCGGGGCTCAATACGCCGCAGTTCGAATGGGCGAGGAATAAGTTCGCATGGGCGATGCGCCCGGTGCCGCCGGTCTTTGAGCCTGAAGTCGCCGCCAGGGCCATCTTTAAGGTTGCGCAGAAACCGGTGCGCGAGCTGTGGGTGGGCAGCAGCACCATCCAGTCCATCGTCGGGCAATTCTTCTTTCCGGGCTACCTTGACCGTCTGATGGTGAAAAAAGCCTGGGAAGGCCAGATGACCGACGATCTGAACGCCGCGGATCGTCGGGACTATCTCGACCAGCCGGTTAACGACCTGCACAAAATCCACGGTCGTTTTACCGACGAAGCGAAGAACCGCGCCCCGTCCGTCACCTCCGGTATGCCGGGCAAGGTGGCGCTGGGGGCGCTCGCGGTGGCGGGGATTATGCTGACGCGCCTGATAACCCGCCGGAAACGCTAATCAGCGCAGCGCGCTGCGGTGCGTCCAGAACCAGCGGTAGCCGTAGCCGCCAATACTGAGTTCGACGGTTTTGCCGCAAACCAGCGCGTCGTCGTAGCGTTTGTCCGCGAGGCAGGCGGTCCAGGTGGCGTTGCGGATCCCCTTTGCGGTGAACTGCACCGGCTGGTCGCTGAAGTTAACGAAGGTGAGGATGCTGCGCTCGTCGGTCTCGTAATAGATCCCCAGCACCGCGTCATGATCGAGGGTGATGAGGCGAAAGGGCGCCACGGCAATTTCGGGGAACTCAGAGCGGGTATTGGCAATATCAATGATCCGGTGCAGGAGCGAGTTGCGGTGAAGCAGCGAATCGGCGACGTTGATTTTCTGATAGCGGTAAGGGCCGTGGTCGATAATCGGCGCGATAAATTTTTCAGGATCGGCCGCCGAAAAACCGCCGCCCCGTGAGCCCGCCCACTGCATCGGGGTGCGAACGGCGTAGCGTTCCTCCAGCTCCAGGTCGTCACCCATGCCGATCTCGTCGCCGTAGCGCATCACCGGGACGCCCGGCAGGGAAAAGAGCACCGCGTGGCAGAACGCCAGCCGCTTTGGGTCGCCATTCAGCATCGGTGCCAGACGTCGGCGGATCCCGCGCTGGTAGACGTTCATCTCCTCGTCAGGGGCGAAGGTGTCGAGGACAAACTGTTTGTCTTTTTTGCTAATCCCTTCGAGATCCAGCTCGTCGTGGTTGCGCAGCCAGTTGGCAAAACAGCATGAATCGGGCGGGACGATCATCTTCTTCACCGCGTTGCGCAGCGGGCGGGCGCTTTTTCTGGCCAGGCTGACGTAGAAATACTTGTTGAGCCAGAAGTTGAGCACCAGATGCAGGCGGTCGTTATTGCCGAAATAGTCTTTATAAACCTCAACGTCCACGTCCACTTCACCAAGCAGGACCGCGTCCGGATTACGCTGTTCGATAAGACGGCGCATGTGCTCCAGGATCCACAGGCCCTTTTTCTCGTCACCGTTGCCCGCCTGCTTCGTGAGGTGTGATGCGGCATCCAGCCGAAATCCCGATACCCCCAGCTTGAGCCAGAAGAGGATAATATTCTCAATCTCTTTAAGCACGGCGGGCGAGGTCAGGTTCAGGTCCGGCTCGTGGCGGTAGAACATGTGCCGGTAATACTGTCCCGCCTCGTCGTCCCAGCTCCAGACGCTTTTTTCCACGCCGGGGAACATGGGGGGCGTGTCGTCGTCGTCGTTATCCGACCAGATATAGTAGTCGCGGTAGGGCGAGACGGGGCTGCGGCGGGCCTGCTGGAACCAGGGATGGGCTTCCGAGGTGTGCTGGATAAGCAGCTCAATAATGACTTGCATGCCCAGTTCACGGGCCTGTTCGATAAAGGCGATAATATCGGCCAGTTTTCCGAAGCGGGGGTCCACCTGCAGATGGTCGCTAACGTCGTAGCCCTCATCGAGAAAGGGCGTGAGGTAAAACGGGGTGATCCAGATAACCGTTGCCCCCATGCGGCGAATATAGCGCAGCTTGGCCGCTATTCCGGCGATGTCCCCGCAGCCATCGCTGTTCATATCATAAAAAAGCGCGGTATCAATCTGGTAAATAATGGCCCGTGTATGCCAGTCCGTCATAGCGTTCCTCAGTGATAGCCTTCAGTATCCGAAACTTTTCCCCGGAAGACGTAGTAGCTCCAGGCGGTGTACACCAGAATCACCGGAATAATCAGCAGGGTCCCGACCAGCATAAACAGCTGGCTGGCGGGGGGCGCCGCGGCTTCCCACAGGGTGATGCGCGGCGGAATGATGTTTGGCCACAGGCTGATACCCAGGCCGCTAAATCCGAGGAAGATCAGCCCCAGCGTCAGCAGGAAGGGGCGCGAGTGGCTGGCAGGGTTGCGGGTCAGCCGCCAGATCAGCACGCTAAACAAGCCTACCAGCAGGGGAACCGGCAGGAACCAGAAGAAGTTGGGCAGGGTAAACCAGCGGTCGGCCACGTACTGCCAGCCGAGCGGCGTCCAGACGCTGACGACCGCGATCACCACCACCAGGGCCAGCAGCACGTGGCGGGTCAGTTCGCGCATGCGGTGCTGCAACGCGCCTTCACTTTTCATGATAAGCCAGGTGGTGCCCAGCAGCGTGTAGGCGACCACCAGCCCGATACCGCAGAAAAGGTTAAAGGGCGTCAGCCAGTCAAGCGGCGAGCCCACAAAGCGTCTGCCCTCAACCTCAAAGCCGTTGATCACCGCCCCCACGACGATCCCCTGGCTGAAGGTGGCGAGCAGAGAGCCGCCGGCGAAGGAGTAGTCCCAGAACTTGCGGTGCGAAGGCGTCGCTTTAAAGCGAAACTCAAAGGCGACACCGCGAAAGATGAGGCCGATCAGCATCGCGGTGAGGGGGATAGTGAGCGCATCAATGATCACCGCGTAGGCCAGCGGGAACGCGCCGAACAGCCCCGCGCCGCCAAGCACCAGCCAGGTCTCGTTGCCGTCCCACACGGGCGCTACGCTGTTGACCATCACATCGCGCTCTTTCGCATCGCCCACGAAGTTAAACAGCAGGCCGATGCCCAAATCAAAGCCATCCATAATGATGTACATCAGCGTGGCAAAGACGATGATGGCAAACCAGATAACAGAGATATCGACGCCCATCAGTTTCTCTCCTGTTCCGGAACAGACTCCGCGGCAGACAGCGGACGGGCGGGGGTGCCCGACGTGTTTGACGTCAGCGTATCGACGGGCTGCGGGCCTTTCTTAATCAGCCGGATGAGGTACACATAGCCCACGCCAAACACCGACGAGTAGACAACGAAGAACGCCAGCAGGCTGATGCTCATCTGCAGGGTGCTGTGCAGGGAAACCGCGTCAATTGTACGCAGATAGCCGTAGACCACCCACGGCTGGCGGCCCACTTCGGTAGTCACCCAGCCGGCGAGCAGCGCCACCAGACCGGCAGGCCCCATGCAGAGGGCAAACCACTGGAACGGACGCGAGTGGTAGAGCCGGTGTCGATAGCGTAGCCAGAGGCTGACCAAGCCGAGGGTAATCATCAGCAGGCCCATTCCGACCATGATGCGGAACGACCAGAAAACGATGGTCGAGTTTGGGCGATCCTCTTTCGGGAAGTCCTTCAGCGCCGGAACCTGCTTATCCAGGCTGTGCGTCAGGATTAGGCTGCCGAGCGCGGGGATCTCCAGACCGTACTTGGTGCGCTCCTCGTCCATATCCGGCAGGCCAAACAGCAGCAGCGGCGTGGCCTCGCCGGGCGGATTTTCCCAGTGCCCCTCAATGGCGGCAATTTTGGCCGGCTGATGCTCAAGCGTGTTCAGGCCGTGCATATCGCCCACCACGGCCTGGATGGGGGCAACCAGCAGCGCCATCCACATCGCCATGGAGAACATGGTTCGTATGGCGGGGGTATCGTTACCGCGCAGCAGGTGCCATGCGCCCGACGCGCCGACGAACAGCGCGCTGCTCAGAAACGCGGCGATGGCCATATGAATTAGGCGGTAAGGGAAGGAGGGGTTAAAGATAATCGCCAGCCAGTCCTGCGGAATAACCTGCCCGTTCTCGATGGTAAAACCCTGCGGGGTGTGCATCCAGCTGTTTGAGGCGAGGATCCAGAAGGTCGACATCAGCGTGCCGAGCGCCACCATGCAGGTTGAAAAAAAGTGCAGCCCAGGGCCGACCTTGTTCCAGCCGAACATCATCACGCCAAGGAACCCGGCTTCAAGGAAGAAGGCGGTTAACACCTCGTAGGTCAGCAGAGGGCCGGTAATGCTGCCCGCGAACTGGGAGAACCCGCTCCAGTTGGTGCCGAACTGATACGCCATGACCAGCCCGGAAACCACCCCCATCCCGAAGTTGACGGCAAATATCTTGAGCCAGAAGTGGTAAAGCGAGCGCCAGACGTCGTTTTTGGTGCGCAGCCACATGCCTTCCAGCACGACAAGATAGCTGGCAAGACCAATGGTAATCGCCGGGAAAAGGATGTGAAACGAGACGGTAAAAGCGAACTGAATTCTGGCGAGATGGAATGCATCAAGTTCGAACATGGTCCGTACCTCTGAAGCGATGGGGCACGAGAATTGCCGGACAGCGCAGGGCTGCCCGGCAAAACCGATTACGGTTTTTTCTTACCGGCGCCCAGCTCGGCACCGGTCAGCGGGTCGGAATGGGGATCGGACTTCGTGCGGGCAGACATCGCCTTAACCAGGGTTGCCTGTTCAGCTGTGAGCGTCACGCTGGCGCTGCCGTCTCCGCCATCAACCGCAGGCTGGGGGGACTCAACGTAATCAAAGTGCTTATCGCTGTTCCAGCTTCCGCGAACCTCTCCACCTTCAGACATATTGTAGTACTTGTTGGTGAATTCCTCGATTGGCGGCAGTTTTCCCGGCGGGAAATTGTTGCGAATGGACTGCAGAGCCTTCTCAAAGGAGAGCTGATGCGCCGCCTCACGCGTCATCAGAAACGCCAGCGCATCCTTCACTCCGGGATCGTCAGTGACGTTGATTAGCCGTTCATAGATGATTTTCGCCCTGGCCTCTGCCGCCACGTTCGAGCGTAGATCCGCCGTCGGCTCGCCGATGGTATCGACATAGGCCGCCGTCCACGGCACGCCCGCCGAGTTAGTGAGCGGGGTACCGCCGCCGTAGAGAAGGGAGGTGATGTGGCTGTCGTTACCGTTTTCGGTCATGGACCGATACAGTTCAGCCTCATTCTCTACCCCTTCCGCCAGCTCGCCTTTGGCGCCTTTGTTCAGCATACCGACCAGCGTACCGATGATTTCGAGGTGGCTAAGCTCCTCGGTTGCTATATCCATCAGCATATCCTTACGGCCCGGATCGTCATCGCTCAACCCTTGCGTAAAGTAGCGGCAGGCGGCCGCCAGTTCACCCTGCGGCCCGCCAAACTGTTCGAGCAACAGATTGGCAAGACCCGGATTCGGTTCAGCAACGCGAACCGTGTACTGCAGCTGTTTAACGTGTCGAAACATGCAGACTCTCCAGAGTTATTTTTTTGCTTCGACACCCGATGCGTCTGAACGCAGCAGGAACTGTTCCGTCGTCTGGGGGATATGGCGAATCAGCCAGTCGGCCATCTCGCGCTCTTCCGCCAGGATCGTCTCAATGGCGGGCACGGAGGCGGTATCGCCCGCTTTTTTCGCGGCAGCAAGCAGGGAGGTATAGCAGGCGATTTCAAACTGTTCGAAAACATAGCCGCTGATCGAGCCCTTAACGATCTCATCAGAGGGGAACATGCCGCCGATGGACTGACCCAGCGCCGCCATTTTGCTCATCGAGTCTTTTAAAACCGAACGAGAAATATCATTACGGTCGAGGATTTCCTCCAGCAATGTAATTTGCCGTTTTGTCTCATTAATATGCTGTTCAATTCTGGCGCGAACATCAGGATAATTATCGATGCGGCTGGCCATGGATTCCAGCATTGACTCGGCTTGCTTTTCCATCGCATGGGCATCGCGTAGCCAGTCATGGTAGTGTTCTACGTGATTCATCATTGTATCCTCATTATGGGTTCGCTTATTTGGTCTCACTTTCAGCAGCCTGATCGGCACGCGCGGCACTGTAGCCAGACAAATGGCCGACAATATTAGCGTAAATACTGATGATAATGACCCATAGCACGCTGTTCTTCCACCATATTACGGAAGGGATAGCGAGAATGAACCATATTATAGCTGCCGTTAAATGGCACCGTTTAATTGTCCTGGGACTGATGCTCATTTTATTTAACCTGTATTATTGCGTCATTTCTGCGCTTTTTGGTTAATATTTCCAACGGCCAGATCGGTGAGTTTAAGGTCGGTCTCTTTTTCTTCTTCCAGCGTTTCGGCAAGAAGTTTAACGGCTTTTTTATAGCCCAGCTGTTCTGCGAGTGTTGCAAGGGTACCGTAACTGGCAATTTCGTAATGCTCTACTTTTTGCGCAGCGGCAATTAGGGCGGCATCACGAACTTCATTTTTTTCCGTGCTTTCGATGACTTCGTTGGCTTCTTCAATTAAGCCTTCCATCGCCACGCATTTCATGCGCTTGAGTTTGATACCGTCTTCCTGTTCAACGATCTGGTCGATACGTTCGATCTGACCCTGCGTCTCTTCAAGGTGTGCGGTAAAGGCCGCGCTCAGTTTCTCGCTGGATGCGGCACGGGCGAGCTTACTCAGCGCGCGTGTTAGCTGTTTTTCCGCACTGTAGGTATCCGACAGAAGATGAATAAATACATCCTCAACGCTTTTCATATTCATAATTATTACGCTCCGGTAAAATAAGGAGAGGGTACTGCGAGCTTTTCAGCCCGCAGCATGCTCTCTGGTATTATTAAAAGAGTACTAAATAAGATCAGGAGTTATCAGATTTACGGCCTCCGCCGTGACTGTTCTGTCCCCCTTTCTTACCCGCTTCAGATGCGCGTTGCGGATCGTTTTTAAAATTACCACCGCTGTGCTGGCCACCTTTACGTCCAGCTTCTGATGCTTTTTCACGGTCTTCAGCGAAATTACCGGAACCACCACGATGCTCTGCCATATTAAACCTCATATTCATATATTGGTTATGTCAGTACGATACGAAAATATTCCGTATCACTCGTCGTTCGAGTAATAACTCTAGTCGCTGTGCGTCATTCGTCAAATGCGTTTCGCCATTAGCGGTTACGTTATATTTAATTATTGCCGCGTTTGCGCTTCGCTTGGTT
Source organism: Enterobacter sp. 118C5 (assembly GCF_034107645.1). Classification (NCBI taxonomy): domain Bacteria; kingdom Pseudomonadati; phylum Pseudomonadota; class Gammaproteobacteria; order Enterobacterales; family Enterobacteriaceae; genus Enterobacter; species Enterobacter sp. 118C5. The sequence goes on along the minus strand of NZ_JAWNEU010000001.1, from coordinate 682,639 downwards.
TGGAAATATGGAAGGGTGGGAAGGACTTGTAAACAAACGCTCAGATTAGTCCTAAGTTTAAGTTAAAAAGCGGAAGGTTGAAGCCAATAATAATGGCGTAACCAAATCGGATAATTTGCAAGCGGTGATATGGAAAAAATTACCTCTTTAGGGCTAGAAAAAATAGCCGCTACGAATCATAAGGAAAATCCTGGAAAAAGATGACGAGGCGCCCGGCAGGGGTCGGTAGCACACGGTTTAACCACTGGCGTCTTAAGATCACAAATCAGAAATTCTTCCCCCCGGAAGGAACGGCCTTCTCTACACTCCAGGTAATATTCACTGGAGGCATGACATCATGGCGAACACCATCACGGCTGATGATATTCGGGAACACTTTTCGCAGGCTATGTCGGCGATGTACCAGCAGGAAGTTCCGCAGTACGGCACCTTGCTTGAGCTGGTCGCGGACGTAAACCTGGCGGTTCTGGAAAATAACCCACTATTACATGAACAACTGGCGAACGCCGACGAGCTGGCGCGCCTGAACGTGGAGCGTCACGGGGCGATCCGCGTTGGCACCGCACAAGAGCTTTCCACCCTGCGTCGTATGTTTGCCATCATGGGCATGTTCCCGGTCAGTTATTACGATCTCTCGCAGGCGGGGGTGCCGGTTCACTCAACGGCGTTTCGTCCGGTTGACGATGCGGCGCTGTGCCGCAATCCGTTTCGTATCTTTACCTCACTGCTGCGCCTTGAGCTGATTGAAAACGTGGCGTTACGCGAGCGGGCGGCAGAAATTCTGTCTCACCGGAACATCTTTACGCCGCGCTGTCTGGAACTTATTGACCTCCACGAGTCGGAAGGGCGTTTTACCGAAGCGCAGGCGCACGAGTTTGTGCAGGAAGCGTTAGAAACCTTCCGCTGGCACCGTCATGCTACGGTCGACCAGGAGACCTACCTGGCGCTGAGTCACGAGCACCGCCTGATAGCTGACGTGGTCTGCTTCCCGGGCTGCCATATCAACCACCTCACACCGCGCACGCTGGACATTGACCGGGTACAGGAGCTGATGCCGAAGTACGGCATTGAGCCAAAAATTCTGATCGAAGGGCCGCCGCGTCGTGAAGTGCCGATCCTGCTGCGTCAGACCAGCTTTAAAGCCCTCGAAGAGCCGGTGCTTTTCGCCGGGGAACATAAAGGCACCCACACCGCGCGCTTCGGTGAAATTGAACAGCGCGGCGTGGCGCTGACCCCGAAAGGTCGTGAACTGTACGATAGCCTGCTGGCCCAGGCCGGAACCGGAAAAGATAACCTTACGCATCAGCTGCATTTGCGGGAGATTTTCAGCGCCTTCCCGGACAGCGAAATGTTCCTGCGCCGTCAGGAGCTGGCGTATTTTCGCTATCGCCTGACCCCGGCGGGAGAGGCCCATCGTCACGCGTTTCGTCCGGGCGATGACCCGCAGCCGCTGATCGAGCGCGGGTGGGTGGTGGCCCAGCCGATAATTTACGAAGATTTCCTTCCGGTCAGCGCGGCGGGGATTTTCCAGTCCAATCTTGGAAATGAAACCCAGGCGCGCAGCCACGGGAATGCCAGCCGCAATGCGTTTGAAGCCGCGCTCGGCTGCCCGGTGTATGACGAATTTACGCTCTACGAGGAGGCGGAAACGCGCAGCAAACAGCGTTGCGGTTTGCTCTGAAATCGTTACTCTTCAGGGGTGTGATGGAAAAAATAAGGTCGTTATGCAAAATCCTTCCGCCCCTGTGGTTGAAACGCGCCAGGGCGCACTGTCTGGTTTAACCGATGAAAACGTTCACCTCTGGCGCGGTATTCCCTATGCCGCACCGCCCGTTGGCGACTGGCGCTGGCGCTCACCCCGACCGCCGGAACGCTGGGACGGCGTGCGTGAAGTTACCGCCTTTTCGCCCTCAAGCTGGCAAAGCAGTGAATATTGTCAGGAGCTGGGCGGGGGCGATCCCGGCCAGTTTTCTGAAGACTGCCTCTATCTGAACGTCTGGTCTCCCGTCGACCGTACCGGGCCGCTGCCGGTCATGGTCTGGCTGCACGGCGGCGGGTTTACGATTGGCGCCGGAAGCCTGCCGCCCTATAACGGCAAGGCCCTGGCATCCCGTGGGGTGGTTGTCGTCACGATTAACTACCGTCTCGGCCATCTCGGCTTCTTTGCCCATCCCGCGCTTGAGGGGGAAGAGGAGCGGGTGGTGCATAATTTTGCCCTGCTGGATCAGATCGCCGCGCTCGAATGGGTGCGGGAGAATATCGCCGCGTTTGGTGGCGACCCTACTAACGTGACCCTGTTTGGTGAATCCGCCGGCGCGCGCAGCGTGCTGTCGCTGCTGGCCTCGCCGCTGGCGGAAGGACTATTTCATAAGGCGATAGTGCAAAGCGGGTACACCCTGCCGGATACGCCGCGCGAGCAGGCCCTGCAAAAAGGGGAAGCGCTGGCCGCCCACTTCGGGCTGGAGAACGCGACGGCAGAGCAGCTGCGCGCCATCCCGCCCGAGGCGTTCTGGCCGCTGACCGCGCCGCTGAACGTCGCCCCGGCGCCCATCGTCGGGGATTGCGTTCTGCCGGAGGCGATGCTGGACGTCTTTTTCGCCGCCCGCCAGCATCCCGTGCCGGTGATGATTGGCTCCAACAGCGATGAAGCCAGCGTGATGGGGGTGTTTGGTGTCGATCTCGCCGGGCAGATCCAGAAGCTTCGCCGGGAGCGCCGCTTCGGGCTGGGGCTCATCAAGCTGCTTTATCCGGGCGTGAAAGGCGACGAGGAGCTCGGCAGGCAGGTGTGCCGCGACATGGCCTTCACCACCATGGGCTACGTGGTAATGCAGGCGCAGCAGCGCGTCGGCGGGCTTTGCTGGCGTTACTGGTTTGACTATGTGGCCGAAGCGGAACATGACACCTATATCAACGGTGCCTGGCACGGCAATGAGGTGCCGTACGCGTTTGATACCCTCGGGCAGGTGGAGCCTTCGCGCCAGTACGTTAACGAACGGGATCTGACGTTTGCCGCCCGGGTGGCTGATTACTGGGTGAGCTTTGCGCGCGATGCCGGAACGCATGATAGCCTTCACGGGCAGGCGCGCTGGCCCGCCTGCCGCAAAGGGCGGGACGTGCTGTTACGTATTGGCGTGAATAAACATGCAGGTTTCAGGCTTGAAAACCGATTTATGCGCGCCCGCATGAGCCTCTTCAAGCGCGTGATGAAGCACCACGTCAGCCTCGATTAAGCAAACAGGCGCGAAACGCCGCCAGACCATTTTCCTGACAAGGCGTTTCGCGCAGCACCAGCCGGTAGCTCGCGCCGGTTTTTATGCTGGTCTCATAGGGCCGCATCAGCCTTCCGGCGCGGACATCTTCTGCCACCAGCGTTTCGTCGGCGATGGCCACGCCCAGCCCCTGAATGGCGGCGGTAATGGCGAGATCCATCGTATCGAAGTGTTGATTTTTGTGCATAACAAAGCCCGGACCTTCCTGATTCGCCAGCCACAGTGACCAGTCTGTCTTATCCCTTGTCGGGTGAAGAAACGTCAGCGAACCCAGCGCGGCACCCGCCCGCACGGGGCTGAACACCGGGGTGAGCGCCTCTTCAAACAGCAGATCGCCTGCGCTCATGTGCGTGCCGAAGACGATGGCGGCGTCGTAAGATTCGGTTTTGAAATTGACGTTATGATCGGTGGTGGTGGTCAATGCGATCTGCAGATCCGGCTGCTCGCGCTCTACCTCCAGCAGGCGCGGCACCAGCCAGCGCATCGCGCAGGTGGGGGCCTTGAGGCGGATCACCGTGTGCTGGCTGCGGGCCTGGTCGGCCACGCTCAGCAGCTGTTCGAATGAGGACTGCAGCTCGGGAAGCAGGGCGCTGCCCTGCGGGGAGAGGCGTAGCCCGCGCGCGTGGCGCTCAAACAGCGGAAAGCCAAACCAGGCTTCAAGGGAGGCAATCTTACGGCTCACGGCCCCCTGCGTCAGGCACAGCTCTGCGGCGGCGTGGGTAAGGTTCAGATGACGCGCGGTGACTAAAAATGCGTCGATGGCATTGAGCGGGAGCGAACGGCGCGACATTAAAAACACCTCAGCTATGCATTTTTCTCATGGCTATTATGACAACAATTCGATTGTCCCGGCAACGCAGATGTTGTTTGAATAGTTATGCAATATCCATGAGAAGGGAAAGAGGATGACTTTACGAACGCCGGTGCAAACGCGCTCCAAGCTGCCAGACGTGGGGACCACCATTTTTACCGTTATCGGCCAGCTTTCGGCCCAGCATAACGCCATCAACCTTTCTCAGGGGGCACCGAATTTTTCCTGCGACCCGAAGCTGATTGCCGGCGTCACCCGCGCGATGGAGGCAGGGCATAACCAGTATGCGTCGATGACCGGCCTGCAGCCGCTCAAAGAGCGCATTGCCGATAAAATTGCCGCGCTCTACGGCACGCGGTACGACCCTGCCAGCGAGGTGCTGGTCACCGCCAGCGCCAGCGAAGGGCTCTATTCCGCGATAAGCGGGCTGGTACACCCTGGCGACGAGGTGATCTACTTTGAGCCGTCGTTTGACAGCTACGCGCCGATTGTGCGTCTTCAGGGGGCAACGCCTGTCGCCATCAAGCTCACGGTGCCGGATTTTGCCGTCAACTGGGATGAGGTCCGTGCGGCCATCACCCCGCGCACGCGCATGATCGTCATCAATACGCCGCACAACCCGAGCGGCCAGGTCTTCTCCGCTAATGACCTGCAGCAGCTGGCGGCGCTGACGCGCAATACCGACATCATTATTTTGTCTGACGAAGTGTACGAACACGTCGTGTTTGATGGGGAACCGCACCACGGGATGGCCACGCATCCGCAGCTGGCGGAGCGCAGCGTGATTATTTCTTCTTTCGGAAAAACCTATCACGTCACCGGCTGGCGCGTGGGTTATTGTGTGGCACCCGCGGAGCTGATGGACGAGATATGTAAAGTCCATCAATTTTTGATGTTCTCTGCCGATACGCCAATGCAGCACGCGTTTGCAGAACACATGACCGATCCGCAAACCTGGCTGGCCCTGTCGGCGTTTTACCAGCGTAAGCGCGATCTGCTGCACGGCCTGCTGGCCGATTCGCCGTTTACCCTGCTGCCGAGCGCCGGGTCGTTCTTTATGCTGGCGGACTACAGCCGGTTCAGCGACGAGCGCGACAGCGAGCTGGTGAAGCGGCTGATCGTTGAGTACGGTGTTGCCACCATTCCGCTGTCGGCGTTTTATGCCGACGGCACGGATAATAAGTTGATTCGTCTCTCTTTTGCGAAGGATGAGGCGACGTTACGGGCAGGTGCCCAGGCCCTGTGTCGGGTTAAACCACGCTAAGGAGTATGAGATGAAATTACGCGCGCTAGTTGTCGGCATGGGATTGCTGTGTACCTTTTCGTCCTTCGCGGCCACCGAGCTGCGCTACGGTCTGGAAGCGGAGTACCCGCCTTTTGAGAGCCGCAACGCGGCAGGCGAGCTGGAAGGTTTTGACGTTGAGCTGGGGAATGCCATCTGCAAAGCGGCTGCGCTGAAGTGCAGCTGGGTAGAAACCTCGTTTGACGCGCTGATCCCGGGGCTGGTGGCGAAGAAGTTTGACGCCATCAACTCGGCGATGAATATCACCGAACAGCGCCGCAAGAGCATTGATTTTACACAGCCGATCTACCGCATTCCTTCTCAGCTGGTCGGCAAGGCCGGTACGGCGGTCGAAGCGACGCCTGAAGGGCTGAAGGGAAAAACCATCGGCGTGCTGCAGGGGTCAATTCAGGAAACCTATGCCAAAGAGCACTGGGAAAAGCAGGGTGTCACCGTGGTGTCTTATAAAGATCAGAATATGGCCTGGGGTGACCTGCTGAATGGCCGCATTGACGCCTCGCTGGTGATGTCCGCGGCCGGGCAGGCGGGTTTCCTCAGCAAGCCGCAGGGGAAAGGGTTTGGCTTCATCGGCAAACCGGTGTCTGACGACACGATCCTCGGCAGTGGGATCGGCTTTGGGTTGCGCAAAGGTGACGAGGCCACCAAAAAGCAGCTTGATGCCGCCATTGATAAAGTACGTGCCGACGGCACGATCGCCAAACTCGCTGATAAGTACTTCCCGGGTATCGATGTCAGCGTAAAATAACCGCCTCATTCGCCCCGGCGAACGATGTCGCGCCGGGGCATTTTTAATACACTTCATCCTTCAAGCTGCCTCTGCGTTGGCTACGTCTGTTCACCCCAGTCACTTACTTCAGTAAGCTCCTGGGGATTCTCAGACTTGCCGCCTTGATCCAGCATGAATGATTTTGTGTATTTACTATTTTTTACACCACTTTCGGGCCGTTCTGGTCGACAGAAAATATTTCTCACTTTGTTCAGATAATCACCGGCCAACAATTGGATTCTTAACCATTTTTGTTTAGGCTGTGCGTTCTTTCTTGCCGTCATTTCGCCGAGCGCGAAACACATTCACACGACCATAAGGACGTTTTTCCAGGCATGAATCGCAGACGTTTTCTAAAAGGCTCGCTGGCTGTGGCAGCCCTGAGCGGCACCTCCGGCCTTGCTTCCCTGTTTTCCAAAGCGGCATACGCTGCTGACTCTGACATCGCTGACGGTCAGAGCCGTCGGTTTGACTTCTCCGTACTGCAATCCATGGCGCATGACCTGGCGAAAACCCCATGGGGTGGCGCGCCGCGTCCGCTGCCGGAGACGCTGGCGACCATGACGCCGCAGGCGTATAACGCCATCCGCTACGATGAAAAACAGTCTCTGTGGAACAACATTGAAGGGCGTCAGCTGGACGTGCAGTTCTTCCATATGGGAATGGGGTTCCGCCGCCGCGTGCGGATGTTCTCGCTGGACCAGTCGACCGCTATGGCGCGCGAGATCCACTTCCGCCCCGAGCTGTTCAGCTACGGTGACACGGGAGTTGATACCAAACAGCTTGAAGGGCAAAGCGATCTCGGCTTCGCGGGTTTCCGCGCCTTTAAAGCGCCAGAGCTGGCGCGCCGCGATATCGTCTCTTTCCTGGGCGCGAGCTATTTCCGCGCGGTGGATGACACCTACCAGTACGGCCTTTCCGCGCGCGGTCTGGCGGTAGATACCTTTACCGACACCCCGGAAGAGTTCCCGGACTTCACCTCCTTCTGGTTTGAAACCGTTAAGCCTGGCGATACCACCTTTACCGTCTATACGCTGCTGGACAGCCCGAGCGTCACCGGTGCCTATAAATTCGTAATCCACTGCGAGAAGAGCCAGGTGATCATGGAGGTGGAAAACCATCTCTACGCGCGTAAGGACATTAAGCAGCTGGGCATCGCGCCGATGACCAGCATGTTCAGCTGCGGCAATAATGAACGCCGCATGTGCGACACCATTCACCCGCAAATCCACGACTCCGACCGCCTGGCAATGTGGCGCGGCAACGGGGAGTGGATCTGCCGTCCGCTGAATAACCCGCAGAAGCTGCAGTTCAATGCCTATCTGGATAAAAATCCGAAAGGGTTCGGCCTGCTGCAGCTCGACCGCGATTTCTCCCACTATCAGGACGTGATGGGCTGGTATAACAAGCGCCCGAGCCTGTGGGTTGAGCCGCGCAACGACTGGGGGAAAGGCTCCATTGCGCTGATGGAGATCCCAACCACCGGTGAAACGCTGGATAACGTGGTCTGCTTCTGGCAGCCGGAAAAACCGGTGAAAGCGGGCGACGAGCTGGACTTTAAATATCGTCTCTACTGGAGCGCGCAGCCGCCGGTGCGTTCCCCGCTGGCTAACGTTTACGCGACCCGCACCGGTATGGGCGGCTTCCCGGAGGGCTGGGCGCCGGGCGAACACTATCCGAAAGTGTGGGCCCGTCGCTTTGCTATCGACTTCGTCGGGGGCGACCTGAAGGCCGCCGCGCCGAAGGGCATTGAGCCGGTGATTACGCTCTCCAGCGGTGAAGCAAAGCAGGTTGAGATCCTCTACGTTGAACCGTTTGACGGCTATCGCATTCTGTTTGACTGGTATCCAACCTCTGACTCTACCGAACCGGTGGATATGCGTCTGTTCCTGCGCTGCCAGGGCGATGCCATCAGCGAAACCTGGCTGTATCAGTATTTCCCGCCAGCGCCGGATAAACGTAATTACGTTGATGATAGGGTAATGCGTTAACGATCGATTCCCTCTCCCTCCGGGAGAGGGTTAGGGTGAGGGGCAATGACCGCAACACAATCCGAAACTATTCCCGTATCAGACGCTCTCGAGCTTCGCGCCGTTGAAGAGCGCTACACCGCCGATCTGCATAATCTCGTCGTTAAAAACAGAGCCTATCTGCAAACCGCCTTTGACTGGGCGCAGCACGTCGGAAGCGTTGAGGATACCCGACGTAACGTGCAGAGTAACCAGATGCTGCACCAGCGCGGCTACGCCAAAATGTTTTTGATCTTTAAGGACGAAGAGCTGGTCGGCGTGCTGTCGTTCAATGCGATTGAGCCTGCCAACAAAGCCGCCTACATCGGCTACTGGCTGGATGAAGCGCATCAGGGGCAGGGGATCCTCTCGCAGTCAATGCAGGCGTTTATGCGCTACTACGCCGGGCGCGGTGAGATCCGCCGTTTTGTGATCAAGTGTCGGGTGGCGAATCAGCACAGCAACCGCGTTGCCCTGCGCAACGGCTTTACGCTGGAAGGGTGCCTGAGGGAGGCGGAATACCTGAACGGCGCCTATGACGATGTGAATATCTACGGGAAAATTTATACCCTATAGCGCCCCCAGCAGCGGCGTGTGGGTAATGCGCTGGTCGCCGTTGATCACCTTTTCACCGCGCAGGTGAATGCTCTCACCAGCAAAGGCCTCTATCACCGCATCGTCGGTGATTTCTACCCGATGCTCAATCAGCACGTCGCCGCTGATCCGCGCGCGTCCCTGAATCACCACTTTATCATCCAGCATGATCGGCCCGCCGCGCAGCCATGCCTGCCCGCCGATCAGGACGTGATGCTTGATGACGCAGTTTCCTTCCACCACGGCGTTCTCCGCAATCTGTGAGCTGTAGCGCACGGTAGGGATGGCGTCGTCGTCGAAACCGGCTATCACGCGGGCGTTGCCGTACACTTTGGCGCAGTCGCACACCCAGACGTTGTTGAGTTCGTTACCTTCGATGATAGCGCAGTCGAACACTTCAGCGCGGTGCTCAACAAACGCGTTATTCACCATCGCCTCGCCGTATATTTGCGCCTGATGCACAATGCGCGACCGGCTTACCGTCGCCTTACCGTAAATTTGCAGGATCTGGTCGTGGTCCGGCGTGAGGCCTTTAGCAGCAATGATGACGCTGTTGTGCAGGACGCGCGCGTCGCCGTAGAGATGGCACTCACCCCGCACGCAGGAGTGCTGAACGGTGACGTTGTCACTTATCCGCGCCCCGTGACTGACCTCTGCGGCGTCCAGCCAGCAGCTATCGCCGATGTGCGCGTCATGGCTGACGGTGCACGGCAGGGTAAGGCGCGCGTTGCCGGACACGGTTGCACCGGCGAATACCACGCTGTTCTCATCGTAGATCCAGCAGTCTCCGTCCTGAGCAAGGGCGCGTTCATCGTCAACCCAGCCGCCTTTCGTACCGGCCGTCACATCGTTAAAATCCACCGTGGCGATAACCTGCCGCAGCGTCGTTGTGTGGGATGTTTCGCCATTTTTCCATTGCCAGAGCCGGGTTTCATCGCTGAGCCGATACTTTTTCATCGTGGGATCCCTGATATGCGTCTTCACTAAACGTAGCAAACTTTCGGCTTTCCGTTGTGCTGGCATCCGTCGCGGAAACCTCTTAAAATGGCATTTAAAATACATTTTAAAAATTAAAATTAATGGATAAATTAAACAAACCCCAACAGGCGCTTAACCTTCCCGCAGGCTATTTTGGCATGGTGCTTGGCATCATCGGCATGGGTTTCGCCTGGCGATACGCCAGCACCCTGTGGCCGGTGACGCGCTGGCCGGGTGAGATTCTGGTTGCTCTCGCGGTTGCATGCTGGTTTTTACTGACGGCGGCGTTTATTACCCGTGCGATCCGCTTCCCGCACAGCGTGCTGGCAGAGATGCGCCACCCGGTAATGAGCAGCTTCGTCAGCCTTTTTCCGGCCACCACCATGCTGGTCGCCATCGGTTTTGTGCCCTGGTTCCGCCCGGTATCGCTGGCGCTGTTCGGCGTGGGGGTGGTGTTACAGCTTGCTTATTCCGCCTGGCAAAGCGCCGGGCTCTGGCGAGGCCGACACCCGCAGGAGGCCACCACGCCGGGATTGTATCTGCCGACGGTGGCGAATAATTTCATCAGCGCGATGGCGTGCGGTGCCCTGGGCTTCAACGATGCAGGGCTCGTTTTTCTCGGCGCGGGCGTCTTTTCCTGGCTCAGCCTGGAGCCGGTTATCCTCCAGCGTCTTCGCAGCGCCGGAGAGCTTCCCACCGCGCAGCGCACCGCGTTAGGCATTCAGCTGGCCCCCGCGCTGGTGGCCTGTAGCGCCTGGTTTAGCGTCAACGGCGGGGAAGCCGACACCTTCGCCAAAATGCTGTTCGGCTACGGCCTGTTGCAGCTGCTGTTTATGCTGCGCCTGCTGCCGTGGTATGTGTCTCAGCCGTTTAACGCCTCGTTCTGGAGCTTCTCGTTTGGCGTGTCGGCCCTGGCAACCACGGGGCTGCACCTGGGACACGGCAGTTCGTCCGGATTTTTCCACGCCATTGCCGTGCCGCTGTTTATCTTTACCAACCTTATCATTGGGATGCTGTTGGTCCGTACGTTTATTCTGCTGATTCAGGGCAAACTTCTGGTGCGCACTGATAAAGCACTGCTTATGCAATCTGAGGAAAAATAATGGCTGTCGATGAAAATTACTTCACAGAGAAATATGGCTTAACCCGTACGCATTCAGAGGTGCTGTACAGCGCGGGGATCGTGAAGCCCGGCAAGACGCTGGATCTGGGCTGTGGAAATGGCCGCAACAGCCTGTACCTGGCGGCCAACGGCTACGATGTCACCGCCTGGGATAAAAACCCGATGAGCGTGGATAACATTGAGCGCATCAAGGCGGCAGAAGGGATTGAGAATCTGCATACTGCCGTCAAAGATCTGAACAGCCTGAGCTTTGACGGCGAGTACGACTTTATTCTTTCCACCGTGGTGCTGATGTTCCTGGAGGCGAAAACCATCCCGGGCCTTATCGCCAACATGCAGCGTTGCACCAAACCCGGCGGCTACAACCTGATCGTTGCCGCGATGGACACGGCGGATTACCCGTGCACCGTCGGCTTCCCGTTTGCGTTCAAAAGCGGCGAGCTGAGCAGCTACTACGAAGGCTGGGAGCTGCTCAAATACAACGAAGAGGTGGGCGAGCTGCACCGCACCGATGAAAACGGCAATCGCATCAAGCTGCGCTTTGCCACCATGCTGGCGCGCAAGCCCGCTTAACGGGCGGCCAGCAGGCAGATCTGCAGGGCAGTCTTGTAAGACGCCTCGAACGACGACAGCGGCAGGAACTCAAACTTCGAATGGAAGTTATGCGCGCCGGTGAAGAAGTTCGGGGTGAGTAACCCTTTTGCCGACAGCGCCGCACCGTCCGTGCCGCCGCGCATAGGGATCGGTTTTGGGGTGATGCCGAGCGATTCCATCGCTTCAAACATCAGGTCGATGGCGCGCCGGTCTTCGCCAATCGCATTGCTGATGTTGCTGTAGGTATCTTCAATGCGATACTCCACCTTCGCCGTCGGGTGTTGGGCGGCAATCAGCGCGGCGACGTCCGCAATCTGCTGCTTGCGGGCGGCAAAGCCGGCTTTATCAAAATCACGAATATTGGCCTTTAGCACGGCGTCGTTCTGTCCGGCCTGAATGCCGTTAAACCAGATATAGCCCTCGCGGCCCTCGGTGCACTCCGGGGTTTGCTGGCGGTCGAAATGGCTGATGAAGTCGGTCGCCATCAGTAATGGGTTCACCAGCACGCCTTTGGCGGACATCGGGTGCGCCGTCACGCCGGTGAAGTGGATCTCTGCCGCTGCCGCGTTAAAATTCTCGTAAACAATTTCTCCCAGCTCGCAGCAGTCGATAGTCCAGGCAAAGTCCACGTCGAAGCGTTTCAAATCCAGCGCCTTGGCGCCGTTCAGGCCAATCTCTTCGTCGGGCACAAACGCGACCACAATGTCGCCATGCTGATGTTCAGCGGTGAGGTTTTCCAGCACGGTCATCACCACCGTCACCGCTGCTTTATTATCTGCGCCCAATACGCTGGTTCCGTCGCTGAAAATAATCTCCTCATTCGGGTAAGCCAAAATTTCCGGGTGCTCATTCACCCGCAGCCAGATGTCTTTTTCCTTATTCAGACAGAGATCTTCACCATTAAAGGTTAATATTTGCGGATGAATATTCGGTGATAAACCGACGTCAACGGTATCAATGTGGGTAATAAAGCCGATGCGCGGCGCGCCGGGTACGTTGCCTTTTTTCACTGCCGTCACGGTAGCGAATTCGTCAATCACGATGTCGTCTAACCCCAGCTGCGCCAGCTCCTGCGCCAGTTCTCGCGCCATGTCGTGCTGGCCCGGCGTGGAGGGCAGGGTTTTCACTTTTGGATCGCTCTGGCTGGTAATCGCAAGATAGCGGAAAAAACGGTGCGTTAATTGTCTGGAAAGCGGCGAGCCCATAGTGTTTTCTTCCTTATTTATTTTTCGGGTGTTTGCCACTTCACTTTAATGTTATTTATGAAATGGCAAAAGAATTAATTAGCCGTCGAATTAAAAAGACAGGAATAAATGATGACAAGCAAACGCACAACGTTAACGCTGGCACTCGCTGCGCTCACGGTCAGTTCCACCGTAGGCGCGAAAACGCTGGTGTATTGCTCCGAAGGGTCACCGGAAAACTTTAATCCTCAGCTATACACCTCGGGCACCAGCGTGGATGCCAGCGCCGTGCCGGTCTATAACCGGCTGGTCGATTTCAAACCCGGCACCACGGAGCTGGTGCCGAGCCTGGCAGAGCGCTGGGAGGTGAGCGACGACGGCAAGGTTTACACCTTCCATCTGCGTAAAGGGGTGAAGTTCCAGAGCAATAAATTCTTCACGCCGACCCGCGATTTTAACGCCGATGACGTGATCTTCTCGTTTATGCGTCAGAAGGACGTGAATCATCCGTATCACAACGTCTCAAACGGCAGCTATTCCAACTTCGAAAGCCTGGAGTTTGGCAGCCTGATTACCGCCATTGATAAAGTCGATGACCACACGGTGCGCTTTACCCTGGCCCATCCGGAAGCGCCGTTTGTCGCCGATCTGGCATGGTATTTTGCCTCAATCCTCTCCGCGGAGTATGCCGATGCGATGCTGAAAGCGGGCACGCCGGAGAAGGTGGATATGCAGCCGATCGGCACCGGGCCGTTTAAGCTGGCGCAGTATCAGAAGGACTCCCGAATCCTGTTTACCGCGTTTGCCGACTACTGGCAGGGGAAATCGAAGCTGGACAGGCTGGTCTTTACCATTACCCCGGATCCCTCCGTGCGTTTTGCCAAAATTGAGAAAAACGAATGCCAGGTGATGCCGTTCCCGAACCCGGCGGATCTGCCGCGCATGAAGGCCAATAAAGATATTACGCTGATGAGCAAGGCCGGGCTGAACACCGGTTTCCTGGCGTTTAACACCCAAAAGCCGCCTCTGGATAACGTGAAGGTTCGCCAGGCGCTGGCGATGGCGATCAATAAACCGGCCATTATCGACGCGGTGTTCCACGGCACCGGAACCGCGGCGAAAAACCTGCTGCCGCCGGGCGTCTGGAGCGCTGACAGCGAACTGAAGGATTACGATTACGATCCTGAAAAAGCGAAGGCGTTGCTGAAAGAGGCAGGTTTAGCCAGCGGCATGAGTATCGACCTGTGGGCGATGCCCGTCCAGCGACCCTATAACCCGAACGCCAGACGGATGGCGGAGATGATTCAGGCTGACTGGGCGAAGGTGGGGGTGCAGACCAAAATTGTCACCTATGAATGGGGAGAATATCTCAAGCGCGTGAAGGACGGTGAACATCAGGCCGCCCTGATGGGCTGGACGACCGCAACGGGCGACCCGGATAACTTCTTTGGACCGCTATTTACCTGCACCTCGGCAAACGGCGGTTCGAATTCGGCGAAGTGGTGCTACAAGCCGTTTGATAAAATTATCGCGGAAGCAAAATCAACCACCGATCGCGACAAGCGCGTGGCGCTGTATAAAGAGGCGCAGCAGATCATGCATGACCAGATGCCTGCGGTCATGATTGCGCATTCAACGATCTTCGAACCGGTGCGCAAAGAGGTGACAGGCTACGAAATCGATCCGTTTGGCAAACATTTGTTCTGGCAGGTGGATATTAATCAATAATTTTTCACTGCCCGGTACGCTGCCGGGCACTCTTTTCGCAATTTGTGCTCTCCACACCATTTTTTGTCACAACAAACCCACCGAACTTTTGCTATAACTTCAAATGCATACTTGCAGATAACATGGAAAACTATCATGCGTACTCAAACTTTTTTTAAAGTTGCAGTGCTTACTGGTTTATTGGCAGTGGCGGGCTGTTCTTCAAAGGTCGCGGCTCCAGAACAATATTCAGGCTTTTTAAAAGATTATTCCGGCCTGCAGCAGACGACCTCTGCAACGGGTAAACCAACGCTGCGTTGGGTTGATCCTTCCTATAACGAAGCCAACTACGACAGCATTATCTGGACGCCGATTACCTATTATCCTGCGCCAAAACCAACCACTCAGATTGGTCAAAAAACGCTTGATGAGCTGCTGAATTATACCAATAACAAAATGAAAACGGCGATTGGTACCCGTAAGCCGATTGTGACCACGCCGGGTAAACACAGCCTGATTTTCCGCGGGGCAATTACCGGGGTGAGTTCCCAGAAAGAGGGCCTGCAGTTCTATGAAGTGGTGCCGGTCGCGCTGGTGGTGGCGGGTACGCAGATGGCAACCGGGCATCGCACCATGGATACCCATCTCTACTTTGAAGGCGAGCTGATCGACGCGGCCACCAACAAGCCGGTGATGAAGGTGGTGCGTAAAGGCGAAGGTAAAGAGCTGGCAAACGAAAACACGCCTATGGGCTTCGCTACGCTGAAGCAGGTTGTTGACGACATGGCGACGGACGCCACCATGTTTGACGTGCATAAAACAGCGAAATAACGTTAAGCGGCCTGCATCGTGCAGGCCGTTTTTTTACGCCGTACGCAAGCGCCTGAACCAGGTCTCTGGTTTCGTGAACATCACCATATTCCCGCCCAGAATCAGCAGCAAACCGACGATACCGTTGATGTGCCAGACGTAGCCTTCATACACCGTTGAGATGGAGAGCGCCACCAGCGGGAAGAGCAGCGTACTGTAAGCCGCTTTCCCGGGGCCGATACGTCCCACCAGCGTGAAGTAGGCGCCAAAGGCAATCACCGAGCCGAACAGGGCCAGATAGAGCAGCGCGCCCATATAGGTGACCGTCCATTCCGGGGTAAAGCTGTCGCCTCTGAAAAGCGCAATACATCCCATCACCAGCGTGCCGTAAAGCATCGCCCAGGCGTTGGTGGTCATGGTTTCTAGACCTCTGCGCTGATGGCGCATGCTGATCATATTGCCCAGCGAAAAGCCGTACGTGCCGAGAGCGGAAAGGCCAATGCCCGTCAGGAGCGATACGCTCCAGCCGCTGGCCAGCAGGTCGTCCCAGAAAAGGGTCACGATCCCCACAAGACCGAGCGCTGCCGCCGTCCAAAAACGCGCGGGCGGGCGCTGTCCGAAGAAAATAAAGCAGTTAATCGCGTTGTAGAGCACCGCCATGGAGAAGATCACCGATTCCAGCCCGGTGTTGATGTGTGCCGCCGCGGTATAAAAACACCAGAAGTTAAAGCAGAAGACGCAGCATCCCTGAAGCATGCAGAACAGGTGATCCCGCAACGCCAGCTTGCGCAGCCGGTGCAGGGCGAGTAACACCACCATCATCGTGGCGCTGGCCACCGCGAAGCGCCAGAAAATAGAGACGGGTGCGGGTACGGGACCCTGCTGCAGGAAAATGGCAATCCAGGTGGTTCCCCAGATGATCACCACCAGTCCGTATAATAACGCGTTCATATTTTTTCTCTTCTCAAACCACGGAAGCCCGCAGTATGACGCCGTCATCGGTCAGGGGCTTTCACCGGCTTGCGGTAGACTTGCAAAATCTTGCGCTTTTTTCTTTTCCGGGGGCTGGCAACGGGGGACAACAGTTCTTAGACTGACAGTTCACTCAATAACGCGCTAACGGTTATGTCTCACGCTTACGATACCTTTGAAACGCTACGCCAGCAGAATGCGGTCCTGCGGGAAACCGTCTCGCTCAATTCCGGCATTCAGCTGGCGGCGTGGTACAACAAGCGCGATACGATAACGGTTAAAAGCAATCATCATACCCTAAGCCTGTACGTCGCCGACGGCTACGAGAGCTATCAAAAGACGCCGGGCGGCTGGAAGAACGGCGGGGGACCGGACCGTTTCTGTCTGATGCCGAAAGAGAGTGAATCGACGTGGGATATCCGCGACGATCTGTCGTTTGTCCATCTTTACTGCACCGATGAACACCTGCGCGATGTGGGCGAAAAAATCTGGGACAAGCGGCCGCTGTCGCTGACCCTGGACGAGCGCATTTTTGGCAGCGACCCGAAGATCACCGCGCTGTACCGCCAGTTTCTGCTCGGCTGCGACTGGCAGCAGCAGGCCAATCAGCTCGCCCTGAGCACGGCCTCCACGCTGCTGTTGACCCACCTGCTGCAAAACTACTCTAACGTTCAGTGGAAGCTCCCGGTCGTTACCGGCGGGCTATCGCCGTTCGTTCTGCGCAACGTGTTGGCCTTTATCGAAGAAAACCTTGGGCAGCCCCTGACGCTGGCCGAGCTGGCGGCGCAGGCCGCCCTCAGCGAATACCATTTTGCCCGCATGTTCCGCCAGTCGACGGGGCTGGCGCCGCATCAGTACGTCATGCAACGGCGCATGGAAAAAGCGAAAAACCTGGTGCAGCATACCTCGACGCCGCTGACGGACATCGCGCTGGCCTGCGGGTTTAACTCCGCCAGCCACTTCAGTAACCGTTTCCGCAGCGTCATGGGCATCACGCCCTCACAGCTACGCGCGGCGAGCGCGTGAAAACAGGGCGTAGCATACGCCGCCCAGCACCAGCCCCCAGAATGCCGAGCCGATGCCCAGGATCGTGACGCCGCTCGCGGTCATCAGAAACGTGACGATGGCCGCGTCGCGCTCCGCTTCATGATTTAGCGCCTGATATAAACTCCCGCTGATAGTACCCAGCAGCGCCAGACCGGCCAGCGTCTGGATCCAGCTGAGCGGCAGCGCAGCCATTATGCCGGTGATGGATCCGCCGAACACCCCCGCCAGCAGATAAAACCCGCCGGCCGCGATGGCCGCCAGCCAGCGTTTACCGGCGTCCGGGTGGGCATCCGGGCTCTGACAGATAGCGGCGGTAATGGCGGCTATGCAGATGGAAAAGACGCCGAAGGGGGACAGCAGCAGCGCCAGCCCGCCGGTAAAAATAATGAGCGGGGAGACCGCCAGCGGATAGCCGGACGCTTTCATCGTCGCGAAACCGGGGGCATTTTGCGAGGCCATGGTCACCAGGAAGAAGGGCAAGCCGATGCTCACCAGGCTGGTGAAGGTAAAGTCCGGGGCAGTAAACTCAGGCATCACGAGGGAGAGAGTGATTTTATCGGTGACAACGTCACCTCCCGCCCACGCCACGATCCCGCCCGCTAGCAGCGTTACGACGATGGCATAGCGCGGTGCCAGCGCTTTCGCCAGCAGCCACGCGGCAATCATGCTGCCGCACAGCAGAAAGTGCCCATCCAGATGGGCAAACGCGTGCAGACCAAACTGCAGGAGTACGCCTGCCAGCATGGCGGCCGCAAGCGAATGGGGGATCAGCCTCATCAGACGGGCGAAAAGGCCGGTAATGCCGCAGAGTAAAATGAGCGCGTTGGCGAAGATGAACACGCCGATTGTCTCAGCCAGCGTCACGCCGTGCAGGCTGGTGGCGAGCAGCGCCGCGCCGGGCGTTGACCAGGCGGTCAGCACCGGGGCTTTATACCACCAGGAGAGCGCCAGCGTGCTGACGCCCATCCCAATCCCCAGCGCGGTCATCCAGCCCGCAATCTGCTGCGCGCTGGCGCCTGCCGCCGCGGCGGCCTGCCAGATGATGGCTGCCGAGCTGGCGTAACCGACCAGAACGGCGACAAATCCAGCCAGTACGGCTGGAACGAGATGAGAGGAAGGGCGCATAGAGACTCCGCTGTGCGTTATAACGTCCGCGATAAGGTAACACTGTGCGCTATAGCGTACAAGTGGTATGCTCGGAGTCATCAGGAGGGAGCATGGACATTACACAACATCTTGCAGCAACGCTGAAAACGCTGCGCCAGGCGCGCGGCTGGAGTTTGTCGAAGCTGGCGGACGAAACCGGCGTGTCGAAAGCGATGCTCGGGCAAATCGAGCGCAATGAGTCCAGCCCGACGGTGTCGACGCTGTGGAAAATCGCCACCGGGCTGAACGTCCCGTTCTCCGCCTTCATCACGTCCGAGGCGGACAGGCCGGCCGTGTTTGACTCGCAGCAGCAGGCGATGGTGGTCAAACCGCTCTTTCCCTGGGATGAGACGCTCGGGTTTGATTATTTCTCTATTACGCTGGCACCGGGCGCCGTGAGCGAGTCCACGCCGCACGAGGCGGGCGTGATTGAGCATGTGGTGGTGATCGGCGGCGAGCTGGAGATGAACATCAACGGCGAATGGCAGACGATTTTTGCCGATTCGGGCGTCCGTTTTGCCGGCGATAAACCGCACGCCTACCGCAACAGCAGCGACCGGCCGGTGCATTTTCACTCTCTGATCCATTATCCCCGCTGAGGCTACGCAAAACTGTTTCGCTGGCGCATACTTCTGACTACAATAGCCGCCATTTTGACCATAACGGATAACGACGAAGTATGCGCCTGCAATCCCATCATCTTGAACTTTTAAGCCCGGCCCGCGACGCCGCCATTGCCCGTGAAGCGATCCTTCACGGCGCTGACGCCGTCTACATCGGCGGCCCTGGCTTCGGTGCCCGCCATAACGCCAGCAACAGCCTGCGCGATATTGCCGAGCTGGTGCCGTTCGCCCACCGTTTCGGGGCGAAAGTGTTCGTGACCCTGAACACCATTCTTCATGATGATGAGCTGGAGCCCGCGCAGCGTCTGATTACCGATCTCTACCAGACCGGCGTCGATGCCCTGATTGTTCAGGACATGGGCGTGCTTGAGCTGGATATTCCGCCTGTCGAGCTGCATGCCAGCACCCAGTGCGATATCCGTACGGTAGAAAAGGCGAAGTTTCTCTCCGACGTGGGCTTTTCGCAGATTGTTCTCGCGCGCGAGCTGAACCTCAATCAGATCCGTGATATTCATCAGGCGACTGACGCGACGATTGAGTTCTTTATTCACGGCGCGCTGTGCGTGGCCTATTCCGGCCAGTGCAACATTTCCCACGCCCAGACGGGCCGCAGCGCCAACCGCGGCGACTGCTCGCAGGCCTGCCGTCTGCCGTATACCCTGAAAGACGATCAGGGGCGCGTGGTGGCGTTCGAAAAACACCTGCTCTCCATGAAGGATAACGATCAGACCGCCAACCTGGGCGCGCTGATTGATGCAGGCGTGCGCTCCTTCAAGATTGAAGGGCGCTACAAAGACATGAGCTACGTGAAGAACATCACCGCGCACTATCGCCAGATGCTGGACGCCATTATTGAAGATCGTGGTGACCTGGCGCGCGCCTCGGCCGGTCGTACCGAGCATTTCTTTATTCCGTCGACGGACAAAACCTTCCACCGCGGCAGCACGGACTATTTCGTGAACGCCCGCAAAGGGGATATCGGCGCGTTTGACTCACCGAAGTTTATCGGTTTACCGGTCGGTGAGGTGCTGAAAGTGGCGAAAGATCACCTGGACGTTGAAGTGACGGAGCCGCTGGCGAACGGCGACGGCCTGAACGTGATGATCAAGCGTGAAGTGGTGGGCTTCCGCGCCAACACGGTCGAAAAAACCGGCGAGAACCGCTACCGCGTCTGGCCGAATGAAATGCCTGCCGATCTTTACAAGGCAAGGCCGAACGCGCCGCTCAACCGTAACCTGGATCATAACTGGCAGCAGGCGTTGCTGAAAACCTCCAGCGAGCGCCGCATCGCGGTGGATATTGAGCTGGGCGGCTGGGAAGAGCAGCTGATTCTGACCATGACCTGCGAAGACGGCATCAGCGTAACGCATACGCTTGATGGCCTGTTCGAGGTGGCAAACAACGCGGATAAAGCGCTTAACAGCCTGAAGGACGGCGTGGCGAAGCTGGGCCAGACGATTTACTACGCGCGCGCTATCGAGGTTAATCTGCCGGACGCGCTGTTCGTGCCGAACAGCCTGCTTAACCAGTTCCGCCGCGAAACGGCAGAGATGCTGGATGCCGCACGCCTGGCGCACTATCCGCGCGGCAGCCGTAAGGCCGAATCCGTTCCTGCGCCCGTGTATCCGGACACCCATTTATCGTTCCTGGCCAACGTTTACAACCATAAAGCGCGTGAATTCTATCATCGCCACGGCGTGCAGCTGATCGACGCGGCCTATGAAGCGCACGAAGAGAAGGGCGATGTGCCGGTGATGATCACCAAGCACTGCCTGCGCTTTGCTTTTAACCTGTGCCCGAAACAGGCGAAAGGGAATATCAAGAGCTGGAAGGCCACCCCCATGCAGCTGGTCAACGGTGACGAAGTCCTGACCCTGAAGTTTGACTGCCGTCCTTGCGAAATGCATGTTATCGGCAAAATGAAAAACCACATTTTCAAAATGCCACCGCCGGGCAGCATCGTCGCGTCCGTGAGCCCGGACGACCTGATGAAAACCCTGCCGAAACGCAAGGGCAGTTAACTACCTTACGTGCGTGTCCGGTTTGCGCGATTTCTGCCACAGGTGGTGCTCGCGCAAACCCTCCGCTGACTCTTCCGCTGCACTGCGTAACTCGTCGCTGTCGGCCTCATGCCGCAGCTGATGTTCCACATTCTTTACCCAAATATATTCATGGCCTTTGTGCCCGGCCATCAGCTGGCCGGAAAACAGCGCACAAATAAGCATGACGAGAGATAACCCTTTTTTCACCATGGTTTCACCGCTGAATAACATTGCGGGAATAAGCATGCCGATTATTTTTTCTCGTTATTATTCAATAATTCAAAGTACAGCAAAGAAAGTGTCAAATACTGTAGGTAGTGAATCCGTCTTAAGAAATATCCTAAATATGGAATACGCGTTGTAAACTACCTGTTCTGGTACGGAAATAGACATTTACTTTAAGGATAATCCTATATAATAGAGGTTCTCTGGCTAAGGAATGAGTCTAAATAAATGAAAAAAATAATCGCGCTTGCGCTCCTCGTGGCGGCCGTTGGGGCTACCGCAGGGGTTCGCTATATCGGTAATGACGAACCAGAATATATTCAGACCGCGGAAGTTCGCGTTGGTTCTTATTTAACCAGCGACTATGGACGCGTAGCCTGCAATAGCAAAAAAGTAAATGATCAACGCTGGGAATTAGACTGCACCCATCCGGCACGGGGAAAAACATTCCAGTTTGCGGTATATCCCTCTGAAAAAGCTCCCTATGGAGTATCGCGTTCGTTTTATCTCGAGGCACTTAACGATGATGCAAAACAGAGCGCTGAGCAGGGTCTGATGCGCTATTTGCAAATCAATACCAGCGCGAGTTAACCGGGCTGTTTAGGTTTCGTTAAGACAGCCGGTGTTAGTTTATTCGAGATCCGCTGCCCGACCATGGAGCGTCGGGGACGTAGAGACCAAAATACAAATCTATCCATGCAAGCATTTACCGCCAGATAATGGCGGTTTTTTTTTTGCGCTTTTGCCGCTAGCGGGCAGGATCGGAACGTGAAAACTGTTTACGATACTGAGCCGGAGAAAGCGCGAACTGCTGACGAAAATGATGGCGCAGCGTCGACGCCTGACCAAACCCGGTCTGTTCAGCGATGCTGTCGATGCTTAAACGGCTGCTCTCCAGATAATCTTTTGCTCTCAGCAGGCGCTCGTTGAGCAGCCAGCGTGCGGGCGTCGTGCCTGTTGCCGCCTCGAAGCGACGAAGAAAGGTGCGCTGGCTCATGCCGACCCGACGCGCCAGCGAGTCGACGCTGTGCGGCTCGACGAGGTGCGTGTGGAGAAAATCAAACAGCTGGCCCAGGCGCTGGCTCTCCCGCAGCCGCGCAACCGGGCGGCTCAGCTGCTGCGGCTGAGAACCATCCCGGTGAGGGGGGATCACCAGCCGTCGCGCCACGCTGTTGGCGGTTTCCATGCCATAGTCCCGCCGGACGACGTGCAGACAGAGATCGATTCCCGCCGCGCTGCCTGCGGACGTCAGGATATCGCCTTCGTCCTGGTAGAGCACGTCCTCAACTACCTCGATGTGAGGGTAGCGGGCCTTAAGCGCGTCAATGTAGCGCCAGTGCGTCGTGGCTATACGGCCGTTCAGCAGCCCCGCAGCGGCCAGCACGAACGCGCCCGAACAGATGGACAGCAGCCGGCATCCGCGCGCTCTGGCCTGGCGCAGTGCCTCGCAGAGCGCCGAAGGAACCGGTGCGTCCAGCCCCCGCCAGCCGGGAACCACGATCAGGTCCGCCGACGCAAGCAGGCTCAAGTCGCCATCGGCAACGATGCGGATCCCGCCGGTCGCCCGCAGTTCTCCGCTATCCACGCTCGCCACCGCAAAACGGTACCAGTCGTCGCCCAGCTCCGGACGCGGCAGGCCAAAAATCTCAACCGCCACGCCAAACTCAAAGGTACACAGCCCGTCATACGCCAGCACTACCACCTGCGGGCGGATAACCTGTCTTAAGTTTGTCATCTTTTTGCTGTTTTCTGGCATAAGTGAGCGCATTCACGGGCTGAATTTGTGGATAGAGTAGTGTTAACACAAACGCCAAAGATGAGGAAGGATCATGAGCTATGTTACTGAATTTCCGGCTGCCGAGCCGCAGGAAGCCGTTACCCATTTTCTGCGTCGCCTGAGCGTCGAAACCGACTGCGCCGACGTGCATCATGCCATCGCCAATAATGAGCAGGACTTCGTGCTGCTGCACGTGGTGGGGAGCCCGGCGCAGTTTGCCCGCCGCCACGTGCCGGGCGCGCTGCATATGCCCTGGAGCCAGATTACCGCTGAGCGGATGTCCAAATGGCCGGAGGGGACGCTGTTTGTCGTGTATTGTGCGGGGCCACACTGTAACGGCGCGGACAGGGCGGCGCTGAAGCTGGCGCGTCTTGGACTGCCGGTCAAAATCATGCTCGGGGGCATCACCGGCTGGGAAGATGAACGCTACGCGTTTGCCAGCCAGGCCCATGAGGCCGCGCTGTGAAGATGAATTTTTTTCAACACCCGTGAAATTTTCTCGTTTGCCGGAATCGGTCAGGTATGACATCTTTTTTGGACATTTAGACATCCAGAAGTCTAAAAGTTCAAATGATGAATTATCACTGCGGGCAATTAATACCGGCAGACTGAGGAGATTTCCATGCAACGACAGCACGCCCCATACCGCGCCGACGTAGTCGGCAGCTTTTTACGTCCGGATGCCGTTAAGCAGGCGCGCCTGAAGTTCGCCAGCGGCGAGATTGATGCCGGACAGCTTCGCGCGGTGGAGGACGAGGCCATTCGCCACGTCGTCGAGCAGCAGTGCGCGTGCTGCCTGCATGTGGTGACCGACGGTGAATTTCGCCGCGCCTGGTGGCACTTCGATTTCTTCGACGGTCTTCAGGGCGTTGAGCGTTACGATTCACAGCAGGGGATTCAGTTCAACGGGGTACAAACCAAAGCCCACGGCGTGCGCGTGACCGGCAAGCTGGGCTTTGGCGACCACCCGATGCTGGAAGACTTCCGCTATCTGAAAAGCATCAGCGGCAATGCCCAGCCGAAGATGACCATTCCCAGCCCAAGCGTGCTCCATTTCCGCGGCGGGCGCAAAGATATCGACGCGACGGTATACCCGGATCTGAACGACTATTTCGACGATCTGGCGACTACCTGGCGCGACGCCATCCGCGCATTCTACGAAGCGGGCTGCCGTTATCTGCAGCTGGACGACACCGTCTGGGCCTATCTCTGCTCGGACGACCAGCGCCGTCAGATCCGCGAGCGCGGCGACGACGCCGATGAGCTGGCGCAAATCTACGCCCGCGTGCTGAACAAGGCCCTGGAAGGCAAGCCGGAGGATCTGACCATCGGGCTGCACGTCTGCCGCGGTAACTTCCGTTCAACCTGGATTTCCGAAGGCGGCTACGAGCCGGTGGCGGAGGTGCTGTTCGGGACGGTTAACGTTGACGCCTTCTTCCTCGAATACGATAACGACCGCAGCGGGGATTTCGCGCCGCTGCGCTTCGTTCGCCCGGGCAAGCAGCAGGTGGTGCTGGGCCTGATCACCACGAAAAACGGTGAGCTGGAGAACCCGGAAGGCGTGAAGGCCCGTCTGGCAGAGGCGGCGAAATACGTGGCGAAAGAGCAGATCTGCCTCAGCCCGCAGTGCGGCTTTGCCTCCACCGAAGAGGGCAACAGCCTGAGCGAGTCCCAGCAGTGGGATAAGGTCCGCCTGGTAACGCAGATCGCCAGCGAAGTCTGGTAAAACCGCTTCCTCAGCGCTGCATTATAAAAGTGCAGCGCTGTGCCATTCTGAGTCGTTCTCTTTACATCCTGCCTTCCGTCTCCTGCAATAGCGCGTTCTTCATTCTGGCATCCTTTTTGCTCCTGCTTCGCTGACACCTTTATTTCCGCGTCCATGCCGTAACGGACGTTTTCGCACAGCGTTCTTTTCAGGAGTGAAAATATGCAGCGTCGTACCTTATTAAAAGCCTTTGCGTTATCCGCGTCCGTCGTGGCGATGGGAATGAGTTTTGGCGTGCAGGCGGCCGATACCATCAAAGTGGGGATCATGCACTCTCTGTCCGGCACGATGGCCATCTCCGAAACCCCGCTGAAGGACGTCGCCCTGATGACCATCGACGAAATCAACGCCAAAGGCGGCGTGCTGGGTAAAAAACTGGAGCCGGTGGTGGTGGATCCGGCCTCAAACTGGCCGCTGTTTGCCGAGAAGGCGCGCCAGCTGCTGAGCCAGGATAAAGTGGCGGTGGTGTTCGGCTGCTGGACGTCGGTTTCGCGCAAGTCCGTGCTACCGGTGTTTGAGGAGCTGAACGGCCTGCTGTTCTATCCGGTGCAGTATGAAGGCGAAGAGATGTCGCCAAACGTCTTCTATACCGGCGCGGCGCCGAACCAGCAGGCCATCCCGGCGGTGGAATACCTGATGAGCGAGGACGGCGGCGGGGCGAAGCGCTTCTTCCTGCTGGGTACCGACTACGTTTACCCGCGCACCACCAACAAGATCCTGCGCGCCTTCCTGCATTCGAAAGGCGTTGAGGATAAGGACATCGAAGAGGTTTACACCCCGTTTGGCCATAGCGACTACCAGACCATCGTCGCCAACATCAAGAAATTCTCCGCAGGTGGCAAAACCGCCGTGGTGTCGACCATCAACGGCGACTCCAACGTGCCGTTCTACAAAGAGCTGGCTAACCAGGGGCTGAAGGCGACCGACGTGCCGGTGGTGGCGTTCTCCGTAGGCGAAGAAGAGCTGCGCGGGATCGACACCAAACCGCTGGTGGGTAACCTGGCGGCGTGGAACTACTTTGAATCCGTGGATAATCCAACCAACCAGGCATTTGTGGCGGATTACAAAGCCTATGCGAAGGCGCACAAGCTGCCGAATGCCGATACCGTCGTCACAAACGATCCGATGGAAGCCACGTATGTGGGTATCCATATGTGGGCGCAGGCGGTGGAAAAAGCGGGCACCACCGACGTGGATAAGGTGCGTGCGGCGATGGCCGGTCAGTCGTTTAAGGCGCCGTCTGGCTTTACGCTCACCATGGATGCCACCAACCATCATCTGCATAAGCCGGTCATGATCGGTGAAATCGAAGGCAACGGCCAGTTCAACGTGGTCTGGCAGACGGAGCAGCCGGTGCGCGCCCAGCCGTGGAGTCCGTTCATCGCCGGGAATGACAAAAAGCCCGACCAGCCGATGAAAACCGCCAGCAACTAAGCCATTGCCTCAGGGAGAAACGTCATGAACGCCATGCGCATGTTCATCGCTCTTGTATGGCTTTCCGGACTGCTGCCAGGGATGGCGCAGGCATCGGATGCCGATCGTTTTGTTGCCGCCAGCCGAGGACAGCAGGCGGAACTCCTCGCGCAGTGGGCCGCCGCGCCGGATGCCGCCAGGCTTCCGCTGCTTCAGTCCCTGCAAAAGGAAAACCTGTATATCGACAGCCAAAAGCACGCCTTTGCGAAGCGTAGCGGCGAAATGGTTTCGCTCGGTGACGCCCGCGTGGCCGAAGGGCAAACCAAAGCCGTACGCCTGACGAACCGGCTGCGCGTGCTGGCCGCAACGGCCATTGCCACGCACCAGCTCGTTAGTGACAGTGTCACAGAAAGACGAGCTGCAGCCCGTCAGCTCCAGCGTGATGCCCAGCCCGACATGCTCGCTTTTCTGGAAAAGCGCGCCGGGGATGAAACGGACGCCGTAGCGCGTCAGGCGCTGCAGCTGGCAGTGGCAAACCTCCAGCTGGCGAGCCCGCAGCCGGAGGTGCGCCGCAGGGCCGTTGAACTGCTGTGCCAGTCAGACGATCCGGACGTGCAGTCCAGACTCACGCCATTTACCCAGGCGCAGACCGAGCCGGACGCCGGCGTGCGCGCGGCCGCAGTAGAGAGCCTTAGCCAGATTACGCATCGCCTGATGTGGGGCGATCTGCTGGGCCAAGCGTTTATGGGGCTGTCCCTGGGGTCGGTGCTGCTGCTGGCGGCGCTTGGGCTCGCGATCACCTACGGTCTGCTGGGCGTTATCAATATGGCGCACGGCGAGATGCTGATGCTGGGGGCGTACGCCACGTGGATGGTGCAGCAGGCGATGGCCGGGCTTGCGCCCCAGTGGCTGGCGCTCTATCCCGTTATCGCGCTGCCGGTGGCGTTCTGCGTGACGGCGGGCATCGGAATGGTGCTGGAGCGCACCGTGATCCGTCACCTGTACGGTCGCCCGCTGGAAACGCTGCTGGCGACGTGGGGGATCAGCCTGATGCTCATCCAGCTGGTGCGTATGACCTTTGGCGCCCAGAACCTGGAGGTGGCAAACCCGGCATGGCTTTCCGGCGGGGTACAGATTTTTGCCAACCTGACGCTGCCGTGGAACCGCATCGTGGTGCTGGGCTTTGTGCTGATGGTGCTGTTCTTCACCTGGCTCATTCTGAATAAAACGCGTCTTGGTCTGAACGTGCGGGCGGTGACGCAAAACCGCAGCATGGCCGCCTGCTGCGGGGTACCGACCGGGCGCGTCGATATGCTGGCGTTCGGGCTGGGTTCAGGGATCGCCGGGTTAGGCGGCGTGGCGTTATCCCAGCTTGGTAACGTCGGGCCGGAGCTTGGTCAGGGTTACATCATCGACTCGTTCCTCGTGGTCGTTCTCGGTGGCGTAGGCCAGCTGGCAGGCAGCGTGGCGGCCGCGTTCGGGCTGGGCATTTTCAATAAAATCCTCGAGCCGCAGATGGGTGCGGTGCTGGGCAAGATCGTGATTCTGGTGGCGATCGTCCTGTTTATCCAGAAGCGCCCTCAGGGGCTGTTTGCGCTGAAAGGGAGGGTGATTGACTGATGAGCCAGCCGCTGACCTTAACGCTGGCGCGTAAAGCGCCGCGCGTAACGCAGATTGCCGGCAGCCTGCTGGTGGCGTGTCTGCTGATATTACCGTTTTTCGCCCTGCTGCCCGCCACGCATCCGCTGGCGCTGTCGACCTGGATGCTGACGCTCATCGGCAAGATCCTCTGCTATGCCGTCGTTGCGGTGGCGCTGGATCTGGTGTGGGGCTACGCCGGGATGCTCTCTCTTGGGCACGGCATCTTCTTCGCCCTGGGCGGCTATGCGATGGGCATGTACCTGATGCGCCAGGCGTCAGGCGACGGCCTGCCCGCGTTTATGTCGTTTCTCTCCTGGAGCGAGCTGCCGTGGTTCTGGTGGGGTACCCAGCACTTTGCCTGGGCGCTGGTGCTGATCGTGATGGTGCCGGGCCTGCTGGCGCTGGTGTTTGGCTGGTTTGCCTTCCGCTCGAAGATCAAAGGGGTTTACTTCTCGATTATGACCCAGGCGCTGACCTACGCGGGCATGCTGCTGTTCTTTCGCAACGAAACCGGCTTTGGCGGCAATAACGGCTTTACCGGCTTCACCACGCTGCTCGGGTTTTCGGTGACGGAAACGGCCACCCGCATCGCGCTGTTTCTGGCAACCGTGCTGCTGCTGCTCCTGGCGTTGGGCACCGGATTCGCGCTGGCGAAGAGCAAGTTTGGCCGCATCCTGACCGCCGTGCGCGACGCGGAAAACCGCCTGACGTTCTGCGGGTACGATCCGCGCGGGTTCAAGCTGCTGGTGTGGACGCTCTCCGCCGTGCTGTGCGGCCTGGCGGGGGCGCTGTACGTTCCCCAGGTCGGCATTATTAACCCCGGTGAGATGTCGCCGACCAACTCAATAGAAGCCGCCATCTGGGTGGCGCTGGGCGGGCGCGGCACGCTGGTGGGGCCGGTGATTGGCGCGGCGCTGGTCAACGGGGCGAAGAGCTTCTTTACCGTCGCCATGCCGGAGTACTGGCAGCTGTTTCTGGGGCTGATTTTTATTGCCGTCACGCTGTTCCTGCCGCGCGGCGTCTACGGTCTGTTGCGTAAGGGAGAGAAATAATGCAGCAAACGGAAGGATTATTTACCCGCCAGTTGCCCGGCGATCGCTATCGGGACCAGACCGACCCGGTGCTTCAGCTTGAGGCCATCAGCGTCAATTTTGATGGATTTCAGGCCCTGACCGATCTCTCGCTGAATATCGGCGTGGGCGAGCTGCGCTGCGTGATTGGCCCCAACGGAGCCGGTAAAACCACGCTGATGGACGTGATTACCGGTAAAACGCGGCCAAAGAGCGGGAGAGCCATTTACGACCAGTCTATCGACCTGACCGCGCTGGAGCCTGCGGCCATTGCCCGTCAGGGGATTGGCCGAAAATTCCAGAAGCCCACGGTCTTTGAAGCGCTGACGGTGTGGGAGAACCTTGAGATCGCCATGAAAACCGATAAATCCGTCTGGGCGAGCCTGCGGGCAAAACTCAACGGCGAGCAGCGGGACCGCATTGACGAGATGCTGGTTCTTCTGCGCCTTGGCAGCGAGCGGGATCGTCGCGCGGGGCTGCTTTCGCACGGGCAGAAGCAGTTCCTTGAGATCGGCATGCTGCTGGTGCAGGACCCGCACCTGCTGCTGCTGGATGAACCCGCCGCCGGGATGACCGACGCGGAAACGGAATACACCGCCGAGCTGTTCAAAACCCTGGCGGGCAAGCATTCCCTGATGGTGGTAGAGCACGACATGGGCTTTGTTGAAACGATTGCCGATCACGTCACGGTGCTGCATCAGGGACGCGTGCTTGCGGAAGGCTCGCTTCGCGAGGTGCAGGCCAACGAGCAGGTGATTGAGGTCTATCTGGGGCGCTAAGGAGCGATGATGTTACAGGTTAACGAACTGAATCAGTACTACGGCGGCAGCCATATCCTGCGCGGCGTGAGCTTTGAAGCCGCCACCGGTGAAGTCACCTGCCTGCTGGGGCGCAACGGCGTGGGCAAAACCACGCTGCTGAAGTGCCTGATGGGGCTGATCCCGGCGAAAACCGGGGAGGTCATCTGGCAGGGTAAAACGATCACCCACAGCAGGCCGCACCAGCGGGTGCAGTCTGGCGTGGCGTATGTCCCGCAGGGACGCGAGATTTTCCCGCGCCTGACCGTGGAAGAGAACCTTCTGCTGGGGCTGTCGCGTTTTTCCGCCCGCGAGGCAAAGCAGGTTCCTGACGAGATTTGGCAGCTGTTCCCGGTACTCAAAGAGATGAAGCACCGCCGCGGGGGCGATCTCTCCGGCGGGCAACAGCAGCAGCTGGCGATTGGTCGCGCGCTGGCGAGCCGTCCGCAGCTGCTGATTCTGGACGAACCCACCGAAGGCATACAGCCTTCCGTCATCAAAGAGATTGGCCAGGTGATCCGCACCCTGGCAAACAGAGGCGATATGGCAATCCTGCTGGTCGAGCAGTTTTACGACTTTGCCGCCGAGCTGGCCGACAGCTATCTCCTGATGTCCCGCGGCACCATCATCCAGCGCGGGCGGGGCGAAAATATGGAGCAGGAGGGCGTTCGCGGACTGGTTGCGATCTGAAATGTTATAATATAACATCCTCATTTTTATAAAACGGAATGAGGGCGTTACTTTGGCTGCACATATTGGGAAATTTGCCATGACTCTGGGGGCGCTGCTGGTCAGCGGCCAGCTGTTTGCTCACTCGCACGGCCATCAGATGACCGAAGCGGAACAGAAGGCGGCAAACGGCGTGTTTGAGGATAAAGACGTAAAGGACAGAGCGCTGTCCGACTGGGACGGCACCTGGCAGTCGGTCTATCCGTTCCTGCTGGACGGCTCGCTGGATCCGGTCTTCAAACAGAAAGCGCAGAAGGATAAAAGCAAAACCTTTGACGAGGTGAAAGCGTACTACCGCAAGGGATATGCCACGGACGTGGATGCCATCGGCATCGAAAATAACGTAATGGAATTCCACAGAGGCAAGGCGGTCAGCAGCTGTCAGTATGCTTACAGCGGCTACAAAATTCTGACCTACGCATCGGGCAAAAAAGGCGTTCGCTATCTGTTTGAGTGTAAGGATGCCGACAGCAAGGCGCCGAAGTTCGTGCAGTTCAGCGACCACATCATCGGGCCGAAAGCCTCTTCGCACTTCCATATTTTTATGGGCAACACATCCCACGAGGCGCTGCTGAAAGAGATGGATAACTGGCCGACCTATTATCCAAACGAGATGTACAAAGAGCAGGTGGTGGAGGAAATGCTGCACCACTGATGCGTTATTGCCGGGTGGCGGCCACGCCTTACCCGGCCTCTATTCTCTACGCCGCTTTGGGTGACTCGTTCCACGCCTTCACGCTCATTCCCCGCAAAATCATCAGCCAGGCAATGACGATGGCGACCATCATGATTGCAAACAGCGACCAGTGCGGCAGGTGGGTCAGGATAATGCCGGTGATCATCGGGTTTGCCGCCGCCCCGAGCCAGCCCAGCGCCTGCGCGGAAAAATAGCTCGCCTTCATCCCCGGCGGGGCGATGTTGTCGATCAGCATGTATTCACCCGGTGCGTAGATAATCTCACCCAGCGTAAAGATGGCGGCGGCGATGCCCCAGTAAATCAGGTTCTCCCCGGAGAGCATAAAGCCTCCCAGCCCCAGGATAAAAAACAGCGTTGCGGCGGTCATTAAAGGCCGAATATTGCTGGCGGAGATCTTGCGCCCCAGCGCGTACTGCAGGGTTACCACCACGGCGGCGTTAACGGGCAGCACCACGGCGACCACCTTCTGGGCAAAATCGCTGTCGGCATTGGCGGCCAGCACGTACTGCGAAATGCAGCTGGCGAACGATCCGCCCACGTAAGACGCGAGCAGGCCGGAGAGGGTGAACCAGAACAGGGCGCGGTCTTTCAGGAGCACCGACGGCTGCCAGGGCATCTTTTCCTCGGCGGTATCCAGCGCGACGCTTTTTTGCACGAAGAAATGAATAAACCCGAGCGGCAGCGCGGCGCAGAAGGCCGCCAGCCAGAACGGCAGCTGCAGGCTGTACATCACCAGCAGGGTGCCAATCGGCGGCCCGATCGTCCAGCCAATGTTCAGGAAGCTGTAGTTGAGCGAGAAGACGCGCGCTTTCTGGCTGGAGGTCAGCACGTCCGAGAACCAGGCTTTCAGCACCGTCGAAAAGACGGAATAGGCGCAGTTGATGAGGGAAAAGAACAGCACCACCAGGGTGACGTTATCCACCAGCGGGATTGCGACAAACCCGGCGATAAAAGCCACGATCGCGATCAGCATGTAGCGTTTTTTATCAAACTTATCGGCCAGAATGCCAAATCCCAGGCTGAACACCACGCCAACGGTCAGCGCAATCGTCAGGGCATAACCAATATTCTCGACGCTCATGTTAAACACGCGCGTGAGATAAATGGTCATGAACGGCAGCGTTGCCCCCCGACCGATGGTTAATAACAATGACGATGCCAGCAGCGCTGCGGTTGAGCGCCTGAGAGATGGTTTCATTTTCCTGCCCGACGGTTGCTTATGCTTTTTTTAGACGTGTGTTAACAGGATTACCATGACATAAGGGGCTTGTATAGCACCCGATTTATCCCTAAGTGCTTCAGCTGCCTGCCAGAAATAATGATCTTCTCGCGGCACACTTTTTTCTGTTACCTTGAAGTGTTAACAAATTATTAATAATTCAGGGGCAGGGTATGACGCGTAAAGACGGACTGCTGGCGTTGCTGGTGGTCGTGGTATGGGGGCTCAATTTTGTGGTCATCAAGCTGGGATTGCACAACATGCCCCCGCTGATGCTGGCCGGTTTGCGTTTTATGCTGGTGGCGTTCCCGGCGCTCTTTTTCGTCGCCCGTCCGAAAATCCCGTTGAAACTCCTGCTGGGCTACGGTCTGACCATCAGCTTTGGCCAGTTCGCGTTTCTCTTCTGCGCCATCAAGTTCGGCATGCCGGCCGGTCTTGCCTCGCTGGTGCTACAGGCGCAGGCGTTCTTTACCATCATTCTAGGCGCGTTCGTTTTTGGCGAACGTTTACAGGGCAAACAGCTGGCGGGGATAACGCTCGCGGTGTTTGGCGTGCTGGTGCTGATTGAAGCCAGCTTGAACGGTCAGGATGTGGCGCTGCTCGGGTTTATGCTCACGCTGGCGGCGGGGCTGAGCTGGGCGTGCGGCAATATTTTCAACAAGCTGATTATGCAGCACGAGGCGAGGCCTCAGGTGATGTCCCTGGTGGTCTGGAGCGCACTGATCCCGATAATCCCGTTTCTGGCGGCGTCGTTTATTCTGGATGGCCCGGAGGTGATGCTGAAAAGCCTGGTCGAGATCGATCTGACCACGATCCTTTCTCTTATCTATCTGGCGTTTGTCGCCACCATCGTGGGCTACGGGATCTGGGGCTCGCTGCTGGGGCGCTATGAGACCTGGCGCGTCGCGCCGCTGTCTTTGCTGGTTCCGGTGGTGGGGCTTGCCAGTGCGGCGATACTGCTGGATGAAACGCTGAGCGCGCTGCAGTTGCTCGGTGCCGTGCTGATCATGGCCGGTCTGTACATCAACGTGTTTGGCCTGCGGGTTCGCCGGGCGGCGCGGGTAAGGGGATAGGGCATAAAAAAGCCCCGCATCTGCGGGGCAAAAACGAATCAGAGGCCGTGCTGATTATAATAAGGCACGCCTAATTCGTCGGATTTGTCGCTACCAGCACCCATGTGGTTGAAATCATAAGGCGACTGGTCATGTGCTGACGGCAAAATCATCGTGTCATGATTATTTTGCTGCGTTGCACCTGGGGTTTGCTCCGCGAAGGTCTGGCTGGAAAACAGCACCAGCAAGGCGAGGGCGGCGGAGGCGGTAACTTTCATTTTTTCCTCGGTTACGTCTTTTACAGGCGATGATTAACTACAGTGTTTTAACGGATACAGGTAACGGGATTCACCCGGCACGCTGGTGATTCGGTACTTATGAGGCGGCACGTCAAAATAGTTCTTGAACGTACGCGTGAGGGTTTGCTGTGATTCAAATCCGTAACGCTCCGCCAGATAAAGGATCGGTTCATTGCTTTCTTTCAGCTTCTGGGCAATTTCCGTCAGCTTGCGGCTGCGAATATATTGACCTAATGAATGACCGGTCTCTTTTTTGAACATCCGTTGCAGGTGCCATTTGGAGTAACCTGAACGCTCTGACACTTTTTCAAGGGAGAGCGGCGATTCCAGGTTATCTTCGATCCAGTCCAAAATGCTATGAATAGTGATAGCGTCAGTATTGCGTCTGGACATCGTCATACCTCTTTTTTCTGTTTACGGCAGTATTTTCTTCAGCAAAAGCTCAAGGGTTGCCACTTCATCTGCCGTTAAGTTTTTTGTTAGTTCCTGATGCAGTGTTTGTCCTACTAATTGATGACATTGCTCGCACATAGCCGCACCATCGCTGGTGAGCCTGACCAGTACGCCGCGTTTGTCATTCGGGTTAGGGCTTCGTTCTACCCATCCTTTGCAGACGAGACGATCGAGCATGCGGGTTAACGCACCCAGATCGACAGAGAGCACCTTTTTCAGCTCAACCGGCGTGATACACACTTCGCAGCGAATGGAACACAGCACTTTGAACTGTGTTGCGGTGATATCCAGCGGTGACAGGTAGTCATTGAGCAGGCGATCTTTTTTCTGGTTAACCATATGAATAAGACGACCCAGCGGAACAACGTCGTTAAAGATATCACTGGTGCTTTTCACAATGGTTGCCCTGGCAAGTAGTTTAATCACGGCAGATATTATTGCTCAGGCAAGTATAAGTCAACTGAATGAATCAGCCGATGCCACGAATTGCTAAAACGTTTCATGAACTCTTTTTGAAGGCTTTCAAATCATATAGATAACGACAGGTTATCTTTACCGGAAGAAAATAATCGTTACGTTGCGCGCATGGCTGAACGTCATGCTTTCACCCTATAATTGCGATGTTAAATGTGGATAAGGACAACGACGCACTATGTTGGATTTGATTAAAGCAATTGGGCTTGGGCTGGTGGTACTGCTGCCGTTGGCTAACCCGTTAACGACGGTGGCGCTTTTCCTCGGACTGGCAGGGAACATGAACAGCGCCGAGCGCAATCATCAGTCGATGATGGCTGCAGTGTATGTATTTGCCATCATGATGGTGGCCTATTACGCCGGGCAGCTGGTGATGAACACCTTCGGGATTTCCATCCCTGGCCTGCGTATCGCCGGGGGGCTGATTGTGGCCTTTATCGGTTTCCGCATGCTGTTCCCGGCGCAAAAAGCGCACGAGTCCCCGGAGGCGGCCAGTAAATCCGAAGAGCTGGAAACTGAGCCGAGCGCGAATATCGCTTTTGTACCGCTGGCTATGCCCAGCACGGCGGGGCCGGGTACCATCGCGATGATCATCAGCTCCGCGTCGACGGTGCGCGACAGCGCAACCTTCCCGGACTGGGTGCTGACGGTTGCGCCGCCGCTGATTTTTGCGATTATCGGGCTTACCGTCTGGGCGTCGCTGCGCAGCTCCGGTGCAATTATGCGCTGGGTAGGCAAAGGCGGTATCGAAGCCATTTCCCGCCTGATGGGCTTCTTGCTGGTCTGTATGGGCGTGCAGTTTATTATTAACGGCGTGCTGGAGATTATTAAGACTTATCATTGATGTGATTGCCGGGTGGCGCTGCACACGTCACCCGTGCTGCCCCTGTTCCTCCAGCGCCACCGGCCACTTGCGGAAGATGAGTACCGACCAGATCAGCGCCACCAGGGCCGGAATCGCCCCCAGATAGCCAATCGCGGACATCGACACGTGCAGGCTAATCTGATTGCCCACCAGCGCCCCCGCGCCAATCCCCAGATTGAATATCCCCGAGAACAGCGACATCGCCACGTCCGTGGCATCCGGCGCCAGGGCCAGGACTTTCACCTGCATGCCGAGACCAATAATCATGATCGCCACGCCCCAGAACAGGCTCAGGATCGCCAGCTGGCTTTCGCTGCCTGACGCAGGCAGCAGCAGCACCAGGCACGCCAGCAGCAGGCCGATGGCGCTGCTCACAAGCAAGGAGGCATGCTGGTTGCCCAGTTTGCCGAACAGCACGCTGCCAATAATGCCCGCGCCGCCGAGGATGAGCAGTAAGAGGGTGGCAAAGTTATCGCTAAAGCCCGCGACCACCTGCACAAACGGTTCAATGTAGCTGTACGCCGTGTAGTGCGCGGTGACCACGATAACGGTGAGCAGGTAGATACTCAGCAGCGCCGGGCGACGCATCAACAGCGGCAGGCTTTTCAGCGAGCCGGAGTGTTCGCTTGGTAGTTTTGGCAGCAGCTTAATCAGACACACCAGCGTCACCAGCGCGCCCATGCCGATGGCGAAGAAGGTGGTACGCCAGCCGAAGTACTGCCCCACGATGCGGCCAATGGGCAGCCCCAGCACCATCGCCAGCGCGGTACCGGTGGCAATCAGGCTCAAGGCCTGGGCGCGTTTACCCGCCGGGGCGAGCCGAATAGCCAGCGACGCGGTGATCGACCAGAAGACCGCATGGGCAAAAGCAATGCCGATGCGGCTAATGACCAGCACCGTAAAATTCCACGCCATAAACGACAGGACATGGCTGGCAATGAACAGGGCAAACAGGCCGATCAGCAGCCTGCGCCGCTCCATCTGGCTGGTCAGCAGCATAAACGGCAGCGACATCAGCGCCACCACCCAGGCGTAGATGGTCAACATAATGCCCACCTGCGCCGTTTCCATCTGGAAGCTTTCGGCTATGTCAGACAACAGCCCAACCGGAACAAATTCTGTGGTGTTAAAAATAAACGCGGCAATGGCCAGCGTGACCACGCGTAGCCACGCAACTCTGCGGGAAAC
The DNA here is from genome assembly GCF_034107645.1 of Enterobacter sp. 118C5. NCBI lineage: Bacteria > Pseudomonadati > Pseudomonadota > Gammaproteobacteria > Enterobacterales > Enterobacteriaceae > Enterobacter > Enterobacter sp. 118C5. The sequence continues at coordinate 645,997 of NZ_JAWNEU010000001.1, read as the reverse complement.
TGTGTTCGTTGTCATAGGGATGTCGGAGATTCGTTGCTGGAAAGAAGAGGAGACGATCTTAAAACGACGAACGGCGAAAACTCAATCATTATGTGACGCAGATCTCAATATTTACCTTATGAAAGCGGTAGCCGGAGGCGCTGTTTTCATTGAATATAAAAGTACAACACAGCAAAAACGGGCGGTAAGACAATGCAGGAGATTGATTTTTATCTGGTAGATGCGTTCAGCGATACCTCGTTCGGCGGTAATCCCGCGGCGGTTTGCCCGCTGAACGAATGGCTGCCGGATGAAACGTTACTGAAAATGGCGCAGCAGCATAACCAGTCGGAAACCGCATTTTTCGTCTGCACGAAAGGCGGCATTGAGCTACGCTGGTTTACCACGCTCACTGAAGTCAATCTCTGCGGCCACGCCACCCTGGCCGCCGCGCACGTTCTGTTTAATGAACTCGATTACCCCGACTCGCGGATCCACTTTGATACCGCCTCTGGCCGCCTGACGGTCAGCCGGGAGGGAGAGTGGATGACGCTGGACTTCCCGGCGTGTCCGATCGGCGAAGAGACGCCGCCGCCGGAGATGCTTGCGGCGCTCGGTATCCGCGATTACGTTGAAGCCCGCAAAGGCCGCGCCTGGGTGATTGTGCTGGAAAACCGCCAGCAGGTTGAAGCGCTTGCCCCGCGCTTTTCGGCGATGACGCCGGGCGAGCATAAGGTGAGCGTGACGGCACAGGGCGAAGGGGAATATGACTTTGTCAGCCGCTTCTTCTCGCCGGGCGTTTCCGTTCCGGAAGATCCGGTGACCGGATCCGCGCACACGATGCTGATCCCCTACTGGAGAGAAAAGCTGGGGAAAACGGCGATGTTTGCCCGTCAGGTCTCGGCTCGCGGTGGGGATGTGCGCTGCGAGCTGAAAGGGGAGCGCGTATTGATGAGCGGTCAGGCGTCGTGCTACCTGAAAGGCACTGTGTATCTGCGCTAAAACTGATAACAAGAGAGGAAGAGACAATGCGGGAAATTGATTTTTATCTGGTGGATGCCTTCAGCGACAAAACCTTTGGCGGCAACGCGGCAGCGGTATGTCCTCTGGAAGAGTGGCTCCCGGACGAGACGCTTCTCAAAATGGCGCAGCAGCATAACCAGTCGGAGACCGCGTTTTTTGTGCGCACCGACGAAGGATTTGAACTGCGCTGGTTCACCACGCTGCATGAAATTAACCTCTGCGGCCATGCGACCCTCGCGGCATCACACGTTATTTTTGAGTATCTGGACTATCCGCATACGGAAATCCACTTTACCACGCGCTTCGTGGGCGAGCTGACGGTCAAACGCAGCGGCGACTGGCTGACGCTGAATTTCCCCGCGTGGTCGACGGAGGTCGTTGATAACCCACCGCCAGCGCTGTTTAGCGCGCTGGGCATCCCGGCGGCAAAAGAGGTGCGCGTCGGGCGAGACTACATCGTGGTGCTGGAGAGTCAGCGGCAGGTGGAGGCGCTAACGCCGGATATTGGCGCGATGGTTCCGCTGGATAAAATGGTCTGCGTGACCGCGCCGGGCGAGGGAGAATATGACTTCGTCAGCCGCTTCTTCTGCCCGGGCGAAGGGGTGCCGGAAGATCCGGTTACCGGGTCCACGCACAGCATGCTGATCCCCTACTGGAGTGAAAGGCTGGGTAAGACGTCGCTCAACGCCCGCCAGGTGTCGTACCGCGGCGGGGATCTTCGCTGTGAACTGAAGGGCGACCGCGTGCTGATTGGCGGCCAGGCCACGCTGTATCTGAAAGGGCGTATCTTCTTACGCTAGCCGGACAGGGCTATAAGTTAATACTATGAAGCACCCTGGCAGGGCTGCGCTATGTTGGAGTTGAGTCTAAAAAACAAGCAAGGAGCCTGCCATGTATTCCATTACCTCTGAATCTGCCCGTCACCCTGATATTCTCAAACTGATAGCTGCGCTTGACCGCTATCAGAGCGAACTCTATCCCGCTGAAAGCAATCATCTGCTCGATCTGGCTGCGCTGCCGGAGACGTCGCTCATCCTGATGATCGTCCGCGACCAGCAGCTACAGGCCGTGGGCTGCGGGGCCATCGTGCTCAACGGCGACGGAACGGGGGAGATGAAGCGGGTCTATATCGATCCGGCCCATCGTGGGCAGCATCTCGGAGAGACGCTGCTGGCCGCCCTGGAAGACGAGGCCCTGAGCCGTCACTGCCACACGGTACGCCTGGAGACGGGGATCAAACAACCCGCCGCGATTCGTCTCTATGAACAGTGCGGATACGATGTGCGTCCGGCTTTTCCCCCGTATGCTGACGATCCGCTCAGCCTGTTTATGGAGAAGGCGCTGGTTGAAGACGTTCGTTTAGCAGCGCTATGAACGCTTCCAGCTGGCGGGTCATCGCCCCGCGTCGCCACACCAGCCAGGTGGTGAGCCAGCGCCAGTTTTCCGCCAGCGGCCAGGCTTCAACCTGATGGTGGCCAGGCATACTCTCCAGCATTGAGCGCGGCATCAGCGCGATGCCCGCGCCCGCAATGACGCAGGCGAGCATGCCGTGATAGGACTCCATCTCATGAATGCGTCCCGGCGCGGCTCTGTCTGCATGAAACCAGCTCTCCAGGTGCCGGCGATACGAGCAGTTTGCGCGAAAGGCATAAACGTCGCTGCCGCTCACCTGCGCAGCGCGCGTCACCTCCGCCTGCCCGGCAGGGGTGACCAGCATCATCTCTTCCCGGTAGACCGGCATCCCCTCCAGCTCCGGGTGCGACAGCGGCCCGTCGACAAAGGCGGCGCTCAGGGTTCCCTCCAGTACGCCATCAATCATCGTCCCGGACGGCCCGGTAGAAAGGGCAAACTGGATGCGCGGATAGCGCTGGTTAAACTGCGCCAGCGTCTCAGGGATGCGCACGGCGGCGGTGCTCTCCAGCGCGCCGAGGGCAAAAAGCCCCTGCGGCTCATCGCCCGCGACGACCATGCGCGCTTCATCCACCAGCGCCAGGATCTGCCTGCTGTAGCGCAGGAAGTTATGTCCGGCGGGAGATAAGCGCAAACGCTGGTTTTCACGAATAAACAGTTCAACGCCAAGATCGGCCTCCAACTGGCGGATGCGGGTCGTCAGATTCGAAGGAACGCGATGCACCTTCTGCGCCGCCTGGGTGATGCTGCCCGTCAGCGCGACGGCGTTAAACATTTCAAGCTGTGTTAAATCCATAGCATTCTCGTTTCGTGAATAAGGTGGTCAGTATTATTCATTTTTAAGAAATAGCAGAGTGAGCCACACTTAATCAACCGAAACGCGTGGAGAACATCATGAAATATTCATCTGCTACACATGCTCTGTCCGTTAATCCTGCAACGGGCGAAACGCTCGCCTCGTATCCGTGGGCGACGCAGGAAGAGGTTGAACGTGCCGTCGCGCTGGCTGATGCGGGCTTTCGTCAGTGGCGGCGCGAAAGCGTAGCCCACCGGGCGCAGAAGCTGCGCGATCTCGGCGCCGCGCTGCGCGGCCGGGCGGAAGAGATGGCCCGGATGATGTCCCGCGAGATGGGAAAACCCATTCAGCAGGCGCGGGCGGAAGTGGCAAAATCAGCCGGTCTCTGCGACTGGTATGCCGAACATGGCCCGGCGATGCTGAATGCTGAACCCACGCAGGTCGAGAATCACAACGCGGTCATTGAGTATCGCCCGCTGGGTCCGATTCTGGCGGTGATGCCGTGGAACTTCCCGCTCTGGCAGGTGCTGCGCGGCGCGGTGCCGATCCTGCTGGCGGGCAACAGCTATCTGCTCAAACACGCCCCCAACGTGCTCGGCTCTGCGGAACTTATCGCGCAGATTTTTGCGGACGCCGGTTTTCCTGAAGGGGTGTTCGGCTGGGTGAACGCCACCAATGACGGCGTAAGCCAGGCGATTAACGATCGTCGCATTGCGGCGGTGACCGTGACCGGCAGCGTGCGTGCCGGGGCCGCCATTGGCGCGCAGGCGGGGGCGGCGCTAAAAAAATGCGTTCTTGAGCTGGGAGGCTCTGACCCGTTCATCGTTCTCAACGACGCCGACCTGGATCTTGCCGTGAAGGCGGCGGTAGCAGGGCGCTACCAGAATACCGGGCAGGTGTGCGCTGCGGCCAAACGCTTCATTGTGGAAGCGGGTATTGCAGATACTTTTACCCGACGCTTCGTTGACGCCGTCGCCGCGTTAAAGATGGGCGCGCCGGATGAAGAAGAGAACTACCTTGGCCCGATGGCGCGCTATGACCTGCGCGATGAACTGCATCAGCAGGTGCAGGCGAGCCTGGCTGAAGGGGCAACGCTGCTGCTGGGGGGAGAGAAAATCAGCGGTGAGGGGAATTATTACGCGCCAACCGTGCTGGCGAACGTCACCCCGTCAATGACGGCCTTCCGCCAGGAGCTGTTTGGTCCGGTTGCGGCCATTACGGTTGCGAAAGACGCGGCGCACGCCCTGGCGCTTGCCAACGACAGCGACTTTGGCCTCTCTGCCACGGTCTTCACCGCCGACGCAGCGCTTGCGGATAAATTCTCTCGCGAGCTGGAGTGCGGCGGGGTGTTTATCAACGGTTACAGCGCCAGCGACGCGCGCGTGGCCTTTGGCGGCGTGAAGAAGAGTGGCTTTGGCCGAGAGCTTTCCCATTTCGGGCTGCACGAATTCTGTAATGTGCAGACGGTGTGGAAGGATCGCGTGTAATTTTTTCGGCCCTCATCACGAGGGCCGTTGTCATTTATCTGCAATGGTTCTGTCATTTTCTTTTCGTAGACTCGCACGCGCTTAACGTCTTGTTACTGAAGAAAATTATGAACCTAACGCAAATTTTTCGTCGTATTGCGCAGCGTCTTATCCCTCGCCAGTTTGGCCTGCTGACGGGTATCTTTTGTATTATTGGCCTTTTCTCCGCGCTGCAGCTCTCCTCATCCTTTCTGCTGAACGCTTCCCTGAAGGAAGCTCAGCGCAATGAACGGCAAAACCTGCTGGCGTATCAGCAGCAGAGCAAGCTGGATCTGGCGCGCGTCTCCCTGCTGGCGGCGAGCGATCTGCTCAACCGCTCCGGCGTCTGGTTTATGCAGGATAAAGAGACCGGCTCGGAGGGAAGCTGGCACAGCCTGATGGACGACGCGCAAAAGTCGCTGGCGGTTTCTCAGCAGGCCTGGAAGGCCTGGCTGGCGCTTAGCCCGCCAAAAGATGAGGCGCTGATTAACAGCTATCAGCTTTTCTACGATGCCATTAAAGAGCAATCGGAAGCGCTTGTCAGAACCAACTCCATTGATGCCTTTTTTGCCGTGCCGGCGCAGGCGTTTCAAACCGACTTTAACGACAACTACGCGCGCTATCAGCAGGCCAGCGAGAAGCAGGCCATGCAGGGGCGTCAGGCATTGATGGCGCAGCTCTCCGGTCTGCAAACGCTGTTCCTGCTGGCGCCGGTGCTGCTGCTTGCCATCGCCGTAGCCGTCTGGTTCGGCATGTCCAGGTGGGTGATTACGCCGCTGCGTCGGCTTATTGCGCACATCAACCGGCTGGCCGCCGGGGATCTCTCCGGCACGCCGCCGAAGGTGATGCGCTTTAACCGGGAGACGGGACAGCTCAGCGACAGCGTTGCCACCATGCAGCGCGGCCTGCAGCAGCTGGTGACCCAGGTCAGCCACGCCACGGCCACGATGGTGGAGAACATTGGCTCCCTGGCGGAGGGAAACCAGAAGCTGTATCAGCAGTCGGCGCGTCAGGCCAGGGAGCTGGAGGAGGTCACAACGCATATCGCGGCGCTGGAAACCCACGTGGAAGGGAATACCGGCTATGCCCGGCTCGCCAGCTCGCGGGCGGATGAAGCGCGTCAGGCCGCGGTAGGAGGCGACCAGATGATGTCCACCGTGAATGCGTCCATGCAGGCGATCGTCGAGCGATCGTCAGAGATGCGCGGGATCGTGGCGATGATCGACAGCGTGGCGTTTCAGACTAACATTCTGGCGCTGAATGCCGCCATTGAGGCCGCCCATGCCGGAAACCAGGGGCGCGGGTTTGCCGTCGTCGCACGGGAAGTCGGGCTCCTGGCGCGAAAGAGTAGCCACTCGACGCAGACCATTCAGGAGCTGATCAACCGCTCCGTGCAGGGCATTGAAGACGGCTCCCGCGCCGTGAATCTGATGGAAGAGAATTTGCAGCAGGTTACCGGTCTGGTGGGCAATTTAAGCAGTTTGCTGAATGAAATCTCTACCGCCACGCTCAGTCAGGGAGAGAGCATTCACCAGATGACGCGCCAGCTTCAGGCGCTAAATCAGGTCTCGCGCCAGACGGATTTGCTGGTCTCTGACGCCTCGGAGGCCTCAGAACGCCTGCAAAAGCAGTCCGATCTTTTATTGCAGGCCGTTTCGCGTTTTCGTCTTAGTGCCTGACGCAATACATTAGCCTCTGTTATACTCGCAGCCCGTTTTAGCCTGAGGGCAAGGAGCAAAGAGTGGCTGCGGTCATCCATAATGAGATGCTGGACGAGATTCTGGCGCAGGTTCGTCCGTTATTGGGAAAGGGGAAGGTGGCCGACTACATTCCGGCCCTTGCCTCGGTGAGCGGGAATAAGCTGGGCATCGCTATCTGTACCATAGACGGACAGCGATACCAGGCAGGCGATGCCACGGAACGTTTCTCTATTCAGTCTATTTCTAAAGTGCTGAGTCTGGTCGCGGCGATGCGCCAGTACGAGGAAGAAGAGATCTGGCAGCGCGTGGGAAAAGATCCGTCCGGCCAGCCCTTTAACTCACTGCTTCAGCTCGAAATCGAGCAGGGTAAACCGCGTAACCCCTTTATCAACGCCGGGGCGCTGGTGGTCTGCGATATGCTGCAAAGCCGCCTCAGCGCACCGCGTCAGCGAATGCTTGAGATTGTTCGTCAGCTCTCGGGCGTGGATGACATTGCCTATGATTCGGTGGTGGCGCGCTCGGAGTTTGAACACTCCGCCCGCAACGCGGCTATCGCCTGGCTGATGAAATCCTTCGGTAACTTCCACAACGACGTGGCGACCGTGCTGCAAAACTACTTCCATTACTGCGCCCTGAAGATGAACTGCGTTGAGCTGGCCCAGACGTTTCTGTTCCTTGCGCACCAGGGGCACGCGCCGCATCTCGATCAGGAGGTGGTTTCCCCGCTTCAGGCGCGTCAGGTTAACGCTCTGATGGCAACCAGCGGCATGTATCAGAACGCCGGGGAGTTTGCCTGGCGGGTTGGCCTTCCGGCCAAATCGGGCGTTGGCGGCGGGGTGGTGGCGATTGTGCCGCATGAAATGGCGATTGCCGTCTGGAGCCCGGAACTGGATGAAACGGGAAATTCACTTGCCGGCGTGGCGGTTCTGGAGAAGCTGACCCAACGTCTGGGACGTTCCGTATACTGATGTCTGACCTGGATCCTCTCTTTTCCCGCCTGGCGCGATCGACGTTTCGCTCGCGCTTCCGCCTGGGCAATAAGGAACGACAGTACTGCTGGGACAAAGGCCCCGACACCATTGACCAGCATGCCGCCGATTTTGTCGCTAAACGCCTTGCACCAGCGCAACCGGCAAACGACGGCAAGCAGACGCCCATGCGCGGCCACCCGGTGTTTATCGCCCAGCATGCCACCGCGACCTGCTGCCGGGGCTGTCTGGCAAAATGGCATAACATTCCCCAGGGCGTGCAGCTGAGCGAGCAGCAGCAACATTATATCGTCAGCGTGATCCACCGCTGGCTGGTGATACAGATGAACGCCCAAAAATGATATTTAATGCGTTCTGCGCTTACCGCCTCCAGCCCGGTTGGCTGACGAGCAAATCGTCATAACGCATTGACGTGAAATGGATAGCGGCTTAACAGGATGTCGAACACTGACAATGTCTCTGTTTAAGCTACGCTTTGAGTAACGCTTTACGTCAGGAGACATTATGAAAGCACCTGCAACACCTGAAAATGAAATTGACAGACTTAACGCGCTGCGCGAATCGGGTCTGCTTGAGATTGACAGTTCCCCGGCGTTTGACCGCTTAACGCGTCTGGCAAAACGCTTTTTCCAGGTACCGCTGGCAATGGTCAACCTTATTGATGAGCATACGCTGATCGTTAAGTCGGCGGATGGGCAGGCACCCGATTCCGTTCCGCGCAACATCTCTTTTTGTGGCCATACCATCCTCACCGAAGCCCCGCTGATCGTCGGGGATATGCTTCAGGACGATCGTTTTGCGGATAACCCGCTGGTGGCCGGCGAACCTCGCGTGCGGTTTTATGCAGGCTTTCCGCTGCGCTTGCGCAACGGTGCAAGCGTTGGCTCGCTTTGCCTGATTGACTACGCACCGCGGGAGTTCTCAGCGGCCGATCTCGCCGTGCTGGGGGATTTGGGCGCGCTTGCTGAAGATGAGTTTGCGGCAATCAGCGCGGCGACCACGGATGAATTGACCGGATTATTCAACAGACGGGGCTTTAACCAGCTCGTGCGGTTTACGCTCTCCATCGCCCGACGCCGGGCTGAGCCGTTAACGCTCGGCTGGCTGGATCTGGATCGTTTCAAGGAGATTAACGATCGCTACGGGCACGAAGAGGGGGATAAGGCGTTAAAAACCATGGCGCAGCTGATGCGCTCCTCTTTCCGCGAAGCGGATCTGCTGGTTCGTTTCGGTGGCGATGAGTTTGCCGTGCTGTTTGCCGATACGGATGAGAAGGGCGCGTGGATTGCCATGCAGTATCTCGCCGAGCAGGTCGAAAACTACAATGCGCGCAAGCTACATCCGTGGTCGCTTCTGTTCTCCTGGGGGCTCAGCGAATTCGATCATAACGGCAACGACCTGCAGCAGTGGCTCAAAGAGGCCGATGAAAAAATGTATGCCATGAAGCAGCAGCGGCAGCGGGCCAGATGACATAATAAAAGCGTATGACCGTTTCGTTTGCGTTAATAAAATGTTAAATGCAAAGTGAGGGTATTCAACGTAAGGACAAAAAATGAATACCTCACTGCAAATCAAAAACCTCACCCGCGACGACATTCTCACCCATCTTGATGCGCTGGCCGAAATCCTCGAAAACTGCGTTAACGGCGGCGCATCCGTCAGCTTTATGCTGCCCTTTAACCTGGAGAAAGCCCGTTCATTCTGGCGCGGCATAGCTGACAGCGTAGGGCGCAACGAGCGCGTTGTGCTGGCGAGTATTGATCCGCAGGAGGGCGTCATCGGCACGGTACAATTGATTACCGACCAGCCGGAAAACCAGCCGCACCGTGCGGACGTGGCAAAGCTGCTTGTTCATGAAAAAGCGCGTCGCAAAGGAGCCGCAATGGCGCTGATGGAAGCGCTGGAAGCTGAGGCCCGGGCCAGAAACATTTCGGTTCTGGTGCTCGATACCTCCACCGGCAGCGGCGCCGAAACCTTCTACCAGCGCGCCGGCTGGCAAAAGGTCGGTGAGATCCCGCGCTACGCCCTGATGCCGGACGGCGCCATGACGGCCACGTCGGTGTTCTATAAATTCTTATAAACCGCGCCGGGGATTGATCGAAACAGGGTTTCTGGTCGTAAAGTTTTGATAAGTTATCGTACCAATCTTATCAGGCTGTATGACTAATCATAAAAGGAACCCTCTTGTGAACACGCTCAACCGTCGTGATTTTCCCGGTGCGCATTATCCCGAACGCATTATTCAGTTTGGCGAAGGCAATTTCCTGCGTGCGTTTGTCGACTGGCAAATTGACCTTTTGAATGAACATACCGATCTCAACGCCGGTGTGGTTATCGTTCGTCCGATTCAGAGCGACTTCCCGCCGTCGCTGAACGCGCAGGATGGTCTCTACACCACCCTCATTCGCGGCCTGAACGGGCAGGGTGAGGCGGTGAGTGAGAGCCGCCTTATCCGCTCTGTTAACCGTGAGATCGACGTCTACGCCCAGTATGATGCGTTCCTCAAGCTGGCCCATAACCCGGATATGCGCTTTGTTTTCTCAAACACCACCGAAGCCGGAATCAGCTATCACGCGGGGGATAAGTTCGACGATGCGCCTGCCGTCAGCTACCCGGCGAAGCTAACGCGCCTGCTGTTTGAGCGTTTCAGCCACTTTAGCGGCGCGCCTGACAAGGGCTGGGTCATCATTCCGTGTGAACTGATTGACTACAACGGTGACGCATTGCGTGAACTCGTGCTGCGCTATGCGCAGGAGTGGGCGCTGCCTGCCGCCTTTATCCAGTGGCTGAACGAGGCAAACCACTTCTGCTCAACGCTGGTTGACCGTATCGTGACCGGTTACCCGCGCGACGAAGTGGACACGCTTGAGGCCGAGCTGGGTTATCACGACGGGTTCCTGGACACGGCTGAACACTTCTATCTGTTTGTTATTCAGGGGCCTGAATCACTTGCCCGCGAGCTGCGTCTGAATCAGTATCCGCTTAACGTGCTGATTGTGGATGACATCAGGCCCTACAAAGAGCGCAAAGTCGCTATCCTGAACGGTGCGCACACGGCGCTGGTGCCGGTGGCGTTCCTGGCGGGGATGGATACGGTAGGCGAGGCGATGGATGATGCCGGGGTGTGCGCATTTGTCGAGAAAGCGATTTATCAGGAAATCATTCCGGTTCTCGATCTGCCCCGCGACGAGCTGGAGTCGTTCGCCAGCGCTGTAACGGGGCGTTTTCGAAACCCGTACATCAGACACCAGCTGCTTTCCATCGCGCTCAACGGCATGACCAAGTACCGCACGCGTATTCTCCCACAACTGCTGGCAGGGCAGAAGGCAGTGGGGCAACTGCCTGCACGTCTGACGTTTGCCCTGGCGGCACTGATCGCGTTTTATCGCGCGGAGCGTAACGGGGAGAGCTATCCTGTGCAGGATGATGCGTTCTGGCTGGAACGGTACCAACAGCTATGGGCGCAGCATCGCGATAATCAGATCGCTACCCGCGAACTGGTGCACGCCGTGCTGAGCGTGGAGGCGCACTGGGAGCAGGATCTGACGAAGGTAGACGGTCTCGTCGACCAGGTGACGCTGGATCTGGATGCCATTCTGCTGAAGGGCATGCGCGCGGCGGTGAAGCCGCTTTGCTAATCACGTGACCCGGCTTCGGCCGGGTTTAGAAAGGCATCACTTTAGTTACAACATACTATTTACCCAGTTTTTAAAAACAGATGCAGCACCGTGCGGTTTTCGTTCTTCAGGTGAGAAAATTCAATGTTCCGTTAACATGCTTGCAACCGTGAGGGGGATCACGTTTAATAGCCACGCTCTTTTCTTGCCTGAAACTCACTATGATCGTTCGTCCTAAACAGCACTGGCTACAACTGATTTTTGTCTGGCACGGTTCGGTACTTCCCAAAATCTATACCCGACTGCTGCTCAACTTCCTGCTTTCTATCGCCGTTATCCTGATGCTGCCGTGGTATACCTCGCTGGGCATCAAATTTACCGTGGCGCCGTTTAGCATTCTCGGCGTGGCGATCGCAATCTTTCTGGGTTTCAGAAATAACGCCTGTTATTCACGCTACGTTGAGGCTCGCCTGCTTTGGGGGCAACTGATGATAGCGGCACGCTCGCTGTTTCGCGAGGTAAAAAACACCTTGCCGGACGATAAGCACCTGGGGGAGTTTGTCCGCCTGCAGATCGCCTTTGCCAACTGCCTGCGCATGACCCTGCGCCGGGAAATGAACGCTGAGCAGCTCTCGCGCTACCTTGCACCGGACGTTTTAGCTCAGGTAATGGGCGCCAACTCGCCGGCAAACCGTATTTTACTGGTTATGGGGGAGTGGCTGGCCGTGCGGCGGCGTAACGGGCAACTCTCAGACATCCTGTTCCACAGCCTGAACAACCGTCTGAACGATATGTCTATCGTCCTTTCCGGCTGCGAGCGCATTGCGACAACGCCGGTGCCGTTTGCCTATACGCTGATTTTGCACCGCACGGTGTATCTGTTCTGCATCATGCTGCCGTTCGCGCTGGTTGTGGATCTGCACTACATGACGCCGTTTGTCTCGGCGCTGATCTCATACACCTTTATCTCGCTGGACACCCTGGCGGAAGAGCTGGAAGACCCGTTTGGCACAGAAGATAATGACCTTCCGCTGGACGCCATCTGCAACATGATGGAACGCGATCTGCTGCAGATGAACGACGAAGAGAACATTCCGGAAAGGCGGATGCCGGATAAGCACTATCAGCTAACCTGACGGGCGTTCCACTCGTCGCGGGTGATTTCCCACAGTTCGGAGTCTAGCATCCCGCTGACGTAGGCTTTCTTTTCCGTTCTGATAAGCCGCATCCCGCTGCTGTCTGAAATACGACGGGAGCGGCTGTTCGCGGCGGCCTTCGGCGCCCGCAAAACGGATTTGTTCAGCGTATTAAACCAGTAATCCGTCGCCGCTATGCTGGCCTCACGCATATACCCCTGTCCCTGAAACTCCGGCGCCAGCCAGAATCCGCGGTTATTATCGTCAACATCGTACAGGCAGATAATCCCCATCAACGCATCCGGCACCTCACGACGGCGGATGCTCCAGATCCAGGCTATCCCTTTTGCCATATCCGGCAGCGCGACGTTGTTGACATAATTTTCCGCACCGTTATCCGGGTAGGGCCAGGGCACGGAAGAGACCAAATAGCGGACGATCTCCCAGCGCGGATACAGCTTTTGAATCTGAACCGCATCTTCGGCAACCAGCGGTTTCAGCAGGAGACGTTCTGTCGTGAGGGTTGGTATCGTCATCTGCGGATCTCCGTATTTAAGCGTTATGTTTTTGTTTGCGTTCTGGTATTTTCACTTCTATCACATTCTATTTAGTTGCGTCGTAACTTATTTACTACCAAAATTTTGCTCTGCAGATCGTTCGATTACCGTCTGATTAGTTGGGCTAACCTACCCACAAACATAAGGAGTAATGTATGGTTTTTCCTGGAATGAATCCTGATACAAATCTACCCGGATATGATTATGCTCGCATGGCAGGTTTTGGGGCTGCGGATTTCGATTTCAAAGCACTGGGTTCCGCAATGGACTGTAATCGCGAATTCACACAGGCCGGGATCATTTATGCTGATGGAGCTCAACGATACCTGGTTCGTTCTGGTCAGCGTCATCCTAATGGTCAAAGCGGTATTGTTACCCATGTAATTGTAACTAAAACGAAGTCACAACCATCCACCTCCAGCGTAGGTAAATCCTTGACTGACGCTGTGGCATCTACATCTATGGGAACTGAACTTGCATCGACGGTATTATCATGTGGGGCGATGATTATCACTGGAGGTGTGATGCTTGCCGGTACGGCAGCAACTCCACTTACGGCAGGAGGCAGTGGTGTTTTAGTGGCAATTGGCTATGCAGGCACCCTTGCTACCGGATTGCAATGCGTTAATGGCCTTTATCGTATCTATGATTTGGTTGAAAACGGCGGTGAAAATGTTGCCTGGCTCGATTCGCAAGAATGGTACGTTGCCACCTCAACATCTTTGGATGTCATTTCGTTAGCAAGTGCAGGAGGGGCATTAAAAGAAGCTGTTTCCACCTGGCGAGCAATGAAATCAGTCTCCTCTTTGAAAGCCACAGAGTGGTTAAAAAACTATCCTCGGCAGGATCGTGCTCGTTTGACCGAACTGATAATTCGCGCGCAAAACCCAGGCATAAGTAACAAAGAAATCAAGGCACTTATACGCGCTGGTCTCTATCCCAAGCGCTTTCCAACCGGACCGGTTCAGATAGAACTAACACGTCAACTTGGACAAGTGGTTACAAGTGCCGCGGCATTTACAGGGAGTGCGGTGAGTGGAGTTGTTGCGTCGCCCGGTAACATACCACGGACGGGTAAATACATTATTGGTACCATTCAGTCGCTGGCGGTATTCTGATGAGCTTTCTGAGATTTTTAACCGGACGCGTATTCCAGGATCTTATGCAGCATGGCAAAGAGATAGAAGAGGCTGTTGCTCGTCGTGATACCCGCCTTTTAAACCATTCCACTCCCGAGCTGGAACGGTATTTTTCCCGGCCGCTCAGCGAGCTTCCGCGTCAAAATCCTTATCCGGTAGCGGCGCTGTTGCCTCTGTTTTTAGTGGCATTTGCGCTAAACCTTTTGCCTTTTCTCCACGCATTGCCGGGCCTATCGCCATTACATCATGCACTCAGTTTTTTCATACCATCATTAACAATGACAGGCGTGCTTATTGCGATAAGCGTACTTCTGGCCCGTGGGAAGACGTCTGGATTGTTGGGGTTTACGGCCTTGTTCATCATTCTGCTGATAGCGACCCTCGTTCAGGCGCTCCCTATACTGCTTTCTCATGACGGAAATCTTTGGCCACTGGTCATCGCATCTTTCGCTCTGCTACTTTGTCGGATGGTAATGAACAGCAGAGGCTTTGTGCTGTTTACGCTCTATTGTCGCACTCAGCGTCTTGCCAGACTGGCCCGCGAAATGCGGCTAAAAAGCCGTTAAAGAGGCGATATGATGGGGCTGATTTACGCTGTTTTGAAATGGCAATCGACTTGTAATGAGAGGAACGCATGGCTGTCACGGTAAGACCTCTACGCGAAGACGACTATTCCCAGTGGCGACCGCTGTGGGATGGCTATACCCATTTTTATGACTGCTACCTCGAGGAGTCCGTCACCGCATCAACATGGGAAAGGGCGCTCTCAGCGCATTCTCCGATGTTCTGCCGCGTGGTAGAGAAAGACGAAAAGGTCATCGGTTTCGCCATGTGTGTTCTGCACGAAGGAACCTGGTCAACCGCGCCCGTCTGCTACCTGGAAGATCTGTTTGTTGATGCTGCCGAGCGCGGCGCGGGAGCGGGTAAGGCGCTTATAGATGCCCTGATAGCGGAAGGAAAGCGCGAAGGGTGGTCAAAGCTCTACTGGGTCACCCGGGAGAACAACCCGGCACGTAAACTCTACGATCGGTACGGTGACGCAGACGATTACGTCCGCTATCGTCTCTCTCTTTAAGGTAACAGCGCCTGTGTTTGTATCACACTGTATCCGTGTTCCAGATACATACACAGGCTTGCAATAAACGCGTTTTCGCACATATCCGCTATACATTGAACTGTTGTTATAACCCCGTAAATTGTTCTCAACCGGAGATATCAACATGTTCAGCAAACTCGCTTACTCAACGCTTGCTCTCACCGTTTCCCTGGGCACCGTCATGTCCTGTCAGGCCGAAGCCACCGGCACGAACTTCGCGGCCGCTTTCGATCGCCCACAGCAAATCAACGCCGGCGATCTTAACGTCGGGTATGTCGACATTGGCCCGAAAGATGGCCAGCCGGTCATTTTGTTACACGGCTGGCCCTACGATATTCACAGCTACGCTGAAGTCGCGCCTGCGCTGGCGGCAAAAGGCTACCGCGTGATTGTGCCTTCTCTGCGCGGCTACGGTACCACGCGCTTCCTGTCGGCAAAAACGCCGCGTAACGGCCAGCCTTCCGCAATGGCGAAAGATATCGTGAACCTGATGGACGCCCTGAATATCAAGCAGGCGGTATTTGCAGGCTATGACTGGGGTGCCCGTACGGCGGATATCGTTGCGGCACTGTGGCCAGAGCGCGTCAAGTCGCTCGTTTCGGTGAGCGGCTATCTCATCAGCAGCCAGCAGATTGGTAAACAGCCGTTGCCGCCAAAAGCGGAGCAGCAGTGGTGGTATCAGTTCTATTTCGCCACCGAGCGCGGCGCTGAGGGCTATGCCAAAAACACGCATGACTTCGCCCGTTTGATCTGGTCGCAGGCCTCGCCGGACTGGAAATTTAGCGATGCAACCTTCAACGCCAGCGCCAAATCCCTTGATAACCCGGATCACGTTGCGGTGACGCTGAGTAACTATCGCTGGCGCTTAGGGCTGGAAAAAGGCGAGCGCAAATACGACGCCTACGAGCAAAAACTCGCCACGCTGCCGAACATCACCGTTCCGACGATCACCATCGAAGGCGGAAACAACGGGGCGCCGCATCCGGCACCGCAGGCCTACGCGGGTAAATTCACCGGTAAGTATGAACACCGTACCTTCGGCGCAACCGTGGGGCACAATCCCCCTCAGGAAGATCCGCAGGATTTCGTCAAGGCAGTTGTTGACGCTGACAAACTCTGAAATGTGCTATTTTCAGTACGTTACCCTTCGGTCTGGAGATTTCGGTGGAGCATATTGATCATATCCTTGTCGTCGATGACGACAGGGATATTCGTGAACTGATTATCGACTATCTCGTCAAGTCCGGTTATCGCGCCTCTGGCGCGGCAAACGGCAAAGAGATGCGTGTCGTGCTGGACAAACAGCATATCGACCTGGTGGTGCTGGACGTTATGATGCCCGGCGATGACGGGCTTACGCTGTGTCGGCAATTACGCGTCGGGAAATATAAAGATCTGCCCATCCTGATGCTGACGGCGCGCAACGAGGAGACGGACAGGATCCTGGGTCTGGAAATGGGAGCCGACGATTACGTCGTAAAACCTTTCGTCGCGCGAGAATTGCTGGCGCGTATCAAAGCGATTTTACGCCGTTTTCGCACGATGCCGCCCAATTTACAGGTGACGGAAGCAGGGCGGCTGGTGATGTTCGGCGAATGGCAGCTCGATACCGTTGCCCGACACCTGATCGACCCGGAAGGGGTGATTGTGGCGCTCAGCGGGGCGGAGTATCGCCTGCTGCGCGTTTTCCTTGACCACCCGCAGCGGGTGCTGACCCGCGATCAGCTGCTCAACCTGACGCAGGGACGCGACGCCGAGCTGTTTGAACGCTCAATCGACCTGCTGGTTAGCCGGGTTCGCCAGCGTCTGAATGAAGATGCCCGCACGCCCGCGTATATCAAAACCGTGCGCAGCGAGGGCTATGTGTTTACCATGCCGGTCACCATCAAAGAGGCTAACGAATGACGCTCTGGCCTCGCTCGCTGCTGGCCCGCCTGCTGATCGTCGTGCTGCCCGGCCTGTTGCTGGCCAATGCCCTGAGCCTGACGCTGGTCATGATTGAGCGAATGCACAGCGCCCGAACGGTGATGCTCGGTAATCTGGAATACGATGTCGCGACCAGCGTGGCTATCTTAGACCGCTTACCGGCCAGCGAGCGCGCGGCCTGGCTGCCGCGCCTTGAACGGGGTAACTACCGCTATATTCTGGGGCCGGGAGAGCCCGGCAACGCGCCGACGGACAAGCGTTCGCGGGACGCCATCCGAACCTTAAAAGCGACGCTTGCGGAACAGTACCCGCTCAGCTTCACCGCCGTTCCCGGCGCCATTTCACATATCCAGGCGCATCTCACGTTACATGATGGCGCGCCCCTGACCATCGACCTGATCCCTCGGATGCCGCCGGTCGCCAGCTGGCTGCCGGTTGTTCTTATTCTGCAGCTGCTCGTGCTGGCTGCCTGCTCCTGGATCGCCGTGCGCCAGGTGATACGGCCTTTTTCACAGTTTACCCGCGCGGTAGATTCCCTGGACCCGGCGGCCAATTCGCCAATGACGGAAAAAGGGCCGGTTGAGGTTCAGCGGGCAGCGCATGCCTTCAACGCGATGCAGGCGCGCATTCAGTCCTATCTCAGGGAGCGGGCGCAGATTCTGGCATCCATTTCGCACGATCTCCAGACCCCGATTACCCGTATGAAGCTTCGTGTTGAAATGGCTGAACAGCCTGACCTGCGCGACAAGCTCTTAAACGACCTGGATAACATGTCGCGTCTGGTGCGGGAGGGCATTGCGTATGCCCGGTCATCAGAATCACTGGAAGAGACCTCGCTGAAGCTGGAGCTGAATGCCTGGATAAACAGCATCGCCTGCGATTATCAGGACATCGGTAAAAACGTGCAGTTTCAGGCAGGCGAAAACCGTTTGCCCATCGTCACGCGTCCGCAGGCGCTTCGTCGGGTGATGACCAACCTGCTGGATAACGCCCTGAAATTTGGCGACTACGCCACCATTAGCATTGATGACTCGGCTGCCGGAGAGGTGGTCATTCACATCATCGACGGCGGGCCGGGGATACCGGATGCCGAGCTGGAGGCGGTATTACAGCCGTTTTATCGGGTGGAAACGTCACGCAACCGCGACACCGGCGGGACAGGGCTCGGCCTGGCTATCGCTGCGCAGCTCACCGCTCAGCTGGACGGAAAGCTAAAGCTGGCGAACCGCGCAGAGGGCGGGCTGGACGTTTCGATTACTCTCCCGCGCCGTTAATTGTACGGTTCTGTATCACCCGGCATGGGCGATACAGAGCCAGACAAAACCCACGCTTTTACACATATCCTGAACACATCCGCACGATGAAATAGCCTCACTGCAGCGTCGCAGGACTTGTAATGTGAGGTGTCTATGTTTCTGATAATTGCTTTCCTGGGCGGGATGATAAGCCTGCTCAGTCCATGTACGCTCCCGGTTATTCCTCTCCTGTTCGCCGGTTTTCAGGGGCAGCGGCGACAGATTCTGGCGCTGCTCGCGGGGATGATCGTCATGTTCACCCTGGTGGCGATGGTCGTCACCGTCGCCAGCGAGTGGATAGCAGAGGCAACTATCGTCGGGCGCTGGATCGCGCTTATCGTCCTGGCCATGGCCGCGCTGGCCTTAATTTTTCCGGCCTTTGCCCAGCGTATTGCCGGGCCGGCAGTGAGCGCGGGAAATGCCCTCAACACCCGAAGCGGGCAAACGCGCGGTATAGCATCGGCTTTTCTGGCCGGGCTTGCGGTCGGGCTGCTCTGGTCTCCCTGCGCGGGACCGATTCTGGGCGCCATTTTCAGCATCAATATTGCCGGACACTCGGCCATTGCCACAGGAGCCTTGCTGGCCGCCTACGGTAGCGGCTGCGCGCTGATGCTGGGTTTGCTCGTTTTCGGAGGCCGCACGCTGATGGCGCCGCTGAGAGCAAGATCGGCGCTGATGGAAAAATTACGTCAGGGGGCAGGCGTGGTGATGTTAGCGGCCGTCGTCTTTAACGCAACGGGGATGACGTCTGTTCTGCAGGGCGCAAACGGCGTCGCGGATCGTCTTGAAACCGCGCTGCTGAATCTGGCAAAACCCGCCACGCAACCGGCGAAGCTTCAGCCGGTCGTCATGACCGAGCCCAGCAGCCAGCTGCCTTCATTAAGCGGTGGAACAGGGTGGGTGAATGGTGACCCTGTCACGTCTGAGTCACTGCGCGGGAAGGTGGTTCTGATCGATTTCTGGACCTGGGACTGCATTAACTGCCAGCATACGCTTCCGCACGTGCGCGACTGGGCAACAAAATACCAGTCTCAGGGCCTGGTCGTCATAGGGGTACACACGCCTGAATACCCCTGGGAGAAACCGATCGCCTCGGTGAAAAATGCGGTCAATAAATGGCAGCTGCCGTACCGGGTTGTGACGGACAACAACTATCAGATCTGGAACGCTTTCGGCAATCAGTACTGGCCCGCGCACTACTATTTCGATGCTAAAGGCCAGCTACGCTATACCTCGTTTGGCGAAGGGAATTATGAGCAGCAGGAAAAGGTTATCCAGCAGCTGCTCAAAGAAGCCCGTTCATAGCGCCATTCAGGGCTGACGCTGGGCAACCATAAACAGCCGAGGAAAAGCCAGCAGTATCTGTCCGTTTTCCTGGAGCGGATACTGCTCCTCCAGCAGTTCATGGTAGCGTTCCAGGAAACGTTTCTGCTCGCTCTCGTTGAGTTCCTGGAGCCACGGGCGCAAACCGGTAGCGCTGACCCAGTCAATAATGGCCTGGTGCGAACTCATTTTATGGAAATAGGTTGTCCGCCAGATATCCACATCGCAGCCGGCCTCCGACAGGATATCGTAATAGGCATGCACGCCGGGCAGCGGCTCGCGGCCACGGTCCGGGTAGCCTTGCTCCAGCGCTACTTCGCGCATCGCCACATGCGTGGGCTCAAGCCAGTTGTCCGGCATCTGGATCGCCAGCACGCCATTGAGCGTGAGAAGTGACGCCAGGTGAGGCAGGAGATCGTAATGGTCAGGGACCCACTGTAGCGATGCGTTCGCATAGATGAGATTCAACGGCTGGCCTGGCCTGAACTGGCGGATATCGGCCTCAACGAACTGACAGTCGGGCAGTGCGCTGCGCGCCTCTTCCAGCATGGCAGGCGAGTTATCGACGCCGACGATCTGAGCTTTAGGCCAGCGATGCTGCAACAGCGCGGTGCTGTTTCCCGGCCCGCAGCCCAAATCGGCGATGGTGGCGACGTCACTCAGGGGAATTCTGGCAAGCAGCTCGGCGGCAGGGCGCGTTCGTTCAGCACCGTATTGCAGATAAAGCGAAGGGTTCCAGTCGGCCATCTTCAGATCTCCGTTTTGCGTGTTTCAGCAAGGATAGCACAGGCCGACACCTGCACCGGGACAGGCGTCGGAAGAGCGGCAGGTTACAGAATGCCTTTCAGTGCAATATGGTAGAGCAGCATGATGGTTTTTCCGTCGACGATCTTGCCCGTATCAATTCCCCGCAGTGCCTCTTCAAAGGGCATTTCAAGCACGTCGATATCTTCGCCCTCCGCTTTGATACCGCCGCCTGCGCTGGTTTTGTCCTTCGGCTGATACTCGGCAAGATAAAAGTAGAGTTTCTCCGTGACGGAGCCCGGGCTCATATAGGCTTCAAAGATTTTCTGCACGCTCGACACGTTAAACCCGGTCTCTTCTTCCGCCTCTGCTTTAATGCGGCTTTCGGGATCCATATTATCGAGCAGGCCGGCCGCCGCCTCGATCAGATCGTCCTCATGGCCATTAATAAAGACCGGGAAGCGGAACTGGCGGGTCAGAATCACGGTTTTTTGGTCGCGGTTGTAGAGCAGGATCGTGGCGCCGTTCCCCCGGTCATAAACTTCACGCGTTTGCCGCTGCCATTCGCCATCGCGCCTTTGCAGGTCAAAGGTATATTTTTTAAGTAAATACCAGTTATCGGACAGGGTTTCACTGTCAATGATGCGCACATCTGCACGTTTTGATTGCACGTTTCGTCCTCCTTACGTAGAGTAACTATCAATAACAGCATTAACGTGCAGTTTCAAGATTAAACATGCAATATCAGGAATCCATGATGCTCACCAGTCAGCGAAAACAGTTGATCCTTGAAAAGCTCGGCGCCGAAGGTCAGGTCCAGTCAAAAGCGCTCAGCGTTCTTTTCGACGTCTCTGAAGACACCATCCGTCGCGATTTGCGCGAGCTGGCGGCAGAAGGGCGTTTACAGCGGGTTCACGGCGGCGCGCTGCCGTCGTCTTCCGCTACTGTGCCTTTCGCGGAACGTCAGTCCGTTAAAATGGATGCCAAAAGAAAGGTGGCGCAGAAGGGGGCGCAGCTGATTTCTTCGGGCCAGGTGGTGATCGTTGACGGTGGAACGACCACCTCAGAACTGATCGCCTTCTTACCGCATGACCTGCGTATTACCGTGGTGACGCACAGTCCGAGCATTGCCCTGGGGCTTGTTAATCATCCTTCCATCGAGGTTATTCTGATCGGCGGCCGTTTGTATAAACATTCGATTGTCGCGGTCGGCGCGGCGGCCATCGAAGGTATCGAAAATATTCATGCGGATCTGTTCTTTATGGGCGTAACCGGCATCCATCCGGAAGCAGGGCTGACGACCGGAGATTTCGAAGAGGCGTGCATCAAACGTGCATTTTCCGGCAGAGCCGCCGAGACGGTTGTTCTGGCGTCGCCGGAAAAAATAAACACGGCGTCATCATTTGTGATTGGCGATGTGGCGCTGGCAAATACGATTGTCGTCGAAGACGATACCGACCGTGGCTGGGTCAATGCGGTTTCGGAAAAAGGGGTGTCGGTCGTGCTGGCTTGAGCGTGAGCCAGCCAGATACTGGCTGGCGCGGGAACCATTAAGCCTGAGGAATGCTTTCAAGCGCGGTATAAATCGTGAGGCCGTGTTTTCGCGCAACCTCTATGTCCATGTCCGCCCCCTGAGACGCGCCGGCAATACGATAAATCGCATCACATTTTGCGATAAGCCGGCGTGCAACGGGATACAGCATCGATTCTGCAATCTCATCGCCAATCGACGTCGAGCCCGCGGCCTTCGCCAGTGGAAGCGCCAGCCATTCACCAATCACCGGAACGTGGCCGCGCTGATAAACGGCTAATGCAGCTCGTTCAAGACGGGCAAGATTTTCATCAATGCGGGCCTGAATGCCGTCTGTACCGCTTCGATAGGGGCCAGCAATCAAAATCAACTGTTGCGTCATATCCACCTCGTTAAGTGTTTTTGCATGAAACTGCAGGTTTGTGTCTCACTTCACGGGAATAATAATCGGCAATATCGTGCAATATCAAGAATTATCAGGCAGACGGGCGAAATTAACTTATCCTTCTTCAGGGGCATGGCATACCGCTTCGATATTATGACCATCAGGCGCAATGACAAATGCGGCATAGTAATTTTTACCGTAAGAGCGCAATCCCGGTGCACCATTATCGCGTCCGCCTGCGCTCAGAGCGGCATGGTAAAAGTCATTAACCTGCTGGCGTGTCGTGGCTACAAAGGCAAGATGAAGCGGAGCGGGCTTATCATTCGACTGAAAAAGGCAAAGAGAAACGTCGCCTGAACTCATTTCGACGCCATAGTCAGGGGAGCCTTCATCGACGAGTTCGACACCGAGGGGTTGAAGCGACATGAGGAAGAAGGTTTTACTTTTCTCATAATCGCTGACGCCGAATTTCACATGATCGAACATGATGGACTCCTCAAAAGTGATGGTGAAATGAGAAGTATAGAAAGAGAGTGGATTCCAATACGATCAAGGGGTTGTGAATGTGACCGACATCAAGACTCGCTATACAGCAGACCGTTTACTCCCAACGAATGTCCAACGCAGGTAATCATAGAGCCAGTTAAACAGCATCGTGTATGGCAGGAAAAACAGCACAAGGCCAATCTCGACAAAAAATGCCTCTGCGATCGTTAAATTCAGCATGAACATGGCCACAGGGATTAAGGAAACGACAAGGCCCGTTTCAAACCCAACCGCATGGATGGCGCGAACGAGGAACGTTCGTTGAAACTGATGTTTTTTCTGCAGGGAGTCAAAGAGCTTATTGAAGATAAAATTCCAGACCGTTGCGGTAAGTGCGGATATCACGGACAACGAACCGGACTGGAGTACCGAGACGTTCATCAGCCATGCAAGAGACAGAGCGATGATAACGTTGGCCGTCACTTCAAAAATGACAGCGTGGAAAATCCTTTCTTTGAAGCTTTTATCGAGTTCAATTTCCATAAGTCTACAGCAGCGGTGGTCAAAGCCTGGAGTATATCAAACGTCTTTTAACCTTGTATAAACGTAGACGTTGAGGGTGCGGATATCGTGATAGCGTTGACATTTGAACAGGCGAACTTTCAGGCTATCAATGACCAGAGCAATCATGGCCGTAGAAAGGCAGAATTTGCCGAACCTTACTTTAGTGCGCATAATGTATATTATGTTAAATGCCATCTAATAGTTAATCACGAGCCGATACATCAATCTGTTACTAATTCTGACCTCCCTCACGCTTCTCGTCTTTCACTTATGTGGATCTCTTTCAGATTCACCGCTTTGACCACTCTACGCCTGTTGAAAATTGGTGATCTCAACATTCACAATACATAAGTTAAATGCAATAAATCCATAAATCATATCCTGTGCCTCAGCCTCTGCTCTTACATCATAATCAGTCAATGATGTCGGAAGGCTTTTCAAACTCTGGCGACCAGTAACCTCCACTTCCATGATACGTTTCTGCCCCCAGGACGAACTGGGTACCGCAAAAGTTGCATACAAAGTGGTAATCGACGATGTCGCCCCATATCATCTTTTCAGAGCACTCACTGAAGCTGTACTGATTCCAGTCGTCCTTTGTCAGAACTTCTGACAACATCCCTTCGTTGATTGCATTTCTGGCAATACGAATTGCTTTTCGTAACTGATCGGGCGTCCGGATAACGTACTTAACACAGAGTTCACGGCAGTGCTCGCAGCTCATATGGCTGAACCTCTTTCGCATGACGGGCTGATGACGTTTATGTCATTATATTCAAATGATTAAAGCACTATATCGTCGACTAAACCACTGTAACGACCTGGCGGTAAGAATCAGCAAGGCCAATACTGCACAACTGCAACAGTTAAAAGCGGAACTGGCCGAACTGATCGGAACACCGACGGGATGCTATACCATGGGCATTCCAGCTGTTCTCAGTACCCTTGGGGTGATCGTCAATTTTGGGATACCGCAGCTGTGGTTGGGTTACAAAGTCAGCGCCGCCCTCGGGGAGCCTGAAGAAAGCGTATTTATATGGGTGGTTTTGATCGCCCTGCTGTTCTCAGGCATCAATGGCATGACGATGTTTCTGATTGGCAAAGGCCTCATGCGTGCCGTGCAGGTGCATCTTACGCTGGCGGTTGTAAGCCTTGTGTTAACGACAGTCTATCTGCTGACTGCGCTAAGCGGTGCGAGTGTTCCGGGCGTCAGTCTCATCGCGGCGTCGATAAGCATCTCTATGCTGCTGCTCAGCGGTTACTGCATCCACTCTACTTCTTTCTATAAGATGCTGCTGTTTACCCTGCACAATCGTGCCTGGCGTAAACTTTTGCACCAGGCTCGTTGAACATAAAACCCCGCCATCTCTGGCGGGGTCTGTTTATTGCTTTTTATACCTGCGTAACCAGATAAGCTTATACGCCGCCGGAATGATAAACAGCGACAGCAGCGGCGCGGTGATCATCCCGCCAATCATCGGCGCGGCGATCCGACTCATAACTTCTGACCCCGTGCCGGTTCCCCAGAGTATAGGCAGCAGACCCGCAATGATAACCGCCACCGTCATCGCCTTGGGTCGGACACGCAGAACCGCGCCATGGTACAGAGCGTCATCCAACGCTTGTGCGGTGAATGTCTCACGCCGGGATAAGGCTGGATTCGCCTCAATGGCATGCCGCAAATACATCAGCATGACGACCCCGAACTCTGCCGCCACCCCGGCCAGGGCGATAAAGCCGGTGCCGGTTGCAACAGACATATGGAAGCCCTGCCAGTAAAGGAACCAGATGCCACCCACCAGGGCAAACGGCAGACTCATCAGGATCAGCAACGCCTCATCCACGCGACGGAACGCCAGATAGAGCAGAATGAAGATGATCATCACCGTCATCGGCACCATCAGCTTCAGTTTCTTATTGGCGTGCTCCAGCAGTTCAAACTGCCCGGAGAATGATACGCTGGTACCCGGCCTCAGCTTCACGTTTTGGCTGATGGCCGTCTTAATGTCGTTCACCACCGACACCATATCCCTGCCCCTTGCATCAATGTAAATCCAGCTGGCAGGACGCGCATTCTCCGTTTTCAGCATAGTCGGGCCAGATACGACCTTTATATCAGCCACATCGCCCAGCGTGATCTGCTGCTTCATCGGCGTCAGAATCGGCATTTCTCTCAGCGTCTGCGGGCTGTTCCGGTAGTCCTGAGGATAGCGAATGTTTATCGGGTACCGGGCAACGCCCTCTACCGTTTCCCCCACCGTCGCGCCGCCGATGGCTGAGGAGACAAACAGCTGCACGTCACCCACCGTCATCCCGTAGCGGGAGGCTTTTTCCCGGTTGATATCAATATCAATGTAGCGCCCGCCCTCCAGACGTTCAGCCAGGGCTGACACCACGCCCGGCACGGTTTTCGCTACCGCCTCGATGCTTTGCGCCGTCGCGTCGATATCAGACAAAACGGTACCGGAAACCTTGATACCTATCGGGCTTTTGATCCCGGTTGAGAGCATATCAATGCGGTTACGTATGGGCGGCACCCAGAGGTTAGCCAGGCCGGGCAAACGAACGGTTTTGTCCAGCTCGTCAACGATCTTGTCCATAGTCATGCCTGGCCGCCATTGATCCTCCGGCTTAAGCTGAATGGTAGTTTCCACCATTTCGAGCGGCGCAGAATCCGTTGCCGTTTCCGCCTTACCGGTCTTACCAAAAACTGACGCCACCTCAGGCACGGTTTTGATTAATTTGTCCGTGGTCTGTAGCAGCGCGGCTGCTTCTGCCGGGGACACGCCGGGCAGCGTGGACGGCATATACAGCAGATCCCCCTCGTTGATCTTCGGCAGAAACTCGCCGCCCACTTGGCTCAAAGGCCAGATAACCGTGAAGATGGACAAGACGGCAACGAGCAACGTTGTTTTGGGCCAGTGCAGCACCCGAACCAGAAGCGGGTGATAGGCTTTAATCAGCAGCCTGTTCAGTGGGTTACTGGTCTCGGCGGGGATTTTACCCCGGATCCAGAATCCCATCAGAATAGGGATAACAATGATAGCCAGCGCGGCTGCACCTGCCATGGAGTACGTTTTGGTAAAGGCCAGCGGGCCAAACAGCAGCCCTTCCTGCCCCTCCAGGGTGAAGATGGGAATGAACGACAAGGTAATAATCAGCAGGCTGATAAACAGCGCTGGCCCCACTTCCACAGAGGCGTTGGTGATCGTCTTCCAGCGAGTAACGTTATCAATCTGCTCTCCAGGATGCTGATGATCCCACTCTTCAAGCCGTTTGTGCGCGTTTTCAATCATCACGATGGCGGCATCCACCATCGCGCCGACGGCAATCGCAATCCCGCCCAGCGACATGATATTGGCGTTCAGCCCCTGGAAGTGCATGACGATAAAGGCAATACACAGGCCCAGCGGCAAAGAGACAATCGCCACCAGCGCGGAGCGGACGTGCCAGAGGAACAGCCCGCAGACGATGGCCACCACAACAAACTCTTCAAGCAGCTTATAGCTCAGGTTGTCGATTGCCCGGTCGATCAGCTGGCTGCGATCGTAGGTGGTCACGATCTCAACGCCTTCCGGCAGGCTGGCCTTGAGGGTCGCCAGCTTATCTTTCACCGCGGTAATAACGTCGCGCGCGTTTTTGCCCGAACGCAGAATTACCACGCCACCCGCAACTTCCCCCTGCCCGTTCAGCTCGGCAATACCGCGCCGCATTTCCGGCCCCGTCTGTACGCGGGCAACATCACGGAGGTAAATCGGTACCCCGTTCTCGCCGGTTTTCAGGACAACATTATTGAAATCATCCAGCGTCTGCAGATAACCGCTGGCGCGGACCATATACTCCGCTTCCGCCATTTCAATCGACGATCCCCCAGCTTCCTGGTTGGACGATTCAAGCGCCTGCTTAACCTCCGGCAGGCTGATGCCGAACTGGGTCAGCTTTAGCGGATCAACCTGAATCTGATACTGCTTAACCACGCCGCCCACCGACGCGACCTCGGCCACGTTCGGGATAGTTTTCAGCTCAAACTTCAGGAACCAGTCCTGCAATGAACGCAATTCGGCGAGATCGTGTTTTCCGCTGCGATCCACCAGCGCATACTCAAATATCCAGCCCACGCCCGTGGCATCAGGACCGATTTCAGAGCTCACCCCGGCAGGCAGTTTGCCCTGAACCTGGTTCAGATACTCCAGCACGCGCGAACGGGCCCAGTAGAGATCGGTGCCATCTTCAAAAATGACGTACACATACGAATCGCCAAACTGGGAAAAACCGCGCACGGTCTTTGCGCCGGGAACCGACAGCATGGTGGTGGTGAGCGGATAGGTGACCTGGTTTTCAACAATCTGCGGGGCCTGGCCGGGATAGCTTGTTTTGATTATCACCTGAACATCAGACAGATCGGGCAAGGCATCGACCGGGGTGTTGATGATGGTCCATGTTCCCCAGACGCTGAGAAAAAGCGCCCCCAGCATGACCAGGAAACGGTTGGCGACCGATCGCCGGATAATCCATTCAATCATCATCGTCTCCTTAATGGCCGGAATGCGCGTCGTCAGCGTTTTCAGCCTGATGCATGCGCTCCAGCGCGCCGGTGATATTGGCCTCCGAGTCAATCAGGAACAGGCCGCTGACCACCACCGACTCCCCCTCTTCCAGTCCGCTACCAATCCCCGACTGCTGTTGAGATTCATGCAGCACGTGTATTGGTTTCGGCACAAAGCGCCCGTCTTTATCAACGGTAATGACGCGCTGTTCTTTTCCGGTATCAATCACGGCCTGGGAGGGGATCAGCAGCATCTCCTGACTTTGCGTATTCAGCTTCAGGTACGCGTTCATGCCCGGCTTCAGCAGCTCGTCCTTGTTAGAAACCTGCAGGCGAACCTGCAGCGTGCGGGTGGTCTGGTCCACGCTCGGCAGGATGTTCCATTTTTCTACCGGGAAGGTTTTATCCGGATAAGCCGGTATCGAAACAGCAAACTGCGAGGTGTCTTTCAGCAGATAAGCGATGGATTCAGGTACCGCCGCGCCGATCCATACCGGATCCATCCCCTGTATTTGCGCTACCACCTTATCTTTGGAAATATTCATGCCGGTACGCAGGTCAAAGGCCGTAATGACCCCGTCGATGGGCGCCCTGATGGTAAACCGGGTCTGGATAGTACGGCTGGCGCGCAGCCTCTGGATATCCTCGTCCGGCATACCCGCCAGCCGCAGCCGCTCAAGCACCCCTTTTATTTGCGTCGGCGTTCCGCCGGTGCCGGATAACAGCAAAAATTCACTCTGCGCCTCGACCCAGTCCGGAATAGTAATATCAATCAGCGGCGTGCCTTTCTTCACGCGATCGCCGGTCGTCAATGGGTATACTTTTTCAACGAAGCCTTCCGCGCGCGCCTGCACAATAACAAACTGATAGTCGTTATAGCTGACGTTAGCCGGGATCGTCTGGGCATAATTCAGCGTTCCGCGCGTCACCTTTTGCGTTTTTAATCCCAGGTTCTGAACCTGAGCCGGATCGATACGTATACCGGTACTGGTGTTATCCTCGTTTTCATCCGCATATTTCGGCACCAGATCCATATCCATAAACGGCGATTTACCGGGCTTATCGAATTTAACGTCGGGTTTCATCGGGTCATACCAGAAAAGTACCTCTCTTTCCGACGCGTTATTTGCCGTTTTTTCAGATGAATGAAGATTCTGCCATGCCGTCACCGATATCAGCCCTCCCGCAATAAGGCTGCTGACTATCATGGCAGCATATTTTATTTTTAATGAGGCCATGCCGTATCTCGCTATTTAATGCTTTTGAGTAAAGAGATATTGCCCTGCTGAACAAATGAAAAATCAACCTGGCTGCCGGGCTTTAGTGCGTTAATGCTCTCGTCAGCGTCGGTAAAGGTGAACCGCATGGTCATCGCAGGCCAGCCAATGGCCGGAATAGCGTCATGAGAAATGGTGATTTTTTTATTCGTAAGATCAACCGCTTTCACAACGCCCTTACCGTGGATAATTTGCTCGGAAGCCGCGTCACTGGCGGCGTTCATTGTCATTGCGTCGTGCTGATGCACCTCCGCCTGGAGGCTGGCAGAAAACACAACCGAGATCGCACCGAATACAACGGCCTTAAGTGAATTACGCATTTTTATTTTCCTCTTTGATTAAGTTATTCGACCCAACCACCGCCCAGCGCGGTGAAGAGTTTTATTTCATTCACCTGTCGGGCGTAAATAAGGTCGAGAATGGTTTGCTGCGTGGAGAAAAGAGAACGTTCCGCGTCGAGTACCTCGATATAGCTGGCCGCACCGCTGGAATATAACCCTCTGGCACGCTGCAGGGTGATTTGCAGCGAAGCAAGATAACGCTGCTGCGCTTCAATTTGCTGGGTAATGCTGTCCCGCAGCGCGAGCGCGTCGGCAACCTGTTTAAAGGCGGTCTGAATTTTTTGTTCGTAATTAACAACCGACTGCTGCTGGCGAATTTCGGCCAGCTTCAGTTTGGCCTTATTCCTGCCCGCATTAAAAATGGGAAGTTCAATTTTAGGCATAAAATTCCACATTCCGCTGCCCGCGGTGAACAGGCTGGACAATTCCGTACTGCCCGTTGAAAGCCCGCTGGTCAGCGAAATGGACGGGAAAAAGGCAGCACGCGCCGCGCCGATATCCGCATCGGCCGCCTTAAGCTGATACTCCGCCTCCATAATATCCGGGCGCTGCAGCAGTATCGCTGATGAAAGATGGGGTGGCAGTTTCACCGGCGCAACGTCGCCGGCGTTCATGCCGCTGTCGCCCGGCAGCGCGCGATACGTGCCGAGGACCAGCTGCAATGCATTATTGGCCTGCGCCAGCTCCCCCTCTCTTTTGGCAATCTCTGCCTGCGTGCTTTCGATCTGTCCCCGGGCCTGTTCCAGCGCCAGGACGTTCGTGCTGCCCGTCACCAGCTGCTGCTCAACGAACGCATAGGAGTGCTGATAATTTTTCAACGTCTCCCGCGCAATGCGCAGCTGTTTATACGCCAGCTGCTGGTTGAAATAGCCCTGCGACACGTTAGAGACGAGCAGGATATGCACGGCGCGGCGGGCTTCCTCGCTGGCGAAATAGCGCTGTCGGTCGGCCTCACTCATGTTTTTCAGCCTGCCGAAAAAGTCGAGATCGTAGCTAAGCGCAAGCCCCGCCTCGTACTGCTGTGAGGTGGGTTTATCACCTTTCAGCCCACCGCTGTAGGTGATCCCTGAACTTGCATTCAGCTGAGGATAACGGTCCGCATCCGTCACGTTGAACCGCGCCCGGGCTTCCTCGACCTTCAGGGCGGCCATTTTTATATCGCGGTTGTTCTTCAGGGCTTCCGCAATCAGTCCGGCAACCTGAGGGTCGACAAAAAAGCGGCGCCAGCCTGTGTCCTGATACCCCGCCATCGCTGGCGTAAGGCCGTTACGCGAGAGGGAAAACTGCTGGGGTACCGGTGACGCGGGCCGCTGGTATTCAGGCGCCAGCGAAACGCAGCCT
This sequence comes from Enterobacter sp. 118C5, assembly GCF_034107645.1. Taxonomy (NCBI): domain Bacteria; kingdom Pseudomonadati; phylum Pseudomonadota; class Gammaproteobacteria; order Enterobacterales; family Enterobacteriaceae; genus Enterobacter; species Enterobacter sp. 118C5. The sequence goes on along the minus strand of NZ_JAWNEU010000001.1, from coordinate 615,291 downwards.
GCCAGGATGAATACCGTACTGATGCTTAGTCGTTTTAACAGGAACATAACGCTTCTCGTCCAGAGTTTGACGAGGGCTACTCTACGGAAGGCATCCTGTTTGACGGGTGACAGGATAATGACAATGTTGTCATTTTTAACGTAAGTCATTGTTAACGGCGGTACGCTCACTAGAATGTCATCAGCAGCCAGTCAGGGGAGCACGATGAAAATACTGATCGTTGAAGACGAAATGAAAACCGGTGAGTACCTCAGCAAAGGGCTGACTGAAGCGGGGTTTGTGGTGGACCACGCGGACAATGGCCTGAACGGATACCATCTCGCCATGACCGCTGAATACGACCTGCTGATTCTGGATATCATGCTGCCCGATGTGAACGGCTGGGATATTGTCCGCATGCTTCGCTCGGCCGGAAAAGGGATGCCGATACTGTTACTCACGGCGCTCGGCACGATTGAACACCGGGTAAAAGGGCTTGAGCTGGGCGCGGATGATTATCTGATCAAACCTTTTGCCTTTGCTGAGCTGCTCGCCAGAGTAAGGACGCTGCTAAGACGCGGGAATACGGTGATCGCGGAAAGCCAGCTTCATGCGGCTGACCTGACGGTTGACCTCGTGTCGCGAAAGGTGAGCCGGGCCGGAAACCGCATTTTACTCACCAGCAAAGAGTTCAGCCTGCTGGAGTTTTTCCTGCGTCATCAGGGAGAGGTGCTGCCCCGCTCCCTGATTGCTTCCCAGGTGTGGGACATGAATTTTGACAGCGACACGAACGCGATTGACGTGGCGGTTAAGCGGCTGCGGGCGAAAGTTGATAACGATTATGAACCGAAGCTGATCCAGACGGTGCGCGGCGTAGGCTATATGCTGGAGGCGCCGGATGCGCGCTAAGCCCTTCAGACGCCCTTTTTCGCTTGCCCTGCGGCTGACCTTTTTTATCAGTCTTTCCACGATCCTGGCCTTTTTTGCCTTCACGTGGTTTATGTTGCACTCCGTTGAAAAGCATTTCGCCGAGCAGGACATCAGCGACCTGCAGCAGATCAGCACCGCGATGCACCGCATCCTGCAGTCCCCGGCCGACCCCGACCAAAAGAAAATCAGCAAGCTTAAAGAGTCGATTACCAGCTACCGCAACGTGGCCGTCCTGCTTCTGGATCCGCAGGGAAAGACCCTGTTCAGCTCGGCGCAAGGGGCGGCGTTACGCCCTGCAATGAACGCGGCAGACTTTAGCGCACACCGTCGCGCGCAGGATGTGTTTCTCTGGACGGTTGAAGACCCTGCCGCCCCCTTGCACGCCGGGCACGACATGAAAATGGAAACGTACCGGATTATCGCCTCTTCGGGCACGGCGACGCTGCAGGGCGAAGCGCAGAACTACGTTATGCTGATCGGGCTCTCCATTAATTTTCATCTGCACTACCTGGACGCGCTTAAGAAGAATCTTTTTGCCATTGCCGCGGTAATCAGCCTGCTGATTATTCTCATTATTCGCATCGCGGTGCGCCAGGGTCACCTGCCCCTGCGTAACGTCAGCAACGCCATTAAAAATATCACCTCGGAGAATCTGGACGCGCGGCTGGAACCCTCCCGCGTGCCCGTTGAGCTGGAGCAGCTGGTTATCTCCTTCAACCATATGATCGAAAAGATTGAAGACGTCTTTACCCGGCAGGCGAATTTTTCCGCCGACATCGCGCACGAAATCAGAACCCCCATCACCAACCTGGTGACGCAAACCGAAATCGCGCTGAGCCAGAACCGCTCGCCGAAGGAGCTGGAGGATGTCCTGTACTCCAGCCTTGAAGAGTACAACCGGATGACCCGGATGGTCAGCGACATGCTGTTTCTGGCGCAGGCGGATAATAATCAGCTGATCCCGGACCGGATGATGTTTGATTTGCGTGCCGAGGTCGTGAAAGTGTTCGATTTCTTCGAAGCCTGGGCGGAAGAACGTAACATCACGCTGAACGTTAACGGGCAGCCCTGCCTGACGGAGGGCGACCCGCAGATGCTCAGAAGAGCGATTAACAATCTGCTCTCCAATGCCCTGCGCTATACGCCGGAAGGAAACGCGGTGACCGTCTCGCTCAGTGAACAGGAGAACGATGTTGAACTGGTGGTTGAAAACCCCGGCACGCCGATCCCGCAAGAGCATCTGCCGAGGCTGTTTGACCGTTTTTATCGGGTGGATCCTTCCAGGCAGCGCAAAGGCGAAGGCAGCGGGATTGGGCTTGCCATCGTGAAGTCCATCGTCGCTGCGCATCACGGAAAAGTTCGCGTGGAGTCGGATGCGGTATCGACGCGCTTCATTCTCTCCGTGCCGAAAAAAGTGACCTGAGTCGTCAGCGGACAGCGCCGCACACCTCCAGCACCTTTTCCCTGAGCCAGCGATGCGCCGGGTCCCTTTCCATGCGCGGGTGCCACATCTGTGACACCGTAATCCTCCGAGTTTTAAACGGCAGTTCAAAGACGTGCACGCGCTCGGTCATCGGCTGATTGAGCAGATAGAGCGCCGGCACCATGGCAACGAGATCGGAGACCAGCGCCACCGATAGCGCCGTCGGGAACCCTGGCACCACGCTGGCGATTTTGCGCTTCATCCCGCGTTCCGCCAGCGCCTCATCGACAAACCCGTGTAACGAGCCGTCGGGCGAGGCCACCACGTGCCCCCAGGAGACATAGTCCTCAAGGCTGACTGACGACAGCGAGGCCAGCGGATGCCCCTGGCGCACCGCGCCCACAAACCGGTCCTGAAAGAGCCGTTGCAGACGAATTTCAGGCCCCATATTGCTCTGCACGCCGATCTCCAGGTCAACCAGCCCCTCACGCAGATAGCGCGACGTTTTCTCCGGTTTCGGCGAAAAGCGAATGCAGACGTCGGGCGCCACCGCCGCCACGGCGGCAATGAGCAGTGGCCCAAACGCCACTACAAAGCCGTCGTTGGCTCTGATGGTGAACAGGCGCTCCATACGCTCAACATTCAGCGTTTCCGTGGAGGGCTGCAGCACCGCCCTCGCCTCATGCACTGCGCTTCTGGCCCGGTCCCGGGTGGCTTCGGCCCAGGGGGTCAGCACCATCTGCCGACCGGCCCGCACCAGGATAGCATCGCCGGTCACCTCCCGCAGCCTGCTCAGGGTGCGGCTCATGGCGGAGGTGCTCAGGTTTAAGCGTCGCGCCGCGCCCGCCACGCTGGCTTCGGCCAGCAGAACGTCGAGCGCAACCAGAAGGTTAAAGTCAGGATCGGACACGATGGCTCCTCAGATAAGGCGTTACATGCAACGATAAAGTGCAAACGCTGCGTCTTCCGCCCTGTATACCCCATGATTATAGTTTCGTCATCACTATTCTTATCGGGAATAACGACGATGACGCTCTTTTCAAACCAGCCCGGCGATGAAGGTTTACCCGGTCATGAACGCGCAAGGGTGATGGCCGCCGTCATGACCACCACGCTGATGGGCGTCTTTGACGGCACTATGATCAACATCGCGCTGCCCTCCATGACGAGGGCGATGCAGGTCCCCGCGAACGTTGCGGTGTGGTTTGCCAACGGCTATTTGCTCTCTGCGGCAATGACGCTGGCCATCTTCGCGGCGCTGGCGGCGCGCGTGGGCTATCGCCCGGTGTTTCTTGCCGGGCTTGCCACCTTTACGCTCACCTCGCTCGGCTGCGCGCTGGCGACCACGCCAGAAATGCTGATTGGCATGCGTATATTACAAGGCATCGGCGGCGCGGCTACCCTGAGTATCGCCCCGGCGATCCTGCGTTCCGTTTTTCCGGGTCGCCTGCTTGGGCGTATTCTTGGGCTGCACGCCCTGCTTATCGCCTCCAGCACGGCGATTGCCCCTGTGCTGGGGGGAACGATACTGGACGCGCTGAGCTGGCAGTGGCTGTTCGCCATTAACCTTGTGCCGGGCAGCATCGCCCTGGTGCTGGCATGGCGGGCGTTGCCGCGCCAGTCGGACGTTGACCGCTCCCCCTTTGATGCGCCAGGCGCCGCGCTCTCCGCCGTGCTGTTAGGTTCTGCAATCATGCTGGCCGACAGCCTTCAGCACATAACGCAAGGCATCGACCCGGCGGCCACTGGCTGGGGGCTTCTCGCGCTGGTCAGCGCTATCGCGTTCGTCTGGCGGATTCGGCGCGCGCGCAGTCCCATACTGCCGCCCGTAATGTTCAGAAATGGACGCTTCACCCTCGCCGCGCTGACCTCGCTGGCCTCGTTTGTCAGCCAGGGCATCACCTTTGTCGCGCTGCCGTTCCTGTTTCAGAGCGTGTATGGATACAGCCCGGTGGTTTCGGCGCTGCTGTTCACCCCGTGGCCAATTGGCATTGTGCTGATCGCGCCGCACGCGGGGCGCTGGGCGGATACCCTTTCCGCGCCGCTCATCTCGACAATCGGGCTGATGATTTTTGTCGGTGGACTGGTTCTGCTGGCGACGTTGCCGGAAAATCCGTCCGCATGGAATATCTGCCTGCGCAGTCTGGTATGCGGGATTGGGTTTGGCTGCTTCCAGAGCCCTAATAACCGGGAGATGCTCGCTAACGTGGCGCGGGAATATGCCAGCTATGCCTCCGGCGTGTTGTCTATCGTCAGGACGTTCGGCCAGTGTCTCGGTGCCGCCGTCGTGGGCGTGCTGCTTGCAACGACCGAATCAGACCATGACCGGGCCGTGCATCTGGCGCTGTGGATCGCCGTTATCGCCTCGACGGGATCGGTGGTGTTTAGCCTGAGCAGGCTGCGCCCGGCGGTTCGGGCATCTGCGTAAACTGTTGCAGCGCCTCGCGGCGCTGCACGTTTATTTACTCCAGCGCCAGCAGCGCAAAGCTCGCCAGCCAGTGCCCGCCGCTGTAGTGGCTGCCCACCACGTGCTCAACGCTTGCCGTCAGGTGTTTCGCCACGGCATCACCCAGCGCCTGCTGCGCCGGATGATTTGCCGGAAGCGCCCTGGCAATATGCTTCATGCACCAGGCGCGGCTGAGGTTTAACCCGTCGAGATGGGCGATTTTCGGGTCGGTACGGTCGCTCACTTCCGCCGGGTTCATCAGCGCCGCAGTTGAGCCGACATCCGGCAGAAACGCGTCAAACCAGGCAGGGAAATTCTCTGCGACCTTGCTCATCAGCAGCGCTTCGGTCAGCGCGCCGGAAATGTACTCATCGCCACCCGGCTCGTAGTGGGCCGGATAGCGCGTGTCGGCGAGATAAAACCGCTCCGCCGCCGTCACAATCGCCTGCTCAAGCGCGCTATCTTCTACGGCACGGGCGTAGTCCAGCCCCAGCGCCAGGGCAAACGCGGTATTGTAGTGCGTCCCGACGCGGATCGGATAGGTAAGCTTGTTGAGGTAGTCCACCAGCCGGTTGCGGATATCCTGGGTTAGCGGCTCCAGCGTCTGGTACCAGCCTGCGGCCTGCGGCAGCGACGACTGTTTCAGCTCCTGGGCCAGCGCCAGCAGCCAGCCGTAGCCATACGGCCGCTCGAACGAGGCGCGGAACGGCGCGGTGAAATAGGCCAGCTCCTTCGCCACGTTCTGCTCCGTCAGATGCTCGTCGAAAAGCGCAACGATGTCATTCCGACACGGTAGCTCAGGATAGAGGCGCACGCAGCGCAGCAGCAGCCAGTAGCCGTGCACCGCCGAGTGCCAGTCGAAACAGCCGTAGAAAATCGGGTGCAGCTCGCGAGGCGGCAGAACGTCACCATCATCATTCAGCAGGTGCATGATGTGGTTCGGGTATTCCTGGCGCAAGTAGGTTAAAGGCATGCGGGCAAACGCGTCAGCCTGATGTTGCGTCAATTCCATAACAGCTCCTTAGCGAAACACGAGGAAGTACATGAGGAACACGTTCACCACCAGCAGGGCTAACGCGGTCGGGATCTGGATCTTGATAACCTGATATTTATCCTTCAGCTCCAGCAGCGCCGCGGGAACGATGTTAAAGTTCGCGGCCATCGGCGTCATCAGCGTGCCGCAGTAGCCCGCGTACATGCCGATTGCCAGCAGCGGCGCCGGGTTGCCGTGATGCACGTTGATCAGAAACGGCAAGGCGATCCCCGCGCTCAGCACCGGGAAGGCCGCAAAGGCGTTACCCATGATCATGGTAAACAGCGCCATCCCCACGCAGTAAATCACCACCAGCATGAAGCGGCTGTCCGGGTTCACAAACAGGCTCACCACCTTCTGCACCGAATCACCGGTATTGGCCGCCACGAACACGCCGCCGAGCATGGCCAGCATCTGCGGCAGGATCACCGCCCAGCCGATGGTATCGACAAGACGACGGGACTGGCGAATGGCGTGCAGCGGCGTGCCTTTGGTCAGCCACCAGCCGGTGAGGATCGCCGCGACGCAGGCCACGCACAGCGCCGCCAGGGTGAGCTGTTTCTGGTCGAGAAGATAAACGCCGCCAATCGACACGCCCTTCAGGAACAGGGTGCCGATAACCGTCACCACCGGGATCATCAGCGCAGGCAGGAACAGCCAGTTTTTAAGCCGGTTCGATGAGGCAACGCGCTCCTCGTCGGAGGCCATTTTATAGTGCCCTTTCCCCACCAGACCAAAACCCGCCAGCAGCGCGATAGCGATGACGCACCCGCCGATGATTCGGTACGCCAGGGATTTACCCAGCTCCTGCACCATCAGGTCACCGAACAGGAAGATCCCGCCGAATAAGAACCAGAACAGCGCGGTGGTAAAACGCTTCGGATTGGCGCGGTCGCGCAGGGTCATAACCACCAGCAGCATCACGACAAAGCCGATCAGGTAGTACACGCGGTTAATGGTGATAAGCGTCATCATTGCGCGGCCTCCTGCGTACCCTGCTCTGCACGCCAGGCCATAACGTCGCGGCGGATGCTGGCATCCAGGCGCAGCAGGCGCGTCATATGAATAATCAATGCCGCAATGGCGGTGGGAATGGCCCACAGGCCGATATGCAGCGGCTCGATCCCTTCGATCCCGTTTTCCTTCAGAAACGCGTCAATCAGCAGCACCGCACCGAAGGCGATAAAGATGTCTTCCCCAAAGAAGACCGCGATATTGTCACACGCCGCGGCATGGGCCTTGATTTTGTCGCGGATGTGCTGCGGCAGCTCGCCGTACTCGTTCAGCGCCGCCCCTTCGGCCATCGGGGCCAGCAGCGGGCGCACCGTCTGGGCATGGCCGCCCAGAGACATCAGCCCCAGCGCGGCGGTGCCCTCACGCGCCACGAAGTAGAGCATCAGGATACGCGCCGAAGTGGCGCTGGCGATCTTCGCCACCCAGGCCTGGGCGCGCTCTTTAAGGCCGTAATATTCCAGCAGACCAATCACCGGCAGGATCAGGATGAAGGTCGCCAGCGATCGGCTATTGACGAACTTCTCGCCAAAGGTCTCCAGCAGCATCCCGAAATCCATCCCGACCAGCAGGCCCGTCGCCAGCCCCGCCACCACGACGACCAGCAGCGGGTTGAAGCGCAGTGCAAAACCAATGACCACGATCGGTATCCCGATCAGCGGCAACAGCGTAGTACCGTCCATAACGTTTACCCTATCGAAAGTGAGCGTTGCGCGCCGACGGCTATTTTTTTAATTTGCGGCGAGCGATGTTGTGTTTTTCGTCAGGCTTCACAAAACCTGCGCTAAAAAGCTATATCTGAACCTCAAAAACATGTAAACAAATTATCAATAAAATGTTCTTATTTTATCGACGAGTTTACATTTCTGGCTAAGGAACGTTATGACCTCGAAAAAGAGTGCTTCACCCGACTGCAACGATATCAACGATGGCCGGATCGTCTCCTCCCGCCACCTGGTGTCGGAGCGTTGCGCGGAACTGTCAGAGCTGGAGTACGCGCTGATCATGACCGGCAACGCGTTTAACAAGTGGATGGTGCGCTGCATGACCGCCGCCGGCGAACCGGATATGGGCGCCTTTGACGTCTCGCTGCTGCATCACGTGAACCACCGCGACCGCAAGAAAAAGCTGGCCGACATCTGTTTCGTGCTTAACGTGGAAGATACCCACGTGGTGACCTATGCCCTGAAAAAGCTGGTCAAAGCGGGCTACGTAACGAGCGAGAAAGCGGGGAAAGAGCTCTTTTTCTCCACCACGGAGGAAGGGAAAGCGCTGTGCATGAAGTACCGGGACGTGCGGGAAGCGTGTCTTATCGCCATTCACGCGGAGAGCGGCATTTCCGGGAAATCGATCGGCGAAACCGCGCAGCTGTTACGCGCGATCTCCTCCCTGTATGACACCGCCGCCCGGGCGGCGGCATCACTCTGAACTACGGACGTCTGAACAGGGTAATACTGCGTCCGGTCAGCTCGTACTCTACGGTTTCGGTGAACGCTGTCCCGGCGGCAGCGTCATCCGCCGTAGACAGCTCCAGCACCCATCCCCCTTCGCCAAACTGCGGGATCTGGAACGGCACGGTGCCTTCAAACGGGTTGAACAGCATCAGCACGTCGTGCCAGATGCCGTCCTCCTGCCTGAGATCCGGCCTGCTGATGGAGACCCCGAGCGTCGAGCCTTCATCCCACTGCTCGGCCTGCTGCGGGCCGCCGCCGGCATTAAACCAGCGGATCTCCAGCCCGTCGCGCCAGCTTTCACGGCGCAGTAATGGCTGCTGCGCGCGAAGGGCAATGAGCCGGCGGGTAAACTCGCGCAGCGTAGCATCGTTTTCGGACAGCCCCTTCCAGTCGATCCATGAGATTTCGCTGTCCTGACAGTAGCCGTTGTTGTTGCCCTTCTGCGTGCGGCCAAACTCGTCCCCCGCCAGCAGCATCGGCGTACCGTGGGAAAACAGCAGCGTGGTCAGGAAATTACGCTTCTGCCGCTCCCGGGTGGCGATAATGTCCGGGTTCTCCGTCGCCCCTTCTTCGCCATAGTTGTACGACCGGTTATCGTTATGCCCGTCGTTATTGTCCTCGCCGTTGTCGGCGTTGTGCTTCTCGTTGTACGACACCAGGTCATTCAGCGTAAAGCCGTCGTGGGCGGTGATAAAGTTGACGCTGGCCCACGGGCGACGCCCGCGCAGGTCGTACAGATCCCCGGAGCCGAGAAGACGCGCGGCAAAGTCGGTGGAGACGTTATCCCCCTTCCAGTATTCGCGCACGGTGTCGCGGTATTTATCGTTCCACTCGCCCCAGCCCGGCGGGAAGCCGCCGACCTGATAGCCGCCGGGGCCAATATCCCAGGGCTCGCCGATCAGCTTGAGTTTAGAGAGAACCGGATCCTGGGTAACGGCGTCGAAAAAGCCCCCGCGCGGATCAAACCCCTCGGGCTCGCGGCCCAGTATCGTCCCCAGGTCGAAACGAAAGCCGTCAATGTGCATGGATTCGGCCCAGTAGCGCAGGGAATCCATCACCATCTGCAGCACGCGCGGGTGCGAGGTATTCACCGTGTTCCCCGTCCCGGTGTCGTTGATGTAATACCGGTGCTGGTCCGGCAGCGTGCGGTAGTAGCTGTAGTTATCAATGCCCTTGAACGAGAGCGTTGGTCCCAGCTCGTTACCTTCCGCCGTATGGTTGTAGACCACGTCCAGAATCACCTCGATGCCAGCGTCATGATACGCGCGCACCATATCGCGAAAGCCCTGGATCCCCGCCGGGCCGTAGTAGCGCGACGCCGGGGCAAAAAAGCCGAGCGTGTTATAGCCCCAGAAGTTTTTCAGTCCACGGTCGAGAAGATGCTGGTCGTCCGGAAACCAGTGAACGGGCAGCAGCTCCACCGAGGTGATGCCAAGACTCTTGATGTAGTCGACCGAGGCTTTATGTCCCATCCCCTCGAACGTCCCGCGCAGCTCGGGCGGGATGGCCGGGTTCATCTGGGTAAAGCCCTTCACGTGGCTCTCATAGACGACGGTATGCGGCCAGGGCACGTTTGGCCGGTTGTTGTCCTGCCAGTCGAAAGCGTTCGGGTCGATAACCTTGCATTTCGGCGTAAACGGCGCGCTGTCCCGCGTATCAAAGCTCAAATCTAACTCGTCATGCCCCAGCTCATAGCCGAAATGGGCGTCGTTCCAGTCGATATCGCCCACCAGTTCACGGGCATACGGATCGATAAGCAGCTTATGCGGGTTGAAGCGATGACCGTTTTCCGGATCGTAAGGGCCGTAGACGCGATAGCCGTACAGCGCGCCGGGTTTCAGGTCAGGCACATAGCCGTGCCAGACCTCATGGGTATACTCCGGCAGCTCCAGCCGGGCGATTTCGGTTTTCCCGGACGGGTCAAACAGACAGAGCTCCACCCGCTCAGCGTGCGCGGAGAACAGCGCGAAGTTGACCCCCTTTCCGTCATAATTCGCCCCCAGCTGTTGGCCATGACCGGCCCGAATTTCAAACGTTGTATCCTTTGCCATTTTCGTTCTCCACGATTATTCGCAGGTAAGCAGAACCAGTACACATCCCTTTTCTGACGTTAAATCCAGCGTCTCTTGCAGAATGCGGCTTTCACCGCTGAACAGATCCCGATAGCGCTTCCCGGCCAGTTCGTCGGGTATCGCTACCGTGGTATTGACCCACAGCTGATGATTATCGGTGACGCCAAAAACCAGACGCGGCACGGCAACGATCAGCGCCTCCTCGCCCTTAACCCGCGCATAGACAATCAGGTTTTCCTCGCGATCGCCGGAAACCTTAAGCGGCAGCCAGTCGCCGTAGCGGAAAAGCGCGTCGTAATGCGGTCGAAGCCGTAACAGCGTGGCGGTGACAAACTGCTTAACCCTGCCGTCTCGCCAGCACGCCGGGTGTTCAAACACCGTGGCATCCGCCGCGCTGAGGTTTTGCACCAGCGCGTTGAAGTCCGGCTCCCGTCGGTTATCCGGGTCGACGAGGCTAAAGTTGAGCGCCTCGCTGCCCTGATAGATGTCCGGCACGCCGGGCGCCGTCAGCTTGATCAGCGTCTGGCTGAGGCTGTTCATCAGCCCAGCGCGGATAAAGGGCTGCATCGCCTCGCTAAAATCGTGCAGAAACAGGCTGTTGTCCGGGGACAGCAGGTGCCGCGCGTAGCTCAGCACCACGCTCTCATAGCTCTCGTTGCTGTCGATCCAGTCGGTGCGCTGCTTCGCCTCGCGAAGCGCCTTCTCAAGGAAGCCGATGAAACGCGTCTCCAGCGATGCAAGCCCTTCGGCATCGTCCGGCGACAGCGTGGCGGGCCAGACGCCCGCCAGCGCCTGATAGATCATCCAGGTATCGGCGGCGTTCGGCGCGGTGCCGTCGTTGAGAAAACGCACCTGGGTCTGGTTCATCTGCCGCCAGCGGGCGAGATTTTCTCCCCAGCGTTCCGGCGCCTCCGTCAGGGTGTAGAGCCGCGCCCGGGCGTCTTCTCCGCGCTTGGTATCGTGCGTGGAGGTGCCCAGCAGCGCGTCGGGCTGACGGGCGAGACGAATGCGCATCTCCTGGTGAAAGCGGGATAATGAGAACGCGCGCGGCGTCGGGTCAGCGCCCACTTCATTGAGCGCAAGCTCAAGGTTCAGGCGGAAAAACAGCGTATCTTCCACCGACTTCGCCATCAGCGGCCCGGTCAGCTGCTGGAAGCGGGTCCTGAAAAGCGCGGCGCAGTCGCGGCAATCTTCCGGCAGGTCGCCGGCAAGTATGCGCACAATCAGGCTCAGGGCCGCTTCGGACGTATTTACCCCGGCGACCACGCGGCTGAGCAGCGCCACGTCCGGCGGGGTTAACCCCTCGCGAGTGCCGTAGGTGCGGTACACCGGAAACGCAATAAGCAGCTCGCGAAGCGCGTGGCGGATCTCCTCGCGCGGCAGCGCAACGTCATTGCGTTGGGCCAGATCGTCCGCAAGGTTTAGCAGCGTGGTGAACTCGCCCTCAAAATTACGATCGGTCATCAGGCCCTTGGCATCGCGCAGTTCCGCGTGGCGGTCGACCGTGACGCCCAGCGTCTCGTCGTGGATTGTCTCCAGGCGCGAGAGGTTATCGTCGTCGACCAGCACCTCCGCCAGCGAGGCAATAAACTCGTACCCGGTGGTGCCGGAAACCGGCCAGTCGGTGGGGAGCTGCTCTCCCTTCGCGAGAATTTTCTCGACCGTAATGTAACAGTCGGGTCCGGCTGCCTGCCGCAGCTTCTGCAAATAACCCAGCGGATCGGCCAGGCCGTCAATATGGTCAATGCGCAGGCCGTCCACCACGCCCGCGTGAACCAGCTCAAGAATGAGCCGGTGCGTATCGTCAAAGACCGTCTCGTCTTCAACCCGAACGCCCACCAGACCGGTGATCTCAAAAAAGCGCCGCCACGAGAGCTGCTTCGGCGCTTCCCGCCAGGACATCAGCCGCCAGCTTTGCGCCTCATGCAGTTCGGCGATGCTTTTATCCCCGCTGTACGTGCCCGGGTTGAGCGGGTACGCCGTGTCGTAATAGACCAGAGAGGCCTTATTCGTGACGGCGTCACGTTTTAACGTAATGGCCCCCTTCTCCAGCTCCGCCTCAAAGGTGTCGCCTAGAAACGGAAGCGTTAGCGGGCGCGACGCGTCGATATCAAAATAGCGGAAATAGCGGCTCTGCTGGCCGTATTCAATCACGTCCCGCCACCAGGCGTTTTCCAGCGAGGTGGACATATGGTTCGGGACAATATCCAGAATCAGCCCCATGCCGGCCTGCCTGAGCGCCGCGGCCATGCGGTCAAACCCTTCCCGACCGCCAATCGCGGGGTCAATTTCATTCGGGTTGGTCACGTCATAGCCGTGGGTGGAACCCGCTGTGGCGGTAAACACGGGCGAGGCGTAGAGGTGGCTGATGCCGAGGTCTTTCAGATACGGCACCAGCCCGACGACGCGGTCAAACGTCATGCCGTTGCGGAACTGAATACGGTACGTGGCGGAAGGGATCATAACGATGCGTCTCCATCAGCAAAGCGAACGACAATACTGTTCGGCGGCAAAACGTCCTTTACCTCCGGCCAGGCGAAGCGCGTCTCCCCTGCGAGCATGGGCAGGTCGACAGGCTTAGGGCCGATATTGAGCGCCAGAGAGAGCGTCCCGGAGGGGAAGCGCCAGCTCACCGTCACCATGCCGGGCGCGGTCTCAATCGCCTTGCCCTCAACGGCGCCGCCCTGATGCAGAAGCGGAACGATATGGCGATGGCGTAGCGTCAGCAGGTGACGGGTGAAGCGCAGCCACGTTTTCCCTTCGTCGGTAGCAATCTTATGCCAGTCGAGCTTTGAGCGGACGAAGGTGTTCACGTCGTTCGGGTCCGGAACGGCTTCATCGTGCCCGGCGTGGCCGGTAAACTCTTTCGCGCGCCCTTCCCGCACCGCTTTTGCCAGGTCGCCGTGAAAGTCGGTGAAGAACAGGAACGGATGCGTTTCACCGAACTCCTCGCCCATAAACAGCAGCGGAATATGGGGAGAAAGCAGCAGCGCGGCAAGCAGCACTCGCGTTTTATCGGCCCCCGCGAGGGTAATAAGCCGCTCCCCCTGGGCGCGATTCCCGGTCTGATCGTGGTTCTGAATGAAATCGACGAAGAACTGCGGCGGCTGGGTGCGGCACTCCACCCCGCGCGATTCCCCGGTTTGCAGCGAAATCTCGCCCTGGTAGACAAACCCTTCCGCCAGCGCGCGGGCGAACTTTTTCTCCGGCTCACACGCAAAATCCTGGTAGTAGGCGTGCGTTTCGCCGGTGGCAAACACGTGGGCAGCGTTGTGGAAGTCATCATTCCACTCGGCGGTGAACAGCGGCGCGTTGCCCTGTTCATCGCGCGGATGCAGGAAAATCACGTTGCGGCTGTCTTCCGTAGTCAGGTGAACGTGACGGTGGGGGATCGCCTCGCGGATCTTCGCGGCAATCTCCTCCAGAACGTGCGTCCCGGAGCTGTCTTTAATCTGGTCGATGGCATCGAAGCGCAGGCCGTCCAGACGGTACTCCGTCAGCCAGTAGAGCGGCGCATCGGTAATGTACTGCCTCACCGGCTCGCGCTCGTAGGCGATGCCGTTGCCCCACGGCGTCATCCGCTCCGCATCAAAAAACGCGGGCGACAGCAGAGGGAGATAGTTGCCCTCCGGGCCGAAGTGGTTGAGCACGATATCCAGCACCACGGAAAGCCCCAGCCCGTGCGCGGCGTCGATAAACGCGTGGAAATCCTCCGGCGTGCCGTAGGCAGCGTGCGGGGCATACAGCAGCACGCCGTCGTAGCCCCAGCCGCGGGTTCCGCCAAACTGGGAAACGGGCATGACTTCAAGCTGGGTGATGCCGAGTTCCGCCAGATAGGGCAGCTTGTCGATGGCCGCCCGGAAGGTGCCCTCCGGGGTAAAGGTGCCGATGTGCAGCTCGTAGATAACCGTCTCTTCCCACGGCCGTCCTGCCCAGTCCCGGTTGACCGGCTGATAGCGTCGGGGATCGATAACGACAGAGGGGCCGTTCACGTCGCCCTTTTGCGCGCGCGACGCCGGGTCGGGTACCGCCGTGCCGTCCTGCAGGACAAACTGATACTCTGCACCGTGCGTGACGCCAGAAACGTCTGCCTGGAACCAGCCGTGCCCCACCGCCGTCATCGGCACGTCGGCGGCGGCCAGACGTAGCGTAAGTTCTTTCTGTCCTTCTGCCCAGACGCGAAAACGTACCACGTCATCGGAAATAAACTCAGCACCCCACTGCTTTTGAAATGTCCTGAATTCCATTCATTGTCCTCGAATGACCCACATTTTACGCGGAACGAAGTACAAGCTTAGTCCAGGATTAAAAGTCCGTTAGCTCAGCGGATTTAACCGCTTCGTCTATTCTTTATGAAATAACTCACTACCGGGAATACTATGCAGATTCGAAAAGGATTAAATACCGATCTCCCACGCCTTGAATGCTGTGACTTTTCGTTCACCATTAGCCGCATCGCCAGAGAGCCTTTTATTCACGGTGATTTGCATATTGAAACCGTTGCCGAGCCGTGGATAAAAACCTACGAGCTCGATATCCAAACCCTTGAAAACCACTGCGTTAATCCGGACGCCATCTTTCTTGTCGCTGAAACGGATGACGGTGAAATAGCGGGATTTATTACCGCGTCAATCGGCTGGAATAAGTTTATTTCGGTGGATTACATCGCCGTGGAGCGCACGAAACGCCGAACCGGCGCCGCACAAAAATTGATGGCCGCCGCGCACGTCTGGGCCCGGAGCGTAAACGCGCCGGGATTACGGCTTGAAACACAAAATGTGAACGTCTCAGCCTGTCTGTTTTACCGTCACTACGGGTTTACCCTGGGCGGGTACGATCGTTATCTCTACAACGCCTTACCGGAAAAAGACGAGGTCGCCCTGTTCTGGTATTACATGCTGGCGTAGCGACGCAGCCTTCATATTTCTGTCATTGAACTTCATTACGCTTTCGGGATTTTAACCACGGTGTTGAGGAAAGAAGTGTGAATTCAATGGCTAAGGCATTACTGCTGGCATTACCCGTTTTGAGTGCAACGGCAGCGGCGACGGCCGCAGAGCGCGAGCTGTGTGAGCCTAAAGCGTACGAAATGGCGCTGCGCTATCAGCAGAAATCGGCAGAGATTATGGCCCTTCAGCTGCAGACGTATCGGTTTGCCACCGGGCGTTTCAACGAGAAGTTAAAGGATCTGAAAAATCCTGAAAATTACGCCGTGGTGATGGACCTGGATGAAACGGTGCTGGATAACACCCCTCTGCTGGTGCGCGACATGGCGCAGTGTCACGACTATACCAAATGGGATACCTGGAGCGACTGGGAAAAACAGGGAAAGCCCGGCTTAATTCCGGGTGCGAAAGCGTTTCTTGACCACGTTAATCAAAGCAAGGTCCGTATCTATTACGTCTCGGACCGCATGCAGGAAAATAAAGCCGACACGCTCGGGACGTTAAAAGCCCTGGGACTTCCGCAGGTGTCCGATGAAAGCGTGCTTCTGGACACGGTCAGCAAGGAAGAGCGTCGCCAGAGCATCCTCAAAAAGCAGCAGATCGTGATGCTGTTTGGCGACAGCCTGGCGGATTTCGCCGTGCAGTTTAAAAACAAAAAGCCGAGCGAGCAGCAGCGCGAGCTGGTTGAAGCCAGCGCGGAACGCTTCGGTAATGACTGGATTGTGCTGCCTAATGCCGCTTATGGCTCCTGGTCGAAAGCCACGCCGGACGCCTGGAACGCGCCGCTGAAAAAATAACGCCTTAAGGGCCGGGAGAGGCTTCACCGCCACCCGGCTTTTGCGCTGTGCTATTTATCTCGTTTATAGGTCCTATCATTTCTGAGCAGGTTCTTATAATTTTACGGAGCAGTAAGATGAGCACTTTCAAAGGAGACTCGTATGCTTACCGTGAAAAAACTTGCTCTTTCCACGCTGATTTCCAGTTCATTGCTTTTCTATCCCGCGCTGCATGCCTCGGCGGAGACGCCGCAGCACGTCGTGAAACAACCCGCTGGCGGTTACAGCGTGCAGGTCGGCGACGTTCTGGTCACGTCGTTTACGGACGGGACCGTTGCGCAGGATCTGCATAAGCTGCTGCGCCGGACCACCGGGGAAAAGACCGACGCGCTGCTCGCGAAAAACTTCCAGACCAACCCGGCGGAAGTGTCCATCAATGCCTTTCTGATTGCGATGCCCGGACACAAAATCCTGGTGGATACCGGCGCCGGCCAGCTCTTTGGCCCCGGCAACGGCGGACGTCTGATTGAGAGCCTTGCCACCCAGGGAGTCAAACCCGAGGACATTACTGAAGTCCTGCTGACCCACGCCCATTCCGACCACGCGGGCGGCCTGGTGAAGGACGGCAAGGTGGTGTTCAGCAACGCGCGCGTTTACGTCGGCAAACCGGACGTCGACTTTTTCTTTAACGAAGATAATCAGAAAAAAACCGGCTATGACCAGAACTACTTTGACGTCGCGCAGAAAACCTTAAAGCCCTATCTTGACGCCGGCAAAGTGGTGCCGTTTAGCGGGACCTCTGAAATTCTTCCCGGGCTTACCGGCACGGTTCACCCCGGACATACGCCGGGCTCGGCCTTCTACACGCTTGAAAGTAAAGGCGAGAAGATCACCTTCATCGGTGACGTTATCCACGTTGCGGCAGTCCAGTTCCCGCAGCCCGAGGTCACTATCGCCTACGATCAGGATCAGGACAGCGCGGCCCGCGTGCGCGAGCAGGCGTTCGCAGACTTTGTGAAAAACAGAGACCTGGTTGCCGCGCCCCATCTGCCTTTCCCGGGCATCGGATACGTGACGAAAGGTGAGAAAGGCGGCTATGCCTGGGTCCCCGTCACCTATACCAACCGGGACGCCAGCAGCGCGAAATAAAATGGCGCCCGTTTCTGAAATGGACATAGACCTGCTCCTGACGCTGGACGCTCTGCTTCAGGACAGGAACATCACCCACGCGGCCGCGCGGCTGGGCATCAGCCAGCCCGCGCTGTCCGCCCGCCTGGCGCGTCTGCGCACGCTCTTTGGCGAACCGCTGTTTATTCCTTCCCCGCATGGGCGCGGGGTGTTACCCACTCCGAGAGCGGAAGCGCTGAAGCCGCAGGTTGAAAGCGTTTTACGCGGCATCAGCGCGATGTTTGCTCCCACCGCGTTTGATGCGCAGACCAGCACCCGGACCTTTGTCATTGCGCTGCATGAAAACCCGGCGCTGATGCTGGGCACCGGGCTGCTGAACCAGGCAGGCGCCGCTGCTCCCGGCATCCGCCTGCGCTTCGCCCTGCCGGAGATGGCTACACTGCCGCAGCAGCTGGAAAACGGTGACGTGGATGTCTATATCGGCGTCAGCGCGGGGGCCCATGACGGCTGGGTAAGGCGCAAGCTGCTCGATGACGCGTTTGCCACCGCCCAGCGCAAAGGCCATCCGCGCGGGACCGGTGCGTTAGATCTGGAAAGCTACTGCGCGCTTTCCCATCTGGTGGTGTCGTCAGCGGGGGATCCGTTTACCGGCTTTGTCGATCAAACCCTGGCCGGGCTGGGCCATCAGCGGCACGTCGCGATGTCCACCCAGAGCTACGCCATGGCGCCTGCCCTTGTCGCCGGGACCGATCTCGTTTGCACCTTACCGGAACGGATGCTGCGACAGTTCGCCAGCACGCTGGATATTTTTCCCCCGCCGCTGCCGCTCCAGCCGATTACCATTTACATGTACTGGCACCCGAAAAACAGCCGGGATCCGGCAAGCGTCTGGCTGCGAGAGCAGCTGCTGGAGGCGGCCGGGCGTCAGGTGTGATTGAGACCTTTACGACCCGTCGTTACAGGCGGGGGGTCTTTGGCCTGTTTGATGGCTTACTTTTCGGCGTAGCCCACGGGTCGTCATAACCCGGCAGTGGCGCGGTACGAGTCAGTCCACCCCATGGAGAAAGATGTTTCTTTATTGGGTCCGGTAAGGTATCCACTAACAGGAATTCTGTTAGAAGAATTCTTTCTGTCTGGATCTTTAGGGCGAGTGATTTCGCCAGGCTTTTTAAAAAATGACCATAGTTATTTTCAGTTATTTTACTGTACTGTTCCAGCGTTGGCCTTATCCTCTTAATCACACGGCGTAATTCTCTTCGGGATGGAAATAGCGCGGTGAGTTTTATCCACCCCTCTTTAAAATATCCCGCCTCGTTATCATTCCCAAGCTTGAGATCAACCACCTCCTTCAGCGCCAGATAGATCCCAAGACTGGATTTTATTTCATCCTTGTACATGAGATACGCTTTTGGAATACCAAACTGAACGTCATCGTATTCTGGTGCATGTACAAATGCCCAGTCGTCCATTCCTTCAATCTCATACTGACGGCTTGTTTCAATGGCGGACAGGGTATCGTAAAGACTGATTAACGTCAGTTTCGAGAGAAGGATGCAAACGTCGGGATTGAAAATAATGGGCTGAGCGTTCTCCGGGACAGGATCGACAACGTTGATGGCAATATTCTTGTCTGCATCAATCGAGGTGTGCGTACAGACGAAGGTGCTGACATCTTTAGGCGGTTCATCGTTACAGATAATCTGAGTGACGCTGTCCAGTTGTGCGACCGCCTCTTCAATTCTCTGCCACCGGGGGGAATGCTCGCCACCTTTACTCTCAAAAACATGCCATTCGCCAGCGCTGGTCTCAATAAGATAATCAGGCGTTTTTCTTTTATCCTCCTCCGGGTAAAACTGCAAAGACGCTTTTTTAATCAGCCCGGCGTGAATAAAATGTTCTATCTGTTCATGTCTTGAGGTGAGCCAGTAAGTTGCCGATTGATAGCAGAAAAAACCGCCGAGAATAAACGATATGGTCGATTTTTCTGAGGATTCAATGCACTGGTAAAATTTCCGCATTTTGAATGACTTGTCCTGGCCCACTTCAACGCATGTCCCGGCAAGTCTTAATCTGGAGCGCGTATACCAGCCAATCCATTTGTAAATGTTTTCATCTAAAATGCCGTCAGCCGTCCAGTCGATACACCGCGAATATCCACATTCCAGTGCGCCAGGGGTCGCAAGCAATGACGTTTCAGCGATAAGCCTTTTCTCCGGGAATACCATGTCCATCGGTGGGGCATAAGTCATGCAGGCATCTTTGTATGACGGATAAGGGATCCTTTCTTTAATCCCTTTTTTCTTATTGCTGAGCCTTTTCTTATTAATACTGACTTTAATTTGATTTCTTTTTGAAACGAGGCTCTCTGAAACCTCCCAGTAATCGAAGTTGTTCCCGCCCTTCTGCATATTCTTTTCCCGGAGTGAAAATTGTAGGTATTGAGACGCCTTGATTATACCGAACGGGATCGAATCCTTTACGCTCAAATAAGGTAGGTTTATTGCCGCTTCCCCTGCTTTCTTGTACCCTTTCACCGGTAAACCCACCCCACTAAAACTGAGACCTTCGACGCCTATGACTGCACACATTTCCAAAGATCCTTTGCATGGCGTAACGCTGGAGATGATGGTCAACGCCCTGGTGGCGAAATATGGCTGGAGCGAGTTGGGTGACCGCATCAAAATTAACTGTTTCAGAAAAGACCCCAGCGTTAAATCGAGCCTGAAATTCCTGCGCCGCACCCCGTGGGCGCGCGCGGAAGTTGAAGCCCTGTATCTGGACTCCCTCAACGATGAGGAATGCGCAGAACAGGCGGCGCCCGCCTTTAATCCCTGGGCTAACAGTCGGATTATCAAGAGCTAATACGCAAATGACGCGACACGTAAAACGGATCGGTGCGCTGGCTGCCTGCGCACTTTTACTTGTAAGCTGCTCCTCAAAACCCCCTAAATCACTGGTTACCCCTCTTCCCACCGCCAGCAAACCGACGCCGCAGGCAAACGCGCCGATGCGCGGGATCTGGCTGGCGACCGTCTCTCGTCTCGACTGGCCGCCGGTGGCCTCGGTGAATGGCCGCAGCGCCGACCAGCGCATCGCCATGCAAAAGCAGGCGCTGATCGGCAAGCTCGACAACCTTAAGCGCCTCGGGATTAACACGGTATTTTTCCAGGTGAAGCCGGACAGCACCGCGCTCTGGTCTTCAAAGATTCTACCGTGGTCGGATATGCTGACGGGCAACATCGGCGAATATCCGGGTTACGACCCGCTGCAGTTTATGCTGGATGAAGCGCACAAGCGCGGTATGAAGGTCCATGCCTGGTTCAACCCGTACCGCGTGTCGACCAATACCAAACCGTCAACCATCGCCGCCCTGAACCGGACCGCATATCTGACCCCGTCCAGCGTCTATGTTCAGCACCCGGAATGGGTGCGCGTCTCGGGCGATCGCTTTGTTCTCGACCCGGGCATTCCCGACGTGCGCGACTGGATAACCAAAGTGGTGACCGAAGTGGTGGCGAACTACCCGGTAGACGGCGTGCAGTTTGATGATTACTTTTACGCTGAATCGCCGGGATCCGCGCTCAACGACGCGCAAACCTGGCGGCAGTACGGCCAGGGATTTTCCTCAAAGGCCGACTGGCGCAGACACAATACGCAGCAGCTAATCGTGCAGGTGTCCCGCGCGATCAAGCAGACCAGGCCCGACGTGGAGTTTGGCGTCAGCCCGGCGGGCGTGTGGCGAAACCGCTCCTTTGACCCGGCGGGTTCGGACACGCGCGGCGCCGCGGCCTACGATGAATCCTACGCCGATACGCGCCAGTGGGTGCAGCAGGGCCTGCTGGACTACATTGCCCCGCAGATATACTGGCCCTTCGCCCGTGATGCGGCGCGCTATGACGTGCTGACCAGGTGGTGGGCTGACGTCGTCAAGCCGACCCACACCCGCCTGTACATCGGCATCGCGTTCTACAAGGTGGGCGAGCCGTCGAAAAATGAGCCGGACTGGACGGTCCAGGGCGGCGTGCCGGAGCTGAAAAAACAGCTCGATCTTAACGATTCGCTGCCCAACGTGAACGGCACCATCCTGTTCCGGGAAGATTACCTGAACCAGCCGCAGACGCAGCAGGCGGTGAACTACCTCAAAGGACGCTGGGGTAGCTAAGTGATTATCAGGCAGAAACGCCCCGTTTCTGCCTGATTTTTTACGGCTTCGGCCCGAACATCGCCTCAAGCTGCTGCGCGTCCGGCATACCGACCACCTGCTGCAGCTCGTTTTCCGCATTCAGATAGTAAATGGCCGGCGTGGCGTTTGCGCCCAGGCTGTCCATTAACGCCTGGTGTTTCTGCAGGATTTCTACCGTTTCGCGGGAAGCGTCCCCTTCTGGCTTGGGTAATTTTTTACCGCCGGAAAGCTCGTATTCGCGCCAGGCCGAAACCGGATCTTTCGCATTCAGGATCGCAGAGGCGTTGCGCCCGCTGTTGGGGTTAAGAAACGCCACCAGCAGCGTGTTGAGCTGAACCTTGCCCGCCTTCACCCACGGCTGCGCTTCGGCCCAGAACTGCTTGCAGTACGGACAGAACGGATCGGCGAAGACGAAGACCTTACGCGGGGCGTTTTCTGCCCCTTCCTTCAGGGGATGCGCCGCGTTAAGGTTCTTCCACATCTCGCGCCCCATCGGAGCGTAGATCTCTTTCTGAAAGTAGCCTTCGCTGAGGTTTTTTCCTTTATCATCGTACAGATAGCCCGAAATAACGTGCTTGCCGTCCGGCGTTAAAAACAGCGTCACGCCCATGTCCTGATATTGCCCCAGCCAGGCCGGTGCGCCGCCGGGGGCATCCAGTTTCTTAATGATTTTGATCTGCTGCTGCTCACTGAACTGCTTCACCACATCCGGTATGGCATCAGCGGCCTGGGCCAGCCCTGATGCCGCCAGCGCCGAAAGTAACAGTAATTTTTTCATTTCCCTCTCCGGTTTGTCGGGGGCATTCCGCCCCCTTCAGGTTAGCGGTTTTTCAGTGCGTCACTGACCATTTCGTCGAACTGTTCAAAAGGAACCCAGCCGGGCAGCAGACCTTCACCGATAAGCGTGGCGGGCGTGCCCTGAATTCCCATTTTTTCCGCGACGATCAGGCTGCGCTTGATCGACACCATGCTCTCATCATCCGGCGCGGTAACGCTCACCCCGGCGCGCTTCTGCGCCTCCTGAATGCTGGCGTCATCGTGGTATCCCTTTTTTGCCATCAGGGTATGGTTAAATTTCATAAACTGCTCAGGATGCGCGCGCCAGACGGTTAAGGCGTCACGCGCGGCGGTCAATGAACTTTCCGAGCGGAAAGGTAAAAACTTAAAAACCACCGCCACATCCGGGTGTTTTTCTACGATCTTCTCCAGGTAAGGATCGAATTTCTTACAGTACGGGCAGTTGTAGTCGGTAAACACCACCAGGGTGAGCTTTGGATTTTTCGCGCCAATACGCGGGGAGTTCGGATCGTTAAACAGGAAATCAGCGATCATCTTCTGCGCACGCTGTTCCTGGTCCGGCGTCAGCGGCTGGGCAGCGAACACCTGAGCCGAGGCCAGCAGGAACATAAGCGTAATAAAGAATTTTTTCATAATGCATTAGCCTTTTGCGTTATTCAGGGTGGTGACCAGAGTGTGCTTATCCAGCAGCGGAGAGAGGATCTCTCCGTCAGGCGTGCCGGGGCCATACACCTCATTAAAGGGAATGGCGTAGCGGTTTCGCTTCGCCAGAAACTCTGCGATAAGCGCGGAGGGCTGGCTCCAGTCTCCGCGCAGGGCCACCACGTCCGGCTGGCTCAGCGCGGCAATAATGTCCGGCTGACGCAGCACCCGGTGCTCGTTAACTTTGCAGGTCACGCACCAGTCTGCCGAGATATCCACAAACACCCGTTTCCCCTGCGCCAGCGCCTGCTGGATGGCTTCCTCGCTCAGCGGCTGCCACGGGATGATCTGTGCCACGCTTTGCGTGGTGGCGTCAGACGGTGAGTTGAGCAACCCGCGCAGCTGATACCCGCCGGACACCGACAGCGCGATGACCACGATCCAGAACAACGGCGAGGAGGTCTGCCCCTTCTTCGCGAACAGCGCCAGCGCGATAGCGATCAGCACCAGCATCACGATCTGGCTGACCGCCTCGCCCAGATGCAGGCTCAGCAGGGTTACCAGCCAGAGGCTGGAGGCCAGCATCATCAGGCCCAGGATCGTTTTGAGCGTATTCATCCAGCGGCCGGGTTTTGGCAGCATCATGGCCGTTTTCGGCACCAGGGCCACAAACAGCCACGGCAGGCTCATGCCCACGCCGAGCATCAGGAAGATAAGCCACAGGGAGTGCAGCGGCGCGCCAAGGGCAAAGGCAACGGCCGTACCGAGGAATGGCGCAGAGCACGGCGTGGCCAGCAGCGTGGCGAACATCCCTTCGCAGAAGCTGCCGCCAAGCCCCGTGCCCCCTGCCGTTGCCAGCCGCCCGGCGGCGGCTGAAGGGAGCAGCATCTCAAACGCCCCAAACAGGTTCAGCGCAAAGAGGAAGGTCACGGCGACCATCAGGCCGATAAACCACGGGTTCTGGAACTGAATGCCCCACCCCAGCGACGCCCCGGTCTGCTTAAGCGCGGTCACCATCGCGGCCAGCAGCATAAAGGAGGTGAGGATCCCGGCGCTGGTGGCCAGGAAGCGCAGCCTGATGGCGCGCCTGTCCGATCCCGCCTGCAGGATGCTGTTAAGCTTCATGCCCATTACCGGCAGCACGCAGGGCATCAGGTTCAGGATCAGCCCGCCCAGCAGGGCAAAAAGCACCATTTTGCCCGTTCCGCCCGGTGCGGAAGGCTCTGCGGGGGCAGCCCCAACGGTCATGGTGGTTTGCTGCGCGTTACCGCCATTGGTCAGCACAAACGACAGCTTCTTGCCTTCCAGCGAGGCGGGTTTATCGCCCCATTCGTCGGTCACGGGTACCGCCACCCGAAGCGTATTGCCCTCGTGTTTAATTACCGGCTCGCCGGGCAGAACGTCACCCTCCAGCGGGTCAAAGTAGATCCCCGGATTGTCCCACTTCCCGTCCGTGGTGCCGGTAATCACCAGCTTGTCGCCAGAGAGCCAGGCGGCCAGATCCGCGGATACGCCCGACGTGCCCGGAACGGCGCGCATCGCTTGCTCGAAGGCGGCCTGGAAGCCCTCATCCACCGGCTGGGTAAAATCGAGATGCAGCGGGTAGTCCGTCAGCAGGCAGACGTTACTGCACGTGGAGAGCGTGAGCGTCCCGTCCAGCGCGTCGCTCTTCACCCCGTCGAGAACGATCGGAATCGTGACCTTGTCGTGATATCCCTGCGTAGTCATGCCGGAAATGTCGAAACGCGACGGTACCGGCCAGGACCAGCTGTCGGTTACGCCTTTCGGCCAGCTGATTTTCGGGGCCACGCCGCCCTCGCCCGGCGATCGCCAGTAGGTTTTCCAGCCGGGCTTTAGCTCAACGGTGAGCAGGCCTTTAATATGCGCTTGTTCCCTTTCCGCCTGGAAGCGGATGCGGGCGTGATCGTTTTGTGGGGAGACCAGCCAGCCGGTGTCTGCCGCATGGACAATGCCGATGCAGGATAGCCACAGGAAGACGAATCCCCTGAAGAGGTTAACCATGTATTACTCCGTGAACAGTGAAAAATTATCGTGTGGTGACGATGATTTTCATTCACGGAAAACGCAGTTTTTAAGGTGTATTCGGGGAGGCGGTGCCTGAACGGACTGTTCCGCAGGAGCGAATGCCCGCCCTTGCGTCAGCAGCTGTAACAGCGCGAAGAAGATAATGATGGCCGGCAGCGCGCCGTCGAAGAACAGCGGCTGGGCACAAAGAAGCGACTGGGCGCCTAGCTGGCAGGGCGATGGCCCGGACTGCTCAGTCTTGCTGCTTTGCGTTGGGGCATCTGCACTCAGTGAAATCTGCGGATCCAGTCCCTGTAAAAAATGGTTGAGCATCACCGCACGCTGCACGAGGCAAAGCGCCATCGCGAGACAGGTGACGATCAAAAGCCATTTTCCGAGGAGCTGACGGTTGCGCATAATATTCCACAGTAACAAGACGCCCCGATCATAAACGATAGTGATGAATCTACAAGTGCCCGGAGTGTAAGGTTTTGTCTGTCGCCGCTATTCACCCGTCAGCGCGTCGTAGATATCCCGCAGCCGCGTGCGCAGAAACAGCACCGCCTTGTGCTTGCGGGATAACAGCGCCTGCTCGCTGGCCCCCGTCTCCTCTGCCAGCATTTTAATGCTGTAGCCGTGCAGCTCGGTCTTTTCAAATACCTCGCGCTGCGGCGGCGGAAGTTCAGACAGCGCCTGCCCCAGCTCTTCCCACAGCAGCGTTTTGAGATACTCCTCCTCCGGCGTTTGCGGCACGCCGAACAGGGTTTCGGCCAGCTCGTCCTCGGGGAAACCCTCTTCGTCTTCGCCCGTAAAATAGCCGGAGAGCGGCACCTCGCGCTTTTTACGCGCCCGGTCGGTCATCTCGTTACGCGCCGCGCGGAACAGCCAGGCCGCGACGTTTTCAACCGGCTGTTCCACTTTCATCAGCTGATAGGTCACTTCCTGCAAAATGTCGTCGGCATCATCGCGAACGGACGTCCGTCCGCGAATGAAGGCTTTCAGCCGGGCGCGGCAGGCATTGAGCGCCGACATCAGCATGGATCCGCCCGCCTCCCCGGCTTTCATTTCGCTCACTCTGCTTCCGGCGTTTTTGGCGCGGCGTCATCGCGCTTGTCGTCACGATGGCCGTGCCAGCCGCAGTGACCGCGGCCGTGGCGACCAAATCCTTCGCGACGCTGCTGAATAAACGCCTCGCGCTGTTCTGGCGTCATGTTCATCCAGCGCTCGTGCATCCGGCGGTGCGCGCCAAACATCCCCGGGCGGAAACCCAGCCCGCCGAACAGAATGCGGCTCAGCACCAGAATGCCCAGTGCCTGCCAGAACCCGATGGCCTTCACGCCGAGGATCGCCGGGAGTAAGGCGTTCCACAGGGACATCACCAGCAGGCCAAGTACGATGAAAATGACCGCGCCGATGACTAAACCCTTGCCCATACGGTGGCGACCGAATCCGCGCCCGTGCCCTCTGCCGTGCATTTCAAAATCTCTCATGGTGTTTACCTTGTTTACAGTAACTGATTATGGCTTGTGATGAGGTAGACGGATGAGGGAGGGAAATATTGCTATATACATAACAAAATATTTCGTCTTCATACATGCTTCGGGCTATGCAGGTAAAGTTGCGATATATCTTATATGCGGAAGTGAGATAAGCTTCCCTTATCTCAAATCAATTGGTTGTTAACTTAAACATAAAGTTCCTCTAGCACAACACCCCGCATTCATAGATAAAACCACTTAATTTAAGCCGAACATTATGATTTTACAGCACAACCCAATTGATAAATAGCTTAATGCGTATCATAATCAACTCTTTCACCACACAGCAAAAGTAAGGTTAATCATGATCGAAAATGACGTAGCTACTGAAAAATTATTGATCAAAAAAAGAAGTGTGAAAGATCTTGCCGACTACATTAGAATTAGGTCAGGAACCTCACCAAATTATTCTCTCTTTCTTGGCGCAGGGGCATCAGTTACTTCAGGAATAAAGACTGGATATGAATTAGTTCAGGAATGGCGTGAGGAAATATATAAACGCCTCAATCCAGAGGAGTATTCGTCTCCTAAAGAGGCAATTACATGGTTAACCAAAAATCATCCTGATTGGTATGATCCATCAAATGAGTACTCATCATTATTTGAGAAAAAATTCGATCTACCTTCACAAAGAAGAAGGTTTGTCGAATTACAGGTTGATAAAAAACTCCCTTCAATTGGCTATGCTTATTTAGTGGAATTGTTCGAATCAAAATATCTCGATACTGTATTCACAACTAATTTTGATGACTTAATTAATGAGGCATTCTATCAGTTTTCATCCGATCGACCATTGCTATGCGCTCACGATTCTTCTATAAAAGGAATATCAATCACTTCATCTAGGCCTAAAATAATAAAACTCCATGGCGACTATCTTTTTGATAGTATTAAAAGTTCTTTGAGAGAGACCGAATCTTTAGAAAATAACACACGTGAAAAACTAGATGAATTTGCAAAGGAATACGGTCTTATATTTGTGGGCTATGCTGGAAATGATAATTCAATAATGGAGGTTCTTAAATATCTACTTAAACAAGATGATTACCTTAGAAATGGTATTTATTGGTGTCGTAGAAAAAACGATCAAATATCACCAGAATTATTCAAATTATTAAATCTTGATAAGGTCTATTGGGTTGAGATTGATGGGTTCGATGAATTAATGGCAGAGTTGGTACATGAACTTGGATGTGAATTATCGCTTAGCGGGGCTCAAAAATCCACTAAGAGAGAACGAATGATCCAAAACTTTATTAATGATGATTTTAGTTTAAACAAAAACTCTTACATTAATAATGACTTAATAAAGCTCAAAAAACACACCCTCACTCAAGATATTTCATCACTAATTAATGAACTGTCTGAGAATGATAACGACAATCAAAAAATACCTGAACAAGCATTTAAGAATTTATTATTTATCGATAATCTAATTAAAGACAAAAAATACATTATCGCTGAAGATAATTTGAATACATTGATTAGAGAAAATATCAGTAGCAATATGAAATCAAAGTATATACAGCTATTAATAAATATTAAAGAGTATCAAAACGACACAAAAGCAGCGTTAGAATATAGCGATCGCCTTATGGAACTCGACGAATTTAATCTTAATTACGCACTGTCTAGGACTAACATCTTCCCTGAATTCATAGATAAAATCAATTATCTAAAGAGCTTATCTGATAAATTCAAATATAGCGTCGATCTCAAATATCATTTATGCAATATTTCATTGCGTTATCTTGAAGAACATGATGAAAATGAAGGTATAATAACATTTAGTGAGATCAAGAGACTATTGGATGAAAGTATTCGATTGAGTTCTAGTTTAGATAACAGAGCGTGGCGTTTAAAATATGATACAATTAAAATTCAGAACATTCAAAATCACGTAAAAAAGGAACAGCACGAGCAAACTCTGCAACTACTAAATGAAATAAAACAAATCAACCCTATACATGACACCTACTTATACTTATATTCATCTTATGTAAACGATAAAAAAGATAAAAATGAAACACTTAAATGTATAGAAACACTAGGAGAAGCTTTTAAAGCCTCGTCAAAATCTAAGAAAAAGAAAATACTTCGTTATCTTTCAAGTATTCACCTGGGTTTATTTGAGACTGAAAGTGAAGATGACAATAAAGAGTTAATGGCAAACTTTATTACTAGGTACTCTGAAGACAAGGAAACAGCTAATATCGCTCCATTTATTATTTTTAAAGCAAGATATGAGATTGGATGTAATAAAGATATAAACAAAGGTATATCACTTGCGAAAGAAGCAATGGATAGCATATGGAGACATAACCACGTCCAAAGTATTGTGGATATACTGTTAATCGATAAAAACAATATTCCTTTGATTGATGAGTTCTTAGAGTCATTGCCAAGAGATACATCTGAAATACTTCTCCTTAAAATTAAGGGGGAAGTCGCTAGGCATAAAAAAGAATATGGTCTAGCACTGAAGCTTTTTGATGATGCTCATAAGAAAAAATGGGATTTTGGAACATACATTACAGCAAAAGTTTACACATTACTGCTTGCCAAAAATTATAGTGAAGCAATACGCATTGCAGATGAAAATATTACAAAAATTAAAGATGTAAGGGATCGGGATGTATTGATAATTAATAGGGAAACAGCAAAAAAACGCATTGGGAAAGAAGTTAAGAAACATGACTTACATTCGATACTTGCTCACCATCAATCTAAAGGGCAAGTAGCTATGTGTTCATTTTTCTTATTAGGTGATGAATTAAAAGGAAATAGGCAGCTACAGTCTTGCATAGAACGAGATTATATGAACTATTTCTATTTTTTAGAATGGCCTGCTCTACCAGAAAACGTTCTATCACGCTTTAATATTACATCCCAAAAAGTTGCATAAACAGATGGCGCGATTCTATTTAGTTTCGCGCCGCTATAAACGTTAACTTCTAGAACTGTCGGAACTTGAGTACTGCTTGGAAGATACTAAGAGATAACTAAATTGGCGATTATTATTTAATCTTAATTAACTGATAAGTATTTATTTCAAGATGGAACATATACTCATCATTCACTAGTCCATTATTTAAGTAGCAGACAAAGATTGAACATACTAGCAGTTCAGCTTGAGAGCATACCAAGTAAATAGTTTCTAAAATTAAACAATCACCGAGACAGGCCTATCCAGTTTTTTATAATCCGGAAACGATCAATTTTTCCCGGATTATTATCCCAGCGCTATTCGGTCATACTATACTTAATTGATCAACCTTCTCTAATTCTGTAGACCTCATACAATCAAGCCTGCACCGGCAACCTAAAACTCGAAATACTCCGCGAAAGCTGCTGCGCCTGCTCTTCCAGCGAGGCTGCTGCCGCCGCAGACTGCTGCACCAGCGCGGCGTTCTGCTGGGTTACGCCATCCATCTCGGTCACCGCCTGCCCGACCTGGCTAATCCCGCGGCTCTGCTCTTCGGAGGCGACGGAGATTTGCTCCATCAGCGTATTCACTTTATTCACTGACGAAATAATCGAGTCAATCACCTCGCCCGAGCGGTTCACCAGCTCCGCACCGTTTTTGACGCTGGAAACCGACTGCGCAATCAGGCTCTCGATGTCCTTAGCCGCCACCGCGCTTTTCTGCGCCAGGGTGCGCACTTCGCTGGCGACCACCGCAAAGCCGCGGCCCTGCGTGCCGGCGCGCGCCGCTTCAACCGCCGCGTTCAGCGCCAGTATGTTGGTCTGGAAGGCGATGCTGTTGATCACGCTGGTAATGTCTTCGATGCGCTTCGAGTTCGCCGCGATGGTGTTCATCGTGTCGATCACTTCGCGGGTCACCGCTTCACCGGTGTGGGCATTGTTCACTGCGTCCTGCACCAGTTTTCCGGCCTGATACACGTTATCGGTGTTGTTCGCCACCGTCGCGCTCAGCTCTTCCATGCTCGCCGCCGTCTGGGTCAACGCGGAAGCCTGCTGCTCGGTACGCGAAGCCAGGTCGATATTCCCGGAGGCAATCTCCTGCGCCGCGTGCGTCACGGTATAGCTCGCATCGCGCACCTGAGCGATGGTGGCAAGCAGTGCCTGACGCATCCGCTCCATCGAGCCCATCAGGTGGTCGATTTCGTTATGTGAACTCCCCTTCACCGGAACCGGAATGTCCAGCTTGCCCGCCGCAATCTGGCTGCAGTGCTCGCGCGCCAGGTTGACCGGGGCAAAGACGAAGCGCTTCATGAAGATGCTGACGGCAACAATTACCACCACAAACAGGCTGGCGATAACGGCAATCATCACCAGGCCGGAGACGAAATTGCCGCGCGCATCCTCGTTCAGGCTTTTGGCGTATTTTTGATGAACCGAAAGCACCTGGTCGAGAACGATTTCGTACTGGCGGTCGAGACGGGAAACTTCCGGGATCAGCGCGTTAAATTTGGCGACATCGTGCGCCGCAGCGGCATCGATCAGCGGCGCCAGCCCCTGGTTGCGGTAGTTTTGCCAGGCGTCCTGATAGGCGCTCACCAGCGGCGCTTCATCAGTCAGACGCGGCGAAGCCATAAAGGCCGCAAAGGCATTGTCCGCTTTGGTCAGCGCCTCTTTCACTTCGGCAAGCTTTGTAGACTCGTCCGCCGCGTTGCCCGCTTCCACCATCTTCACGTACTCCATCACCCGCACGCGCAGTGTACGGCTGTGGTTGATAGGGTCAATAATCGACAGCACCACCTGGATCTCTTTGTTCACGTTATCCAGCGAGTTATTACTTTTAATGATGAGGCCAACGCTGGTCACGGTGCTGACAACAAAGAACAAAAGCAGTGAGAACAGGACAATCAGGGACGACTTTTTCAACGACATAAACCAATACCTCAAGGAGAATTATTCCTTATGGTTATCGGCGCATCCAAAACTTAAATTAATTAAAGTTATTGATGTATCGGTCGGGGCTATACCGCTGGCTTATAGCGCCGCTGCAGGGTGGCATCCAGCTTGCGCTGCAATGGCTGCGGCGTCTCCCCTTCGATCAGTTTGCCTATCAGATCAAAGCAGTGCCACGCCAGCTGGCGGTTGTCCTGGCGAATGGTATCCACCGGGATCGTCAGCGAATCATACAGATAGTGATCGTCAAAGCTGGCTAACCTGATATCGCTTTGCAGCAGGTTGTGCTGGCCCATATAGCGCAGCACCCCTTCCAGCAGGCCGCAGGCGGCGGTGAACAGGGCTTTTGGCGGACGCCCCAGGCGGGCGCAGAGTTCGGCAAACATCTCGTATCCGGAGCTCGGGTGATAGTTGCCGTGAATGATCCACTCGGGGCGCAGCTCCACGCCGGCCTCTCGCAGACCTTGCTTAAACCCGTCCAGACGGTCGCGCGTCGGAGAAAGCCGCGGCTGGCCGCCGAGGAAGTAGAATTCATCCGGATGCTGACGCGCAATGTCCGCTACCAGCGCCGTCGTCGGGGTAATGGAATCGGTGATCACCAGCGGCAGCGCGCTGTCGTTCATATGGCGGTCAAAAAGCACCACGGGCAGCTGCTCGCTGAGCTTCAGGTAGTCCGCATCGTTCAGCATGCTGGAGGCCACAATCAGCCCGTCCACCTGACGCGCCACCATGTTGTTCACCACCACCGTCTCCTGCCCTGGATTTTCATCGCTGCAGGAGATCAGCAGCTGAACGCCCGCCTCGCGGCACAGCGTCTCCAGCTCGTGAGAAAAGACGGCAAAACCGTAGTTGGTGATCTCCGGAACGACCAGGCCAATGGTGTGGCTGCGGTTGTCGCGCAGGGACCGGGCGTGAATGCTGGGCTGATAGTGGTGCTCTTTTGCAATCGCCAGCACGCGCTCGCGCGTCTCTTCCGCCACGCGAAGCTCTTTGCTGCGCCCGTTCAGGACCAGGCTGGCGGTGGCTTTTGACACGCCCGCCAGCTCCGCGATGTCTTTAATGGTGACGCGTTTTGTTTTTCTCACAACGACTTAGATCCGGCTGCCAAAACCCTCATTCTATCATGCAGGCGCGCAGCGACCAGTAGCGTAATGTGATGTCGGACGCACCTTCGAATCGCACCCGGGCCGGATGGTCAGGAAAATAGCGGCTGCTCATCACCCCTTCGCCGTGATTGATGAAAATTTCGACGCTGGAGCGGTCGCACAGAACGCGTAAATGACGGACGTCGCCCAGCCAGTAGCGGGTCAACGTTTCACCGGTTTTCAGGCTGGCGCGTTCCAAGCGCACGCCCTGCTCATCGACCGTGAGGCGCAGCGCGCCCGCGAAATCGACATTCACCTGCGATGCGCCCAGCTCAAACTCCAGGCGCGCCGCGTCCAGTTCCGGCGCCTCGCTGGCGCGTCCCTGCCAGCGCTGCTCATCTTCGCGCAGCGCCGCCAGCTCGCGCGCCGGGGTCTGCCAGAGCCTGCCGTCGCGAAAGCGAAGTTCGCGCGGGCAGGTCATCTGGTGCATCCAGCCGTGCGCCCGCGTGGGCTGAAGCATCTCTTCCCCGTCCGGAACGCCCATCCAGCCGATCAGAATGCGGCGTCCATCTTCTGCTAACGCGGTTTGCGGGGCGTAGAACTCAAATCCCGCGTCCAGCTCGTGCAGATCGCCGTGATCGAATGCGGCGCTGGCATAGTCAAACGCCCCGCTCATCCAGGTGGCCGGATAGGTGTTGAGGTAGCGATGCGGCTCGCGCGCCAGCCCCTGCGGGCAGCAGATCAGCACGTGCGTTCCGTCGAGGGCGAACAGGTCAGGACACTCCCACATATACCCCGCTTCCGTCAGGCCGTTGACCCCGTGACCGGCGATCTCCCCGCAGGATGCCCAGGCGTGCAAATCGGCTGATTTAAACAGCAGCACCTTGCCGCGCTTTTGCACATCCTGCGCGCCGAGCACCATGTACCACTCCCCGTCGTGTTGCCACACCTTCGGGTCGCGCACGTGGCCGGTGTAGCCTTCCGGCAGCGCCAGGGCCGGCCCCAGCTTCTTAAAGGTTCCGTCCGCCTGTTCCTCCGCCAGGCACTGCCAGGCGGTGCGGCTGCCGTCATCAAACTTAACGTTGCCGGTGTAGCACAGCGTCAGGACGCCCTGGTTGTCCACGGCGCTACCGGAGTAGCAGCCGTTGCGGTCATACTCTTCATCGGGCATCAGCGCCAGCGGCTCATGCTGCCAGTGCACCAGGTCCGCAGAGCTCCAGTGCCCCCAGCATTTAAAGCGATGCTCGCAGCCCAGCGGGTTCCACTGATAAAACAGATGGTAGCGTCCGGCAAACCAGATAAATCCGTTCGGGTCGTTCATCAGACCCGTCACCGGCGCGGGGTGCCACTGCGGGTAGTGGCTATCCGCCAGCGCCCGCGGCTGCCCTTTCATAACGGCCTGCAGGATCGCAGGCCAGCGGTAAGGTAACGTCATTATTCAGAGTCCGTTTTATATTTCAGCAGCAGCGAGACGGTAAACGCCACGCCGAAGGCGATCACCATGCCGATAATATAGTTGAGCAGCGAGCTGGCCTGCACGATGGCCATGCCCGGAATGGCGGTCAGCCCGACGGCGGTCATGTAGACATGGACTGAGACCACCCAGGCCCCGCCCGCCGCGCCGCCGATCAGCGCGGCGATAAACGGTTTTACGAAGCGCAGGTTGATACCAAAAATGGCCGCTTCGGTGATGCCCAGCATCGCAGAGAACGCCGACGGTAAGGTAATGGCTTTGATTTTGGCATCTTTGGTTTTGAACCACACCGCAAGACATGCGCCGCCCTGCGCCACGTTCGCCATGGCCCAGATCGGCAGCAGGAAGTTCACGCCAATGGACGGGTTACCCAGCAGCCCGGCTTCAATCGCGTGGAAGCTGTGGTGAATACCGGTGATCACAATCACCGAGTACAGGCCGCCGAACAGCAGCCCGGCCAGCCAGCCCGCGTGTTCAATCAGCGTGCTGAGGATAAAGGAGATGCCGTCGCCCAGCGCGCGCCCTGCCGGGCCGATAATCAGCAAGGCGATAAAGCCGGAGATAACGACGGTGAGGAACGGCGTCAAAATCAGATCCAGGGCGTCCGGGATCGCGCGGCGCAGGTTTTTCTCGACGATGCTCATAAACCAGACGGCCAGCAGCACCGGGAATACCGTGCCCTGATAGCCAATCATCGCGATCTCGAGACCGAAGAAGTTCATGGTGTGGAAGCCGGAGGCCACGCCCCAGGCGTTGGTCAGCGCCGGGTGGGTCAGAATGCCCCCCAGCGTCGCACCCAGATACGGGTTGCCGCCAAATTCCCGCGCGGCCGTGAAGCCAATCAGAATAGGCAGAATGATAAACGCCGCCGAACTGCACATGTCCAGCATGATGTAGAGGGCGTTATCCGCATTGACCCAGCCGTAGGTTTTCACCATCCCGAGCAGGCCCATCAGCAGGCCGGACGCCACAATGGCGGGAATGATCGGAACGAAGATATTGGAGAGCAGACGCGCAATGCGCTGGAACGGGTTTAGCTTGCGCGCCGCCAGATCTGCGGCTTCAGACTTGCTGGACTCGCTAATCCCCGCCGCCTGAATAAACGCGGCGTAGACTTTATTCACCACGCCCGTGCCGAAAATCACCTGCATCTGCCCGGCGTTATGAAAACAGCCCTTCACGCCCTCGACCTTGCCAATCGCCTGCCGATCGGCAAGCGCGTCGTCGACCAGCACCAGACGAAGACGCGTAGCGCAGTGCGCCGCGCTGGCGATATTTTCCTTGCCGCCCAGCAGCGGAATAAGCTCGCGGGCGATTTGATTAACATCCATAGATACCTCTGCCTGACTTCTTTTTATGATGTGCGAAACGCCCCCGCCGGGCGGGAGCGTGATGGGTTAAAACCAGGTTTCCATCTGGACCCCAAAGTTCCATTCCCCGCCGGCGTTGAAGCCGCTGCTGCCAAAGGCATCATCGCTGGCGTAATTATCCAGTTTGCTGCTCCAGTCCATCCAGGTGGCAAACAGGCGCAGCTCCGGGCGGCTGAAGAAATCGCCGATTTTGCTCGCTTTTAGCGTTGGCGCAAAGGTCAGCTTGTAGAAACTGCCGTTAACGGCGTTACGCTCCTTATAGCCTTCCGGATTTAAATCCATGTACTGATAGCTTCCCTCAAACGCCAGGGCGAAGTTCTGGGTCACCTCTTTAATCAGGCGGGTATTGAGCGTTACCCACTCATAGCTGTCACCCTTGACGTAGCGATCTTTACTGCTCTGCGCCAGCACGGCAGGCGCGATGCTCCAGCCACCGCCAACAGGCGTGACACCGTAACTTGCAAAGCGCCAGGTATCGGCATCAGAGAGCAGCGCCCCGTCGGAACCGATGCTCTTAACTTCTGCCCCCAGGCCGTGACCGTACAGCAATGCCGTTTTGGCACTCCCTTCCCGCAGGCCGTAGAAGCTCTCGTTGTGCAGCCCCACCAGGGCATGAACGCCGTTATTGGCCGCGTCGGTTTTGATGAGATCGCCGTTAGCGTCTTTCCGATCGTCGTTATCCTTCGCCCGCAGGCCGCTCACCATCAGCTGGAACGGTCCGGCGAAGTGGTTCATGGTGAGGATATAGTTCTGGACGTTATTGTCGGTCTGCTCCACGCTGCCGAAGTTACGGCCGTAGATCGAGAAGTTGCTGCGCAGCGAATCGTTCCACTTCACGTCGTAGACCCCGCCGCCGGTACCGGCCAGGAACACCACGTCGGAATCCAGCCAGTGAATGTCAAAGTTATCGCGATCGAAGCGTTTACCCGCCCAGAAGGTGCTGCCCTTCAGCGCGCCGGTAAAATCAGGCAGGTTGCCCAGCTCCGCAAAGGCCTGGCGAATATTGAGATCGCTGGTGTCGGCTGACCAGTCGTTATAGGTTCGCTGACCGTCGGCCAGCATCGCCTTGAAGCGCGTGGTCGCCCCGTTATCCAGGGTTTGCTTGTGCTCCAGGTTCAGCTCGACGTAGGTGTCGGCTTCGTTACCCAGACGCCCTACCGCACCGCCGGTTTCCCCGGCTGGCGTCAGGTACGGGCCGCTTTTGCTGCTGGAGGCCGCGTCGTTCATCAGCAGGCCGGAACGGGCGTAGCCGTGGAACTCAAACCCGCTGCTCTGGTCCGCTTTTTTCTCCAGCGCGGCAGTACGCTGCGCCACCGCCTGGGTTGTGCTTTGCGTCTGCTGTTGGGCGGCGACCAGCTGCTGCGTTTTTTGTTCGGCTTCGGTGGCGCGTTTTTCAGCGCTCTGCGCACGCGCTTCAGCAGCCTGAAGGCGCTGCTCCATCGCGGCAAGGCGCGCTTCAATGCTTGTCATATCCGTCTGGGCAAAAACAGAGGTACTGCCGGCCAGCATGCCTATCATCACGGCAAGTCTGCGTTTTTTATACATTTTGTCGCATCCCTAAAAGTATTAATCGAATGTGCTAAATTGCTAAACCGGTTTAGGTTGCTGATACTAAACCTGTGAATTTTGGATCGGCAATCTTTTTTGCTAAACCGTTTTAGTAAGTGTGATCGGGGCGACAATTCAGGCCGCCGGACGGCGGCCCTTGAAGGAATAAATTACAGATCCTGCTGCCATGGTAACGCGGTCATTGCCCCCTTTGCCGTGGTGGCTAACGCCCCGCAGCGCTGGGCTAAGGCGATTACCGGAACCAGCTCCTGACCGGCGGCCAGCCCGTAGAGCAGCCCGGCGACGAAGGCATCCCCCGCGCCGGTGGTATCGACGCATTGCACAGGGGTGGCCGGATAGTGCTTCACCTCGCCCTGATGCCAGGCGATAACGCCCGCTTTTCCCTGTGTGACCAGCACCAGTCGCGCCGGGCAGCGCTGCATCAGCGCGTTCAGTCCGTCTTGTACATCCGCATCGCCGGTTAAAAAAGTCAGTTCCTCAGCGGAGAGCTTGACCACGTCGGCGCTTTGCAGGGCCTGTTCCAGGCAGCGACGCAGCGCGTTTTCATCCGGCCAGAGATCCGGGCGAATATTGGGGTCAAAGCTCACGTAACCGCCCGCTTGCCGGATGGCGTCCATCGCCTGAAAGGTCGCCGAGCGGCTCGGCTCAGCGCTTAGCGCGATGGAACAGACGTGCAGCCACTCGCCCGCGCTGAAGGTCGGCAGGTCGGCGGGTTCAAGAAACAGATCGGCGCTCGGGCGTACCATGAAGGTAAACGAGCGTTCGCCGTGGTCGTCCAGATCCACCACCACCGTAGAGGTACGATGCGCCGGGTCAAGGCGCATATGCTTCACGTCAACCCGCTCGTCAGCGAGCGTTTTCGCCATAAAGCGCCCGAAAGGATCGTCGCCAACCCTGCCGATAAACGCGCTTTTGCCCCCCAGCCGGGCAATGCCCACCGCGACGTTTGCCGGTGCACCGCCGGGGCACTGCAGTAGTCTCCCTTCGCCATCGGGCAATAAATCCACCACCGCATCGCCAATTACCCAGATTTTTTCCATGTGATCCTCTCAGCTAAACCATGTTAAACCGTTTTAGCTATTTAAGCACAGGCGGGGCTAAGGGGAAATAACGCGGGAGGAAAATTGCCTAACGCATCAGATGTGGCCAGCGAATATCGCCGACGCCGTTAAGCTGCGGACGGGCAAACAGGAAGCCCTGGAAGCGGCGGATCCCGGCAGATTCGAGCCAGCACCACTCCTCTATTTTCTCGATCCCCTCGGCCACCAGGGTAATTTCAAGATCGGAGCAGCAGCTGATGATGGAGCGCACAATCGCCTGCTTCGGGCCGCTGAGGTGGATGTCGCTGATGATTTCGCGGTCGATTTTGATTTTATCCGGCTGGAAGCGGGTCAGCAGCGAAAGTCCGGCATAGCCGGAACCGAAATCATCAATCGCCAGCCCCACGCCCTCGGCGCGTAGCTGTTTAATGGCGCTGTTGAACTGGTTAAGCCCGGATATCATCTCGTTTTCAGTGATTTCAACGACCACCTGCTCCGGCTGAAGCCCATGCTGTTTAATCTGATCGACCAGAAACGCCACCGCGCCCGGGACGTTCACCAGCGACATCGGCAGCAGATTGACCGCAATTTTATGGCTGCCAATCCCCAGCTTTTGCGCCAGCGCGAAGGCATACGCTTTCGTCTGGAGATCGACTTCATAGATTTTGGCCGGGTCCAGGGCGCTGAAGAAATGTTCCGGGCTGCCGCCATCATTGCCGCGGATAAGAGCTTCAAAGGAGCTGATCTTACCTTCCGAGGGCTCAATAATGGGCTGAAGCGCAAACTGGCAGTGCTGGCTGACAAGCAGGCCCAGGCTTTCTCCCAGCGGTAAAGTTTCCGTTGAGAGCGTCCATTTTGCCGGATCGTAGCGTCCCCCCGACGGAGCCGGACGTTTGCCCGTAATAAACGTCTGTATAAATTTGAACACCCGGTCATCAGATGTCAGATAGCTGTCCAGCTTGCTGTAATGCAAAACCGACTGCAGAACCTCTTTCGATGACTGCGTCTGCAGATCGAACAGCAGCATGCCGACATTTTCAAAACGCCTGCGCGGGCCGTAATCCCGCATCAGTTCAACCACCCCGCCGTGCCGCTTGTCATTGCGGATTTTATGGAACAGCTTAACCACGCTCTCTTCAGAACCTTCGAGTATTTGCAGCACGTCAGTGCCTTTTGCGAGCAGAACCCCGGTGATATTCAGACTGGCATTGCGGATCCGGGCGTGCTCCACCAGCTCCCTCAGCGCGGAGGACTGACAGGATAATTTCAACTGGCTTCGGTAAATCAGCGTGGTCAGCACAATAGGGTGTTCCGATGAGAAAGAGCGGTGCATTGAAGCTACTGTTTAACATACTTTAACAATGCGACCTAACACATTCACGCCACAAGGGAACGTTACTTTTTCTCAACCCCGATTCGGCTGTTAATCCTCTCCTGCATATAGCCATAAAAAGGGTTTGAGGTGACCCTCATCAGCGCCTCTTTGCCAACGCTCAGCACGGACGTCTCTCCCCACAGCGCAATCGTCCCCAGGCTTATCCCGTAGCGGTTTTTCACGCCAGGCTCGCGACCGTAGAGATCGTCATTCGGCGGAAACGGCACGGCAACGTGCGACAGCGAATAAACATCCTGCGGCCAGGCCTGCGCAAGCGGCACAACCGTCTCCCGCGTGCTGCCTGCCGGGGTTGTTTTCGCCACCGTCGAGAAACTGTGCTCGCTGGCATTGGTGATAATCGTGACACTGTAACGCCTCTCGGCAACCGGCAGGAGCGCCGAGGTTGCCGTCCACGACGACGGCTTGAACAGCGGGCGGAAGCTCGCCGCCTGGTTGATGTCAAACACCACCAGCTCGCTGCCGTTTGCCGGAAGCTGGTCAAACAGGCCGCTCACCACCGCACGGGTGCTGACCGTAGAATCCATGACCGACTGGAACGCCAGTACCGGGGGCAAATTCGCCAGCCTGTTCTCCCGCGCCTCGCGGCCAATCTGTTCCTGCAGGGCCTTCGTCAGCAGCCACGACTGGCGGGCGGCGTTCACCGGGAAGGAGTTGTATTTATACGGGTTATATTCCGGAGAGATATTCAGCCACGCCGCTTTGGCAAACGCCGGCAGCAGCGCTGGTAGCCCTGCAAAACCGGCAAAGCGCGCAAAGGACGTCACGCCAATCATCGGTGAGAGCAGGATTACCTGCTGCGGCCGACGAAGCGAAGAGGAATCCAGCGCATCGAGAGCATATTTCATCGCCAGCGCCCCGCCGTTGGAGTACCCCACCAGATGCAGAGGCACGTTCTCTCCCGCCAGGCGCGTGGCTTCCCGCACGGCAAGACGCGCTGCGGCGAGCCACATCTCCCAGTCAACGTCCGTCAGCGCGCCGGGCGCGGTGCCGTGTCCTGGCAGGCGCGGAACCACGGCCACAAAGCCGTGCTGCTGATAATTTTCGGCAAGGTGCCTGACGCTGTAAGGCGAGTCCGTCAGCCCGTGCAGCAATACCACCGCGCCGCGCGGCTTCCCGTTCGGCATCAGCACGAAGGAGCGGTTGGCATCGGGCGTAAACTGCCCCGGCCACACCAGGCTTTGGCGATAATAGCGGTTTAGCGGCGTTTGTTCCTCGCCCTCTGTTTTCGCCGTCACCGCCCTGTCAAGCTCGGCGAAAATGGCGTTTTCCCGGGCGACATACCCGGCAAAGTTGGCCTTATCGAGTTCACGCACGGACATCTCGTCCGCCCGCCAGGTGTGCCAGAGGTGCAGCTCCGGCCCCTGCTGCGAGAGATAGACCCGCACCGCCAGCAGGACGACCAGGACGATCCCCACGACCATCCCTGTTTTCTTTGCCAGCGCCGCCAGGCGCACGCTGATTCGCCAGGGCAAATTCGCCATGCCGGGATCCCTTTTATGTTCACAATGCTTCTATCTTATCAAAAATGTGAACGCGCTGACGTATTCACCTAATTCATACCTGCCGCGTCAGCTACTGCACCAAAAGTGAACTACGCTGCACAAATGTTGATCATCGGTTAACCAAATATTGCGCGAAAATTACAGCACGGCGGATTTTGACCGCACTGTGAACATGGCACGCGTCATGCATTGTTAACCCGGTAACACAAATCCTGCTTTTGACAGCCAGTTAACAGCGAGGCGGTATGACGACGAAACCCGAGATGTTGAGCCGTATAGAAGCGACGTTCAGCCAGCTCACCCCCAGCGAAAAGCGGGTCGGAAGCTGGCTGCTGGCGCACGCCGCGCAAATCCCGTTTGAAACGGCGGAGAGCGTCGGTCTGGCGAGCGGGACCAGCGGGATCACCGTCGGACGCTTCCTGCGCAAGCTGGGGTACCGCAACCTGGAAGATGCCAAAAAGAGCCTGCGCGAACCGTACCAGCCCTGGGGCATGAACGAGCGGCTGGACTCCTGGCAGCAGCAGCGCCCCCTGCCCAACCGCCTTCAGCACGCCCTGTCGCTGGAGGTGGACGCCATCACGCAGGTGTATCAGCTGGCGCAAACGGACGCCTTCCGTCAGGTGGTGCACAACCTCGCCCACGCCGACGCGGTATTTGTGCTGGGGATCCAGTCCACGCGCGGGATCGCCAACGCCTTCTTCAGCCACCTGGAGTACCTTCGCCCGCGCGTGAGCTATTCCGAGGGCGCTTCCGGCAGCTGGGTGGAATCCCTCAACTCCGGGTTTTCGCACCCCTACGTTGTGCTGACCGATACGCGCACCTACTCCGCGATGGCCCGCCAGTACTGCCGCGTGGCCAGCGAGAAAGGGATCCCGCTGGCCTTAATCACCGACATCTGGTGCCCGTGGGCGCGGGATTATCCGATGGATTTACTGCAGGTGAAAACCGACACCGGTCATTTCTGGGATTCACTTGCCCCCGTGAGCTGTCTGTTCAACCTGCTGCTGTCGGGCGTGGTGGAAACGCTGGGTGATGCGCTCCCGGCGCGTCTGGCGGTCAACCGACAATTACAACAAGAGTTTGGTCAATTCGAACGCTAAAGGAGCGGAGCTATGCCCGATGAGAGTGAACTGATTGATGTGGCGAAGACGTTTCCCACGCTGCATATCGATCTGAAGTATGCCACCGCCGACAACATCACCGGCAGGCCGATCTATCAGGAGGCGCTGTGCCTGCTGCATACCGACGCCGCCACCGCGCTGGCAAAAGCCATCAGCATTGCCGCGCTGGCCGGGCTGAAGCTGGTGGTGTATGACGCCTACCGGCCGCAGCAGGCGCAGGCCCAGCTCTTGGACGCCTGCCCGAACCCGGAATATGTCGTCGACGTGGCGATTGGCTCCAACCACAGCCGCGGGACAGCCATCGACGTCACCCTGATGGACGAGCATAACGCCGTGCTGGATATGGGCGCCGGCTTTGACGAAATGCATGACCGCTCGCATCCGTATCACCCCTCCGTACCGCCGCACGCCCAGCGCAACCGTCTGCTGCTGAACGCCATCATGTTCGGCGGCGGCTTTGTGGGGATTAGCAGCGAATGGTGGCACTTCGAACTGCCGAACGCCGCCAGCTACCCGCTGCTGGAAGACCGTTTTGCCTGTTTTCCCCTGACGCACACCTCTCTTTAACCTGGAGCACTGCCATGAAAACATCGCTTCTCACGACCGTAATCGCCGCCACGCTGGCGTTGAGCGCCCCGCTGGCGCTGGCCGCCGTTCCGAAAGACATGCTCGCAATCGGTAAAGCCGCCGATCCGCAAACGCTCGACCCGGCCATCACCATTGATAACAACGACTGGACCGTCACCTACCCGTCCTACCAGCGCCTGGTTAAGTACAAGCCCGGCTCTACCGAGGTGGAAGGCGATCTGTCGACGGGCTGGAAGGCGTCCGACGACCAGAAAGAGTGGACATTTACCCTGGCGGATAACGCCAAATTCTCCGACGGTACGCCGGTCACCGCCGAGGCGGTCAAGCTCTCCTTTGAGCGCCTGCTGAAGCTCGGCCAGGGGCCGTCTGAAGCCTTCCCGAAAGATCTGAAAATTGATGCCGTGGATGACCATACGGTGAAATTCACCCTCAGCCAGCCGTTCGCGCCTTTCCTCTACACGCTGGCAAACGACGGGGCGTCCATCATTAACCCGGCGGTGCTGAAGGCCAATGCCGCGGACGACGCGCGCGGTTTTCTGGCGCAAAACACCGCCGGCTCCGGGCCGTTTATGCTGAAAAGCTGGCAGAAAGGCCAGCAGCTGATCCTGGTGCCGAACCCCCACTGGCCGGGCGGAAAGCCGCACTTTAAGCGCGTCTCGGTGAAGATTATCGGCGAGAGCGCCTCGCGCCGACTGCAGCTTTCTCGCGGCGATCTGGACATCGCCGACTCCCTGCCGGTCGATCAGCTTTCGGCCCTGAAGCAGGAAGGCAAAGTCGCCGTCGCGGAATACCCCTCCCTGCGCGTGACCTATCTCTACCTCAACAACAGCAAAGCGCCGCTCAATCAGGTGGATTTACGCCGGGCCATCTCCTGGGCGACGGACTACCAGGGGATGGTGAAAGGCATTCTGAGCGGCAACGGCAAGCAGATGCGCGGCCCGATCCCGGAAGGCATGTGGGGCTTTGACGCCGCGGCCATGCAGTACAGCTTCGACGAGGCCAAAGCCAAAGCGGCGCTGGAGAAGGTCAAGGACAAGCCCGCCAGCCTGACCTTCCTCTACTCGGACAACGACCCAAACTGGGAGCCTATCGCCCTCTCCACTCAGGCGAGCCTCGGCAAGATCGGCATTAACGTCAAGCTGGAAAAACTGGCCAATGCCACCATGCGCGACCGCGTCGGAAAAGGCGATTACGACATTGCCATCGGCAACTGGAGCCCGGACTTTGCCGACCCGTACATGTTCATGAACTACTGGTTCGAATCGGACAAAAAGGGGCTGCCGGGCAACCGCTCGTTCTATGAGAACAAAGAGGTGGATTCGCTGCTGCAGGCCGCGCTGAAAACCACCGACCAGGCGGAACGCACCAAAGATTACCAGCAGGCGCAAAAGGTGGTGATTGACGAAGCGGCCTACGTCTATCTGTTCCAGAAGAACTACCAGCTGGCGATGAACAAAGAGGTCAAAGGCTTCACCTTTAATCCGATGCTGGAGCAGGTGTTCAACATCGCCACCATGAGTAAATAACGGTTCTCGCCGGGGGAAAGCGTATGACGTTCTGGAGCATAGTGCGCCAGCGCTGCTGGGGGTTACTCCTGGTGGTGGCCGGTGTCTGTATCATTACCTTTATTATTTCACACATGATCCCCGGCGACCCGGCGCGTCTGCTGGCGGGCGACCGCGCCAGCGACGAAATCGTGCAGAACATCCGCCAGCAGTTAGGGCTGGATCGACCTCTGTACGTTCAGTTTGGCCGCTACGTGGATGCCCTGGCCCACGGTGATTTAGGCACGTCCATCCGTACCGGACGCCCGGTTGCGGAAGACCTGAAGGCCTTTTTCCCCGCCACGCTGGAGCTGGCCTTTTGTTCCCTGCTGCTGGCGCTGGTCATCGGCGTGCCGCTGGGGATTTTGTCGGCGGTGTACCGCAACCGCTGGCTGGATCACCTGGTGCGTTTAATGGCGATGACCGGGATCTCCACGCCAGCGTTCTGG
This sequence comes from Enterobacter sp. 118C5, assembly GCF_034107645.1. Classification (NCBI taxonomy): domain Bacteria; kingdom Pseudomonadati; phylum Pseudomonadota; class Gammaproteobacteria; order Enterobacterales; family Enterobacteriaceae; genus Enterobacter; species Enterobacter sp. 118C5. The sequence continues at coordinate 570,894 of NZ_JAWNEU010000001.1, read as the reverse complement.
CTTGGGCTGGGCGTGATTGTCCTGTTCTACGGGCACCTGCAGATCCTGCCGGGCGGCGGCAGGCTGGATGACTGGCTCGATCCGCCGACCCACGTCACCGGGTTTTATCTGCTGGACGCGCTGCTGGAGGGCAACGGTGAGGTCTTTTTCAACGCGCTGCAGCACCTGATTTTACCCTCGCTGACGCTGGCGTTTGTTCACCTGGGCATCGTGGCGCGCCAGGTGCGCTCGGCGATGCTGGAGCAGCTCAGCGAGGACTACATCCGCACCGCCCGCGCCAGCGGCCTGCCCGGCTGGTACATCGTCCTGCGCTACGCCCTGCCGAATGCCATGATCCCGTCCATCACCGTACTCGGGCTGGCGCTGGGCGATCTGCTTTACGGCGCCGTGCTGACCGAAACCGTTTTTGCCTGGCCGGGAATGGGCGCCTGGGTGGTGACGTCCATTCAGGCGCTGGACTTCCCGGCGGTGATGGGCTTTGCGGTCGTCGTTTCGCTGGCCTACGTGCTGGTTAATCTGGTGGTCGATCTGCTTTACCTGTGGATTGACCCGCGAATCGGGCGCGGAGGTGCCGAATGATGTTAACGCAGGAAACGCCCGTCCCGGTGAAAACCGCCAGACAACGCGTCAACTGGGCAAAGCTGTTCTGGATGCTGCGCCAAAGCCCGCTCACGATCGTTGGCGGCGTCATTATGATCGCGATGCTCTTCCTGATGGTGGCCTCGCCGTGGATAGTGCCGCATGACCCGAACGCGCTGGACCTGACCGCCCGCCTGCAGGCGCCGTCTGCGCAGCACTGGTTTGGTACCGATGAGGTGGGACGCGACCTGTTCAGCCGCGTGCTGGCGGGCAGCCAGCAGTCGATTACCGCCGGGCTGGCGGTGGTGGTGATTGCGGGCGGCATTGGCTCGCTGCTGGGCTGTTTGTCCGGCGTCCTGGGCGGGCGCGGCGACGCCGTCATCATGCGGGTGATGGACATTATGCTCTCCATTCCCTCTCTGGTGCTGACCATGGCGCTGGCCGCCGCGCTCGGTCCGAGCCTGTTTAACGCCATGCTGGCGATTGCGATTGTCCGCATACCCTTCTACGTGCGGCTGGCGCGCGGGCAAACTCTGGTGGTGCGTCAGTTCACCTACGTTCAGGCCGCCCGCACGTTTGGCGCGTCCCGCTGGCATTTGATCCGCTGGCATATCCTGCGCAACGCCCTGCCGCCGCTGATCGTGCAGGCGTCGCTGGATATCGGCAGCGCCATTCTGATGGCCGCCACGCTGGGGTTTATTGGCCTGGGCGCGCAGCAGCCCACCGCCGAATGGGGCGCGATGGTGGCCGTGGGCCGTAACTACGTTCTGGACCAGTGGTGGTACTGCGCCTTTCCCGGTGCGGCGATTTTGATTACCGCCGTGGGCTTTAACCTGTTTGGCGACGGTATCCGCGATCTGCTGGATCCCAAATCAGGAGGCAAACAGTGATGACCGAATCGGTACTAAGCATTGAAGACCTGCATCTGAGCTTCCCGATTTTTCGCGGTGAGGTCCACGCGCTGAACCACGTTTCGCTTGAGATCGGCAGGGGTGAAATTGTCGGCGTGGTGGGCGAATCAGGGTCGGGCAAATCCGTTACCGCCATGCTCGCCATGCGCCTGCTGCCGGAGGGCAGCTACCGTATTCATCACGGTCAGGTGAAATTACTGGGTGAAAACGTCCTGACGGCGTCCGAGAAACAGCTTCGCCAGTGGCGCGGCGCTAAAGTGGCGATGATTTTTCAGGAGCCCATGACCGCCCTCAACCCGACGCGGCGGATTGGCAAACAGATGGTGGAGGTGATCCGCCAGCATCAGCCGCTTTCCCGGCGCGAGGCGCAGCAGAAAGCGATCGCCCTGCTGGAAGAGATGCAAATCCCGGACGCGAAGCAGGTCATGGCGCGTTACCCGTTCGAACTCTCCGGCGGCATGCGCCAGCGGGTGATGATCGCCCTTGCCTTCTCCTGCGAGCCGGAGCTGATCATCGCCGACGAGCCTACCACCGCGCTGGACGTGACCGTTCAGCTCCAGGTGCTGCGCTTGCTGAAGCATAAGGCGAAGGCCAGCGGCACCTCAGTGCTGTTTATCAGCCATGATATGGCCGTGGTGTCCCAGCTCTGCGACAGAATGTACGTGATGTATGCGGGCAGCGTGATAGAGAGCGGTGCCACGCAAACGCTGATCCACCGCCCTGTGCATCCCTATTCCATCGGCCTGCTGCGGTGCGCGCCGGAAAACGGCCAGCCGCGCGATCTGCTTCCCGCCATCCCCGGCACGGTGCCCAACCTCAGCCAGCTTCCGCAGGGGTGCGCTTTTCGCGATCGCTGCTTTGCCGCCGGGGCAAAATGCGGCGAAACGCCGCGCCTGGCGCCCGCTGGCGCTGAAGGACAACGGGCTGCCTGCTGGTATCCACAACGGGAGAAACACCATGTCTGACGTACTGCTGGAACTGGACAGCGTGCACGTGAACTTTGCGGCGCGCAAAAACTGGCTGGGCCGCGTGACGGAACAGGTCCATGCCCTCAACGGGCTGGATCTCCAGATCCGTCGGGGGGAAACGCTGGGCATTGTCGGGGAATCCGGCTGCGGGAAAAGCACGCTGGCCCAGCTGCTGATGGGCATGCTTAAGCCGAGCTTCGGCGCATGCCAGCGTGCGCACCACGCGGGCGGCATGCAGATGGTATTTCAGGATCCGCTCTCCTCGCTCGACCCGCGGCTGCCGGTCTGGCGCATCATCACCGAGCCGGTGTGGGTGCAAAAACGCAGCAGCGAGCGCGAGCGCCGCCGGCTGGCGGAGGAGCTGGCGCTGCAGGTAGGCATTCGACCGGAATATCTCGACCGCCTTCCGCACGCCTTCTCCGGCGGGCAGCGCCAGCGCATCGCCATCGCCCGGGCGCTCTCGTCCGACCCGGATATCATCGTGCTCGATGAACCCACCAGCGCGCTGGATATCTCCGTGCAGGCGCAAATCCTCAACCTGCTGGTGACGCTACAGCAGCAGCGTAATCTGACATTCGTACTGATCTCGCATAACGTCTCGGTGGTCAGGCACATGAGCGACCGCGTGGCGGTGATGTATCTCGGGCAGATTGTGGAGCTGGGCAGCGCCGCGCAGGTGCTGAGTGAGCCACGCCATCCCTATACCCGCCTGCTCCTCGATTCGGTTCCCCGCACCGGAGAGCCGCTGGATGAAACGCTGGCGCTACGCAAAACGGAGCTTCCCGGCAACCGACATCTGCCCGCAGGCTGTTTTTTCCGCGACCGCTGCCCGATGGCAACGCAGGGGTGTGAACGTTCCCAGCCGCTACAGCCCTCTCGCGAGGGCCGTCACGTTCGCTGCTGGCGCAGCCTGGATTAGATTTGCGCCATCCCGCCGTCCACAAACAGTTCGGTGGCGTTAATAAAGCTGGCCGCGTCGGAGGCCAGAAACGCCACCGCTTTACCCACCTCAACGGGCGCGCCTAAACGCCCCAGCGGTACCTGCGCGGCCAGCGCGTCGTACAGCCCCTGACGGTGTTCTTCCGGCACCAGATCGCCGAGACCTGGCGTTTTTATTGGACCCGGGCTCACCACGTTGACGCGGATCCCGCGGCCCTGCAAATCCAGCGCCCAGGAACGGGCAAAGTTACGCACCGCGGCCTTACTGGCGCTGTAGACGCTGAAGTTGGCCGTCCCCTTAATCGACACCGTCGAGCCGGTCAGAATAATCGACGAACCGGCGGATAACAGCGGCAGCGCCTTCTGCACCGTGAACAGCACTCCGCGAACGTTGGTGCCAAAAATCCGATCAAACTGCTCTTCGGTGATCGCGCCCAGCGGCAGCATATCGCCGCCACCCGCATTGGCGAACAGGATATCAAGACGGCCTTCTTCTTTTGCTATCCGGGCATAGACCGCATCCAGATCCGCAAGCTTAGAAACGTCCGCGCGAATGCCCACGGCCGTTGAAGCTATTTCTGCCACCGCCGCGTCCAGCTCGGCCTGGCGACGCCCGGTGATGTACACCTTCGCGCCCTGAGCCGCCAGCTCCTGCGCCGTGGCAAGACCAATACCGGTGCTGCCGCCGGTGACCAATGCGATTTTTCCTGAGAGAGTCGTGTTCATGTCATTTACCTTTTTGTGTTTGCGTTGGACAGACTTTAGCCCTTGCGGCATTAGTGAAAAACGGGCAAAAATGAAAATGACTATTCACCTACAGAAACAATCAGAGGTCATCATGGATCAGCTCATGGCGATGCGCGCTTTCACGCGGGTGGTGGAATCCGGCAGCTTTACCCGCGCGGCGGACTCGCTGAATATGCCGATCGCCACCCTGAGCAAGCTGGTTAAATCACTTGAGGCGCATCTGGAGATACGCCTCCTGCACCGGACGACTCGCCGGGTGGTCGCGACGCCTGAAGGGATGGAATACTATGAAAAAGCGCTCCGGGTGCTGATTGATATCGAAGATATCGACACCTCGTTTCGCGTTTCCCGCGCGACGCCCAAGGGGCATTTGCGGGTTGACGTGGGCGGGTCCACCGCCAGGGACGTACTCATCCCTCTGCTGCCGGAATTTGTGCGGCGCTACCCGGATATCCGCATCGATCTTGGCGTGGCCGATCGTCCGGTCGATCTCATCAGCGGTAACGTAGACTGCGTGATCCGCGGCGGCCCGCTGAACGATTCAACCCTTATCGCCCGCCATCTCGGTGATGCCCAAATGGTCACCTGCGCGACGCCGGGTTACCTGAAAAACCACGGTGTACCGGCCTATCCGCAGGAGCTACGCAACGGCCATAAGCTTATTAGCTATCTCTCTCCCGTCACCGGACGACCGTTTCCGTTTCGCTTCAGGGAGAACGGCGAAGCTCTGGAAATCAGCATTCCGCACTATCTCGGCGTCAATGAAAGCAACGCTCATCTGGCGGCTGCCGCGGCGGGGCTGGGGATCGTTCAAACCTTTGAGTATTCGGCTAAGTCATATTTACAGGCGGGAATGCTGACGGCGATCCTGGGCGACTGGCGCCCTGCCGCCTATCCGTTTCATGTGGTTTACCCGCAGAACCGGCATTTGACGCACAGACTGAAGGTATTTATCGCCTGGCTGGCGGAGGTGTTTCCCGCCGCGCTGAAGGGATAGCCGGGCGCGAACCCGGCTGGGGCTTAGTTAAGCTTATAGTCCAGCGTAATCTCAGCTTTCAGGAGCTGCGAGACCGGACAGCCCGCTTTGGCTTTCTGAATAATGCCGTCAAACTGCTGTGGCGCAATGCCCGGAACGGTTACCTTGCTCTGCAGCGCAACCTTAGTAATGGCAAAGCCGCCGTCGGTTTTATCCAGAGAGACGTCCGCGGTCGTATCAATCGAATCAGCGGTATAGCCCGCTTCACCCAGCATCAGCGACAGCGCCATGGAAAAACAGGCCGCATGTGCCGCGCCAATCAGCTCTTCCGGGTTGGTCCCCTTTTCACCCTCAAAGCGGGTGTTAAAGCCGTAAGGCTGTTGGTTGAGAACGCCGCTCTCGGTGGAAACCGTTCCTTTCCCGCGCTTAATGTCGCCAGACCAGTGTGCCGAACCGTGCTTATGAATCGTCATTCTTGCTCTCCTTTTGGCTTACAAAGGGTTAAGTATAGACTACGCATCTGACACGCCCTGGAACACAGACGATTCCGGGTCTTTCACCTGCTGTACCGACAACAAGGATAAAAATATGACGCTAAAAATCAGGATGGCCGTCGCGGTAACCACGCTGGCTCTCTCTCTTTCTTCACTGGCCAAAACGCCGGAAAACTTTATCTATACCAGCTCAGGCGACCTCGATGCGGCGCTCCCGCTTGTTGCGCGTGGCGACATCGGCGGCGTGCAGATCGTGTACAACTGGCGCCTGCTTGAACCCGAGAAGGACAGCTATGACTTCTCGCGAATTGAGCAGGATCTGGCGCGCGTTAAGGCCGCCCGGAAAAAACTCTTTATTCAGATCCAGGATCGTTTTTTTGAGCCGGATGCCCGCTACGTTCCGGACTATCTGATGCACGATAAGCAATACAGCGGCGGGATTGCGCCGCAGTTTGATAACCCCGGCGAGGGCAAGCCTGTCGGCGCGGGATGGGTAGCGCGTCAGTGGGACCCCGCGGTGCGCCAGCGCTACCAGGCGCTGCTGGCTGCGCTCGCAAAACGCTTTGATGGCGAGGTGTATGGCGTAAACCTGCCCGAAACCGCGATTGATATTGACGAGAAAAATCCGCCAGCGGGCTTTACCTGCGACAGCTATTTCGCGGGTGAAATGGAAAACCTGGCCTTTGCGCGCAAGGTCTTTCAGAAATCACACGTGGTGCAGTACGTGAACTTCTGGCCGTGCGAGTGGGATAACGACCACAACTACATGGGGCGTCTGTTTGCGTATGCCAGCGCCAACAATATCGGCCTCGGTGGGCCGGACATTGTTCCCAACCGCAAGGCGCACATGAAGAATGCCTATCCCTTCTTCCATAAAAATAAACAAACGCTGCCGCTTATCGCCATGGCGGTTCAGGAACCGACTCTGACCTATAAGGATCCTCAAACCGGTAAGCCCTTCACCAAAGCGGAGTTTGTCCGCTTCGGCGAAAGCTATCTCGGGGCAGATATTATTTTCTGGAGCACGGCCTCTCCCTGGCTAAAGGCAAAGTAATTGCCCCTCAGGCAAGGCTGCGGGACAGTTCGTCGAGGAACGCGCGCAGCGCGGCAGGCTGGTATTCCCGTGACTGATAAATGCCGTGGATGGCAAGCGGTTTTGGCTCCAGCGCCTCCAGCACCGGCACCAGTAATCCCTGCTCCAGCGCGGCGCGCGCTTCGCGCTCCGGCAGCATGGCGATGCCGCAGTGCTCGATCGCCGCGTTCATGAGCAGTGAAGAGATGCTGGCGCTCAGGTTGCCGCTGACGGCCACGCTCAGGCTTTCACCTTCCGGCGTCAGGAAACGCCAGGACTGGCCGGCGAAAAAACTGTAGTGCAGGCAGTTGTGCTGCGCCAATTCTTCCGGGCTGGCGGGAGTGCCGTGCTGTGCCAGATACGCCGGCGAGGCGCAGAGCACCGAGCGACACTCCCCCAGCCGGCGGGCGATCATGCCGGGCTCGGGGTTATCCGTAATGCGCACCGCGACATCAATGCGCTCTCCCACCAGGCTGACCGGGTGGTTGTTCACGTCCAGCTCGATGCGCAGCTGCGGGTAGCGCGAGAGCAGGCCGGGCAGGACCGGCGCAATCAGGTGCATCGCGGTAAAGTGCGCGCAGGCTACCCGCAGCGTGCCGGACGGGAGATCTTTTTCCGACTGGCCTTCGATTTCCTGCGAGATCTGCGAGAGCGTCCGCGTTTTTTGCAGCACCTTTTCCCCTGCCGCGGTCAGCGTCAGCTTGCGCGTGGAGCGGTTTACCAGCCTCGTCCCCGCCCACTTCTCCATTTGTTCAAGGTAGCGGCTTACCATTGGCCGGGAAATGCCCAGCGCGCGGGCCGCCGCGCTCAGGCTTCCCAGCTCGCATATCCGGTTATAGACCTGAGCGGCAATAACGCGATCCATATAAGCTCCATCTGCTCGATTTATGAAACTAAGCATGTCTTGTTTCAGGAATTCTGGCAAATGAGAATATCCGTACAATAACGATATTCCTGAACAACAGAGACAACAGCATGAAACTCACTCATATTGCCCTGCTTTCCGCCCTTTTCGCTCCGGCCGTTTTTGCCGCACCGTTGACGATTGATACCTATAACCCGCAGGAAAAAGGCATTTTCGCGGTCTCCTCCACGCTCGTTTCCGGCCCGAAAGAGGCGGTGCTGTTTGACGCGCAGTTCAGCGTGAAGGATGGCGAAGCGCTGGTAGAGAAAATCCGCCGCAGCGGTAAAACGCTGAACAAGATTGTGATCACCTCCGGCGATCCGGACTTCTATTTTGGCCTGCAGCCGCTGGTGAAAGCCTTCCCGAATGCCAAAGTGGTGGCCACGCAGCAGGTGGTTGACCATATTAAGGCCACCAAAGACGCCAAGCTCGCCTTCTGGGGCCCGCAGATGAAAGACGGCGCGCCGACTCAACTGGTGGTGCCGCAGGTACTCGCCTCCACCACCTTTATGATTGACGGGGAAAAGGTCGATATCGAGCAGCCGGACAGCTACGCGGCCTATGTGTGGATCCCGTCAGCAAAAACGATTCTTGGCGGCACCGGCGTCTCCTGGGGCATTCACGTCTGGACGGCAGATACCCAGACGCCGGCTCGCCGTCAGCAGTGGCAGCAGACCCTGGACAACATGGCCGCGCACAAACCGGAACGCGTGATCCCGGGCCACTATCTGGGCACGCCGCCGGCCGGAAACGGGGCTATTGATTTTACCCGTGGCTATCTGCAGCATTTTGAACAGGCATTGTCGACACATAAAGACTCTGCGGGCGTCATCGGTGCACTGAAAAAACAGTATCCGGGCCTGGCCGAAGAGAGCTCTCTGGAATTAAGCGCCAAAGTGAATACCGGCGAAATGAAGTGGTAATTTAAAAACGGCTCCTGCTATATTTCCGTGATGGCAGGAGCCCCCAAAAATATCTTCACCGCTACACATCAATATATCCCCACATTCTAAAAGCGCATAAAAGCATGCACTTATGTCATTTTTATTTCTAAGATGAATCTGAGCCACAACCGGGAAAATATTTGCCATCCTGTTTATGAATTAAATTTTTTGCGAGCCGTACCATTAAACAGACAACGACACGGAGGCAGCATGTTTACTTATTACCCGGCTAATACCGCAGCAGCACAACCTGAACTCGTTAACGCGATCGCGCAGGGTCTTCACGCCGAGCACGGTGCTGTGACTGAAGATGACATTTTAATGGAACTGACCAAGTGGGTGGAATCCACGGATAATGACATCCTCAGTGACATCTACCAGCAGACCATTAACTACGTCGTCAGCGGGCAAAACGCACCTTTGTAAAAACCTGCTAAGCTGGATCTGCAACCTAAGGGGTTACATTTCGTTTGCGAAAGCAAACTGGTCCTTAAAACTATCAACAGGATTGAGGAGTTAACATGAAATCGAACCGTCAGGCACGCCACATTCTGGGACTGAACTACAAGCTTTCTAATCAGCGTAAAGTGGTGATTGAAGGCGACCACGAAACGCAAGTCACTCACGCCACCGGCAGAAAACGCCACGCGGGCAAGTAAGTTCCAGACTGAGATCCAGAACACCATCGGCAAAACCGATGGTGTTTTTGTTTATGTGTTGCGGTAATTAATATTTAGCTCCTTTATAATACCGCCCGACCGCACCCCGTAGCACAGGCCAGAAAGATGACAAACAGCAGTGTCAGGGACGGATCTTCAAAAAAAGAGTGAGTGACATGGACAACAAACTGAAAAAACATCGTTCCTTATATATCCCTTATGCCGGCCCGGTTTTACTCGAATTCCCCCTGCTCAACAAAGGTAGCGCCTTCAGCATGGAAGAGCGCAGCAGCTTTAACCTGCTGGGCTTACTGCCCGAAGTGGTTGAAACCATTGAAGAGCAGGCAGAGCGCGCGTGGATCCAGTATCAGGGCTTCAAAACCGAGATCGACAAACACATCTACTTGCGCAACATTCAGGACACCAACGAAACCCTCTTCTATCGCCTGGTGCAAAACCATCTCGAAGAGATGATGCCGGTGATCTACACCCCGACGGTGGGGGCGGCGTGTGAACGCTTCTCTGAGATCTACCGTCGCTCACGCGGCGTTTTTATCTCTTATCAGAATCGTCACAACATGGACGATATTCTGCAGAACGTGCCGAACCACAATATCAAAGTGATTGTGGTGACCGACGGGGAACGTATTCTCGGCCTCGGCGACCAGGGCATTGGCGGGATGGGGATCCCAATCGGTAAACTTTCTCTCTACACCGCCTGTGGCGGCATCAGCCCGGCGTACACCCTGCCGGTGGTGCTGGATGTCGGCACCAACAACCAGCAGCTGTTGAACGATCCGCTTTACATGGGCTGGCGTCATCCGCGCATTACCGACGACGAGTACTATCAGTTTGTCGACGATTTCATTCAGGCCGTGAAGCACCGCTGGCCGGACGTTCTGCTGCAGTTCGAAGACTTTGCGCAGAAAAACGCGATGCCGCTGCTGAACCGCTATCGCGATGAGATCTGCTCCTTTAACGACGACATCCAGGGCACCGCAGCGGTGACCGTGGGCACGCTTATCGCCGCCAGCCGCGCGGCCGGCAGCCAGCTGAGCTACCAGAAAATCGTCTTTCTGGGCGCAGGCTCTGCGGGCTGCGGTATCGCCGAGCAGATTATTGCCCAGACGCAGCGCGAAGGCTTAAGCGAAGAGCTGGCCCGCTCCCGCGTCTTTATGGTTGACCGTTTCGGCCTGCTGACCGACGGTATGCCGAACCTGCTGCCTTTCCAGACCAAGCTGGTGCAGAAACGTGAGAACCTGAAAAACTGGGATACCGACAACGAAGTGCTCTCCCTGCTGGACGTGGTGCGCAACGTGAAGCCGGATATTCTGATCGGCGTTTCCGGGCAAACCGGTCTCTTCACCGAAGAGATCATCCGCGAGATGCACAAGCACTGCGAGCGCCCTATCGTGATGCCGCTCTCTAACCCGACCTCCCGCGTGGAAGCGACGCCGCAGGACATCATCGCCTGGACCGAAGGTAACGCGCTGGTTGCCACCGGCAGCCCGTTCGATCCGGTGGTGTGGAAGGATAAAATCTATCCGATCGCCCAGTGCAACAACTCCTATATCTTCCCGGGCATTGGTCTGGGCGTGATCGCCTCCGGCGCGTCCCGCATTACCGACGAAATGCTGATGTCAGCGAGCGAAACTCTTGCGGGCTACTCGCCGCTGGTCAACAACGGCGAAGGGCTGGTGCTGCCGGAGCTGAAGGACATTCACAAGGTGTCGCGCGCTATCGCGTTTGCGGTGGGTAAAATGGCGCAGCAGCAGGGCGTGGCGGTGAAAACCTCTGCCGATGCGCTGCAGCAGGCTATTGACGATAACTTCTGGATGCCTGAATACCGCAGCTATCGTCGTACCTCGATTTAATTCGCGATGACCGTTCTCTCTCCTCAAAAGGAGAGGGAACTTGATCACCCTCCTCCCTTTATTCTCTTGTCGCTACTACTTCATTTCCCCTGCTCCTTATTTAAAAAACCAATACTTCCACAACAATTCATATCTCATTGAAATATAAAAATTCCGCATAACACTTTTTGCCTAATAAAAAATTTCTTTTAAGGATTTAGTAATGATCCGCATTACAAATAAAAGGCGTTTTGAAATGGCAATCCCGGTTTATTGTTGGGTTAAAGGTGATGGAGGTGCAGACAGCAATCGCGAGGGAAGCAAGGAGCAGTTATGTACTACAGCGATGAAGTGATACGTTATTTGCAGGCAAATAACATCCTTGCGTTAAAACTCGAGCACGCATTAACGGGTGTAGGAAAAGCCGTATCAAATCAGATTGAAACGATCGGCGCAGGTGCAACGCGCGCGCTGTATTATACGTCCTGCTTTACTGATGAATACCAGGATGTATGTCAGAAACAAAAGTCCGAAGATATTCGATTTGCTAAAGGTGTTTATCATCTTCTAGGGCATAGAGATGTTGTGTATGAAATGCTCAAAACCTATTTTGAAGAAGTATTCCGGCACAAAACCTTCGGTCAGCTAGAGCACATCAAACAATTGCTAATGGCAGTAAATATTCATATCGCCGCAAGTTCACTTACAAATGCCGGATTTGCTTTAGCAACAGCATCATTTGTAGCTGCAGGTATGAATCTAAGCCTTGAACTTAGTGCACTGGCTGGGCGAAGAGCGGGACAGGTTGTTGGGGGTATTGGCCTATACGGCGTAGTGCAGAAAGCAGCAGATAGTGCGCACCGTCTTCATATTACTTATCCAGCGTACTATTCGGCACTATACGCTCAAGAACTGGAAATGTTGTACTTCCTGATAGAGCCATTGTTTCAGCGGGCTGAGGCGTTTAAAGCACAATGGGTATCGGATGGTGAGATTGCAGATATTATAACCAGGATGGTTCAGTAATCATGATGCATCTTATTAAAAGGTTTTTCAGGCGGATATTCAGGTCATTGATATCGTTGTACGGCCCTTCGCTATTGACACTTTTTTTTGCAGTTGTCTTTTTCCAATTTTTCCCTGACGGGCCAATATGGCCTGTTCCTATATTCTTCATTTTTCTGATGTTTATTTTATCGCTATATGAAATTGTAAATCTCAAACGTTAGCTTTATCGTAAATTTGTCTATAAGGAAATAGTATGTCTACACCCGCACACTTATGGCTTGAAGATGAGAACGGCTCTCCGATAATAGGTAGCTGCATGATGCCACTTCGCCTGGGGTCTATCGAATTAAAATCATTCTCTCACGGTGTCACTATTCCGGTAGATCCAAGCTGGGGAAAACTGACAGGAACGCGAATCCACCGCCCTATCACGATAGTGAAGGAATTTGATCAAACAACACCACTTTTGTACCGCGCTGTCTGTGAAGGCCGAACCATGAAGAAAGCCATAATTAAAATGTACCGTATTCTGGAATCAGGTATTGAGGCCGAGTATTTCAATATCATTCTGGAAAACGTCAAGTTCACAACGGTTGCACCCTACCTGTCTCCTAACGGTATGAGTAGCACACACCTTGAAACGCTCGAATTACGTTATGAAGCGATTACCTGGAAGTATACGGAGGGTAATATTATCTATCGTGATTCATGGAACGATCGTTGTTGCGCATGATGACGAAGGAGGCAAAGGATGCTTCGCCTCCCCTAACCCTAACAAAGAGAAAAAATAGACAATTTAACTGCAGAGCAGCCACTAGTAGCGAAGGTAGGCTTATGCTTAAAAACGTTATATAGTGATAGATACCTACAAACTCAAAACATATAAGGAGGCCAATTATGCTGTACTGTGAAATTTTCAATGTTTCACATACATTTGGTGATCGCACCAGCTCAAGCGTTATCGGTATCGTGCTGCGATAACTTCTGCTTGAGCGAAGACACCAACCCCTGAAATCCCTTCTCTCGGGCTTACTGAGTTATCGTCAGCGATGTTTGACGAGGCATAAACATGCCTGTAACTCTTGGGTAAGCAACAATGAGCACTTTACTTACTGCACAATCTTTACGCGTTGATACGGCGTTTGGCACGCTCTTCGACTCCCTCTCCTTTACGCTGAAAAAAGGCGACCGCATTGGCCTGCTGGGCGACAACGGCTGCGGCAAAAGTACGCTTTTAAAGGTGCTGGACGGAACAGATATCCCTGCCGCCGGAACGGTCGCGCTTGCCGGGCACTGCCTGATGGCGCGCGTGGAGCAACATCTCCCGGACGCCATTTTCCCGCTGACCATGCTGGATGCCGTACTCGCGCAGCTGCCTTTAGCTGAGCACGACAGCCTGCGCTGGAAAGCCGAAGCGCTGCTGGCCAGCATGGGCTTTACGCCGCAGGATATGACGCTGCAATCCGCTACCCTGAGCGGCGGACAGCACACCCGCCTGCTGCTGGCGCGGGCGTTGATTCACGAGCCGGATCTGCTCCTGCTGGATGAACCCAGCAACCACCTCGATTTGCCGACCATGCTCTGGCTGGAACACTTTTTACAGAACTGGTCAGGCAGCTTCGTGCTGGTTTCGCACGACAGACAGCTGCTGGATGCCGTCACAAACGGCAGCTGGATCCTGCGCGATAAGACGCTGCACTACTTTGCCCTTCCCTGCACGGCCGCCCGCAGGGCGCTTGCCGCAAAAGATGAAAGCGATGCGCAGCGCCACAAGGCGGAGCAAAAGGAGATCGACCGCGTAACCGCCAGCGCGAAGCGGCTGGCGACCTGGGGCAAGGTTTATGACAACGAAGACCTGGCCCGCAAGGCCAAACAGATGGAAAAACAGGTCGAACGGCTGAAGGAGAGCCAGACGGAAGTAACGGCGGGCAGCCAGTGGACGTTAACCCTGCGCGGTGACGCGCTGCGGGCAGACCGTCTGCTGGAAATGGAAAACCTCGGCGTACCGCCAGCGCCGGGGCTGCCGGACCTGTTTGGCATCGACGTTGCGCGGCTCAAAAGCGGCGATCGCGTGGCGATTGTCGGGCGTAACGGCTGCGGTAAATCGTCGCTGATGAAGCTTATCTGGCGCGGCTTTACCGGGGAACTGGCAAACGCGGGTCTGAAGCTGCACCCGCGCGTGTCGGCAGGCTATTACGACCAGACGCTTCATCAGCTTGCGGACAACGCCACGCTGCTCGACGCGCTGGAGCCGTTTGCACCCGATCCGCAGCACAGGAAGATGGCACTCATCAGCGCCGGCTTCCCGTGGGCGCGCCACGGGCAAAAAGTCAGTACGCTCAGCGGCGGCGAGCGCTCTCGCCTGCTGTTCGTCGGGCTGACGCTTGCCCGCTATAGCCTGCTGATGCTGGATGAACCCACCAACCACCTCGACATGGAGGGCAAAGAGGCGCTGGCGGAAACGCTGCAGCAGTTCGAAGGCGGCGTGCTGCTGGTCAGCCACGATCGCCAGTTAATCAGCCAAAGCTGTAACCGCTTCTGGCTGATTGAGGACGGCAGGCTGAGCGAGTGGCACGATGCTGAAGCGGTGTTTGAGCGGCTGCGTGAAAGCGCGGGGCTCGGGACATCCGCCGCACCGGTGATTTCATCTGCGACGGTTCAACCCTCGCCGCACGACGATCTGCTGGAGCGGCTGATCGCGCTGGAAACGCTGCTGGAAGAAGACCTGGCGCGTAAGCCGAAGCATCAAAAGCCGCAGCTGCAGGCGCAATGGCGTAAAGAGATTGAGGAGATAGAAGCACTGCTGTAACGCTGCGCCCGGCGAGCCTCTCGCCGGGCCAGTATTTTCCCCCTAAATTATTAGAGGAACGCCCTGTTCTTAATCTGAAATCGGATTAAATGATGACATTATGTTGCTGCAGCCTTGCATTACCAGGCTAATGTATTAATCCTTAAGAGGTATTACCCTGCTATGCAGATTCTTATCATGAACAAGGAGATACACATGAAGGCTGCTGTTGTTACTCAGGATCATCAGGTTAACGTCACCGAAAAAACCTTACGCTCCCTTAAGCATGGGGAAGCCCTGCTGAAGATGGAGTGCTGTGGCGTTTGCCATACCGACCTTCACGTGAAGAACGGGGATTTTGGCGATAAAACGGGGGTGATCCTCGGCCATGAAGGGATTGGCATCGTAAAAGAGGTCGGCCCTGGCGTGACGTCGCTGAAGGTCGGCGACCGCGCGAGCGTGGCGTGGTTTTTTGAAGGCTGTGGCCACTGCGAATACTGTAACACCGGCAATGAAACCCTGTGCCGCGATGTGAAAAATGCCGGTTACTCCGTAGATGGCGGCATGGCGGAAGAGTGCATCGTCACCGCGGATTACGCGGTAAAAGTGCCGGACGGTCTGGATTCGGCAGCGGCCAGCAGCATCACCTGCGCCGGCGTCACCACCTACAAAGCGGTGAAGGTGTCGGGTATCAAACCAGGCCAGTGGATCGCGATTTACGGCCTGGGCGGGCTGGGCAACCTCGCGCTGCAGTATGCTAAAAACGTCTTTAACGCCAAAGTCATCGCCCTTGACGTTAATGACGAACAGCTGAAGCTGGCGGCCAGCATGGGCGCGGATTTAACCATCAACTCCCGCAGCGAAGACGCCGCTAAAATTGTGCAGGAAAAAACCGGCGGCGCGCATGCTGCGGTGGTCACTGCCGTCGCGAAAGCGGCCTTCAACTCGGCGGTGGATGCGGTTCGTGCCGGTGGCCGCGTGGTTGCGGTTGGGCTGCCGCCGGAAGCGATGAGCCTCGACATTCCGCGTCTGGTGCTGGACGGCATTCAGGTGGTGGGTTCGCTGGTCGGCACCCGTCAGGATCTGCAGGAAGCCTTCCAGTTTGCCGCTGAAGGCAAGGTGGTGCCGAAAGTTACGATGCGTCCGCTTGAGGATATCAACGCCATCTTCAAAGAGATGGAACAGGGCCAGATCCGCGGCCGTATGGTGATCGACTTACGTTCATAATCTCTTGCCCTTTATCACCGCTCCCTCCCGGGAGCGGTTTTCATACTGGCGCACGGGCCTTAAGCTGCGTCTGTCTCGCCCGCAGATACCCGTAAATAAGCAGCGCGCTCATGGCCGAGAAGGAAAGTATTGCCGCTGGCAGCGTGACGTAACGCCAGCTAAAGCCCAGGGTAATCATCATCCCGCCGAAGTACGCGCCAATCGCGCTGCCGAGATTAAACGCCATCTGCCCTCCTGCCGCCCCCAGCATCTCACCGCCCTTCGCATTTTGCAGAAGCAGGATTTGCAGCGGCGCAGAGAGCGCAAACAGCCCGGCACAGCAGATAAAGCCCATGACCAGCGAGGCCGTTTTCAGTTCACCAAAGGCAAAAAGCAGCAGCAGCGAGGCGACAATCACCATGTCGGTAGCCGCCGCAATGCTCAGCGGGCTAAACCGGCCAGAAAGCTTACCGCTCAGCAGATTGCCCAACACCATGCCCAGCCCCATCAGCATCATGATGACCGTCATCACACCTTCCGAAAAACCGGAGACGTTGACCATAAAGGGCTTAACGAAGCTAAACCACGCGAACACGCCGGCGTTGCCAAACATGGTGGCGGCAAAAATCAGCCAGGGTTCCGGTTTCTTCAGGAAGTGGAACTGCTCGGTCAATTTAATTTCTGATTTGTCGTGGATGTCCGGCACCCAAAGCAGAACCGAGAGGATCACCAGCGCGTCGAACACGGCAATCAGGAAAAAGGTATAGCGCCAGCTAAACTCGTGCCCCAGCCAGGTCCCCAGCGGCACGCCCACCAGGTTGGCTACGGTCATACCGGCGATCATCCCGGCCACCGCGACCGTCACCTTCCCCGGTGGCGCAATCTTGGAGAGGATTATCGCCCCGACGCCAAAAATGGCCCCGTGCGGAAAACCGGAAATCAGCCGCCCCAGCGCCAGCCAGAAATACGACGTAGAAAACGTAAACAGGGCATTTCCAACCGCGCACATCGCCACCAGAAACAGCAGCGTGGTTTTTAAGGAGAACTTGCCTGAAAACAGCGCCACAATCGGGGCGCCTATCACTACGCCGAACGCATAAAAGGAGATCATATTCCCGGCGGAGGGAATCGAAATGCCGGTGTCATGCGCCAGCTCGGTTAGCACGCCCATAATGCCAAATTCAGCCATGCCCAGGCCAAACGTGCCAAGCGCCAGCGAAAAAATTGTTTTTTTCATACCGCAACCACAGGTTAAAACTCGCGACGGGCATTATTGAACAATCTTGTATGGTGAGCCAGTTCAAATCAGCCGGCTGACACATTAATCCATTAATTCAGGTGGATTACACTTCATAGTGCGGTCTCGCTTTTTCCCGCGCCGGACAACCTGAGGATGACAATTATGGGAAGCAAAAAGAAAACCCGTGTCGCTGTTGATGTCGAAAAAAATGCGCCGTTGAAGACCAAAGAGTACGAACAAGAGCTGCGCCGCCTGCACGTTGAACTGGTTAAGCTCCAGCAGTGGGTCGTCGCCAAGGGATTAAAGGTGTGTATCGTATTTGAAGGACGCGACGGTGCCGGTAAAGGCGGCACCATCAAAGCGATTACCGAGCGCGTCAGCCCGCGCGTCTTTCGCGTCGTCGCGCTTCCCGCGCCTACCGATAAAGAGAAAAGCCAGCTCTACTTCCAGCGTTACGTGCCGCATCTGCCCTCTGCGGGCGAAATCGTCATCTTCGACCGCAGCTGGTATAACCGCGCGGGCGTCGAGCGCGTGATGGGATTCTGTACCGAAGAACAGGTGGAGAAATTTTTGGACGGCACGCCGGTCATGGAAAAAGCGATGGTCGATGCCGGCATTATCCTGTTGAAATACTGGCTGGAGGTGACGCCGAAAGAGCAGGAGCGCCGCCTGCGCGACCGCATCAACGACGGGCGCAAAATCTGGAAGCTGTCGCCCATGGACATTAAATCCTTTAACCTGTGGGACGAGTATACCCTCGCCCGCGACGCCATGTTTGAAGCGACAGATACCGCCTGGGCACCGTGGTTTGTGGCCCGTTCAGAAGATAAAAAGCGCGTGCGCCTGAATATTATTTCGCACCTGCTGACGCAAATCCCCTATAAAGAAATTCATGTTGATAAGGTAGATTTACCGAAACGTAAAATCGGCAAAGTGAAGCCCACCAAATACCCGTTCCGGTATGTGGAAGAGCGGTTCTGATATTACTGGAAGGCGGCTCGCAGAACGTAGATTACCAGGGGAAACGGTATTGTTTTTTGTTGGCTGCGGTTGATAATGGCCGCACCAACAAAGGAGAAAATAATGAAACATACCGCAAGAATAAAACAAGGCCAGGACATCACGTCGCGTAAACCCTTGTATCATGTAGAGCAACACTCGGTTAACCGCCGTCAGCCATCAGAAGCGGATCGTTCATTCATTCAGTCAATGAATGAACTTGTCGAAAAGCATGGAACCATTACTGATGATGAGTTTTTCAGGGTGCTTTAATGCTGAGACAATTTAATGTTTACCGTAATACATCTGCAGCTACCCGGGACAAGCTTCCCTACTATATGACTATATGCTCATTCAGGAAGATTGTTATGACGATCTTGCCACGCGCGTAATTGTGCCGCTCGCAAGAAATAATAAGTTACCGTTATGGCAGAGCCATCTGGCTCCGGGGGTAAATATCGACTTTGAAACATTTCTGATTTATTCACCCATGATAACTCACCTTAACAACAACAAAATTAACCCTAAAACTTTGTTTGTAATTTACGCAATACACGCCATGATGTTATTGCAGCAATCGATCGCTTATTGACTAACACATGACGCCGGCTGGTCAGGCATTTGTCCTGCCTGAGCAAGCGCAGCGCCGCCGGACAAAGCCGACGGCGCAGGCCTTACTTGATCCCTTCCGTACCTTCCTGTTTCGCTTCCAGCCGTTCCACGTCACGATACCAGCGCGGGTGGTGTTTCTGCGCCCAGCGGCGGCTCACCTTCCCTTCAATCATGCCTTTAATCGACCCTTTTACCCAGAACGCCATATACATATGGATCAGGATAGCGTGGATCAGAATAATGGCCGACGTCGCGTGAATAAGCAGCGCGTAGCGAATCACCTGGATCGGGAAATAGTGCGCGAAATACGGACGCCAGATAATCACGCCGGTCACCAGCAGCACAAAAATCATGCTCATGATGGTCCAAAACATCATCTTCTGCCCGGCGTTATATTTGCCCACCTTCGCGACTTTATGCTCGTTACCTTTGAGGACTTCGACTATCCCTTTCACCCACGGAATGTCCTGCTTGTCCGGGATGTTGTGGTGCACGAAGCGCACGAACATAAACATCAGCACCACGAAAATCAGCACGCCGAAGAACGGGTGCAGAATGCGCCCCATCTGCGGCGTGCCGAAGGTTTCGGTCAGCCACTGCAGCGTCGGGAAGAAGAACGAGATGCCGGATACCGCCACCAGGAAGAAGCAGATCACCACCGTCCAGTGACAGGCGCGGTCGACAAACTTCGTGCGCACGATCGTTTTCGATTTACTCATGATGCTCCTCCTCGTCCTCATCCACCTCTTTGTTAGGGCCGATACCGATGTAGTGATAAATCAGCCCCGCAAAGGTGGCGATAAAGCCCGCCGCAGAAAGCGGTTTAAGCGCCCCTTTCCACAGGTTGATGGAGGTATCGATCGCCGGATCCTTCGGCAGGTTGTGATACAGCTCAGGCTGGTCGTTATGGTGCAGCACGTACATCACGTGCGTCCCGCCCACGCCCTGCGGGTTGTAAATGCCCGCCCTGTCGTAGCCGCGCGCTTTCAGCTTGTTCACGCGCTCTTGCGCCACGTCGAGCATCTCTTTTTTGGTGCCGAAGTGGATAGCGCCGGTTGGACAGGTCTTGACGCAGGCAGGCTCCTGCCCGACGCTGACGCGGTCCACGCACAGGGTGCATTTATATACCCGGTTATCCTCTTTATTGAGGCGCGGGACATTAAACGGGCAGCCCGCGATGCAGTACCCGCAGCCGATGCAGTTGTCCTGCTGAAAGTCGACGATCCCGTTGGCGTACTGAATAATCGCGCCCGCTGACGGGCACGCCTTCAGGCAGCCCGGATCTTCACAGTGCATGCAGCCGTCCTTGCGGATCAGCCACTCCAGCCTGCCGTTCTGGTCGGTTTCGCTAAAGCGCATCACCGTCCAGGATTTGGCGCTCAGATCGGCCGGATTGTCGTAGACCCCAACGCAGTGCCCCACCTCGTCGCGGATATCGTTCCACTCCGAGCAGGCCACCTGGCAGGCCTTACAGCCCACGCAGGAGGAGACGTCGATAAGCTTGGCGACCTCTGCCTTATAGTCCCGCGCGCGGGGCGCGGGGGTGATCGGGTTGGTCGCGGAGCGTTTAATAATGTCTTGTGTTTCCATCGCCATTTAATCGCTCCTTACGCTTTCTCGATGTTGACCAGAAACGCTTTGTACTCCGGCGTTTGCGAGTTGGAATCGCCAACGTTTGGCGTCAGGGTGTTGGCGATGTAGCCCTTCTGCGCCACGCCCTCAAAGCCCCAGTGCAGCGGGATGCCGACGGTTTCCACCTGCTGGCCGTGCACGTTCAGACTTTGCAAGCGGCGGGTCACTACCGCCACCGCGCGAATAAAGCCGCGCTTGCTGCTCACCTTCACGCGGTCGCCGTTGGCAATGCCCTTCGCCTTCGCCAGCGTTTCGCTTATCTCCACAAACTGTTCCGGCTGCGCGATGGCGTTAAGCCGCGCGTGCTTGGTCCAGGTATGGAAATGCTCGGTCAGGCGGTAGGTCGTCCCCACGTACGGGAATTTGTCCTTTTTGCCTAAGCGCAGCACGTCTTCTTCGTAAACTCGCACCACAGGGCTTGAGACCACGTTCGGGTGCAGCGGGTTGGTGCCGAGCGGCGTTTCCATCGGCTCGTAGTGTTCCGGGAACGGCCCTTCCGCCAGCTTGTTGAGGGCAAACAGGCGCCCCAGCCCTTCCGGCTGCATGATGAATGGCCCGGTGCTGCTGCCCGGCGCGGCGGTGTTGTAGTCCGGGATGTCGTTCCCCGTCCACTTCGTCCCGTTCCACTGGATCAGCATCCGTTTCGGATCCCACGGCTTGCCGTTCACGTCGGCGGACGCGCGGTTGTACAGCACGCGGCGGTTCAGCGGCCACGCCCATGCCCAGCCCAGCGTGTTGCCCAGGCCTGACGGGTCAGCGTTATCGCGGTTCGCCATCTGGTTCCCCTGCTCCGTCCAGCTGCCGGTGTAGATCCAGCAGGACGATGCCGTGGTACCGTCGTCACGCAGCAGCGCGAAGCTGTTCAGCAGTTGGCCTTTCTTCGCCACCAGGTTGCCGCTGGCGTCGTAGAGATCCGCCAGCGCCACGCCGTTGTTCTCTTTCGCGACTTCCTCAGACTCAGGACGATCCGGCTGCTTGTAGTGCCAGCTCATCTTCAGCAGCGGCTCGGCGCCCTTGCCGCCTTCGGTGCGGTACATTTCGCGCAGGCGATGGTAAATGCCGGCCAGGATTTCGCCGTCGTTACGCGCTTCGCCCGGCGCGTCCTGCCCTTTCCAGTGCCACTGCAGCCAGCGGCCGGAGTTGGCAATAGAGCCGTCCTCTTCCGCAAAGCAGGTGGACGGCAGGCGGAACACTTCGGTCTGAATCGACGCCGGATCGACATCGTTGGATTCCCCGTGGTTCTGCCAGAAGGTGGACGTTTCGGTCACCAGCGGATCGATAACCACCATGTACTTCAGCTTGCTCAGGCTGCGAACGACTTTGTTCTTGTCCGGGAAGGAGGCCACCGGGTTGAAGCCCTGGCAGATATACCCCGTAACGTTGCCCTTATCCATCATGTTGAAATACTTGATGACGTCGTAAGCCTGGTCCCACTTCGGCAGCCACTCAAAGCCCCAGTCGTTCTCCTTCTGCGCCGCGTCGCCGTAAAAGGATTTCATCAGGCTGACGTAGAACTTCGGATAGTTGCTCCAGTAGTTCACTTGGTCCGGCAGCGTCGCTTTTGGCGTATTGGCCTCAAGATACGCTTGCAGACTGGCCTGCTTTTCCGACGGCAGCGTCAGGTAGCCCGGCAGGCTGGTGGAGAGCAGACCGAGATCGGTTAAGCCCTGAATGTTGGAGTGACCGCGCAGGGCGTTCACGCCGCCGCCGGCCATACCCATGTTGCCGAGCAGCAGCTGGATCATCGCCATGGTGCGGATGTTCTGCGCGCCCACGGTGTGCTGCGTCCAGCCCAGCGCATACAGGAACGTCGTGGTTCTGTCTGCGGCGCTGGTGGAGGCCAGCACCTCGCACACCTTCAGGAAGTCCGCTTTCGGCGTACCGCAGATGTTCTCCACCACGTCCGGCGTGTAGCGGGAAACGTGCTGCTTCAGCAGGTTCCACACGCAGCGCGGATGCGTCAGGGTTTCATCCCGCATCGCATAGCCGTTTTCGTCGAACTGATAGTTCCACGAGGACTTGTCGTACTGGCGTTTTTCGGCGTCATAGCCGCTGAACAGCCCGTCATCGAAGGCAAAATCATCCCGCACCAGCAGATTCGCGTTGGTGTAATGCTTAACGTAGTCCGCGTTAATTTTATTGTTTTCGATCAGGTACAGCAGGACGCCGGAGAGGAACGTAATGTCCGTACCGGAGCGGATCGGCGCATAGATATCGGCCACCGATGCCGTACGCGTAAAGCGCGGATCGACGACGATAAGCGTCGCATCGTTGTTGTTTTTCGCTTCCATCGCCCAGCGGAACCCCACCGGATGGGCTTCAGCGGCATTACCGCCCATCACCACCACGACGTTAGCGTTTTTGATATCAACCCAGTGGTTGGTCATCGCACCGCGACCAAATGTTGGAGCAAGACTTGCTACCGTTGGTCCGTGTCAGACGCGCGCCTGGTTGTCTACCGCCAGCATGCCGAGAGAGCGCACAAATTTTTGCGTCAGCATGCCGGTTTCATTGCTTGCCGCAGATGCGCACAGCATCCCGGTAGAAAGCCAGCGGTTGACCGTCACGCCCTGCTCGTTCTTTTCAATAAAGTTGGCGTCACGGTCGGCTTTCATCAGTTTTGCAATGCGGGAGAACGCCTCATCCCAGGAGAGTCGCTGCCATTTGTCGGAGCCCGGCGCGCGGTATTCCGGGTAGCGGAGGCGGTTTTCGCTGTGGACATAGTCCAGTAGCCCCGCCCCTTTCGGGCACAGTGCCCCACGGCTCACCGGATGATCCGGATCCCCTTCAATATGGTAAATCGCTTCTCTGGCGTTCTTTGCGCCATCGCCCAGGCTATACATCAATAGCCCACAACCCACGGAGCAGTATGTGCAGGTGTTACGGATCTCTTTCGCACGCAGCAGCTTATAGTTGCGTGCCTGAGCCAGCGCCATTTTGGGAGCAAATCCCAGCATTGCGGCTGTGGTTCCGGCCATACCGCCCGCGCAGATTTTGAAAAATTGTCTGCGGCTGACGTCCATTGTTGTCCTCGTTATCTGATAAGACTTCGCGCCGCAAACTAACATTAAAAGCCCTGTTTTTTTTGCGTCAAATCAAGGACGGCTGACGTCGCCCCCTTAATAGTCACCGCTGCCGCGTTTGAATAATCCTTTAGGGTTAAACACTTGA
The DNA here is from genome assembly GCF_034107645.1 of Enterobacter sp. 118C5. Classification (NCBI taxonomy): domain Bacteria; kingdom Pseudomonadati; phylum Pseudomonadota; class Gammaproteobacteria; order Enterobacterales; family Enterobacteriaceae; genus Enterobacter; species Enterobacter sp. 118C5. The sequence continues at coordinate 547,192 of NZ_JAWNEU010000001.1, read as the reverse complement.
GAGAATAATTCGCGGCAGGGCCAGAATTAATGCTATACATTTTCCCTTTGATTTTATTAGCGATGAAAACGTAATGGACAGAAAGAGAGCAACGCTCACGGGGCTGGCGGCGATACTGCTATGGAGCACGATGGTGGGCCTGATTCGCAGCGTAAGCGAGGGGCTGGGGCCCGTCGGCGGCGCGGCGATGATTTACACCCTCAGCGGGTTATTGTGCCTGGTGACGGTAGGATTTCCTGATATTAAACGTTTTTCACCCGGATATCTTATTGCAGGCAGCGTACTGTTTGTCAGTTACGAAATTTGTCTGGCGCTGTCGTTAGGCTATGCCGCCACGCGAGCGCAGGCGATTGAAGTCGGCATGGTAAATTATCTCTGGCCGAGCCTGACTATCGTCTTTGCTATTTTATTCAACGGGCAGAAATCCACGCTGTGGGTCATTCCCGGTTTAGCTATCGCTCTGCTCGGCGTGTGTTGGGTATTAGGCGGTGAGCAAGGGTTACATATTGATGAAATAACCCGCAATATTGTCTCGAACCCGCTCAGCTATGCGCTAGCTTTTGCCGGGGCATTTATCTGGGCCGCCTACTGCACCGTAACCGCCAAATTTGCCAAAGGGCAAAACGGTATTACCCTCTTTGTTTTGCTCACTGCGCTGAGCCTGTGGGTGAAATATGCCGTTAGCGATCAGCCAGAAATGGTGTTCAGCTTTCCGGTTATCGTGAAGCTCGTTATGTGCGGCATTGCGCTTGGGTTTGGCTATGCGGCATGGAATATTGGCATTCTGCACGGTAACGTCACGGTGCTGGCTGCCGTGTCCTATTTTACTCCCGTACTCTCTGCCGCGCTTGCAGCCGTGCTGCTAAGCTCACCCCTCTCTTTTTCGTTCTGGCAAGGCGCGCTGATGGTCTGCGCCGGGTCATTGCTCTGCTGGTACGCTACACGAAAATAGGGTTCAGATTTATGCCGGGTTCGATTAAACCCGGCAGAAAAATTAACATAAATTTAATATGTGATCACACCATAATATATTTATCAGAACATTAGTGCGCTTGTTGATGTTCTGTTTATATTAGATTCCTTCGTCAATCCCCACGACGTCAAATTGACATAACCTGACACCGTAGGGTAACTATTTATCTGCGAATATTACCGCCATTAATAACCCGAAATGCAATAATACCCGCCATCATGCCTGCCAGAAATTAAACGCATTCTGATTAAAAAAACGCCACCTGATTTTATTCAGCCGTCATTAACCCGATCTCGATCACACTAAATGAAATTATTACTCATATTTTGAAACTTATTATTGAAAGGCAGCGACAAGATTTTTAAAAATAGCACGCCGTTGACGAACAGCCTCGTTTAGAAATCGTTCTCGACGGTTCAGGAAATACTGAAAAAAATTATAAGGAATATTTAAGATGAAACTTAAATTAGTTGCAGTGGCAGTCACTTCCATGTTGGCAGCAGGCGTTGTAAACGCAGCTGAGATTTATAACAAAGACGGTAACAAGCTGGATCTGTACGGTAAAGTAACAGGTCTGCACTATTTCTCTGACGACGCTGGCGCGGACGGTGATAAAACCTACATGCGTATCGGCTTCAAGGGTGAAACCCAGGTTAACGACCAGCTGTCCGGCTACGGCCAGTGGGAATACCAGATTCAGGGTAACAAAGACGAAGGCGACAACCAGTCCTGGACCCGTGTGGCCTTCGCAGGTCTGAAGTTCGCTGAAGCAGGCTCATTCGATTACGGTCGTAACTACGGCGTGATCTACGACGTGACCTCCTGGACCGACGTTCTGCCAGAATTCGGCGGCGACACCTACGGTGCCGACAACTTCCTGCAGTCTCGTGCAAACGGCGTGGCAACTTACCGTAACCAGGACTTCTTTGGTCTGGTTGACGGCCTGAACTTTGCCCTGCAGTACCAGGGTAAAAACGGCAGCGTAAGCGGTGAAAACACCAACGGCCGCAGCCTGCTGAACCAGAACGGCGACGGCTACGGCGCGTCCCTGACTTACGATCTGGGTGAAGGCTTCAGCGTCGGGGGTGCAATGTCCTCCTCCAAACGTACCGCTGACCAGAATGCGGCTGGCGTATACGGTGAAGGCGACCGCGCAGAAGTGTACAGCGGCGGCGTGAAGTACGACGCGAACAATATCTACCTTGCCGCGCAGTACTCTCAGACCTACAACGCGACCCGCTTCGGTACCTCTAACGGCAACCGCAGCGACATTTACGGTTTCGCAAACAAGGCGCAAAACTTCGAAGTTGTGGCTCAGTACCAGTTTGACTTTGGCCTGCGTCCATCCATCGCTTACCTGCAGTCCAAAGGTAAAGACATCGAGAACTTCGGCGACCAGGATCTGGTTAAATACATCGATGTTGGCACGACCTACTATTTTAACAAAAACATGTCCACCTACGTGGATTACAAAATCAACCTGCTCGACGACAACCAGTTCACTCGCCAGGCAGGTATCGGTACCGACAACATCGTTGCGCTGGGTCTGACCTACCAGTTCTAAGATTTGTCAGTAAAAAAGCCAGCTGAATAAGCTGGCTTTTTTTTGGCTTCTGCCCATGTTTACCGCGAATTGACCTTCGCCAGGCTAAACCAAATCCCGACGGCCAACAGCAGCAACATCCCTCCTGCGCTCCCCAGCGCCACGCTGTGTGAAGTAATGAACGCCGCTTTCGCCGCTTCAATTACAGAGTCCCCCAATGCTGGCGTCAGCTCCTGCGCCACCTTCATCGCCTCGCCAATGGATGACGACGCGCTATCGACGAGCGTTGCGTTCAGCCCCTGCGGCAGCTCAATCGACGCCGAGAAGCTGCGGGTGAGCAGCAGGCCGAAAATAGCAATCCCTAGCCCCGCGCCCAGCTCGTAGGACATGGTTTCAATGGCCCCTGCGGCGGCCGCTTTCTCTTTTGGCGCCGCGGCCATAATGGCTGAAGTCGAGGCCAGCAGCGCGCTTGCGGCGCTAAAGCCCAGCAGAACCATCAGGCTCCACGCCTGCCACTGCTGCGTGCTGAAATCAAGCATCGACAGGCCGATGAAGCTAACCGCGCTGAGCCCCATCCCCCCGGCCGCGACAATGCGCAGCCCCAGACGGCCCACCAGCACACCGGCAATCGGCCCGCTTAACCCGCTTGCCACCATCACCGGGAGCATAAACATGCCCGCCTCGAACGGCGTAAAGCCGTGGACAAACTGCAGCTCCTGCGCCATCAGCAGCTCAAAGCCCACCAGGGCGATCATCGCCGTCATCGCCATGACCACGCCGCTTAAAATAATGCGGTGACAGAACAGGCGCATGTCGATCATCGGCACGCGGGCGCGCAGCTGGATGCGCACAAAAATAAACAGCATCACGGCCCCCGTGAGCAAGGTACACGCTACCAGCCACGGCGACAGAACGCCTTTTAACGCGGTTTTGGCGCTGTAGACCAGCAGCAAAATCGCCACAATCAGCATGACCGCATGGCTGATATTTAACGGCTGCTCAGGACGCCCTTCCTGCTGCGGAACAAAGCGCGCGGCAAGGGTAACGACGATAAGCACGATCGGCACGTTGATCAAAAATACCGAGCCCCAGTAGAAGTGCTCCAGCAGCATACCGCCAATCAGCGGGCCAAACGCCGCCCCGCCGGAACCCACTGCCGCCCAGACGCCGAGCGCGATGTTGCGATCTTTCGCGTCGGTAAACAGCGTGCGGATCCCCGCAAGCGTAGCCGGAATAATCATTGCCGCACCGATCGCCAGCGAGGCGCGCGCCGCTATCAGCCACCCTGCCGACGGGGCAAACGCGGCCGCCAGGGACGACAGGCCAAACAGCGTGCTGCCGATCATCAGCAAGCGTTTAAAGCCAATGCGGTCACCCAGCGCGCCCATCGGCAGCACCATCCCCGCCATCACCAGCGAGTAAATATCGATGATCCACAGCAATTCATTGCCGCTGGCGCCCAGCGTCATGCTCAATGTCGGCGCCGCCACGTGCAGCACCGTCGCGTCAATCGCCACCGGGATGTACACCAGCACGATAATCACTAACGCTAACCACTGACGAAACATAAATTTCCTTTTCATTTTAAACATGGACACATGTCCAGAATCCGATCCTACGTAAAGTTGAACGTCTGTCCAGCTTTTTGTTACACTCGTTTCGGTCTTATTGAGAGTAGAGAAAAAATGCGCTATTTGAGCAAGGACGAGAGACGGGAAGCGATCTTACAGGCCGCGATGCGCGTGGCGCTGGCCGAGGGGCTTGCAGCCATGACGGTACGGCGCATTGCCGCAGAAGCGGGCGTCGCGACCGGACAGGTTCACCACCACTTTGCCTCCGGCGGCGAGTTAAAATCGCTGGCGTTTGTGCGCGTAATCCGCGAGCTGCTGGATGCCGACGTGGTGGGGGAAAACGCCAGCTGGCGGGAACGGCTGCACAGCATGCTCGGCAGCGACGACGGTGGGTTTGAACCTTACATTCGCCTGTGGCGGGAAGCCCAAATTCTCGCCAGCCGGGATCCCGAGGTCAAAGCGGCTTATGTCCTGACCATGGAGATGTGGCATCAGGAAACCGTGGCGATTATCCGTGCCGGGGCTGATGCCAGCGCGTTCACGCTTACCGATCGGGCGGAAAATATCGCCTGGCGTTTAATAGGTCTGGTTTGCGGCCTGGATGGGATCGCCGTATTAAATATGCCTGAAATGGACGATGCGGCGTTTAATAAGCATCTCGATAAACTTATCACCCTGGAATTGTTTTAATACTCCTTCTGGAGTATTAATTTTCAGGAGAGTTACAATTCGTAACACATTAAGCGAACCCTTATTTTCATTCTAATCTCGGGGGTTCGCTTTTTTATCTATCCTTTCAGATGTATCCCAAAGCATCCAAAAAAACCAATAACACTTCCATAGTCATCTTTTTGTTTTTACTTCATTTTTCTCTCCATCATGGTAAGCAAGAGGGCGATATGTCGCAACAAAGTGAAAAGAATAATCCCCATCTGTTGAGTAACTGGAAACCTGAAAACGCGCAATTTTGGGAGAACAAAGGAAAACATATCGCACGAAGAAACCTATGGATTTCGGTAGCTTGCCTGCTATTAGCGTTTTGCGTGTGGATGTTATTTAGCGCCGTTGCGGTCAACCTGAATAAAGTCGGATTTAATTTCACCACCGATCGGCTTTTTATGCTAACGGCATTACCTTCTCTCTCCGGCGCGATATTGCGCGTCCCCTACTCGTTTATGGTGCCAATATTTGGCGGACGTTACTGGACGGTATTGAGCACCGTTATCCTGATTATTCCCTGCGTCTGGCTGGGGATAGCCGTTCAGGACACCGCGACACCTTACTGGGTCTTTATCGTGATTGCCCTGCTCTGCGGTTTTGCCGGGGCCAACTTTGCCTCCAGCATGGGTAACATCAGCTTCTTCTTTCCGAAAGCCAGACAGGGCAGCGCGCTGGGCATCAACGGCGGGCTGGGAAACCTGGGCGTCAGCGTGATGCAGCTGGTTGCGCCGCTGGTCATCTTCCTGCCAATGTTTACCTTCCTCGGCGTGCACGGCGTACCGCAGGAGGACGGCTCGACGATGTGGCTGGCCAATGCGGCCTGGATCTGGGCGCCGCTGCTGCTGCTGGCAACCCTTGCGGCGTTTTTTGGCATGAACGATATCGCCAGTTCAAAGGCCTCCATCGCCAGCCAGCTGCCGGTGCTGAAGCGCTTACACCTCTGGCTGCTGAGCCTGCTTTATCTCGCTACCTTCGGCTCGTTTATCGGCTTCTCGGCGGGCTTTGCCATGCTGTCGAAAACCCAGTTCCCGGACGTGAACATTCTGCACCTCGCCTTCTTTGGCCCCCTGATCGGCGCGCTGGCGCGTTCGGCGGGCGGGATGATCTCTGACAGGCTGGGCGGCGTGCGCGTCACGCTGATTAACTTCGTCTTTATGGCCCTCTTCAGCGCCCTGATCTTCCTGACCCTGCCCGGCTCTGGCTCCGGCAGCTTTGTCGCCTTCTACCTGGTCTTTATGGGCCTGTTCCTCACCGCCGGGCTGGGCAGCGGTTCGACCTTCCAGATGATCGCGATTATCTTCCGCCAGATCACCCTCGACCGCGTCAAAAAGCAGGGCGGCACGGACGAGCAGGCGCAGCATGAAGCGGTGACGGAAACCGCCGCCGCGCTGGGCTTTATCTCCGCCATCGGTGCCGTTGGCGGGTTCTTCATTCCTAAAGCCTTTGGCACCTCGCTGGCGATGACCGGGTCGCCGGTCGGGGCCATGAAGGTCTTCCTCGTGTTTTACATCGTCTGCGTGCTTGTTACCTGGCTGGTGTATGGCCGCAAATCCGCACAAAAATAAAAATTATATCTTCGCCGGAGCGTGATGCACCACCCTCCGGCCATGCTATCGAAGCAGGAGAAATGTCATGAGCAAACTGCTGGACCGCTTCCGTTACTTCAAAACAAAAGGCGACAGTTTCGCCGATGGGCACGGGCAGGTGTACCACACCAACCGCGACTGGGAGGACAGCTACCGCCAGCGCTGGCAGTTCGACAAGATTGTGCGATCCACCCACGGGGTAAACTGTACCGGCTCCTGTAGCTGGAAGATTTACGTTAAGAACGGCCTGGTGACCTGGGAAACCCAGCAGACCGACTACCCCCGCACCCGTCCTGACCTGCCTAACCACGAACCGCGCGGCTGCCCGCGTGGCGCAAGCTACTCCTGGTATCTCTACAGCGCCAACCGTCTTAAATACCCGCTGGTGCGCCGCAGGCTGATTGAGCTCTGGCGCGAGGCGCTGGTGCAGCATACCGATCCGGTGCTGGCCTGGGATGCCATCCAACACGATCCGCAAAAGGCCCAGAGCTACAGAAAGGCGCGGGGTAAAGGCGGGTTTATCCGCTCGAACTGGAAAGAGCTAAACCAGCTGATTGCCGCCGCTAACGTCTGGACCATCAAAAACTACGGCCCGGACCGAGTGGCCGGTTTTTCGCCTATTCCGGCGATGTCGATGGTCTCCTACGCCGCCGGTACGCGCTATCTCTCCCTGCTGGGCGGCACCTGCCTGAGCTTCTACGACTGGTACTGCGACCTGCCGCCCGCGTCGCCGATGACCTGGGGCGAGCAGACCGACGTGCCGGAATCCGCCGACTGGTACAACTCCAGCTACATCATCGCCTGGGGCTCGAACGTGCCGCAGACCCGCACCCCGGACGCCCACTTCTTCACCGAGGTGCGCTACAAGGGGACCAAAACCGTCGCCATCACGCCGGACTTCTCGGAGGTGGCGAAGCTCAGCGATCAGTGGCTGGCCCCGAAACAGGGCACCGACAGCGCCCTCGCCATGGCGATGGGCCACGTGATCCTCAAAGAGTTCCACCTCGATAACCCGAGCGATTACTTCCTGAACTACTGCCGCCGCTACACCGACATGCCGATGCTCGTGCTGCTGGACGAGCAGGCAGACGGTCGCGTGGTGCCGGGGCGGATGCTGCGCGCCTCGGACCTCGTCGACGGTCTGGGAGAAGCCAATAACCCAGAGTGGAAAACCGTCGCCTTCGATATTGCCGGGGATCTGGTGGTGCCAAACGGCTCCATCGGCTTCCGCTGGGGGGAAAAAGGCAAATGGAACCTGGAGCCTCAGGCTGCGGGCCATGAAACAGAACTCACTCTCTCCCTGTTGATTACGCACGATAGCGTGGCGGACGTCGCCTTCCCCTACTTTGGCGGCAATGAAAACCCGCACTTCCGCAGCGTGAAGCAGGAGCCGGTGCTGACGCGCCGCGTGCCGAGCAAAACCCTGACGCTCGCCGACGGCAGCCAGAAACGGGTGGTCAGCGTTTACGATCTGGTGCTGGCTAACTACGGTCTCGATCGCGGCCTGGAAGACAGTAACGCTGCAGACAGCTATGACCAGATCAAAGCCTACACGCCCGCCTGGGGCGAGCAGATCACCGGCGTGCCCGCGTACCTGATTGAAAAAATTGCCCGCGAGTTCGCCGACACGGCGCACAAAACGCACGGTCGCTCGATGATCATCCTCGGTGCCGGGGTGAACCACTGGTACCACATGGACATGAACTACCGCGGAATGATCAACATGCTGGTCTTCTGCGGCTGCGTCGGGCAGAGCGGCGGCGGGTGGTCCCACTATGTCGGCCAGGAGAAGCTGCGCCCGCAAACCGGCTGGCTGCCGCTGGCCTTCGCGCTGGACTGGAACCGCCCGCCGCGCCAGATGAACAGCACCTCCTTCTTCTACAACCACGCCAGCCAGTGGCGCTACGAGAAGCTGACCGCGCAGGAGCTGCTCTCCCCGCTGGCGGATGCGTCGAAATTCACCGGACACCTGATCGACTTTAACGTCCGCGCCGAGCGCATGGGCTGGCTGCCGTCGGCCCCGCAGCTCAACCTTAACCCGCTGCACGTGAAGGCGCGCGCTGACGCGGCGGGCATGACGCCGCAGGAGTACACCGTTCAGGCGTTAAAATCCGGCGATATCCGCTTCGCCTGCGAGCAGCCGGACAACGGTAAAAACCACCCGCGCAACCTGTTCGTCTGGCGCTCAAACCTGCTCGGCTCGTCCGGGAAAGGCCACGAGTACATGCTGAAATACCTGCTCGGCACCGAGAGCGGCATTCAGGGTGAAGACTTAGGCTCAACGGACGACGTGAAGCCTGAGGAGGTGGAATGGCAAACCGCCGCCATCGAGGGCAAGCTGGACCTGCTGGTGACGCTCGATTTCCGCATGTCCAGCACCTGCCTGTTCTCCGATATCGTCCTGCCAACCGCCACCTGGTATGAAAAAGACGACATGAATACTTCGGACATGCACCCGTTTATTCATCCGCTTTCCGCCGCCGTCGATCCGGCGTGGGAATCGCGCAGCGACTGGGAGATCTACAAAGGCATCGCCAAAGTTTTCTCCGAGGTGTGCGTTGGCCATCTGGGCACCGAAACCGACGTGGTGCTGCAGCCGCTACAGCACGACTCCCCGGCGGAGCTGTCGCAGCCGTTTGATATTCAGGACTGGCGCAAGGGCGAATGCGATCTGATCCTCGGTAAAACCGCGCCGAACATTGCGGTCGTCGAGCGTAACTACCCGGAAACCTACGAACGCTTCACCTCTCTCGGTCCGCTAATGGACAAGCTCGGCAACGGCGGGAAAGGCATATCGTGGAACACCCAGAACGAGGTCGATTTCCTCGGCAAGCTCAACTACGTCAAGCTCGACGGCCCGGCGAAAGGCCGCCCGCGCATTGAAACCGCCATTGACGCCTCGGAGGTGATCCTCGCCCTCGCCCCGGAAACCAACGGTCAGGTGGCGGTGAAGGCCTGGGAAGCGCTCGGCGAACTGACAGGGCGCGACCACACCCATCTGGCGCTGAACAAGGAGGACGAAAAGATCCGCTTCCGCGACATTCAGGCGCAACCGCGCAAAATCATCTCCAGCCCGACCTGGTCCGGCCTTGAGAGCGAGCACGTCTCCTATAACGCGGGCTATACCAACGTCCACGAGCTGATCCCGTGGCGCACCCTTTCGGGCCGCCAGCAGCTGTATCAGGATCATCCGTGGATGCGCGCCTTCGGGGAGAGCCTGGTGGCCTATCGTCCACCGATTGACACCCGCAGCGTCACCCATATGCGCGAGATCCCGCCCAACGGCTTCCCGGAGAAAGCGCTCAACTTCCTGACGCCGCACCAGAAATGGGGCATCCACTCTACCTACAGCGAAAACCTGCTGATGCAGACCCTGTCGCGCGGCGGCCCCATCGTCTGGATCAGCGAAACCGACGCGCGCGAGCTGGGCATTGAGGACAACGACTGGATCGAAGCCTTCAACGCCAACGGCGCCCTCACCGCCCGCGCGGTGGTCAGCCAGCGCGTGCCGCCGGGCATGACCATGATGTACCACGCCCAGGAGCGCATCCTGAACATTCCGGGCTCGGAAGTGACCGGACGGCGCGGCGGGATCCACAACTCGGTCACCCGCGTCTGCCCGAAACCGACCCACATGATCGGCGGGTACGCGCAGCTGGCGTACAGCTTTAACTATTACGGCACCGTTGGCTCCAACCGCGACGAGTTCATCATGATCCGCAAAATGAAAAACATTAACTGGCTGGACGGCGAAGGTCGGGATCAGGTACAGGAGGCGAAAAAATGAAAATACGCTCACAGGTTGGCATGGTTCTGAATCTCGATAAATGCATTGGCTGCCACACCTGCTCGGTCACCTGCAAGAACGTCTGGACCGGGCGTGAAGGGATGGAATATGCGTGGTTTAACAACGTTGAGACCAAACCGGGGATCGGCTACCCGAAAAACTGGGAAGATCAGGAGGAGTGGCAAGGGGGCTGGATCCGAGGCATACACGGCAAGCTGACGCCGCGCCTCGGCGGCAAAATGGGCGTGCTGTCGAAGATTTTCGCCAACCCCGTCCTGCCGCAGATTGACGATTATTACGAGCCCTTCACCTTTGACTATCAGGATCTGCACCGCGCGCCGGCGGGGGATCACCTCCCTACTGCCCGCCCGCGCTCGCTGATTGACGGCAAGCGGATGGACAAGATCGTCTGGGGCCCCAACTGGGAGGAGCTGCTGGGCGGCGAGTTTGAAAAACGCGCCCGCGACCGCAACTTCCAGAAGATCCAGAAGGAGATGTACGGCCAGTTCGAAAACACCTTCATGATGTACCTGCCGCGCCTGTGCGAACACTGTCTGAACCCGAGCTGCGTTGCCACCTGCCCGAGCGGCGCGATATACAAGCGCGAAGAGGACGGCATTGTGCTGATCGACCAGGACAAGTGCCGCGGCTGGCGCCTGTGCATCAGCGGCTGCCCGTACAAGAAAATTTACTTCAACTGGAAGAGCGGCAAGTCAGAAAAATGCATCTTCTGCTACCCGCGCATTGAGTCCGGCCAGCCGACCGTCTGCTCTGAAACCTGCGTCGGGCGCATCCGCTATCTCGGCGTGCTGCTGTATGACGCGGACCGCATCGAGGAGGCCGCCAGCACCGAGCATGAAACCGATCTATACGAGCGCCAGTGCGACGTGTTCCTCAACCCGAACGATCCGGCGGTCATTGAGGAAGCCCTGAAACAGGGCATTCCGCAGAACGTGATTGACGCCGCCCAGCGTTCGCCGGTCTACAAAATGGCGATGGACTGGAAGCTCGCCCTGCCGCTGCACCCGGAATACCGCACCCTGCCGATGGTCTGGTACGTGCCGCCGCTGTCGCCAATTCAGTCCTACGCTGACGCCGGCGGCCTGCCGCAGAGCGACGGCGTTCTGCCGGCGGTTGAGAGCCTGCGCATTCCGGTGCAGTACCTGGCAAACATGCTCAGCGCCGGCGACACCGGCCCGGTGCTGCGCGCCCTGAAGCGCATGATGGCGATGCGTCACTATAAACGCTCCCAGACCGTGGAAGGCGTGACCGACACCCGCGCCATTGAGGAAGTCGGCCTGACCGAAGCGCAGGTTGAGGAGATGTACCGCTATCTCGCCATCGCGAACTACGAAGACCGCTTCGTGATCCCCACCAGCCACCGTGAAATGGCGCGCGACGCCTTCCCGGAGAAAAACGGCTGCGGCTTCACCTTTGGCGACGGCTGCCACGGCTCCGACACCAAGTTCAACCTCTTCAACAGCAGCCGCATCGACGCGATCAACATTACCGAGGTGCGCGAACACGGGGAGGGAGAGTAATGCAGATCCTTAAAATCATCGCGCTACTGATTGAGTACCCCGATGAGCTGCTGTGGGAAAACCGCGATGAGGCGCTTTCCCTGGTTGAGCAGGACACGCCCATGCTGCTGCCGTTTGCGCAGCAGCACCTGAGCGCCCCGCTGCTGGATAAACAGGCCGAATGGTGCGAAGTGTTTGAGCGCGGGCGCGCGACCTCGCTGCTGCTGTTCGAGCACGTTCACGCCGAGTCTCGCGATCGCGGCCAGGCGATGGTCGACCTGATGGGCCAGTATGAGAAAGCCGGTCTGTCGCTGGACTGCCGCGAGCTGCCGGACTATCTGCCGCTCTATCTGGAATACCTCAGCCTCGTGACCGATGAAGAGGCGCGCGAAGGGTTGCAAAACGTCGCGCCGATCCTGGCCCTGATTGGCGGCCGCCTGAAGCAGCGCGGCGTGGCGCATTATCAGCTGTTTGATGCCCTGCTGACGATGGCCGGTACGCGGCTGTCCAGCGACAGCGTGGCGAAACAGGTGTCCGGTGAGAAACGGGATGACACCCGTCAGGCGCTGGACGCCGTGTGGGAAGAGGAACAGGTGAAGTTTATCGAAGACAACGCCACATCGTGCGACAGCTCGCCGATGCAGCAATATCAACGACGCTTTAGCCAGGACGTCGCGCCGCAGTACGTGGACGTCAGCGCCGGAGGCCCAAAATGATCCATTACCTGAACGTGTTTTTCTATGATATTTACCCCTACATCTGCGCCACCGTGTTTTTCCTCGGCAGCTGGCTGCGCTACGACTACGGGCAGTACACCTGGCGCGCCTCGTCGAGCCAGATGCTCAGCAAGCGCGGGATGAACTGGGCCTCTAACCTGTTTCATATCGGGATTCTGGGGATCTTCTTCGGGCACCTGTTCGGCATGTTAACCCCGCACTGGATGTACGCCTGGTTTTTACCCGTCGCGGTTAAGCAGCAGCTGGCCATGATTGCGGGCGGGATTTGCGGCGTGCTGACGCTGATTGGCGGGTCGATGCTGCTTTACCGCCGCCTCTTCAACCAGCGGGTGCGCGCTACCTCCACCACGCCGGATATTATCATCATGAGTATCCTGCTTATCCAGTGCATTCTGGGGCTGTCGACCATTCCTTTCTCCGCTCAGTACCCTGACGGAAGCGAGATGATGAAGCTGGTCGGCTGGGCGCAGGGGATCGTGACGTTCAAGGGCGGCTCGTCGGAGATGCTGAGCGGCGTTGCGCCTATCTTCCGCGTTCATCTGGTGCTGGGGATGACGATCTTCCTCATCTTCCCGTTCACCCGTCTGGTACACGTGTGGAGCGCGCCGTTTGAGTATTTCACGCGTCGGTATCAGGTGGTGAGATCGCGCCGTTGATTGAAGCCGTCAGATGTGTCGTCTCATAATGGCCCAAAAGTATCGTTATTGGTTCTCCAGGTGACTCATACCGTTAGCGACCGTGCGGAATAATGGCTCCCGAACACAACACAGAGGGAGTTCGCGTGATGAAACCATTTTTTCGTACGGCTTTGCTGATCGGCATGATGAGCACTTTTTCAACCTATGCTAACGCTCAGGAAACGACCGACAGGAATAGCAAGACCATCCGTGCAATGACGGGCGCAACGGCGACTTCGTCTTTATCCGCCTCACAAACTGCGTTAATCGTGGTGGATATCCAAAACGAATATTACGCAGGTAAAGATTTTCGTGGTCAGATGGTGATCCCTGATGGCGATAAGGTACTGAAGAACAGTCAAAAGCTGGTTAGCTATGCCCATCAAAAGGGGATGCCGGTCTACTTCGTTCGTCATATGGGGCCGAAAGACAGTCCACTGTTTGCCGAGGGATCTATCTATGCGCAGTTCCATAAAGATCTGCAGCCTTCTGCGCAAGACGCCATTATCACCAAAGCGACCCCGAGCTCTTTTGTTGGCACCGATCTGGATGCGCAATTAAAGAAAAAAGGCATCAAAAAGGTGATAGTCATTGGCCTGATGACGCACATGTGCATTTCCTCTACCGCGCGTGACGCTGTACCGCTGGGCTATAACGTGATTATCCCTGAAGATGCGACAGCAACACGCGATCTGGATGATGGTAAGGGTGGCGTGGTGGACCACAAAACGCTGCAGCGTGCGGCATTAGCCGGTGTTGCCGATGTGTTTGCCGAAATTATGACGACCAGAGACGTTATGGCGCTGCCAGTCACAGAATAAGACCGGGCTTGATCCCTGCCGCCAGCCAGGACTTTATACTGGCTGGCACAAGGAGGCTTACATGACGCTTAAAATTGGTATTGTTGTATTTGACGGTATTATTCCTTTTCACCTTTCGGTGCCCTATGCCGTATTTGAGAAAGCGCTAACGCCAATGGGCGCCCCCCTTTGCCAGCTTGTCGTATGCGCCACCACGCCCGGCGCGCTTAAAACCAATGCCGGATTTTCTATCCTTGTCGAGCGTGGGCTTGATGAGCTGGCCGGAATGGATATGGTGATCGTCCCAAGCTGGGACAGTCCCGAGCATGCCCCGTCCCCCGATCTCCTGCAGGCCCTGCAAAAAGCACATGCCGCGGGTTCACGTATTGTGGGTTTGTGTATGGGCGCGTTTGTGGTCGCCGCTGCCGGGCTACTTGAAAACCGCCCTGCAACGACGCACTGGCGCTGGGCGTCTGACTTTCAGCGTCTCTATCCCTCCGTGCAGATGGATAAAGACGTTCTTTATATCGATAATAGTGACGTTGTCACTTCTGCGGGCACGGCGGCCAGTATCGACTGCTGCCTGCATCTGGTGCGTCAGGCCTGGGGCGCGGAAGTGGCGAATAGCGTAGCGCGGTTGCTGGTGGTACCGCCCCACCGCCAGGGAGGACAACGTCAATACGTAGAACTGCCGGTTCAGAACACGCGTCGTGGAGATAATTTCACCGACGCGCTAGCCTGGGCGACGGAAAACCTCCAGCTTGCGCTCACGCTGGACTGCGTGGCGGGAAAAGCCTGCATGAGCCGTCGCAGCTTTACCCGGCGTTTTCAGCAAACCACCGGTGAGAGCTTTTCGCGCTGGCTGCTAAACCAGCGCATTATCGTCGCCCAACGCTATCTCGAAAAAACCGACCAGCCTGTGGATGACATTGCCGAGCGCGTCGGGTTTCCCTCGACAACGTCCTTGCGCCGCCACTTTCACAAGCTGCTTAACACCTCGCCATCTCGCTATCGGCGCGAGTTTCGTGGCCGATAGCGAGGGGGCTATTTCCCGTGCGTTTCAAACCCTGCCATCACCGCCGTGAGTTCTGCCAGCGTAAAGCCGTGCTTCGGATCGTCAACGCCCAGCCCAAAGCGCTCCTGCATCAGTTGATACAGCGCCCCGGCATCCGGCAAATGGATCTGCTCCTCCACGTGCCCGTTCTGCCAGTGGGTGAAGTTGAAGTTGGTCAGCGTCAGCTTGCCGCCGTCCGGCAGGTGGCGGCACATTAGCAGATGATGACGAAAATGCGACTGCGGCCAGTGCGCCGACCAGAAGTTCCCCATCACGTAATCGCTGAAATACTGCGTCGTCAGGTCAAAATGGTACATCGACTGCCAGTGCTCGTGGTGGCGGAACTGCAGCACCCAGTCGTTGCCCTCGCTCAGCAGACGGTAGATGCCGTGCGGGGTCTCCTGCTCCTCGTTGGCGAGCAGACGAATCGGCGCCGTCAGCGTCTGTCCGCCAAACCCCACGTCGGCAATCCAGCGCTCGCCGTTCAGCTCGACCAGCAGCAGGCGGTGCGTGCGCGGCGGCATCTGCGCCGGATTTGCCAGTACGACCCGCCCCAGCACGCTGCGCACGGTAAACCCGACTTCACGCAACGCGCGCTCAAAAAGACCGTTTTGCTCAAAGCAATATCCCCCGCGTCGCGCCGTCACCAGCTTGTCGACCAGACATTGATCTTCAAGATGGATTTCGCGCGGCAGGACGACATCAATATTTTCGAACGGGATCGCACAGTTGTGGTGTAAATGCAGCGCGCGCAGGGTATCGATATTCACCCGTGGCGGTTGCGCCCAGCCGATGCGAGCGAAATAGGCGGTCAGAAATGGGGACATGCATCATTTTCCTTTGATTGTGATGTTCTGTTTATAAACTAATTTTACGCACTCACTTTGATTTACGTGCTTTTTCGCCATACTCATCGGTGTAGATGAGGAGATCCTATGAGCCACTTTCGCCCTGTTGAATTACGTCATGCCAGCCGTCTGCTCAACCACGGCCCCACCGTGCTTATCACCAGTCGGGATGAATCCCTCGACAGACGCAACGTGATGGCCGCCGCGTGGTCAATGCCCGTTGAGTTTGAACCGCCGCGCATCGCAATAGTCGTGGATAAAAGTACCTGGTCACGCGAGCTGATCGAGCGCAGCGGAAAGTTTGGCATCGTCATCCCCGGCGTGGCGGCGGCCAACTGGACGTTCGCGGTGGGTAGCGTGAGCGGGCGCGACGAGGACAAATTCAACTGCTACGGGATCCCGGTCGTGAACGGCCCTGAGCTTGGCCTGCCGGTGATTGAAGAAAAATGCCTGGCGTGGATGGAGTGCCGGTTACTACCCGTCACTTCCGCGGCAGAAAAATACGATACGCTGTTTGGCGAAGTGGTTTCCGCAGCAGCGGATGAACGCGCGTTTGTCGCCGGACGCTGGCAGTTTGACGGGGATAAGCTGAATACTCTGCATCATCTGGGCGCGGGGACGTTTGTGGCGAGCGGGAAGATGGTGAAAGCGCTGGATTGATTTACTTAATCATATCCCACTGAATTATTAAAAATTTCTATGGCATTTTATGTTTATCATGATGATGTAAAACGGAGGATATTTCAGAAGTTGTTGCATAAACAAACTTTCATTAAGGAAATATCAATGTCATGGAATAAAGATGGTGCAATATCATATGCGAAATCCCACGCGCAACCCAAGAGCACGGGTTATTGTGCTCGCTACGTAACCGAAGCGATCAGAACGGGTGGCAGATTGAAAATCCCCAACACGCATCTGGCAAAATATATGGGTCGCACATTAGTCAACGCAGGCTTCCGCCTGGTATACGATCAACCCCATGCAGGCGACGTCGCAGTTATTCAAAATATTGTTGGTCATGATAGCGGTCACGTTTGCATATACGATGGTCAGCAGTGGATCAGCGATTTTGTTCAACGCACCCTGTACCCAGGGCAGGCTTACCGCAACATACAACCACATTACGAACTGTTCAGGCATGATTAATGAAAACACTCTGCTTTTTACTTTTAGCCCTTTCTCCGCTCGCGGCCGCAGAAAACGTTTATGCACCCGGACAGGCGGCGCTTAAATTCAATCAATGGTATATCGCGCAGTTAGATCAGAACAAACCGCCCGTACTTAACCCAGATATTATGAATGATTACGTTGCCTCGGGGACAATTGCAGCAATAAAAGAATTGTATTCAGGTGACAGTAACGAAAAAGATATGCCCGATGCCGATATGTTCATCAAATCACAGGATTGGGATGAGGACTGGAATCAGATAACCGTCCTGCACTCTGATTTTGACGCCGTTTGCACAAACGTCTATATCGCGTTTGGTAAGAAACAAGATCACGTTGTTGCAGATTGTCTTGTTGAAGAACAAGGGAAATGGAAAGTCCGCTCGGCAACGCTAATTAAGTAACATGCATAATCTCCGTGCCGTATAAAAAGCACATGGTAGCCAAACGACTACCATGTGTAATTAATTAACTCTTCGCACGCTTCGCAATAATCTCATCCGCAACATTCCGCGGTGCTTCCGCAAAATGATGGAACTCCATCGTATACGTCGCGCGACCCTGGGACATCGAGCGCAGCGCGGTGGCGTAACCAAACATCTCCGCCAGCGGTACGTCAGCGCGAATAATCTGACTGCCGTACTGCTCCGCCATCCCCTGCACCATGCCGCGGCGGGAAGAGAGATCGCCCATGATGTTCCCGGCGTACTCTTCCGGCGTTTCCACCTCCACGTGCATGATCGGCTCAAGAATAACCGGATCCGCCCTGCGAGCGCCCTCCTTGAAGCCGAGGATCGCCGCCATGCGGAACGCCATCTCCGAGGAGTCGACGTCGTGGTACGAGCCAAACGTCAGCGTCGCTTTGACGTCGACCACCGGATAGCCAGCCAGCACGCCGCTGTTCATGGCCTCACGCAGCCCTTTCTCAACGGACGGGATATACTCGCGCGGCACCACGCCGCCCTTGGTGGCATCTTCAAATTTAAAACCACTTCCGGGCTCCAGCGGCTCCAGGCTCAGGACCACATGGCCGTACTGCCCTTTACCGCCGGACTGCCGGACAAATTTGCCTTCGATATCCTTCACCGCCTTGCGCAGGGTTTCGCGGTACGTCACCTGCGGACGACCGATATTCGCCTCGACGCCAAACTCACGCTTCATGCGGTCGACGATGATCTCCAGGTGTAGCTCACCCATCCCGGAGATAATGGTCTGGCCGGACTCTTCGTCAGTATGCAGGCGGAACGACGGATCTTCCGCCGCCAGACGCTGCAGCGCGATCCCCATTTTCTCCTGATCGCCTTTGGTTTTCGGCTCAATTGCCAGCGAGATAACCGGGTCCGGGAACTCCATGCGCTCAAGCGTGATCACGGCGTTCGGATCGGTGAGCGTGTCGCCGGTGGTTACGTCCTTCAGCCCCACGCAGGCCGCGATATCCCCCGCGCGCAGTTCATCCACCTCATGGCGATCGTTGGCGTGCATCAGCACGATACGCCCGATGCGCTCTTTCTTCTCTTTCACCGGGTTATACACCGCGTCGCCTTTGCGCAGCACGCCAGAGTAGACCCGGATAAAGGTCAGCTGCCCGACGTACGGGTCGCTCATCAGCTTGAACGCCAGGGCGGAGAACGGTTCGTCATCGCTTGGATGACGCTCCGCGTGCTGCCCTTTTTCATCCACGCCGTCAATGGCCGGCACGTCCAGCGGGGACGGCATCAGTTCAATCACCGCATCCAGCATGCGCTGCACGCCTTTGTTTTTAAAGGCGCTGCCGCACAGCATCGGCTGGATTTCGCCCGAGATGGTGCGAATGCGCAGCCCCTTGATGATTTCCGCCTCCGTCAGGTCGCCCGTCTCCAGGTACTTGTCCATCAGCTCATCGCTGGCTTCCGCCGCCGCGGAGACCATTTTTTCCCGCCACTCCCGGGCGGTACTGACTAAATCGTCCGGCACGGGAGCATAGCTGAACGCCATGCCCTGCGTGGCGTCGTCCCACAAAATGGTGCGCATCTTGATGAGATCGACCACGCCGGTGAAACGATCTTCAGCACCCACCGGGATGACAATCGGCACCGGATTGGCCTTCAGGCGCTCCTGCATCATCCGCACGACGCGGAAGAAGTCGGCGCCCGGACGGTCCATTTTATTGACGAAGGCCAGCCGCGGAACGTGATATTTATTGGCCTGACGCCAGACGGTTTCCGACTGCGGCTGCACGCCGCCCACGGAGTCATACACCATCACGGCGCCGTCGAGCACGCGCATAGAACGCTCCACCTCAATGGTGAAGTCCACGTGCCCCGGGGTGTCGATGATGTTGATACGGTGCGGCTCAAAGCCTCTGTCCATGCCCGGCCAGAAGCAGCTGACCGCCGCGGAGGTAATCGTGATCCCGCGCTCCTGCTCCTGCGCCATCCAGTCAGTGGTTGCCGCGCCATCGTGTACTTCACCCAGCTTGTGGCTCATCCCGGTATAAAACAGGATGCGCTCAGTGGTGGTTGTTTTACCGGCATCGATATGCGCGGAGATACCGATGTTGCGATAACGTTCGAGAGGGATGGGTCGGGGCATGATATTTCCTTAAGTCTCATGACTTGTCTGTGACGACCGGGATGGTCGTGCATTCGTTCGTTTGCTATAATAGTCCTATTGTACGAGTATTATCGAACTATTTTTTAACGGTTGACCTATTGTTGATATAGCTCAATCTGACATCACGCGCAGGAAAACGATGATCCCAAACCACCCTGAAACTGAACAAATACTGCTGGAAAATGTGCTCTTTGCCCTCGGCAACCCGCTTCGCCTCTCGATTATTCGCCGGCTCGCCGATGGCAGCGAACTCAGCTGTAACGCGCTGCGCCCGGACGACGTGGTGAAGTCAACGATGACCCACCACTGGCGCGTGTTGCGCGATAGCGGCGTCATCTGGCAGCGCCCTCAGGGGCGGGAGAACATGATTTCATTGCGAAGAGAGGATCTGGATGCCCGCTTTCCGGGGCTGATGGAGATACTGCTGACAGCAGGAAAATGAAAAATACAGCTTATTGATATTTAGCTCATTGTTAGCCGGGCAAGCGCAACGCCACCCGGCACGAGATGAGAGCCGCTTTTTAGTGCTGAACCCCCGAGCGGTCAGAAAGGTCGTCGGCGGAGAGAATATCCACCCGCGATGCCGCGCGCTTGCGGCGGGCATACCTGTCCGGCTGGCCTTCAGGGCGCGTTTTGAAGCGACGGTGCAGCCACATATACTGATCCGGCGCCATCAGCACCGCGCGCTCGATCGCCCGGTTCATCTGGGTTGCGACAGACTCTTTATCCGCGCCCTGCAATGAAGCGCTGATATCTTCAAGAATAATCAGCTCGTATCCGGTACCGTCCGCCCTGCGGCGCGGCACGAACGGGATCACGGCAGGTTTGGCGCTTTTTACCAGCATATAGCTGCCCGCCGTCGTGGCGGCATCCGGGACCGCGAAGAATGGCGCAAACACGCTGTTGGCTTTGCCATAGTCATGATCCGGGGCGTACCACAGAATTTCATTCTGCTTCAGGGCGCGGATCATGCCCTTTAAATCATGGCGATCCAGCATGGTCTTATTAGAACGCAGACGCCCGCGCGTTTGTAGCCAGTCCAGCAGCGCATTATTGTTTGGGCGATAAACTCCAATACCGGGGTTGAGCATGCCAAATATCCGCGCGCCCAGCTCAAGCGTCAAAAAATGCATCCCCACCAGCACCACGCCCTTTCCCTGCTCTCTGGCTTTTTCCATGTGCTCATAACCCGTCACGGTAAAGCATTTCCGCACCCGCCGCTCGGGCCAGAACCACGCCATTCCGGTTTCGATTACCCCCATCCCCACGGACTCAAAATTACGCTGCAGCAAAGATTCACGCTCCTCTGCTTTCATCTGCGGAAAGCAAAGCTCCAGGTTGCGGCGGGCAATCTCGACGCGGCGCGGCAGCAGACGCATGGCTAACCGCCCCAGGCTGTGTCCCAGTCTGTACAGCATCGGGTAAGGCAGCAGCATGATGAGCCACAGCGCGGCGATGCCTGTCCAGCTTAGCCAGTAGCGAGGGTGGAAAAAGGCGGGTGAAAACCGGGGTAATTTTGTCATGAGAAAATTATCCTTTAACGTTGCTGTCCTTAATTGATTCTGCTGGAGATCTTTCCTAAGGATTTATTAAATGTCAGTCAGAAACATTAAGTGTAACGGATAAGATAAAACTCATTTTTATCGTTTTTTGCGAAATGAAGGTATGAGAGGCAGGAGATGCCGGGCAAGACAACGACCCTACCCGGCAAAAAAATTACATCGAATAACCAGGCTTTTTAATTAACTCGTCCAGCTTCGGTCCTATTTCGGTATCCCATACCTGGGCTTTCCAGTCTTCCGGGTTCACCTGGTTCAAAGCAACCGATACTGAACCGTCTTTGCTGTTCAAATGGCGAATAATCACCTCGGCGATATCTGCCGCCAGCGCGGTTTTTTGCTCGTCGTTAAGATCGCGGGGAAAACATTTGATATCTACGTGTGGCATATGCAGGCTTCCTGTTATGTATGAGCATTCCACGTTATCAGATAATGTTGTTTGCCTTTAACACCTTGTGCAGTTCGGGCAGCTGACACACGGTATCCGCAATCGCCGTAAGCTTCGGCGTATTTGTCGCAAACCACTCATGGCGAGGCCCCCAGGTGCGCGCCACCGCTATATATACATCCAGCAGCGTCAGCCGTTCACCCAGCGCAAAAGGGTCGGCCTTGAGCTGATTTTCAAACCACAGATAGAGGGATTTCCGGTACTCGATGCAGTTTTTCTGCAGCTGTTCCGGCGCATCGGGCACCCAGCGTTCGGGGTAGTCGGCGTAAGTAAACGTGGGATAGACGTTCGCCACAAACCAGATAAGCAGACGCTGAAACTGCTGACGCTCGGCCTGCCCCACGGGCGGGGCGAGATCGGGACAGCGGTCGAGCACCATCAGGGCAATCGCCGCCGTTTCGGTCACGATCGCGCCATTTTCAAGCTCCAGGGTTGGCACCTGACACAGCGGATTGAGCTTTTGCAGCAGCTCGCGCTGCGGGCCGGGCTGGTCAAACCCGTCCACGTTCACAAACTGATAAGGGATATCAGCCAGGGTGAGCATCACTTCACCGATCGCCGAGCCCCAGCCGGGTACGCCATAGAGTTTCATCATGTTGCCCCCTCAGGGATAAAAACCCTAAGTGTAGAGCACCATGAGCAGGTTATCCCAGGCGGGTAGACCGCCTGTTTCATCTGCGCTCCTTACAGCACTTTGGAGAGGAACTGCCGCGTTCGCGGGTGCGACGGGCGGTTCAATACCTCGTCGCTGCTGCCCTGCTCCACGATTTTTCCGTCGACCATAAACACCACCTGATCCGCCACTTCACGGGCAAAGCCGATCTCATGGGTGACCACCACCAGCGTGGTGCCGGACCGGGCGAGCTTTTTGATCACGTCCAGCACTTCGCCCACCAGCTCGGGGTCGAGGGCGGAGGTAGGCTCGTCAAACAGCATCACGCGGGGGCGCAGCGCCAGCGCGCGGGCAATCGCGATACGCTGCTGCTGGCCGCCGGATAGATGCCGGGACCAGGCATCGGCTTTATCCCGCAGCCCAACCACGTCCAGCAGGCTGTAGGCCCTTTCCACCGCCTCTTTTTTGCCGAGCTTTTTGTGCGCGATGGGTGCCTCTATCAGGTTTTCCAGCACCGTCAGATGGGGAAAGAGATTGAAGTTCTGAAACACATAGCCCACGTTGACGCGCTGCCTGAGGATCTCCTTCTCCTTCAGCTCGTAGAGTTTATCGCCCTGACGGCGATAGCCGATGTAATCCCCGTCTATCTGGATAAAGCCCTCGTCGACGCGCTCCAGATGATTAATGGTGCGCAGCAGCGTCGATTTGCCCGAGCCTGAGGGCCCGAGAATGACCGTCACGGACCCCGGAGGGATCTCAAGCGAAACGTTGTCGAGCGCCTTATGGCGGCCAAAAAACTTGCTGACGCCGGTAATCGAGATGTGTCCTTCAGGAGAGGCTTGCATGGACGGGCTCCTGTGCTGGCGTGGTGGTAACGGAACGGGCGCGGCGGGTGTCGCGGTTCTGATTGACGGCGGAGCGGCGTTCGCTGCGGGCAAGCGCGCGCTCGACCACATACTGAATGGCCGACAGGACGGTAGTAATGGCCAGATACCATGCGGCACCGACCATCAGCAGCGGGATCACCTCCTGCGTGCGGTTGTAGATCATCTGAATGGTGTAGAACAGCTCCGGCATCGCCAGGACGTAGACCATCGCAGTGCCCTTGGCGAGGTTGATGATTTCATTAAACCCGGACGGCAGAATGGTGCGCAGCGCCTGAGGCAGGATTATCCGCACCGTACGTCGCCAGGCCGGCAGGCCGAGCGCGGCAGCCGCTTCGTACTGCCCGTGATCGACCCCGAGGAATCCGCCGCGAATAATTTCTGCGGTATAGGCGCTCTGCACCAGAGTTAACCCCACCACGGCGGTGGAGAACTGCCCCAGCACGTTGATGGTTTCAAAGCTGCCCCAGGTGATGCCGGTGAACGGCACGCCGAAAGAGAGCCTGTCGTAGAGATAGGAAAAGTTGTAGAGAACGATCAGCACCACGATCAGCGGCAGCGAGCGGAACAGCCAGATGTAGCCCCACGCCAGGCTGCTCAGCAGCCATGACGAGGACAGTCTCGCCAGCGCCAGCATACCGCCCAACACCACGCTCAGCGCGGTGCCGATCAGGGTCAGCAGCAGCGTCTGCCCGACGCCTTCGAGGATCGCCGGGTCAAAGAACCAGCGGGCGAACACCGCCCACTCCCAGCGCGGGTTAAAGGCCACGGACTGAACCACGACCGCCAGTATAAACAGCGCCACCGCGGCGCCGACGGCCCGCAGCGGGTAACGCGCCGGGACCACCTTAATGGTTTCAACGTTGCTCATCGTCGTTCCTCATGCGGTTTTGCTGAACGCTTCGCGCACCAGCGTTTTAGTGAAGCGCAGCCGACCGTCAAACGGCGGCAGGCTGTACTCTTCCGGATCCCGGTTAAGATCGAACTGCGGCTGGTAGCCCTGGCTGAGATAGAGCCGCACCGCTTCGGGCTGGCGAAAACCGGTTGTCAGGTAGATCTGGCTGTAGCCTGCCAGCACCGCCCTGCGCTCCAGCTCCTGCACCACGCGCCCGGCAAGCCCCTGCTGACGCAGGGTTTTGTCCGTCCAGATGCGTTTGATTTCTGCGGTGCGTTCGTCGAAGGGCTTGTACGCGCCGGTGGCGATAATATTCCCGTCGCGCTCCAGCACGATAAACAGCCCCTGCGGCGCTAAATACCACTCGGTGAGCTCCACCTCGGCATCTTTGGAAAAGTAGTCCCCGTAGCGCGCGGCGTACTCACCGAACAGCCCCTCGATAACGGGCTGGAGTTCGGCATCATCCGGCGAGACGTCACGAAATTGTTCACGCATAGCGCCTCCTCAGTCACCCAGCCCAGCCGGGTTCACTTCTGACTGCGGGATGCGCTCAACGCCCTCCCCCCAGCGGTTGAGCACTTTGTCGTAATCGCCGTTTTTGATTACGCCGTTCAGCGCGGTTTTCACCGGCTCAACCAGGCCGCTGCCTTTTTTCAGCGTCACCGCAATGTGCGCCGCCTTCGGCCAGCCGCCGTCGACGCTGCCGACCAGCTTGGTTTTCCCGGTCAGCGCCGCCTTCCATGCGCCAATCACGTTCGGGCCAAAGTAGGCATCCGCGCGCCCGGACTGGAGCGCCAGCGTTTGCGCCGCATCGTCTTTGGTGTAGATCGGCGTAAACGGTTTCAGCCCCTTCTTCAGGTTTTCAGCATTCCATGCCAGCAGGATGGCCTCCTGATTGGTCCCGGAACCAACGATAATCCGCAGCCCGGCGATATCCTCCGCCTTCTGAAGCGATGCGATCGGGCTGGTCGATTTCACGTAGAAACCGAGGGAGTCCTTACGGTAGGTGGCAAAATCAAACTTCTCTTTGCGCGCTTTGGTAACGGTAATGTTGCTGATGGCCGCATCGTATTTTCCGGACGCCACGCCCAGCGGCCAGTCTTCCCAGGAGGTTGGCACCACGTTCAGCTCCAGCCCGAGGCTGTCGGCCACCAGACGGGCGACGTCAACCTCGCTGCCGAGCAGCGTTTTGTTGTCGTCGGAAAACACCGTCAGCGGCGGTTGATTGAGGCCCGCCACCGCCACGGTAAATTTCCCCGGCACGGCAAAGCGATAATCTTTCGGCAGCTGCGCCACGGCATCGCTGTTTTTGGCGGTGTTGATCGGCGTTTTATTGGCTTCGATACTCACGCCGGTGCCGTTGATGTTCACATTCTCTGCCCAGACGGCAGGGGTAAAGGCCAGCGCGAGCGCCAGAATAAGCGTTGTTTTCTGCATAGCGGTGTTCTCTTTTATTGTTGTGTGAACTGGTTTTTAGGTAGGTCTAAGCCCAGACTCTCGCGCAGCGTGGTGCCCGGGTAGTCGGTGCGGAACAGGCCGCGCGCCTGTAAAACAGGCACTACCTGGTCAACAAAGCGCGGAAAGGTATCCGGCGTTCCGCCCTGAATGATGAAGCCGTCCGCGGCATAGCCTTCAAACCAGGCCTGCAGACCGTCGGCGACCTCCTCCGGCGTGCCGGAAAAGCGCGGGCGCGGCGATGCGGCCTCAAGCGCCACCTGACGCAGGGTTAAGCTGCGCTCGCGGGCATTTCGCTTGATTTCATCGGTGGTGCTGCGAAAGCTGTTTTTGCCTAAGTCGCCGATATCCGGGAACGGCTCGTCGAGCGGATACTGGCTGAAATCGTGATGCTCAAAATAACGTCCGAGGTAGTTGAGGGCATCGTTGATCGACACCAGCGCCGCGGTGGTTTGATACTGGTTTTCCACATCGTCGGCGTCCTTGCCCACAATCACACTGACGCCCTGGAAAATATGTAAATCTGACGCGCGGCGGCCGTTTGTTTCCAGCTGCTGCTTCACGTCGCGGTAAAACGCTTTCGCTTCTTCGAAGGTTTCGTGATGGGTAAAAATGGCGTCGGCATGTTTCGCCGCCAGCTTTTTTCCGTCGTCCGACGCGCCCGCCTGAAAAACAATCGGACGCCCCTGCGGGGTGCGGCCAATATTCAGCGGCCCGGCGACCCTGAAGAAGTCACCGTGGTGATTCAGGGCGTGAAGTTTAGCCGGGTCAAAAAACTGCCCGCTCTCTTTGTTGCGGATGAACGCGTCGCCTTCCCAGGAGTCCCACAGCCCTTTCACCACGTCGAGGTACTCATCGGCAATGCGGTAGCGCAGGGCATGCTCCGGGTGTTTTTCGCGGGAAAAGTTCTTCGCCGAGCCTTCCAGCGGCGAGGTCACCACGTTCCAGCCCGCGCGCCCGTTGCTCAGGTGATCGAGGCTGGCGAACTGGCGTGCCGTGGTAAAGGGCTCGCTGTAGGAGGTGGATAAGGTTCCCACCAGCCCCAGACGCGAGGTGATGCTTGCCAGCGCAGAGAGTACCGTTAACGGCTCAAAGCGGTTTAAAAAATGCGGAATGGATTTCTCATTAATATAAAGACCGTCGGCAACAAATAAAAAATCGAGTTTGCCCTCCTCCGCTTTTAACGCCGTCTCTTTTACAAATTCAAAATTAATGCTGGCATCCGCGACCGCCGCTGGATGACGCCAGGCGGACATATTTCCGGACGCACCGTGCAAAATGGTCCCGAGCCGCAGTTGACGATGTGCAGACATATTTACCTCTCCAGAATTAAACGTGTTGCAGCGCTTTTTCCGCAAGCTGTGCGAAATAGCGGGCAGCGGGCTCAATTAATGCTTCGTCCGGATTAAATGCCGGGTGGTGTAAACCAAACGGGCTATTGCTGCCGATGCTGACAAACGCGCCGGGAACAGACTGCAAATAAACCGCGAAATCTTCCCCGCCCATATGCAGCTCCGCGTGCCGGGTTTCATACCCCACCTCACGGGCAACCGAGGTGGCAAAATCGGCCCAGCGCTCGTCGTTCACCAGCGCGGTGGGCCCGGCATACCAGGTAATATCAATCTGCGCGCTGAAGGCGCTGGCAAACCCGGCGGCGATTTCGCCCACGCGGGCCTTTACGTTCTGCTGCACCTCCAGGCGGTGGGTGCGCAGCGTGCCTTCCAGCTCGACGCTTTCCGGCAGCACGTTCCAGGTATTCCCCCCGGCAATGCGCGTTACGCTCAGCACCACCGAATCCAGCGTGTTGACGTTGCGGCTGGCAACGCTCTGCAGCGCCGTCACCAGCTGGCTCGCCAGCACAATGGCGTCGTTGCCTTCGTGAGGACGCGCGGCGTGCGCGCCTTTGCCGGTAATGCGGATTACGAAGCGGTCGACGTTGGCATAGAACGGCCCGCCGCGGGTGGCGAACTCACCGACCGGCAGGCCGGGCTCGTTGTGCATGCCGAAGATGGCGCGGACGTCACGGAGGGCCCCCGCGCGCACCATGCTCTTCGCCCCGCCAAAGTTCTCTTCGGCAGGCTGGAACAGGATCCGCACCCGGCCGTTGAGCGAGGCTTCGCGCTCTTTGAGCTTTAACGCGGCGCCGAGGATCACGCTGGTGTGGATATCGTGTCCGCAGGCGTGCATCACGCCCGCCCTCTGCGAGCTAAAAGGTACGCCGCTGCGCTCCTCAATTGGCAGGGCATCAATGTCTGCCCGCAGCGCAATCAGCTTGTCACCGGTCCCGATTTCCGCCACCAGCCCGGTCGGCAGGTCGTAGGGCTGTGGGGGTATTCCGGCATTCGTCAGCCACTGGCGCAGGCGCGCGGTGGTCTCCACTTCCTGGCCGGACAGCTCCGGGTTCCGGTGCAGCTCGCGGCGCCAGGCAATCAGCTGTTCGCCGAAGCTCATGCGGTGACCTCCCTGTTAAGACGCGCCTCGGCCAGCAAACGCAGGGACTGGACGCGCGCTGCCCCCTCCGCGACCGGCGTGTCGATGATAAATTCGTCAATGCCCCACTGCTCATGCAGCGCGTTAAGCTGTTCCAGCACCGACTCAGCCGTGCCTGCCAGAAGCGACTGCGCCCGACGGGCAATGCGCACCGGCTCGCTCCCCGCCTGACGGGCAAAGGCGTAGGCCTGTTCCTCGCTGGCGACGGTCACGCGCTGGCCGTTTGCCAGCTCGACGCCCCATGCTTCGACCTTCTGCGCCAGCGCGTCCGCCTCGGCATGGGTCGGCGCGACAATCGCCTGCACCGCCACAATCACCTCCCGCGCGCTGTTCTTACGCCAGGTTGATACCACCTCGCGCAGCAGTTCCGGGTCGCCGTTCAGGTGCGCGGCAAAGACGAAGTGCCAGTCGAGCGATGCAGCGAGCAGCGCGCTTTCGGTGCTGGCGCCCAGCAGAAAACCCTGGGCAGGTACCGGCGGCAGCGGCGTGGCGCGCACGGCTTCCTCCGCAGACTGACCTTCAGGACGGATCCAGCGATCGAGCTGGGCCAGCTGTTCGGCAAAGCTGCCTTTTTCATGTTGATGCAGCCCCTGCTGCAGCGCGCGGGTCGAGAGCGGCAGCCCGCCGGGGGCCTTCCCGACGCCCAGATCCACGCGACCTGGCGCCAGCGCGGCCAGAACGTTAAAGTTTTCAGCGACTTTATAGGGGCTGTAGTGCTGGAGCATCACGCCGCCGGATCCGACGCGGATGCGCGTGGTTTGCCCGAGGATCCAGGCAATCAGCAGCTCCGGCGAGGAGCTGGCAAGATGAGGAGTGTTGTGGTGTTCGGCAATCCAGAAGCGGTGATAGCCCAGATTTTCTGCCTGTTGCGCCAGCGCCAGCGTCCGCGCCAGCGCATCGGCAGCCGTTTCATTTTCAGCGATGGGGCTTTTATCCAGAATGCTGATTCGCCATGACATGTTGCGTTCTCGTTTGACTTAACATGTCGACATTATTAAAGGCGCATTTCACCACTGAGAAACAATTAATTTACATTTAGTTTCCCGGAAAACAGAAAAGCATAACCCTGCTAGCGGTGTGATTTTAGCGATGAAATCAGCGCATCCGCCTCCTGACGACGGGTGATGCGGACAAACTGGATATGGCTGTACTGCGGGTTTTGCATGTCAGCTTCGTAACGCTTGCGGTTGCTGCGCCACGTTTTAATTGTCCAGATGATGATGGACTCCCGGCTGAAAAATGAGCGGCGGAAGCTTTCGCGGTTTCCGGTGCCGGGCCACAGCTCCTGCCGGTGCCATGCGCGTTTGAATGCGCGCGTGACCGCCTGCCGGAGCGTGCGGGTGAATCCGCAGTCGACCCACACGACCATATCCACATCACGCCACTTCACCGGGCGCGTGCGGTTGTAGTTGCCGTCAAGCACCCAGCCGGGCGTGGCAGCGAGCGTATCCTCCAGCGTGTCTAGCAGCACTTCGTCCGGTGTCCCCTGCCAGTCAGGGCGCCAGTACAGCCTGTCCATCTCAATATACGGGAGCGACAGCTCCGTCGCGATGCGTCTGGCAAGCGTACTTTTTCCACTTCCGCTGGTACCGATAATATTAATTTTCACCGTTCCGCCTGACCCTGCTGAAGAAAACGGATCGCATCATATCGTTTTAGTTTTGTTAATGAAACGCCAGTGAGGCGCAGCAGGCTGGCGCTCTACCCCTATGTAATTATTAAGGGATTCTGATGATTAAAGCAGCACTTCAATAATTGTTTTGACTAAAAAATCGCCGCGATTCAGCGCGTTGTAATCATTGTCTGCTCTGACCACACGATTTCCTTCGACCTGCATCACTTTCGGCACGGTTATATTTTGCGTCGCTTATGAATTGCAGGTAGGATGCCTCGCCATGTTTCGCCTTATCCATACGCAGAATGACTGGGAAGGCGGCATGTGTTTGCGCAGAAGCAATCGTTTGTATTGCATTCTGCCAGGCAGGACTATCACGATAATGGTTCAGACAGGCAAACAGGTAACTCAATGAAAACAAGCAATAAAAGCGCAGCCGATCATCATGCTGCGAAACGTCGCTGGTTGAACTCTCACGAAGAGGGCTACCACAAAGCGATGGGCAACCGTCAGGTTCAAATGATCGCCATCGGCGGCGCTATTGGAACGGGTCTGTTTTTAGGTGCTGGCGCGCGTCTGCAGATGGCGGGCCCGGCTCTCGCCCTGGTTTATCTGGTGTGCGGGATTTTCTCCTTCTTTATTCTTCGCGCGCTGGGTGAACTGGTACTGCATCGCCCTTCCAGCGGAAGCTTCGTCTCTTACGCCCGAGAATTCCTTGGTGAAAAAGCCGCCTACGTGGCAGGCTGGATGTACTTCGTCAACTGGGCGATGACCGGTATCGTCGATATCACCGCCGTTGCGCTCTATATGCACTACTGGGGCGCGTTCGGTGATGTGCCGCAGTGGGTCTTTGCCCTTGGCGCGCTGGCGATCGTCGGCACCATGAACATGATCGGCGTGAAGTGGTTCGCCGAGATGGAGTTCTGGTTTGCGCTGGTCAAAGTGCTCGCCATTGTGATTTTCCTGGTGGTCGGTACCGTCTTCCTCGGCAGCGGCAAGCCGCTGGATGGCAATGCTACCGGCTTCCACCTGATAACCGATAACGGCGGCTTCTTCCCGCACGGCCTGCTGCCTGCGCTGGTGCTGGTTCAGGGCGTGGTGTTTGCCTTTGCCTCTATCGAGCTGGTCGGTACCGCTGCGGGCGAATGTAAAGACCCGCAGACCATGGTGCCAAAAGCCATTAACAGCGTGATCTGGCGTATCGGTCTGTTCTACGTCGGCTCCGTGGTGCTGCTGGTTCTGCTGCTGCCGTGGAACGCCTATCAGGCCGGTCAGAGCCCGTTCGTCACCTTCTTCTCGAAGCTCGGCGTGCCTTACGTGGGCAGCATCATGAACATCGTGGTGCTGACGGCGGCGCTCTCCAGCCTGAACTCCGGTCTTTACTCTACCGGGCGTATCCTGCGCTCCATGTCGATGGGCGGTTCCGCGCCGAAGTTCATGTCGAAGATGAGCAAGCAGCACGTACCTTACGCGGGCATTCTGGCCACGCTGGTGGTTTACGTCTTCGGCGTATTCCTGAACTATCTGGTGCCGTCACAGGTCTTCGAGATCGTTCTGAACGTGGCCGCGCTGGGGATTATCGCCTCCTGGGCCTTTATCGTGGTCTGCCAGATGCGTCTGCGTAAAGCCATTAAAGAAGGTAAAGCCGCAGATATCAGTTTCAAGCTGCCGGGCGCGCCGGTGACCTCCTGGCTCACCCTGCTCTTCCTGTTCAGCGTGCTGGTGCTGATGGCGTTCGACTACCCGAACGGCACCTATACCATTGCCACCATCCCGCTGCTGGCCGTGCTGCTGATCGCTGGCTGGTTCGGCGTGCGTAAGCGCGTTCACGAAATTCACAGCACCGCGCCGGTTCATCCGGACGATGAAAAACACGACGCGCCGCTGGTGGAAGAGATCTCGCGTTAAGCATCAAAAAAGCATTAAAAAGGGAAGGCCTATGCCTTCCCTTTTTTTATTACAGCGCGATACGAATCACGTCGTCAGGCTGGGTCGCTTCCTGCTGGCGGGTAGATTTCTGCTTCACCGTCACGTAGAGCGTTTTGCCATCCGACGAGAGCGCCAGGCTGTTCGGATAGACCGGCGTATCGAACGTTTTAGTCACTTTGTAGGTTTTCGCGTCGATCACGCTCACCTTGCCGGCCTCGCGGTGCGTCACGTAGGCTTCATTGCGCGCCGGGTTAAACAGAACGGCCAGCGATTCAGGCGCGGCGATCTTCTCGATCACGCTGCCGTCTTTCAGGCTCACCGCCAGCACTTCCGGCTGTTTTGAATCGGTCAGGAACGCGCGCTGACCGGCGGTGTCCAGGCTCAGGTTCAGGTAGAAGTGCTCTTTTCCGTCGTCCTGCACTTTTTTACGGCTCAGGATTTTGTTGGTGGCGGTATCAATGGTGACCAGCTCGCCGTCAGCATTGGTGGTGTAGAGGCGTTTCGCCTTCGCATCCAGCGCCAGACCGGTGCTGTACGTGCCGGTATTGGCAATGGTCTCTTTCAGCTTCAGCGTTGCGCCATCCACGACCCAAATCACGCTCTCTTTGCCGACACCGGTGATGTAAATCGTGTTGCTCGCGTCATCCGCCACCAGCTGGCGCGGCTGCAGCGGCTTGACGGTTTCACTGCGCTGGCGGCTATCAAGCACCAGACGCCCTTTCACGTCGCCCGTTTTCGCATCAATGGCCGTCACCGCGCCGTTGATCGTATTACCCAGCCACAGGGTTTGCGTCGCGCCGTCGAGGGTGGCGCCAAACGGTTTGAGATCGCTATGAATAGCCTGCGTCACCTCCAGCGTGGCAGGATCGAGGCGATAGATAACGCCACCCTTGTCGAGTTTACGGCTTTGCGACGTCGCAACCCACAGCGCGTTCTCCTGCTGGCTGACCGCCATTTCATAGGCACCCTTACCCACCGCTTTACGCAGCATCTCTTCGGCGGCATGCGCCTGGAAGGTTCCGGCAAACAGTAAAGCGGCAGACAGCAGAGACGTACTCAGGCGTGGCGAGCACAGATGGCGTAAAGACATAACAATTCCTTTTTTGAAAATTGGGGGTACTGCTGACATCGCTTCCGGCTGGCAACGTCATGGCATTGCCGTTTTGATAATGAGAATAGTAATCATTAATAAGTTAAAAGTGGAGTTTTTCTTTTCCCTATTGCCTTTCATTAACGCAATGTGCGGTTATAGTTTTCAAAACATTTACAAAACCTTTAACATGTATGGACATGTTCCATTTGGTTCGTTTATACATCACAACCGGTTTTACTCATGAAAATCATATCTGCCCGTAAGGCATCTCTCCCGCTGCTGCTGGTTCCCGTCGTTTTTGCGCCTTTAAGCGCGATAAGCGCAGAGGAACAGACCATGATCGTTAGCGCGACGCCGCAAACCGTATCAGAGCTTGATACCCCGGCGGCGGTCAGCGTCGTGAATGGCGACGATATGCGCCACGCCGCGCCGCGCATTAATCTCTCCGAATCGCTTGGCAGCGTTCCGGGACTACAGATTCAGAACCGTCAGAACTATGCTCAGGATCTCCAGCTTTCGATGCGCGGATTTGGTGCCCGGTCAACGTTTGGCGTGCGCGGCATTCGCATGTATGTCGACGGTATTCCAGCCACCATGCCGGACGGACAGGGCCAGACCTCCAACATCGATCTCTCCAGCATTGACAGCGTTGAGGTGCTGCGCGGTCCCTTCTCCGCCCTGTACGGCAACGCCTCCGGCGGCGTGATTAACATCAATACGCAAACCGGACAGCAGCCGCCGACCATCGAGGCGAGCAGCTATTACGGCAGTTACGGGACATGGCGCTACGGCATGAAAGCCACCGGCGCAATGGGTGACGGGACGCACGCGGGGGACGTGGATTACACCGTATCCACCACCCGCTTCACCACTAAAGGCTACCGCGACCACAGCGGCGCGCGGAAGAATCTCGCGAACGCCAAACTGGGCGTACGCATTGACGACGCCAGCAAGCTGACGCTGATTTTTAACAGCGTGGACATGAAGGCCAACGATCCGGGCGGCCTGAGCTATCAGGAGTGGCAGGACAACCCGCGCCAGTCCCCGCGTGGCGATCAGTACAACACGCGCAAGACCATCAAGCAGACTCAGGCGGGGCTGCGTTACGACCGCCAGCTTAGCGCTCAGGACGATCTCAGCGTGATGATGTACGCCGGCGAGCGTGAAATGACCCAGTACCAGTCGATCCCCTTTCAGCCGCAGCTGAGGCCTTCTCACTCCGGCGGCGTGATCGATATGCAGCGTCATTATCAGGGGGTTGATACCCGCTGGACGCACCGCGGCGAGCTGCTGGTGCCGGTCACCTTCACCACCGGTCTGAACTATGAAAACATGAGTGAAGACCGCCGCGGGTACGAGAACTTCGTGATGAACAACGGCGTGCCGGACTACGGCGTGAAGGGTGATAAACGCCGGAACGAACGTAACCTGATGTGGAACGTTGACCCTTACCTGCAGACCAGCTGGCAGCTGACGCAGAAACTGTCCGTCGATGCGGGCGTGCGTTACAGCTCGGTCTGGTTTGATTCCAACGACCATTACGTTACGCCGGGCAACGGCGACGACAGCGGTGACGCGAGCTATCACAAGTGGCTCCCGGCGGGCTCCGTGAAGTATGCGGTGACGGACGCGTGGAACCTCTACGCTGCCGCAGGACGTGGCTTCGAAACGCCAACCATCAACGAGCTCTCGTATCGCGCCGATAACCAGGGCGGCCTGAACATTGGCCTGCAGCCCTCCACGAACAACACGTATGAGGTGGGCAGCAAAACCCGCATTGGCAATGGCCTGCTGACGGCAGCGCTGTTCCGCACCGATACGGATGACGAGATCGTGGTGGATGCCAGCTCTGGCGGCCGCACCAGCTATAAAAATGCCGGAAAGACCCGCCGTCAGGGAGTCGAAGTGTCTCTCGATCAGCAGTTCGCTGAGAGCTGGAAGCTGAAAATGGCGTGGACCTATCTTGATGCCACCTACCGGACCAACGTCTGCGGCGACGCGGACTGTAACGGCAACCGTATGCCGGGCATTGCCCGCAATATGGGCTATGCGTCGTTTGGCTGGCAGCCTGAAGAAGGCTGGTACGCGGGCTCGGACGTGCGCTATATGAGCGATATCATGGCCGACGACGAGAACACGGCGAAAGCGCCGTCGTACACGGTGGTCGGGCTGAATACCGGGTATAAATTCAACTACGGCAGCTGGGGGATGGACGTCTTTGGCCGCGTGGATAACCTGTTCGACAAAGAGTACGCTGGCTCGGTTATTGTCAACGAATCCAACGGGCGTTATTACGAGCCAGCGCCTGGCCGTAACTACGGTGTGGGCCTGTCGGTTTCTTATCGATTCGAGTAAGAAAAAAGTAAAGTTTATTTTATAAAGAAAATAACGCTCCTGATGGCAATATGCCATCAGGAGTTATTCACCAGATAAATAATTAAACGCGGTATATAGTCGCTCTGTTAAATAATCTCTCAGTTAAAATATTGTCGCTGTAAAAGCGTATTCGCTTCATCAATCAACTTTTCTATCGCCTTCTGGCTGGCGTCAACATCCCGGCGTTCCAGGGCTGAAAGCAGTTCGTCATAGTGATACGTCGCTTCTTTAATGTCATTAAGCTCCTGGTGCAGGTAGTTAATGCACGGTCCGATGCGCACCCAAAGCTGTTCAATTAACGCATTCAGCGTGGGCATTTCCGCGTACTGATAAAGCGTAAAGCGGAAGATGCGATTCGCCTGCAATGCCTGCTGAACGTTCCCGTTGCGCATAGCCTCATGAAACGCTTCCGACAATTTGCGCAACGTCTCCATCTTTTGGTCAGACATATTCTGACAGGCTGCGGCAACCGCCATGGGCTCAAGCTGCTTGCGAATAGCGTTGATTTCGTTGTAACGGTCCAGCGTCACTTCCGGCACCAGAAATGCCTGTGCTGGCGTGGCATGCAATGCCCCTGCTGATACCAGACGCAGCAGCGCCTCGCGTACTGGGGTAATGCTGGTTCCTAATTTATCGGCGATCTCTTTCGTAATCAGTCGTGCACCAGGTTTAAGGGAGCCTGTAATTAACGCTCCTTTTAAACTGAGTTCAACTTGCATGGTAAGACTGATCCTTTGGGCTTTTTCTAAGTGATCCAAATCAAGCATGTTCAATTCCTGTAGCTAAAACTTAATGCTATTTTTAAACGCCAGTTTTAATAAAACGACGCTGGTCCGATATATCCTGTATCGTCATGCCTGGTGGTGGGAAGTACATAAAACAGCAAAAAATGCAAAATGTGTTTTTTTTATCGGTTTCGGGCTCATCCGGGATGATGGCGCGAAAAGCCATGTCCGTTAATTAAAGACAATATATCGTATCTTCACAAATAAATATGGCGGGAAACCCCGCCATAGTGCCTTTTATTTATTGTCCCCCGCGACGCGAATCACGACTTTACCGAAGTTTTTTCCTTCCAGCAGGCCAATCAGCGCTTCAGGCGCGTTCTCCAGCCCGTCCGTCACCTGTTCACGATAGTGAATTTTGCCCTCCTGCACCCAGCGCCCCATCTCTTCCTGAAACTCGTGAATGCGGTGACCGTAGTCCTGGGCGATGATAAAGCCCTGCATCCGAATGCGTTTCTTCAGAATGGTGCCCATCAAAAGCGGCAAACGGTCCGGCCCCTCAGGCAGGCCCGTTGCATTGTAGCCGCTCACCAGGCCACACACCGGCACGCGCGCGGAGGTATTCAGCAGCGGCAGCACGGCGTCAAATACTTTCCCGCCGACGTTTTCAAAATAGACATCAATGCCTTTCGGGCAGGCGCGTTTCAGCTGCTCAGCGAAATCTGCCGCGTGGTGATCCAGACACGCGTCAAACCCGAGCACCTCTACGGCGTGGCGGCACTTTTCTGCGCCACCGGCGACGCCAACCACCCGGCAGCCTTTAATTTTGCCGATCTGCCCAACGGTTGCGCCAACCGGGCCCGTCGCCGCGGCCACCACCAGCGTTTCGCCCGCTTTAGGTTGTCCGATATCCAGTAATCCCATATAGGCGGTAAAGCCCGGCATCCCAAGAATGCCCAGCGCCCAGGAAGGATGGGAGGGATTATCGCCCAGCTTGACCAGGCCGCTGCCGTCCGAAAGCGCGTACTCCTGCCAGCCGCTGTAGCTCAGCACCCATTCACCCGCTTTAAAGTCGGGGTGGTTTGACTGCTCAACGCGGCTCACCGTTCCCCCTACCATCACAGCGCCAATTTCAACCGGCGGAGAATAGGATGGCGCATCGCTCATGCGGCCCCGCATGTAAGGGTCCAGCGACAGCCACACGGTGCGAAGCAACAGCTGCCCCGCCTGAGGTGCAGGAACAGGCTGCTCTTCCAGACGAAAATTCTCCGCAACCGGCGCGCCCTGTGGACGCGAGGCCAGCACCCAGCGGCGATTTTGCGAAACAGATTGGTTCATCGGGTTCTCCTTCTGGTACAAATGTCATTACAGCCTGGCTCACGATCGGCATTATCGCCTTAACATTACGAGGCAGACTGGTTAAGCCGGACCACAAGATAGATACAGGTTTCGTTCGTTTCGTTGATGAAACGGCAGTCGTTTGGCGGCCCCAGCTCCAGACAGTCTCCGGCCTTCATCTCGTGGCGGGTATCGCCCTCCTGAAATACCAGCTCGCCGGACTGCAGCCAGATCAGCTGCCGCGCCAGCGCGTAGGACGATGCCGGCATCGGGACGTCGCTCCCCGCGGGCAGCTCAATCTGAACGAGGTCGATAGGCAGATCGGTACGCGGGGAAACGTGGCGACGAAGGTAGTGCGTTTGCGGATCGCGCCAGACGGGCTGGTTCGCCAGGCGCAGGAGTTTTCCCTCCTGCATCTCGGCTCTGGCAATCAGGGTCGACATGCTGATCCCAAACGCGCCTGACAGGCGGGCAAGCAGGGTTGCCGTCGGGCTGCTGTCACCGCGTTCTATTTTATGGATCATGGCGCGAGATACGCCTGCCCGCTCGGCCAGCTCGCTCAGAGACCAGCCGCGTGATTCACGTTCGAGGCGAATTCTGGCGCTAATACGCTGATTCATTGTGTCTGACAGTGTGTTCATAACGTCATACTAAAGCGTATAAAGGCCGTTTCAATGTGTTTCATAATAATTCTCACGTAGCGCTCTGACGATACAGTTGTGTAATATCATATCTATAGCGTAATACTATAGTAAACAACACAGAGGTTTAATCATGATCGTTCGTCACGCCTGTAAAGAAGACTGCGCTGCGATAGGAGAGATCTATAACCATGCGGTGCTGCATACTGCCGCGATCTGGAACGATAAAACCGTCGATACCGATAACCGAATCGCCTGGTTCGAGGCCCGCACGCTCGCGGGTTACCCGGTTCTGGTGAGCGAGGAAAACGGTGCTATCACCGGGTACGCCTCTTTCGGCGACTGGCGCGCCTTCGACGGCTTTCGTCACACGGTCGAGCATTCAGTGTACGTTCATCCGGAGCATCAGGGTAAAGGCATTGGCCGTACGTTAATGAAAGCGCTGATCAACGAGGCCCGCGCCATCGGCAAGCACGTGATGGTGGCCGGCATTGAAGCGCAAAATACGGCCTCGATTCACCTCCACGAAACGCTCGGTTTTGTGACAACGGGGCAGATGCCGCAGGTGGGAACCAAGTTTGGCCGCTGGCTGGACTTAACCTTTATGCAGCTGCAGCTGGACGAGCGCAGCGACCCGGACGCGATCCCATGAATCAGTCGCTGACGCTAGCGTTCCTGGTGGCGGCGGGGATCGGCCTGGTGGTGCAAAACACCTTAATGGTGCGAATCACCCAGTCCTCCTCCACCATTCTTATCGCAATGCTGCTGAACTCCCTGGTAGGCATTGTGCTGTTTGTCAGCATTCTGCTGCTGAAGCAGGGCTTCGCCGGGTTCAGCGAGCTGGCATCAACGGTGCGCTGGTGGACGCTGATCCCTGGGCTGCTGGGGTCGTTTTTTGTGTTTGCCAGCATCAGCGGATATCAGAACGTTGGCGCGGCAACGACCATCGCCGTGCTGGTCGCAAGCCAGCTGATTGGCGGGCTGGTCCTTGACGTGTTGAGAAGCCACGGCATTCCCCTGCGCGCCCTGATCGGCCCGATGTGCGGCGCGGTGATGCTGGTCGTGGGAGCCTGGCTGGTGGCGCGACGCCAGTTTTGACTACAGTATGGTGCCGCCTTTGGTCAGCTGTTCCTGCCGCGCGTCCATCTCCTCTTTGTGCTGCTTGCCGTGGTGCGAAATCGCGGTACGCAGACGCTGCTGCTGGGCGTAACGGTCTTCACGGCTGAGATCGGCATCATCGCTCAGTTCAATCAGCAGTTCGTTCATGTGGGCGATGACGCTCTCTTCGATAGCGGCATCGACGCGGGCGGTAACTTCGTTTAAATGTGACATTGTCACTCCTTGTTTTGCCGGGTGGCGGCTTACGCCTTACCCGGCAATAAATGCTTAGTTCAGCTTCGCTTTAGAGAAATCGCTGCCCATCAGGCTCACGCTGTACCCGGTCACGTTGCTGCGGGTCGCAAAGAACGTTTTGCCGTTTGCCAGCGCGATCCACGGTGCCTGCTGGTAGAAAATCTCCTGTGCCTGACCGTACAGTTTCGCTCGCTCGGCCGGATCGCTGGTCAGCTTCGCTTTTTGCACCAGAGCATCATAACCCTTATCGCACCAGCGCGCGGCGTTTGACCCGGTTTTAATGCTGTTGCAGCCCAGCAGCACATCGGCGAAGTTATCCGGGTCGCCGTTATCGGACATCCAGCCGAACAGCGCGGAGTCGTGCTCGCCTTTGCGCATCCCGGAGAGGTATTCGCCCCACTCGTAAGAGACGATTTTGGCCTTCACGCCCACTTTCGCCCAGTCGCTCTGGATCATCTCCGCGATACGACGCGAGTTAGGGTTATACGGACGCTGAACCGGCATTGACCACAGCGTGACCTCTGCGCCCTTCTCCAGTCCGGCCTGCTTCAGCAGCGCTTTCGCTTTTTCAGGATCGTAGCTGTAGTCCTGCAGATCTTTATTAAAGCCCAGCATATTTGGCGGGATCGGCGATTTTGCCACCGTACCGGACCCCATAAAGACCGCATTGACGATAGCCTTCTTGTCGGTCGCGTAGTTCAGCGCCTGACGCACCAGCACGTTATCGAACGGCTTTTTCTCGGTGTTAAACGCCAGATAGCCGACGTTCAGCGCATCGACCGAGTGCAGCGTCAGGTCTTTGTTCTTTTTAATCACGTCAAACTGGACCGGAGACGGCGCAGGAATAATCTGGCATTCATTGGTCTGCAATTTCGCCAGGCGGGTTTCCACGTTTGGCGTGATGGAGAAGATAAGATGTTTGGTCGGCACCTCGCCATCCCAGTAGTTCGGATTAGCGACGTAGCGGATCAGCGAATCCACCTTGTACTGCTGGAGCACGTAGGGCCCGGTACCAATCGGCCAGGTGTCCACGTTCTCCGGCGTGCCTTTTTTCAGCATTGCATCGGCGTATTCGGCGGAGAGAATGGAGGCGAAATCCATTCCCCAGTCGGCCAGGAACGCGGCGTTTGGTTCACTCAGGGTGAACTGGACGTGGTAATCATCAACCTTTTTAACGTCCTGAATCAGCTTGTCGAGCCCGACGTCGTTAAAGTATTCGTAGTTGCCCTGCGAGACATTATGGTACGGATGCTTAGGGTCTTTCTGACGCATCACCGAAAAAATAACGTCATCGGCGTTAAAGTCGCGGGTCGGCTTGAAGTATTTATTGCTGTTGAACTTCACCCCTTTACGCAGGGTAAACGTATAGGTCTTGCCGTCCGGCGAAATCGTCCAGGACTCCGCCAGGGAAGGAACCGGGGTATTTTTTACCGGGTCGAAGTTGATCAGGCGGTTGTATAGCACCTGAGAGCTGGCCACGAACGACGGGCCGGAGCTGGCGATTTGCGGGTTGAACGACTCGGGCGACGCTTCCGAGCAGTAGATAAGGGTGTCGTTGTTTGCCGCCCATGCGGCACCGGCTGGTAAAAGTGCGCTCAGCGCAAGGGCGAGCAGCGTTTTCCCTGTAGACATAGTTATAACCCTGACAGTTTTATTATATAGGTCAGTAATAACAGCACAGCCGTTATGACCTGGCAAATAACGAAACACTATCAGGTTATTCTAAAGCCGCGTTTTTTGCCGGTTTTGCCGCCAGTGCAGAAAAAGGTGATTTGCCTTTAGTGACGTTATTCGTCAAGCACAACCGTCACTTTCTATGCCGCAAGAAATCGGCGCTTTTAGCGTCTCTTCCTCCGTTTGTTTGCTTCCTCGTTTCGTTAAAGTAACGGTGTGAAGAAGTATATGGGATCAAATCGTGGCAAAAACTCTTTTACGCAGCGGTAATCTGGATGATTTTCAGGCCGTTGGCGGCGGCGGACAGGCCGTTTTTGAATCAGCGTTACAAATCCGGGAAGCGCTCCGGTTGCGCAAACAGCAGGCCATTGTCGACTGTCTGGCTATTCCTCAGGTCAACGACAGCGGCGACCGCGTGGACTGGTATTCCCCCGTTGAGGGAAGCGTCACCAGCTGGAAGGCAGCCAGTGAAGACGACCGCTATCGCGCCCTGCGCTATCTGGAAAACACGCTAGCCAGCGTTGAGTCGTTAAGCAAGAAGTGCCTCCAGTCGCCCAAAACCGCGCAGCAGCTTTTCGGCTCGCTGCTGTCGAAAGCGTTTCAGTTTCCCGGCGAGAATTTTGTTTTCCTGGTCGAAGGAAAGCCGATCGTTTGCTTCTGGGGTTTTGTAAACCTGAACGAAAATGCGCGCGACGATGTCCTCGACTGCCTGCGTGAGGCACTGATCCCCGAGCCTGCCCCCGTTGTGATTGAAGAGCCCGAGCCAGAACCAGAGCCCGCGCCCGAACCGACCATCACCTTTGAAAAAGCAGACGAGCCGCTGATTGCGCCCGTCGCAGCCGTGCGTATTACGCCGGAAGAACTTTATGAGCCGGCGCCCGCGCCGGTTGTTGCGCAACCCGCTCAGGAACCTGCGCCTGTTGCCGTCACGAAAAAACGTCGCGTTCCCCTGTGGACCCTGCCGGTTGCCGCCGTGATTGTGGCCGCCGTTGCCGCGCCGCTGATGTGGCCAAAACAGGCCCCTTCGGCAGAGCCCGCTCCGGCACCGGCTCCTGAGCCCGTAGCTATTGCACCACAGCCGATTAAAGCGGTGGAGCCGCTGGCTATGAATCTCCCCCTGCATCAGGCTGAGGTCGTCGCAGGTAAAGAAAAAGAACCCGCGCCTGCGCCTGAAGCCGCACCGGTGGTCATTGTTCCGATCCCGAAAGATGCCATGGTGATGGAAGCCGGTCAGGTGAAAGCCGGATCGACGCGCTTCCTGAACGGTACCTGGCGCGCGGTTCTCGACGTGAAAGATCCGGTCACCGGCAAGCCGCCGTCAGTGCGCTATCAAATCCAGAACAATAAAGGTTTCGCCCGCGTTGTGCACGGCGACAACATTGTCTGTCGCGCGGAGATCTTCTCCGGGCTGCACAGCAACGGCGAGCTGATGATTAAGAGCCGCGGCAATGCCCGCTGCACCGACGGTTCCCGCTACCCGATGCCGGAAGTCGCCTGTAAAGCCGGGGCCAGCGATATCGCAGAATGTCGCGCTCGCTATGATGCCAACACCGTCGTCCCACTGACGTTCAAGAAAGCAGGTGCCTGATCCTATGCTGGTAAATCTTTGCGACTATAAACAAAGCGTCACGCTTATTGCCAACAGCGGCGTGCAGTTCCTGGATTTCGGCTTGACGCCGCAGGACACCGCCAGCAACGGGCGCTTCGTACGTAAAACCGCGAACGGCCCCCTTTTGCGACTCGATTTCGACCTGGTGAACGGGCGCTATACCCTGCCGGGGACGAACGGCGGTCAGCCTGAAGTGGTTAAACCGGAAACCACCATTCCGCTGCATCAGTCCCTTTCCGTGCTGGACGGCGTCTGGCTTCCCTTGCCCTTCCTGCGCTTCAACCCGCCGCGGACCTTTGTGGAAGGACCGGATAACTGGGCGCGCGTTCAGGTGCGCAAGCTCGATAAGCCCGACACGGCAGGCAACACGCACCGCGTTACCCTCGCGCTCGACAGCCAGATCGCGGAGCATGCCACCTCCGCCCTGTCGCCGGTTGAAAACGATATTCTGAACGGAACCCGCTTTGCGCTGGCGTGGCGCGATAGTGAGGTTGAAAGCTTCCTCGACCAGACCTGGATTGACGGCTGGCTGCGCGAGGCGTTTACCCAGTATGCCGACGGCGTTGAAAACCGCTCTGAACGCGACCTGCATCAGGCGATGCGCAGTTTTGAATATCAGGCCCACTGGCTCAACGTGCTGACCATGCTCGGTGAACAGCTCACCGTACCGGAAGTGAAATTTGTCACCCATACGCTCAGCACCCCTGCCATTCCGGTCGACCTGATCCTCGACGTGGGCAACACCCACACCTGCGGCGTCATTATTGAAGACCACGGTGATGCAAATGACGGGCTTCGGCAGACCGCCGAGCTGCAGGTTCGTTCGTTAAGCGAGCCGCAGTTCCTCAACGAGCCGCTGTTTACCAGCCGTCTTGAATTCTCCGAAGCGCGTTTTGGCAAACAGCACTTCTCGGTGGAAAGCGGTCGTGAAGATGCGTTTGTCTGGCCGTCGATCGTTCGCGTGGGCGATGAAGCCCGCAAGCTGGCGATGCAGCGGCTGGGAACCGAAGGTAACAGCGGCATCTCCAGCCCGCGCCGCTACCTGTGGGATGAAACGCCCGTCGTGCAGGACTGGCGCTTTAGCCAGATGAACGGCAAAACCCAGCGTGAACCGCTCGCCACGGCGTTTCCACTGATGAACCTGATGAACGATGACGGTGAGCCGCTGTTTACGCTGCCGCAGGACGAGCGGCTGCCGGTCTTCTCGCCGCAGTACAGCCGCAGCACGCTGATGACGCACATGCTGTGCGAGCTGCTGGCGCAGGCGCTGGGGCAGATCAACAGCGTCGCCACCCGCCTGCGTCTGGGCTTCCCGGCCTCGCCGCGCCAGCTGCGCACCCTGATCCTGACCCTGCCCTCGGCCATGCCGAAGCAGGAGCGCGAGATTTTCCGTCGCCGCATGTTTGAAGCCATTGCCATCGTCTGGAAAGCGATGGGCTGGCACCCGCAGG
Organism: Enterobacter sp. 118C5; assembly: GCF_034107645.1. Lineage (NCBI taxonomy): Bacteria > Pseudomonadati > Pseudomonadota > Gammaproteobacteria > Enterobacterales > Enterobacteriaceae > Enterobacter > Enterobacter sp. 118C5. The sequence continues at coordinate 503,466 of NZ_JAWNEU010000001.1, read as the reverse complement.
ATGAAGATTTTGCCACCCGCAAGCAGCAGGAAAAAAGCGTGGTGCCGGTCCCTGAGATCCAGATGGAGTGGGATGAAGCCAGCTGCGGTCAGCTGGTCTGGCTGTATAACGAAGCGATTTCCCGTTTTGGCGGCCAGACGGAGGCCTTTTTCGCCTCCCTCGCCCGCACGGATCGTGAACCCGAGCCGGGCGTGCAGCCGGGCCGTGCATTACGCGTCGCGTCTATCGACATCGGCGGCGGCACCACGGATATGGCGATAACCCATTACCAGCTTGATGACGGCTCCGGTAATAACGTCAAAATCACCCCGCAACTGCTGTTCCGCGAAGGGTTTAAAGTGGCGGGCGACGATACCCTGCTGGACGTGATTCAGCGCTATGTCTTGCCCGCCCTGCAAACGCAGCTGCAGAAATCCGGCATTGCGGACGCCTCTCTGCTGATGGCGTCGCTGTTCGGCGACTCCGGGCGTATTGATACCCAGGCGGTGCTGCGCCAGCAAACGGCGCTTCAGCTCTTTATGCCGATTGGCCACGCCATTCTTTCCGCGTGGGAAGCCAGCGATATAGACGATCCGCTGGCGGGCCTGCATGCCACCTTCGGCGAGCTCCTGCCGCAGAAACCAACCCGCAACGTGATGAACTATCTCCAGCAGGCAGTCGATCATGCCCTGCCGGCGGGCTCAGAGGCGTTCGACCTGTTCGCCGTGCCGCTGCACGTGAACTTCCGCGAAATGCAGGATGCGATGCTGGCCGGTCAGTTTACGCTGACTTCGCCGCTCCACGCGGTATGTGAAGCGATTTCCCATTACAGCTGCGATATTCTGCTGATCACCGGGCGTCCGGGCTGCCTGCCGGGCGTTCAGGCGCTGATTCGTCATCTGCAGCCGGTGCCGGTCAACCGCATCGTCTGGCTGGATAAATACCAGGTGCACGAGTGGTATCCGTTCAGCCAGCAGGGGCGCATAGGCAACCCGAAATCGACCGCCGCGGTCGGGGCCATGCTCTGCAGCCTGGCGCTCGATCTGCGCCTGCCGCGCTTCAACTTTAAGGCCGCGGACATTGGCGCGTATTCAACCGTGCGTTATCTCGGCGTGCTGGATAATACCGTCAATACCCTGCGCGAGGAGAACGTCTGGTATCAGGATATAGATCTGGATAAGCCGGGCGCGAAGCTCGACGCGCGGCTGCACTTCCCGCTGCGCGGCAACGTCACCCTCGGCTTCCGCCAGCTGGCGAACGCGCGCTGGCCCGCCACGCCGCTTTATACGCTTAGCATCAACTCGGCTGAACTGGCAAAAGCGATTGCCGGCGACGGCGTGCTGAACGTGCGGCTTAAGCTCTGCGGCGGCAGCAAATTAGAGGGCCCAGAGGCCTTCGAGCTGAGCGATGCCTGGCTGCAGGACGGTACGCCGGTTGCGCCTGACGCGTTAACCTTCAAACTGAATACTTTGGCCGACCGCCGACACAGCGGCAGCCACTACTGGATCGACAGCGGGAGCGTATACCTGAAATGACAGCGACGACGACCACCACTCAGGCCTTAATCGGGTGGATTAATGAGACGCGCCTGAACGCCCCTGTGCTGGATAACGATGCTGACGCCCTGCTTGCTCGCATCAACGCGGCGCAGGCGCGGGAGCTGGCCATTGAACGCGCCCTGACCCGCCGGAGCAGCATTGGGCTTTATGGCCATTCGCAAAGTGCCAAAGCGCACCTGCTGCTGTCGCTGTGCGGCAGCGGCAACGGTCGCCTGAACGTGACGCCGGGCCAGCGCACCTTTGACTATTTCTCGCATATCAACCCAGGACATGCCCTGACCAACATGGCCGTGCGCTTCACCCGCGACACCCCGGAAGTAGCGGATGAGGCGTTTCCGCTGCGTCTGAGCCTGGTCACCGAGGCAGAGCTGGTACAGCTGTTTATTGCCCGCACGACGCTGCACCCGCAGATGCGCGCGGTGGATAAGGCGGTCATTGAGACGCGTCTGGAGAAATGGCGCGGCCTTCGCCAGCCGCAGAGCGTGCCCGGCATCACGGCGCAGGAGGTGGGTGCGATTTCGCGTTTCTGGCAAAGCACGGTACCCGCCGCAAAACAGCAAATTGATGACGCCCTGTGGCACGAGTTCGCCCAGCTGGTGCCCTCGCTCGATCTCAGCACCCGCGCCAGCGTCTGGTCGCTGCTGTGGGGCGAGCAGCAGGAGTTAACCCAGCAGTGGCTGAAGCTTGCCCACGTGCTGCATCAGACCAGCCATGCGAGCGAGCTGGCTGCGCCGCTGAGCCTGCTGGTGGACAGCTTTGGTCTGCCTGGCGAAGGGTTCCTGACGCACGGCACCTTAACCCAGCAGGAGGCTCAGGAGACGCTGCTGCATCCGCTGAACAACGGTGAAATGCTCAACGCCATCAGCATCCCGGTCGACGTGCTTGCCTTCCTTACCCGCGAGCTGGTCTTGCCGGTTGAGAACGGCGCGCTGGATGACGTTGATATCATTGATATTCCGGTCTTTGAAGACGGCAGAGCCGATCCTTTAGTCCAGGCTAAATGCCAGTGGCTGCTTGAACATTACCGCCAGCAGCTCCAGCCGGATGTGCTGGTTATCTGCAATGCGACGGCGCAGCACGAGCAGACGGCCCAAAAAGCAAAAGCGTTAATTAACTGGATAAAAGAGACCCAGCCTGCCGAGGAGTCCGCCCTGCCGGGTCTGGTGTGGGCTATCACCCCGCATGACGCTCGTTTCACCACCCGACAGAATCTTGATGAAGCCGTACAGCATCTGCTGGGCAAGCCTGGCCTGCGCTGGGGAACTCTGCAGGCGCTGGACAGCCACAGCATGCAGCGCGTCATTGAGTGGTTATCTCAGGCTACGCTCCCCGCACAGCGGCAGAAGCGTCTCGGCACGCTGAAAAACCTGCTTCGGCAGGAGATCGCGTCGCTGATGCAAAGCTATCTGGCGCCGCTGGTTGAGGAACCGGGTGCGCGACGTGCTCAGGCCGAAAACATGGTGCGCACGCTGCAAAGCAGCGCCGCCCGTCACGGCGAGCTGCTTGAAGGTCTGCTGCCGCCGCTGAAAGCCTTTGAAACGCTGCTCGCCGTTCAGCAGCCGCGCGAGGAGCAGGTGAACGGGCTATTCACGGACACCATCGATCTGTTCGCCGATAACGCCCAGGAAAGCGCAGGACAATTCCAGACAAAAGACAAAGCGCGCCTGGCGCACAGAGTATGGATAAATCATCTGCGCCAGTGGAGCCGCAATGAAGCTACCGCCGCCCGTCTTGGCCTGGAGCCCGCGGTGCTGCAGCAAATTGCGGATGTGCTGGTGGTAACCAGCTACAGGCTTAATCTGCCGCAACAGCTTCAGCGAATTGTCGACGCGGATAAAAGCAGCGCGGCGCAGCTGCATGCGGTGATGGGCAATTTCGTTGGCTGGCTGGGCTACGACCAGACGCCGTCAGCAGAACGCCCCGCAAGCCGCATTCGCAAAGGCCAGGCAATTTTTGTTACGCCCGTCGTCAGCAGTGCCGCACCGCGCCTGACGCGCCTGGGGGAACAGCCTGTCCATGCGGCCACCGCGTACGTTTACGACTGGCTGGTTGCCCTCTATAGCCGGGCAATCGAAAACATTGATTACCAGCACCCGCATGACGTTCAGCCTGACGCACGTCGGGCACTGCGGGCTTTAATCCTGTAGCGGCCTTTCTTGCCGGGTGGCGCTGCGCTTACCCGGCTACATTCCGCAACGATAATCACGCCGCCATACACTCCGCTAACGCCTGCGCCAGTGCCGATGGGTTTTCCCACGACATGGAGTGCCCCGCCGCAGGGATGATTTTGACCTCAACCCCCTTCTGCTTCAGATTATCCACATCGTCATCCGGCAGTGAGAGCTCGCCGAAAATCAACGTCACCGGGCAAGGCAGCGACAGAAATTGCGCTTCCCAGTCCGGCTTAACGCCCGCCACCAGGCTTGACGCGCCGCGCCAGACGGCATAAGGGGCATTGCTTTGCAGGCACCCGGCCCAGGCGGTGGTTTCTTCGCGGAGCATGTCATGATAGCCCTGCGCCACAAACTGGTGTTCGGTTTGCGCCGCAATAGAGCGGCTAAACATCCCCCCACCGGCGTGAAAATTGGGCTCCGACACCATCAGCCCCTTCACGCGCGGTGCCAGCAGCCCAGCCGTTTCAATCGCGATGCTGCCGCCCATGCTGTGGCCGTATAACCAGAAGGCATCCAGCTGAAGATGGTCAATCAGCTCCGCCACGACGCGCGCCTGATCGGTGGTTTTGTAGCTGTAGTGCTCAGGTTTATCGCTGTAACCGCTGCCGGGTAAATCGATGAGAATGGCTCTGCGCCCGCCAAACTGAGGGTCTCGAACAACGCGGGGATATTCATAGGAAGAGGCGCAGCCCAGTCCGTGGATAAAGACGACGGGATCGCCAGAGCCTGGCAAATCATGCCAGCGGACGGTGCAACCCGCATGCTGCGAGTAAAAACTGTTCATAAGCACTCCTTTTACGATGCACTGTGTATTTATACAGTTACCGTATCCGAAATGCCATAATCATTTTTTAAAAATGGAAGCGTGCTTCAGAAAAGCGAGATCAGGAGCGCTACGGGGAAGCTCATCGGCCAGGTCGACCCTACCAGAAACGCGCTAAGCAGGCGGATGCGCTTGCGATCTTTAGAAAGGAACCACGTAATTAACGCGCAGATGGAAGCCATGATTGCGTAAAAAACCAACATCTTTTGATACAACGTCATTCTGAATACCAGAGCCGAAAAAATAACCGCACGCAATATGCGTCATATGTTGATACAGATCAAGTTTTTTCGTTACACAATAACCACTTAAATATTAAGCCTAATAACAACTGAGTATTTTGCATAACAAACAGGGGGAGCGAACAACGACTTTTATTGATAACATGCATTTTAAATGCACTTTTTGATAAATTCCCTCTCCTGAACAGGTGTCTAATAAAGGCAGACATTCATGGGAGGCAATATGCTACGCATTCCGCAGAGCTGTATTCATACCCGATCCACCCCTTTCTGGAATAAAGAAACCGCCCCCGCCGGGATCTTTCAGCGTCATCTCGACACGGGTACCCGTCCGGGCGTTTATCCCCGGCTGTCCGTTATGCAGGGCACCGTCCGCTACCAGGGTTATGCTGATGAACATGCCCCAGAGCCCGACAGCACACTGATTATCAGGGCCGGCCACTTCGGTGTTTTTCCCCCTGAGAAATGGCATCACATCGAGGTGATGAGCGACGACACGCTGTTCAATATTGAATTTTTCGTCGAACCAGAGGTGTTGAAGTCGCTTTGAGCGGCTTTTATTTACGAGGTAACCCTTATGCTACGTATTCCTGAGAATTTTGTTCATACCCGCTCCACCCCATTCTGGAACAAAGAGACAGCCCCAAAAGCCCTCTTCACCCACCATAATACGAAAGCCAGCGTATATGGCCGTTTGTCCGTGATGCAGGGGGCGGTGCGCTATTTTGGTTTCCCAAACGCTGACGCGACCGAACCGGATCTTGAGCTGGTGATTCAGGCCGGATCGTTTGGCATCTCGCCGCCGGAAAAATGGCACCGCATCGAGCTATTGACCGACGATACCTGGTTCAATATCGACTTTTTTGCCGATCCTGACGTTACGCTTCAGGGCGCAGGCATCGGCAAAGTGGTTAATACATATAAGGAGTAACGGCGTGGGCAAAGCAACCTACACAGTGACCGTGACTAACAATAGCAACGGCGTCTCGGTGGATTATGAAACCGACGCCCCCATGGAGTTGCTCATCCCTGACGTTGCCGCAGACGTGGTGAAAGATCTGGTGAATACCGTTCGCGCTTACGATACGGAAAATGAGCACGAGGTGTGCGGCTGGTAAAGCAAACGCCCGGCGATGCAGGCCGCCGGGCGTGAGCTCTTAGTGTTTTATCATCACATGTCGGACAACCGTGTAATCCTCAAGCCCGTACACCGACATATCTTTACCGTAACCGGATAACTTCATGCCGCCGTGCGGCATTTCGCTCACCAGCATAAAGTGGGTATTGACCCAGGTGCAGCCGTACTGCAGGCGCGCGCTCAGGCGATGGGCGCGGCCGACATCCTGAGTCCAGACCGACGACGCCAGGCCGTACTGTGATTCGTTCGCCCAGGCCAGGACCTGCGCTTCGTCGTCGAATTCGGTGACGCTCACAACCGGTCCAAAAACTTCGCGCTGAACGATGGCATCCTCCTGTTTCGCCCCGGCCAGCAACGTTGGCTGGAAGTAGTAGCCCGCCCCCTCTTGTTTACTCCCGCCCGTCACCACGCGGATATGGCCGAGCGCTTTCGCCTCGTCAACCGCCTGACAGACGCGTGAAAGATGGGCAGCCGAGCTGAGCGGACCGAGTTCAGTAGACTCATCCTCCGGAGCCCCCATTTTGAGGCTGGCGACCGCGGCGCCGAGCTTTTCCACCAGCGCAGCATAAATGCCTTTCTGGGCATAGATACGGCAGGCCGCCGTACAGTCCTGCCCGGCATTGTAGAAACCAAACGTCCGCACCCCTTCGACCACCGCGTCCAGGTCCGCATCATCAAACACGATAACCGGCGCTTTACCGCCCAGCTCCATGTGGGTGCGCTTAATGGAAGACGCCGTATGGCCGATGATATGTTCCCCGGTGGCAATCGAACCGGTCAGCGACACCATGCGCACTTTTTCATGCCCGGTGAGCGGATCGCCCACCGTTTTTCCGCGGCCAAACAGCACGTTGAGCACGCCAGCCGGGAAGATATCTTTTGCCAGCTCCGCCAGCTTTAAGGCCGTCAGCGGTGTGATTTCAGACGGCTTGATGACCACACAGTTACCGGCCGCCAGCGCAGGCGCCAGCTTCCATGCCGCCATCATCAGCGGGTAGTTCCACGGCGCGATAGAGGCAACCACGCCCACCGGGTCGCGGCGGATCATCGACGTGTGGCCGTCAAGGTACTCGCCCGCGGCCAGCCCGTTCAGGCAGCGGGCCGCTCCGGCGAAGAAACGGAAAACGTCGACCACGGCGGGAATTTCATCGCCCAGCGCACAGTGCAGCGGCTTGCCGCAGTTGAGGGACTCAAGCCGGGCAAACTCTTCGCCATGCGCTTCAATCGCATCCGCCAGCTTCAGCAGGCACTCGGCCCGCGTTTTCGGTGTAGTTTGTCCCCACTCCACAAAAGCACGGTCGGCGGCCTGAACCGCCGCGTCGACCTGCGCCGCTGACGCTTCAGCAATCTCCAGCAGCACCTCTCCGGTGGCCGGGTTATAGATCGGCTGTTTCTCTCCCTCTCCGGCAACCAGTTCACCATTAATCAGCAGATGTGTTTGCATAGCATTGTCCTGTTCAAATCACTGTTATTTCCCGCTGCCGGCAATGTTCTCGCCGTCGCGGGTTAGCCACCAGGCTCCCAGAATGGGGATGGTTGTTACCAGCATCACCAGCAGTGCAACGACGTTGGTGACCGGCACGTCGCGCGGACGGCCAAGCTGATTGAGCAACCACAGCGGTAACGTGCGTTCGTGTCCCGCCGTAAAGGTTGTGACGATAATTTCGTCAAACGACAGGGCAAACGCCAGCATTCCCCCGGCCAGCAGCGCGGAGCCCAGGTTGGGCAGCACCACGTAGCGGAAGGTTTGCCATCCGTCGGCCCCGAGATCCATCGACGCTTCCACCAGACTCCAGGAGGTGCGTCTGAACCGGGCAATAACGTTGTTAAATACCACCACCACGCAGAACGTGGCGTGCCCTACCACGATGGTGAAAAACCCCGGCTCAAGGTTGATTGTTTTGAACGCCGTCAGCAGCGCCAGGCCGGTGATGATCCCCGGTAACGCAATCGGCAGCAGCAGCAATAGCGAGATCGCGTTCTTGCCAAAAAACTCGCTTCGCCACAGCGCCGCTGCAGCAAGCGTGCCAAGCACAAGGGCAATCGCGGTGGAGAGAGCGGCAATCTGAAGTGACAACGTCACCGATTCAATGATATCTCCGCGCCCCGCCGCCGCGGTAAACCACTTCAGCGTCAGGCCCTGAGGCGGAAAGCTGAAGGCCGCGTCTTCGGTATTAAAGGCATAGGCTGCGATAATCAGCAGCGGAAAATGCAGGAAGATGACGCCTCCCCAGGCTGCCACTTTCAGGAACAGCGGTGCGCGTTCAGAGTGCATCGAATGCTCCCAGACGCTTCACGAACGCCAGATAGAGTGAAATCAGCACGATGGGAACCAGCGTGAACGCGGCGGCCATAGGCATATTGCCGATCGCCCCCTGCTGGGAGTAGACCATGTTACCGATGAAATACCCCGGCGGCCCGACCAGCTGCGGTACGATGAAATCCCCCAGCGTCAGGGAAAAGGTAAAGATTGAACCCGCGGCAATACCCGGGACAGCCAGCGGCAGAACGACATAGCGGAAGGTCTGGCGCGGAAGCGCGCCGAGATCGGCTGAGGCCTGAAGCAGCGAGGCAGGCAGACGTTCCAGCGCCGCCTGGACCGGCAGGATCATAAACGGCAGCCAGATGTAGACGAAGACCAGAAACCGTCCCAGCCCGGAGGTGGACAAGGTGTTGCCGCCAATCGCGGGTAGCGTAAGGATCGAGGTCAGGATCGGCTCCAGCCCCAGATGGTTGAGAAACCACTGCGCTACCCCGTCCTTCGCCAGCAGCAGCGTCCAGGCGTAGGCTTTGACGATGTAGCTTGCCCACATCGGCAGCATCACGGCGATATAGAAGAATGCTTTCCACTTCCCGCGGGTGTATCGCGCCATGTACCAGGCCATCGGGAATGCCAGAATTGCGCTGGCAATCGTCACCGCAATCGCCATTGTTAACGTGCGCAGGATGATGTCATAGTTTGCCGGGTTGAAAAGCGCCCGAATGTTCGCCAGGGTCAGATCCGGCGTCACCGCCATGGTGAAATCGTCAAAGGTGTAAAATCCTTGCCACAGCAGGGTCAGAAGCGATCCCAGATAGACGATGCCAAACCACATTAGCGGCGCGAGCAGGAGCAGGAACAGGCCGAGCGACGGTTTACGCCAGAACAGTGCCGTCACGCGGCTCATGCGGCCGCGCGAGGCGGGAGGGTGCGCGACACTCATAGCCATTTCATCTCTCCTCGTGCAGGCGAATCATCGCCTCGCGCGACCACGACGCCGTGACGGCCTGCCCCGGCGCAATGCCGTGCAGCGGCGAGAGATCGCTGAAATTGGCCTGGCTCACCAGCAGTTTGGCACCGTCGGCGAGCCTGAGCTCCAGGCGCGTGGATGCCCCCTGATACTGAACGGCCTGCACGACGCCCTGCACCTGAACCTCACCGCCCTCATTCAGGCGGATATGCTCCGGGCGCAGGGAATAGCTGCCTTCCATGCCGCAGATTTTATGTGCCAGACCTGCGTCAAAGACGTTAGAGGTGCCGACAAAACCGGCGACAAACGGCGTGCGCGGGCGCATGTAGAGATCGCGCGGCGTATCTACCTGCTCGATACGCCCGTTATTGAATACCGCCACCCGGTCCGACATGGAGAGGGCTTCGCCCTGATCGTGGGTGACGAAAATAAAGGTGATACCGAGTTCCTGCTGAAGCGTCTTCAGCTCGAACTGCATCTGTTCCCGCAGCTTGAGATCGAGCGCACCTAGCGGCTCGTCGAGCAGCAGGACGCGCGGTTCATTCACCAGCGCCCGGGCGATGGCGACGCGCTGGCGCTGGCCGCCGGAAAGCTGCGAAGGCTTGCGGGCGACGGCAAAGCTAAGGCCCACTTTTTCCAGCGCATCACCGGCCTGCGCGTGGCGTTTTTTCTTGTCGACGCCTTTGACCATCAGCCCGTAGGCGACGTTATCGAGGATCGACATATGCGGGAACAGCGCGTAGTCCTGAAAAACGGTATTCACGTCCCGCTCCCACGGCGGCAGCGCGCTCGCCTCTTTGCCGAAGATGGCGATAGTGCCGCCGGACAGCTGCTCAAAGCCGGCAATCAGACGCAGGCAGGTGGTTTTGCCGGAGCCCGAAGGCCCCAGCATGGAGAAAAACTCCCCGTCACGAATCGCAATGGTGACCCCATCCACCGCCCGCACGTCGCCGTACAGTCGGGAAACATTATTAAACTCTACTGCGTACGTCATGTTCTGCTCCCGGACGATTAGCGGCCGCCCATAATGGCGATGTAATCCTGCGTCCAGCGGCTGTAAGGCACATATTTCCCGCCTTCTGCGATGGGGGTTTTCCAGAACATGATTTTGTCAAAATAGTTATAGCCGTTGGTTTCGCAGCCCTTGTCGCCCAGCAGCGTGCTGGCCTTACAACCTTCAGCCACGACGGGCAGCGAGCCAAACCATGCTGCCAGATCGCCCTGCACTTTCGGCGTGAGCGACCAGTTCATCCACTTGTAGGCGCACATCGGGTGTTTTGCCTGCTCGTGCAGCATGGTGGTGTCCGCCCAGCCGGTTACCCCTTCTTTTGGGAAGACGGTGGCAACGGGCTGGTTCTCGGCCTTCAGAGCATTCGCCTGATACGGCCAGGCGCTGGAGGCCACGACGCCTTCATTTTTGAAGTCGCTCATCTGGACGGTGGTGTCATGCCAGTAGCGGTGGATCAGGGCATGCTGGTCGCGAAGCACCTTGAGCACGGCGGCATATTGTTCTTCGGTGAGCTGGTACGGGTCTTTGATCCCCAGCTGCGGCTGGGTGGCTTTGACGAACAGCGCCGCATCGGCGATGTAAATCGGGCCATCATACGCCTGCACGCGCCCCTGATTAGTTTTACCGTCCGGCAGATCCTGCTTTGTAAAGACCACGCTCCAGCTGTCCGGCGGCGTCGGGAAGGTTTTGGTGTTGTACATCAGCAGGTTGGGTCCCCACTGATACGGCGTACCGTAGACTTTGCCGCCCACGTTAAACCACTCGCCCTTCACGATGCGCGGGTCGAGGGTTTTCCAGTTAGGGATAAGATCGGGGTTAATCGGCTGAACGCGTTTGCCCATGATCAGGCGCAGGGAGGCGTCACCTGAGGCGGTGACCAGGTCATATCCGCCTTTCGCCATCAGGCTGACCATTTCATCGGACGTGGCCGCCGTTTTGACGTTGACCGCGCAGCCGGTCTCTTTTTCAAACTGGGTGACCCAGTCATAATTTTTATCCGTCTGTCCGCGTTCGATGTACCCCGGCCAGGCGATAATATCCAGTCGACCTTCCCCGTCGCCGATGGCTTTTGGCGGTTCTGCGGCTTGCGCGGTCATGATAGTCATGCCGAGCGCGCACAGGCTGCTGCGGGCAAATCTTTTGCTCATAAGAGTTACTCCTGTCGCAATGAAATTTAGCGGCAGCCGTGCCGTAAAAATATCTCCCTCATTAAACGTAGACCGCGCAAATGCGCCGCACCGTTCGGCTTAAGGAAATTTCATCAAGGTGTGACCGAGGACGCATTCCCCGTTAACTGGATTATAGACAAGGAGTTAGCCGCGAAACCCGATATGCAGATTTCATATGATACGGCACCGCAAAATATTCGCCGTGCCGTCGTCAGGATAAGAAATGATTATTTAAATAAAGGGGAAAAGTTATTCCATCATTGTGCTAATTAATTTACCCAGCTGAATGACCGCCTGCTCTTCCCGCTCGCCCCATGCCCATGAGGTATTAAATCGGAAGAACGGCGTCCACGCGTCTGAGGTGGAAAACATCTTTCCAGGCGCAATGCTTATGTGGTGCGTTAAGGCCTTTTCGCTGAGCTGGCCCGCGTCCAGCCGCGCCGGCAGCTCCAGCCATAAAAAGTAGCCGCTGTCGTTATGGTGGATTTTAACGCCGGCAGGCATATGGCGCAGAAGCGACTGCCACGCCTGCTGTTTTCGCTCGGCGAGCGTTCGTCGCAGGCGCCGCAGATGGGCGTCGTAGCGCTTGGTCGCCAGGTAGTCCACCAGCGCCAGCTGCATGGGAGAACTGGTTGAGAGCGTGCTCATCAGCTGCAGCTGCTGAATGCGCCGCGCGTGTTTGCCCGCCGCCACCCATCCGATGCGAAACCCCGCCACCAGGCATTTTGAAAAGGAGGAGCAGTGGAGCGTCATGTCACTTCGATCCCAGGCTTTCGCCGGAAGGGGCTTTTCCCGACCAAAATAGAGCTCGCTGTAGACATCGTCCTCGATCAGGGTGACGTTGTGCTCCGTCAGGAGCGCGACCAGACGCGCTTTTTTTTCCGCGCTCAGCGTAAAGCCAAGCGGGTTTTGACCGTTGGTCATGAGCCAGCAGGCTTTTACCGGGTAATCGTTCAGCGCCTGCTCCAGCGCATTCAGATCGATCCCCTCCCGGACGTCTGTAGCGACCGACAGCGCTTTTAGCTTAAGACGCTCCAGCGCCTGCAGCGCGCCGTAGAAACAGGGGTTTTCAACAATCACCCAGTCTCCTGGCTCCGTCACCGCCTGTAAACTCAGGTTCAGGGCTTCAAGGGCGCCTGCGGTAATGACGATCTCGTCCGGCGAGATGTTCATCCCCTGCTGCGCATAGCGGCGCGCAATGGCGTGTCGGAGTTCAGCGTTACCGGGCGGCAGGTTCTCAATCACGCTCATTGCTGTAGCGGTTTTACTGACGTTTGCCAGCGAGCGGTTGAGCTGCTGAAGCGGGAAAAGCCGGGGGTCGGGAAAGGCGGAGGCGAAAGGAACAACGGACGGATCGCGGCTGGCCTGTAAGACCTCGAAGATGTAGGTATTGATATCTACCGCTTCATCACGCATCACCTGGGCAGGCGGCGCAGGCTGTTGTGCGGTCGGGCGCGAGGCAACGTAATAGCCCGACTGCGGCCTGGCGACAATGCGCCCCTGACTTTCCAGCATCTGATACGCGTGGCCAACGGTCATAAAGCTCATGCCGCTGCTTGCCACCTGCTCTCGCAGGGAAGGCAGCTTATCGCCCGGCAGCCAAACGCCAAGCTCAATCTGCGAGATAATTTGTTGCGCCAGACGCTGGTATTTTTTCATCAGATTCTCCTTATTGCGACAGTGTATATCAGCAGGAGAAAAAGAGAAGATTTTGCTAACTGTTATGAAAAAACGGGTTAATTACTTGCGGTACTCGGTGACGTGGCTTTGAGCGGAACGCGCAGCGGCCAGGTGATCGAGCGTAATCATCGGCGATTTGCAAAAAATGCATTTTGCACCGAACGGGTTTTTCTCAGACACATCAAAGGCTGAGGTACGGTACTGCGAGCCATGACAGCATGGGCAGCAGAAATGGATATAAGAAGTCATAGGATTCTCCTGTGAACGTTAAAACGTAAATTGCTAATGGGCCTTTCAGGCGATAGTGGTTTGAAACAAAAACTAATCGGAGTGTAGAAAGAGAACCAGGAGCGGCTGCGGAGAGGCACAACGTGATGAGAACTGCTTTATAAAACTACGTCAGATATTTTTTTGGACTCAAAACCAGAAGACCATTAACGCACGGCGATAACGACAAAGCAAGCGGTTTTATGTGGAAAATTCATAAAAATACACTTTAGAACACTGATAAACGCATTACTGTAGTGTATTAATCAAATCGATAACTGCAATTCGACACATAACTCTATGAAATATAAAGATTTTGCATAGCATTTTTGGCCTAATCGGCTTGCCCGCTCTGGAGTATTAAATTACTCAAAAATATCATCGACTAAATCAAAAAGGAGTTTTACATGGCCATTCCAGCATATTTATGGATAAAAGATGACGGCGGAGCAGATATTAAGGGCGCTGTTGATGTTCAGGATCGCGAAGGCAGCATAGAAGTTAATGGCTTTTCCCACAACCTCAGCCTGCCTACCGATGGTCTTACGGGAAAAATTACCGGAACTCGCAAGCATTCATCCGTAATCATACAAAAAGACTTTGATTCTTCGTTACCCTATCTCTATAAAGCTGTCGCAACTGGTCAAACCCTTAAATCTGCAGAGTTTAGGTGGTACAAGATTAATGATGCAGGGCAAGAGGTAGAATACTTCAACATGTTTTTGGAAGGAGTAAAAATCGTCGGCGTCTCGCCAATGATGCATGACACAAAAGATCCAACGAAGGAAAAACACAATCATCTCGAATGTGTAGAATTTCGATATGAAAAAATCACCTGGAAACACTGTGACGGTAACATCATGTTTACCGACGACTGGAATGAGAGACCTCAAGCATGAGATACCCAACTTTAGCGGTGTCTCCTCACCCACCTTATGATATTTCATCTTTCTCACCGCCAGGTGTTAATATTATAAATAATATGATGTTAGCACGTTTTCATTGGGGCCCATCAGCACTAACATATGAGTGGTTTTATCAACAGGTCAGGTTACATGGCCCATGGGATTATAAAACAAGAATTGGCCGACAATACGAGAATTTTGGCAATTTTCATTATGGTGCAGTTGGCACTGCGGCTGGAATTTCTGCCCCCGTTCTTTTACGTGCTGCCGGATGGGCGCAGTCAAAATCAGGGAATGGGAAATCAACAGATGGACACTGGTATGATTCCCCCCCCTTTTGAGGATGATCCTAATGATCAACTCTGGATTAAATGCGGAATAGACTATGCAACCAGAACGGGTTTTTAAAAAACGCTATATTCTAGTACCTTTATTATTTTCACTGGCCTACGCCGGATGGTTTTTATATTTTATGAACTTCCCTGTCGAACAAGATTTACGTTCAAAAGTAAAAGTCAATAGCTGGGCTGTTTTGTATGTTACTCAAGCTAATGCCGGGGCAATGACATCGTTTACCTATCATTACTATTTATCGGATGCAAAAAGAAGCGAAGCAGATTTTTTATCTCATATTGACCAGGCCACGCCATTTATGGTGACTAACGATCCTGACGTGATAATCAGTGTTAAGGACGATGGCGTATATCTACGTGTTCGTGGGGACATATATTCTTTCCATAATACGTCTAAACTCGCCAATATTCTTCTTGATGCATCACCATACTAAAGGTGCTCGCTGAATGCTCATTAGTCTGGAAACTGTTATAGATAAATAACACAGGTCTGTCTCTGCAACCCAAAGCTGGCGCGGCTTAGAATGGCATCGACATAATTACATCGCGGAGTTTTGCATGTTTGGTTTGGATGCTTTTCACCTTGCGCGGATACAGTTTGCCTTTACCGTATCCTTTCACATTATTTTCCCGGCCATCACCATTGGCCTGGCCAGCTATCTTGCCGTGCTCGAAGGGCTGTGGCTGAAAACAAAAAATCCGGTCTGGCGCTCGCTGTACCATTTCTGGTCGAAGATTTTCGCCGTCAACTTTGGCATGGGCGTGGTCTCCGGGCTGGTGATGGCCTACCAGTTTGGCACCAACTGGAGCGGCTTTTCGCAGTTTGCGGGCAGTATTACCGGCCCGCTGCTGACCTATGAAGTGCTTACCGCCTTCTTCCTTGAAGCCGGGTTCCTCGGCGTGATGCTGTTCGGCTGGAATAAAGTGGGGCCAGGCCTGCACTTCTTCTCCACCTGCATGGTGGCGCTGGGCACCATTATCTCCACCTTCTGGATCCTCTCATCGAACAGCTGGATGCAGACCCCGCAGGGCTACGAGATCGTCAACGGGCAGGTAGTACCGGTGGACTGGTTCGCCGTAGTATTTAACCCCTCCTTCCCCTACCGCCTGCTGCATATGTCGATAGCGGCATTCCTGAGTAGCGCCCTGTTTGTCGGTGCATCCGCGGCATGGCATCTGCTGCGCGGGAATAATACCCCCGCCATCCGGGCGATGTTTTCGATGGCGCTATGGATGACGCTGATTGTTGCTCCCCTCCAGGCCCTGGTTGGCGATATGCACGGGTTGAACACCTTAAAGCACCAGCCCGCGAAGATTGCCGCCATTGAAGGCCATTGGGAAAACCCGCCGGGCGAGCCTACCCCGCTGCTGCTGTTTGGCTGGCCGGACATGGAACAGGAGCGCACCCGCTTTGGGCTGGCGATCCCGGCGCTGGGCAGCCTCATCCTGACGCACAGTCTGGATAAACAGGTTCCGGCCCTCAAAGAGTTTCCGAAGGAAGACCGTCCTAATTCCACCATCGTCTTCTGGTCGTTCCGCATTATGGCGGGCTTAGGGATGCTGATGCTGCTGCTTGGGGTCGTGGCGCTCTGGCTGCGTTATAAAAAGCAGGTTTATTCTTCACGTCCGTTCCTGTGGTTTGCGCTGCTGATGGGGCCATCCGGGCTGATTGCCATTCTGGCAGGATGGGTCACCACCGAAGTCGGTCGCCAGCCGTGGGTGGTCTACGGGCTTCAGCGAACGAAGGATGCGGTTTCTGCCCATGGCGATCTGCATATGAGCGTGAGCCTGCTGGCCTTCTTCGTCGTCTATACCTCGGTATTCGGCGTGGGCTACAGCTATATGGTGCGCCTCATCCGAAAAGGCCCGCAGCCGCACGAATCGTTCGCCACCGAGTCCGACGGACGCCCGGCGCGCCCGCTTTCTGCCGTCACATCTGAACATAAGGAGCAGCCATAATGGGTATCGATCTTTCCATTATCTGGTTTGTTATCATCGTCTTTGCCACGCTGATGTATATCGTCATGGACGGGTTTGATCTGGGGATCGGTATTCTGTTCCCGGCAACGAAAAACGCCGACGATCGCGACGTGATGGTCAACAGCGTCGCGCCGGTCTGGGACGGAAATGAGACCTGGCTGGTGCTCGGCGGTGCCGCCCTGTTTGGTGCATTCCCACTGGCCTATGCGGTGATTATTGATGCCCTGACCATTCCGCTGACGTTAATGCTGATCGGACTTATTTTTCGTGGCGTAGCGTTTGAGTTTCGTTTTAAAGCCACGCCGGCCCACCGTCCTTTCTGGGATAAGGCGTTTATTGGCGGTTCCGTTCTGGCGACGTTTACCCAGGGCGTGACGGTGGGTGCCGTCATTAACGGCTTTAGCGTCACTGGCAGAACGTATACCGGCGGACCGTTTGACTGGTTTACCGCGTTTAATCTGTTCTGCGGCGCGGGTCTGGTGGTGGCCTACGCGCTGTTAGGTTCTACGTGGCTGGTGATGAAAAGCGAAAATGCGCTACAGCAAAGGATGCGTGAGGTTTCGAAGACGCTGTTGATCGTGCTGCTGGCGTTTATCGCGGCGATCAGCCTCTGGACGCCGCTGGCGCACCCGGCCATCGCTGCGCGCTGGTTTACGCTGCCGAATCTGTTTTATCTGCTGCCGGTCCCTGCCCTGGTCGTCATGTTTAGCCTCTACCAGTGGCGCTGCCTGAGTAATCCTGACAGCCATGCTCGGCCGTTTATTCTGACGCTGGGGCTGATCTTCCTCGGCTTTAGCGGGCTTGGGATCAGCATCTGGCCGCATATCATACCGCCGTCGATCACCCTGTGGCAGGCCGCCGCGCCGACGCAAAGCCAGGGCTTTATGCTGGTGGGCGCGCTGTTGATCATTCCCGTCATTCTGGTCTACACCTTCTGGAGCTACTACGTATTTCGCGGCAAAGTTCAGCATGGGGAGGGTTATCACTGATGCAACAACCTGTCTGGAAAAGATTGCTGTGGCTGGCCATTATCTGGGGCGGCAGCGTACTGGCGCTGGCAGCGGTCAGCATGCTCTTTCGCATGCTGATGACGGCTGCCGGGTTTAAATCGCATTAAACTTCATTCCGGGCAGCCCCGCGCTGCCCGGCACCGCCCCGCACTTTCAGATAAACCCCATTAACGCACCGCAGAGTATCGTTACACTGGTAAAAGATTCACAGAATTTATAATTTGAGAAGAAAAATGAAAAAGCTCATCGCGTTAAGTGTTATCAGCCTTGTCCTCAGCGGCTGCGTTAATCCGGGCAAAGCATCCGTCCAGCCGGATCGGTTGAAGAGCCACCGTTTTGTTCTGGAAAACGTGGACGGCAAGGCCGTGATGGGCATGACAACGCAGCCTGAGATCGTTTTTAACGCGCTTCCCGATATTAGCCTCGTTGATAACATTAGCGTTTCGGGCCAGATGTGTAACCGCTTCAACGGGCAGGGAAAACTGTCCGAAGGTGAGCTAAAGGTGAAAACGCTGGCGATGACCCGCAAACTTTGTACCGAACCACAGCTTAACGAGCTGGATCAAGCCATCGGCGACATGCTGCGCAAAGGGGCGCAGGTCGACCTGACTGAAGACCAGTTAACGCTGGCGACAGCCGATAAAACGCTGATGTTTAAGCGCGCAGAATAATCAGTAGCTACCGCAGCTTCCAACGGCAAGCGACTGTTCACTGCAGCGTTTGCCGTTTGGCAAGGCGCACATTCCAATAGACGAACCATCAAGCTGGCGGGCAACGGACAGCGAGCCGCCAATCATGGCGCAGTTGGCCTGGCCTGAACTGGACATTGCCGCTTTCATTCCCGGCGCCACGTGTGCCGCCGTGGCCTGCTGAACAGGTTCACTGCTGCATGCCGACAATAATAGCGCGGCACACCCTACCCAAAATGCTGAACGCATGCTCTCTTCCCCGTAATTAGTGCGAAACCTAAGCATAATAGGCATCACATCCCGTGTCGTCGAGAGCGGAAGTGCGTATTTATGCGCTGCTGAAACAATTTCTCGCAATTTTTTCGCCCTAAGTTTGATCTAACCATTGATGGTGGGAATACCGAGGACACAAAAGCGAAAATCGCAAAACCCCCTGTTTGCTAGACTTAAGAGATAATATTCAAGGCTGGTCGCCTTATGACAGCCTCTCTATTTTTGCGCAATGTAAGGGTGTCGTCCTATGCAAACTATTGACGGTAATGGTGCAGTTGCCTCAGTCGCGTTTCGCACCAGTGAAGTTATCGCCATCTATCCGATCACGCCAAGTTCAACCATGGCCGAGCAGGCGGATGCCTGGGCGGGAAACGGGTTAAAAAACGTCTGGGGCGATGTCCCGAGAGTGGTTGAAATGCAGTCTGAAGCGGGGGCGATTGCTACGGTCCACGGTGCGCTGCAGACAGGCGCGCTTTCCACGTCGTTTACCTCCTCTCAGGGATTGTTGTTGATGATCCCAACGCTGTACAAACTCGCGGGTCAACTGACCCCTTTCGTCCTGCACGTCGCGGCCCGTACCGTGGCCACCCACGCACTCTCTATTTTTGGCGATCACTCGGACGTGATGGCCGTGCGCCAGACCGGGTGCGCGATGCTGTGCGCCAGCAGCGTTCAGGAAGCCCAGGACTTTGCCTTAATTTCGCATATCGCCACGCTTAAAAGCCGCGTTCCGTTTATCCACTTCTTTGATGGTTTCCGTACGTCTCACGAAATCAACAAAATCGTCCCGCTGGCGGACGAGACTATCCTTGATCTGCTGCCGCAGGCGGAAATTGACGCGCATCGCGCCCGCGCCCTGAACCCGGAACATCCGGTTATCCGCGGGACATCGGCAAACCCGGATACTTATTTCCAGTCACGCGAGGCCACAAACCCGTGGTACAACGCGGTTTATGACCACGTCGAGCAGGCAATGAATGACTTTGCCTCCGCAACCGGACGCGAGTACAAACCGTTCGAATACTACGGCCACCCGCAGGCCGAGCGCGTGATTGTGCTGATGGGTTCCGCTATCGGCACCTGTGAAGAGGTGGTCGACGAGCTGCTGACCCGTGGAGAAAAGGTCGGCGTGCTTAAAGTGCGCCTTTACCGCCCGTTCTCGGCTAAACATTTGCTCTCTGCCCTGCCGGAAAGCGCGCGTACCGTGGCGGTGCTCGATCGAACCAAAGAGCCTGGCGCACACGCGGAACCGCTGTATCTTGACGTGATGACAGCCCTCGCTGAAGCTTTTAATAACGGCGAACGTGAAACGCTGCCGCGCGTTATCGGCGGACGCTATGGCCTGTCTTCCAAAGAGTTTGGGCCGGACTGCGTGCTGGCCGTGTTTAACGAACTAAGGGAAGCGAAACCCAAGCCGCGCTTTACGGTGGGCATTTATGATGACGTGACGAATCTTTCCCTGCCCTTGCCGGAAAACACCCTGCCCTCGACCGCCAAACTTGAGGCGCTGTTTTACGGCCTGGGCAGCGACGGCAGCGTCTCGGCGACCAAAAACAATATCAAGATCATCGGCAATTCAACCCCGTGGTACGCGCAGGGTTACTTCGTCTACGACTCCAAGAAAGCCGGCGGTCTGACCGTTTCTCACCTGCGCGTCAGCGAGCAGCCTATCCGCTCGGCCTACCTTATTTCTCAGGCCGACTTTGTTGGCTGCCATCAGCTGCAGTTTATCGACAAGTACCAGATGGCCGAGCGCCTGAAGCCCGGCGGTATCTTCCTCCTCAATACGCCATACAATGCGGATGAGGTCTGGGCGCGCCTGCCGCAGGAAGTACAGACGGTGCTGAATCAGAAAAAAGCCCGCTTCTACGTGGTTAACGCGGCGAAAATTGCCCGCGAATGTGGCCTGGCCGCGCGTATCAATACCGTCATGCAAATGGCCTTCTTCCATTTGACCAATATCCTGCCTGGCGACAGCGCGCTGGTGGAACTGCAGGGGGCCATTGCCAAAAGCTACAGCAGCAAGGGGCAGGAGCTGGTAGAGCGAAACTGGCAGGCGCTGGCGCTGGCGCGCGAGTCGCTGTTTGAGGTGCCGCTGCAGCCGGTCAATGACGCCAGCCCGAATCGCCCTCCTGTGGTCTCAGATGCGGCACCTGATTTCGTGAAGACCGTGACGGCCGCCATGCTGGCCGGGCTGGGTGACGCCCTGCCCGTCTCTGCGCTGCCGCCGGACGGAACCTGGCCGATGGGCACCACGCGCTGGGAAAAACGCAATATCGCCGAAGCGATCCCCATCTGGAAAGAAGAGCTCTGTACCCAGTGTAACCACTGCGTCGCGGCCTGCCCGCACTCGGCCATTCGCGCCAAAGTGGTGTCACCGGAAGCAATGGAAGATGCCCCGGCCAGCCTGCACTCTCTGGATGTAAAATCCCGCGACATGCGCGGCCAGAAATACGTTCTGCAGGTCGCGCCGGAAGACTGCACCGGGTGTAACCTGTGCGTTGAGGTCTGCCCGGCTAAGGACAGGCAGAACCCGGACATCAAGGCCATCAATATGATGTCGCGCCTTGAGCACGTTGAAGAAGAAAAAGTGAACTATGACTTCTTCCTGAACCTGCCGGAAATCGATCGCAGCAAGCTGGAACGCATTGATATTCGTACCTCGCAGCTGATCACGCCGCTGTTCGAGTACTCCGGCGCCTGCTCCGGCTGCGGTGAAACGCCGTATATCAAACTCCTTACCCAGCTGTACGGCGACCGAATGCTGATTGCCAACGCCACCGGCTGTTCATCAATCTACGGCGGTAATTTACCGTCCACGCCGTACACCACCGATGCGAATGGTCGCGGTCCGGCATGGGCAAACTCCCTGTTCGAGGATAACGCCGAGTTTGGCCTGGGCTTCCGCCTCACCGTTGACCAGCACCGCGCGCGCGTGATGCGCCTGCTGGAACAGTTTGCCGGGCAGATCCCTGCCGATCTCAATGCCGCACTTCACGCCGACGCAACGCCAGAGGTGCGTCGCGAGCAGGTAGCGGAGCTGCGTAACGCCCTTAAGGGGGTGGCCGGGGCTGAACAGCTTCTTACCGACGCTGACGCTCTGGTCGAAAAATCGATCTGGCTGATTGGCGGCGACGGCTGGGCTTACGACATCGGCTTTGGCGGGCTGGATCACGTGTTAAGCCTGACCGAAAACGTCAACATTCTGGTTCTGGATACGCAGTGTTATTCCAATACCGGTGGGCAGGCATCGAAAGCCACGCCGCTGGGCGCCGTCACGAAATTTGGTGAACACGGTAAACGCAAGGCGCGTAAGGATCTCGGCGTGAGCATGATGATGTACGGCCACGTTTACGTCGCGCAAATCTCGCTGGGCGCGCAGCTTAACCAGACGGTGAAAGCCATTCAGGAGGCTGAAGCGTATCCGGGGCCGTCGCTGATTATTGCCTACAGCCCTTGCGAAGAGCATGGCTACGACCTGGCCCTCAGCCACGATCAGATGCGTCAGCTGACGGCCACCGGCTTCTGGCCGCTTTACCGGTTCGATCCGCGCCGTGCGGACGAGGGCAAATTACCGCTGGCGCTGGATTCGCGTCCACCGTCAGACGCCCTGGCAGAAACGCTAATGCAGGAGCAGCGCTTCCGCCGCCTGAATGCGCAACAGCCTGAGGTGGCTGAGCAGCTCTGGCAAGACGCGGCAGCAGATCTGCAAAAACGGTATGACTTCCTGGCGCAGCTGGCAGGAAAAGCCGAAAAATCCACCAGCGACTAACCCTCTGCCCGGCTCGTCCGGGCATTTTTTTGCCATAAAAAAAGCCCGATGTTTTCACATCGGGCTAATCCAGATAATTAATGAATCTCTCTTTAGTTTCCCAAATGACATTCATGATAATTATGGATAAATAATCTTAAAGGCATATAACGGGGCAGAGATTACCTGATTTAACCGCTAATTAATAATTTTTATTTAATATGGTTTATTTTAACTCATTCACAAAGCAAATGACTATTACCGCAGATTTATCCGGTTTAGATTTTACTTAATTCGTAACAATTCTATTTTATTACTATTCCGCAGGAGTGATTTAGCATGAGACAACTTTCTTATCCGGAAAGTTCAACAGGTAATCAAATAAAAACAACTGCAAAGGAATATCACTATGCAAAGAAAAGTACTGGCTCTGATGATTCCGGCTCTGTTAATGGCTGGCGCCGCGCATGCGGCAGAAATTTATAATAAAGACGGCAACAAACTGGATCTGTACGGAAAAGTAGATGGTCTGCACTATTTCTCCGACGATGCTTCTAAAGACGGCGATCAAACCTACATGCGTCTGGGTTTCAAAGGTGAAACGCAGATTAACGACATGATGACCGGCTACGCGCAGTGGGAATATAACATTCAGGCGAATAACACCGAAGGGTCTGATAATCAGTCCTGGACGCGCCTGGCTTTCGCGGGTGTCAAAGTGGGTGACTACGGTTCCTTTGACTACGGCCGTAACTATGGCGTGCTGTACGACGTGGAAGGCTGGACCGATATGCTGCCTGAGTTCGGCGGCGACTCTTACACCTATGCGGATAACTTTATGACCGGCCGCGCCAACGGCGTAGCAACGTACCGTAACACCGATTTCTATGGTCTGGTGCAGGGTCTGAACTTCGCGCTGCAGTATCAGGGCAACAATGAAGGCAGTAATTGCGATGAGACGGGTTGCTCTCAGGAAGGGACTAACAACCGGACAGATAACAACATCCGCAATCAAAATGGCGACGGCTTCGGTATTTCTACCACCTATGATTTCGGCATGGGGATCAGTGCCGGTGCCGCCTACGCCTCATCTGACCGTACAAATGACCAGGTGATACATACCACTGCGGGCGGCGACAAAGCAGATGCCTGGACCGCAGGCCTGAAATATGACGCCAATAATATCTATCTGGCGGCAATGTATTCTGAAACCCGCAATATGACGCCTTACGGTGATAACACCGATGCTGTGGCGAATAAGACTCAGAACTTCGAAGTAACCGCCCAGTACCAGTTCGATTTCGGTCTGCGTCCGGCTATTTCTTACCTGCAGTCAAAAGGGAAAGACCTGGGCAACGGCCAGGGCGATCAGGACCTGGTTAAATATGCTGACGTAGGCGCGACCTACTATTTCAACAAGAACATGTCCACCTACGTTGATTATAAAATCAACCTGCTGGATGAAGACGACAGCTTCTACAAAAACAACGGCATCAGCACCGACGACGTCGTTGCATTAGGCCTGGTTTACCAGTTCTGATAAGTAGAGCCCGCAGCATAATGCGGGCTCCTCTTTTTGATGTTTGTCTCACAACAGCACTTTATTGCCGTATTGTTGAGGATAAGTTGAAAGAAAACGGGTTAGACTGCGCCGATATCCCCCTCTTCACTAAGGATGACAGCGTTGTTTGGTCGTATATCCGTTACCATACTGACTCTTCTGGCGTGTTTATGGATGGCGTTAATCTTTGATTTTCGCGATATTGTCGGACATCTCGGCACGCTGTTAAACCATCTGGATCGCCATTAACGGTCATTCCCATAAAAAAGCCACCAGCAGTGCCGGTGGCGGTCATACGCGTTTCGAGCGTTACTTTTTCACGGGTTGAGGTTTTTTATCCCCTGATTCCGGGGCCTCACGCGGATCGTCTTTTTCTACACAGAGCATAATTTCTCCTGTTTTAGAAACCCACTTCCCACTATAGCCAGGCTGATAAAAAAAAGGCCAGGCGGTAATTAACCTTTACTGGTCTCTTTTTTGCGAAACGAGAGATAGCCAAAAACGCCGCTTTCACCATCGCTCGGGTGGTTTACGCCATCCATCACCGTCACTTCGGGGAAATCAAACGGCGACACGTTTTCAAAACAGGCGACATTCACTCCGTATTCATTTGGGTTTGAACGACGCTGATGGAACGTGTAAATCCCGCAGACCGAGCAGAAGAAATGCCGCGCCGTCCCCGTGTTGAACCGGTACTCCGTCAGCTTATCTTCACCTCTCGTCACGGTGATACCCGACAGCGGTGCAGAGACCACAACCGCGCCCCGCATACGGCAGAAAGAGCAGCTGCAGCGCCGCGCGGTATTAAAGCCGTCAGTAAGTTCGACGGTAAATGCCACCGCACCACAATGGCACTGTGCATGACGAATGTCAGCCATCGGCTATACCCCTTTTCTCACCAGCTCGGCAGCTTTAAGGAAAACCTCATCTTCCACACCATCGCCTTTCTGCCTGCCGAGCCTGACCAGTTCGTTAACAATGCTGTCACGATCGATCGTTTTTTGCGATGAAACCAGCCCTATAACGGCGGCCCCAATCGCCAGCCCCACTAATCCTGTTTGTTCGTCTTTGTTCTTCATACTCATGCTCCTGATACAACAAACAAGCGTAGCAGGATTTTCAAAAACGCAGCGTCAGACCGTGTTCAGGCGTTTTACTGTTTCGCCTGAATTGCTGTGAGCCCGACGCGCTGGCCGTACGAGAGCTCTAAGGTATTTCCATCGGGATCGGCAAAGAATACATAGTACCCAACGGGATCGCCCAGATCTTCCGGCGTTTTCCGTAACACCCCTTCTTCGATAGCCATCGCGGTTTTTCTGTCAATTTCTTCGCGCGTGGCGCAGGCAATCCCAAGGTGGCCAAAATGCCCCAGCGGCGTATCGGTCACGCTGTCCGCCTGCACCAGAACCAGCGCAAAAGGACGCGTATGGTCAGTTAGCCACGCCACTTTACGGGCAGCAGGAAGACCGGGCTCACGCGAATGAATGACGTCCATCCCGGCATATCGGCGGTAGAAAGCAACGCTCTTCTCCAGATCCCTGACCATAAACGCAACATGAGTGAATCCTACGTCAATGTCTTTCATTTTAAGATGTTACTCCTGTATCAACATGTCGCAGACATTTTAAAAGCTCAAGTTAACTTGAGGTCAACGGTGAATTTGTGCGGTCCTGATGATGTTCAGAAAAGAATAAAGGGACAGAAATGATAAACCGCCGCCGTGGCTGAAATACTCACGACGATGCTCAGCAAAAACCAGGTTTTGAAGGGCTGCTTCTGCGTTTTATGGCGAAAGATCTGTTGGCCTAATATGGCGCCTGGCCACCCTCCCACAGTACCAAACGCCAGTAACGTGATCTCCGGTACCCTGCGCATCCCTTTTCGCGCGGCGGTTTTATCGACACCGTAAACGATCATCGTCAGGACATTGATTAACAGCAACCACATGGCAAAGGGATACGTGGCCAAAAAGCTGCTGATTGCAGCGATGAGCAGGAACAAAAAACAAAGGCGATTCAGAGTCATAAGGACAGCCACTGGATATTTATGCGAATTCGAAAGGCATTATACGCAGGGAGCGGCCACTATTCTGTTCACATCTGCCTGTGTTTGAGGAATTATCAGTTTTCATCGGCCTGATGTTAACAACATGCTGACCGACAAGCGTGTAAAACGTCCCTGCGGGAAATATTTCCCGCAGGGAACGCGCTTAAGGTGTGACGATATTGAACCAGAAATCAAATTTATCCATATACCCGAGCATCGCGTCGAGTTTCGCTCCATCACCTGAAATTTTTACATCGCCGCTGTCTTCGGCCTGCTTGAGCGTAACCTCCTGCAGGATGATTTTATTCAGCGTGTCCCGATTCAGGGTCACCGTCGCATCTGCGTCCTTCGCCTCGGCGTTAGCCGTGTGGTTCAGCACGCCATTTTCCAGCTCCAGCTTATATTTGCCGCCATCGCTGCCCAGATCGATGTTAAATACCGATTTAGCGTCCCCGGCTTTCTGGCCGTTAATATGTACCGCCAGATAATCGAAGAACATCTCTGGGGTCATGGCGCGCACGGTATCCGGGCTGGCGGTGTTTGGCGTCGGGCCTTTCACTACGCCGTTACGGAGCTCCTGGGCTCCGGTCAGGTAGAAGTTACGCCATGGCCCCGATTCAGCCTGGTAGCCAAGCTGCTCCAACGCATCCGCTTCCAGGTTACGCGCGGCCTGGTTATTCGGGTCGGCAAACACAACTTTGCTCACGACCTGCGCAACCCAGCGGTAGTTCCCCTGGTCAAAGTCGGTTTTCGCCTTGCTCAAAATGGCATCCGCACCGCCCATATACTCCACGAATTTCTTCGCGCCCTCTTCAGGTGGCAGTTCATCCAGCGTTGCCGGATTGCCATCAAACCAGCCAAGGTAAAGAACATAGGTTGCTTTCACATCATGGCTCACCGATCCGTAGTAACCGCGGTTAGCCCAGGTATGCGCCAGTGAATCTGGCAGCTTAAAGTTTGCGGCTATTTCATCCCGCGTCAGCCCTTCGTTTGCCATGCGAAGCGTCTGGTCGTTGATGTAACGATAGAGGTCACGTTGACTTTTCAGCAGTTTGACTACGTTTTCATTACCCCAGGTCGGCCAGTGGTGTTGCGCCATGATGATTTCCGCTTTATCACCCCAGCGCACGATCGCCTGATTGATGTATTTCGACCACGGCAGCGGTTCACGAATTTTCGCGCCACGCAGTGAATAGGTGTTGTGCAGGGTGTGAGTGACATCCTCGGCAGATTCGATGAGTTTCTTCTCTTCGATATACCAGAGCATTTCCGAGGGTGCTTCAGAACCCGGCGCGAGCATAAAGTCGTAGGTAAGTCCGTCGATGACCTCTTTCTGACCATCTTTCTCAATGATGTTCGTAGGAGCAATCAGCGTCACCGTTCCTGCTGATGTTGTGGTCCCCAGACCAGCCCCCACCTGTCCTTTGGCATCTGGCTTCAGCAAGTTGCCGTACATGTAGCTGGCGCGGCGGCTCATGACATTACCTGCCATGATATTTTCCGCAACGGCGGCTTCCATAAACCCTGCCGGGGCATAGACTTTGACCTTGCCGGACTTCACGTCCGCTTCATCAACCACGCCCCGCACGCCGCCGTAGTGGTCAACATGGCTGTGGGTATAAATAACGGCAACAACGGGTTTATTCCCGCGATTTTTGAAGTAGAGATCCATACCCACTTTCGCTGTTTCTGCCGATACCAGCGGGTCCACCACGGTAATACCCTCTTTACCTTCGATAATGGTCATATTCGACAGGTCAAGATTTCGAATCTGATAAACGCCGTCGGTAACCTCAAACAGACCGCTAATATTGATCAGCTGAGATTGACGCCATAAGCTGGGATTAACCGTATCGGGAGCTTTATCGCCTTCTTTAATAAAAGAATATTGTTGCGGATTCCAGATTATATTTCCTTGCTCGCCCTTGATAACCTCCTGAGGAAGTGGCGCGATGAAACCTTTATGAGCATTGGTAAAATCAGTGTTATCGGAGAAAGGAAGTTGATTATACAAGGCATTGTTGGCTTGTTGCGTTGCTGCTGCTGCCTCTTTAGAGGCCTCTGCGGCCCAAAGGGACGGGCTCATTGAGCCCAGAATGCCAGCTAAAGCAAGGCTCCTTACTATCATGTTGAATTTCATCAAAACCTCTCGATGTTCTGCCACAGCATATGTGGGATTTTTTAAAAAGAACTTAATGAAAGGAAGCATGAATAAATATAAGTGGTGTTGCGCAATCAGCAAGTTAACTGGCTAAAATTAACGCGTTGAATTTGTGCAGAAATGGTCTAAGCAGGGCCGTTAATTCTGTACATTATTCACCGAATAAAAAACGATAATAGCGATATTTTTATCATACAGTTGTTGATGGGCAGTTCTTTCCGTTCATCAACTATTACCGAATCTTTACTGAAATCATCTCGCCGCTCTCCATCAATAGTGCTTACGCCTGTTCTTGTCAGGCTAAATCTCTCGATGCAATCCCTAAGCGTATTGAATTCGTCGCAGTAATCCGTACCATACGCGGCATGCCTACGCCTGCTGGCGTTTATCTGCCAGCGCTACCCCGTCTTTCGTTGCCGGTCAGAGGGGCTTGAAAACGCGAAAAGGGTTTACGAAATTTACGGGGCAGGATAGCGGAAATGAGCCAGGATCAGATCGTCATGCCGGATGTTCGGTCGTCGATTTAGAAAGAGGCCTACCCCTATGGTGCCCTGACGCCTCCCGAGACAAATAAAAATGCCAGAGAATCAATCGAGTACAAAGAAAGAGCAATACAACCTGAACAAACTGCAAAAGCGCCTGCGCCGTAATGTTGGCGAAGCCATTGCAGACTTCAACATGATTGAAGAAGGCGACCGCATCATGGTTTGCCTGTCAGGGGGTAAAGACAGCTATACCATGCTGGAGATCCTGCGAAATCTTCAGCAAAGCGCGCCGGTGAACTTTTCTCTGGTGGCGGTCAACCTTGACCAGAAACAGCCGGGCTTCCCGGAGCACATTCTGCCGGAATACCTGGAACAGCTGGGCGTTGAGTACAAAATCGTCGAAGAAAACACCTACGGCATTGTGAAAGAGAAGATTCCGGAAGGGAAAACCACCTGCTCGCTTTGCTCCCGTCTGCGCCGCGGCATTCTCTATCGTACCGCAACGGAGCTGGGCGCGACCAAAATCGCGCTGGGCCACCATCGCGACGATATCCTGCAAACGCTGTTCCTGAACATGTTCTACGGCGGCAAGATGAAAGGCATGCCGCCTAAGCTGATGAGCGATGACGGCAAGCACATTGTGATCCGCCCTCTTGCCTACTGCCGTGAAAAAGACATTGAGCGTTTTTCTCAGGCGAAAGGGTTCCCGATCATTCCATGCAACCTGTGCGGCTCTCAGCCGAACCTGCAGCGTCAGGTGATTGGCGACATGCTGCGCGACTGGGACAAACGTTATCCGGGCCGCATTGAGACCATGTTCAGCGCGATGCAGAACGTGGTTCCTTCCCACCTCGCAGACGTAGAGCTATTCGACTTCAAAGGGATCAATCACGGTTCGGAGGTGGTGAATGGTGGCGATCTGGCGTTTGACCGGGAAGAGATCCCTGTGCAGCCTGCGGGCTGGCAGCCGGAAGACGATGACAATCAGTTCGAAGAATTACGTCTGAACGTGCTTGAAGTGAAATAAGCGATGGGCGTCTCAGAAAGACCTTCTGAGACGCTTTATGCCCTATTTCAGCAAACGTACGCGGCAGGTTTTGCCTTTAATTTTGCCGTTTTGCAGCTGCTTCCACGCCTTATGGGCAACCGCATGGCGAACCGCCACATACACATGTGCCGGATGAACCGCAATTTTCCCGATATCCGCCCCTTCCAGCCCCACATCTCCGGTCAGTGCGCCCAGCACATCCCCCGGTCGCATCTTGGCCTTTTTGCCGCCATCAATGCACAGCGTCGCCATTTCGGCCTCCAGCGGCACGACCCTGACGCTGCCCGGCGCGTTCACCCAGTTCAGCTTGATCTGCAACATTTCTGAGAGAATATTGGCGCGCTGCGCCTCTTCCGGGGCGCAAAAGCTAATGGCCAGGCCGCTGTTTCCGGCGCGGGCAGTACGACCAATACGGTGAACGTGCACTTCGGGATCCCATGCCAGCTCATAGTTCACTACCAGTTCAAGGGATTTGATGTCCAGACCGCGCGCGGCCACGTCGGTCGCCACCAGCACGCGCGCGCTACCGTTAGCAAAGCGCACAAGCGTCTGATCGCGATCGCGCTGTTCTAAGTCGCCGTGCAGCGACAGCGCACTCTGCCCCGCCGCATTCAGGGCATCACAAACCGCCTGACAGTCTTTTTTGGTATTACAGAACACCACGCATGACGCAGGCTGGTGCTGGCTCAGCAGTTTCTGCAGGAGCGGGATTTTTCCCTGCTGCGAGGTTTCGAAGAACTGCTGTTCGATGGCAGGCAGAGCATCGACGCTGTCGATCTCAATGGTGAGCGGATTTCTCTGCACACGACCGCCGATCGCGGCGATGGCTTCAGGCCAGGTCGCAGAGAAAAGCAGCGTCTGACGATCGGCCGGCGCAAAGCGGATCACTTCATCAATGGCATCGCTGAAGCCCATATCCAGCATCCTATCCGCCTCGTCCATCACCAGCGTGCTTAATGCATCGAGCGAAACGGTGCCTTTTTGCAGGTGATCCAGCAGGCGGCCGGGCGTCGCGACAATAATGTGCGGCGCGTGCTGGAGCGAATCACGCTGTGCGCCAAACGGCTGCCCACCGCAGAGGGTTAAGATCTTGGTATTAGGCAGGAAGCGCGCCAGGCGGCGCAGCTCACCCGCGACCTGGTCTGCCAGCTCGCGGGTCGGGCACAGCACCAGTGACTGGGTCTGAAACAGCGACGCGTCAATATGCTGCAGCAGACCAAGACCGAAAGCGGCCGTTTTCCCACTGCCCGTTTTCGCCTGCACGCGCACGTCCCGGCCTTCAAGAATGGCGGGCAGCGCGGCCGCCTGAACAGGCGTCATCGTGAGGTATCCCAACTCGTTGAGGTTGTCGAGCTGGGCGGCAGGCAGAACATTCAGGGTAGAAAAAGCGGTCACAATAGTCTCTCGTGGTCATCTTTGCGGTCAGATGGCGCGTATCCTCGCAGATCTCGGGGTTCGATGCGACAATTTAATCGGTTCTTCGTCTGGCGGCGGGTCTGGCATCGGCTGCGGACGCGGAATGGGATCGGGCATCGGTACGGGATCGGTGGGGACAGGATCGGACTGACGCGAGTGTTGCAGTAGCAGAGCGAGTAGAATGCTCATCTTTCCCTCCAGGATTTGCTGTCGTCCCTTTTAGGGTAGACGCTGAGAAACAGGAGGCAAAAAAAAGCCGACTATAAAGTCGGCGTCGTACGAATCAATTGTGCTATGCAGTAATTCAAAAAAGGAAGTAAGACAATATGGAGCGCAACGCCCATCGCTTGACGTTGCATTCACCTGCGGGAGTAATATTGCACCTTACGGGGGTGATGTTTATTGACTTCGCTCAATTAAAAGAGCGTTTTAATCCCCGTAAAAGGTGAAAAAAACGTAAATTTACAGCCATTTACTACGATGCAACCACCATGCAACACCACCAATCAAAACAACTAACATGACGCAAAACGCGGTGAAGCCGTACCGATATTCGCCGCCGGGTATACCGCCCAGATTGACGCCAAAAAGCCCTGTCAGAAATGTGCTGGGTAAAAAGACCATCGCCATCAGGGACATCGTATAGGTTCTTCTCGCCAGCGACTCCTGCATCACCTGTGCGATTTCATCCGCCATCACCGCCGTTCGGGCGATGCAGGAATCAATCTCATCCAGCCCGCGCCCCAGCCTGTCAGCGATGTCCTGCATCCGGCGGCGCTGATCGTCATTCATCCAGCTGAGTCTTTCGCTGGCCAGACGGGCATACACATCCCGTTGTGGCGTCATATACCGACGCATCACGATCAGCTGCTTGCGCAATAGCGCCAGAAAACCGCGCGGTGGGATCTGCTGATCGAGCAGGTTATCTTCAAGGTCGATAATTTTATCGTGCAGCTCTTCGATAAATTCGCTCGCGTGATCGGTCAGGGCGTCACAGACGTCCACCAGCCAGCTGCCGCAGTCGACCGGCCCGGTCCCCTCTTTGAGGTCGTTCACAATATCGTCCAGCGCCAGAACCTTACGCTGACGTGTAGAAACAATCAGCCCATCGTCCATATAGACGCGCATCGCCACCAGCTGATCGGGACGTTCATCCGTGCTGCCGTTTATACAGCGCAGGGTGATAAGCGTCCCGTCACCCATCCTGCTTACGCGAGGCCGCAGGCTTTCCCCCGCCAGCGCATCTCGTACGTTGTTAGGCAGCAGCGGAGTCGAGGCCAGCCAGTCAGCGCTGTCCGGATGGGTATAGTTCAGATGTAGCCAGCAGGGATGCTCTTTATCAATGACATCATCATCTTCCAGCGGTCGGGCACCGCCGCGACCGTCCAGCACCCACGCAAAAACTGCGTCAGGAACGTTAAGTTCAGATCCTTTAATGCTCTCCACAGCGCCTCCCCTGTTTGGCTCTTTCGATGTCAGTCTAGCTTCCATCAGGGGTTAAGCAACAACTATGTCTCGCATCGCGCTGAAATCGCTCAGGAATTGTACACGCTGTGTTTCGAGAATAAAAAAGCCTGGCATGCCAGGCTTCAGGAAGCGGTCAGAGAGAGTGTTCGGGGCGCTGATGGAACGAGACGGGGCTGGCTACTGGTGACGGAGGATGCCCCTGGTCCAGCCTGAAATTTCGGGTCCGCGTCTGCAGTTCGATCACCTGATTGCGCAGCACATCAGAGGAGCCGTTGAGTTCCTCCGCCATCGCCACGTTGCTTTGCGTGACCCGCTCCAGTTCGGACAGCGCCAGCGTGATCTGGGAAATGCCCTTCTCCTGCTCTGCGGTCGAGGTAGAAATCTCATCCATTAACCGGCTGACGTTGCCGGAGCCGGTCACGATGTCACGCATATTCTTCTCCGCTTCCGACACAACGCTGGCCCCCTGGGTGACATTACTGCTGGTAACGTCAATCAGCGTTTTGATGTTTTTCGCCGCCTCCGCGCTGCGGTGCGCCAGATTTCGGACTTCCTCTGCGACCACGGAGAACCCTTTACCGTGATCGCCCGCCCGCGCAGCCTCGACGGCCGCGTTAAGCGCCAGAATATTCGTCTGGAATGCAATGCCGTCGATCAGCGAGATAATTTCCGTCATCTGCTGCGCGCACTCGGTAATGGATTGCATATTGCTGGCAACCTGTTCCATCAGATCGCCTCCCTTACGCGCCTGCACCGTCGCGGCATTTGCCTGCTCGCTCGCCAGCCGGGTGTTATCGGCATTGTTTCGGGTACTTGCCGCCATCTGCTCCATACTTGCCGCAGTTTGCACCAGAGAGGCAGACTGCTGCTCTGTTTTCACCGAGAGCTGAGCACTGCGGGAAGAGAGCTGATCCGACAAGGCCATGGCGTTTTGTGATGATGCCCTGATCTCGCGCACCAGCGTAGCGATGTTGCTGGAAAGGCTATTAATCCCGGGAATTAATCGCCCCGCGCAGTTATTGCCAAACTCGGGTATAGCGACGCCTAAGTTGCCTGCGGTCACTTCTTCAATACTTTTTTTCACAGTATTGATCGGCGTCACAAGAAATTTCGTCATATAACTCCAGAGCAAAAATAACGCAACGAAATTGACCAGATTAATCGAAATGAAAAGAGAAAGATTGCTGGAAAATAGAACAACGATACCTGCATTCACTAAAAAAAGGCACAGCAGGAACCAGGCAATGAAGGTCCTGACACTAATATTTCTTAGCATGATTTTACCCACAACATATATTTTGGTCGGCATTAAGATTTATAGCATTCACTTTTGCGTTTGTCCTCACATAATGCGCTGGTTTCTCGTTTCGCCGTTACCCACCCTGTATTTAGCTTAAGTCAGACAAAAAAGGTGTTTTAGTGGAAATGCCATGCCCCACATGCTGTATTGCTGGTCCAAACTTCCCTGAAGCGATACCATTATCTGCGGTAAAACGATTCATTTGCACACATATTTAAGACGCTTTGCTACAATCTATCGGCTATGTTTAGCCGTGCTTAATGCGTTAACAAAAAGAATATATTTTATATTTAGGGCAAGTTTGGCATTTTATATAAATGGTCATTTTTCACGATAAATAATTAATATGGTTTGAATGCGCATGTTCGTTGCCGGAAAAGACGTGCCGGCAGGCGAAATCGGTAACCCTCTCAGGCGTGGGATTGCATAATGCTCAATATATCGTGGGACCCTGTGTTGATCGCTGTCTCTTATGTGGTGGCATTTATCGCCTCCTTTGTGGCCCTGGACAGCGCCGGGAAAATTCCCCTTTCCAGCCGTAAAGCGGCTTTGTTCTGGCGCATCGCCGGCGGGGTTACGCTGGGCATCGGGATCTGGTCAATGCACTTCATCGGCATGCTGTCGATGCAAATGCCGATGATGATGAGCTATGACCTCTGGCTAACCCTTGCGTCTCTCGGCGTGGCGGTTGTTGCCTCCACGATAGCAATTAACATTGCCGTTACGGGCAAACACCTCTCGCTCTTTCGGCTGTTCTTCGCCACGGTCATCCTCAGCGCTGGCGTGGTCTCCATGCACTATATCGGGATGGCCGCTCTGATGCTGGAAGGAAGCATCCTCTGGGATCGGCGCACTGTGGGTTTGTCCGTGGTGATTGCCGTGGTCGCCTCCGGCGTGGCGCTGTGGCTGGCATTCCGCCTGCGGGATAAGCACAAAGGGGTCTTTGTTACGCGCATTCTCGCCGCGTTAGTCATGGGCGCCGCCATTTGCGCGATGCACTATACGGGCATGAGCGCCGCACATTTCCATGAGATGGCGCATACGCTCCCCGGCGGGGTCAGCGAGCTGGGTTTATCCATCTGGGTTTCCGTCACCACGCTCTCCCTGCTCGGCATGATGTTAATTATTTCGCTTATCGACTCGCACTGGCGGACCAGCCGGCTGACGGACAATTTGCGCCAGCTCAACCGTCAGCTTGAGCTCCAGGTTCGCTTTGACGCTCTCACCGGCCTCGCAAACCGCCAGCAGATGGATATCCGAATGCAGGATTGTCTGCACAGCGCCTTGTTGAGTAACAAACAATTTGCCGTGATTTTTCTGAATGTCGATCGCTTCAGACGCGTGAATGATACCTGGGGTCACAGCGTCGGCGATGAGTTATTGATTACCATCGCCCAGCGCATTACCTCCCGGCTTACCCGTGAGATGACGCTGGCCAGGCTGGGTGGGGATGCCTTTATCCTGCTGGTTCCCGAATGCGACGAAGAAAAGCTCACTACCCTGCTCACGACGCTGCTCGCGGATGTGCGCCGTCCGCTTTCGCTTTGCGGACATACGCTGAGTACCACCCTCAGCGCGGGCGTCAGCCTCTATCCTCAGGATGGCGAAACGCTGCAGGAACTGAAGTTTAAGGCGGATGCCGCCTTACAGCACGTTAAGCAAGACGGTCGTAACGGCTGGGCGGTTTACCGCCCTGAGATGTCAACGGCGGTTCCGGCGCAGCCGGGTTTTCTGCAGGAGCTTTCTCAGGCGCTGGAACGCGATCGGTTTGAACTGTGGTATCAGCCAACCTGGCATGCAGAAGATAAAACTATCCGCGGTTTTGAGGCTCTTCTGCGCTGGCGGCATCCGGAGCAAGGCATTTTGCTGCCAGGCCTGTTTTTACCCACCCTGGAACAAACGGGTTTGATTATTCCGGTTGGCAACTGGGCTATTGAAGCCGCGTGTCGGCAGCTTCATTTCTGGACTGAACAAGGCTTCAGCCAGTGGACGTTGTCGCTCAACTTATCCCCCGTTCAGTTCGAACAGCCGGATATCTTTCACATCGTATCGTCCATGCTGGAAAAATATAATCTGTCGCCGTCAAGGCTGATCCTGGAGGTAACGGAGAGTACCGCGCTAAAAAATCTCGACCGCAGCATCGAGTTGCTTAATGCCTTTAACCGTGCGGGGATCACCGTCTCTATTGATGATTTTGGCACGGGCTATTCCAACCTGCTGATGCTGAGCGTTCTTCCGGCAAAAGAGCTAAAAATAGACAAGAGCTTTGTGGCCTCCATGCTGGAAAATGAAAAAAGCCGCAGGCTGGTGGAAACTATTATTAATATCGCCCGCACCATGGAGATGACCGTCGTTGCCGAGGGGATCGAAACGGACGAACAGCAGGCAATACTGACCAGCCTCGGCTGTGACTATCTCCAGGGATACCTCTTCTCCCGCCCATTGCCCGCTGAGCAGGTTCCGTGGCTGCTGCTACAGAAAAACTCAGACAAACAAATTATACCCATGAGTAAAATTCAAACGGACCCCGCATTTATTTCACAAAAAAATCATGCCTGACGGGATTGAGTAGAGTATGTTTCAAGGAAGTACATGCGGGTCAGTTCTGCCATGATTGCCAGGCATATCGTGCCGATGAACAGGAACATACTATGTCGCAAAATAGTTTTGATGCGCTCAATGCAATTAAAACGCCCGTGTGGCTCATTTCTCCTGTCTCGGAACAGATTATTTTTGCCAATGTGGCCGCAGTACAGCTGACGGGTAATAAAACGCTGAATGACCTGCGTAAAGGTTCATTCTCTGCAAGCGCGCAAACCGTACTGTCGATGTATGTTCCCGAACTGAAAAACGATCACGATATTGTCGAGATCTGGACAATTAGCCGGGGTGGGCAGGACGCGCCGTTAAGCTGTCGTCTCTCACTCAGCCACGGCACGCCGCACGGCGATGTTATCGTTTTCGAAGGAATCTCTTCGCACGCCCCCTCAGGCCTGAAAGCCAGCCGTTCCGCAACCTATCAACGCAAAAAACAGGGGTTTTACGCACGCTTTTTCCTGACCAACAGCGCGCCGATGCTGCTCATCGATCCTGCCCGTGACGGGCAAATTGTCGATGCAAACCTGGCCGCGCTCGGCTTTTACGGTTATTCGCATGATGAGATGTGCCGGAAGCATACCTGGGAAATTAACACGCTTGGCAGAGGCGTCATGCCCATCATGACGGAGATCGCCGCGCTGCCCGGCGGGCATAAGCCGCTCAATTTTATTCACCGCCTTGCCGATGGCTCCACCCGCCACGTCCAGACCTACGCGGGGCCCATTGAGATTTACGGTGACAAACTGATGCTGTGCATAATCCATGATATTACTGAGCAAAAGAGGCTTGAGCAGGAGCTGGAAAATGCTGCATTACGTGACTCGATGACGGGGTTACTCAACCGACGCCAGTTTTATAACGTTATCGACCAAACCAACCTGAGCCACCTTTCCGCACAGCAGCAATTTAGCCTGCTGCTGGTGGATACGGATCATTTTAAAAACATCAATGACCTCTTCGGTCACCTGAAAGGTGATGAGGTGCTTATCGCCCTTTCCCGAACGCTGGAAGCCTGCTGCAGACAAGATGATCTGGTGTTCCGCTGGGGCGGTGAAGAGTTTGTCATCCTGTTGCCGCGCACGTCTCTCGAAACGGCTCTGAAGATTGCCGAATGCGTGCGTGCGGCGGTCGCCCATATTACCCTCCCAGGCTTGCCGCGCTTTACCGTCAGTATTGGCGTGGCGCGCCATGACCCGGAAGAGAGTATTGACGCGCTGTTTAAACGTGTCGACGATGCGCTCTATCGCGCCAAAAATGATGGACGTAATAAAGTCCTTGCGGCATGAAACTGGAGTATCGTGAAAAGCCCCGCTACAATGCCCAGCTTAAGTAAATAACGACGGGTGGGTTGTGGCAACAATGGGAAAGACAGAAATAATACTCACCTTAATTATTTTATTGCTTATAATATTTGGCTTATGGTTTATTTTCAGCGGTGAGATTTGGTATTTCGTTGAATATCTGGAAAACAGTCTCTACCCCACTTTTGACGCCCTGTAGCGCACGTTTAATTTATTGTTTCACCTACCGAATTTGTCAGGTATCTGCATTGCCCTCAGCCACGTAAGATACGCGGCGTTATCCTCCAACAATGTTGATAACGAATCACTAAATCATTTGCTTATTTCGCCCGTTCTCTGACGGGCTTTTTTTATTTCCGGCTATTAAGCAAAGAGCGTCAGTCGCCATGTTGGTGCAGCACCGCTCTGCTCCAGTCATAAAAGGCGCGTACCGAAGGCGGGAGATAGCGGTTTTGTGGATAGACAAGCGAAAGCGGTAAATCGAAAGAGAGGTTCTCCAAACAGCGAACCAACGCCCCGCTCTTCACATACGGCTCAGCCAGATAGCTGGCCACGCGAATTAATCCGAGCCCTTGAATGCCGGCCTGGATATAGGCGTCGGTATCATCGACGATCAGCGTCTCTTTCATGCGAATTGCACAATCGCCGTCATCACGCGTAAAAAACCAGTCGATAGTGCGCCCGGTACGGTGGTTCAGGTAGCCGACTGCGTAATGCTTTTCCAGTTGGTCGAGATTTTCCGGCTTACCACAGGCGGTTATATAGCCCGGAGAAGCCAGAACAACCCATCTGAAGTTCGCCAGAGGGCGCGCAACCAGCGTCGTTGAATCTTCGATCCTCCCGGTGCGGATCGCGCAGTCATACCCTTCCTGAATGATGTCCTCCACGCTATCGCTGGAACAGAGCATCAGTTCCAGCTCGGGAAACTGGCGGAGAAATTCCGGGAGGCTGGGAAGAATACAATGTCGGGCGAGAGACTGCGGCATCCCCACTTTAAAACGGCCTCTGGGCTGTGCCGATCTGCCGGGGAAAGAAGACTCCATTGTCGCAATATCCGCCAGCAGCCGTTTGCTCTCGTCATAGTAACGCCGGCCTTCTGCGGTCACGCTGAGTTTTCGGGTGGTGCGTTGTAAAAGCTGAATACCCAGGTATGTCTCCAGTTCCTTAACAACCCGCGATACGGTTGAGCGCGGTAGCCCCAGCACTTCTGCCGCCCTGGCGAAGCTATGGGTATCGACCACGCAAACGTATACCCGCATTGATTCCAGTTTATCCATATTCCCACCGCGCCTGAAAGATCAATTATCCCATTTATACGAACAGTCTAACCTATGCCTGTTGTCTTATCGAATGCAGCCATCTGACATAACCTTGCTCAAGTTGCAGTAGACAGGTGATTTAACAAAGAGAGGCTCAGCATGAAAGAACGTGATATCAAGACAGGCGAAAATGTATTAGTGCTTGGTGCAGGACAATTGGGCGCAGCCGTGCTGGAGTATCTGGTTCCGGCAGTCACGCAGCGCGACGGCGCTGTCTCCGTTATCGTTTCGCCCCGCTCCTGGGACAGCCGGGGCAAGCTTCAGTCCGAAACGCATCAAAAACTGGCTGATGCAGGGGCAGAATTTATCGCGGTCGATGTCGCCGACAGTTCCACTGAAACGTTAAAAACCCACTTTCTGGATTTTGATACCGTCATCAACTGCATGGGGTTTGTCGCCGGAGCAGGTACACAGCTCAAAATTACCCGTGCGGTACTGGAAGCAGGCGTAAGCCGCTATTTCCCCTGGCAGTTCGGCGTGAATTACGATGTGGTCGGCAAAGGGAGCGGTCAGCCCGTCTGGGACGAGCAGTATGATGTCAGGACGCTGTTGCGGGAACAGAACGCGACGGAATGGGTGATTGTTTCAACCGGTATGTTTACCAGCTTTCTCTTCGAGCCGGCGTTTAATGTGGTGAATTTATCCGAAAAAACCATTAATGCGCTTGGAGGATGGGACACGCAGGTCACCGTGACATCACCTGCAGATATTGGCCGACTCACCACCGAAATTTATTTGCATCAGCCGCGGATCGTAAATGAAGTGATATTTGTCGCGGGTGAAACAACCTCCTACGGAAAATTGGCCGAAACGGTTGAACGCACGACAAAACAAGCCTTTGACAAAAACGTATTGACGCTCCCGGATCTGCTGAATGCACTGCATTTAAATCCGGATGACCAGATGCTTCGCTATCGCGCGGCCTTCGCCCGAGAAGACGGCATGTGGTGGCCGATGAGTAACACCTGGAATGTTCAGAATAATATACCAACTCAAGATATTGAATCATGGCTTAAAACCGTTATGTCGCCATGCGTTTATCCCGCCCCGGCGGCGCGCCAAACATACGGGCATATTCGCGGGTAAACTGCGAAACACTGGCATAACCGACCGTATACGCCGCCTGCGCGATCCCTGCGCCATCGACAAGCATCAGGCGGCGGGCATGGATAAGGCGTAGCTGTTTCTGAAATTGCAGGGGCGAAATCGTGGTTATCGCGCGAAAATGCTGATGGAATACGGA
Organism: Enterobacter sp. 118C5; assembly: GCF_034107645.1. NCBI lineage: Bacteria > Pseudomonadati > Pseudomonadota > Gammaproteobacteria > Enterobacterales > Enterobacteriaceae > Enterobacter > Enterobacter sp. 118C5. Next base: position 463,290 of record NZ_JAWNEU010000001.1, on the reverse strand, counting down.
CACGCTCATGCCCGCCACCTCAGCAAGCTCGTCAACGCTTATCGTACGTGTAAATTCCTTACGCAACATTGCGACCACACGGCTAATTCGTCCAGAGTGGCTATCCGCCGCGCCCAGGGCGCGAATAGCAGGACCATGGACACTGCGAAGCAACCAGTAATGCAGCTCTCGCCGTAGCCCATCCCCAAGAACCGCCATCGCCTCCGGTTGTTCAAACAACCTTGCCAGCCGGTAAGCCGCGTCCGTCACGTCGGCGTTCATTGGCTCAACCCCAACGCAAGGCGCTCCCCCCTGCTTCGCTGGTACAGCATCCTGCAACTCACGCAGGATGGCGATATCCAGTTCCAGCACCAGTGAATAGTAGGGATGGCGAAGGCTGGCCTGGGTAATCTGACTGAGGGTCGGCACATCGGCGGCTATCACCATCGCCTCGCCGGGGCCATATTCAAAACTTTCCGTCCCCGTAGCGACGCGTTTTCGCCCCTGCAACAGCATCGCCATCAGCGGTCTGTTGATCGCCGCCTGCAGGTCGCCCGGATGCAAAGCCCGGATAATCGTCAACCCTGGAACCGGCGTTACGGCAACCCCGCTACGGTCGACGTGAGCATCGGCATACCGGCGGCAAAGATCGAACAGGAGATCGCGCATAGACACTCTTTCAGGCAAGTTTTTAAGCCATAGTATGCGGTCATTCTCAACAGAACAAACAATGAAAAGAGAAACAGGCAAAAGATAACCAGAATCAGGCAAAGTGAATTAGTGGCCTTCTCCTACTGTAAAAGCTCCACCAAACAGAGGATACACCATGAGTAAAATTGCACTTATCACCGGCGCCAATCGTGGTCTTGGCCGTAACACCGCCCTCTCTATCGCGCGTCAGGGTGGCGATGTTATCGTCGCTTACAGAGGAAACACCCCTCAGGCTGAAGCGGTTGTCGCGGAAATCCGCACCCTTGGTCGTAAGGCGATCGCACTTCAACTGGATGTGGCGCAGACGACGAGTTTTCCGGCATTTGCCGAAACCCTGCGTCAACAACTCGCCGAAGTCTGGCAGCGCGACACCTTCGACCACCTGGTAAATAACGCAGGTCATGGCGAGTTTGCCGGGGTGGCCGAGACCACCGAAGCGCAGTTCGACGGGCTATTCAATGTCCATGTCAAAGGGATATTTTTCCTGGTTCAGACCCTTTTACCCCTGCTGGTGGACAGCGGGCGCATCATCAACTTCTCGTCCGGCCTGACCCGGGTATCGTACCCTGGGTTCTCCGCTTACGCGGCGGCAAAAGCGGCGGTGGAAATGCTCAGCGTCTATCTGGCACGCGAATTGGGCCCGCGCGGCATCACCGTCAATACCATCGCGCCAGGCGCCATTGAAACCGATTTTGGCGGCGGCCTGGTTCGCGACAACGCAGATGTCAACACGCAGTTTGCCGCGATGACCGCGCTCGGGCGGGTCGGCGTTCCCGACGATATCGGCCCGATGGTCGCCAGCCTGCTGCGTGATGATAACCGCTGGGTAACCGCACAGCGCATTGAAGTGTCGGGCGGGCAAACCATCTGAATACGCCAAAAATACCGTCAGAAAAGTGATGCTTTCTGCTGTGGCGGGTGATGGTCAGAAAAGAGTAACTGGCGCCGCAAGCCGCGCCAGTACTTGATTAGTGCTTCTCAATATACATCGTCCGGCTATACGCCACGTCTTCCGGGTTATTGATCGGGTAGCCCTTCACCCAGGGCTTAATCAGGCGACCGTTGGTGTACTGATAAATTGGTGCGATGGGCGCCTTCTCCATGAGGATTTTCTCCGCCATGTTGTAGTCCGCATTGCGCGCCTTCGCCGTTGTTTCCAGCGTCGCCTGCTGGACGATCTTATCGTAGGCAGGGTCATTAAAGCGGGAGATATTGCCGCTGTGGGTGGAGGTCAGCAATGACAGGAAGGTTGATGGCTCGTTGTAATCGCCCACCCATGAGGCGCGGATCACGTCAAAGTTGCCGGTGTTACGGCTATCAATGTAGGTTTTCCACTCCTGGTTTTGCAGTTTGACATCCACACCAAGATTTTTCTTCCACATGGAGGCCACCGCAATCGCGATTTTCTGGTGATTTTCCGAGGTGTTGTACAGCAGGTTAAGCTTCAGCGGACGCTGAGGGCCATAGCCTGCGGCCTGCAGCAAGGTTTTGGCCTGGGCGTTCAGCTCCTGCTGCGACATCTGCTCAAACGGCGAGGCGTCCGGGGTGAACCCTGCCGTCACGTCAGGGGTGAAGTGCCAGGCCGGCTTCTCACCCGTCCCTAACACCTTTTCCGCCATGATACGACGGTCGATGCTCATACTCAGCGCCAGACGAACCCGTGCATCCGCCGTCGGGCCTTTTTGGGTGTTAAAGGCATAATAATACGTGCCCAGCTGAGGCGGCGTATAAACCTGTCCCGGAATGTCCTTCAGGAGCTTCTGATACATGTTTTTTGGGAACGATTCGGTAATATCGATATCCCCCGCCAGATAGCGTTTGGTGGCCGACGATTCCTGATTAATCGGCACGAAGGTCACCTTCTGCAGGACCGTTTTGGCATTGTCCCAGTAGTGCGTATTGGGCACCACAACCAGTTTTTCATTCACCACGCGGTCCTTCAGAACGTAAGCGCCGTTCCCCACCAGCGCGCCAGGCCGCGTCCACTCTTTACCGCTTTCGACGTTAGCTTTTTGTACTGGATAGAAGGCAAAGTTCGCCGTCAGGTTGCTGAACCACGGCAGCGGTTTGTCCAGCTGGACGCGTAACGTCCTGGCATCCACCGCCGTCACTCCCAGCGTATCGGGCGCGGCTTTGCCGTCAATAATGGCCTGCGCGTTATTGATTCCCGCCAGCGCGGCAAACCAGGCAAACGGAGAGGTTGTTTTCGGGTCAACCAGACGCTGCCAGCTGTAGACAAAATCCTGGGCGGTGACGGGGGAACCGTCGGACCATTTCGCGTCATCGCGTAAGGTAAACGTCCAGACGCGGTTATCATTGCTCTGCCAGCGTGTCGCTACGCCCGGCGTCAGCTCCCCTTTCTCATTCTGATTAACCAGACCTTCGAAGAGATCGCGAATGACCTGAATCTCGGGTAACCCCACGGCTTTCGCCGGGTCCAGCGAAGCCGGCTCGTCTTTAATATGCCTGACCAGCTCCTGTTTTTGCGCCAGCGCAGTGCCCTGCGGCACGTCAGCTGCGAAAGAAAGTGAAGAGAGCCCGCACAGGCACAGTGCGGCAAAAAGACGCGAAACAGGATGCTTCATAAGATCCCCTTTAATGAATTCAGGTATTAAGCAGATGCGTAATTATTTGTTTCGACAAAGAGAAATGCAAATAACTTACGCCTGAATAGTGATTTAAGGCAATTCTTAGCCATTACGGAAACTATTTGATTAACAGCGTGTTTTGCACAACACTGCCAGTAGTGACTTCTTTATCAGGATTTCGTATGGCAACCACCCGACCGAGAGCGGAACGCGGCGCCTTTCCGCCGGGCGCTGAGCAATATGGCCGTTCATTTTTAGGCGCATCGCTGATCTGGTTTCCCGCCCCCGACGCAGACCGCGAAAGCGGCTTGATTCTTGCCGGCACGCACGGGGATGAGAACTCCTCCATCGTGACGCTTTCCTGCGCGCTGCGGACGCTGACGCCTTCATTGCGACGTCATCACGTGATTCTGGCGGTTAACCCGGACGGCTGTCAGCTGGGGCTTCGCGCCAACGCGCGAGGCGTTGACTTAAACCGTAATTTTCCGGCAGCAAACTGGCGCGCCGGGGAAACGGTGTATCGCTGGAACAGCTCCGCTGAGGAGCGAGATGTGGTTCTGCTGACGGGAGATAAGCCGGGCTCAGAGCCGGAAACCCAGGCGCTGTGCCAGCTTATCCATAAGATCCACCCCGCGTGGGTAGTTTCCTTCCACGATCCGCTGGCCTGCATTGAAGATCCGCGCCACTCCGAGCTCGGCGCGTGGCTGGCAGACGCGTTCGCCCTGCCGCTCGTGACCAGCGTGGGCTATGAAACGCCAGGCTCGTTCGGTAGCTGGTGCGCCGATTTGAGCCTGCCCTGTATTACCGCTGAATTCCCGGCGATCTCGTCCGATGAAGCCAGCGAAAAATACTTAAAAGCCATGGTGGAGCTTTTGCGCTGGCAGCCTCAGAGATGAAGCACGCCGCTGGTAAAATGGAGCGCGGGTGAGACGTCAACCGCCAGCCACGTCGGGCCGTCCAGATCGGCGAAACGGACCTGATTGACCAGCGGTAGCGCCGCGCCGATTGCCCGGGACGTACAGAGCATACAGCCCAGCATCAGTGAAAAACCCTGCGCCCGGGCTTCTTCCGCCAGGGCCAGCGCCTCTGTCAGCCCGCCGGTCTTGTCGAGCTTAATGTTAATAATCTCGTAGCGGCCCTGCAGCTCGCTTAAGCTCGCGCGGGTGTGGCAGCTTTCATCGGCACAAACGGGCAACGGATGGATAAAGTTCTTCAGCGCCGCGTCATCTTTTGCGGGCAGAGGCTGCTCCAGCATGGCCACCCCCAGGTCGGCCAGCAGCTGACAGCGGGCGGCCAGCCCTTCTGGATGCCATGATTCATTGGCATCAACTATCAGCGTGGCTGCGGGCACCGCCGCGCGGATGGCGACCATCCGCTCGCTAATCAGACGATCGTCGAGCTTCACCTTCAGCAGCCGGGCCCCGGCGTCATAAAGCGCTTTGGCGCTGGCGGCCATCTGTTCCGGCTCGCCAATCACTACCGTTTGCGCGGTAGCCACCGATTCCGGCAGCGCCACGCCCAGCAATGCTGTCAGTGGTTGTTGCCGCTTCGCCGCCTCCAGGCTCCAGAGCGCGCTATCAATGGCGTTGCGTGCGGCCCCGGCGGGCAAACGCTGCTGTAATGCCTCACGCGTGAGCCCGGTTTGCAGGTCTGGCACCAGCCTCATGATATACGCCATCACCGACGCAAGGCTTTCACCATAGCGCGGGTAAGGCGTGCACTCCCCTACGCCTTTAAAACCGTCCTCTTCGATTTCAACGACCACCACGCTGGCTTCACTTCGGCTGCCGCGAGAGATCACAAACGGGGTATGCAATGGCCAGGCTTCTTCATAGACCTTAACGCTTCTCATCACTGACTCCTTGCGGCCCGGAAAGGCGAAAAAATTTGGTTTGCCGTGTTATCCGCGGATGGCATACACTAGCCGCGACGTTAACTATATGTAAACAGGAAGATATCTATGTCACAACTCGTTCATTTCCAGGGCAACCCGGTTGCTGTTGCAGGTTCCATTCCGCAGGCTGGCAGCAAAGCGCAGGCTTTCACTCTGGTGGCTAAAGATCTGTCTGACGTCACACTGGCTCAGTTTGCGGGTAAACGCAAAGTGCTGAACATTTTCCCGAGCATTGATACCGGCGTTTGCGCCGCATCCGTGCGTAAGTTCAACCAGCTGGCAACTGAAGTGGACAACACCGTTGTGCTGTGCATTTCTGCTGACCTGCCGTTCGCCCAGTCTCGCTTCTGCGGCGCTGAAGGCCTGAGCAACGTTATCACCCTCTCCACCCTGCGCAGCCCGGATTTCCTCGAGAACTACGGCGTCAGCATCGCCGAAGGCCCTCTGAAAGGCCTGGCAGCACGCGCGGTACTGGTTCTGGATGAAAACGACACTGTCGTATTCAGCGAACTGGTTAATGAAATCACTACCGAGCCGGATTACACCGCCGCGCTGGAAAAGCTGAAAGCATAATCATTACTTAGCATTCTATACCGCTTTTTCAAAACCTCGCTATGGCGGGGTTTTTTATTAATTACTAGCTGAATCGTTAAAGCATTAATGAGCTTGAGTCACAATATTTATGCAATCTAATTTTGATAATTCAGCTAAATAGCGATCAAACCCGCATATTGATCGTTTAATAGCCCCGTATTTACCCTCAGTGAGGCACATCACATTTCCCTTACCGCCAAAACATTAGATTTGCTTACGAAGTTAAATAATCGTTTCAGCAAAAAGGGATAAATATGAAAATAAAACTGGCTTTAACGCTCCTTTCGGTACTGGTTTCGGGCCATGCCGCAGCAAAAACCTGGGTGCTGACAAGCGCTGAAAGCAGCGTGGAAAAAGGAAACTGGAAGATTTCCAGCGATGAGCTGAAAATTAACGATCGAACGTTCAGCATTGAGCAAAAAGTGTTGCACGGCGGCAGGCAGGAAGGCAGTAAAGTCATCGTCATTAACAGTACAAACGGCCTGACCATCACCTTAAGCCCGACGCGCGGGATGAACCTTCTGCATGTGGAAGGCTTTGGCACCAGATTGGGCTGGAACTCGCCCGTTAAAGAGGTCGTTAACCCGGCGTATATTAATCTGGAAAGCCGAAACGGCCTTGGCTGGCTGGAAGGTTTCAACGAGATGATGGTCCGCTGTGGCTACGAATGGACGGGGCACCCGGTCACCGCTGACGGCCAGATTTATACCCTGCACGGCAAGGCGGGGAATACGCCCGCATCCCAGGTGGAAGTGGAAGTTGCGGATGCCGCCCCGCATGAAATTCGTATTCGCGGTTTAATCAAAGAGAGCACGTTTAAAAAAGCGGATCTGCAAACCATGACCGAACTGCGTTACGTTCCGGGAACCAACCAGTTCAGCCTGCATGACGTTCTGACGAACCACGCCGATTACCCTCATGATTACCAAATCATCTATCACAGCAACTTCGGCGCACCTGTCCTCGAAGAAGGCGCGCGCTTCCTTGCCCCGGCGGCAAGCGTGAGCCCGTTCAATGATTACGCCAAAGCGGGCGTTAACGACTGGCAAACCTACGCCGGACCGACAAAAGGCTTTGATGAGATGGTCTTTAACATCAAACCGCTCGCGGACAGTAACCACGAAACCCTCGCGGCGGTGGTGAATAAAGCCGGTGACAAAGGCGCGTCGATTCAGTTTGATACCCGCCAGCTGCCCGTGCTGACCCTGTGGAAAAATACCGATACGCCAAAACAGGGCTATGTCACGGGGATTGAGCCGGGCACCAGCTACGCCTACCCCGTTACCATTGAACGCGAGCAGAAGCGGGTTAAGCAGCTGCAGCCAGGCGCCAGCGCGCAGTTTGATCTGACCTATACCCTGCTACACAGCGCGCAGCAGGTGAAGGATGTCGAAAGCAGGATTGCGTCGATACAGGGAGAGACAAAAACAGAGATCGTGACTACGCCGCTGGCAAAGGAATAAGCATCAAAAAAGCCTCTTTACAGAGGCTTTTTGTTATTCGTCACCTTTCTTATGATTCAACCCATATTCACGTAGCTTATTTGCAATCGCGGTATGCGAGACGCCAAGGCGTTTTGCCAGTTTGCGGGTGCTGGGATAGCTGCGGTACAGCTGCGTCAGCACGGAGCGCTCGAAGCGGCTGGTGATGTCATCCAGCGAGCCTTCCATCGCCTCTTCGCCTACCGATACCGTCCCGGCGTCGTAATCCGGCAACAGAATGTACTGAGGGCGCAGTTCATAGCCTTCCAGCTGGGTCAGCGCGCGATAAACGGCGTTTTTAAGCTGACGGATGTTGCCCGGCCAGCCGTAACGCATTAACACCGTGCCCAGATCGGCAGACAGCTTCGGACGCGGAACGCCCTGCTCGTCGGCAAAGCGGGCCACAAACAGCTCCGTTAGCGGCATGATGTCCTGCGGACAGTCGCGCAGCGGTGGAATGTTCAGCGTCAGGACGTTGAGGCGGTAATAGAGGTCCTCGCGAAAAATCCCCTTTTGCACCAGCTCCACCAGGTTTTTCTGGGTGGCGCAAATGACGCGCACGTCCACATGCACCTCATGATCCTCGCCGACGCGGCGGAAGGTGCCGTCGTTCAGGAAACGCAGCAGCTTAGCCTGCATACGCGGCGACATTTCGCCGATCTCGTCCAGCAGCACGGAGCCGCCGTTGGCCTGCTCGAAGAACCCTTTCTTGCCTTCCGGCGCGTGTCCAAACAGCTCGCTTTCGACGGCATCTTCCGGAATAGAGGCGCAGTTAAGCGCCAGATACGGTTTTGCTGCACGCGGGCTTGCCAGATGCACGGCGTGCGCCAGCAGATCCTTCCCGGTGCCGGTATCGCCGGTAATCAACAGCGGCGCGGTCAGGCTGGCAAGCTTGCGCGCCTGGTCAACCACGTGGCGCATTTTCGGGCTGACGGCAATAATCTGGCTGAATGCGCCTACGTCCTGGCTGGAGAGGTTTTGCAGCTGGCGCCCCATGCGTAGCGTCGAGCGCAGCATGATCACCGCCCCGGTCAATACGCGAGCATTTCCCTCTCCTTTCAGATAGACCGGCGTGATCTCCATCAGGAAATTCTGCCCGTTAATCACCACGTGCTCGCTGTGCGTGTTCTGCGGGTTGCTGTCCAGCCAGCGCTGGAAGTTAAAACCGGGGATCAGCTGCGCGGCGTGGTGGTTGCTGAGCTTCTCCTGGCTCTGTGCGAAAAGCTGGCAGCTCGCGTGGTTAACGCGCTCGACTTTACTTTTCAGATCAAGAGAGAGAAACGGTTCGGGCATCGCTTCAAGCAGTGCGCTCAGGGCGAGGTGCTCGCGCTCGGAGGGCATCCAGGGGATGGTGCGTACATCCGTAACGCCAGCGATACGGCGGATTTCCGCCATCAGGCTGCTGAAGGTATTAAATTCAATTTCGGCAAAATTGAGGTAAATTCGCCCGACAGGATCGATCTCAATGCCACGTAAATCTATGCTACGTAAAACAAGAAGATCGAGTAATTCGCGGGTCAGACCGAGACGGTCTTCACAGAAGACTTCAAGACGCATGGGAAATTCACCGTTTTAAGCCAATAACGTTAAAATGATATGTCAGAACACGGTGAACCGGAAGATGGCTGTCAACAAATATTGACAGCCAGCACGATTAATGAACAAAGCCTCACGGAGCCGGTTTTTTATTGAGCGTCTCTTTCAGCTGACCGATCAGTTCACGCCTGAAATCCCCCAGCCGCGGCTTATCGCCATCAATCCACGGCAGCGGACGGCACACTTCCATCGCTTTGATACCCAAACGCGCCGTCAGTAAGCCCGCACCGATGCCCTGGGCTGCACGGGCTGAAAGACGCGCCGCCAGATCCTGCGACATCCAGTCCATTCCCACTTCGCGCACCAGCTCGCTCGCGCCCGCAAACGCGATATTGAGCAGGACCAGTTTGAACAGCCTGAGCCGGCTGTAGTAGCCCAGCTCTATGCCGTAAAGGTTCGCGATACGGTTGATGAGGCGCAGGTTACGCCAGGCGATAAAGGCCATATCCACCAGCGCCAGCGGGCTGACGGCAATCATCAGCGTGGATTCCGCCGCCGAGCGGCTAATCTCGCGTCGCGCCTGCGCGTCCAGCACCGGCTGAACCATATGGGAATAGAGCGTGACCACCTCCCGGTCGTTCTGGGTTTCATGGATGGCGGCATACCAGCGCTGAAGCGCCGGATGCGACTGATCGATACCGGCCTGGCTGGCCAGTTTTTCACAGAAGGCGCGGCCTTTACCGGTGCCGTGGCTGTGGAGAAGATCTCGCGCTTCATCACGCTCGTGCGCGCGCTGTCGCAAACGCCAGAGGCGGCGCCACTCGGTGGCAACCGATCCGACGCCCGCCCCCACGATGAGCGCGCCCGCGGCACAACCGCCCAGCGCGACCCAGTCCTGGGTTTGCCAGGCGTTCATCGCCCACTGTACGCCCTGCCCGACCACACTTACGCCAAACAGCGCCAGACCGGCAGTGACCATCTTGCGCCACAGGCTGCGTTTAGGACGCAGAGCGGCTTCCACGACCGCCTCCGCCGGACCGTCCTCGACGGCGGGATCGTCCGGCAGCGCAGGGGCAAAGTTCTCCGCCTGCACGCCGCTGAACGTCTGCGCCGTTTTAAAGGCGTCCTGACGCTCGGGCTCAAGCGTTCCGGTAAAGTCTATGCGCGGTTTTAACGGTTCCGTCATCGCAATTTATCTCCAATCAAAAACTCCAGCGCCGCATCCAGACGGATGTGCGGTAACGGCCTGTCGACGCTCAGAGGCTGAGGGCGGAAGGCTTCAAACTGGAAGCCCTGGCTCTGCCAGAAGGCCTGACCCGGCAGCCGCGCGGGGACTTCGCCGGGATAGACGGTAAGCGGCTCGCCGTCACTGAGTCGATTCCCGCGTAATGCCGGTATTTTCTCGCCGTTAAGGTCAATCAGGCCGCTTTGGGTCGCCTGCACCGATGCGAGCCCAAGACAATCCATACTGATGCCTTCAAACGCGGCGTTTTGCCAGGCGTCCTGCACCAGCTGCTGCAGCAGAGAAACCATGTTGGCGTGCTGATCGACCGTGACGTGATCGGCCTTTGTTGCTGCAAACAGCAGCTTGTCGATCACCGGCGAAAACAGGCGACGGAACAGCGTCCGCTGCCCGTAGTGGAAACTCTGCATCAGCTGCGTCAGCGCGAGGCGCATATCGTTAAATGCCTGCGGCCCGCTGTTGAGCGGCTGCAGGCAATCCACCAGCACAATCTGGCGGTCGAAACGTAAAAAGTGGTTTTTATAAAAACCTTTGACCACCTTTTCACAGTAGTAATTGTAACGCTCGCGCAGCATGCCGGCGTTAGTGTGTTTGTCGGCCTGCGCCAGCTTCGACTCGCCTGCGCCGTCCACGTCCGGCCACGGGAAGAACTGCAGCGCGGGCGCGCCTGCTAAGTCACCCGGCAAGACAAAACGGCCCGGCTGGATGAAGTGCAGCCCTTCCTGTTTGCACTGATGAAGATAGGCCGTCCAGGCTTCAGCAATGGTCGCCAGACGGTTTTCATCCGCAGGCGCCAGGGGATCTAGGCCTTCGCACAGCTGTCGCCACTTCGTCGACCACTCTGCGCGTTGTCCCTGCAACAAGCCCGTCATCTGACGGGACCAGCTGAGGTAGTCCTGCGCCAGCATCGGCAGGTCGAGCAGCCATTCGCCGGGATAATCGACGATTTCCAGATACAGGGTGGAGGTATCCTTAAAGTGACGTATCAGCGATTCATTAGAGCGAAAGCGCAGCGCAAGGCGAATTTCGCTGACGCCTCGCGTTGGCGTCGGCCACGCGGGCGGATCGCCATAAAGCTGCGCCAGCCCTTCGTCGTAGGTAAAACGCGGTATGCCAAAATCACGCTGAGGAACGCGCTTAACGCCCAGCAGACGCTCTTCGCGCACGGCGCTGAGCAACGGCAGGCGCGCGCCGGCGTGCAGGTTCAGCAACTGGTTTACCATCGCGGTGATGAACGCCGTCTTACCGCTGCGGCTCAGGCCGGTGACGGCCAGACGCAAATGTCGATCAACGCCGCGGTTCACCAGTGAATTGAGTTCGTTCTTAAATCGCTTCATCGCCATCCTTCATTGCCCGGAAGCCTGGAATGTATGGCTTCAGAATACAATAAATGGGGGCAGATCGTTGATTATCAATTCTTATTTATTGCTATTGCCGTTTTCTCTCCAGTAAGATGAACGACATTGCTGTCAGTCCGGAGTGAGTAAGGTGTATGTCACCCACCATCTATGATATCGCACGGGTTGCGGGCGTATCGAAATCAACCGTTTCCCGCGTTCTGAATAAACAAACGAATATTTCCCCTGAAGCGCGAGACAAAGTGCTGAAGGCGATAGACGAATTAAATTATCAGCCCAACAAGCTGGCCCGCGCCCTGACCTCTTCTGGCTTTGATGCCATTATGGTTATTTCGACCCGCTCGACCAAAACCACTGCTGGTAACCCTTTTTTCTCCGATGTTCTTCACGCCATTACGGCAAAAGCGGAAGAGGAAGGGTTTGACGTTATTTTACAAACCTCAAAAAGCAGTGAGGACGATCTGCAGAAGTGCGTGGGAAAAATAAAGCAGAAGATGATCAAAGGGATCATCATGTTGAGTTCACCGGCAAACGAATCTTTTTTCACCACGCTGGACGAATACGGTGTGCCCGTGGTGGTTATTGGAAAAGTAGAAGGTAAGTTCCAGAATATTTATTCTGTTGATACGGACAATTTTCACGACAGTGCTATTTTGGTCGATTCGTTTATTAAACATGGACGAACAAAAATTGCCTGTCTGCATGCCCCGCTCGATTATCACGTTTCTATCGATCGCCTTGCGGGCTATAAATCCAGCCTTGAGAAGCAGGGTATCGCCATTAACCCGGAGTGGGTCATTGATGGCGGATATACCCATGAAAGCGCGCTTGAGGCAGCCTGCAAATTACTCTCGTCTGACAACCCGCCCAATGCCGTTTTTGCTACTGACAGTATGAAATTGTTGGGTCTTTATCGTGCAGCGGATGAGTTAAATCTGATGGTTCCCGAGCAGGTTGCCATGGCAGGATACAGCGATCCGATGCTGTCTCTCGTTTTAACCCCTGCGCCAGGCGGGTTTGATATCCCGACGAGAAAGCTCGGCGAAGAGAGCTGCAACGTGTTGTTTAAGCGTATTGCGGGTAAACCTGCGCCGCACAAGATTTTGGTTGATACGCATTTTTCGGATGCGGCTGCATTACGCTAAAAAACCAGGGGCAAACGCCCCTGGTAAATCATTATCAGAACGCGTAGTTCACGCCGACACCCGCGTAGTGGAAGCGATCGCTCTCACCTTCATCGTGGTTTTCCCATTCGTAGGCATATTCCAGCGTCATGGATAAACCGTTGTTAAAATCATAGGCGTACAGCATACCCAGACGGTTGAAATCATGCCCTTCACGCGTTGGATCGTCCTGCCAGTCCCAGTTTGACCAGCGATCGAGACCCAGTCGGGTATAAGGGGTTAAGGTAGTCTGACCCAACGAAATTGGCAGATAGGCGCGAATTTCCTGGGTAGAAAACTCGCCGTTATTACGTGAGCTGTCCATATTGAAGCCGCGCTCTAAATAGTAATTCACTTTGGCGGAGACGGTTTCATTGATAGTCCAGGTAAAGCCCGTTTCGGTCTCGACGCGGCTGTCAGAATAGCCGGTTTTTTCCAGATCGTTGGCAAACTGATACATGGCAAACCAGCCGCCGAAGCGCCAGTCGTCGGTTAATTTAATATCCCAGTCAGGCTGAACTTTGTAGCGCTGCATATTAGCGCTGCCGTCTTTGGCACCGTGTTCATCTTTAAAGTGATAACCATAATTGCGGAAGCCACCCGTAAGACCGAAAGTAAAATCATCGGTGCCGATAAAGCGATAGCGTAATTCAAATTCAGGACGATCGAAATAGGTGCCACGCGTCATGCTGCTATAATCAACCGGTCCTTCCTGATACATTGCCAGAGAGATTGTCCAGGCATCCCATGTTGCATTAAACCACACGGAGGGTTCATATAATCCATCTTTATCGTCGCCCTGACCTTCGACGTTTTCAATTTCATACATGGCACCGATATTAAACTCCCACTGCTTTGCGGATTCTGTTGCTTGCGCGCAGCTAACCCCTGCGCACAGAACGAGCGCAGCACTTCTTAGTAGAGTACTCATTAAATATTCCCTTTATAATTAACAAACAAAAAAACCGGAAATTTGCATTTCCGGCAAACACCTTTCTTATCTAATAGCCGCTTCGGTATCGGCGTCGAAGAAATGGCACTTATTCATATCGAACTGAATGCCGATAGTATCTCCGGCTACGTAGTCATTGGCCGCGCCCGCACGGACAACCAGTTCATGTCCGCCCACGGTGGCATAAAGCATAAATTCGGCACCGGTCAGCTCAGCGACGCTGACTTTCGCCGTGATATCTTCTCCGCTGCTTTGCAGGGTAAGAATATCTTCCGGACGGATCCCGAAGACCACCGCTTTACGCTGGTAACCCTGCGCATTCAGTTCGGCCAGCTTGTCCTCGGGGATTTCCAGACGCAGCGTTTCCGTCACGAAATAGCGATCGTCGATAGCGCCACGAATGAAGTTCATTGCCGGAGAGCCAATGAACCCTGCGACAAACATATTGGCAGGCTCGTTGTACACCTGCTTCGGCGCACCCACCTGCTGAATGATGCCGTCTTTCAGGATCACGATGCGGGTTGCCATCGTCATGGCTTCCGTCTGGTCGTGCGTCACATAGATCATGGTGGTGTTAAGCTTCTGGTGCAGCTTGCTGATTTCGGCACGCATCTGCACGCGAAGCTTGGCATCGAGGTTGGATAACGGCTCATCCATCAGGAAAACGCCCGCTTCGCGCACGATCGCCCTGCCCAGCGCCACGCGCTGGCGCTGACCGCCCGATAAAGCGCCAGGCTTACGCTTCAGGTATTCACGTAACCCCAAAATCTGCGCCGCCCAGTTAACGCGTTCTTCAATCACCGCGGGCGCTATTTTTTGCATTTTCAGGCCAAACGCCATGTTGTCGTAGACCGTCATGTGCGGATAAAGCGCGTAGTTCTGGAATACCATCGCAATATCGCGCGACTTGGCGGGCACGTCATTCATGCAAACGCCGTCAATAATCAGTTCCCCCGCGCTGATCTCCTCAAGACCGGCAATCATTCGCAGGGTCGTGGATTTACCGCAGCCCGACGGACCGACGAAAACAATAAACTCTTTGTCTTCAATTTCGAGGTTGAAATCCTTAACCACGTGGACCTGGTTATCATAGATTTTCTGAATATGTTTCAGAGACAGTTGAGCCATAATTTATTCCTTATCAATACGCCCGGGACGCCCAGAATTCTGTGAGGCATTTCCAGGTCAGTTCCCGCGTTGAATGAAGTTGTAATCCCGCATGGTTAAGGCCAGGCCCAATCCCGACCGACAGCATTCCTGCGGCGTTGATTGCTTCAACACCCGCAGCGGCATCTTCAATGCCAATGGCCTCTTCAGGGCGCACATTCAGCCCCGCACAGGCCGCAAGGAAGATCTCCGGGTCCGGTTTTGAGCGGCTAATGCGGGAAGCATCAGCGCAAAAATCGAAGGCCTGATGAATGCCCAGCGCGTGCAAAATCCCTGGGGCATTGAGCGATACGGATGCCAGCCCAATTTTGACCTTCGCGGCACGGATCTCCCCCAGCACGTCGCGGATCCCCGGCAGCAGAGAATCCTTCGTCAGTGATGCCAGCGACTGGACGTAAAGCGCGTTTTTTTTCGTCGCAAGCGCCAGGCACTGCTCCTCGCTAAACATACCCGCTTTCCCGCCATGCATCAGAATGCGCTGGAGGGAATCCATGCGGCTTATCCCCTTCAGCTGTTCGTTAAAGACTTCATCAAAGGTGATGCCAATTTCTTCCGCCACGGCGCGCCAGGCCAGAAAGTGCAGATGTGCGGTATCGGTGATCACACCGTCCAGATCGAATACGACAGCCTTAAGCGTCATGGTGCCCCTCCGTGGTAGCGGTCCCAAATGCGGATGCAGAAAAGTCCTTATGAGCGCAAACTTTTCGCTCCGATACGTGCAGCATTTTGCCCCACAGCGTCAGCGTGGCAGGCGCCGTGGTTTCAATGGTTAACACCTCGTTTTCATAGGTGAAGTACATTGTTGCGTTCCGCCACCGCAGCGGGAAAGCAAGTTTCTGCCAGTGAGCAGGCAGTTTCGGCGCGAGATGCAGCTCCCCTTCAATGATTTGCAGGCCAGCAAACCCCTGAATGGCACCAGACCAGATCGCACCGGTGGCCGCGGCATGAATGCCCTCATCGCTGCTGTGCGGATCGTCGCCCAAATCAATGGCGATACCGTCGCGCCAGAAGGCATAGGCCCCCTGCGTGTCACCGCAGCGCGCGAGCACAATCCCGTGAATGGCTTTGCTCAGCGACGAGTCATGGATCGTGCGTGGCTCATAGAACGCCAGATTGGCGGCGCATTGCTGCGGCGTAAACCGTTCCGGCAGCAGGTAGTTGAGCATCACCACATCGGCCTGCTTAAGAATCTGCATCTCGTTCACTTCCGCACGGGAATAATCGAGCAGAATCGTCTGCTTACCCGCTTTGGCTTTATAGCGGCTCAGATCGATGGCAGGTTTTGACATGAAGGTATCATCCTGCGGGATCACACCGTCTGCATCGGCCTCTGGCAGCCATAAGCGCGCCAGGAACTGCGTGGCATTCTCCGTGAAACGCACATCCTCACGCTCAAACATCGCCATAAACTGGCGCGCGCAGGCAACGTTGTGCCAGGCCAGATAGTTGGTGTAGGCGTTGTTGTTCACGTGCTCGGTGTATTCGTCCGGTCCGATCACGTCATGGATTTCCAGACGACCGTTGATTTCCGTGGCGCGTCCCATCCAGAACAAGGCCGTTTCCATCAGCAGCGTCAGGCCTTCGTTACGCATAAAGGCATCATCGTGCGTCGCCTGCCAGTAAGCGACGACCGCCCAGGCGATATCTGCCACGATGTGATGTTCAGCGAGTGCAGAAGCCACCTTCTGGCGTACCCCGGTGCGGATGTTGATCGCCGCGAACTCTGGCGTCTCTTCCTCTCCGCTTGCGGCGCTTTCCCACGGGAACAGCGCGCCAGGCCAGCCGTTACGACGGGCTTTTGCCCGGGCGCCTGAGAGATTGAGCCAGCGATAGCGCAAAAGGCTACGGGCAATCTTCGGGCGGGTAAACAGATGGAAAGGCAGCAGGAAAATTTCGGTATCCCAGAAAACGTGACCCTTATACCCCTCTCCCGTCAGCCCTTTTGCAGCAATACTGCTTCGCTCATCATGGGCAGGCGTCATTGTGGTCAGATGCCAGACAGCATAATCCAGCGCCATCTGATCCTGACGCTCCGCGGAAGTCACTTCCACCCGCGCGTCATGCCAGACGCCTTTCCACGCATATGCTGAGCTTTCAAGCAACGCGTCGTAGCCTCTTGCGGCAGAGACTTTGAGATCGGCCAGCGCGTTGCGCGCGAAAGACTCCTGTGACAGCGCTTTATCACTGCGATGCGTCAGCCAGACGATTTTCTCAAGCGTGACAGTGTCACCCTGCGCAATCGTCAGCGAATGGTGAACGCTGAGACGACGGTTTTTGGCGGTGAAGCAGCTGTCGCTCTTCGCTGAGAGCTGACAAAACGCCGAAACAACAACCTCAGACGCCCGATCCTGCGTTTCATACACGCCCTGCATGTAGTGCTGGTCAAAGACCCTGACCGAGATTTCATCCAGATGCTGTCTGCCGCTGTTCGTTTGTGTTGCGTCAATGCCGGTTTTCAGCACCGCCTGCGTGGCGCCATCAAGGGGCGTGATCGAGAGCTGCATAGCCACTAATGGCAGCTGGTCCAGCGACACAAAACGACGACTCTCCACTCGATAGCGTTTCCCGTTGGGTGAACGCCAGACAACGTTACGATGCAGTTCGCCGTTAGCAAAGGCCAGCTCGCGCTGCCACTCAAGGATATCCCCTGAAAGGAGGGTGAAATTGATGCCATCCAGCTCAACATCAATCCCGGTGATATCCGGCAGATTGACCAGCTCAGTGGTCTCGTTGCGCCCCGCGCGATGATACAGCCCCGCGAGGTACATACCTCTGGTCTGCTGGGTGTAATCTTCTTCGTGCGCAGCGCGAATGCCCATGTAGCCGTTACCGCAGGCCATGACAGAGGCGTATTTGTTCAGGCTGTGAGGACAAAAGCCCGGTTCGGTTAATACAGACACGTTCAGCATAATGTCACGCTTTCCCCTGTTTCTGCTGATTCATACAGCGCGGCGACAAGCTGCTGAATAACCAGTCCCTGTTCTGCATCGGCAATCATGACGGGCTCTCCCTGCACATGGCGCACAAAGGCATCCATGCTGCGCAGATGGCGCTGATCGTCCGCCTCTTCGCGCTGGGTAAGGGTTTCTAAAACACCGGCTTCGTCGTTGTAGATGTGCGCCGGGAACAGCGTTGCCCCCGCCTTTTCACCGCAGAAAGAGACGTTCATGATCGACTGCTCGCGAATGTTAAGCGCAAAGGAGGTGTCCAGACGCAGAATGCCGCCGTTGCAGAATTCAATCGTGCCAAACAGGGCATCTTCCACGGTAAATTGCGTTGGGTCCCACTCGCCAAACTGACCGGTGCTTTTACGGTTTCCCAGCCTCTGGAAACTGTGCGCGGTCACCCGTTTTACCGCAGGGAAACCCAGGACATACATTGCGGCGTCAAGCATATGAATGCCGATATCAATCAGCGGTCCGCCACCCTGTAACGATTTGTTGGTAAAAACGCCCCACCCCGGTACACCGCAGCGGCGCAGCGCCTGCGCCGAGGTAAAGTAAACTTCACCGAGCGTCCCGTTCATTACCGCATCACGCAGCAGTTGGGTATCCAGGGCAAAGCGATGGTGAAAATCATACGCCAGGACTTTTCCTGCCTTGCGCGCCGCAATGCGCATCTGGTCGGCCTGTTCCGGCGTCATCGCCGGGGGCTTTTCACACATAACGTGACAACCTGCTGCAAGGGCTGCCATTACGTGTTCAAAATGGAACCGGTTGGGCGAACAGACGCTCACCACATCCGGTTTTACTGCCTGCAACATCTCGTGAGCGTCCTGCCATGCCGATGGAATAGCATAACGTTCCGCGAACGCCTGTGCCTGCTCAAGGCGGCTGTCCATGACAGCCACCATTTGAACATCACTGCGCGTGGCGTAATACGAGGCATGCACTTTGTCCGCGACCTGCCCGGCGCCAATAATGGCGACGCGCAGAGGCGAAGGTGTAGAAGCACTCATCACGCTCGTCATCCTTAGCATTCACGCAAATAAGTGAGAGAGTCCTGATAAGCCTTAGCCGGATCCTCGGCGCGAACACGGCATTCATACACCACGTATCCCTGATAGTTATCGGCACGCAGCTGGTCGAACAGGCTGGCAAAATCGAGGCTGCCGCTGCCCGGCTGATAGCGATGATTATCTGCAATGTGCACATGACCCAGCAGATCGCGGTTCTGATGCAGCGCGTCCGTCAGCGAGTCTTCTTCAATGTTCATGTGGTAGAAGTCGCCGATGATCTGCACGTGCTTCAGGCCGTTCTCTTCGATATAACGACGCGCGTCTGCCAGGGTGTTGATCATATGATCCTGGTAGCGGTTCAGCGGCTCCAGGTAGACGGTAGTGCCGGTGCGCGCCGCCACTTCATCCAGCCAGCGCAGCGAGGCGCTAACCGCTTTGCGGTCACCGTCCAGGCTGCGTGGGGAGGTCATTGGCGGTAAACGGAAGGTAAACATGCCCCAGGCAGCAGGCACGATAATGCCCTTTCCGCCGACTTCCGCCAGCGCTTCCAGAATGCGTTCGATCTGCTGTAACCCGTTCAGACGGCGTTCTTCGATGAAATCACCGATCCAGCCATCGTATCCGCCACATGCTGTCGTCACCGGCAGGCCAGTGGCTTTGATAGCGGCTTTCACTTCGTCGAGATTTTCCACCAGCAGGCGGCCATCAATTTCGTAGCCATCAAAACCCATCGCTTTGATGTACTCGAATTTTTCCATGATGTTGGTCGGGAAAAAGGCCTGGTTTTGTGTTGCGATCTTCATGATTTGCTGTCCTTAGCTTAAAAAGTGACGCCCATTTTGATACTGAGTTCCGGATGCTGATCGACATACTTCATATAGCTTTCCGGGCTGGTGGCGAAGGTCACGACCGGGTCGATCAGATCGTCACAGTTCAGATAACCGTTCATCAGCAATTCCCAGCAGGTCTCTTCGATACGCTTGCGGCTCCAGCGCGGATAGTCCGGGTTGGGTTCACTGCAGGCGCGGGAGAAGACAATCTTCGCGTTGTTGAAATGTGCTTCGCGGCCGAGGTTGAAACCCGCGGCAAACGGCTTGGCGAACGCCACGTAGGAGATGGTGCCGCCGTAGGCAAGTCCGCGCAGCGCAGACTGCAGCGCATCGGCAAAGCCGCTGGTTTCGATGATCACGTCCGCGCCCTGCTTGCCGGTCAGCTTTTTGATTTCCAGACCGACATCGGTACCGATTGGATTCAGGCAGTGGTCCGCGCCGTGACGGCGGGCGATTTCACAGCGATGTTCGATCGGATCAACGCCGATAACCACAGACGCACCGGCCTTTTTCGCCAGCTGAATCGCAATCTGCCCGATGGCTCCCAGACCGACCACGACAACAAAGTCGCCCACGCGGACGTTAGCATCACGCACGCCGCTCATGGCGAACTGCGCCGGATCGTAGCAAACGGCATTCTTCCAGGACGCGCCCTGCGGCATTTTACGCAGCTTATAGTTGTTCACCGCGTTAACGATAACCGTCTCCTGCAGCGGGCCGTAGCAGCAGACGCTGTCGCCAATCTGGTATTCCGTCACGTCTGCACCGCATTCAATAATGTCGCCAACGATCATGTTGCCCAGCTGGAACTTACCGAATTCGATACCGCGCGCAGCGCCCTCTTCACGCGGCGTGAACATCTGCCACTCTGCGTTGAACTCTTCATCAATAAACGGGCTTGCCGCGCGGAAATCCACGACTTCCGTACCGTGCTTCGGGGCGCCAAAGCGGGCGCGAATTTTCACTTCATGTGCTTCCACAGCACGGTCTTCATATTCCACCAGCGCCGCCACGCGTGGCGCTGTCGCAACTAACTTCTTCATAACTTGCTCCTGATAAAAAATTGGCCGCCTTAGCCCTTGACGCCACCGGCGGTCAAACCACTTTTAATAAAACGTTCAGAGAGTGCGTACATGATGACCACAGGAAGCGCCGTCACCAGCGATGCCGCCATCATGCGACCCCAGATATAATCTGGCGTACTAAAGAGCGTGTTCAGCCCGACCGGCAGGGTAAAGTTGCTGGCACTGGACAGGAAAATGGAGGCAAACAGGTAGTCGTTCCATGCCACCATGAAGCAGTAAACAAACACCGACACGAGACCGGAAATGGCCAGCGGCACGGTAATGCGGAAGATGATTTGCAGTCGGTTCAGACCATCCATCATCGCGGCCTCTTCTATTTCGTCCGGAATGGTGTCGAAATAGCTGCGCAGCATGAATACCGCCGTAGGCAATGTCTGGGTCACCATGGTGATGATCAGCGCCAGTTCAGTGTCGTAAATGCCGAGCGCGGTAATGATTTTGAACAGCGGCACCACCAGCAATATCCCGGAGAACATATAGACGGTGTAGAAGCTCGCGTTGATCGTCGTGCGTCCTTTAAAACGCAGCTTGGACAAAGCGTAAGCGCCCAGCGTGCCGAGAAACACCGCAATTACCGATGACGTCAGCGACACCACCATGCTGTTGCGGAAGTAATCCACAAACGGGAAGATCAGCGGGTTAAAGATGTCGACGTAATGCTGAAGCGTCCACGCCTGCGGCAGAATAGTCGGATTCAGCGATATGGCCTCTTTCGCGCTCTTGAATGAGGTCATCAGCATCACGAAGAACGGGAACAGCGTGATAATCAGAAATACCGCCAGCCCCAGATAGAAACCAATACGGCCCAGTATGCGTTTATTTGTTGCCATTGAGGTTTACCCTTTTTCTGGTCAGCAGAATGACGGCGAAGATGATCACAAACAGCACAACGGAAATGGCGGCTGCTTTACCCAGATCGTTGAATGCAAAGGCGGTTTTATAGAGATACACGCCCAGAATATCGACCTTCGTGGTCAGCAGATAAACATCCGCAAACATGTAGAACATCCAGATAGTTCGCAGCGTGACCACCGTTGCCAGTACGGGCATGATGGCGGGCAACGTGACGATACGGAAACGCTGCCAGGCGTTGGCTCCGTCCATCTCTGCCGCTTCATACAGCGATTTATCAATGGTCTGCAAAATCGCCAGGAATGAGATAAAGGCATACGGGAAGTAGCGCCAGATGGCGAACAGCACCACCAGCACGAAGCTGCTGCCAGGGTTGTCGAACCAGAGCGGCGCCTGGTCATACAGATGCAGCAGATCGACGCCCAGATAGTTCACAATGCCGTAGCCGTTGTTGAACATGTATTTCCAGGCAAACACCAGGGAAATAGAGGGCGTCACGTAAGATAAAATCACCAGCGAACGCGCCGTCTTCCGCAGACGGAACTCACGGTTAAAGAAGATAGCGACGGCAAGCCCCAGCCCGGTACTGCCGAGCACGACCAGCGCCGTATACCAGAACGTCATCCACAGCGAGTGCCAGAACGCAGCATCCCCAAGAATGCGGATGTAGTTATCCAGGCCGACGAACACCGCATCAATACGCGGGTTAAGCGGCAGACGTAAGAAACTGATTTCAATATTGGAAATCATTGGCCAGGCCACCAGGCCCCCCAGCAAAATCAGGCTGGGGGCCAACAGCAGCATGGCGAAAGGCATATCTGAACGACCAGAAAACAACGTCTTCATAATTTCCTTCCGCAGAGCGCTCCTATCGTTGTGAAATCAGGTCAGTCAGTCGCGTCTGGCTCTTGCTGAGCGTTGCGCTGAGATCTTGTTTACCCACAGTGACGTTATGCACCATGGAGCTGATAATGCCGGACCCTGTCACATCGCCCATGCGCGTGAAGTTTTTGTCGCCGACAGCGCCAAACACCTGCACGTTCGGGAACTGGGCGATCAGTTCATAAGGCAGTTGCCCAAACGCTTTAATCACCTCGTTGTTTTTCCAGGTATCGGTGCCTACCACCAGCGTGTTCACCGGCAGCGCCGCACCCGGCGACATCATGACCCAGTCGGTTGCGTTTTGAGCCTGCTCCATCCACGTCACAAACTTTTCAGCCGCTTGCGTTTCTTCTTCGGTTTGGCCGGTGGTGATCGTCAGCGAGGTAACCATGCCGTAGACGGCAGAGGACTTTTCTGTCGGGACGACGAAGCCAAGGTTGGCAGGGTTACCATCCAGGAATACCGCTGGCAGGATGTAGGTGGAATAGACGGCCATCGGCGCAGAACCGTTCATGAAGGCATCTTTGATCTCCATGACGTCGTTCGAGCCCGGCATGGTGGTCGCGGCCAGCGATTTATAGAACGCCAGCGCCTTCGCCATTTCAGGGGTATCAATTTCAACGTTTCCGTTGGCATCAAAAACGTTCGCGCCGCCGGACAGCGCAAACTGGGAGAACGCCTGCTCGGTCATGACGCTTTCCGCGGTAGGAAGTGCAATGCCGTAATGTTTGTTGGCCGGATCGTTAAGTTTCTGGCTGGCTTTCAGCAGTTGTTCCCAATTATGCGGTTCCTGAATACCTGCAGCGGCAAGCACATCTTTGTGATACCAGACGCCGGACAGCCAGGCACTCATCGGCACGCCCGTCCAGGCGGTGCCGTCTTCGGTACGCACAACGCGCAGGATCCCGTCATAGAAGGTCTTTTCGCCTACCGCTTTAATGGCTTCGCCGATAGCCTTGCGATCCAGCAGTTGTTCCTTATCCATGACTTTCGCGTAATCATGGCTGACTTCAATCACCTCAGGCAGCGCGCCCGTTCTGGCGAGCGTAATCACCTTGGTGTTGTAGGCGTCTTCTTCCACCGGCACCTGCTTCACCGTAATGCCAGGGTTTTCTTTTTCGAATTTTTCGATCAGCTTCGTAATAACCGCCTGACGCTCCTGCTCTACTGACGAGTGCATGAACTCAATGGTCACAGCAGACGCTTTATCATCCTTACAGCCTGATAACAGGGCGCACGAAACCAGTGCTGATAACAGCACAATTTTGGGCATTTTCATTTTAGGGTCCTTTTTAGTTTTCTTTAATCCACATAACCTGCCATGGATTGAGGGTCAGTTCTTTACCGCTAACAGCTTGTCCTGATAGTAATTCCATACCAGTAAGCGTGTCCCCATAAACGGTATGAACGTTATTACTAAAATTAAACAGGGCTGTAATTTTCTCACCGTTTTCAGCCACGCGAACAATTTTAAGAATTTGTTCATTCAGTGATTCAAAAAATGCCTGCGCATCAGGGTGAAACGCCCTTTCCCCACGACGAATCGCAATAAACTCGCTTAAGCGGGAATAAATTTTATGACGAACGCTATTTTTATTATTAAGTTCGAGATCAACCTGACCTGCGGTATATTTCTTGCGGTTTATTGCGCGGTTATAGCCGAGGCGCTCGACCCCTTCATAATCGTTACGGGAGCCAAGAATGCTTTGAATATACACGGCAGGTACACCAGGGAAACTTAACAGCACCGCGTGCGCCAGAATAAAGCGCGCGATGCGTTCATCATCGGAACTGTTTTGCGCGCTTAACGCGTCAAGATAGGTCACATTGATTTCGTAAGGGCTACGCGTTCCGTCAGGATTATTTTTCCAGTTGACCAGTGCCCCTTCCTGCTGAAGTTTCTCAACCAGTGCGAGGATTTCTGATTCCGGCAGAATGCCGCGCAGCGGGTTCAGACCGATACCGTCATGAGACGCCAGGAAGTTGAACCAGGTCGTTTTTGTTGAAGGCAGCGCCAGCGACCCCGCCCACTGACAGAGAGCTTTAACATCCTGACGGTGCACAGCATGCAGCACCAACGGCGGCAAGGAGAACTGGTAGACCATCTGGGCTTCATTTTCACCGTCACCGAAATAAGAGATATTGTCCTTATGCGGAACGTTCGTCTCAGTAATGATCACGGTACCTGGCGCCACGGCCTCGGTAATAGCACGGAAAAGCTGGATGAGGCAGTGAGTCTGTTCCAGATGGATGCAGCTTGTCCCAGGGATCTTCCACATAAACCCGACGGCGTCCAGACGGATATAACGCGCCCCTTCCGCCAGGTAATGGAGCAGCACGTCAACCATCGCAATTAGCACCTGAGGCGAGGCGAAGTTGAGATCGATCTGGTCATCGCTGAAGGTGGTCCAAAGATGACGCACGCTGCCATCATGCAGCGTAAATGGCGTCAGCAACGGTAATGCGCGAGGACGCGTCACCGCAGATAAATCGGTTTCAGGATCGACAGCAATAAAGAAATCTTCGTAGCCAGGTTTCTGCGCAAGATAATTAGCAAACCATTCACTTTTTGCTGACATGTGGTTGCACACGAAATCAAACATTAAGCTGGCAGACTGTTTTAAATCAGCAACGTCTTGCCAGGTCCCGGTTTCAGGCGCAACGTTGTGGTAATCAATAACGGAAAATCCGTCATCAGAGGACCAAGGATAAAAAGGTAAAAGATGGACATGGGAAAACGTGCGAGCGAGCCACTCATTATAAAAGCGGGTAAATACCGGCAACGCTTTCTCCCCTTTCGCGGAGAACTGATCGGCGTAGGTGATCAGAACAACATCTTTTTCATCCCAGCCTGATTTACGCTTTTCTGTAATATTAACAGCAGCTTGTTCAAGCTTTGTTAATAACACTTTAAAATGTGCTTCAGAAAATGATTCACCGTAAATATGATTGATAAGATTTTTAATTTTTGCGTTCACATTATTTTCCATGGTAGCGGTCCCACGAAGGGCAATCTACTCCCCTGAAAAATATCTGTCAACGAACCGGGAGGCTGAAAAACGCAATTACAAAGCAGCTCTGTGCAGTAATGTGAGCTGCCGCAAAGAAAGTGAGGGAAAGGGATGAAATGTCGTTAGCCCTTCCGGGGAGAGAAAGGGCTAACGCGAGCGTGAATTATCGGGATAAGTAGCGGCGTGACAGCCGCTTTGCCGCTTTTTGCAACAGAGGTTCAAGCGCCACGGCCAGCAACATTCTGACCGGCTTGCGGGCAACAGATTTGATCGCCCAGCCCGCCACACCTGCCGGGCCGTAACGTAACGCCGTCATCAGAACCAGTTTACCTGCGATTTTCAGGCCGGGTTTTACCTTCTGACCGGCCTGTTGCCAGTTTTTCTTCATGTATGTTCTCTCTTAAAGCTGACGAAAACGACTTCTCAGCGTAAAGGTATCGGATGTGACATAACGTTCCATCTCACGCAACCGCTTCTCACCGGCTGCCAATTGATCGTCAACCGCATTGAGAAGATCGTTACTGGTAGGCGCGCCTTCCGCAGCCAGTTCGCCTTCCGGCATCGGGTCAAGAACGAACGCCAGAACGATGTATGCCACGAAGGTGATAAACGCCAGGCCGAAAAATATCGACAGTACCGTGACCACACGCACCAGCTTTACCGGAACGTCAAGATAATGGGCCAGCCCGGCGCAAACGCCGCGCACCATGCCCTGCTGTGGAATTCGCCACAATTTTTTATTCAGATTCAGTCCTGACATTAACGGTCCCTCCAGTTAGGATGTTCTGCATCCAGGATAGCTTCCAGCGCCTGAATGCGATCGCGCATCTTATTCGCCTGGTCGGTAAGCTGCGCCAGACGTTGTTGTTCACTCTGGGATAAATCGTCCCGCGATGAACGGTTGCTGTAGTGCAGCCATAGCCAAATCGGCAAAACAAACAGCACGAAAATCGTCAGGGGAATGGCCAGGAAAAGCGCGCTCATGTGTACTCCTTGTCGTCGGATGCTTAGCGGCACGCTCAGGTGCCGCAACATTATTATTGGTTATCTTGCTTCATTTTGGCTTTCAATGCCGCCAGCTGCTCGCTGATTTCATCGTCCGCTTTCAGGTCAGCAAACTGTTGATCCAGCGACTTTTGCTTACCCATGCTGTGGCTCTCTGCTTCCGCTTCCATCTGGTCGATACGACGCTCAAATGACTCAAATCGCGCCATGGCCTCATCCAGCTTGCCGCTGTCCAGCTGACGACGCACGTCGCGGGAAGAGCTTGCCGCCTGGTGACGCAGGGTCAGTGCCTGCTGACGCGCGCGGGTTTCGCTCAGTTTATTTTCGAGCTCACCAATCTCTTTCTTCATGCGGGTGAGCGTGTCGTCCACCAGCGTAACTTCATGCTCAAGCGTAGCGATCATGTCCGCCAGCTTCTGCTTTTCAATTAACGCCGCCCGAGCCAGATCTTCTTTATCTTTGCGCAGGGCGAGCTCCGCTTTTTCCTGCCATTCATTGAGCTGAGCGGTGGCCTGCTCAATACGGCGCGTTAACTGTTTTTTCTCAGCCAGCGCACGGGCGGAGGTAGAACGAACTTCAACCAGCGTGTCTTCCATCTCCTGAATCATCAGGCGCACCAGCTTCTGCGGATCTTCCGCTTTCTCCAGCAGCGAGTTGATGTTGGCGTTCACGATGTCGGCAAAACGAGAAAAAATACCCATAATCAAATCCTCATAGTTCTGTTATCGGGGCTATGCCCTGCTGTACTGATAATACAATTCCCGTGCCAGTTTTTTATCTTATTGATTTTACACAGTGTGATTGATTTTTACTCACCACAGCACTATGCTGACCTGGTGAATATCGCTAAGGAGTGGTTAATTTCATCATGGCTCAATACAAAGATAACTTACTCGGCGAAGCCAACAGCTTTCTTGAGGTGCTGGAACAGGTTTCTCGCCTTGCGCCGCTCAACAAACCGGTGCTGATTATCGGCGAGCGCGGCACGGGTAAGGAACTGATAGCCAACCGTCTGCACTATTTATCCGGACGCTGGGACGGCCCCTTCATTTCTCTAAACTGTGCGGCGCTGAATGAAAACCTGCTCGACACCGAGCTGTTTGGCCACGAGGCGGGCGCGTTTACCGGCGCTCAGAAGCGCCATCCAGGGCGTTTTGAGCGCGCCGACGGCGGCACGCTGTTTCTTGATGAACTCGCCACCGCGCCGATGCTGGTGCAGGAAAAGCTGCTGCGCGTGATTGAGTATGGCGAACTGGAACGCGTCGGCGGCAGCCAGCCGCTGCAGGTTAACGTGCGCCTGGTCTGCGCCACCAACGCCAATTTGCCGGAGATGGTCGCGGAGGAGAAATTCCGTGCCGATCTCCTTGACCGCCTGGCCTTTGACGTCGTTCAGCTTCCTCCGCTGCGCGAGCGCAAAAGCGACATCATGCTGCTGGCAGACCAGTTTGCGATTCAGATGTGCCGCGAACTGGGTCTCCCGCTTTTCCCCGGCTTCAGCGATCGTGCGCGGGAGACGCTTCTGGCCTACCGCTGGCCGGGAAATATCCGCGAGCTGAAGAACGTCGTGGAGCGTTCAGTTTACCGCCACGGCAGCAGCGAGACGGAGCTGGACAATATCATTATCGATCCTTTTCAGCGCAGTGCGCCGCCGGTACCCGCGCCATCGTCTTCAGGCGACGCCCCAACGCTCCCGCTGGATTTACGCCAGTTCCAGCACGACCAGGAGCAGCAGCTATTGGAGCAAAGCCTGAAGGCGGCGAAATATAACCAGAAACGGGCGGCTGAACTCCTGGGGCTGACCTACCATCAGTTACGGGCATTGCTCAAAAAGCATCAAATGCGCTGACAATATCGGCACTTGCCCGCAGACATTTTTACGAAGCAGGCGTAAGTGCGATACACTTTGCAGATCGAACCTAAAAACCTTAAAAATTATGCGTCTGGTTTTATCGTCCTTTTTAGCACTCGGTCTGTTCAGCGGCCTGGCGTTTGCTGCGCCCGGGCAGTCTACGCAGCCTGACATTCGTGACAGCGGCTTCGTCTATTGCGTGAG
The DNA here is from genome assembly GCF_034107645.1 of Enterobacter sp. 118C5. Classification (NCBI taxonomy): domain Bacteria; kingdom Pseudomonadati; phylum Pseudomonadota; class Gammaproteobacteria; order Enterobacterales; family Enterobacteriaceae; genus Enterobacter; species Enterobacter sp. 118C5. The sequence goes on along the minus strand of NZ_JAWNEU010000001.1, from coordinate 434,948 downwards.
CGGCCAGGTGGATACCTTCAACCCGCAAAAAGCGGGCAGCGGCCTGATCGTGGATACGCTCGCCGCGCAGCTGTATGACCGCTTGCTTGATGTCGACCCGTACACCTACCGCCTGGTGCCTGAACTTGCGGAAAGCTGGGAAGTCCTGGACAACGGTGCAACCTACCGTTTCCGCCTGCGCGATGATGTCGCGTTTCAGCGTACGCCGTGGTTTACCCCCACGCGCAAGCTGAACGCGGATGACGTGGTCTTCACCTTCCAGCGTATCTTTAACCGTAACCACCCGTGGCATAACGTCAACGGGGATAATTTCCCCTATTTCGACAGCCTGCAGTTTGCCGACACCGTTAAAAGCGTGCGCAAGCTGGACAGCCGGACGGTTGAATTTACGCTGACGCGCCCGGATGCCTCCTTCCTCTGGCACCTGGCGACCCACTATGCGTCCGTTATGTCCGCCGAATACGCGGCGAAGCTGACGAAAAAAGATCGCCAGGAGCTGCTCGACCGCCAGCCGGTCGGTACCGGGCCGTTCCAGCTGGCCGAATACCGCGCGGGGCAATATATTCGCCTGCAGCGCCACGAACATTTCTGGCGGGGTACGCCGCTGATGCCGCAGGTGGTGGTCGATCTCGGTTCTGGCGGAACGGGACGGCTCTCGAAGCTGCTCACCGGGGAATGCGACGTGCTCGCCTGGCCCGCGGCCAGCCAGCTCACGATTTTGCGCGACGATCCGCGTCTGCGCCTGACGTTACGCCCGGGGATGAACATCGCCTATCTGGCCTTTAACACCGATAAGCCGCCGTTAAACAACCCTGCCGTTCGCCACGCGCTGGCGCTGGCCATTAACAACCAGCGTCTGATGCAGTCGATCTACTACGGCACGGCGGAAACCGCCGCCTCAATTTTACCGCGCGCCTCGTGGGCCTACGACGGTGAGGCTAAGATTACGGAATACAATCCGGCAAAAGCGCGTGAACAATTGAAGGCGCTGGGCGCGGAAAACCTGACGCTCCAGCTCTGGGTGCCCACCAGCTCCCAGGCGTGGAACCCGAGCCCGCTGAAAACCGCGGAACTGCTGCAGGCCGATATGGCGCAGGTGGGCGTCAAGGTGATCATCGTACCGGTGGAGGGCCGTTTCCAGGAGGCGCGCCTGATGGACATGAATCACGACCTTACGCTGACCGGCTGGGCTACCGACAGTAACGATCCGGACAGCTTCTTCCGGCCGCTGCTAAGCTGTGCGGCGATCAATTCGCAGACCAACTACGCCCACTGGTGTAACCGGGAGTTCGACGCCGTGCTGCAAAAAGCGCTCTCTTCCCAACAGCTGGCCTCACGCATTGACGCTTACGATGAAGCGCAGAAGATCCTCGCTGAGGAACTGCCCGTGCTGCCGCTGGCCTCTTCCCTGCGCCTTCAGGCCTATCGTTACGATATTAAAGGCCTTGTGCTGAGTCCGTTCGGCAACGCCTCGTTCGCCGGCGTGTCGCGCGAAAAAGAACAAGAGGTGAAAAAACCATGATTATTTTTACCTTACGTCGACTCCTGCTGCTGCTGGTGACGCTCTTTCTGCTGACCTTTGTCGGCTTCAGCCTGAGCTATTTTACGCCGCACGCCCCGCTTCAGGGCTCATCGCTGTGGGATGCCTGGCTGTTCTGGTTTAACGGTCTGCTGCACTGGGATTTCGGCGTGTCGAGCATCAACGGGCAGCTTATCTCCGAGCAGCTTAAAGAGGTGTTCCCGGCCACGATGGAGCTGTGCATTCTGGCCTTCGGCTTTGCCCTGATGGTGGGTATTCCCGTGGGCATGCTGGCCGGGATCTACCGCAACAAATGGCAGGATAAGTTTATCAGCGCCCTCGCCCTGCTCGGCTTCTCTATCCCGGTATTCTGGCTGGCGCTGCTGCTGACGCTGTTCTTCTCGCTGACGATGGGCTGGCTGCCGGTTTCGGGTCGTTTTGACCTGCTCTATACCGTTAAAACGGTGACGGGTTTCGCCATCATTGACGCCTGGCTGTCCGATTCCGTCTGGCGCCATGAGATGATCGTCAGCGCCCTGCGCCATATGGTATTGCCGGTGCTGACGCTGGCGGTTGCCCCGACGACCGAGGTGATCCGCCTGATGCGCCTGAGCACCATCGAGGTGTTTGAGCAGAACTATGTCAAAGCAGCCGCCACGCGCGGGTTGTCTCGCCTGACCATACTGCGCCGCAACGTCCTGCATAACGCGCTGCCGCCGGTGATCCCGCGTCTGGGGCTGCAGTTCTCCACCATGCTGACGCTGGCCATGATCACCGAGATGGTCTTTAGCTGGCCAGGTCTGGGGCGCTGGCTGATTAACGCCATCCGCCAGCAGGACTACGCCGCGATTTCTGCGGGTGTGATGGTGATTGGTTCGCTGGTCATTATTGTTAACGTGTTGTCCGACATTTTGGGTGCGATGGCTAACCCATTGAAGCATAAGGAATGGTATGCCTTACGATAACGTATACAGTGAAAAGCGCACACCCGGTGCGCTGCGTACCGTGTGGCGTAAGTTCTATGGTGACACCACGGCAATGATCGGCCTTTATGGTTGTGCCGGTCTGGTATTGCTTTGCCTCTTTGGCTCGTGGTTTGCGCCTTACGGCATCGATCAGCAGTTCCTTGGCTATCAGCTGCTGCCGCCTTCCTGGTCACGCTACGGCGAAGTCTCTTTCTTCCTCGGCACTGACGACCTCGGACGCGACGTGTTGAGCCGCCTGTTAAGCGGGGCTGCTCCGACGGTGGGCGGCGCATTTGTCGTGACGCTCGCGGCGACGATCTGTGGCCTGGCGCTCGGTATTTTCGCAGGCTCCACGCATGGCCTGCGCTCGGCGGTGCTGAACCACATTCTGGACACGCTGCTGTCGATTCCGTCTCTGCTGCTGGCAATCATCGTTGTTGCCTTTGCCGGTCCGCATCTGTCGCATGCCATGTTCGCCGTCTGGCTGGCTATCCTGCCCCGCATCGTGCGCTCGGTTTACAGCATGGTGCATGACGAGCTGGAAAAAGAGTATGTCGTTGCGGCCCGTCTGGACGGCGCGACGACCTTCAACATTTTGTGGTTTGCCGTTCTGCCAAACATCGCTTCCGGGCTGGTCACCGAGATCACCCGGGCGCTGTCGATGGCGATCCTGGACATCGCTGCGCTCGGCTTCCTCGACCTCGGCGCGCAGCTGCCGTCCCCTGAATGGGGTGCGATGCTCGGTGACGCGCTGGAGTTGATCTACGTGGCGCCGTGGACGGTCATGCTGCCGGGTGCGGCCATTATGGTAAGCGTATTGCTGATCAACCTGCTGGGCGACGGTATTCGCCGTGCAATCAACGCGGGGGTGCAATAATGCCGCTTCTTGATATTCGCAACCTCACCATTGAATTCAAAACCGGTGAAGGCTGGGTGAAAGCCGTCGATCGCATCAGCATTACTCTCGCCGAGGGCGAGATTCGCGGGCTGGTGGGTGAATCCGGTTCGGGGAAAAGCCTGATCGCCAAAGCGATCTGCGGCGTGGCGAAAGACAACTGGCGCGTGACCGCCGACCGTATGCGGTTCGACGATATCGACCTGCTGCGCCTCTCCCCGCGCGAGCGGCGTAAGCTGGTCGGCCATAACGTCTCGATGATTTTCCAGGAGCCACAGTCCTGTCTCGATCCCTCCGAGCGCGTGGGCAAACAGCTGATGCAGAACATTCCCGGCTGGACCTATAAAGGCCGCTGGTGGCAGCGTTTCGGCTGGCGCAAACGCCGCGCCATTGAGCTGCTGCACCGCGTCGGGATCAAAGATCATAAAGACGCGATGCGCAGCTTCCCGTATGAGCTGACCGACGGCGAGTGTCAGAAAGTGATGATTGCCATCGCGCTGGCTAATCAGCCGCGCTTGCTGATTGCGGATGAACCGACCAACGCGATGGAGCCGACCACCCAGGCGCAAATTTTCCGCCTGCTGTCGCGCCTGAACCAGAACAACAACACCACCATTTTGCTGATCAGCCATGACCTGCAAATGCTCAGCAAATGGGCGGATAAAATTGACGTGATGTACTGCGGGCAAACGGTCGAAACCGCCCCGAGTGAGGAGCTGATCGCCGCGCCGCACCATCCATATACGCAGGCGCTTATCCGCGCCATTCCTGATTTTGGCAGCGCCATGCCGCACAAGAGCCGTCTGAATACCCTGCCCGGAGCGATTCCGCTGCTGGAATCGTTGCCGATAGGCTGTCGTCTGGGGCCGCGCTGTCCGTATGCTCAGCGTAAATGTATCGAGACGCCGCGCCTGACCGGCGCCAAAAATCATCTTTACGCCTGTCATTTCCCGCTGAACATGGAGAGAGAGTGAAATGGTCGAAACCTTGCTGGAAGTCCGCAATCTGAGTAAGACCTTTCGCTATCGTACGGGGCTGTTTCATCGTCAGACTGTCGAAGCGGTTAAGCCGCTGAGTTTTACCCTGCGTGAAAAACAGACGCTGGCGATCATCGGCGAAAACGGCTCCGGCAAATCCACGCTGGCGAAAATGCTTGCCGGCATGGTCGAGCCCACCGCCGGAGAAGTGTTGATTGACGATCATCCTCTGCAGTTTGGCGATTACTCTTTCCGCAGCCAGCGCATCCGCATGATCTTCCAGGATCCGTCTACCTCGCTTAATCCACGCCAGCGCATTTCGCAGATCCTTGATTTCCCTCTGCGCCTGAATACCGAACTGGAGCCAGAGGCGCGCCGCAAGCGTATCTTCGAAACGCTGCGTATGGTTGGGCTGTTACCGGATCACGAAAGCTACTACCCGCATATGCTGGCCCCCGGTCAGAAACAGCGTCTGGGTCTGGCCCGTGCGTTGATTCTGCGCCCGAAAGTGATCGTTGCAGACGAAGCGCTTGCCTCGCTGGATATGTCGATGCGTTCGCAGCTGATTAACCTGATGCTCGAATTACAGGAAAAGCAGGGTATCTCCTATATTTACGTCACTCAGCATCTGGGGATGATGAAGCACATCAGCGACCAGGTAATGGTCATGCACCAGGGGGAAGTCGTCGAGCGCGGGAGCACGGCGGATGTCATGGCCTCCCCGCTTCATGAGCTGACGAAAAGGCTGATTGCCGGGCATTTCGGTGAAGCATTGACCGCCGATGCGTGGAGAAAAGACCGTTAAGTACGGCGGTAAACACGTATTGCTCCGCTCAAATAAGGATTAAATAGCCTGCGTGCGCTATTTAATCCTTTTTATTTTTGTCTCCATCCCTGCTCCATATTTTAAGCAATATCAATCAATAGTTCTTCTCCAGAATACCGGGACATTACGGAGGAGAAGAAATGAACACCACCACTTATGTTCTAAAATATACAGAGTATCTCATCAGAAAATGCCGCTCATATTTCATGACGGACCTGAATTTTCATACTGCAAGACTCAAAAAGACATCAGGCAGAACCCCTGACATTAAATCACCCACTACGTTGAGTGAAAAAATATGTCATCGCCTGGTCTATGACCATAATAATCTCTACACAATGCTTGCCGATAAACTCGCCGTCCGCGAATACGTTGCGTCCAGAACAACGCGAGTAAAAGCGGTGCCTTTGATTGGGGTATATCGCAGGTTTTCGCATATTGATTTTTCAACACTGCCCGATCAATTCGTCCTTAAGTGCAATCATGACAGTGGAAGCACAATAATCTGTACAAACAAAGACCAGTTCAATTACCGGCAGGCCCGAAAAAAGCTTACTCTCGCATTAAAGAAGAATTTGTATTACACCACGCGCGAGTGGCAGTACAAAAATATTACACCCGTTATACTGTGTGAGCCTTATGTCGATCTTTTCAATAATGCGGACAGGAAAAGCACGCCGGAAATGCTGCGAATTCACTGTTTTCACGGCGTCGCACACTATGTTGAGGCCGATTTTACGGATGACTGCGGCAGAGAGTTTATCAACGTCTACGACCGATACTGGAATTTACAGCCCTTCCAGATGGAATATCCTAATACGCCGGTAGCGCCCGGCGAGCCAAAATTGTTCCGTGAGGCTTTGCTGGCCGCTCAGGAGCTGGCGAATGGTCTTGACTACTGCCGCATTGACCTCATGTTGAAAAGCGATGAAATTTACTTCAGTGAAATAACCTTAAGCCCAAAACGGGGCAAACTGCGTATTACCCCTCTGGAGTGGGATACAAAATTAGGCGATATTTGGCAATTGCCGCTATCGGCGGGCAGGCCAGGCTGACCTGCCGCCAGGTCTCAGGCGTCGGGCCAGGTCAGTTTGAATATGGAGTGGTTTTGCTTCGATAAGGTATAGGTTACATCGCCACCATGAGCCAGCATGATGGCTTTTACTACCGATAACCCTAAACCACATCCTTCAGGATTCACATCTCTGGCACCATTATCCCGCTGGAAGGGTTGAAATAAGAAATCATGGAATTCCCTGGGGATGCCAGGCCCGCCATCCTGAATAAGAATATAATTGCCTTTATCAGAGACGCCATTTTTTACGATGAGTTTCCGTGAAGTTGAATAATGTAATGCGTTATCAAACAGAACGGCCAGACACTGATTGATGCGTAAGGGGTCGAACACGCATTGCTGTTCTCTCAACTCGGTCTTAAGCGTAAACTGGTTGCGTTTGAACTCGGGCATGAAAGTATCAAGCGCATCCTGGATTGTGCCTTTGAGGTCCGCTCTGGATTTATACAACGTGTAACCCGCCCCGCCGTCAGAGCTGATGACCCGAAGATCTTCAATCAAACGGGTTAACCCTTCAGTCTGCTTGAGAAGATTATTAAAAAGCAGCGGATCCGGTTCAAAAACGCCGTCAACCAGCCCCTGAAGCCGCCCGCGTAAAATCGTGACCGGGGTTCTGAGCTCGTGGGCAATGGCGGCATTCCAGGATTTCCTTTGAATATCCAGCGTCTGGAGTTTTTCCGCCATTTCATTGAAATCCGTGACCAGATGATTGACCTCGCCCAGCCGGGAGCTGGCGCAATAAGCCCGGGCATCCAGCTGGCCCTGAGAAATTTTTCTCAGGCTGGAGGCCACCGCGTTTAACGGGGTGAGTATTCGCGAAGAGAGTTTTATCGTTAAAAATATCGCGATTATCAGACTGATTGTTGTCGCGGTACCAATCCACACCCAGTCCCACATCGTCATTTGCTCGTCATCGCCCGCAACGGCACCGCCGGGGAGGTGATCGAGAATAAAGGAGTAAAAAAACCAGGAGCCCAGTACCGCAATAGCAATGATCGTAAACGTCAGCAGCAGCATATACGTTAAGATCTGCCGACTCAGGACAGAATCTCTGTTCATTTTTTCTCCCCAAGCCGATAGCCCATCCCCCTGATGCTCTCAGGAACGCCATAAAGGCCTGCAAGCTCCAGCTTTTTACGCAGCTTACTCATATGGCTGTCTACCGTTCTGTCTAGCGTATCGCCTTCCGGCAGACACGCGTTGAGTAACTCTTCGCGGGAACATACCTTTCGCGGGAATCTCACCAGGTAAGTCAGAAGCTTAAATTCCGTCGTCGTTAATACTGGCGAAACCACTTCTGCGCCCACGGTGACCTCAACGTAAAAATCGTCCGGATAGACCGTAATAAAAGCCGTCCTGAGAGGCGCGGACTCCGCCTGCTGGAGAGCAGGTTTGGTTCTGCGCAGCACGGCTTCAACCCGCGCGACCACTTCGGAAGGGTTGAAAGGTTTGATGACGTAATCATCCGCGCCAAGCCTCAGCCCCATCAGCTTATCCACGTCCTGATCGAGTGCGGACACCATAATGACGGGCACAGAACTTTCCTGACGAAGCGTCGTGAGTACGCTCCAGCCATCGCATACGGGCAGATGGATGTCCAGCAGGATAAGATCCGGTTTATGGAGTCGATTGAGCGCTATCGCCTGCTCGCCCTGCCGGGCTCTCAGCGTTTTCATCCCAGAACGCTCTAAGTAACTCATCAGTATATCGGCAATTTCGTCTTCATCTTCAACAACAAGGATTAGAGTATTTTTGTTCATTTTATCTCCGCGGGTGAAATCCCTTTGAGCACGCTATCAGATATCTTTAGCACAATAAGACACAGGCTCCGGGAAAAAGTGCCGTGACCGCGAAAATTTCCTGAATTAATTTAAGCGCCCGGCAATTTCTCCATACAGCCTACACATTCAGTCAATAAAGACTCGACAATGTCAGTCCACAATAGTTATTCGGAGTTAAACCGTCTTCCGTTTAACGTGGAAAATATCCTCGACGCGTAAAGGCTTTCTGAATTTGGTTGAGATAATGAGCATGGAACTTTCGAAATACCTCTCTCCTAAAAAAATCGGCATATTTTCTCTGTTTCTGCTGCTATCGTGGGGATTACTTTATACCTGGCTGGTACTGATGCATAAAATGGATGAAAAAGTCGCCGCAACGCTACCCTCTTCCCCCATTATCTATGGCTGCATTGCCCTGTCGGTTGTCTCTCTGATAATACAAAACAAAGCAGGCGCGTTCACTGAATTACTACTCATCGCCTTCTGGCTAATGGTGATTTTTGTTTATCTCATTATTACGTTCACTGTGCTGCTGAACGCTACGCCAGATTTTAACGATCTGGTGTTTTACTATGAGTGTTATTTAATTCTCTTTTTTGGCGGTTCACCGCTGTACCTCATCATGAGAATGATTTAAACAACCGCGCTGTTTAGCTCCACACTCTCTCCACAAACCGCCCATGTCTGCTAAACAGGCGGGTTGTAGACTCTCCATTACAACATTTTGAACAAAAATAACTCACTGAAATAGCCACATACCCGTTACCCATAATGATGAACCTTACTAATAACCGTCGTTCTCCTGAAACCGCCGGCGTCATGCACTCGCTTAAAAAGCTCGCGATACGGCACCGGAAAAAATTGGTTGTCACCTTTTTGCTGGTAGTAGCTGAAAACGTGACGTTTTTACTCTATCCCGTTCTGGCAGGCATCGCGATAAATGCCATTCTTGCGGGTAAGACGCTTAATGCCGCGCTGTATGGCCTGATGGTGCTCTGCATGTGGTTTATCGGCGCGGCCAGACGGAGCGTTGATACACGGACGTTTGCCCGTATTTATGCCGGGCTTGCCGTCTCCGTCGTGCTTTCGCAGCGCAAATATCAGCTTAACCATTCGGCAATTGCCGCCAGGGTCACGCTCTCGCGTGAGTATGTGGATTTCTTTGAAATGCACCTGCCCCTGCTTATTACATCAATGAGCTCGCTCTTTGGTGCGGCAATCATGCTGCTCTTTATTGAATTCTGGGCAGGCGTCATGTGCTTTGCAATCGTCATTATCCTGACGGGATTTGTCTCCGGATATGCGCGTAAAAATGAATGGTTATTCATGCGCCTGAATAACCGTCTGGAGAAAGAGGTAGATTATGTCCATAAGGCGGGCACGACCACCCTGCACCGACATTACTCCACGCTCGCGCGTTTACGTATCGCATTATCTGACCGGGAGGCGTGGGGGTATTTATGGGTTGGCATACTCGTCGCCCTGCTTTTTACGCTGACCATTATCTGGATGACACAATCGACTGGCATTACCGCCGGACATATTTATTCCGTAATGACATACATGTGGATGTTTGCGACAAGCCTGGATGACGCACCGCAGCTGCTTGAGAAGTTTTCACAGCTCAGGGATATCGGCAAGCGCGTATCAACCGACGACGAAATTCACGTATCTGGAAGTTAAATTAATGCCTCATTTTTTTATTGAACGCCCCGTTTTCGCCTGGGTAGTGGCGTTTTTTATCGTCCTGGCGGGTGTATTGTCTATCCCCCGGCTGCCGGTTGCGCAGTATCCGGCGGTGGCACCGCCTGGGATCATTATTTCTGTCACCTACCCGGGTGCCAGCCCCGATATTATGAATACATCGGTTGTGTCGTTAATTGAGCGCGAAATATCTGGCGTCGATAATCTGCTCTACTTCGAATCGTCCAGTGACACAACCGGTTCTGCGTCTATTACCGTGACGTTTAAGCCCGGCACGGACATCAAGCTGGCGCAGATGGACCTTCAGAACCAGATCAAAATTGTGGAACCGCGTTTGCCACAGGCGGTCAGGCAAAATGGTATCAACGTCGAGGCGGCCAATTCCGGATTTTTAATGATGGTGGGGCTGAAGTCCGCAACCGGTAAATTTGAGGAAGCCGATTTAAGCGATTATTTTGCCCGGCACGTGAGCGACGAGCTTCGCCGCGTACCTGGGGTGGGGAAAATTCAGCTGTTTGGTGGCGAAAAAGCGCTGCGCATCTGGCTGGACCCGATGAAGCTTCATAGCTACGGACTTTCGGTGAGCGATGTTCTTACCGCCGTTGGCCAGCAAAATGCCCTGGTTTCGCCCGGCAAAACGGGAGATGAACCGGCATCTGAAGGGCAAGGCGTAACGTATCCGATCACCGTGAAGGGGCAACTCACTTCCGTAGAGGCTTTCAGGAATATTACCCTGAAATCAGAAGCGTCCGGCGCAAGGCTGAAGCTGTCCGACGTCGCGCGCATTGAGTCCGGCCTGCAAAGCTACGCTTTCGGTATCCGCGAAAATGGGCTGCCCGCAACGGCTGCGGCAGTCCAGCTATCGCCTGGCGCCAATGCAATGAGCACGGCTGCAGGCGTACGCGCGCGCATCGACGAACTTTCTCAGGTGTTGCCGGAAGGAATGACGTTTACGGTTCCCTTTGATACCGCGCCTTTTGTGAAGCTCTCCATCATGAAGGTGGTGCAGACGTTTGTGGAAGCAATGGTCCTGGTCTTCCTCGTGATGCTGCTGTTTCTGCATAAGATACGCTGTACGCTTATCCCGGCGGTTGTTGCCCCCGTCGCACTGCTTGGCACCTTCACGGTGATGCTATTGAGTGGGTACTCCATCAATATTCTGACCATGTTCGGCATGGTTCTGGCGATAGGGATTATCGTAGATGACGCCATTGTGGTCGTGGAGAACGTCGAGCGCCTGATGGAAGAAAAACAACTCTCTCCGCGCGACGCGACCCGGGAGGCGATGAATGAAATCACGCCGGCAATTATCGGGATCACCCTGGTGCTTACCGCCGTCTTTATTCCCATGGGTTTCGCCGAAGGATCCGTCGGGATTATTTATCGGCAATTTTGTATTTCCATGGCGGTATCCATACTGTTGTCGGCATTTCTTGCCCTCACGCTTACCCCCGCGCTTTGCGCGACGCTACTTAAGCCTCACAGCGCGGAAAAGCACGGTGGTGGCAGGTTCGCGGCAGGGTTTAACGCCCGTTTTCGAACCCTTACGAGGTGGTACGAATCCGGGCTGGGCGCGGTGCTGAGACGAACCGGGCGTATGCTGCTGCTGTACGTTGCGCTTTGTGCCGCGCTGTTTTTGGGGCTTTCTTCGCTGCCCTCGTCCTTTCTTCCGGATGAAGATCAGGGCTATTTTATGTCCTCAATTCAGCTGCCTTCCGACGCCACCATGCAGCGCACCCTGAAAGTGGTTAAAAAATTTGAAGAGGAAATTGCGGCCCGGCCGGATATTGAAAGCAACATTATGATCCTGGGATTTGGTTTTTCAGGATCGGGCCCGAACTCGGCCATGGCCTTCACCACGCTGAAGGACTGGAAGGATCGGCAGGGTTCGACCGCGCAGAATGAAGCCGACCATATACAGGCCAGCATGGCTAACGTCTCAGATGGCGTCACGATGAGCCTTCTCCCGCCGGCCATTTCGGATATGGGCACCTCCTCGGGCTTCACCTGGTACGTGCAGGACAGGGCGGGACTGGGCTATGAGGCGTTAAAGAAAGCGGCCGATGCGCTGGTTTTGAAGGCTAATCAACGTCCTGAACTGAGTGACGTGTATATAGACGGTCTGCCGGAAGGAACGAGCCTGGCCCTTCACGTTGACCGGGAAAAAGCGGAAGCACTGGGCGTTTCATTTGATGAAATCAACCAGACGCTCTCGGTCACCATGGGGTCGAACTACGTTAATGACTACACGAACAACGGTCGCGTTCAGCAGGTCATCATTCAGGCCGATGCCCCTTACCGCATGCAGCCTGAGCAGATCCTGAAATTATCGGTAAAAAACCGTATGGGGCAGATGGTGCCAGTATCTACGTTTGCGACGCTTTCCTGGAACGTTGCGCCGCAGCAGTTGACGCGTTATCAGGGATATTCTGCTATCCGCATTACCGGCAGTGCGGCCCCGGGCACATCCAGCGGTACCGCAATGAAGGTTATGGAGAATCTGTCACGGGATTTACCCCAGGGGATGGCCGGCGAGTGGGCCGGGAGTTCATTGCAGGAGAGAAAATCCGAATCTCAGCTCCCGGGTCTGATCGTTCTGTCGATACTGGTCGTGTTCATGGTGCTCGCCGCCCTGTATGAGAGCTGGTCAATTCCCTTTGCGGTAATGCTGGTCGTTCCCCTGGGGCTGATCGGTGCGGTGGCTGCCGTGTTCGTTGCGGGCATGACGAATGATGTTTTCTTTAAGGTCGGTCTTATCACCCTGATAGGCCTGTCCGCCAAGAACGCCATTCTGATTGTCGAGTTTGCAAGGCAGCTCCACCGGGAAGGACAACCCCTGCTGGCTGCAACGATAAAGGCCGCAAGCCAGCGTCTGCGCCCTATTCTGATGACATCGTTAGCCTTTACGTTAGGGGTGGTGCCACTGATGCTGGCGCGTGGCGCGAGTGACAGCACGCAGCACGCTATCGGCACCGGAGTGTTTGGCGGCATGATTAGCGGCACGCTTCTCGCGATCTTCTTCGTCCCGGTATTCTTTATTGTCGTTGCGCGCTTCGTTGAAAACGCCAGGAAAGCGTGAATACCGCTGACGGATCGCGGATCCTTGCTGGTTGGATGAGGCGAAGCTGCTGCCGGGTGATATACTGGACGAATGCTGAAATTTTGAGCCCCCGCCAGCCCGCGCCTCACCTTTTGGGGCATTCGTCTTCAGAGATCGGCGAGAAATATCGTGACACAAGGGGCCGTGAGTGGGCTATAATTTCGAGCTAATTTCGAATGATTTTGAAATACTGCCTGTAACGCTATGAATTACAAGGCAAAATAAGCAATGAATATAAGGATTAAAGCTATGGGTTTTCTTTCCGGTAAGCGCATTCTGGTGACTGGCGTTGCCAGCAAACTGTCCATCGCATACGGCATCGCACAGGCAATGCATCGCGAAGGCGCTGAGCTGGCGTTCACCTACCAGAACGACAAGCTGAAAGGCCGTGTTGAAGAGTTTGCCGCGCAGCTGGGTTCCAGCATTGTTCTGGAATGTGACGTTGCACAAGACGAAAGCATCGACGGCATGTTTGCTGAACTGGCAAAAGCATGGCCGAAATTCGACGGTTTCGTTCACTCCATCGGCTTCGCTCCTGGCGACCAGCTGGACGGCGACTACGTGAACGCGGTTACCCGTGATGGCTTTAAAATCGCGCACGACATCAGCTCCTACAGCTTCGTTGCAATGGCGAAATCTTGCCGCGCAATGCTGAACCCTGGCGCAGCGCTGCTGACCCTGTCCTACCTGGGCGCTGAGCGTGCTATCCCTAACTACAACGTTATGGGCCTGGCGAAAGCATCTCTGGAAGCCAACGTCCGCTACATGGCGAACGCAATGGGTCCAGAAGGCGTGCGCGTTAACGCCATCTCTGCTGGCCCTATCCGCACCCTGGCGGCGTCCGGCATCAAAGATTTCCGTAAAATGCTGGCACACTGCGAAGCGGTTACTCCGATTCGTCGTACCGTTACCATTGAAGATGTGGGTAACTCTGCTGCATTCCTGTGCTCTGACCTTTCCGCAGGTATCTCCGGCGAAGTGGTTCACGTTGACGGCGGCTTCAACATCGCTGCAATGAACGAGCTGGAAATTAAATAAGCTGTGGCTCTCTTCCCGCACGGGAAGAGAGCTTCCCCCCTCCGCACTCCACCCTTCGTTATTCCGTTCTGCTATTTGTTATCACCTAACAATATTTTTCCCTTTATCTGCCTTACGCCAGGATATTGATCGCCATTTTGAGATCAAGGAACGCCCATGGAACAACGCCGTTTTTCCGGCAAAGGCCACTGGTATCACGAAACCCAGTCAAACCACGCGCAGCCGGAAGTGCTGCCCCTGGTGCCCGAAGCCGCTAACGTCGACGATCGTTTTTTGCTCGATTTAGCCCTGCCAAATGAGATTGTTGCCGCCTGTACCGGCTGGCTTGCTCCTGCCAGATCCTTATGCCACCAGCTGTTCCCGCTCTCACTTCCCGTAAACCGCCTGCGAACGCTCAGCGCCTACGATCGGTTAAGCACCGCGTTGACGGTGGCGCAGGCCTGCGGCGTTCAGCGGCTGTGCAACCACTACGCCGCCCTCCTCGCCCCGCTGCCGGGTCCTGACTCCTCTCGCGAAAGTAACCGACGGCTGGCGGAAATCACGCAGTACGCCCGCCAGCTCGCCAGCTCGCCTGACGTCATTGATGATAAGGCGCGAAACCAGCTTGATGAGGTAGGTCTGTCTGTATATGACATAGTGGTGATTAACCAGATAATCGGCTTTATCGGTTTTCAGGCGCGTGTGGTCGCCGTCTTTCAGGCGCTGCTTGGCCACCCCGTCCGCTGGCTGCCGGGCCATCATATTCAGCCGCACACCCTGCCGGCGTCCTCCGACGCGTGGAGGGCGCTTCTGCCCGTGGTCGAGCTTCGCTATGCCAGTGCGCATCAGCTTGAGTCCCTCTCCCGCTGGCAGGCAGAGCCCGCGCTTGAGGCGCTGACGCCGGTCCTGTGTCATGAACCGACCTTGCTCGACCTGACGGGTGAGATCCTGATAAACAGCCGGGATACGATTTCGCTTCCTTCGCCGGCGCTTGCGGCAGCAGCCGAATTGCTGACACGCTCGCCGGACCGCTTCAGCGCCGCACAATTTACCCCGCTCACGGAAGAAGGACTTACTGCCGTTCAGGCGATCAACCTGCTGAGCCAATGCGCGCTGGAGGGCTGGCTCAATCGATTAAAAGTCGCGTCCGGCAAAGCGGAATAACCACACGCTTTCCCCAAAGAGCGCTTGCTGTAGCAGTGAGAATCGCGTAAAACTGTCAGCCGCTCAATGGCTACGAAAATAGAACATTATGTTTCAGGACAACCCGCTGCTAGCGCAGCTTAAACAGCAACTGCATTCCCAAACGCCGCGTGCAGAAGGGGTCGTGAAAGCCACGGAAAAGGGCTTTGGCTTCCTTGAAGTTGACGCGCAGAAAAGCTACTTCATTCCGCCACCGCAGATGAAGAAAGTGATGCATGGCGATCGCGTCATGGCCGTCATCCATACCGAGAAGGAACGTGAATCTGCCGAGCCGGAAGAACTGATCGAACCGTTCCTGACCCGCTTTGTGGGCAAAGTGCAGAGAAAGGACGATCGTTTATCTGTCGTGCCGGATCACCCCCTGCTGAAAGATGCCATTCCCTGCCGCGCCGCCCGCGGCGTTGAGCATGATTTTAAAGAAGGTGACTGGGCCGTGGCAGAAATGCGCCGTCATCCTCTGAAAGGCGACCGCGGTTTCTATGCTGAACTGACCCAGTTCATCACCTTTGGCGACGACCATTTCGTCCCGTGGTGGGTCACGCTGGCGCGCCATAATCTTGAAAAAGAAGCGCCGAACGGTGTGGCAACCGAGATGCAGGACGAAGGCCTGGCGCGTCGCGATCTCACCGCGCTGGAGTTTGTCACCATCGACAGCGCCAGCACAGAAGATATGGACGATGCGCTCTACGCTGAAGAGAGCGCCGATGGCAAACTGCATTTGACCGTCGCGATTGCCGATCCAACCGCCTGGATTGTAGAAGGCAGCAAGCTGGACGAAACGGCGAAAATCCGCGCGTTCACCAACTACCTGCCGGGCTTTAACATTCCGATGCTGCCGCGTGAACTGTCTGACGACCTCTGCTCGCTGCGTCCAAATGAGGTGCGCCCGGTCCTCGCCTGCCGCATGACCATTGCCGCAGATGGCACGATTGAAGACGATATCGAGTTCTTTGCCGCCACCATCGAATCCAAAGCCAAGCTGGCCTATGACAATGTCTCCGACTGGCTGGAAAACACCGGCAGCTGGAAACCTGAATCCGAGGCTATTGCGGCGCAGATTCGTCTGCTGCACCGCATCTGCCTGAACCGCGGCGAGTGGCGTAAGACTCACGCCCTGGTCTTCAAGGATCGTCCGGATTATCGTTTTGTTCTCGGTGAAAAAGGTGAAGTGCTGGATATCGTGGCCGAACCGCGACGCATTGCTAACCGCATCGTCGAAGAAGCGATGATTTCCGCCAACATCTGTGCCGCGCGCGTGCTGCGCGACAGGCTGGGCTTCGGTATTTACAACGTTCATACCGGCTTCGATCCGGCTAATACCGAAGCGCTGGCGGCCCTGCTGAAGAATCACGACGTGCATGTTGACCCGGAAGAAGTGCTGACGCTGCCGGGCTTCTGCAAGCTTCGCCGCGAGCTGGACGCTCAGCCGTCCGGTTTCCTGGATAGCCGTATTCGCCGCTTCCAGTCCTTCGCGGAAATCAGCACCGAGCCAGGCCCGCACTTCGGCCTCGGTCTGGAGGCCTACGCCACCTGGACCTCCCCGATCCGTAAGTATGGCGATATGGTTAACCACCGCCTGCTGAAAGCGATTATCAAGGGCGAAACCATTGCCCGTCCTCAGGACGACACGACCCTACAGATGGCCGAGCGTCGCCGTCTGAACCGCATGGCGGAACGTGACGTTGGAGACTGGCTGTACGCACGCTTCCTGCAGAATAAAGCCGGTACCGATACCCGCTTCGCGGCAGAGATTATTGATATCAGCCGCGGGGGAATGCGCGTACGTCTGGTGGATAACGGTGCGGTCGCCTTTATCCCTGCCCCGTTCCTGCACGCCGTTCGTGACGAACTGGTCTGCAGTCAGGAAAGCGGCACCGTGCAAATTAAGGGCGAGACGGTTTACAAAGTCACTGACGTGATTGACGTGACTATCGCTGAAGTTCGTATGGAAACACGCAGTATTATTGCGCGCCCTGTCGCCTGATAACCTGCTCAATTGTCGGTCATTTCCGTTTGGAAAGGCCGACAATTTTTCCCATGTCTTTCCCCCCGCAAAAGCATCATTTTTCTTACTTTTTTCAGCCCCAGCCCGCCCAAAATAGCCATAATTATCTACAGTAAAAGAGTGCTGTCCTAATCGGTCACGTGAATTTTATCCGCTCAGCATTTTATCTGCCTGATGCGTTTCATTATAAAAAAGCAGGTAAAAACAAGACGTTCACTGCGGCTTTGCCGCTATTTTCAACGGAAAAGTCGACGACAAATGAATAATTTGTTCGCTAATACGTCGCGGCGGGAGAAATCATGATCGACGAACTTGAGCAGAATTTGCTGTTTCGTTACATGGGTACTCACAGCCCGTGGTGGCGATTGTCGGCTGACAGCAACGCTCTGCACCTTGCCGCCAGCGAAAATGCAGACGAGACTCAGGAGATCGTACTGGACGATGAACAGGCCGCACAGATCCGTCAGCTAACGGTGATGACCTCCAGCATTTCCCTAAACCTCTCTCTTTACGGCGAACAGGTTCCCATTCATCTTGTCGGACGCAAAATCACACGAAACGAGTGGGCAGGAACGGCTTCCGCCTGGAACGATACGCCCTCCGTGGCGCGCGATCTGGCTCAGGGACTCTCCTTCGCAGAACAGGTTGTTTCTGAAGCGAATTCCGTCATTGTTATTCTCGATCAAAACGGCAATATCCAGCGTTTTAACCGCCTGAGCGAAGAGTATACCGGTCTGAAAGAACACGAAGTCATTGGTCAGAACGTGTTTGAACTGTTCATGAGCCGCAGCGAAGCGGCAGCCTCGAAGCGCAACATTGCAGGTTTCTTTCGCAACGGCAGTTCCTACGAAGTCGAACGCTGGATCAAAACGCGGAAAGGGCAACGCTTATTTCTGTTCAGAAATAAATTCGTTCACAGCGGCAGCGGCAAAAATGAAATTTTCCTTATCTGTTCCGGGACCGACATTACCGAAGAGCGGCGGGCGCAGGAGCGCCTGCGCGTGCTGGCCAATACCGATACCATCACCGGCCTGCCCAACCGCAATGCGATCCATGAGTTGATTTCAGACGCCATCAGTAGCCGTGGCGATACGCAGGTTGGCGTGGTGTACCTCGACCTGGATAACTTCAAAAAGGTTAACGATGCCTACGGGCATATGTTCGGCGATCAGCTGCTGCAGGCGGTTGCACTTGCCCTTCTGAGTTGTCTGGATGAGGGGCAGGTTTTAGCGCGGCTCGGCGGCGATGAGTTTATCGTTATGGCCACCAATACCTCCCAGGGCTCGCTGGAAGCGATGGCGTCGCGTATTCTGACCCGCCTGCGCCAGCCGTTCAGAATCGGTCTGATTGAGGTTTACACCGGTTGCTCCCTGGGGATCGCCCTCGCGCCGCAGCACGGGAACGATCGGGAAAGCGTGATTCGCAATGCCGACATCGCCATGTATACCGCCAAGGAGAATGGCCGTGGCAAATTCTGCGTCTTCTCCCCCGAGATGAACCAGCGCGTGTTTGAGTATCTGTGGCTGGACACCAACCTGCGTAAAGCTCTGGATAACGATCAGCTCCTGATTCACTACCAGCCGAAAATGACCTGGCGCGGCGAAGTCAGAAGCCTTGAAGCGCTGGTCCGCTGGCAGTCGCCCGAGCGCGGTCTGATCCCCCCCCTGGAATTTATCTCTTACGCCGAGGAGTCCGGTTTGATTGTCCCGCTGGGCCGCTGGGTGATGCTTGATGTGGTTCGCCAGGTGGCAAAATGGCGTGACAAGGGAATTAACCTGCGCGTGGCCGTGAACGTCTCTGCACGTCAGCTGGCCGACCAGACGATTTTCAGCGAGTTAAAGCAGGCGCTGAAGGATCTGCATTTTGAGTACTGCCCTATCGACGTTGAGTTAACCGAAAGCTGTCTTATCGAAAACGAAGAGCTGGCTCTCTCGGTGATCCAGCAATTCAGCCAGCTCGGGGCACAAATTCATCTGGACGATTTCGGTACCGGCTACTCCTCTCTCTCCCAGCTGGCGCGTTTTCCTATCGATGCCATTAAGCTCGATCAGGCTTTTGTCAGGGATATTCACAAGCACTCTGTCTCCCAGTCTCTGGTACGCGCCATTGTCGCAGTGGCGCAGGCGTTAAACCTGCAGGTGATTGCCGAAGGGGTGGAGAGCGCAAAAGAAGACGCCTTTCTGACCAAGAACGGCGTCAACGAACGGCAGGGTTTTCTTTTTGCTAAGCCGATGCCCGCTGCCGCATTCGAGCGCTGGCTAAAACGATATCAAGCGCGACAGCAGCGTTAGAGCCATACAGCGGTTCACTTTCGTTTATGTAATTTCGTTATGGCGTTTTTTCCCTTCTCTTTTGAACCTATTTTCTGCATCATTGAAATTATTAACTTTTCGCTCCTGGGGAGAGATGATGTCTACTATTGATCCACAAGCTGTAGCACAACGTATTGATACCGTGCTGGATATCCTGGTGGCGGGTGATTATCACTCTGCGATCCGTAATCTCGAGATCCTGAAGTCTGAACTTCTCGCTCAGGATGGCGCTGACAACGCTCCCGAAAACCGACAGCCTAAAGCGCCGTGGGAAGTCTAATCCCACTGTCTCAGACCTCGTTTCGCTTTATTAATTGGATGCTATGAATTCCCGACAACAACTCATTTTGCAGATGGTCATCGATCAGGGGCGCGTAAGCGTCGTTGAGCTGGCTAAAACCACCGGCGTTTCCGAAGTCACCATCCGTCAGGATCTAAATCTGCTGGAAAAACAGAGCTACCTGCGCCGTGCGCATGGCTATGCCGTGCCGCTGGACAGCGATGACGTTGAGACGCGCATGATGAATAACTACGCGCTTAAACGAGAGCTGGCAGAATTTGCCGCATCGCTGGTAAACCCTGGCGAGACGGTCTTTATTGAAAACGGCAGCAGCAACGCCCTTCTGGCTCGTACGCTCGCCGAACAAAAAGACGTTACCATCATCACCGTCAGCAGCTATATCGCCCATTTACTCAAGGAGACGCGCTGTGAGGTGATTTTGCTGGGCGGCATTTACCAGAAAAAAAGTGAGAGCATGGTAGGCCCGCTAACCCGGCAGTATGTCCAGCAGGTTCATTTCAGTAAGGCGTTTATCGGTATTGACGGCTGGCAGCCTGAGACAGGCTTCACCGGCCGGGATATGATGCGAACTGACGTGGTGAATGCAGTTCTGGAAAAAGAGTGTGAAGCCATTGTGCTGACCGACAGCTCCAAATTTGGTGCCGTCCATCCTTACACCATGGGTCCAGCCTCACGCTTTAGCCGCGTAATTACCGACGAAAGGTTAAGCGACGAACATCGTAATAAACTGGAAGAAGACGGTCTCATTGTCGATATTATTAAAACGTCCACCTGAGTCCATTTTGCGCCCGTATTCCGGGCGCAAATGCCCCCTTCGTCTGAGAGGATTCCTATCCTCCCTTTAAGAGTTTTTACCTGTTTAACCTGCCGTAAAGTCGTAAAATTAATGTTAGCGATATAACAGGAAGTGACTATCACTTGCGTGATTACGTAACGCCTGCGCGACCAGCTTTCACGGAAAAAAGAATTGAGTATTCATTTTGGCTATACTTAATGTGTACATCTTTCCGTGAATCGATAATTCAGGAGAAAGTATTATGACCTTAACCAGCAAAAAATTAGCCGCCGCTGTTCTGGCAATCACAGTAGCAATGTCCCTGAGCGCGTGCTCTAACTGGTCTAAACGTGACCGTAACACCGCAATTGGCGCCGGTGCTGGTGCGCTCGGTGGTGCAGTATTAACGGATGGTAGTACGCTGGGTACATTAGGCGGCGCTGCTGTCGGTGGTATTATCGGTCACCAGGTTGGCAAATAATTATTTTATCAGCCTTCCCGTTAAGGCGATTTAGCATCGCATTTCAGGTCTGACTAACGCACGTATATAACACGAGCCACGGCAATTGCCGTGGCTTATTTATTTTAGCCGCCTGCCAGTTTAACTTTCATGCCTTTGGCTTCAAGGAGCGATTTAATTAAATCGCGTTTATCACCCTGAATTTCGATAATGCCGTCCTTCACGGCGCCGCCGCAGCCACATTTCTTCTTCAACTCGGCTGCCAGCTTGTTCAGCTCCGCATCATCCCGATCAATCCCGGAGATCAGGCAGACCCCCTTTCCTTTTCGCCCGCTGGTCTGACGCTGGATACGAACAATACCGTCGCCTTTCGGACGTTCCGCTTTCGTTTTCGGTTCGTCTATGCGCCCGCTTTCCGTCGAGTAGACCAGCCGGCTGTTGGAATCGGTCATTGCGCCCCCTTTTTCAGTGATGCGTTGATAGCCTTAAGCGTCTCTGCCGGGTTTGCAGACTGCGTCACCGGACGCCCGATAACCATGTAATCGACACCTGCAGCCAACGCCTGCTCAGGCGTCATAATGCGTCGCTGATCGCCCACGTCGCTGCCAGCAGGACGAATGCCTGGCGTGACCAGCTTAAATGCGTTGCCCAGTTCTGACTTGAAACGCACGGCTTCCTGAGCGGAGCAGACGACGCCATCAAGGCCGCAACTCTGCGTCAGACGCGCCAGACGCTCGGCGTGCCCGGCAGGTGACAACGTCACGCCAAGGTCGCGCAGGTCGCTTTCGTCCATGCTTGTCAGCACGGTAACCGCAATCAGTAATGGCGCATCGTTGCCGAACGGCAGGAGCGCTTCGCGAGCGGCCGTCATCATTCTCGCCCCGCCCGACGCGTGGACGTTGACCATCCATACACCTAGCTCCGCAGCGGCGGCAACCGCGTGCGCCGTGGTGTTCGGGATATCATGGAATTTGAGATCGAGGAAGACATCGAAGCCGCGCTGCTGCAGATCGTGGACGATTTGCGGTCCAAACAGCGTGAACATCTCTTTACCAACTTTCAGACGACAATCGCGAGGATCGATACCGTCGACAAAGGCCAGCGCTGCGTCACGCTTATTGTAATCAAGCGCGACAACAACAGGAGAATCCGTAATAACGCGGGAAGTGGAGGAAGTAACAGACGTCATGACCAGCCCTTTTCGTCTATGGGCGCGCAGCGGCGCGGAACAGATAAACGGCCAGCATTCTACCTGCCGCCGCCCTAAATTGACAGAATCCATTTACGCGCCTGCCAGACCGGCAGGCCGCACGGTGTTGAGAAAGGGGTAAATTGATTAGTATGTTGTAACTAAAGCGGAGTGTTTTAAAAAATCACTGACCGTCAAGGCCACGAATTGGCTTGATGGTGGACCAGGCCCGGCAGGATGGACAGTGCCAGTAGAGCGTATACGCGGTAAAACCACATTTCTGACAACGGTAGCGCGGTTTGCTGCGCACCTGCTCGCCAACCATGTCGCGCAGCACCATCAGGCTCTCTTTCGCGCGCCCTTCTTCCGCGTCGTTCAGGTGGTAGTCCATCAGCTTGTGGAATACGCGCATCGTGGGGTGACGCTGCAGCTGACGGGTAATATAAACCTGTGCGGTGTCGCTTCCCTCATACTGCTCAACCACGTCAGAAAGCATCAGCTCAGCGGTCGCGCCGGTATTCTCTTCCACACAACGGCGCAGAAATGCCACCCACTCTTCCTGCTTGTCCAGCTGTTGATAGCAGGTTTGCAGCATTTCAAGCGTTTCGCTGACCAGCTCTTTGTCCTGGTCAATAACCCGCAGCAGGCTTTCAACGGCTTTAGCATAGTCGCCGCTGGCCATAAAAACGCGCCCCATCATGATAGAGATACGCGCGCTATTGCGGTCCGCGGCGGCGCCTTTCTTCAGCAACGCCATGGCTTTATCCATGTCGTCGTTACCCATCTGCTGAAGGGCAAGCTCGCAGTAGAAATGCGCAATTTCAACGCGCTGCTTGTCTTTGCCCAGCTTCACCAGACGTTCGGCCGTATCAATGGCTTTCTGCCAGTCGCTGGTGGCCTGGTAAATCTGGAGTAACTGCTGCAACGCGCCAATGCGGAAATCCGTTTCATCCACCAGCTGCGTGAACATATCTTCAGCGCGATCGTACAGCCCCGCGGCCATATAGTCTCGGCCCAGCTGTTGTACCGCCAGGAGACGTTGTTCGTAGGTCAGGGAAGCGCTTTCCATCAGGGTCTGGTGGATACGGATAGCGCGGTCAACCTCGCCGCGCGAGCGGAACAGGTTGCCGAGAGTGAGGTGAGCTTCGACGGTCCCCGTATCCTCTTTCAGCATATCGAGGAACAGGTCTACCGCTTTGTCCTGCTGATTGCTCAGGAGGAAGTTCACCCCCGCAACGTAGTCGCGGGAGAGTCGGTTAGCCTCATCCTGTTTCGTTTGTTGCGCACTTCTGCGGCCCATATACCAGCCATAGGCTGCGGCTACAGGCAAAAGCAGAAACAACAACTCCAGCATAGTCGATTATTCCTTCACGACCGGCACACCTGAGCTTTCCGGAATGTCGGACGCAGGCGCAATGTTCTGTTCGAGTCGTTTAATTTTACGTTCAGCGCGCGCAAGAGAAACACGAACTTTCAACCAGAAAAGACCGCAAACCAGCCAGCCGATGGCAAAGCCTGCAGCAAATAAGACCGCCAGCAGGCTAGAGACCCGATACTCACCCTGCGCCAGCAGATAGTTAAACGTCACCTGTTGATCGTTTTGTGCACCCAATGTGACTGAAATGACAAAAATCGCCAATACCAGTAAGAAAATGAGTAAATATTTCACATTACTTCCCGTTATGTGGTTCAAGCGAATAAAGTGTGTTCAACTTACCGCAATCAGCCTTATAAACTACCATTTTAGCGACGGGCGCGAAACGGAAAAAGTAACGCGCACGTCATGGATTTATGGGCAAAATGCACAATATCAACCGTCAGGCGTCGCTTTGCTCCCTTTCGGCGATCTCTTCTTTCTCTTCAGGCGGTGGCGTGAGCGGGCCGCAGAATCGTTCCGCAAGCCAGGTTGCCAGCGTCACCAGCATCCAGGAAATCAGCGTAGCGACCACCAGATCCCGCGGCCAGTGCATCCCCAGCAGCAAGCGGCTGCCCATCACCCCAGTTGCCCAAACCAGTAAAATCACGATGGTCACCGTGCGGCGTCGAGGCCAAAGCAGCCCGACCCCCAGCAACGCCCAGCTGGCCGCAAACATCGTATGGCCGGAAGGAAACGCGAATCCCGTCTCTTTTTGCCAGTGCTTACGCAGGAATTTTGGAATATTTTCCTGTTCCGCAAGCTGCTCTTTCACCAGCGCGCCGCGATCTTTACGCTTTAAATTGTAGAACTCATCCACCGGAACATGGTGCGCTTTTTCCAGCCAGACGACAAAAGGTCTTGGCTCCTGAACGTGACCTTTTACCCAGGACTTCACGCCCTGTCCAATAACGATCGCGCCCCCGAGGATAGCAAAGAGCATCAGCGCCGCGCGCAGTCGAAAGCGCAGGCACCACAAGAACCAGCCGCAGAGGATGACGTGGGTAATAATTCCCCACGGCTGCGTGACCGTTTCCGTTACCCAGAATAACGTTTTCAGCCACGTGGCATTCTGCCCCGGCTGCCACATCCAGCCGGAGACCCACACGGCCAAAGGCATAATCAGTAAAATGGCCGCGCCTGCTGCCGTACGTCTGGCGATTGAAAGCATGTCTTCTCCTTTTTCGCTAAGCCTCACAATCATAACTGAAATTCATTCGATGGGTGGATATGTCGGATCGTGCGTTTAACGTTCATATAGCATGGCGCCCATTAGGCGAACGTGCTGAGCTTGTGGCAAAATGGACAAATACAGAAAGCAAAACAGGCGCAAGGCACGAAACGTGTCAGCCTACTCTGGAGAATCACATGCAGCTTAAACGTGTGGCAGAAGCCAAACTGCCAACCCCATGGGGCGATTTCCTGATGGTGGGGTTTGAAGAACTGGCAACCGGACAGGATCATGTCGCGCTGGTCTACGGCGACATTTCAGGGCAGACGCCGGTGCTGTCCCGCGTCCATTCAGAGTGTCTGACCGGCGACGCGTTGTTCAGCCTGCGCTGTGATTGCGGCTTCCAGCTCGAAGCTGCCCTTACCCATATTGCCGAAGAAGGCCGCGGCGTGCTGCTCTATCACCGTCAGGAAGGTCGTAACATTGGTCTGCTGAATAAAATCCGCGCTTACGCGCTGCAGGACCAGGGCTACGATACGGTGGAAGCCAACCACCAGCTCGGTTTTGCCGCCGATGAGCGTGACTTCACCCTCTGCGCCGATATGTTCAAGCTGCTGGGCGTGGACGAGGTTCGCCTGCTGACCAATAACCCCAAAAAGGTGGAAATCCTCACCGAAGCCGGGATCAACATCGTCGAACGCGTACCGCTGATTGTCGGCCGCAACCCGAAAAACGCCCACTATCTCGATACCAAAGCGGCCAAAATGGGCCATCTTCTGAAAGAGTAAAAGGACAAAGCCCGGCACAGATGCCGGGCTTTTTTTATTAATCCAGCATTTTACGAATCACATAATGTAAAATGCCGTCGTTCTGGTAGTAGGTCAGTTCGGTTGCGGTATCAATACGACACCGGCATTCCAGTACCTCGCTTTTCCCGTCTGCTCGCGTAAGCTTCACCGGCACCGTTTTACCCGGCTGCAGGTTTTGCAGACTGCTAATATCAATCTGCTCTTCCCCGGTCAGGCCCAGCGTTTTACGCGTGACGCCCTGCGGGAACTCAAGCGGCAGGATCCCCATGCCGATCAGATTCGAGCGGTGAATACGTTCGAACGACTCGGCAATGACCACGCGGACGCCCAGCAGTCGCGGCCCTTTTGCCGCCCAGTCTCGGCTGGAGCCGGAACCGTACTCTTTCCCGGCGATGACCGCCAGCGGCGTACCTTCCTGCTGATATTTGACGGCTGCGTCATAAATCGACACGACTTCCGTCCCCGGAAGATGGCGCGTCATCCCCCCTTCCACGCCCGGAACCATTTCGTTACGAATGCGGATATTGGCAAACGTCCCGCGCATCATCACTTCATGGTTACCGCGGCGCGATCCGTAGGAGTTAAAATCGCAGCGCTCCACGCCCCGGCTTTGCAGATAACGGCCCGCCGGGCTGTCGGCTTTGATGCTCCCCGCCGGAGAGATATGGTCCGTGGTGACGGAATCGCCCAGCATCGCCAGTATGCGCGCCCCATGAATATCCTGAAGCGGTGCAGGCTCGGCCAGCATCTCATCAAAGAACGGCGACAGGCGGATATAGGTGGAGTCGTCCTGCCAGTCATAGGTGTCCGAGCCCACAACGTTGATGGCTTTCCATTCCGGCGTGCCTTCAAACACTTCCGCATACTCTTTGCGGAACATCTCGGTAGAAACCTTTTCAACGGCCATCGCAATTTCACGCGAGGACGGCCAGATATCCTTCAGATAGACCGGCTCATTCTTGCGGTCGTGACCAATGGGATCGGTCGCCAGGTTAATATTCATGTTCCCGGCCAGCGCGTAGGCCACCACCAGCGGCGGCGAAGCGAGCCAGTTGGTTTTCACCAGAGGATGAATACGACCTTCAAAGTTACGGTTACCGGAAAGCACTGCGCCAACCGTCAGATCGCCCTGCTTGATCGCTGTTTCAATAGGCTCAGGCAGCGGGCCGGAGTTACCGATGCAGGTGGTACAGCCGTAGCCCACGAGGTTAAAGCCCAGCTCGTCAAGATACGGCGTTAGCCTGGCCTGCGCCAGGTAATCCGATACCACTTTGGAGCCCGGCGCCAGCGAGGCCTTGACCCACGGCTGTGGTTTCAGCCCCAGCTCAACCGCTTTTTTAGCCAGCAGGCCGGCCGCCATCAGTACGCTTGGGTTCGAGGTGTTGGTGCA
Source organism: Enterobacter sp. 118C5 (assembly GCF_034107645.1). Classification (NCBI taxonomy): domain Bacteria; kingdom Pseudomonadati; phylum Pseudomonadota; class Gammaproteobacteria; order Enterobacterales; family Enterobacteriaceae; genus Enterobacter; species Enterobacter sp. 118C5. The sequence goes on along the minus strand of NZ_JAWNEU010000001.1, from coordinate 408,060 downwards.
GGAGGTAATGGCGGCAATGACAACCGCGCCGTCCGGGAGCTGATACTGATGTCCGTTCAGAACATAGTCGATTGGGCGATGGTCCTTCTTCGCCACGTTGACTTCTAGTTCATTGCTGGCGGTAAACGCTTTTGGCACGTCGCTTAACGCCACGCGATCCTGCGGACGTTTCGGACCGGCGAGGCTCGCCTCAACGCTTCCCATGTCGAGCGCAAGCGTGCTGGTAAATACCGGCTCATCGCCCGGATTGCGCCACATGCCCTGCGCTTTGGTGTACGCCTCCACCAGCGCCACCTGCTCTTCGCTGCGTCCGCTCAGGCGCATGTACTCCAGCGTGACGTCATCAATGGGGAAAAATCCGCAGGTTGCGCCATATTCTGGCGCCATATTGGCGATGGTCGCGCGGTCAGCCAGCGGCAGCGAATCCAGCCCGTCACCGTAAAATTCTACGAATTTGCCCACCACGCCATGTTTACGCAGCATCTGGGTAACGGTGAGCACCAGATCGGTGGCCGTAATGCCTTCAGACAGCTTCCCGGTGAGCTTAAAGCCCACGACATCAGGGATAAGCATGGAGACCGGCTGACCGAGCATGGCGGCTTCCGCTTCGATACCGCCGACACCCCAGCCCAGCACGCCGAGGCCGTTAATCATGGTGGTATGGGAATCTGTGCCCACCAGCGTGTCCGGATAAGCCACCCACTCTTTGTCCTGCAATTCACTCCAGACGGCTTTACCGAGATATTCAAGGTTAACCTGGTGACAAATACCGGTGCCGGGTGGAACCACGCTAAAGCGGCTGAACGCCTGCTGGCCCCACTTCAGGAAGACGTAACGCTCGTGGTTTCGCTCCATCTCGAGACGCACGTTCTCGCCAAAGGCATCGTCATCACCGAAGTGATCAACGGTTACGGAGTGGTCAATCACGAGGTCGACGGGAGAAAGCGGGTTCACTTTAGCCGTATCGCCGCCGAGACGTTTGACCGCCTCACGCATGGCGGCGAGATCCACCACGGCAGGAACGCCGGTGAAGTCCTGCATCAGGACCCTTGCCGGGCGGTAGGCAATTTCTCTGTCGGCATGGGCATTCTTGAGCCATCCCGCCAGCGCCTGAATATCGTCGAGGGTAACGGAATCACCGTCCTGCCAGCGCAGGAGGTTTTCCACTAAAACTTTCAAGGACTTGGGTAAACGCGAAATGTCCCCAAGCGTTCTGGCAGCCAGCGGCAGGCTATAGTAGTGCCAGGTTTTATTTTCTGCCTGTAATGTGTCCTTACTGGCTTCGCGTAGGGTTAACGACATAAGCTCCTCCTTAATTACAGAGATGTCCTGACAATCATCAGGGCCGTAATTAAAGATAACACAAAGATGTCGTAACGTTTTGATAACAACCCGAATTGATAAATTTAGGAATGGTCCAGAAGAGAGTAAAACAAAAAACCCCGCCGCAGCGAGGTTTTATCATTTAGTGGACGGCCAGCCAGATGAGCTGACTCCAGAACAGAATCGACAGGGTAAAAACGCCGATCCATGACCAGTATTTTTGAGACATCATGTTATTCATCATAGGGACACCAGGCATTATTTATTAAACATTCCGAGGCAGGTCCTCGTGCTATATTGCTGATGTGTATTTATTAAAGAGTACAAAGGTGCATAGTCTTTATTCAGACTAACTGCATCATTACGCAATAAACTAAATTATTGTTTTTTGGGTTCGTCTTCCGCGAACACATCAATAAAAGCTTGCTGCTGCGGCGTCAGTTTCCAGGATGCCGGCACTGCTGTCGCAGGCGCTTTGCGTCCTTTGTGAACAGTGTCATGATGCTGACACATCCGTTTTGCCGTTTCTGTACGTACCGTCACTGCCATATTCAACCCCAATATTTCCAGGCCAGGAGAGCAACCATCACCCAGAACAGGGCGGAAACGAGAAAGACCGCCAGCCAGGCTTTACGCTTGAGCGCAGGATCCCTTTGCGGTTCTTCACTTCCTGAAGGCATTGCTAACCTCATACAATCGATATCGCTTATCATTTAGGACCAAACAATTGGTACAATTAATCATCTGTTGAGATAAATCCTAAAGAAACTTTAGCCGAAAAGCCAGTGAATTTACGCATCAAGAGGCATGAAATATTCAATCTTTTGACCAGAAATAAATATTTGAAAAGAAAAATTTGCGTAGCCGTTAATTAGTTTCTATTTTTGTCGCCAATTCACGACATTAAAACCACACAAATTAAAAGGATAATGACAATATATGGCAGGGGAAGTGCAGATGATGATAATTCTAATTTAGCTTTAAGCGGATATTTCGGTATCTTTCCAACAGGGAAAGATACCGGGTGTGATTATTTTTCGGGGAGTTTGATATCTTTAAACATCTCTTCAATATCTTCATTTGAGCGTAATGCCACGGCGGTATCCACCACGTCACGCGTTAAATGCGGGGCAAAGCGCTGAATAAAATCATACATATAGCTTCGCAGGAAGGTACTGCGACGGAAGCCTATTTTGGTCGTGCTATGGCTGAAAATATCATGTGCATCAAGACGCACCAGGTCAGGGTCTGACACCGGGTCCACCGCCATGCTGGCGATCACCCCTACCCCCAGGCCAAGCCGTACATAGGTCTTTATGACGTCGGCATCGGTGGCGGTAAAGACAATCCGCGGCGTTAGCCCGGCCCGGTTGAAGGCGGTATCAAGCTCAGAACGTCCGGTGAAGCCAAACGTGTAGGTGACCAGAGGATATTGCGCCAGCTCTTCGATCGTCACCGACCCTTTGCCCGCCAGCGGATGATCCGGGGTCACCACAATGGAGCGGTTCCAGTGATAGCACGGCAGCATGACCAGATCGTCATACAGATGAAGCGCTTCCGTCGCGATGGCAAAATCTGCATTGCCCTTCGACACCGCCTCAGCAATTTGCGTTGGCGAACCCTGGTGCATATGCAGGGAGACGCGCGGATAACGCTCGATAAAGCCCTTGATAACGCCCGGGAGGGCGTAGCGCGCCTGGGTGTGCGTCGTGGCAATATACAGCGAGCCTTTATCCGGCCAGGTATGTTCACCCGCCACAGACTTGATCGCATCGACTTTGGAGAGGACTTCCCGCGCAATACGGATAATTTCCTGTCCCGCTGGCGTCACCTGTGTGAGGTGTTTACCGCTGCGGGCGAAAATCTGAATACCTAATTCATCCTCCAGCATGCGAACCTGCTTGCTGATGCCCGGTTGCGAGGTATATAGCCCCTCGGCGGTGGAAGAGACATTAAGGTTGTGATTCACCACCTCAACGATATAACGAAGCTGCTGTAATTTCATGCCAGACCATCCGATTTAGCGCACGCGGTCAATCGCTTAAGACGATTTGATAATAAGAAAAGGGTTAACTATAACCACTATATCATTTATAGCCTGACTGTATAGTACGGAACAAAAAATAATAATAAGGTAATAAAAAAGGGCCGGAAGTCCGGCCCTTTTACAGGTAAGTAACGGTCAGGAAAGATTATTTCTTGCCTTCAACCCATTTGCCATCGACAAAGAAGGCAGACCATCCGGTCGCTTTACCCTCTTTCTCTGCCGCAACGTACTGCTGCTTCGTTTTACGGCTAAAACGGACCACCGTCTTATTGCCTTCAGGATCCTGCTGTGGCGCATCGGCCAGATAACGCAGCTTCTCAGGCAGACGATCGCGGAAGCGATGCAGCTCTTCCACCAGCGGCGCGCGCGTTTCACGCGATTTCGGGAAGGTGTTGGCAGCCAGAAAGACACCTGCGGCGCCATCACGCAGCACGAAGTACGCGTCGGATTTTTCACACGGCAGTTCAGGCAGCGGAACCGGATCTTCCTTCGGCGGAGCAACCTCACCATTGCGCAGAATTTTGCGCGTGTTCTTACACTCGTCGTTGGTGCAGGCCATGTACTTACCAAAACGCCCCATTTTCAGGTGCATTTCAGAACCACACTTCTCGCACTCCACAATCGGGCCGTCATAGCCTTTAATGCGGAACTCACCCTCTTCGATCTCATACCCGTCACACGTTGGGTTGTTACCACAGACGTGCAGCTTACGTTTAGGATCGATCAGATAGCTGTCCATCGCCGTGCCGCATTTTTTGCAGCGGCGTTTCGCGCGCAGAGCGTTGGTTTCCGCATCATCACCTTCCAGCACGTTGAGAACTTCGTTCTCCGGCACCAGGTTGATGGTTGTTTTGCAGCGCTCTTTTGGTGGCAGCGCGTAGCCTGAACAGCCAAGGAACACGCCCGTTGTCGCAGTACGGATCCCCATCTTACGGCCACAGGTCGGGCAGTCGATGCTGGTCAGTACCATCTGGTTAGGCAGCATGCCGCCCTCTTCAGGATCTTTCTCCGCTTTCTCAAGCTGGTTGGTAAAATCGCTGAAGAAGCTGTCGAGAACCTTCTTCCACTCCGCCTTGTGGCTGGCCACCTCGTCGAGGCTGTCTTCCATCTGCGCGGTGAAGTCATAGTTCATCAACTCGCGGAAGTTAGCTTCCAGACGGTCGGTGACAATCTCACCCATTTTTTCGGCATAGAAACGGCGGTTCTCTACGCGAACGTAACCGCGGTCCTGAATGGTCGAGATGATTGACGCGTAGGTTGACGGACGGCCAATCCCTCGTTTTTCCAGCTCTTTAACCAGCGACGCTTCACTAAAGCGCGCAGGCGGCTTGGTGAAGTGCTGGGCCGGAACCAGATCGACAAGCGACAGCTCGTCGCCTTTGTTTACCGCAGGCAGCGTACGGTCTTCATCACCTTTACGCAGCGCTGGCATCACTTTCGTCCAGCCGTCGAAGCGCAGGATACGACCGCGCGCTTTCAGACGGAAATCGCCCGCGCCAACGGTCAGCGTGGTGGAGTCGTACTTCGCCGGGGTCATCTGACACGCGACGAACTGACGCCAGATCAGCTGATACAGCTTCTGGGCGTCGGCTTCCATGTCTTTCAGCGACTCGGCCAGCACAGAGACATCAGAAGGACGAATCGCTTCGTGCGCTTCCTGAGAATTCTCTTTGCTGGCGAACTGGTTGGCGCTTTCCGGCAGGTATTTCTTACCGAAGTTGTCGCTGATGTAGCCGCGCACCATGTTCACCGCGTCCTGGCTCAGGTTCGTTGAGTCAGTACGCATGTAGGTGATGTAACCCGCTTCATACAAGCGCTGGGCCATCATCATGGTTTTCTTCACGCCGTAACCCAGACGGGTGCTCGCCGCCTGTTGCAGTGTGGACGTGATAAACGGCGCGCCAGGCTTGCTGCTGGTCGGTTTATCTTCGCGCTCCAGCACCTGATAGCGCGCTTTTTCCAGCAGCGCCACGGCGGCCATGGTCTGATCGCGGTTTTCAGGACGGAAAGGCTTATCGTTATGATGGCTTACCTGCAGCGGCAGCGCATCACCGCCCGGGGTGGTGACGTTGGCGTCAACTTCCCAGAACTCTTCCGGTACGAAGGCTTTAATTTCGCGTTCACGCTCAACGACGAGACGCACGGCTACAGACTGCACGCGTCCTGCAGACAGGCCACGTGCAATCTTTTTCCACAGCAGTGGAGAAACCATGTAGCCCACAACGCGGTCCATAAAGCGACGCGCCTGCTGGGCGTTTACACGGTCGATATTCAGCTCGCCCGGCTTCTCAAACGCCTGACGAATCGCATTCTTTGTAATTTCGTTAAACACTACGCGACTGTAGCGTTTGTCATCCCCCCCGATCACTTCCCGCAGGTGCCACGCAATGGCTTCCCCTTCGCGGTCAAGGTCGGTTGCGAGATAGATGTGGTCTGCTTTTTCAGCAAGCTGCTTCAGCTCGTTAACGACTTTTTCTTTCCCGGGCAGCACTTCATATTGTGCATCCCAGTTGTGCCATGGGTTAACACCCATGCGGTTGACAAGCGCGCTACGTTCATCCTTTTTAGGCTTTTTAGCCCCTTTGGTGGAGGTAGAGTCTGCGCTCTTTTTGCTGGCTGAGCCACTGGTCGGCAAATCGCGGATATGACCAACGCTGGACTTAACCACGTAGTCATTACCCAGATACTTATTGATCGTTTTGGCTTTTGCCGGGGACTCAACGATGACGAGAGCTTTACCCATATTCACCTTTACCTAATTTAATTCTTCCAGGAATACGCCGCACGTTGATTTCCCTTCCGCTGACGACGAGCCAATGATATTGCGACTGCGTCAGGGGATATCAACCCCTATGTCTTACCGAACGTCAGAATGGAGACATCCAGGTCATTGAGTTTTCGGGTATTTTTCTCACATCTCGTATAATTCGTGACGAATTCCCGGTCGAATGTCAAGCAATTCTGTTGCCAGAATGACGAAAGCGCACACTCTACCTGATAAAATTCGTTACGCAACTTTATTAGCATGCAAAAGCAAATCCCGCCAACCTGCCCTCTGCATCTTATCCCCTCACATTACAGGGTAAATTTGCCCCCAAAGCGACCCCGGCGTAGACTATTGTCACTGTTTAAGGAGTGGATTATGCAGAATACGACCCAACCCATTGACCGAGCCTCTCTGCTTATCGAAGCAAACAAGCTTATTCGTAACCATGAAGATACGCTGGCAGGCATTGAAGCCACCGGCGTTGAGCAGCGTAATGGCGTGCTGGTTTTCAGCGGCGAATACTTCCTTGACGAGCAGGGTTTACCGACCCCGAAAAGCACCGCCGTGTTTAATATGTTTAAATACCTGGCGCATACTCTTTCAGAGAAATATCACCTGGTCGATTAATGCAAAACGCGAGGCATATGCCTCGCGTTTTTGTTTACAGCAGCGGTTTTTGTCCACGCTGTAGCCAGCGAAGCAGCAGGCGGTCCGCGCTTTCCGCCGCGCTGTGGGTAAAGCGGTCCATCAGTCGTTTGCGCTGGGTAAAGCGCACGCCTACCAGTTCCCGGCCTTCCATCAGGTTGAGCAGCAGGTCATCACTGGTACCCACTTCATCCACCAGCCCTTTTTCCTGCGCCTGGATGCCGTACCAGTGCTCACCGGTCGCCACCTGTTCAATATCCAGCGTTGGGCGCATGCGGTGTACGAAGTCTTTAAAGAGATGGTGAGTTTCATTCAGATCTTCACGGAATTTCTGGCGCCCCTCTTCCGTGTTTTCCCCCAGCAGCGTCAGGGTGCGTTTGTACTGACCCGCCGTGTGAAGTTCGATATCGATCTCTTTATTTTTCAGGAAGCGGTTGAAGTTAGGGATCTGTGCGACCACGCCAATGGAACCAATGATGGAAAACGGCGCCGCAACGATTTTGTCCGCCACGCAGGCCATCATATAGCCGCCGCTCGCCGCGACTTTATCTACCGCCACGGTAAGCGGGATCTGCTTCTCGCGCAGGCGCTGCAGCTGTGAGGCGGCCAGCCCGTAACCGTGCACCACCCCGCCCGGACTCTCAAGACGCACCACGACCTGATCCTGCGGCGTTGCCACGGCCAGAACCGCAGTCACCTCTTCGCGCAGCGAGGCGACTTCATGCGCATCCATGCTGCCTTTGAAATCGAGCACATAGACGCGGGGTTTTGCGTCCCCCTGCGGCGTCGCGAGCTTTGCCTTCGCCTTCGCGGCTTTGGCTTCCTGCTTGTGTTTTTTCTTCTGGGCTTTCAGCCACAGCTTCTGCTGATGGCTATCGAGCAGCGAGAGGGACATCTCCTCCTGCATCTCTTTATACTGCTCGCTCAGGCGGGTGATGCGTAATTCCCCACGCTGACGCTTGCGCTGCGTCAGGTTGACAATCAGAACGGCAACCACGGCAATGGCAATCACCACCGTCGCGATTTTGGCCAAAAACAACCCATATTGAGAAAGTAATTCCACGCGTTCCACCTTGATTTAACCACGAATCTTTCACGGCAGTGTACAACAGCCCTGCCCCTGCGTCTCGCCCGTGACATTACCTCTGCGAGCCGTCTTCAGGAATCCCCGCGCTGCGGTTTAAATATTTGCAAATTGTTAATTTTGCAGCAATGCGTCCTGTAGACTGATTGAATTCTCACGCTAATTCGGGCATAAAGCCGAAAAGTCATTATAAAGGCGTGATTGAGACACCGTGCGCCTGAGGAGTCACCGTGCATTATCAACCGCAAAAAAACCTGCTGCAGAACCGAATCATTCTTGTCACCGGCGCCAGCGATGGTATTGGTCGCGAAGCGGCCCTGACGTACGCTGAGTATGGCGCAAGCGTGATTCTTATTGGGCGCAACGAAGAAAAGCTCAAGAGGGTTGCTCATGAAATTGAAGCCGCAGGCGGGACACCTGCCCCCTGGTACACGCTCGATTTGCTGACATGCACACCAGCGCTGTGCCAGGAACTTGCTCGCCGTATCAGTACCCACTACTCACGTCTGGACGGCGTGCTGCACAACGCCGGTTTGTTAGGTGAAGTGCGTCCAATGGATGAACAGGATCCTGATATCTGGCAGCAGGTGATGCAGGTTAACGTTAACGGAACTTTTTTCCTCACCCAGGCCTTGCTTCCTTTATTACTCAAATCCGAGTCAGGGTCTCTGGTCTTCACCTCTTCCAGCGTAGGCCGCGAGGGACGCGCAAACTGGGGAGCGTATGCTGTCTCAAAATTCGCGACCGAGGGCATGATGCAGGTGCTGGCGGAGGAGTATCAGAGCCGCCATCTGCGCGTAAACTGCATTAACCCGGGCGGTACGCGCACCAGCATGCGCGCCAGCGCCTTCCCGACGGAAGATCCGCTGAAGCTGAAAACCCCGGCAGACATTATGCCGCTCTATCTCTGGCTGATGGGCGACGACAGCCGCCGCAAAACCGGAATGACCTTTGACGCCCAGCCGGGCCGCAAACCGGGGATTTCGCAATGAGTGAAGAGCGTCATCAGCAGCGCCAGCAGCGTCTGAAGGAACAGGTTGACGCGCGCGTCGCGGCAGCCCAGGACGAACGTGGGATCGTCATCGTCTTTACCGGCAATGGTAAAGGCAAAACCACTGCAGCGTTTGGCACCGCTACGCGCGCCGTCGGCCACGGACAAAAAGTGGGGGTCATCCAGTTTATCAAAGGGGAATGGCCCAACGGTGAGCGTAATTTGCTTGAACCGCACGGCGTTGAGTTTCAGGTGATGGCGACCGGGTTTACGTGGGATACGCAGAACCGGGAAACCGATACCGCAGCCTGCCTTGCCGTCTGGGAGCACGCCAAAAGAATGCTGGCTGACCCGGCGTTAAATATGGTGCTGCTGGATGAGATCACCTATATGGTCGCCTACGACTACCTGCCGCTGGAGGACGTGCTGGATGCACTGCAGAACCGCCCTGCGCACCAGACGGTTATCGTTACAGGTCGCGGGTGTCATCGGGAGATTCTGGAGCTGGCAGATACCGTCAGCGAGCTGCGTCCGGTCAAGCATGCGTTTGATGCTGGCATCAAAGCACAAATTGGCATTGATTACTAAAGAAAAAAGCCCGGTGCGTTCACCGGGCTTTTTAAATTAACCGTTGTTATTCCGGCTGCCTGAGCGACGATTGCTGTTCACCTGGCTGTGGCGTTTCACCGCACGACGGATCTGATTCGCCTTCATACGACGACGATCTTTCTCCACCGCCACTTTAGAGGTGGTTTCCGGCGTCAGGCCAACCAGCTCGCGCAGGTAGTTAGTCTGGGTAAGATCCAGCTCGGTATAACCACCGCGCGGCAGACCTTTCGGCAGCAGAATGTCGCCGTAGCGAACGCGGATCAGGCGGCTAACCTGCACGCCTACTGCTTCCCACAGACGACGCACCTCGCGGTTACGTCCTTCGGTCAGGGTCACGTTGTACCACTGGTTAATCCCTTCACCACCGGTAAATTTGATGGTTTTGAACGCCGCAGGGCCGTCTTCCAGCTGCACGCCACGCGACAGATCGCGCAATTTGTTTTCATCAACCTGGCCGAAGACGCGAACGGCGTACTCACGCTCAACTTCACGGCTTGGGTGCATCAAACGGTTTGCCAGTTCACCATCGGTGGTGAACAGCAGCAGACCGCAGGTGTTCACGTCCAGACGGCCCACGGCAATCCAGCGGGCGCCGCGCAGTTTTGGCAGACGGTCAAACACCGTTGGACGACCTTCCGGGTCGTTGCGGGTACACAGCTCGCCTTCCGGCTTGTAGTAGGCCAGCACGCGGCAGATCTGTTCCGCAGACTCTTTCACGGAGATAAGATGACCGTCAATGCGGATCTTAAGCCCCGGTACGATTTCAACGCGGTCACCCAGCGTGGCGATTTTACCGTCCACACTCACGCGACCCGCTTCAATAATGGCTTCGATTTCACGGCGTGAACCGTGGCCGGCGCGCGCCAGCACTTTCTGTAACTTCTCGCTCATTGAGCTTCCTCAGGTGTCGCCTTCACAGGCGTCGAATGGTCACTAACAAAGTGATATAAATCAATGCGTTAGCGCATTTCACTGAATGCCATTATACGCGATATTCACCACGTTGTAACCTACTTTGTCGTACAGCATGTTCACCCCCTAAAACTTAGCCTCTGATTAAATTCTAGGTAAATAAAGGGGCGTAAGCCCTTATTTCTTAAACTCCTTAGTAACCGTATCACCTCCGGTTTTCTTAGGCGCATTGTTCACTACCTTTTGTTTCACCGTACCGCCTACAGACCTATTCCCCTGTTTTTTAATAGGGATAACGTTAACTGTAGCACTGCGAACAATCCAGATCTGCTCAAATTCAAGATCAAACTGCATCACTTATTCAGATTTATAATAGTAGGAGATGCCGAAGAGAATAACACTTTCGTACACTTAGTGCTCTGTCATTAATGTGATGGGTTGCCGACTGACAAATATCTTATTGTACATGTGGTTATTGCTTGTAAAATGACCTCCGTGATTATTTCCATAACAGGTAGAGGGACCTATGGCGACAGGTATTGTTTTATGTAAGGGGGACAGAACTTCATGCGGAGGAAGGATAGTTGCAGGCTCCGCGCTGGGCAGTGCCTTCGGTAAACCGATAGCGAAAGAAGGTGATCCTGTAACCTGTGGCAAAGATGGCAACACATACAAGATTATCGGCGGGATCTCAATTTTTACGGATGGTGCAGATGACAAACGTGTAGCAGGGTCGCTCGATAGCTATAGTTCATGCCCTTGTAAGGCAAAAATACGTCCTTCCAATGCTTACCCCATGTATGAAAAAGAAGAACCAAAGGCATTCAGAAATGCAGGCTTAGCGACAGTGCTTCCACTATCCGCCTCACTCACTTCAAACGCATACTTAGAACTAGAGCCAGAGCAACACGCCCAGACGGCGAAAAAGAAAACAGGCATTGACGCAGGTTTTGCCGTTCTCCCCTACGGCGGCACTACAGAAGCCTGGCAACGTCTGCTATTCACCGGAAACCCGCCAGCAGGAGCAAAGGAACTATTCGCTACGCTGAATTGCCCGCATGAAAGATACAAAGCTGGTTCGATTATGCTTCTGGTTGCTCCAGAGAAACAGGACGACGAGCAGATCGCACACATGCAGGCAGCAAAACAGCGCATTGATACAGCATTGGAACCACTGACGCATGAGGAAGCCAACTTCCTTCATAAACATTATGCCACTATTGCCAACTTCTCTAATATTGCAGATAAAGGCATTGGGATTGCGGCTGATCCAGTTGGGAAATATTTTGAGAATATCGAAAAGATTCTTAAAGAAATCCAGGAAACTTACAAAAATACGTACATGACGCGAGGTGCATTAATCGGCGAACAGTTTTACGTAAGACGTGCTCAGCTATTCACTGAACTTGACCGTGTGCTTAAAGTTGGTTTCCTGAATAAGACAATGAAATTTGGCGAATATACCAAAATAAAAAATGCGCTTGGCTTGTCCACCAGCTCAATAACGCATAATTGGAATGAGACAGGGATCAACGACATTGAAGGCTACGCAACGCATATAGAGCGAGCAGCTAAATATACCAAGGCGATGCGTTATGCTGGTTACGTCGGAATAGCGTTTAGTTCGGTTCACTCAATCAATGCAATAAATGAGGCTTGTTCAATTGGTCGAGAAGCTGAATGTACTAAGAAAAAATACACTGAGATCGGTAGTTTCTCTGGTGGCCTTGCTGGCGGTTTAGCTGGTGGTGTGATAGGTATGGGCATATGCTCGTTAGTCTTGGGCACTGCAACAATGGCTGCAGGTGGTACTGGTGCATTAGCTTGTGGCGTAATACTTGGAACCTCTGCAGGATATGTGGGTGGTGAACTTTCATCATCAGGGGGTGAGGCCGTTGGTGAGTTTATCTATAACAGTGTAGGGCAATAAGATGAAAAGCTTAACTGCCATTTTATTTATCTTATTCGTCTTTACTACTTTTGCTGCGTTTAGTTATTCAACGCTAAAGAACAAACAACATCTGCAGCTTTGCGATGCATTTCGTGATAAGTTTGGTTTCCTCCCTGGAGGTATAACTATTGCGCAGGCTGGAGGCATATTTTTAACATTCCAAAAAGATTTGTTTTTCTTCTTTCCTCTCATTGTTAGAAAGGGTAGCTTTATTGTTAGAGATATGGAGTCAGAACACTATGACTTTATTAAAGATTTGCCTAATGAAACAGTAAGATGGTTGAAAGTGAAGTTTTCTTTACTTTTCATTGCCATCATTTTCTTTATTGCCTTTTTGATATTAGATTTCGTAATTTTCAAATCATAGCGCATCAATAAATAACATGCATATCCACACATTAAACAATAGCTAGCGAAGTACATGCTGGCTATTCCCTCCATTCTTTTATTTACTCCCAACTGATCCCATCAACCACAGGAAGAAAATCTCTTAATGGTGGCCATGTGTGTACCTTGCGGGGATACATAACGATTAAGTTCGAGAATGCCCGACTACAAATTCCACCATTACGGGCAATAATTTTGTCATTGCCTCTGAAATGAAAGTGTGGCGAAGGGCATGGATCACCCCCTTCTGTCCAAACTCATTAAACTTTTGTAATTGCAATCAGCCATAATGCTGTTCCATTCAAGTCCGATCTGTACATACATTGGCAAATCACCGAAAACAGGATCAGTAGATTTGAGCGACTTGATTCGCTCCAAAAGAAACTTTTCTAAGGATGCCGGTTACGGGTTACGTAAGCTTCAGCGATGCAGCTCACGCAATAACGGACTGTATCGTTAGATATTACAGCGCGCTCTGGCCACACGAATATAATGGTGGGTTACCTCCAAACGAATCGGAAAGCCGATACTGTAATAACACTAACACTATGGCCAGTTTTTGTTGACCACTATAGTTTCACTTAGGTCAAACACTTGTTGTGCGTATGGTTATTGCTTGTAAAATGACCTCCGTGATTATTTCCATAACAGGTAGAGGGAACTATGGCGACAGGTATTGTTTTATGTCAGGGGGACAGAACTTCATGCGGAGGAAGGATAGTCGTAGGCTCCGCGCTGGGCAGTGCCTTCGGTAAACCGATAGCGAAAGAAGGTGATCCTGTAACCTGTGGCAAAGATGGCAACACATACAAGATTATCGGCGGGATCTCAATTTTTACGGATGGTGCAGATGACAAACGTGTAGCAGGGTCGCTCGATAGCTATAGTTCATGCCCTTGTAAGGCAAAAATACGTCCTTCCAATGCTTACCCCATGTATGAAAAAGAAGAACCAAAGGCATTCAGAAATGTAGGCTTAGCGGCAGTGGCTCCACTATCCGCCTCACTCAATCCTAACGCATACTCAGAACCAGAACCAGAACCAGAACCAGAACCAGAACCAGAGCAGCACGCCCAGACAGCGAAGAAAAAGAAAACAGGCATTGACGCAGGTTTCGCCGTTCTCCCCTACGGCGGCACAACCGAAGCCTGGCAACGTCTGCTATTCACCGAAAACCCACCAGCGGGAGCAAAGGAACTATTCGCCACGCTGAACGGCCCGGATGAAAGATACAAAGCAGGTTCTATTATGCTGTTGGTTGATCCTGAGAAACAGAACGATGAACAGATCGCCCACATGAAAGCTGCGAAAGCGCGAGTTGATGCGGCGTTAGAACCGTTGACCATCCAGGAAGCGAACTTCCTGCACAAGAATAAAGACACGATAGACCTTTTTACTTCTCGCGCCAGTACGACAACCGGGCTGGCCTCCGAAGCTGCGGGGAAATACTTTGAGAAGATCGAAAGAGTTCTGACCAAGATTCAACAGGCATACAAAAATCAGTACATCACCAGCGGATCGCTGATTAGCGAACAGTTTTATGTGCAGAGACGCCAACTATTCAGCGAACTCGATAGCATCCTCACCGATTTCACTCGTCATAAACTCGCCTTGCAAGACTACCCGGACATTAAGCGGGCGTTGGGGCTTTCAACCAGTTCTATCACTCATCGCTGGAACCAGACCGGGGTTGCTGACATTGAAGGCTACGCGACTTTCATCGAGAAAGCCGCAAAGTATGTGAAAATGATGAAAACAGCGGGTTATGTTGGCATCGCTCTTGATGGCGTGAACAGGCTGGATAAGATTTATGAAGCCTGTACGGTTGGTTCCGACTGCGAGAAAACTACTTATACCGAAGTCGGTAGTTTTGGAATGAGTATTGGGGTAGGTGTAATTGCTGGTTCATTGGCATCTGGTGGAGCCTCTGCAACTGTTTGTTCCTTTGTTTTGGGTGCATTAACTGTTGAAGCCGCTGGTGCTGGAATGCTGGCTTGCGGTGTAATCTTCACTGGTGCGGCTGGTTATGCAGGTGGAGAGATAGGAGGTAAACTTGGTGAAACATTGGGCGAAAAAGTTTATGAGGTAACAAAATGACTGTTACCGCATCTGATCTACTACTGTTCATCATTTCAGGTGCAATGATGATTGCCTTGGTTTCAATGGTCGTCTTATCCATTCTAAACAAGAAGAGATTTCTTGAGGTCTGTCGAATGTATGAGGCCAAGTTTGGCTCCTTGCCACTTGCCGCCGCAGTATTGAAAGAAGCCGACGTAATCGGATTTACAGCAGGGTATACAACGAAAATGGATTTCATCATTCATCCATTAATCTACGGGAAAAAGTCCATCCATAGCAAAAACGATGATGTCGCATTCATCAGAGGGTTGCCAGCAAAGATTCGATACTGGTTTATTGCAGAATTCGTATGCTCTGTGATTGGTTTGGTCGCCTTGCTTCTCGGCGGTGTATGGCTTTGGGTCAACAAATGACCAACTCATCAGACCTGATCATCTGTGGGCTTGGAGGGTTAAGCCTCGTCTGTGGGATGGCTGTAGCAGTCCTGTCATTTCTCAACAAAAAGCGCTTCTCCACGATTTGTGCTCTGTATAGAGAAAAATTTGGCTCACTCCCTGTCGGGTCGGTTATTTTCGACAAGGCTGATTCCATAGGGTTTAGCACTGGTTACGCAGCAAAGATCAATTTCATCGTGAATCCTTTAATATTTGGCAAAAGCTCGGTAGACAGTACCAACGATGATGTTTCGTTCATCAGAGGCTTACCACCTCACCTCAAAAACTGGTTCGTTGTCGAGTATGCTTTTTCAGCTCTCGGGTTGCTGTCAATCATGATTGCCGGAACCGTGTTGTACTTCCGGTAACATCTCAAAATCAAGCCAGCTACCACGCTGGCTTGCACTTGATCATCCCCACCAACCTTGCCCCTCCCTTCCCCCGATTTTAGGCAATAAAAGCCATAAAGCCCCGATGGTGATACGCACAAACGTAGCAACCTTATTCGGCGTGACCAGAGAATGGAAAACAGTGTGCATAAAAGATGGGATTCAAAGTGCTGCTAAAGCTGTCACAAAAAGTGATGTTTGTTACTCACACCAACAACTCAACACCTTGATAAATAATGATTTTTTATTTACCCTGCGCGCCTTCACAGGCGTCGAATCCGGTCAAAAGCAGAGCCGAGCCCTGCTTTGATGGCCGCGTAGTATATCTGCTTACACCTCTACAAGAAAGGCTTTACATCACCCACGCCTTCGCGAATCACTTCCGGCGCATCTTCAGTCAGATCCACCACGGTGGTCGGCTGCTGGCCGAGATAACCGCCGTGAATAATCAGCTCCACCACCTTCTCCAGACGATCTTTAATCTCCTCCGGATCGGACTCGGTAAACTCGCTTCCCGGCAGCATCAGTGAGGTAGAGAGCATCGGTTCGCCGAGAGTTTCCAGCAGCGCCTGGGCAATCGGGTTCGACGGCACGCGCATCCCGATGGTTTTACGCTTTTCCTGCAGCAGGCGGCGCGGCACCTCTTTCGTCCCTTTCAGGATGAAGGTGTAGTTACCCGGCGTGTTGTTCTTGATCAGGCGAAACGCCACGTTATCCACATAAGCATAGGTCGACAGCTCAGAGAGATCGCGGCACATCAGGGTAAAGTTATGGCCGTCCGGCAGCTGGCGGATGCGACAGATTCGCTCCATCGCCCCTTTATCTTCAATTTTACAGCCCAGCGCGTAGCCGGAATCGGTCGGGTAGACTATCACGCCGCCTTTGCGGACGATCTCCACGGCCTGGTTAATCAGACGTGGCTGCGGGTTATCCGGATGGATATAGAAAAACTGACTCATACTTCCCTCTCTTCAATTTGCTGCGGCTACTCCCAGAGCTGCCAGACCGGCTCAACGCCAGCGGGTAGCCAGAGCTTGCGTCCCAGCTCGATCCACGCGCAGGGCTGATGGAAATCAGAACCCTGTGACCCAAGCAGGCCAAACTGGCGGGCGTAAGTCGCGAGCTGCGCGCGCTCATTGGGCGCCTGCTGACACTGGGCGACTTCCATCGCCTCGCCACCGCATTCGGCAAAGTGCGCCAGCAGTCTTTTCAGCCATTTAGCAGAAAGATTATACCGTCCCGGATGGGCCAGCACGGCCTTACCGCCAGAATGATGAATCACATCAATAGCTTGTTTTATTGTACACCACTGTGGCGGAACGTATCCGGTTTTCCCGCGCGCCAGATATTTTTTAAAGACATCCGCCATGGTCGTCGCTTTGCCCGCGTCGACCAGAAAACGGGCGAAATGACCGCGGGTGACCGCCCCGCCGTTCGCCAGCTTTTGCGCCCCTTCCAGCGCGCCCGGAATATGCGCCTTCTCCAGACGCTCGCCGATCATCTCCGCGCGCTGGTTGCGGCGCGTTTTTTGTTCTTGCAAAAAGGCAAGAAGTGCCGGATGTTCTATATCAATGTTCAGGCCAACGATATGAATCTCATGGTTTTCCCATACGGTCGATATCTCGACGCCGGGCACCAGATTCAGCGCCAGTCCGCTGCGGGCAATCTCGGCGCGCGCTGCCGGAATGGCGTCGGTGGTATCGTGATCGGTTATCGCCAGCGTGCCGACACGCATTTCAACCGCGCGATGAACCAGGGCTTCGGGCGTCAGCAGGCCATCAGAGGCCTGAGTGTGGCTGTGTAAATCATAAATAATCGCGTAGGTGGTATCGCTCAAAGCACTTCCCATAACAGGTTGGAAACATCCGAAACCGTCATGATACCGACTTAACGTGAAATTCTGAAATCAAGGGTTGACAATACGCCATCGAACTAGTTAACTAGTACACAAGTTCACACGAGAAAGGTATCTGAAAATGACGGCACATTTCACTCTGCACGGCTGGTGGCGCACTTCCTGATCTTCGGGCAGTGTCACGCGTCTGCGAAATGCAAACAGATACCCGCCCGCTACCCAGCGGGCTTTTTTTTGAACAGAATAAATGAGAACAACAACATGCAAACAGCCAAACCCCATCTCGAACTGCTGACCTGCGAGGCGGCCTATCGCCACAACCCGACCGCGCTGTTTCATCAGGTGTGCGGCGCGCGTCCGGCGACGCTGCTGCTGGAGTCTGCGGATATCGACAGCAAGGACGATCTGAAAAGCCTGCTGCTGGTCGACAGCGCGCTGCGCATTACCGCGTTAGGTGACACTGTCACCATCAAAGCGCTCTCTGACAATGGCGCATCGCTCCTCCCGATGCTGGATGCGGCTCTGCCCGCGGGCATCGACAATGAGCGTCACCCTGACATGCGAATTCTGCATTTCCCGCCGGTGAGCCAGCTGCTGGACGAAGACGCGCGCCTCTGCTCGCTGTCCGTGTTCGATGCCTTCCGCCTGCTGCAAAATCTTGTCACCGTGCCGGAAGATGAGCGCGAAGCAATGTTCTTCGGCGGGCTGTTTGCTTACGACCTGGTCGCCGGTTTTGAAGATTTGCCGGAAACCGAGCAGGGCAACCGCTGCCCGGACTACTGTTTCTACCTGGCCGAAACCCTGCTGGTGATCGACCATCAGAAAAAATATACCCGCATTCAGACAAGCCTGTTCACCCCGTCTGCGTCTGAGAAAAACCGTCTGGAGCATCGCATCGCTCAGCTCCAGCAGCAGATGACGGAAGCGCCGCCTGCGCTGCCGGTACAGCGCGTCGAGAAGATGACCTGTGAGGTAAATCAGACCGACGATCAATACGGCGCCGTGGTTCGCCAGATGCAAAAAGCCATTCGCGCCGGGGAGATTTTCCAGGTTGTGCCTTCCCGCCGCTTCTCTCTGCCCTGCCCGTCGCCTCTGGCGGCTTACGACGTGCTGAAGAAGAGCAACCCAAGCCCGTATATGTTCTTTATGCAGGACAATGATTTCACGCTGTTCGGCGCCTCGCCGGAAAGCTCGCTGAAGTACGACGCCACCAGCCGCCAGATTGAGATCTACCCGATTGCAGGCACCCGTCCGCGCGGCCGTCGCGCCGATGGCTCGCTGGATCGCGATCTGGACAGCCGCATCGAACTGGAAATGCGAACCGACCACAAAGAGCTCTCCGAGCATCTGATGCTGGTTGACCTGGCGCGTAACGACCTGGCGCGCATTTGTACCCCGGGCAGCCGCTACGTGGCGGATCTGACCAAAGTTGACCGCTACTCCTTCGTGATGCACCTGGTCTCCCGCGTGGTGGGTGAACTGCGCAGCGACCTCGACGTGCTGCACGCCTACCGCGCCTGTATGAATATGGGCACCCTGAGCGGCGCGCCGAAGGTGCGCGCCATGCAGCTTATCGCCGAAGCGGAAGGACGTCGTCGCGGGAGCTACGGCGGCGCGGTGGGTTACTTCACCGCCCACGGTGACCTCGATACCTGCATCGTGATCCGCTCCGCCTACGTCGAAGACGGTATTGCCACCGTTCAGGCCGGCGCCGGGATTGTTCTCGACTCTGTTCCGCAGTCTGAAGCTGACGAAACCCGCAGTAAAGCACGCGCGGTATTGCGCGCCATCGCTACCGCACACCACGCACAGGAGATTTTCTGATGGCTGACATTCTGCTGCTCGATAATATCGACTCCTTTACCTATAACCTGGCAGACCAGCTGCGTGCGAATGGCCACAACGTCGTTATCTACCGCAACCACGTTCCGGCTCAGACCCTGATTGACCGTCTGGCGACCATGCAAAACCCTGTACTGATGCTCTCCCCGGGGCCGGGTGCGCCGAGCGAAGCGGGCTGTATGCCCGAGCTGCTGACCCGCATGCGCGGCAAGCTGCCGATTATCGGTATCTGCCTTGGTCACCAGGCAATCGTGGAAGCCTACGGCGGTTACGTCGGCCAGGCGGGCGAGATCCTGCACGGTAAAGCCTCCAGCATTGAACATGACGGCCAGGCAATGTTTGCCGGGCTGCCGAACCCGCTCCCGGTCGCGCGCTATCATTCGCTGGTCGGCAGCAACATTCCGGCCGGGCTGACCATCAACGCCTCGTTTGAAGGCATGGTGATGGCGGTACGCCACGATGCGGATCGCGTCTGCGGGATGCAGTTCCACCCGGAATCTATTCTGACCTCCAACGGCGCCCGCCTGCTGGAGCAGACCCTTGACTGGGCGTTACAGAAGCTGGAGCAGACCAACACCCTGCAGCCGATTCTGGAAAAACTGTATCAGGCGCAGACCCTGAGCCAGCAGGAGAGCCACCAGCTCTTCTCCGCCGTGGTGCGCGGCGAGCTGAAGCCTGAACAGCTGGCGGCGGCGCTGGTCAGCATGAAGGTGCGCGGAGAAAGCCCGCAGGAGATCGCCGGTGCCGCCACCGCCCTGCTGGAGAATGCCGCCCCGTTCCCGCGCCCTGACTATCAGTTTGCCGATATCGTGGGTACCGGGGGTGACGGCAGCAACAGTATCAATATTTCTACCGCCAGCGCGTTTGTGGCGGCGGCGTGTGGTTTAAAGGTAGCGAAACACGGTAACCGCAGCGTCTCCAGCCGTTCAGGCTCGTCCGACCTGCTGGCCGCGTTTGGCATCAACCTGGAGATGAATGCCGAGCGTTCACGCGAAGCGCTGGACGATCTGGGCGTTTGCTTCCTGTTTGCGCCGAAATATCACACCGGTTTCCGCCACGCGATGCCGGTTCGCCAGCAGCTTAAAACCCGCACGCTGTTTAACGTGCTCGGCCCGCTGATCAACCCGGCCCATCCGCCGCTGGCATTAATTGGCGTTTACAGCCCTGAACTGGTGCTGCCGATTGCCGAGACGCTGCGCGTGCTGGGTTACAAGCGTGCCGCCGTGGTCCACAGCGGCGGAATGGATGAAGTTTCGCTGCACGCGCCGACGCTGGTGGCCGAGCTTAACGATGGTAAAGTGCTCAGCTATCAGCTTGAGGCGTCTGATTTCGGCTTAACGCCGTACCGTCAGGAAGCGCTGGCAGGCGGTACGCCGGAAGAAAACCGTGACATTCTGACGCGCTTACTACAAGGTAAAGGTGAGGCCGCCCATGAGGCCGCCGTGGCTGCCAACGTCGCCATGCTGATGCGTTTGCACGGTGAGGAAGACCTGAAGGCCAATGCTCAAAAAGTTCTGGATGTACTGCGCTCCGGTGCAGCTTACGATCGCGTTACCGCACTTGCGGCAAGAGGGTAAAGAATGCAGACCGTTTTAGCGAAAATCGTTGCCGATAAGGCCATCTGGGTGGAAGCACGCAAAGCAGAGCAGCCGCTTGCCAGTTTCCAGAATGACGTCGTCCCAAGCAGCCGTCGTTTCTATGACGCTCTGCAGGGTGCACGCACCGCCTTTATTCTGGAGTGCAAAAAGGCGTCTCCCTCAAAAGGCGTTATTCGTGACGATTTCGACCCGGCGCGCATCGCCGGTATTTATAAGCATCATGCGTCGGCCATCTCAGTGCTGACGGATGAGAAATATTTCCAGGGCAGCTTCGATTTTCTGCCGATCGTCAGCGGCATCGCGCCGCAGCCGATCCTGTGCAAAGACTTTATTATCGACCCGTATCAGATCTGGCTGGCGCGTTTCTACCAGGCTGACGCCTGTCTGCTGATGCTCTCGGTGCTGGACGACGAGCAGTATCGCCAGCTGTCTGCCGTGGCGCACAGCCTGAAAATGGGCGTGCTGACCGAAGTGAGTAACGAAGAAGAGCTCGAGCGCGCCATCGCGCTGGAAGCCAAAGTGGTCGGCATCAACAACCGCGATCTTCGCGACCTGTCGATTGACCTGAACCGCACGCGTCAGCTGGCTCCGCGTCTGGGTTCTGGCGTCACGGTGATCAGCGAATCCGGCATTAACAGCTACGCCCAGGTGCGCGAGCTGAGCCACTTCGCCAACGGTTTCCTGATTGGCTCCGCCATGATGGAGCATGACGACCTCAACGCGGCGGTGCGTCGCGTGCTGCTGGGTGAAAACAAAGTCTGCGGCTTAACCCGCGAACAGGATGCGCTGGCCGCGTATGAGGCTGGCGCAATCTATGGCGGTTTAATCTTCGTCGATTCCTCTCCTCGCGCAGTCAATGAGGAACAGGCCCGCAGGGTAATCGCGGCGGCCCCGCTGAGCTATGTTGGTGTGTTCCGCAATGCGGATATCGCGGACGTTGTGGCAAAAGCCGACGCGTTATCCCTGAGTGCCGTTCAGCTCCATGGCGAAGAAGATCAGGCGTATATCAATGCCCTGCGCGACGCGCTGGCACCGCAGGTTCAGATCTGGAAAGCACAAAGCGTGGGCACCACCCTGCCCGCACGTAACCTTAACCACGTCGACAAATACGTGCTCGACAACGGTCAGGGCGGCACCGGACAACGTTTTGACTGGTCGCTGCTGAACGGCGAAAAGCTGGACAACGTCCTGCTGGCGGGCGGACTAAGCCCGGATAACTGTGTGGAAGCCGCGAAAACCGGCTGCGCAGGCCTCGATTTCAATTCAGGCGTAGAGTCGCAACCGGGTATAAAAGATGCCAGCAAGCTGGCCTCGGTGTTTAAAACTCTGCGTGCATATTAAGGAAGAGAAGATGACGACATTACTTAACCCGTATTTTGGTGAGTTCGGCGGGATGTACGTTCCGCAAATCCTGATGCCCGCGCTGCGCCAGCTGGAAGAAGCGTTCGTGAGCGCGCAGAAAGACCCGGCGTTTCAGGCGGAGTTTACCGACCTGCTGAAGAACTACGCCGGGCGTCCAACCGCGCTGACCAAATGCCGCAACCTGACCGAAGGCACCAAAACCACGCTGTATCTGAAGCGTGAAGACCTGCTGCACGGCGGCGCGCATAAAACTAACCAGGTGCTGGGCCAGGCGCTGCTCGCCAAGCGTATGGGTAAAACCGAAATCATCGCCGAAACCGGCGCGGGACAGCACGGCGTGGCTTCTGCGCTCGCCAGCGCCCTGCTCGGCCTGAAGTGCCGCATCTACATGGGCGCGAAAGACGTTGAGCGTCAGTCGCCGAACGTGTTCCGTATGCGCCTGATGGGTGCGGAAGTGATCCCGGTGCACAGCGGTTCCGCGACGCTGAAAGATGCCTGTAACGAAGCGCTGCGCGACTGGTCCGGCAGCTACGAAACCGCGCATTATATGCTCGGCACCGCGGCGGGCCCTCACCCGTTCCCGACCATCGTGCGCGAATTCCAGCGCATGATCGGTGAAGAGACCAAAGCGCAGATCCTCGAAAAAGAGGGTCGTCTGCCGGATGCGGTGATTGCCTGCGTCGGCGGCGGGTCTAACGCCATCGGCATGTTTGCCGATTTTATCGACGAAACCCGCGTAGGGCTGATTGGCGTCGAGCCTGCCGGCCATGGGATTGAAACCGGCGAGCACGGCGCGCCGCTGAAGCATGGCCGCGTGGGGATCTACTTCGGCATGAAAGCCCCGATGATGCAGACCGATGAAGGGCAGATTGAAGAGTCTTACTCAATTTCTGCCGGACTGGACTTCCCGTCCGTTGGGCCACAGCACGCGTTCCTGAACAGCACCGGGCGCGCGGACTATGTCTCTATTACCGATGACGAAGCGCTGGAAGCCTTCAAAACGCTGTGCCGCAGCGAAGGGATCATCCCGGCGCTGGAGTCTTCGCACGCGCTGGCGCACGCGCTGAAAATGATGAAAGAGAACCCGGAAAAAGAGCAGCTGCTGGTGGTTAACCTTTCCGGTCGCGGTGACAAAGATATCTTCACCGTTCACGATATTCTGAAAGCACGAGGGGAAATCTGATGGAACGCTACGATAATGCATTTGCTGAACTGAAATCCCGCCAGGAAGGCGCGTTCGTTCCCTTCGTTACGCTGGGCGACCCTGGCCCGGAGCAGTCTCTGAAGATTATCGACGCCCTGATCGAAGCCGGTGCCGACGCGCTGGAGCTGGGCATTCCGTTCTCCGATCCGCTGGCGGATGGCCCGACCATCCAGAACGCCACCCTGCGCGCGTTTGCCGCAGGCGTGACCCCAACCCAGTGCTTTGAGATGCTGGCGACGATCCGCCAGAAGCACCCGACCATTCCGATTGGCCTGCTAATGTACGCCAACCTGGTGTTTAACCGCGGTGTTGACGAGTTCTACGCCGAGTGCGCGCGCGTGGGCGTCGACTCGGTGCTGGTAGCAGACGTGCCCGTTGAAGAGTCTGCGCCGTTCCGCCAGGCGGCGATGCGCCACAACGTCGCGCCGATCTTCATCTGCCCGCCTAACGCCGATGACGAACTGCTGCGCCAGATAGCCTCTTACGGACGCGGGTATACCTATCTGCTTTCCCGCGCGGGCGTGACCGGCGCCGAGAATAAAGCCGCACTGCCGCTGCATCATCTGGTGGAAAAGCTGGCCGAATACCATGCCGCGCCTCCGCTGCAGGGCTTCGGGATCTCTTCTCCGGATCAGGTCACTGCGGCAATTGAGGCGAAGGCGGCTGGCGCCATCTCCGGCTCCGCGATAGTGAAGATCATCGAGAAGAACGTGGACAAGCCCGAGCAGATGCTGAACGAATTGAAAGCGTTCGTGACCGCAATGAAAGCGGCGACGCGGAAAGCATAATCCCTCCACCGTCTGGCATCTCTGCCAGACGGTTACCCTCTTTTTTACACTTCCTTTTGATTTTACAGCGTTCCACTCCATTGAAATAAACGGAACATAAATACTGAATTGCATTTTTCAACAGATTAGACAAAAAGAAGCTGACGACATAGCGTAATGCGGTGCCGCGGGGTAAAGAAATCAACCAATTTTCAGGGAATTAAATGAGATACATCATCTCGACGATAATAAGAAGCAATGCTAGAATGGTCTCCGGCTCAGGTAAAGCCTTCCAATTATTGCTATACAAATATCCGTAAGGTTTGAAGATGGATTTATACTTTTCAATTTTCTTAGTTTTCACATGCTTAGCCTTGGCAATTGTGATTTTTAGCCTACCGCTATTCAAATTTATAGATGAAGATACTGAACCGACAAGGTCAAACAGTATAGATGGTATGAGATACGTCCTTGCCTCATTTGTCATATTTCATCATATGGATTGTGCTTACACATTTATTAAAAAAGGCAATTGGGCTCCGACATCAGACTTGTTGCTCTATTTTGGGCGATACGGGGTTGCTTTATTTTTTATGATTACAGCTTTTTTGTTTTGGGGGAAAATCAGAAAAGCAAATGAAGTGGATTGGATTGAATTATATAAAAAACGCCTTTACAGAATTGCACCGCTATCCGTATTTTGCTCCATAGCGGCTCTATGTTTACTTTTCTTATTAACCGAACGAAATGAATTTTCTCTTAGTGTAATAAACAACGCGTTTTCCTGGTTTGATTTAGGGCTCTGGAATGACAAACCGCCGGTCACTACTTTCCAGTATCCTTTTATGGCTCTGGCTGGGGTGACGTGGACACTGCGCTGGGAATGGATTTTCTATTTTTCTCTTCCGTTGTTATATATGTTCAAAAAATGGTCCTTTGAATTAACCATTTTTCTTTTTGCCTTCTCCGTATATTTTCTTCCCGGCTTTACGAACGATTCATCTTTGTGGTCTTATTTTTTCACCGGAATGTTATGCCGGGAAATCAAAGACAGAATAGTCATAACAAAAAAACTGGCCAATGCTGCTTTGATTTGCACGATTTTTATAACCCTGTTAGCGCAACCAACACTTTACGGTCCGTCCGAGAAACTATTCCTCTTTGCGATATTCTTTTCTGTAGTTTCAGGCGCGAATCTTTTTGGTTTTTTAATTACCAAAGCAGCCATTCGCCTTGGTGCAATAAGCTACAGTTTATATTTGACGCAAGGGTTAATTTTATTCCCTTTAATCCTTCACTTCAAAACAAACAATGAACCAGAGTTAAATGTTCATACTTTTGTGATCTTAGTCTTATGCTACGTGGCAATATGCCTTCTCTCTTCCATTACTTACCACTTTATTGAAAGACCTTTCATAAAGAAAATGAGCATCAGTAGCATAAAGAAAGTATACGAGAAAT
This sequence comes from Enterobacter sp. 118C5, assembly GCF_034107645.1. Classification (NCBI taxonomy): domain Bacteria; kingdom Pseudomonadati; phylum Pseudomonadota; class Gammaproteobacteria; order Enterobacterales; family Enterobacteriaceae; genus Enterobacter; species Enterobacter sp. 118C5. The sequence goes on along the minus strand of NZ_JAWNEU010000001.1, from coordinate 382,353 downwards.
AACCATCTCCGGCGCGCAGGCGCCGGAAGTTAAAATCATTATTATATAATTCATTGGTTTTATTTTTATGATATACCATGGCAGGTGTTTTTAATCCCTGAGATTTAAGCCCCCCTCTCAGGTGTTAGACTCACTTTGTTACACCACTCCATCCAACGGTTATCTTCTGGAGCAAGCTTGAAAGTAAATGGTGAGAATATACGGTTTACAGTGAGTTGCAAGTTTTGATGACGGAGGTCATAAAAGGTGTAAGTAATTGGAAAATCTCTGTTGAGAACTTTTAGATATTTAGAAAAAGATATATATTCCAGTCCGCTTAATTCACTAACACCTTCTGAGTTCAGAGGTTTATTCATGTCATGGCAATACTTCAAACACACTTACCTGGTTAAGTTCTGGCCACCTGTTCCGGCCGTCATCGCGGCAGGCATTCTCTCTACTTATTATTTCGGCATCACCGGCACCTTCTGGGCCGTGACCGGCGAGTTCACCCGCTGGGGTGGGCAGCTGCTGCAGCTTGCAGGCGTGCATACCGAAGAGTGGGGCTACTTCAAACTCATTCATCTGGAAGGCACACCGCTTACCCGCATCGACGGGATGATGATCGTCGGCATGTTCGGCGGCTGCTTCGCCGCGGCGCTGTGGGCAAACAACGTTAAGCTGCGCATGCCCAAAAGCCGCATTCGCATCATGCAGGCGGTGGCCGGCGGTATGATTGCCGGGTTTGGTGCCCGCCTGGCGATGGGCTGTAATCTGGCCGCGTTCTTTACGGGGATCCCTCAGTTCTCCCTTCATGCCTGGTTTTTTGCCGTGGCCACCGCGATTGGCTCTTACTTCGGAGCAAAATTCACCCTGCTGCCGCTGTTCCGCATCCCGGTGAAAATGACGAAAGTCAGCGCGGCGTCCCCGCTAACCCAGAAGCCGGACCAGGCAAAGCGTCGTTTCCGCCTGGGTATGCTGGTCTTTTTTGCTATGGTCGCATGGGCCATTTGCACGGCGATGAATCAGCCGAAGCTTGGCCTGGCGATGTTATTTGGCGTAGGCTTTGGCCTGCTGATCGAACGCGCGCAGATCTGCTTTACCTCCGCGTTTCGCGATATGTGGATCACGGGACGGACGATGATGGCGAAGGCAATCATTGCCGGTATGGCGGTGAGCGCTATCGGCATCTTCAGCTATGTTCAGCTCGGTGTTGAACCGAAGATCATGTGGGCTGGCCCAAACGCGGTGATTGGCGGTCTGCTGTTTGGCTTCGGGATTGTGCTGGCGGGCGGGTGTGAAACCGGCTGGATGTACCGCGCGGTTGAGGGACAGGTGCACTACTGGTGGGTCGGGCTTGGGAATGTCCTTGGCTCCACACTCCTCGCGTACTGCTGGGACGACGTCTCCCCGGTGCTTGCCACAAACTGGGATAAGGTCAACCTGCTGAGCACTTTCGGCCCTCTCGGCGGCCTGCTGGTGACTTATGCCCTGCTGCTGATCGCTTTTTTACTGGTTGTCGCGCAGGAAAAACGCTTCTTCCGCCGTGCCGCCGTCAACACTGAAACGCAGGAGAACGCTGCATGAAAGAGATCGTCCCCGACTATCGTCTGGATATGGTCGGTGAGCCCTGCCCGTATCCGGCGGTTGCCACGCTTGAGGCGCTGCCGCAGCTGAAAAAAGGTGAAATTCTGGAGGTGGTAAGCGATTGTCCGCAATCCATCAACAACATTCCGCTGGATGCGAAAAACCACGGTTATACGGTGCTGGATATCCAGCAGGACGGGCCAACCATTCGCTATTTGATTCAGAAGTAATATGAAATGCGCCCCTCGGGGGCGCATTGAACACACAGAATCAGAAACGATAACCCGCAGAGAACATGAACACCCACGGATCCAGGCGAGTATTGATGCTTTGCTGCTCACCGCCCGCCTTGAAGCGTACGTCCGTATCAATGTCCATATACCAGACCGAGGCGTTGATCAGCCAGTCACGGTTAATCAGATAGTCCAGACCAACCTGCCCAGCCATACCCCACGAGTCTTTCAGGCTGAGATCGGACAGACCAGCCTCTTTACCGGTATCGTTGAATTTCTCATCGAAGAAGGTGGTGTAGTTCACACCCGCGCCAATATAGGGACGCACCTTGCTGCTTGAGTCGCCGAAGTACCATTGCGCCATCAGCGTAGGGGGTAAATGGTGAACCGTGGCGATGTCACCGGTTGCCCCAAGGCCGACCCGGTGACGGAACGGCGTTGCCGCCAGAAGCTCAACACCAACGTTGTCCGTCGCCATATAGGTGAATGTTAAACCTAACTGGGTGTTGTTACTGACGTTAAAACCGCCCATTCCCAGCACGTTATCAGAACCTTCAGTTGGACGAACCGTTGCCGAACCGGCACGAATAAAGAATTCGCCTGCTTCATGCGCGTACGCGCCGCCAGAGAGACTGCTTAATACAAGGGCTGCCACCGCTAATTTTTTCATATCCGCTCCATCGTTGTGGTTTTAATCGCGGATGAGAATATACTCACAAAAGAGTAATTAGTGATCTGCCACAGATCACATTAAAACCAGTAATTTAACATTCATTGATCTGGGTTAATTTTTTGTGGTGCCTTGAAAAGCAATAAGTTGTTTCTATGTCAATTTTTGGCATTTCACAGTTACAAAATTTTCCCTTTTCCCCCTCTTGCTCTTCCTCTGTCGGCTGGATAATTTATCGCTCTCACAAGTTGATTTGATGCGTTCTTTTTTGCAGGTGTGCCATGAGTGAAGTTAACCCGTGCATGACGTGCGGAGCCTGTTGTGCGTATTTTCGAGTCTCTTTCTACTGGGCCGAAGCCAGCGATGGCGGCGGTACCGTTCCGGTTCATCTTACTGAGCCAGTCACCCCTTTTCTGCGCTGCATGCGCGGCACCAACCAAAAGCAGAGCCGCTGCGCGGCCTTGCAGGGGGAGCCCGGGATATCTACCCGGTGTTCTATCTACGAGGATCGCCCCAGCCCGTGCCGGGAATTTGCCATGTCGGGCGAAGATGGGCAGGTCAATGAAGCCTGTAATCGCGCCCGGGCACGCTTTGGATTACCGCCGCTTTACAAAGATATGCTTTTCCATACAAGCCTTGATGCTGCCACAGCAGGTGCATCCGGTGTACAATTGCCGGCTAATTAACACCTGCAATACTCAAGGAGAGTGCATGTCTATCACGGCGAAGTCTGTCTACCGTGACACGGGAAATTTTTTCCGCAATCAGTTCATTACCTTTTTACTGATCGCGTTGCTTTGCGCCTTCATCACAGTGGTGCTGGGCCATGCGTTCTCACCGAGTGAAGAACAGATTGCCAGCCTGAGCCAGGGCGACCATCTGGCAGGAAGCGTGGGGCTGTTTGAACTGGTGCAAAACATGACGCCGGAGCAGCAACAGATTCTGCTGCGGGCGTCTGCCGCATCCACCTTCTCCGGGCTCATTTGTAATGCGGTGCTGGCGGGCGGCGTTCTGCTGATGATTCAGCTGGTGTCGGCGGGTCACCGGGTCAGCGCCTTACGGGCGATTGGTGCCAGCGCGCCGGTCTTACCTAAGCTGTTTATCCTTATCTTTTTAACCACCATGCTGGTGCAGATGGGGATTATGCTGGTCGTGGTGCCGGGCGTGTTACTGGCTATCGTGCTCGCTTTTGCGCCAGTGATGGTCGTACAGGATAAAATGGGGATTTTTACCGCGATGCGCAGCAGCATCAGGCTGGCATGGGCGAACATGCGTCTGGTAGCGCCCGCCGTGATCGGCTGGCTGCTGGCTAAAACGCTCCTGCTCCTGTTCGCACCGAATTTTGCGGTATTAACCCCGAACGTTGGCGCGGTGGTTGCGAATACGCTGAGCAACCTGATTTCAGCGGTGCTGCTGGTCTATCTGTTCCGCCTGTATATGTTAATTCGTCAATAATCCTGATGCCGGGAGGATGCCCCTTCCCGGCTCAACAGAGAAGATGGAATCACAGAATGAAGCAGTTTCTTGATTTTTTACCGCTGGTTGTCTTTTTCGCGTTTTATAAGCTGTATGACATTTATGCTGCGACCACGGCGCTGATTATTGCGACAGCGGTTGTGCTGATCTACAGCTGGGTGCGCTACCGTAAAGTTGAAAAAATGGCGCTGGTGACGTTCGTCCTGGTCGCCGTATTCGGTGGACTAACCCTCTTCTTCCACAATGATGAATTCATTAAGTGGAAAGTGACGGTGATCTATGCGCTGTTTGCGGGTGCGCTGCTCATCAGCCAGTGGGTGATGAAAAAGCCGCTGATCCAGCGCATGCTCGGCAAAGAGCTGACGCTGCCTCAGGAGGTCTGGTCGCGCCTGAATATCGCCTGGGCGGTGTTCTTTATTCTTTGCGGTCTTGCCAATATCTATATTGCTTTCTGGCTGCCGCAAAACATTTGGGTCAACTTTAAGGTCTTCGGCCTGACGGCCCTGACGCTGATTTTCACCCTGCTAAGCGGCGTTTATATTTATCGCCACATGCCGCAGGACGATAAGCACTGATTGCTGACTGACCAGAACGTGTTCGACAGGCGTTCTGGTCTATTCTCTCCGCTGTGAAATCATAGTAGCATCCCGCCTGAAGTCTTCCGTTACGAGTTAAAACAATGACAACAAATAACGCCCCTCAGGGCGAACTGGTTTTACGCACACTGGCAATGCCCGCTGACACCAATGCCAATGGCGATATTTTTGGCGGCTGGCTGATGTCGCAGATGGATATGGGCGGCGCAATTCTGGCAAAAGAGATTGCTCACGGACGCGTGGTGACCGTGCGGGTGGATGGCATGACCTTCCTGCGCCCGGTTGCGGTAGGTGATGTGGTTTGCTGTTACGCCCGTTGCGTAAAGCGCGGCAATACCTCCATCTCCATCAACATTGAAGTCTGGGTGAAAAAAGTCTCTTCTGAACCGATTGGGCAGCGCTATAAAGCAACTGAAGCGCTGTTTATCTATGTGGCGGTCGATAGCGAGGGTAAACCTCGTCAGCTTCCGCCAGCCTGAATGACGGGCAAAAAAAAGCCTCCTTTCGGAGGCTTTTCTTATTCCATCTGTGCCCCGCCATTCAGGCGGAAAACAATGTTCACGATCAGTCCGCTCCCCGGTTTACCGGGTTCGTAGCGCCATCTGCGCATCGCCGACTTCACTTCGCGCTCAAACATATTAGAAGGTTGAGCAGACAGGATTTCCACGTTATCAACGCGGCCATCCGCGGTGACGTCAAATTTCACCCGCACGCGGCCTTCAATGCGTAAGGCCTGAGCTCGCGCCGGATACTGAGGCTGATTACGGCTCAACGCACGCGGGCCCGCTGGTGCGGCAACCGTCGGCTTCGCCGCCGGTGCGCTGTTGTTCATCACAGGACGCGAAGGCTGTGCATTCTCGACCGGCTGGGTCGCGCGCGGTTCAACCGGACGTTCTTCACGTTTAGGACGCTCCTCGACCTTCTTCACCGGCTTTGGCTTCGGCTTAGGTTTTGGCTTCGGTTCAGGTTTGTGGATCACCACCGGAGCTTCCTTCGGCGGTTCCGGAACAGGCTCGGGTTCCGGTTCAGGCTCAGCAACAGGCTGTGGCGGTGGTGGCGCAACCTGCGGCGGTTCCAGATCCGCTGGCGAGACCATGGTCACCGAGATCGGCTGGGCGGGTGCGGGCATTTCAATAACCTGATGAACCGAGGTGTAGAGCAAACCCGCCACGACGGCACCGTGAATCACGACGGACAGCAGCGTCGGCCAGGGAAAGCGGCGAGGTAAATCAAGGGTCATCGAAGTCATAATCATCAACGTTAAAAAACCGGACCCTGATTTTAAATGCAAATAGCAATCATATTCAATAAGACACTTTGTTCTGGCGCAATTTAAGCGCTGGAGTGGTCAAAAAAGGGGCATCCAGATCGGGGGATTAACGTTGTTTTTATCTTTACATTGCAGTCAATTGCCCTTTCACATAACGTAACTGACACTTTATAACGCTTAAGGAGCTTCACCGTGCTTTACGTGATTTACTCTGAAGATGTCGCTGATTCCCTCGAAAAACGTCTCTCCGTTCGCCCTGCCCATCTGGCTCGCCTGCAGCTGCTCCAGGACGAAGGCCGTTTGCTGACCGCGGGTCCAATGCCTGCTGTTGACAGCAATGACCCTGGAGCCGCCGGTTTTTCTGGCTCCACGGTCATTGCGGAGTTTGAATCTCAGGAAGCGGCGCAGGCCTGGGCTGACGCAGACCCATACGTTGCGGCGGGTGTGTATGCGAAAGTGACGGTGCGGCCGTATAAGAAAGTGTTCTGATCAAAAAAGGCTCCCTCAGGAGCCTTTCTTCATATCAATGCATTGACGCTAATCGCGCCGCAAACCCGACAAACAGTAGCCCTATCAGCCCGTTCCCCAGCTTTGCCAGTTTCTTTTTGGTTTTCAGATAACGCGTGACAAACGCCCCAGAGAAGATCAGGAAGCTCATGTACATAAAGCTAATCAGCTCAAGCGTGGTGGCGAGGATCAGGAAAGAGGTCCCGGTATTTTGCGCATTCACGTCGATAAACTGCACAAAGAACGAAACGTAGAACAGAATCGCTTTGGGATTGGTCAGGCTCAGGACGAGGGAGCGTTTCATGATCGTGCTGGCAGGCTCGGTTCCGCTCTCTTGAGCGTTATTCTGACGGGTGATCACCGACCAGAGCATTTTGCCACCCAGCCAGAGCAGATAGAAGGCCCCGAGATAGCGCACGAGATTAAAGAGTACGGGGGTCGTCTGGATCAATGCCGCAACACCCGCCCAGGCCAGAAACATCAATACTGCATCACCGATAAACACACCGGTCGCGGCAAGATACCCTTTTTTAACGCCGTGACCAATCCCGGTTTTCAGCACAAACAGGGTATTCGGTCCTGGCACCAGCACGATAAAAAATGCGCCAACAACGTACGTCCAGAAATTCAGTACACCAAACTCCGCAAACACCTCTCCCTCCTTTTGCTAAAAATAACCGGAATATCGCCGCAATAACGATATTCACAAAATCAGACGCTATAAAATCAGCGGGCACCTTGCGGTGCCCTCATGGGTTTCAGATATCCTGGACTGCGAACAGCAACGCATTGCGGTGCCGGGTCAATCCACATTTTCTGATGGCGTGGATACGCATATTGCGGCGGGATTGTGCTTCCAGCCAACGAGCCTTGCGACGACTCACCTGTCGCAACATGCGCCAGCGCCCTACTTCTGTTCTACTGCGCTTCATGTCTACAACTCTTTCTCAAACAGAGCCGCCATTATAAACCCAACCCGGCAGCAAACCAGCGCTTTTACCTGGCGTTTTTATTTGCCAGATGAATCCTGATGCGTACACTCATAACAATACGCTTTCAAAAGGATTTTTTACCTATGACAACCTTCTACACCGTGGTGAGTTGGCTGGTCATTCTGGGATACTGGCTGTTAATCGCGGGTGTGACGTTACGCATCCTGATGAAGCGCAGAGCCGTACCCTCTGCCATGGCCTGGCTTCTGATCATTTACATCCTCCCACTGGTGGGAATTATTGCCTATCTCTCTTTCGGTGAACTTCATCTGGGTAAACGACGCGCCGAACGCGCGCGCGCCATGTGGCCTTCCACCGCGAAGTGGCTTAACGATCTCAAAGCCTGCAAGCACATCTTTGCCGAGGAGAACAGCAGCGTCGCCTCCTCGCTGTTCAAACTCTGCGAGCGCCGTCAGGGGATTGGCGGCGTTAAGGGCAATCAGCTCCAGCTAATGACATCATCCGATGATGTCATGCAGGCGTTAATCCGCGATATTCAGCTGGCCCGTCATAATATAGAGATGGTGTTTTATATCTGGCAGCCTGGCGGCATGGCAGACCAGGTCGCTGAATCTCTGATGGCGGCCGCGCGCCGGGGCATTCATTGTCGCCTGATGCTTGACTCTGCGGGCAGCGTGGCATTTTTCCGTAGCCCCTGGGCGGACATGATGCGCAATGCTGGTATTGAGGTGGTTGAGGCGCTGAAAGTTAATCTTCTGCGCGTGTTTCTGCGCCGGATGGACCTTCGCCAGCACCGCAAAATGGTCATGATCGATAACTATATTGCCTACACCGGCAGTATGAACATGGTTGACCCACGCTTTTTTAAACAGGACTCCGGCGTTGGACAATGGGTTGATCTGATGGCACGCATGGAGGGGCCGATTGCCACCTCGATGGGCATCGTTTACTCCTGCGACTGGGAGATAGAGACCGGCAAGCGTATCCTGCCGCCGCCGCCGGACGGCAATATCATGCCGTTTGAAGAGGCCAGCGGCCATACAATTCATACCATCGCCTCCGGACCGGGCTTCCCGGAGGACTTGATTCACCAGGCGCTGCTGACGGCAACCTACTCCGCGCGTGAATATCTGATCATGACGACGCCCTACTTTGTCCCCAGCGATGATCTGCTGCACGCGATTTGTACCGCAGCGCAGCGCGGTGTCGATGTGAGTATCATTCTGCCACGCAAAAATGACTCCCTTCTGGTGGGCTGGGCCAGCCGTGCCTTCTTTAGCGAACTGCTGGCCGCCGGTGTCAAAATTTACCAGTTTGAAGGCGGGCTATTGCACACCAAGAGCGTGCTGGTTGACGGCGAGTTAAGCCTGGTGGGCACGGTTAACCTTGATATGCGCAGCCTGTGGCTAAACTTTGAAATCACCCTGGTGATTGATGACGCCGGCTTTGGCGGCGACCTGGCGGCGGTTCAGGATGACTATATCTCCCGCTCGCGGCTGCTGGATGCCAGGCTGTGGGTAAAACGTCCGTTATGGCAGCGAATAGCTGAACGACTGTTTTACTTCTTTAGTCCGTTGCTGTAAAACGTGCCCAACGATGTTAAACAGGTAGTCATCATGGAAATGGATCTGAACAATCGCCTGACCGAAGACGAAACGCTCGAGCAGGCCTATGACATTTTTCTCGAACTGGCGGTTGATAACCTCGATCCCGCAGACGTGATCCTCTTTAATCTGCAGTTCGAAGAGCGCGGCGGTGCCGAATTGTTCGACCCTTCAGAGGACTGGGCCGAACATGTGGATTTCGACCTGAACCCTGACTTCTTTGCCGAAGTGGTCATTGGGCTGGCTGATGAAGACGGCGGTGAAATTAACGACATTTTCGCCCGCGTCCTGCTGTGTCGCGAAAAAGACCACAAGCTGTGCCATATACTCTGGCGCGAATAATAAAAAAGGCTGCGATGGCAGCCTTTTTTATTTAATCCGGTAACGCGCTTCCGCAGCGGTTGCAAAACCGCGCGCTGTGTTCATGATCGGCCTGGTGGCAGTTCGGACATTTTCGCCGCTGTTTACGGTTCTGAAACGCGCTGCTCATGTGCGTGGTAATAAGCCCCGTCGGGATCGCAATAACCGAGTACCCAATCAGAATCAGCACGGATGCCACTATCCGCCCCAGCGGCGTATGGGGCGTGATATCGCCATATCCCACGGTCGTAACGGTCACTATCGCCCAGTAGACGGACGCGTTGAGCGTCGTGAAGCCATATTTCGGCCCTTCTATCAAATACATCAGCGCGCCGAAAACAATCATGACAATGGCAATAAACGAATAGAAGAGAATAAGCTGATGGCGTGCGCTGACGATCGCGCTCCAGAATACGCGCAGCGACGGCATAAAGCGCAGTAACTTCAGGATACGTAATACCCGAATAACGCGCATCGCTCGCCAGGCGAAAACATAGTTGAGGCTGATCTCTGGCCACAGCCACATCACGTAGAGCGGCAGGATCGTCGCTAAATCAATAAAGCCCCAGAAGCTGAATACGTATTTCGCCGGATTGGGCCAGCAAACTACACGCAAAATATACTCAGCGGTAAAGACCAGGGTAATAATAAGTTCCAGCCAGACAAACGCATGCCATTCCTCAAATGTCAGGTGATACTGCGTACCCACACCCGATTCAATAAAGATGACCACTACGCTGAGTAGCGCAAACAGCGCACAGAGACCTTCAAAACGGCGTCCCGATGCCGTTTCTGGATCGAATAAAAGATGATAGAGCCGACGACGGGCTGAGGTGAATAAACGCGACACGGTAACCTCGCAAAAAATAAGGGCTGACATCATGTCAGCCCTTGCGATTATAGCGGGTCTACTTTCAGGCAGGAAACCGCATGTCGGAAACTGCCTTCCAGCACCGGTCGCGTTTTCGCGCATTCCGGCCCGGCCATCGGGCATCGCGTGCGGAACACGCAGCCCGACGGCGGATTGATCGGCGACGGCAATTCTCCTTCCAGAAGCTGAATCGTCTTATTCTTTTCCAGGTCCGGATCGGGGATCGGCACCGCCGACATCAGCGCTCTGGTGTAAGGATGCAGCGGGTTGTGGTACACCTCGTCATAGGTTCCCAGTTCCACAGCATGGCCCAGATACATCACCAGCACGCGGTCAGAGATGTGTTTTACCACCGCCAGATCGTGCGCAATGAAGATCAGCGACAGCCCCATTTCGCGCTGCAGTTTCTGAAGCAGGTTGACCACCTGCGCCTGAATCGACACGTCCAGCGCGGAGACCGGCTCATCACAGATAATCAGTTTCGGCTCAAGAATAAGCGCACGCGCGATGCCAATACGCTGACACTGGCCGCCTGAAAATTCATGCGGGTAACGGTTTATGAGGTTAGGCAACAGCCCGACCTTCAGCATCATCGCCTTCACGCGGTCGCGCACTTCCTGACGCGGCATCTTTGGATGATAGGTGCGCAGCGGCTCGGCGATAATCTCACCGATGGTCATTCGCGGGTTTAATGACGCCAGCGGATCCTGGAAAATCATCTGGATATCGCTGCGCACGTCGCGCCACTCGTCGGGCTTCATGCCCAGCAGATCTTTACCCAGCCAGGCCACTTTGCCGCCGGTGGCTTTCACCAGACCGATAATCGCACGCGCAAAGGTGGATTTACCGCAGCCGGATTCGCCCACTACACCCAGGGTCTCCCCTTCGTACAGGCGCAGCGTAACGCCATCCACCGCTTTCAGGGTCTTCGGCGGCTGCCAGAACCACTGCTTGCCGTCTTTGATATCGAAATGCACCTTAAGGTCAGCGATTTCGAGCAGCACGTTGCGTTTTTCATCTACTGCGTTCATACCAGCTCCTCCTGCGGCTTAAAGCAGGCGCGCAGACGGCCTGGGGCAAATTCTTCCAGCGGCGGCGCGCTGTTGCAGATCTCCATCGCGTGCGGGCAGCGCGGTTGGAACGGGCAGCCTTTCGGCAGTCGCAGCAGGTTTGGCGGGTTGCCCGGAATGGTAAGCAGGGATTCCCCCTCTGCATCAAGACGCGGCACCGCGTTCAGCAGGCCAATGGAGTACGGATGGGCTGGCTGATAGAACACGTCGCGCGCTTTGCCGTATTCCATGGTGCGCCCGGCGTACATCACCAGCACTTTGTCACAGATACCGGCAACCACGCCCAGATCGTGGGTGATCATGATAATCGCCGTGTTGAACTCACGCTTAAGCTCGTTCAGCAGGGTCATGATTTGCGCCTGCACGGTGACGTCCAGCGCGGTAGTCGGTTCATCGGCAATCAGCAGCTTTGGCCGGCACAGCAGCGCCATGGCAATCATCACGCGCTGACGCATACCGCCGGAAAACTCGTGCGGGAACATGCGCATGCGCTTGCGCGCTTCCGGCATTTTTACCGCATCCAGCATTTTAACGGATTCCTCAAAGGCTTCCGCTTTGCCCAGGCCTTTGTGCAGCATCAGGACTTCCATCAGCTGCTCGCCGACGCGCATATACGGGTTCAGCGAGGTCATCGGATCCTGGAAAATCATTGAGATCTGTTCGGCGCGAAGCTTGTTCAGCTCGTGCTCCGGCAGATTGAGGATTTCACGCCCGTTGAATTTTGCCGAACCGCCAATCACGCCGTTAGCGGCCAGCAGGCCCATCAGCGCAAATGCCGTCTGGGATTTTCCGGAGCCGGATTCCCCCACGATCCCCAGCGTTTCACCTTTGCTCAGGTTAAAGTTGAGATCGTTGACCGCGGTCACATCACCGTCCGGGGTTTTAAAGGTCACGCGGAGGTCTTTCACATCCAGCAGAAGGTTACTCTGCTGTTGCGCCTGAGGCGCGGTGGCCGTTTCAATTATTGTCATGACGGCGCTCCTTAACGGTCTTTCGGGTCGAGGGCATCACGCAGGCCATCGCCGATAAAGTTAAAACAAAACAGGGTGACGACCAGGAAACCTGCCGGATAAAGCAGCAGCCACGGTGAAACTTCCATCGAGTTTGCACCGTCGCTCAGCAGCGCGCCCCAGCTGCTCAGTGGCTCCTGCGTGCCCAGCCCCAGGAAGCTGAGGAAGGATTCAAACAGGATCATGCTTGGCACCAGCAGTGAGGCATAGACCACCACCACGCCCAGCACGTTAGGCACGATATGGCGAACCACGATATTGCTGGTTGATACGCCCCCTACCTGCGCCGCTTCGATAAACTCTTTGCGTTTAAGGCTCAGCGTCTGGCCGCGCACGATACGCGCCATATCCAGCCAGGAAACCATCCCGATAGCCACAAAGATCAACAGGATGTTCTGGCCAAAGAAGGTCACCAGCAAAATAACGAAGAACATAAACGGGAAGGAGTTCAGGATTTCCAGCAGACGCATCATCACCGAGTCTACTTTGCCGCCAAGGTAGCCGGAAAGCGCGCCGTAAAGCGTCCCCACGATCACCGCCACCAGCGCGGCGGCGATACCGACCATCAGGGAAATACGGCCACCAATCGCCACGCGCACCAGCAAATCACGGCCGGATGAATCGGTACCGAAATAGTGGCCGGACTCCATATCCGGCGCGCTGGACATCATGCCCCAGTCCGTATCGAAATAGGTAAATTGCGACAGCATAGGTGCCAGGGTCACAAAAAGCGCGATGACCACCAGAACCGCCAGGCTGGCGACCGCGGCGCGGTTGTGCATAAAGCGACGGCGGGCGTCCTGCCAGAGGCTACGACCTTCTACTTCCAGTTTTTCACTGAAGTTTTCCAGCGCCTCGCTGTTTTTCTTACTCAACATCATGGCGTGCTCCAGCGTTAGTAACGAATTTTCGGGTCGATAACGGCATATAGCACATCGACAACGGCGTTAAAGAGAATGGTCAGCGCGCCCACGAGGATCGTGAGGCTCAGAACGAGCGAGTAGTCACGGTTAAGCGCCCCGTTAACGAACAGCTGGCCAATACCCGGCAGGCCGTAAATTGTTTCGATAACCATTGAGCCCGTAATGATGCCGACGAATGCCGGTCCCATATAGGAGAGCACAGGCAGCAGCGCCGGCTTGAGCGCGTGGCGGAAGATGATCCGGCGCATCGGCAGCCCTTTCGCGCGCGCGGTGCGGATGAAGTTTGAGTGCAGCACTTCGATCATAGAACCACGGGTAATACGCGCGATACTGGCGATGTACGCCAGCGATAATGCCACCATCGGCAAAATCATGAACTTCAGTGCCCCGCCGTTCCAGCCGCCCCCGGGCAGCCATTTCAGCGTGATGGCAAATATCATCACCAGCAATGGCGCGACAACGAAGCTGGGTATGACTACCCCGGTCATTGCCACCCCCATTACGGCATAATCCCATTTGGTATTTTGTCTGAGTGCAGCGATAACGCCTGCGGTGACCCCGAGAACGACGGCCAGAATGAATGCTGCAGCACCCAGTTTTGCCGAGACCGGGAAGCTGGAGGCCACCAGATCGTTAACGGAATAGTCTTTATATTTAAATGACGGTCCAAAATCACCGTGCGCCAGCTGCTTCAGATAGTTGAAGTATTGGGTGGTGATGGGATCGTTTAAGTGATACTTCGCCTCGATGTTGGCCATGACTTCTGGCGGCAACGTACGTTCACCGGTAAATGGACTTCCCGGCGCGAGACGCATCATAAAGAAAGAAATCGTAATTAGAATAAATAGCGTTGGTATCGCTTCTAGACAGCGACGCAGGATAAATTTCAACATTGCCCGTACCTTCTGGCGTGTGCCTGATGAATGTTACAAAGTAGACACAGTGGGGCAAGCCAGGCTCGCCCCACGTATTGCCATTAATGCTTGATAATATAAAGATTCTTAACGGAAATATTATCCAACGGGTCTTTACCGGTATAACCCCCTACCCACGGTTTCACCAGGCGGGCGTTAACGTAGTAGTAAACCGGTACAATTGCAGAGTCTTTATCGAGCTGTTCTTCTGATTTCGCGTACAGCTCGGCGCGCTGCGCATCGTCAGACACTTTCAGGGTTTCAGCGATAATCTTGTCGAACGCCGGGCTCTTATAGTGCGCCGTGTTGTTTGAACTGTCGCTGAGCATAGTGTTCAGGAATGACGTCGGTTCGTTATAGTCCGCACACCAGCCCGCACGCGCCACGTCGAAGGTCCCCTGATGACGCGTATCGAGGAAGGTTTTCCACTCCTGGTTTTCCAGCTTAACGTTCACGCCCAGGTTTTTCTTCCAGATAGACGCGACCGCAATAGCCAGTTTCTTATGCAGGTCTGATGTGTTGTACAGCAAGTTGAACGTCAGCGGCTTGTCTGCGGTATACCCAGCTTCAGCCAGCAGTTTTTTCGCTTCTTCGTTACGTTTTTCCTGTGACCACTTGAACCACTCAGGCTCAACCAGCTTCATCCCATCGGTATACGGAGGCGTGTAGCTGTACGCCGGCAGATCGCCCTGGTTTTTCACTTTGTTCACGATAATATCGCGATCCAGCGCCAGCTTCAGCGCGGTACGAACGCGCACGTCGGTGAACGGGGCTTTCTGGTTGTTGATTTCGTAGTAATAGGTGCACAGATATGGATCGACGTGAACTTCTTTCGGGATCTCTTTCTTCAGCTTCTGGAACAGTTCAATCGGCATGTTGTTATAGGTCATGTCGATTTCGCCGCTGCGGTAGCGGTTAACGTCGGTCACTTCGGAAGAGATTGGCAGGTAGGTGACCTGATTAATCACGGTCTTCGCGTTATCCCAGTACTGCGGGTTACGCTCCAGCACCATACGTTCGTTGACCACCCAGTCTTTCAGCTTATAGGCTCCGTTGGTCACGATATTGGCAGGCTGCGTCCATTTTTCACCAAATTTTTCCACGGCGGATTTTGGAACCGGCGAGACGGACGGGTGAACCAGCAGCTTATAGAAGTACGGAACAGGTTCGCTCAACGTCACTTCAAAGGTATTAGCATCGATCGCCTTAACGCCCAGGTCGGTGACCGGCTTTTTACCGGCGATGATGTCATCGATATTGGCGATGTGGCCATATTGCAGATAGCTCGCATACGGAGAGGCGGTGTTTGGATTCGCCAGGCGCTGCCAGCTATACACGAAATCTTCGGCGGTAACCGGTGTTCCGTCGGACCATTTGGCATCTTTACGCAGATGGAAGGTCCAGACTTTGAAATCTTTATTTTCCCACTTTTCCGCCACGCCCGGCGCCGGGTGGCCGTCTACGTCAGTCACCAGCAGACCTTCGAACAGGTCGCGGTTAACGTTTGACTCAGGAACGCCTTCAATTTTATGCGGATCGAGAGACTGCACTTCCGCACCGTTGTTACGCACCAGCGTCTGTTTTTCCGCCAGTTGAACACCTGCAGGAACGTCCGCAGCCATTGCAGCGTTGCCCGCGATTAGCGCAGTTAAAATCCCCGCCGCTACCAGATTTTTTTTTGTGATGATGGACATTGTGTTGGTACTCCACTCATTATAATTACTGGCTTTCGCCAGCTGTCTAATCCCCTGTTGGGGCCTGTACAGCGCAGGAGTTTTTTTTGCTGCTGTCAGGTTCTTTTTTTACTTCTTGCTATCACCGACTTTTTTATTACTGACCGCTCGTATGGCCGTCTTGCGTCGATTCTTGCCAGGCCTTCCCTGTTTGAGACCTGTGCTGGATATCTGAGAAGAGGACTATATGAAAATAATTCTCATCTACTTGTTTTATGCTGCAAAATAGTAGGCCGGAAAGTATCAAATGGCGTAAACACGCGCCAATACATTTTGCAAATTTGTTAAGCAATTCTCTTTTACGGCGCAGGCCGTATCGTCGCGCTCAATCCTTCCATACGTTGAACGTCCTAAAAAAATCTTAAAATTCAAACTAATATGGAAAATTATCTCTTCAGGCGCGTCGCTGAGCTATCATCGCGTAGTTTTGTACGAAAATTTAACAATTGATTATTATTTAGCACATTCATCTAACGAAATGTTGAAATTACTAATATCATTTCGGTTATCCCTCAGCAAGCCCAAGACTATCGTGTGAGTAAAATAACAGTGCGTTCGAAGATTTTCTGTGCAGGCAGGCTTGAGGTGAATTCATAACTCTATGAAATATAAGAGATGAACATTATTAGTAGAATTTATTATGATATGTAAGCTTTTCAACTTTATTTATATGATTTGCTGATAATGACATAAAAAAAACGGCGCCGAAGCGCCGTTTTTTTCATATGAAATATCAATGTAACAAGCCGGGGAAAATGCTTTTAATACCCGTGACAATGAACTCGATCCCGAGTGCCATTAACAATAGTCCCATGATACGGGTAATAACGTTGATGCCCGTCTGCCCCAGCAGGCGCACCAGCCACGGCGCCATGCGGAATACGCCCCAGCAGCAGAGCGCGAAAACGGCAATCGCGACAGAAAAACCAATCAGGTGCATAAGGCTATGGTAACGCGTGCCCCAGACAATCGTCGAACTGATGGCGCCCGGCCCGGCCATGAGGGGTAACGCCAACGGAACCACACCGATACTTTCGCGGATGGCGGTTTCTGACTTTTCCTGCTTGTTCTGCTTATCCTCACCCAGCTTACCGCTGATCATGGACATGGCAATGGTCACCACCAGGATCCCGCCCGCAATGCGGAAGGAGTCAATCGAGATGCCAAAGAGCTGGAGAATGGCATCACCCAGGAAAAGCGAGGTGAGCAAAATGATCGCCACAGACAGGTTAGCGGTAAGATTGGTTTTGTTCCGGGCCGCCGCCGTCTGGTAACTGGTCATACTAATGAAGACAGGAATGATCCCCACCGGGTTGACCAGGGCAAACAGACCAATAAAAAATTTAAAATACGTTGGAAAATCAAAGAGCGTTTGGATCACGTTTTGCTCCGCTTTTGCGCATGCCCGGGACTGATACGTTGTTATGAAAAATCGCGCTGAAGATACGCTTTTTATTAGCATACTTCACCAGAAATCTGTGCCAAAACGTCAGCATTTCAGAATGTTAAACATATGTTGAGACAATGATAGCGCCACTTCCAATAGTTACTTAATTAATTAACAGTGGAAATTTATCCATTAAATAACCCTGCTGAAAGGTATCAGCTTGGTGGAAAATTGACGCAGATCATGATTTCCGTACTCAGAAGTGAGTAATCTTGATTACGCCCCCAGGAAGGTCACCTGACAAAAAGGGATGATGCTAAGGTAAGGCTCTTTTAGTAAATTAGTGTACTGGAGCATAAAGTAACCCTTTGTTTTACTTTATGTAACGCAAGTCGTATTGGCACTGTCTATACTGTCTGACGTATCGAGCGCTGGTTTACTAAAAGAGTTTAAACATTATCAGGAGAGCATTATGGCTGTTACTAATATCGCTGAACTGAACGCCCTCGTCGAGCGCGTTAAAAAGGCCCAGCGTGAATATGCCAATTTCACCCAAGAACAGGTTGATAAAATCTTCCGCGCGGCCGCTCTGGCTGCTGCAGATGCTCGAATCCCTCTCGCTAAAATGGCCGTTGCCGAATCTGGCATGGGTATCGTTGAAGATAAAGTGATCAAAAACCACTTTGCTTCTGAGTATATCTACAACGCCTATAAAGATGAGAAAACCTGTGGCGTTCTGTCTGAAGACGACACCTTCGGGACGATCACCATCGCCGAACCTATCGGCATCATTTGCGGTATTGTTCCAACAACTAACCCAACTTCAACGGCTATCTTCAAATCGCTGATCAGCCTGAAGACCCGTAACGCAATCATCTTCTCTCCACATCCACGTGCGAAAGACGCGACAAATAAAGCAGCAGACATCGTTCTGCAGGCAGCAATTGCTGCGGGCGCACCAAAAGATCTGATTGGCTGGATCGACCAACCTTCTGTTGAACTGTCTAACGCGCTGATGCATCACCCGGACATTAACCTGATTCTGGCGACCGGTGGTCCTGGTATGGTTAAAGCAGCATACAGCTCTGGTAAACCAGCAATCGGTGTAGGCGCAGGTAACACCCCTGTTGTTATCGATGAAACCGCTGACATCAAACGTGCTGTTGCGTCTGTTCTGATGTCTAAAACCTTCGATAACGGCGTTATCTGTGCATCTGAACAGTCTGTAGTTGTTGTTGATTCCGTGTACGACGCAGTACGCGAACGTTTCGCCAGCCACGGCGGCTACCTGCTGCAGGGCAAAGAGCTGAAAGCAGTTCAGGACATCATCCTGAAAAATGGCGCGCTGAACGCTGCTATCGTAGGTCAGCCAGCCTATAAAATCGCTGAACTCGCAGGCTTTACCGTTCCGGCGACCACCAAGATCTTGATCGGTGAAGTTAAAGTTGTCGACGAAAGCGAGCCGTTTGCTCACGAAAAACTGTCTCCTACGCTTGCGATGTACCGTGCGAAAGATTTCGAAGACGCGGTAGAAAAAGCCGAGAAGCTGGTTGCCATGGGCGGTATCGGTCATACCTCATGTCTGTACACCGACCAGGATAACCAGCCTGAGCGTGTTGCCCACTTCGGCCAGATGATGAAAACTGCCCGTATCCTGATTAACACCCCTGCTTCTCAGGGTGGTATCGGTGACCTGTATAACTTCAAACTCGCACCTTCCCTGACTCTGGGTTGTGGTTCCTGGGGTGGTAACTCCATCTCTGAAAACGTTGGTCCAAAACACCTGATCAACAAGAAAACCGTTGCTAAGCGAGCTGAAAACATGTTGTGGCACAAACTTCCGAAATCTATCTACTTCCGCCGTGGCTCTCTGCCAATCGCGCTGGATGAAGTGATTACTGATGGCCACAAACGTGCGCTCATCGTGACTGACCGTTTCCTGTTCAACAACGGCTACGCTGACCAGATCACCTCTGTGCTGAAAGCGGCTGGCGTCGAAACTGAAGTGTTCTTTGAAGTTGAAGCTGACCCAACCCTGAGCGTTGTACGCAAAGGTGCTGAACTGGCGAACTCCTTCAAACCAGATGTGATTATCGCACTGGGTGGTGGTTCCCCAATGGACGCCGCGAAAATCATGTGGGTCATGTACGAACATCCGGAAACCCACTTCGAAGAGCTGGCGCTGCGCTTTATGGACATCCGTAAACGTATCTACAAGTTCCCGAAAATGGGCGTGAAAGCGAAAATGATCGCCGTCACCACCACTTCCGGTACCGGTTCGGAAGTCACACCATTTGCGGTTGTAACGGATGACGCAACAGGTCAGAAATACCCGCTGGCTGACTACGCGCTGACGCCAGATATGGCTATCGTTGATGCCAACCTGGTAATGGAAATGCCGAAGTCTCTGTGTGCGTTCGGTGGTCTGGATGCGGTGACTCACGCGCTGGAAGCCTACGTTTCTGTACTGGCGTCTGAGTTCTCTGACGGTCAGGCTCTGCAGGCTCTGAAACTGCTGAAAGAAAACCTGCCAGCGTCCTACAATGAAGGCTCTAAAAACCCTGTAGCACGTGAACGTGTCCACAGTGCAGCAACCATCGCCGGTATCGCGTTTGCGAACGCCTTCCTGGGTGTTTGCCACTCTATGGCGCACAAGCTGGGTTCACAGTTCCACATTCCTCACGGTCTGGCGAACGCCCTGTTGATCAGCAACGTTATCCGCTATAACGCTAACGACAACCCAACCAAGCAGACTGCGTTCAGCCAGTACGACCGTCCGCAAGCGCGTCGTCGTTATGCTGAAATCGCTGACCACCTTGGTCTGAGCGCACCGGGCGACCGTACTGCTGCGAAGATTGAGAAACTGCTGGCATGGCTGGAAAGCCTGAAAGCTGAACTGGGTATTCCTAAATCTATCCGTGAAGCAGGCGTTCAGGAAGCTGACTTCCTCGCTCACGTAGACAAGCTGTCTGAAGATGCCTTCGATGACCAGTGTACTGGTGCTAACCCGCGCTACCCACTGATCTCCGAGCTGAAGCAGATTCTGCTGGATACCTACTACGGTCGTGAGTTCAAAGAAGGTGACGTTGCTGCTGTGAAAACAGACGCTCCGGTCATTAAAGCTGACAAGAAAGCGAAGAAAAGCGCTTAACTGACAGCATGATGAAAAAACCCGCCATACAGGCGGGTTTTTTTATGTCTGAATATCAGCGGATATTATTTTCTGTTGTCGTGCTGGATCGCCGTCAGCGAGCCTACGGACAACGCTTCCTTATAATGCTTACGACAGACCGACACATAGCGTTCATTGCCGCCAATCACCACCTGCTCACCGTCCGCGTAAGGTTTTCCGGCCTGGTCCAGACGAAGCACCATGCTGGCCTTGCGTCCGCAAAAACAGATAGTTTTCAGTTCAACCAGCTTATCTGACCATGCAAGCAAATACTGGCTTCCGGCAAACAGTTCCCCGCGGAAGTCCGTACGCAGCCCGTAGCACAGAACGGGGATATCGAGTTCATCAACCACTTCAGAGAGCGCATGCACCTGTTCACGCGTCAGGAACTGGCTCTCATCCACCAGCACGCAATGAATGGGCTCTGACGCATGCGCAGCGCGGATATCCTGCAGCAGGTCGGTTTGCGGGTTAAACAGCCTGGCTGGCGAAGAGAGGCCTATTCTGGAACTCACCTTCCCTGCACCGAAGCGATCGTCGATTTCAGCGGTATAAACTACGGTACGCATTCCTCGTTCCTGGTAATTGTATGAGGATTGCAGTAGCGCGGTGGATTTCCCGGCATTCATTGCCGAATAGTAGAAATAAAGTTGTGCCATTGGCCGTAAAACCCTAATCAATGTGTAATATTCCCGATGATTCATTGTACCATATTTTGTCTGGTCATCAGCGACACGCCGCACAAACGATGCCGTGCTGAAAGGTGTAAAACACCCCCTTCTCGCAAAAATAATCCGCTAAAACAGAGAGTAAAGGCGGTCATGCGGGTGAATAGGTTATATGGTTAGCCAAACATAACACTTCTTTTTATAGTGGAATCTGCGTTCATTAAAATTCACTATTTATTAACTATTCCTGCCTTAACACCGTCGCCAGGAACTAATACAAAAGGCTGATATTTATCCGCCGAAACTATAATTCCTGCGGTAAATGTCACAAAAAAAGATGCAAGCGGCGGGGTTAAGCAGGTTATCGTGATAACAAGCGAGACTGTCAAAGAGGAAATTTAAGTTAGCGTAATTAATAATAGCGGCTTTATTTAGTATTTTTTGAATTCCTTACATTCCTGGCTATTGCACATCTGAATTTATGGCTCTATTATTAGGTCAACAAACCACCCCCCATTATAAGTTTGAGATTACTACAATGAGCGAAGCACTTAAAATTCTGAACAACATCCGTACTCTTCGTGCGCAGGCAAGAGAATGTACCCTTGAAACGCTCGAAGAAATGCTGGAAAAATTAGAAGTTGTAGTTAATGAACGTCGCGAAGAAGAAAGCGCTGCTGCTGCTGAAATCGAAGAGCGTACGCGTAAACTGCAGCAATATCGTGAAATGCTGATTGCTGATGGTATCGATCCAAATGAATTGCTGAACAGCATGGCTGCTGCAAAAACCGGTACCAAAGCAAAACGCGCTGCCCGTCCTGCTAAATATAGCTATGTTGATGAGAACGGCGAAACTAAAACCTGGACCGGCCAGGGCCGTACTCCTGCTGTAATCAAGAAAGCCATGGATGAGCAAGGTAAACAGCTGGATGACTTCCTGATCAAGGATTAATCACGCCGAATTCAGAAAAATCCCGCCTCTGGTGGGATTTTTTTTGCCCGCAATTTATCACAAACATCCTCTTACACTCCGTCATAAAGCGTTATTCGCCTATTTAGTTTTGCTTACAAACAGGCTGGTCATGCTGTTTTATGGGCATAAAAAAACCGGTGGGCAGCGCCACACCGGTTTCAGAGATTTACGCCTGGATTATTTCTTAATACCCATACTCTCTTTGAGCCAGCCTTTAAATTCTTCACCCAGCGTATTATGGCGAATGCCATATTCAACGAACGCCTGCATATAACCGAGCTTATTACCGCAGTCATGGCTCTTACCTTTCATGTGGTAAGCCTCAACGGTCTCTTTCTCGATCAGCATATCAATGGCATCCGTCAGCTGGATTTCATCCCCTGCTCCTGGAGGCGTTTTCGCCAGCAGAGGCCAGATTTCAGCACTCAGGACATAGCGACCCACCACCGCCAGATTAGACGGCGCTACGTCGGCTTTAGGCTTCTCTACGACACCAACCATTGGCACGCTTTCGCCTGGCTCAAGGTTCACGCCCTTGCAGTCAACCACACCGTAAGCGGTCACGTCTTCAACTGGCTCAACCATGATCTGGCTGCAGCCCGTTTCGTCGAAGCGGTGGATCATCTCAGCTAGGTTATCCTGGGAAAGATCGGATTCATATTCATCCAGAATCACGTCAGGCAGAATAACCGCGACAGGCTCATCACCCACAACCGGGTGTGCACACATAACCGCGTGGCCCAGACCTTTAGCCAGCCCCTGACGGACCTGCATAATGGTGACGTGCGGAGGGCAAATAGACTGAACTTCTTCTAACAGCTGACGCTTAACGCGTTTTTCCAGCATGGCTTCGAGTTCAAAACTTGTATCGAAGTGGTTTTCGATAGAGTTTTTAGATGAATGCGTAACGAGCACAATTTCAGTGATGCCGGCCGCGATACACTCATTAACGACATACTGGATTAATGGCTTATCAACCAGAGGCAGCATCTCTTTAGGAATCGCCTTAGTTGCTGGTAACATCCTGGTCCCCAATCCCGCTACCGGGATGACGGCCTTTCTGACTTTCGAATTTAGGGCAGCCATTCAAATTCTCCTGAGCTGTTCAAGTTTTGAACTTTTATGCAATAAATAACGCGTTGAGTATATCAGCCTCGCCCCGCAGTCCGGGTCTGAAAAGAACGCGTTGCCGATCAATTAGGACAAATACGCATGAATCTGGGCAGCGATAGTAGCACTCCCGAGAAAACACAGGTAAAGCAATCTTAAAATTAAGATCCAATTGCTTATTCCGTGGACAACATTAAGCGTAGCCTTCCCCCGGCACCCCAAATTTGGCACTGCCAGGAAGAACAACGATGGCTAATTTGATTGAGATATGCCGTTCCCAGTGTTCCTAGCGGCACGCCGTTACTCACCTGAATATGGTGTTCTCCGGTATTCAGTGACGCGTTGAGGCCTGCTGAAACGAGGATAAGATTCTTTAAACCGCTATGGTAATAACCAACCAGCAGCGGGAACTGTCCGGGTAAATTGGCCTGACGAAAAAGCTGGTTTACCTGTTTGAGTAAACTGCCTAACTCAGGGAGCCGTTGTCCCTGATGCGATAACTGTTCCTGCAATAATCCATTAAAGAGCGCACGAAGTAACAGCGCGGCTAATACGCCATTATCCCCTGCACGGGTTACGTCCAGAGAATAAAATGCGAGGTCGGAATCAGACAGAGGTGCAATATCCAGCACCAGCCCGGGCTGATCGGCCGCCACCAGCTGACGATAATTTACGCGGCAGTGGGAAATAGTTTGCTGAACGGGAGGCTGAAGCTCTTGCAGCAATTTCGCCGCCGCTGGCGGATTACTCACCAGCGCGTCCCAGTCCTGAAAAAGACGTTCCTCTTCCTCAACGCGGGAATTAAACATATTCGGATAAAGGCACGCTAATACCGTTTCACGTAACCGGCTCAGGTCTTTGACGGGTTTCAGCAGAATATCCTGAACACCAAGACGTAATGCTTTGGCAATATCCGCCATATTCTCTGTCGCGGAGATCACCAGAATGGGCATCTGGTCACCCTCGTTGCGCAGATGCTCAACCAGTTTCAGCCCATTCATTCGCGGCATCGCGATGTCGCAAATCATCAGATCGGGCGTAATACCGGTCATTTTTTCCAGCGCGTCGACACCATCTTCAGCCAGTAAAGTGTTTGCTCCCAGCGAGGATAACCACGAATCCAGTAGCGATCGGAAAACGGGCTCGTCTTCAACAATCAAAATGTGTTTTCCGGCCAATGGCTGCGTCATGGTTCCTCCCCTGGCTGACAGTTACTAAATAGTGGCATGCTATCGGCACTATCGCCTGTCAGATTTTGCTGAAGTAGTCAAAAAAAGGTGCTTAACGTGCTGTTCGCACAAACGGCAGCAACTCGTCTATTTTCTTTTCGACGGCTAGCGAGCCCGCTGCGATGGCGGCCTCAGCCCGATGGAAATCAAGGGTAGAGATTTGCGGACAGTAAGGTTGAATAAGAATATCCGGAGGATCGCCTGCCATACGGTTACGTTTAAGGCGATTCTCAAGAACCTGAATTGAGGTGGTCATGATCTCCATGGCCGTCGGTGCGGCAACCGACCGTCGTGCGGCCAGGCGACCAATTCTTCCGCGCAGGCGCTCATGCCAGGCAAGCTTCTCGACTTCGGCATCTTCGCTCTGGAGATTGACCGGCATAAGGTCTTGCTGCATCAGATGAGCATCGTGCTGCAAATCCACGGCGATGACGATATCGGCCCCCATGGCACGCGTCAGAGAGATGGGTACCGGGTTCACGACGCCACCATCCACAAGCCAGTAACCGTTATGGGGCACGGGGGCCATAAGCCCGGGGATACTGCATGAAGCACGCACCGCAAGGTGAATATCCCCTTCGGTCAGCCAGAGTTCACGGCCTGTGCTGAGATTGGTTGCGACCGCGCCAAAAGGCATCCGGCAGTCAGTAAAGTCTTCGAGAGGCATCACCCGGCGGAACTGGTTAAAGACGCGTTCACCGCGCAACAGCCCACCGCGCTGCCAGGAGAGATCCATCAGACGCAGCACGTCCCAATAGCTGAAGGAGCGCACCCAGGTTTCGAGCTCCGGGAGCTTGCCGCACGCGTAGGCGGAGCCGACAAGCGATCCTATTGAACATCCTGCAACGATATCAACGTCAACGCCCATCTTGTTTAAGGCATTAATCACGCCGATATGAGACCATCCCCGGGCTGCACCTGATCCCAGCGCCAGTCCAATTTTAACCTTTCTCATTAGCCCTGTTTTACTTCCCCTGGATTCCTGACATAGCGTCAACGCAACTGCTCAGTTAACATAGTGCTACCCGAGGCGTTTTACGCCCTTATTTTTTGTTCCAGGAAGAGAATCGTGTCTCAACTCTGCCCTTGCGGTAGCGCTCTGGAGTATAGCCTATGTTGCCAGCGATATCTTTCTGGCAATCAGGTTGCACCGGATCCGTCACACCTCATGCGTTCACGGTATACTGCTTTTGTGATCAAAGACGCAGACTACCTGATAAAAACCTGGCACCCGTCCTGCCACGCCGCCGATTTCCGACAGGAAATTGAAACCGGGTTCGCCAACACCCGCTGGCTTGGACTTACCGTGTTTGAATCCTCACCGGGCAGCCACGACGACGAAGGCTTTGTCAGCTTTGTTGCCCGTTTTACCGAGAACGCCAGGCTCGGCGCCATTATCGAGCGTTCCCGGTTCTTAAAGGAAAGCGGGCAATGGTATTATATTGACGGTACGCGTCCACAGTTTGGTCGTAACGATCCCTGCCCTTGTGGTTCAGGAAAAAAATTCAAAAAGTGTTGCGGGCAGTAACGCCTGACAACCCAGACTTCGCAAATACAAACAGGATTTCCCGGCGATGCAATCATTACAACGTAAAGTTCTGCGCACTATCTGTCCCGATCAAAAAGGGCTGATCGCACGAATTACCAATATTTGCTACAAGCATGAACTGAATATCGTGCAGAACAACGAGTTCGTTGACCACCGTACCGGTCGCTTCTTCATGCGCACCGAGCTGGAAGGCATTTTCAACGACACCACCCTGCTGGCCGATCTGGACAGCGCGCTGCCGGAAGGCTCCGTGCGTGAGCTGAATCCTGCAGGCCGTCGTCGCATTGTGATTCTGGTGACGAAAGAGGCTCACTGCCTGGGCGATCTGTTGATGAAAGCCAATTACGGCGGTCTGGACGTGGAAATTGCCGCCGTTATCGGCAATCACGAAACCCTGCGCACGCTGGTTGAGCGTTTTGATATTCCGTTTGAGCTGGTGAGCCATGAAGGCCATACCCGTGAAGAGCACGACAACCTGATGGCTGCTGCCATTGAAGCGCATAACCCGGACTACGTGGTGCTGGCGAAATACATGCGCGTGCTGACGCCTTCCTTCGTGGCCCGCTTCCCGAACAAGATTATCAATATCCACCACTCGTTCCTGCCGGCCTTTATTGGCGCCCGCCCATACCATCAGGCGTACGAGCGCGGCGTGAAGATCATCGGCGCCACCGCGCACTACGTGAATGACAATCTGGACGAAGGCCCAATCATCATGCAGGACGTGATTCACGTGGATCACACCTATACCGCAGAAGATATGATGCGCGCCGGACGTGACGTTGAGAAGAACGTGTTGAGTCGTGCCCTGTATCAGGTGCTGGCGCAGCGTGTCTTTGTCTACGGTAACAGAACTATCATTCTTTAATCTTTCGGAAAATGAATTGATTAGCTTTGCGCCTTTACGGATAAAAAGCAGGCAAACAGCTTCATTTCCCTAAAGGAATGCTTTACAGGGGCGTCTCATTTGATATGATGCGCCCCGCTTCCAGCAGGAAGCAGGCCAGTAAAAAAGCTATTACCCCGTGGTGGGGTTCCCGAGCGGCCAAAGGGAGCAGACTGTAAATCTGCCGTCATCGACTTCGAAGGTTCGAATCCTTCCCCCACCACCATCTCTCAGCACGACCTCAAAATTTGAATTACCCCTGGTGGGGTTCCCGAGCGGCCAAAGGGAGCAGACTGTAAATCTGCCGTCATCGACTTCGAAGGTTCGAATCCTTCCCCCACCACCATCATTTCCAAACGACTCTTAACTTTCTGTTCGCACCGGGCATCATGCATTTCCGTAACGGGGAAGGATGAGAAGCTTCGACTAAGGTTCGATTCGAGCGTAGCGAGAAAGCGTTGCCGCAGGCAACGACCCGAAGGGCGAGGCGCAACGCGCCGAGTCATCCTTCCCCCACCACCATCATTTCTAAACGACTCTTAACTTTCTGTTCGCATCGGCGGCAACCGGCGCTTTACCGGCGAACTTTTCACAATCGACGTATTACACTGGGCATGCTCCGCCAGCCCGTCCAGCAGCACATCCAGTTGCTCAATCGATCGCACCACCAGCCTGATCACAAAGCAGTCTTCCCCGGTCACCTTGTCGCTCTCAATACACTCCGGCATCGCCTGAATGTATTTATCCACCTTATGCAACAGCCCCGGCAAAGGCCGCACGCGCACCAGCGCCTGCAGCGTATACCCCAGCGCCGCGAGATTCACCCGTGCACCATATCCCTGAATCACGCCCCGCTCCTCCAGCCGCTTCAGACGTTCTGCCGTGCTGGGGGAGGTCAGGCCGATGCGGCCGCTGAGCATCTTCAAAGACATGCGCGCATCTTCTACCAGGCAGGCTAAAATTTGCCGGTCGATATCATCAATAAGGTATTCCACTCGTTTCACCTAATTTTAAAAAGCAGTTAACGCCTTCAACCTTATATCACCCCTGTAAAACCCGACAGCGTTTTTCGACAATAGGGTCATTCAATCAGGAGGTGGATGATGCGTGATTTCCATAAAGGCGTCTGGCAGATGAGCCTGGCGATGTTGATTTCTGGCTCTATCGGCGCGTTTGTTTTGCTCAGCGGCCTGCCGGTGACGGAAGTGGTGTTCTGGCGCTGCCTTATTGGGGCAATGGCGCTTTTCATTTTTATCCGGGTAAGTCAAAAGCCCTTTAGTCCCCTCACCCGCACCACGCTGCTGCTGGCAATTCTCGGCGGCGTGGCTTTAGTGGTGAACTGGCTGCTGCTCTTCGCGGCCTATGAACGCATCTCTATCGGCCTCTCTACCGTGGTCTATAACACCCAGCCGTTTATGCTGGTTCTGATGGGGATGTTTTTAGGCGAGCGCGTCAGCCTGGTGAAATGGGGCTGGCTGTTCCTCGCCTTTGGCGGTGTGGTGATACTGCTCTCCAGCGAGCTGACCGGCGCCCACGGCACTGAATGGCTGGCGGGTATCGGTCTGGCCATGGCCGCGGCCTTCTTCTACGCGCTTACGGCAATCATTGCGCGCAAACTGAAAACCATCGCACCGCAGCATATAGCCTTTATCCAGGTGCTGACGGGCGTGGTGATGCTTCTGCCGTTTGCCAGCCTGCCGTCATTTTCCGGTGATTTTCCCTGGCCGATCCTGCTGACGCTCGGCATCGTCCATACCGGCATTATGTACCAGCTGCTGTATAGCGCGATTCAAAAGCTACCTACCCCCATTACCGGCTCCCTGTCATTTATCTATCCGGTGGTGGCGATTGTTGTCGATAATGTGGTGTTCGGACACTCGCTGAACCTGACGCAGCTGGCGGGCGGCGCGTTGATCCTGTTTGCGGCAGCGGGCAACAACCTGGGCTGGGGCGAAAAAAAACCCCGCGAGTGCGGGGTTGGTATCAAAACGCTGAATTAGCGGCGGGCGCGCACAATCTGGTATTTGCGCGTCAGGTACTCCACCGGCGCGCTCCAGATGTGCACCAGGCGGGAGAACGGGAACAGCACAAACAGCGTCATGCCCAGCACAAGGTGAACGCGGAAGATAAACGCCACGCCGTCCAGGTGCTCAGACGCTCCGCCGTGGAAGGTCACCACGGACTGCGCCCAGCCCACCAGCTTCATCATCTCGCTGCCGTCCATATGCTGCGCCGAGAACGGAATGGTCAGCAGGCCCAGCGCACACTGCACCATCAGCAGGGAGAGGATCAGGATGTCCGCTGCGGTGGTGGTCGCACGCACGCGCGGGCTGAACAGACGACGTTTCAGCAGCAGCAGGCCGCCCACCAGGGTCATCACACCGCAGGCACCGCCGGCGATCATCGCCATCTTCTGCTTCACCTCAATCGGCAGCCACGCTTCGTACATCCAGTGCGGGGTCAGCATCCCGAGGAAGTGACCGGCGAAAATCCCCAGGATCCCGATGTGGAACAGGTTAGACGCGACGTGCATCCCCTTACGATCCAGCATCTGGCTGGAGGCAGCACGCCAGGTGTACTGGCCGTAGTCATAGCGCAGCCAGCTTCCCACCAGGAACACGGTGCCCGCGATATACGGGTAAATGTCAAAGAAGAACATATTCAGGAAGTGCATTAGTGCCGTCCTCCGTTAGAGATATTCAAATATTGCGGGGCAACCGCGCCGGCAAAACGACGCTGGTGAGCGGAGATTTCAGACTCGCCGCAGTTCTGGTCAGCAAAGAATTTCACCTGCTCTTCTTCCCAGACCGCGTCCAGCGCCTGCGGGGTATCGTCGCGGGCTTCATCCGCGATTTTCTCCGCCACTTTTTCACTGTCTACAGAGGTGTTAGCCAGCTTCACCAGCAGGTCGAACAGCACCGCATAGCGGCTCTCGCGCTGCTGAAGACGCGCGCCGAGCAGCGCCAGAATCGGGGCGATGTCCTGCAGACCGCCCAGCGCCTCTTCTTTTGGCAGCTGCGCCAGATACTCAAGGTACAGCGGCAGGTGGTCCGGCAGCTCGCGGCTGTCGAGCTGCAGGCCGTGCTGCTCGTACTGGGCCATCAGGTCCACCATCGCCTGACCGCGGTCGCGGGATTCCCCGTGAACGTGTTCAAACAGCAGCAGCGACGTCGCGCGCCCGCGGTCAAACAGCTGGCTGTAGTCCGCCTGGGCATCGAGCAGATCGCGCGCCAGAAGATCGCGGAGGAAAACGCCCAGCTTCTGGGCATCGTCTTTATCCAGGTTTTCAGATGACGCGAGTGCATCAAAGAGTTCCTGCTGATGCTGCGCAAGCGCAGCATCCGGGTACTCGAGCAGACGCGAAACAATGACGAGTTCAATCATTGGTGCGGCTCCGTTTTGCTGGTCACATCCATGGCGTCGATGCGGCGGCTGTTGAACAGGTTGAATTTGCTGTCGGACCCGTGGCAACCGTCACCGAAGGTAAAGCCACAGCCATTTTTCTCCGGGAAGGCCTCGCGGGCCAGCTCGCGGTGGCTGCTCGGCACAACGAAACGGTCTTCGTAGTTGGCAATCGCCAGGTAGCGGTACATCTCCTGCGCCTGCGCTTCGGTCAGGCCCACCTCTTCCAGCGCGCGGGTATCGTTCACGCCGTCAACGGTTTCAGCACGTTTGAAGTGGCGCATCGCCAGCATACGTTTCAGCGCCAGCAGTACCGGCTGGGTGTCCCCTGCGGTCAGCAGGTTGGCCAGATACTGAACCGGGATACGCAGGCTCTCCACGTCCGGCAAAATGCCGTTGCTGCCCAGCTCGCCCGCGTCAGCGGCAGACTGAATTGGCGACAGCGGCGGCACGTACCAGACCATCGGCAGCGTTCGGTATTCCGGGTGCAGCGGGAGGGCCAGCTTCCAGTCCATCGCCATTTTGTACACCGGAGACTGCTGCGCGGCGTCAATCACGCTCTGCGGAATGCCGTCCTTCAGCGCCTGCTCAATCACCTTCGGATCGTTCGGATCGAGGAACACGTCCAGCTGGCGCTGATACAGATCTTTCTCGTTCTCGGTGCTTGCGGCATTCTCAATCGCGTCAGCATCGTACAGCAGC
This sequence comes from Enterobacter sp. 118C5, assembly GCF_034107645.1. Taxonomy (NCBI): domain Bacteria; kingdom Pseudomonadati; phylum Pseudomonadota; class Gammaproteobacteria; order Enterobacterales; family Enterobacteriaceae; genus Enterobacter; species Enterobacter sp. 118C5. The sequence goes on along the minus strand of NZ_JAWNEU010000001.1, from coordinate 351,519 downwards.
ACGCCGAGGTAGCGGATACGGCCTACGCAGCTCTCTGAGCAGACGGTCGGCATACCGGCTTCGATGCGCGGATAGCAGAAGATGCACTTCTCTGACTTCCCGCTCTTCCAGTTGAAGTAGATTTTTTTGTACGGACAGCCGGTGATGCACATGCGCCAGCCGCGGCACTTGTCCTGGTCAATCAGCACGATGCCGTCTTCTTCACGCTTGTAGATGGCGCCGCTTGGGCAGGTCGCCACGCACGCCGGGTTGAGGCAGTGCTCGCACAGGCGCGGCAGATACATCATGAAGGTGTTTTCGAACTGGCCGTACATCGCCTTCTGCATGTTCTCGAAGTTCTGGTCCTTCGCGCGCTTTTCGAATTCGCCGCCCAGAATTTCTTCCCAGTTTGGACCGCTGGTAATTTTGTCCATGCGCTGACCTGTGATCAGCGAGCGAGGACGGGCGATCGGCTGGTGTTTGCTTTCCGGCGCGTTGTGCAGGTTCTGGTAGTCGTAATCAAACGGCTCGTAATAATCCTCAATGCCCGGCAGGTGCGGGTTAGCGAAGATTTTACCCAGCAGCATCGCGCGGTTACCCATGCGCGGCTGCAGCTTGCCGTTGATTTTACGGATCCAGCCGCCCTTCCACTTCTCCTGGTTTTCCCAGTCGGTCGGGAAGCCGGTGCCCGGCTTGCTTTCCACGTTGTTGAACCAGGCGTACTCCATACCTTCGCGGCTGGTCCAGACGTTTTTACAGGTCACTGAACAGGTGTGGCAGCCGATGCACTTATCGAGATTCAGCACCATGCCGACTTGTGAACGAATTTTCATTTTACGCTCTCCTGTACCTGGTCATTGCCTTCGCCATCCAACCAGTTAATGTTCTTCATCTTACGTACCACCACGAACTCATCGCGGTTCGATCCTACGGTGCCGTAGTAGTTAAAACCGTAGGCCAGCTGCGCATAGCCACCGATCATGTGGGTCGGCTTCGGCGTAATACGGGTGACGGAGTTGTGGATCCCGCCGCGCTGCTCGGTGATCTCGGACCCCGGCAGGTTCACGATACGTTCCTGCGCGTGGTACATCATGGTCATCCCGGCCGGTACGCGCTGGCTCACCACCGCACGCGCCGTCAGGGCGCCGTTGCTGTTAAACACTTCGATCCAGTCGTTATCTTCAATGCCCAGATCTTTGGCGTCCGCTTCGCTCATCCAGACGATCGGGCCGCCGCGCGAAAGCGTCAGCATCAGCAGGTTGTCGCTGTAGGTGGAGTGGATCCCCCACTTCTGGTGCGGCGTCAGGAAGTTCAGCGCCTTCTCCGGGTTACCGTTGGATTTCGCGCCCATCACCGCTTTCACGGAGCGGGTGTCGATTGGCGGACGATATACCAACAGGCTTTCACCGAAGTCGCGCATCCACTGGTGATCCTGATACAGCGACTGACGGCCGGACAGGGTACGCCACGGGATCAGCTCGTGAACGTTGGTGTAGCCGGCGTTATAGGACACGTGCTCATCTTCAAGTCCTGACCAGGTCGGGCTGGAGATAATCTTGCGCGGCTGGGCCTGAATATCGCGGAAGCGGATCTTCTCTTCCTCTTTATTCGTCGCCAGATGCGTGTGGTCGCGACCGGTAAATTCGCTCAGCGCCGCCCAGGCTTTCACCGCCACGTGGCCGTTGGTTTCCGGGGCCAGGGTCAGGATCATCTCTGCCGCATCAATCGCCGTGTTCAGCATTGGCTGGCCTTTGGCCGGGCCGTCCGCTTTGGTGTAATTGAGCTTGCGCAGCAGATCCATTTCGCTCTGGGTGTTCCAGGCGATCCCCTTCCCGCCGTTACCGATTTTTTCCATCAGCGGGCCGATAGAGGTAAAGCGTTCGTAGGTTGCCGGGTAGTCGCGTTCAACCGGAATGATGTGCGGTGCGGTGACGCCCGGGATCAGGTCGCACTCGCCTTTTTTCCAGTCCTTCACGTCCAGCGGCTGCGCCAGTTCGGCGGCGGAGTCGTGCTGGATGGGCAGCGTCACCACGTCGGTCTCTTTGCCCAGGTGGCCTACGCAGACTTCAGAGAATTTCTTCGCGATGTCTTTGTAGATATCCCAGTCGCTTTTCGATTCCCACGCCGGGTCAACGGCCGCGGAAAGCGGATGAATAAACGGATGCATATCCGAGGTATTCATGTCGTCTTTTTCATACCAGGTGGCGGTTGGCAGCACGATGTCGGAGTACAGGCAGGTGCTGGACAGACGGAAGTCGAGGGTCACCACCAGATCCAGCTTGCCGTCGAGACCGTTGTCTTTCCACTCCACCTCTTCTGGCTTCACGCCGCCCTGCTTGCCGAGATCTTTACCCTGAATACCGTTTTCGGTACCGAGCAGGTATTTCAGCATGTACTCGTGGCCTTTACCGGACGAGCCCAGCAGGTTGGAGCGCCAGATGAACAGGTTACGCGGATGGTTTTTACCGTTTTCCGGCTGTTCTGCCGCGAAGCGAATGGAGCCATCCTTCAGGGATTTGACGGTGTAATCCACCGGCGACATCCCCGCCTGCTTCGCCGCTTCCGCAATGCGCAGCGGGTTAGTGCCCAGCTGCGGCGCAGACGGCAGCCAGCCCATACGCTCGGCGCGCACGTTGAAGTCAATCAGGTGGCCGCTGTAGCGGGATTTATCCGCCATCGGCGACAGCAGCTCCTGCGCGGTCACCGTCTCGTAGCGCCACTGGCTGGAGTGGTTATAGAAGTAGGAGGTGCTGTTCATGTGGCGTGCCGGACGCTGCCAGTCGAGAGCAAACGCCAGCGGCTGCCAGCCGGTCTGCGGACGCAGTTTTTCCTGGCCCACGTAGTGCGCCCAGCCGCCGCCGCTCTGACCGACGCAGCCGCAGAAGATCAGCATGTTGATCAGACCGCGATAGTTCATATCGAGGTGATACCAGTGGTTCAGACCGGCACCGACGATGATCATGGAACGACCGTGGGTTTTGTCGGCGTTTTCCGCAAACTCGCGGGCGATACGAACGATCTGCGCGCGCGGTACGCCGGTGATCTGCTCCGCCCAGGCCGGAGTGTAGGCCTTCACGTCGTCATAGCCGGTGGCGCAGTTTTCGTCGTTCAGACCGCGCTCCAGCCCGTAGTTCGCCATGGTCAGGTCATAGACCGTAGTGACCAGCGCGGTAGAGCCGTCGGCCAGCTGCAGGCGCTTAACCGGCAGCTTGTGCATCAGCACGTTTTTCAGTTCAACCTTGTTGAAGTGCTCGGAGCCTTCACCGCCAAAGTACGGGAAGCCAACCTCGGCGATCTCGTCCTGGCTGCCCAGCATGCTGAGACGCAGCTCCGTCTCTTCACCGGTGGTGCCATTGCGCTGCTCAAGGTTCCACTTGCCCTTCTCGCCCCAGCGGAAGCCGATAGAGCCGTTTGGCGCGACCAGCTCGCCGTTGCTGTTATAGGCAACGGTTTTCCACTCAGGGTTGTTTTCCTGGCCCAGCGCGTCTACCAGATCGGCGGCGCGCAGCGTGCGGCCCGCGGCATAGTAGCCCTCACGCTCTTCCAGCATCACCAGCATCGGCATGTCGGTGTAGCGACGCACGTAGTCGGTGAAGTACTGGCTCGGTTTGTCGAGGTGGAATTCACGCAGCATGACGTGGCCCATCGCCATCGCCATCGCGGCATCGGTACCCTGTTTCGGTGCCAGCCACAGGTCGCACAGCTTGGCGATTTCCGCGTAGTCCGGGGTGACCGCAACGGTTTTGGTCCCCTTGTAGCGGACTTCAGTAAAGAAGTGCGCGTCCGGGGTACGGGTCTGCGGGACGTTAGAGCCCCAGGCGATGATGTAGCTGGAGTTGTACCAGTCGGCGGATTCCGGCACGTCGGTCTGCTCGCCCCAGGTCTGCGGAGAGGCAGGCGGCAGGTCGCAGTACCAGTCGTAGAAGCTCAGGCAGGTACCGCCGATAAGAGACAGGTAGCGCGCGCCGGAGGCGTAGGAAACCATCGACATCGCCGGGATTGGCGAGAAGCCCGCCACGCGGTCAGGACCGTAGGTTTTGACGGTGTAAACGTTGGAGGCTGCAATCAGCTCGTTCACCTCTTTCCAGGAAGAGCGAACGAATCCACCGCGACCGCGAGCCTGCTTGAAGCTTTTCGCTTTGTCGGCGTCCTCAATGATGGACGCCCAGGCCTCAACCGGATCGCTGTGCTGAACTTTCGCCTCACGCCACATTTTCATCAGGCGTTTGCGCATCAGCGGGTATTTAAGGCGGTTAGCGCTGTAGAGATACCAGGAGTAGCTGGCGCCACGCGGGCAGCCGCGCGGTTCGTGGTTCGGCATATCCGGACGGGTGCGCGGATAGTCGGTCTGCTGCATTTCCCAGGTCACCAGACCGTTTTTAACGAAAATCTTCCAGCTACATGAGCCAGTGCAGTTTACACCGTGGGTAGAACGGACGACTTTGTCATGCTGCCAGCGCTGGCGGTAACCGTCTTCCCAGTCCCGGTTGGTATCCAGAACCTGGCCGTGCCCATCGGCAAAAGTTTCACCCTTCTGTTTGAAGTAGCGAAACCGGTCCAAAAATTTGCTCATCGGGTATCTCCTGTATGGAGCCTGTGGCTCTCTAAATCGACATTGCTGATTTGCAGCGAAGGTAACGCCCTGAAAGAGGGGGAGAATTGATAACGATCAAGACGAAGAGGGACTTTAAAAGGAGGGGTTAGACCAAATACCACCAAAGCGGTATATTTTTAAATCTAATAAATAAATGATTTATAAACATATTTTTCATTCATCGTACAATAACCCCAGCAAAATTTAACATCTCAGGTATTAAGGGGTAGACATGCCTGCAAAGCGATGGCGATCACAGTGTTACCCGCAGGCAACTGCCGTAAAAGCTTTCAGTATGTTGTAACTATTATGCAGTCTAAAAAAAACGCGGCCCGATGGCCGCGCAAACGGATAATCATACTTACTTATTTTTCTTGGTATTACGGCCATATACCAGCCACGTAATCACAACGCAGGCGATATAGAAGACGAGGAAGACTTTCATGGCGCCGGCCGGAGAGCCGGTCAGGTCAAGCGAGATGCCGAACGCTTTCGGAATAAAGAAGCCGCCAATTGCGCCAATCGCAGAGATAAAGCCCAGAGCCGCAGCCGTATCCGTCGCCGCCTCACGCATGGCCTGCTCTTCGCTGCCGCCCTGCGCTTTCACGCGATCCATCGTCAGCTTGCGGAAGATCACGGAGATCATCTGGAAGGTGGAAGCACTCCCCAGCCCGGCCGTCAGGAACAGCACCATAAACACGCCGAAGAAGGCAAAGAAGTTACCGCCCTGCCCGTCAGAAGGCAGCGTCAGGAACAGCAGCGCGCAGAAGACCGCCATCACAATAAAGTTCACCAGCGTCACGCGGGTACCGCCCAGACGGTCAGAGATCATGCCGCCCAGCGAACGCGCCAGTGCGCCAATGAACGGGCCGAAGAAGGCGAACTGCAGGATCTGCACGTCCGGGAACTGGGTTTTCGACAGCATGGCAAAGCCCGCTGAGAAGCCGATAAACGAACCGAAGGTAGCCAGATACAGCAGCGCCATTACCCAGAGGTGTCCACGCTTCAGCACCGGCAGCTGCTCGCTCAGGGATGCCTTCGACGCAGACAGGTCATTCATAAAGAACCATGCGGCCAGGGTGAAGACCACCAGGAACGGAACCCAAATCCAGGCCGCGTTCTGCAGGTAGAGGGAAGAACCATCCGCCTGCTCGACGCCGCCGCCACCGAAGGCGGCAAAAATAGAAACAGAGATCGCCAGCGGCGCAATCAGCTGCATCACGCTCACGCCCATGTTGCCCAGACCGCCGTTAATACCCAGCGCGCCGCCCTGCTTCGCTTTCGGGAAGAAGAAGCTGATGTTCGCCATGCTGGAGGCAAAGTTCGCCCCCGCGAAACCGCACAGCAGGGAAATGATCACGAACACGCTGAACGGCGTGGAGGTATCCTGCACCGCGAAGCCGAGCCACACGCAAGGGACGATCATGATGCCCGTACTGAACGCCGTCCAGCGACGGCCGCCGAAGACCGGGACCATAAACGCGTAAGGCACACGCAGCAGCGCGCCCGAAAGCGACGGCAGCGCGGTCAGCATAAACAGCTGATCGGTCGTGAACGTAAACCCTACTTTCGGCAGGTTTACCGCGACCGCGCTAAACAACATCCATACGCAAAACGCTAAAAGCAGGCACGGAACGGAAATCCACAGATTTCGGCTTGCTACACGATGGCCGCGCTGTTGCCAGAACGCCGGATCCTCTGGACGCCAGTCTGTAATAACGGCACCATTTTCCCTTTCGGGAGCGGATGAGTGACTCATAGACACCTCTGATTCTCGAATGATGCTGCAAACATTAGGGTTTTAGGGCGGCGGTAAGTTGATATAAATCAAAGGAAAAGTGCGGGGATTTGCGGCGCAAAAAAAGAGGTTACCCTAAGTGAGTAGAATAATTCGGTAAAAAAGCCGTGGTTTTTCACTGCACTGAAGGTTCCTTGCTACCCCCGCCTCTTCACCTATACTCCGTTGGCAATTTAGGGGTAATCCTTTATTGGTATGGGTATACTCCAGGGTATGCACCAGAATAGCGCCATTCCTGCAAGCAGGCCACGTCAGGAGCCCGGCAACTCTATGTTAAAAAGATGTTTATCACCGCTGACTCTCGTCAATCAGCTAGCCCTGATTGTTTTGCTGTCTACCGCCCTTGGCGTGACCGGCATGGCGATTTCCGGCTGGCTGGTACAAGGGGTACAGGGTAATGCACATGCCATCAACGAGGCAGGCTCGCTACGCATGCAGAGTTACCGCCTGCTGGCGTCGGTCCCCCTGACGCAAAACGATCGGCCCTTAATTGATGAAATGGAGCGCACGGCCTTCAGCCCCGAACTGGAAAACGCCGCCATCCGCGCCGGCCAGCAGTCCCAGCTTAAAGCCCTGCAGGGCTACTGGCACACCCAGCTGGAACCCGGCCTGAAACAGGCGCGCAGCACCGAAACCGTTGCGCAGGACGTAGCGGGTTTCGTCTCCCGCATTGACGCGCTGGTCTCCTCTTTCGACCAAACCACCGAATTACGCATCGACCGGGTGGTGATGGTACACCGTGCGATGGCGCTGTTTATGGGCCTGCTGCTGATCTTCACCATTATCTGGCTGCGGGCGCGTCTGCTGAATCCCTGGAAACAGCTGCTGGCGATGGCGCGCGCCGTAACGAACAGAGATTTTACCCAGCGCACGCACATCAGCGGCCGCAACGAGATGGCCATGCTCGGCCAGGCGCTGAACACCATGTCGGCAGAGCTCTCCGAAAGCTACGCGGTGCTGGAGCAGCGCGTGCAGGAAAAAACCGCCGGGCTGGAGCAAAAAAATGAGATCCTCTCCTTCCTGTGGCAGGCCAACCGTCGGCTGCACATGCAGGTGCCGCTGTGTGAACGCCTTTCGCCGGTGCTGAACGGCCTGCAAAATCTGACCCTGCTGCACGATCTGGAGCTGCGGGTTTACGATGTGGAAGATGAAGATAATCATCAGGAGTTTACCTGTCAGTCAGACATGTCCTGCGATGATAAAGGCTGTCACCTGTGCCCGCGCGGCCTGCCCCTGCAGGCTTCTGGCGGCACTACCCTGAAGTGGCGGCTGACGGACAGCCACACCCAGTACGGTATTCTGCTGGCCACCCTGCCAGCCGGACGTCATTTGAGCCACGACCAGCAGCAGCTGGTGGACACCCTGGTTGAACAGCTAACAGCCACGCTGGCGCTCGACAGGCATCAGGAAAAACAGCAGCAGCTGATCGTCATGGAAGAGCGCGCGACCATTGCCCGCGAGCTTCACGACTCTATCGCCCAGTCGCTCTCCTGTATGAAAATGCAGGTGAGCTGCCTGCAGATGCAGGACGCGGAGATGCCGGAAAGCAACAAGCAGCTGCTGAGCCAGATCCGCAACGAGCTGAACACCTCCTGGGTACAGCTGCGCGAGCTGCTGACTACCTTCCGCCTGCAGCTGACCGAGCCGGGCCTGCGCCCGGCGCTGGAATCCAGCTGCCAGGAATTTAGCGCCCGGCTGGGCTTCCCGGTGAAGCTGGATTACCAGCTGCCGCCGCGGTTTGTCCCTTCCCATCAGGCGATTCATCTGCTGCAGATCGCCCGCGAAGCGCTGAGCAACGTGCTCAAACACGCTGAAGCGACGGCGGTTACGGTTACCGTCAGCCAGCACGCTAACCAGGTCAGGCTGACGGTTCACGACAACGGTCGCGGCGTGCCGGAAAATGCCGAACGCACTAACCACTATGGTTTAATCATTATGCGAGACCGCGCCCAAAGCCTGCGCGGTGATTGCCAGGTTCGCCGGAGAGAGACGGGTGGCACGGAAGTTGTGGTCACCTTTATTCCCGAAAAACCGCTTACAACTGCTCAAGGAGAAACCCATGACTAATCAGGAACCGGCATCCATCCTGTTGATCGACGACCATCCGATGCTGCGTACTGGCGTAAAACAGCTGGTCAGCATGGCACCCGACATTACCGTAGTTGGCGAGGCCAGCAACGGTGAACAGGGTATTGAGCTTGCCGAATCCCTCGATCCGGATCTGATCCTGCTCGATCTCAACATGCCCGGCATGAACGGTCTGGAAACCCTCGACAAGCTGCGCGAGAAATCCCTTTCCGGCCGCGTGGTGGTCTTTAGCGTTTCCAACCACGAAGAGGACGTGGTCACGGCGCTGAAGCGCGGCGCGGATGGCTATCTGCTGAAGGATATGGAGCCGGAAGACCTGCTGAAGGCGCTGCAGCAGGCGGCCGCAGGCGAGATGGTGCTGAGCGAGGCCCTGACGCCGGTGCTGGCCGCCAGCCTGCGGGCGAACCGCGCCACGTCTGACCGCGACGTCAGCCAGTTAACGCCGCGCGAGCGCGATATTCTGAAGCTGATTGCCCAAGGCCTGCCGAACAAAATGATCGCCCGCCGCCTGGATATCACCGAAAGCACGGTCAAAGTGCACGTGAAGCATATGCTGAAGAAAATGAAGCTAAAATCCCGCGTTGAAGCCGCGGTGTGGGTCCATCAGGAACGCATTTTCTGAGCATTACTCATCCGGCAGCAGCTTCCAGCGCGGGTCGTCGTCAGGTAATGCGACCAGCGGCTGCACCACAGCAAGCGTGATCTCATTGGACGAGACGCGCTGGCCCTTCGCATCTTCCACCACCGCCGAAAGATGCCAGCGGTTTGTTGCCCCTTCAGCGTCATTCCAGGCGGGTATAATCACGCTCCAGCCATCGGTGCTGTCACTTTTCCCCGGTGACGTCAGGCTCAATGCCTGGGTATCACCCTGCCAGTGGATCTGACGAATGCCGTGGGTGCTGCGAACCTGCAGCTTCAGCATAACGGTCTCGCCCCCTTTCAGATCCCACGGCGGGGTTGCCAGCCAGACGGAGAGCGTTTTACGCTGGCGGAATTCCATCACCGGCAGGCTGTTGCGCTCCGGCGAATCATAGCGGCTACCGCGCAGGGATCGCGTGGCCGCGACCTCCCCGGCGGAGAGCTGCTTAACCAGCGGCACCCCGAAGCGGTAGTTGAGCTTCAGCCCGAGGTTGTTCTGGCTCTCTCCGCTTTCGCCCTGCTTATGCGCGGCGGTGAGCGTCACCAGCGGCACGGGGGTATAGTTAAGCCCGAGATTAACCGCCACCGGGTTGTGATACCCGGTTCCGCTGTTGAAGAGGTCAACGTTGTCGCCAAAATACTGCTCGACGCTGACGCTGGTGTTCAGGTGATGAAACCACGGCAGCCAGGCTTTGGCGGTCACGTCATATCCCCGCGCCATGCGCTGCTCCTGGACGTCAGAGCTGTCGCGCCAGCCGGCAAAAGGCTGATAGTAGTTAGCCGACAGGCGCAGATTTTCTCCCCACACCTCCGCGCCCAGCCCGGCACGCTGCAGGTTCTCATCCAGCAGGTTGTCGTAAAAGGTGTTGTAGCCCAGCAGCCATTTTCCGGCCACCCAGCGCTGGCCGATCCCGGCGTTACTGACCAGGCCATCCGTCTGCTGCGTCAGGCCGAGCTGGCTCCAGCTCAGGTAGCGGTTGTTGTCGTTCCAGGGGATAAACCAGCTCCCGCTGCTGCCGTTGAATTTCCCGTCGTTATCCACCAGCAGATTGACGCTGGCATTCCCCCAGGGCGACAGCCAGGATTCAATCTGCTGGTTCACCTCGCCGCTCACCGCGTCGCGCACCTGACCAAAGGCAAACTGCCGCGCCTGCTCGCCCGTGGTCAGGCCGTTGTCGGTCATACTGGCTTCACCAAAGGCTTTCGCCATTTCGGCGAGATGCTTTTCCCCCTCCCCGGTGGGGGCTGCCATACCGAGATCGGGCAGATTGTCCCCGTTATTATCAAAGGGATTTTGTGCCTGCTGGATAAAGGAATTCGGCGCACCGTGAACGGCTCCGGCAATAACAAGGGAGAGTAAAACCAGCGTTCGGAAAGGGGGAGAAACAGTCATCAATGTCGTAAGAATTACCCGGTGCTTACGTAAGAACACCAGGTACCTTAACGCGATTTCTCCCTCTTTGCAGCTTTACTGGGAATTTTCCGGAATTTCCTGAAACATTGTTTTGAGCTCAGGCACGCACGAACCGCAGTTCGTGCCGCAGCGTAGCGTAGCCCCCAGCGCGGTAACGGAACCGCAGCCTCCGGCAATCGCCTCTCGTATCGCGTTTTCTCCAACGCTGAAACAGCTGCAGATGATGCGCCCCGGATCTGTAACCTTCCCCACGCCCTGCCCGTTCAGCAGCGCATGGCGCTCTGCGGGCGTCGAGGGTGGCGACTGAAAAGCGGCTTCTATCACCGGGTGCGCCAGTTCGGGCAAAGCGGTGCCTTCCCAGAAGCCGAGCATCAGATGGCCTTCGTGCCAGGCCAGCACGCTGCTGCGTTCCCCGGCTTGCGCAACCTGCAGCTGCCAGCCCCGCCCGCTGGCATAGTCCATGGCCCACGAGAGCAGCGGCTTATCGCCCGCTATCGTCATTCGCGAGGCTTTACGCCACCAGTGAACCGAAGAGGGCATTTCCGGCCATTCCCGGGCATAGAGCTCCCCCTGCCAGGCGGGCTGCCAGGGCATGATTCTGACCGCGGTTTGCTTACTCTCCGGCTGGCCCGAAGCCGGATCGACGCGCCCTTCCACCAGCGCGTTGACCTTTCCCTGGCGGGCAAACTCCGCGTTCCAGTGCATCGGAGCAAACGCTTCGCCTTCCCGTATTCCGTCGTTGATTCGCACTCTGGCCACCATTACGCCGCGCGGGGAGCCGATCCGCGCCAGCTGGTCGTCGCACAGTGAAAACCGAATGGCGTCTGCGGCGCAAACCTCAACAAACGGCTCCGCGATATGCTGCATCAGCCGGGGCACGTACCCCGTACGGGTCATGGTGTGCCACTGGTCGCGAATTCGGCCAGAGTTAAGGATCAGCGGGTATAATGCGGTGACCGTAGCACGGTGCGGCAGAGGGTTGACGGGAACAACGTTTCGGCGCGGAAAATCCCCCGTCGGCCACTGATAAGGTTCAAGCGTCTCCCACGCTTCACGGGTTAGCCCTGCCAGTTCCTGAAGGTTCAATGCCCGCGCGCCGTCATTTTCAAACGCCGTCAGCGCCGCATGTTCGCAAAAAATCTCGTGCGGATGTTGCCAGGCAAAGGCCTCGCCGTAGCCCAGCCGTTTTGCAACCTGAGAGACGATCCACCAGTCCGGCTTCGCCTCGCCCGGCGCAGGCAGAAACGCGCGCTGGCGCGAAATGCGCCGCTCGGAATTGGTCACCGTGCCGTCCTTCTCTCCCCAGCCCAGCGCCGGAAAACGGATATGGGCAAACCGGCTGGTATCGGTATCTTTCATCACCTCAGAGACAATCACCAGCGGGCAGCCTGCCAGCGCCTGACACACCGCGTGGCTGTCCGGCAGCGACACGGCAGGGTTGGTGCCCATGATCCACACCGCCTTCACCTCGCCGCGGGCGATGGCGTCAAACAGCTCCACCGCCATCAGCCCCGGCGTCTGCGCCAGCCGTTCCGTTCCCCAGAAACGCGCCACCCGCGAGAGATCGTCCGGCTCGAAGCTCATATGCGCCGCCAGCTGGTTTGCCAGCCCGCCGACTTCCCGGCCGCCCATGGCGTTTGGCTGTCCGGTCAGCGAAAACGGGCCGCAGCCCGGACGATTAAATTTCCGGCTGGCAAGATGAACGTTGATGATGGCGCTGCACTTGTCGCTGCCGCTGGAGGACTGGTTGATCCCCATGGTGTAGAGCGTTATCGCGCGGGGCGCGGTAACAAACCAGTCGTAAAAGATACCAATGTCCTCTGATGGCAGGTCGCAAAACGCTGCCACGCGGGCAATTGGCCACTCATCTTCGCCCTGAATCAGATTGAGCAACCCCACAAACAGGCTGGCGTCGCTGCCGGGTTTAAGCGCCAGATGCAGGTCGGCAATATCGCAGGTGGCGGTTTTACGCGGGTCAATCACCACCACCTTCATCTGCGGATTGTTGTGCTTTGCCTGCACCAGACGCTGATAGAGCACCGGATGCGTCCAGGCCGCGTTCGAGCCAGCCAGCACCACCAGATCGCTGTTTTCCACATCCTCGTAGCCGCACGGCACCACGTCTTCGCCAAAGGCGCGCTTGTAGCCCACCACCGCCGACGACATGCAGAGCCGGGAGTTGGTATCGATATTCGCCGCGCCGATAAACCCTTTCATCAGCTTGTTGGCGGCATAGTAGTCCTCGGTTAACAGCTGGCCGGAGGCGTAAAACGCCACCGCCTGCGGCCCCCATGTGTCAATGACCTCCCGCAGCCGCTCGCCCGCCGCGTTCAGCGCCTGCGTCCAGTCCACCTCAAGTCCGTCGACAACGGGGTGCAGCAATCGCCCCTGCAAGCCCGTCGTCTCCCCCAGGGCCGATCCTTTCACACACAGGCGGCCAAAGTTCGCAGGATGGGTGTCATCCCCCCGAACGCTGACCGCGCCACCTTCCACGCTCGCGACCACGCCGCAGCCGACCCCGCAGTAGGGGCACGTTGTCCGGGTTTCCGTCATGAGGCCTCCGCGCGCATCACCAGCTCTTCGTTGCCGACCCACACCTTGCCGTTTTCAATTTTTACCGGCCAGGCGCGCACCGCGGGTTCGCCGTTCTCCACCTGACAGCCGTCGCGCAGGCGAATGCGCTGCTTGTAGAGCGGAGAGATAACGACCGGTTCGCCCGCCGCATCGCCGAGAATGCCGCGCGAAAGCACGTTCGCGCGGCTGCCCGGCTCCAGGTCGTCCAGGGCATAAACGGACGTTCCGAAGCGGAACAGCGCAATCGGTTTGCGGCCAAGCCTCGCGCCGATGCCCGCCTGCTCCGGGATATCCTCAATGCCGCAGATTTCCTGCCAGCGCTTGCTTTCGTCCGACGGCGCGACGTTCACCGCGGTGCGGAACAGCGCCAGGCGGTCAGGATCGTTGAGCGTGGTTTGCCATTCGCACTGGTACGTCTCTACTACCCGGGCCATCTCCTGCTCCAGCTCGTGGGCGATACCGAGACTGTCGTTGAAGATCACCTCCCGCAGATAGTCGAGGCCGCCCTCCAGGTTGTCCATCCAGGTGCTGGTGCGCTGCAGGCGATCCGCCGTGCGGATGTAGAACATCAGGAAACGGTCGACGGTGCGGATCAGCGTTTCGTCATCCAGATCGCTGGCGAAAAGATCCGCATGGCGCGGCTTCATGCCGCCGTTGCCGCACAGATAGAGGTTCCAGCCTTTGTCCGTGGCAATCACCCCCACGTCTTTGCTCTGCGCCTCCGCGCACTCTCGGGTGCAGCCGGAAACCGCCATTTTAATTTTGTGCGGCGCGCGCAGGCCCTTGTAGCGGTGCTCCAGCCGGACCGCAAGGCCGGTGGAGTCCTGCACGCCGTAGCGGCACCAGGTCGACCCGACGCAGGATTTCACCGTGCGCAGGGATTTTCCGTAGGCGTGCCCGGTTTCAAACCCGGCCTCCACCAGCGCCTGCCAGATCTCCGGCAGCTGTTCCAGGGTGGCGCCAAACAGGTCGATACGCTGCCCGCCGGTGATTTTGCTGTACAGGCCGTAGCGTTTCGCAATCTGGCCGATGGCGATCAGCCCGTCGGCGGTCACTTCCCCTGCGGGCATGCGCGGCACGATGGAATAGGTCCCGTCCTTTTGAATGTTGGCGAAGTAGCGATCGTTGGTGTCCTGCAGCGGCAGGTGCGCCGGCTTCAGCAGGTACTCGTTCCAGCAGGAGGCCAGCACCGACCCCACCAGCGGCTTACAGATTTCGCACCCGTGCCCCTGACCGTAGCGGCTGATGAGCTGGTCAAAGGTGCGGATATGGTTGACGCGCACCAGATGGTAAATCTCCTGCCGCGAGTACGGGAAGTGTTCGCAGATGTCCTTTTTCACCTCCACGCCCTGCTCGGCAAGCTGGAACTCCATCACCTGCTTCACCAGCGCGCTGCAGCCCCCGCAGCCGGTCGCCGCTTTGGTGCACTGCTTAACGGCGCCGATATCCGCTGCGCCCGCGCTCACCGCCCGGCAGATATCGCCTTTGCTGACGTTATGACACGAGCAGATCTGCGCGCTTTCCGGCAGCGCCGCCACGCCCAGCGCTTTCGGCGCGCTGCCTGACAACGCGGGTAGTATCAGCGTTTCCGGCTCTTTCGGCAGGCTGATGCCGTTAAGCATCATCTGCAACAGCGTGGCGTATTCGCTGGCGTCACCCACCAGCACGCCGCCGAGCAGCGTTTTGCCGTCATGGCTGACCACGATTTTCTTGTAGATTTGCTGTGGACCGTGCGTCCACTGGTAGCTTAGCGCCCCCGGCGTGCGACCGTGAGCATCGCCAAACGAGGCCACGTCCACGCCGAGCAGCTTGAGCTTGGTGCTCATATCTGCCCCGGTGAAGGTTTTCTCTTCCCCCGCGAGCGCGGCGGCGGCCACGCGCGCCATCTGGTAGCCCGGCGCCACCAGGCCAAAGATTTTCCCCTCCCACAGGGCGCATTCACCGATGGCGAGCACGTTCGGATCGGAGGTCCGGCAGCCGTCGTCAATGCAGATCCCGCCGCGCTCGCCGACAGCCAGCCCGCCGCTGCGCGCCAGCGCATCCTGCGGACGAATGCCCGCAGAGAAGACCACCATGTCCGTTTCCAGCTGTTCACCGTCGGCGAAGCGCAGCACCAGCCCGTCGTACGTAGCAGCAATTTCCGTGGTGGCTTTACTGGTGTGAACGCCAACGCCCAGCGCCTCAATTTTCCTGCGCAGCATCGTCGCGCCGTCATTATCAAGCTGCACCGCCATCAGATTGGGCGCAAACTCCACCACGTGGGTTTCCAGCCCGAGCTGCTTCAGAGCGTTCGCCGCCTCCAGCCCGAGCAGGCCGCCGCCAATCACCACGCCGCGTCGCGAGCCCGCCGCGTGGGCCGCTATGCTGTCCAGATCGTCAAGGGTGCGGTAGACAAAGCAGCCCGGCAGATCGTTGCCCGGTACCGGCGGCACGAACGGGTACGAGCCGGTCGCCAGCACCAGCTTGTCCCAGTGGGTTTCATGCCCGCTGGCGGTACGCACCACGCGCGCGTCGCGATCGATAGCGACGATCTGCTGCGAGAGGCGAATCTCAATGCCGTTATCGGCAAAGAATTCCCCCTCCACCAGCGAGAGCGACGCCGCGCTGCGGCCGCCAAAATATTCCGACAAATGCACGCGGTCATAGGCGGCATAGCGCTCCTCGCCAAAGACGACGATCTGATACTGCTGATGCAGATTGCGGTTAACGCAGTCTTCGAGAAAATGATGGCCGACCATACCGTGTCCAACCACCACCAGAGTAGGTTTTGTCATAGCGTTCTGTCCTGCAACCTGCGGTTGCGTAGTGAAACGATCGAACAGCCAGTCCGCGCGTGCGGGCGCAGCCGTTGCCAGTAAATCGGTAAATGTTGCCGCGCTGCGGCAGTCGCCCATCAGCAGCGCGCCAGCCAGCGCCCCCTGATGGATCAATAACCGACGATAGTGACGGGTTAGCGGATCCCATGAACTCCAGACCGCATCGCCCTCCTGCTCCGCCGCGCGCCCGAGGCTGAATAGCTCCACGCCGGTCACCTTGAGGCGCACGCCGTTGTCGGTCAGGGCAAACGGCGCGGCGGTGTCGCCCGCCAGCCGCGCGGCGAGGATATCCGCCTGCGCCATACAGGGGGCGACCAGGCCAAAGGTCTGGCCGTCAATTTCGCAGCACTCGCCAATGGCGTAGACGTCCGGTGCAGAGGTCCGCATCTGGCTATCCACCACGATGCCGCGCGCGCAGCGAATGCCGCTGGCCTGCGCCAGCGCGACGTTGGGCTGCACGCCGGTCGCCAGCACCACGCGCGCGGCGGCGACGCGGCGTCCGCTGAGCAGCGTCACGCTATCCCCGTTAATCGCCGCGATGCCGGAGGCCAGTTCACAGCTAACGCCCCGCGCCGCCAGCGCCTCTTCCAGCACCACGCCCGCCTGCTGGTCCAGCTGCTGCTCCATCAGCCACGGGCCGCGGTGAACGAGCGTGACGTTGTCACCTGAACGCGCCAGCGCTGCCGCCGTCTCTACGCCGAGCACGCCGCCCCCCAGCACCACCGCCGGACCAGTGATGGCCTGAATGGCGCGGGTATCCTCCAGGGTGCGAAACGTGAACACGTGCGGCGCATCGCCGCCGGGGATCGGCGGCACAAACGGCGTTGACCCGGTGGCAAATACCAGCGCATCCCAGCCCAGCGTGCGGGCGGTGGTCTGCACTTCCCGCGCGTCCACGTCCACGGCAATCGCCCTTTCGCCACGGAGCACCGTCACGCCGCGCTCCTGGTACCAGTCTTCATCCTGAAGGCAGATGTCCGCAGCCGTTTTTTCGCCACCCAGCACCGGCGAAAGCTGGATGCGGTTATAGGCATGCTCCGGCTCGTCACCGATAACGGTGATAGCGAACCGACCGGAAGCACGCCCGGTGAGCGAAGCAATCAGCCGGGTTGCCGCCATGCCGTTCCCGATAATGACCAGTCGCATCAACGCCCCCTCGTTACGCCGCTTTCGGCTGTTTTTCATAGAGGAAATGGAGGATCTGCTGGCGCATGTGGTGATAGCGGCTATCGTCCGCCAGCTGCACCCGGTTGCGCGGGCGCGGCAGGTCAACGCGGAGGATCTCCCCGACGGTGGCCGCCGGGCCGTTGGTCATCATCAACACGCGATCGGAAAGCAGCACCGCCTCGTCCACGTCGTGGGTAATGAGCACGATGGTGGTGTTCAGCGCTTGCTGGATCTGCATCACCGAGTCCTGAAGATGGGCGCGCGTCAGCGCATCCAGCGCGCCGAACGGTTCATCCATCAGCAGCACTTTCGGCTTCATCGCCAGCGCGCGGGCAATGCCGACGCGCTGCTTCATGCCGCCGGAGATCTCCCCCGGACGCTTGTGCAGCGCGTGGCCCATCTGCACGCGGTCGAGGTTGTGCTCAATCCACTCTTTGCGCTCGGCCTTGTTCATGGTGTGACGGAACACCTGATCCACCGCCAGGGCCACGTTGTCGAAGCAGGTGAGCCACGGCAGCAGCGAATGGTTCTGGAACACCACCGCGCGCTCGGGCCCCGGCCCGGCGATTTCGCGGTTATCGCAAATCAGCCCGCCTTCCGTCGGCAGCGTAATGCCGGCGATGAGGTTAAGCAGCGTCGATTTGCCGCAGCCGGAGTGGCCGATAAGGCTCACGGTTTCGCCCTCGTGGATATCAAAAGAGACGTTTTGCAGCGCCAGAAACTCGCCGCTGGCAGTGGAAAAACGCTGGCTCACGGCCTGGACCTGAATTAATGGTTTCATGTTCGCTCCTTATTTTTCCTGCCAGCTAAAGCGACGGGCGATCAGCATCAGCCCCTGCTCCAGCAGCAGCCCGACCACGCCGATGATGACGATGGCGATGAGAATGTTTTCGACGTTGAGGTTGTTCCACTCGTTCCAGATCCAGAAGCCGATGCCCAGCCCCCCGGTGAGCATCTCGGCGGCGACAATCACCAGCCAGGCGATGCCGATGGAGAGGCGTACCCCGGTCAGCACAGCGGGCAGCACCGCCGGGAAGAGAATGCGGCGCATGATGGTCCACTCGGAAAGCTGCAATACGCGGGCGACGTTGAGGTAGTCCTGCGGAATGCGGCGCACGCCTTCGGCGGTGTTGATGACCATCGGCCAGATGGAGCAGATAAAAATGGTCCAGCTCGACGCGGGCTCCGCCTTCTGGAACAGCAGCAGGCCGATGGGCAGCCAGGCCAGCGGGCTGACCGGGCGCAAAAGCGCAATCAGCGGGTTAAACATGCGCGCGAAAAAGGTGAAGCGGCCAATCAAAAAGCCCAGCGGAATACCCGCCAGCGCCGCCAGGCCAAAGCCGATGGCAACGCGCTGCAGTGACGCAAGCACGTTCCAGCCAATGCCCATATCGTTAGGCCCGTCGCGATAAAACGGATCGGCAAACAGGGTAATGGCGGAATCGAGCGTGCTGAGCGGCGTCGGGAAGCCTTTGCTGTTTATCGCCGCCAGCTGCCAGAGCACCACCAGCAGCCCAAGGCCGAGCAGCGCCGGGATAACGCGCTGGAAAAAATCGTTCATCCGGCGCGCAAAGGCGGGCGTGCGGCGGCGAACCTGTACCGGAGGCAGGACAATCACTTCCCCGCTTTCTGGCGTCTCTTGTGGTTTTGTGTTTTGCAGATGCGGCATAATCAGGCCCCTTTACGGTGAATGGCGAAACGGCTGGCGTACCCTTCCGGATCGGTGCCGTTCCAGACGGTGCCGTCCATCAGCGTGCTGCTGCGGTACGGCGATGACGGCGTGGACATGCCGCCGACGGCGGTGGCGGCATCCTGCCAGACCGCGGTCTGGTTAATGCGCTGCGCGATGCCCGCATAGTCCGGCGCGGCTTTGAGCAAGCCCCAGCGGCGGAACTGGGTTAAGAACCACATGCCGTCGGAAAGATACGGGTAGCTTACGACTCCCTCGTTGAAGAAGCGGATCGGGTGCGCGTCCTGCCAGCGCTGGCCCAGGCCGTTGTCGTACTCGCCGAGCATGCGCCCGGTGAGATACTGTTCCTTGCAGTTGAGCCACGCCCGGCGGGAGAGGATCTGCGCGGTTTCGCGTTTGTTTTCCGGAGACGCCTCGATCCAGCGCGCGGCCTCCAGCACCGCGCTCACCAGCGCCCGGGCGGTGTGCGGGTTTTTCTCCACCCAGTCGCGGCGCGTGCCGAGGATTTTTTCCGGATGGTCGGCCCAGATGGACTGTGACGTGGCGGCGGTAAAGCCGATACGGTCGTTAATCGCCCGCGCGTTCCAGGGCTCGCCGACGCAGAAGCCCACCATGTTGCCAATGCGCATGTTCATCACCATCTGCGGCGGCGGCACCACCACCGTGCGCACGTCGTCAAAGGGGTTAATGCCCGCGCTGGCCAGCCAGTAGTAGAGCCACATGGCGTGCGTCCCGGTCGGGAAGGTGTGCGCGAAGGTGTAGGTTCCCGGCGCCTGCTGCCCAATCAGCGTTTTCAACCCGTCGAGGTCGCGAACGCCCTTCTCCGCCAGATCGCTTGAAAGCGTGATGGCCTGGCCGTTCTGATTGAGCGTCATCA
Organism: Enterobacter sp. 118C5; assembly: GCF_034107645.1. Lineage (NCBI taxonomy): Bacteria > Pseudomonadati > Pseudomonadota > Gammaproteobacteria > Enterobacterales > Enterobacteriaceae > Enterobacter > Enterobacter sp. 118C5. Next base: position 331,883 of record NZ_JAWNEU010000001.1, on the reverse strand, counting down.
GGTTCGCCATCTGCTGCGGCTTGCCGGCGATGCCCAGCTCCAGCCCGTACAGCAGACCGTAAAGAATGTGTGCGGCGTCCAGTTCTCCCGCCACCAGCTTGTCGCGCACCGCCGCCCAGCTCGCCTCTTTGGTGGGAACGAGGGTGATACCGTATTTTTTATCAAAGCCTTTTAACGCTGCGATAACCACCGGCGCGCAGTCGGTCAGCGGGATAAACCCGACGCGCACCGTCTCCTGTTCCGGTTTATCTGAGCCAGCCGCCCAGGCAGCCTGCATAACACCCGGTAACAGCGCTGCGCCACTCGCCAGCATGCTGGCCTGCAAAAATCGCCGTCTCGACAAATCCGCCATAACCGCTCCCGAAAAAAAGCCAAAAAAAAGCGCCCGCCGTGCCGAAGCACCGCTGGACGCCTTTATCCCGAAGACTGATGCACCGCCGTTGGCGCACCGTCAAAAATGGTTAATTGAATAATGCAAAGCCGGTGCCAGGTTTGAAGACCCTCTTTCAGGGCCGAAAACCGGGTTTTACCCGCATTCACGCACCTCAATCAGGCATAAAATGCCCGCTGATTGTGCAGCTACTCCTTTGGTGTTACCTGCCACACGCTTTTCACCGTAAGCAGCGCGCGGGCGATATCGACCATGCGCTGGTTCTTGTCCATTGCCATTTTGCGCAGCGTCGTCCAGGCCTGTTCTTCACTCATGTTCTGGTGGGTCATTAGCACGCTTTTGGCTTTATCAATAGTTTTGCGCTCCTCAAGCGTATCGCGCAGCGACGCGAGCTGGCGGGAAAGCTGCTCTATCTCACGCGCCTGCTTGCGAACCAGGGTCAGCAGCGGTTTATCCGGGTAGTGCGCCAGCGGATCGTCCTGTTCATCCCCAGGAAGCGGGTACGCCTCTTCGCGCTGAATACGCTCATCCACCGCGACCATCAGATCGGCGATGATCGTCTCCTCCAGCGCGCGCAGATGCTCCAGCCGCGCCGTTTGCAGCGCAAACCAGGCGAGCGCGGTATGGCCATTGTCTGCGGCAGGCTGGCGGGTACAGGCCACGCGCCGGAGTTGCTCCGTCTCGCGATCGGGCTGACAGTTAAGCGAAAACGTAGTCTGCACGTCGGCCTGGCTGTGGGAGAGAAAGATCTCAAAGCAGGCCTGCTGCCCGTCAATGCGGTCAACCAGCCGCTGGCGGGTGACATCATCGAAAAAGCCCTGCGTGAAGCCAATCGCCCCCAGGGCCCGCTCTTGTCCCGCCAGCTCTTTCCCCTGCATCAGGCTATAAAGTGCGACGAAACGGCCCGCGATTTGCGGGTCGTCAATGCTGTCATTAAGCTGCGGTACGATACTGAGCAGGTGGCGCAGCATGCGGGAGTAGTGCTCCATTGCCTGCGGCGCCGTCAGCGTTTGCCGATTTACACCGTCGCGCAGTGCGGGAAGCGTCTCCAGCGTGAGAAGCGCATTGCCGATACGTTCGCAAACGGCGCTTCCCGGAAAGACGGACTGTTTTTCAAGAACGTCGTTCAGTGCAGCAAGGTTTTCGTCCACCAGCGCCCGGCTGGCTTTGCATTCAGGCGCATAGAGCTTACCCTGTGAGCAGAGCCAGACGTTGGATGCACCGCGCTCGCACTGGAGCATGTGCACCAGCTGGCTAATGCCGTGCACCAGCACGTTCAGCTGCGCCAGCCTGCTGAACTGCTCCCGGCGCATCCGCCTTGCGCGCTGGAGCCATTCGGTTGCACCTGGCGAAATGCCGGCCTTTAATGTCATGCTTACTCTCCCGGACAGCGAAACTCCGTGGAATTAAGCAATATTCGTGCCTTTATAAGAACAGGAGTCAACATGCAGAAGATTGTGATCGTCGCCAACGGTGCGGCCTACGGCAGCGAATCCCTTTTCAACAGCCTGCGTCTGGCAATCGCGCTACGCGAAAAAGAGAGCGACCTGGCACTGAGGATATTTTTAATGTCCGATGCCGTGACCGCCGGGCTGAAGGGTCAAAAACCGGCGGAAGGCTACAACATCCAGCAGATGCTTGAGATCCTGACCGCGCAGAACGTGCCGGTAAAACTCTGTAAGACCTGCACCGACGGGCGCGGCATTACCGGACTGCCGCTGATCGATGGCGTTGAAATCGGTACGCTGGTTGAACTCGCCGAATGGACGCTGGCCGCGGATAAAGTATTAACTTTTTAATAATAAACCCGTAAAAATATTATTTTCTTATGGACGCGGTTTCAGCATCAAGTTTACCTGCGGGGTTGCCGATAGGCATGGAAACAACACAGCAGGTATTTCACTTATGTTCAGATCCATTCGCGCACGCATTATCGCCGCGACGACAGGCTGCCTCGTCGTCGCCCTTCTTCTCAATACCGTAATTAACTTCCAGGTCACGCGCCAGGATAACCAGCAGTCCCAGCGCGATATTCTGACCAGCACCAGCGCCAGCCACAACATGGCGATTGCCGACTGGGTCAAAAGCAAAATGACGGTGATTGCCTCCGCGCAGAGCATCGCGCTGGCTGACGATCCGGTTCCGGTGTTTAAGCAGCTTGCCCTGGCGGGAGGCTTCACCAACGTTTACGTGGGCTACGCCAGCAAGACGGCGAAATTCTCCGACCCGACAGGCGTCCCGGCGGATTATGACCCAACCGTTCGTCCCTGGTATCAGCAGGTGGTGAGCACGGACGGCCCGGTTGTAACGGCACCCTACGTTGATGCCGGGACCGGGAAGCTGGTGGTAACCTTTGCCGTGCCGGTGAAGGAGAATGGCGCTCTGAAAGCGGTGGTGGCGGGCGATGTCGCCATGGATAGCGTGGTGGCGAACGTGCGCGGGATCCACCCTACGCCTGCCAGCAGCGGGTTGCTCCTGAACAGCGACGGCACGGTGATTGCCGCCAACGAGCCGGCACTGACGCTGAAGCCGTTTGCCGAGACGATCAAAGGCATCGACCTTGCGGCGCTGAAGAGCGTTAACCCGGTCGATGGAACGCTGAATGACGAGGAAAAAACCTTTATCGCCTCAGCCGTGCCGGGCACGAACTGGCTCCTGGTCGTCGCCCTCGACAGCAGCGATGCCACCTCCGGCATGCGTTCCCTGCTGAAAGCGTCGGCGATTTCCCTGGTGATCCTCGCACTCCTGAGCGGCGCCATTGTTCACGTCCTGATTGCCCGGTTGCTGAAGCGCCTGTCCGACATTCGCGACGCAATGCACAACATTGCCAACGGCACCAACGATCTGTCCCAGCGCCTGCCGGACAGCGGCGATGATGAAGTGGCGCAAATTGCGCAGGCGTTTAACGCCTTCAGCGATAAGCTCTCGGTGGTGATGGTTCAACTCCGCGACGCCAGCGCCTCGGTGAAAAACGCCGCGCAGGAGATTGCGGCAGGTAACCAGGATCTTTCAGGCCGTACCGAGCAGGCGGCGTCCAGCCTTCGCGAAACCGCCAGCGCCGTGGAGGAGATCACCGCCTCCGTCACCCAGTCGAATGAATCGGCAGCAGAAGCCAACGACCAGGCCAGCAAGGCTTCTGCGGCCGCAGCGCGCGGCGGCGAAGTGGTCTCGCAGGCCATCAGCACCATGCAGTCCATCGAAGTGGCGTCCGCTAAGATTGGCGATATCACCAGCGTGATCGACGGCATCGCCTTCCAGACCAACATCCTGGCGCTGAACGCCTCCGTCGAGGCGGCGCGTGCCGGTGAGCAGGGCCGCGGGTTCGCCGTGGTCGCCGGTGAAGTGCGGAACCTCGCCAGCCGCAGCGCCCAGGCGGCGAAAGAGATCAAATCGCTTATCGACTCCACCACCGACAGCGTGGCCACCGGCTCGCGCTACGTGCATCTGGCCGGGGAAAGCATGGATGAGATCCGCTCCAGCATCGGCAGCGTCTCCGGCATCATGCGCGAAATCTCGATTGCCACCAGCGAGCAGATGAAAGGCATTCATGAGATCAACCATGCGGTGACCCATCTCGACAGAATGGTGCAGCAGAACGCCGAACTGGTGGTGCAGTCCGCCGCGGCCGCCAGCGCACTGCAAAGCCAGGCGGGCGACCTTGCTGAAACCGCCGGCCATTTCCGCATTTAATTTTCTTCAGGCGCGCGTTAAACAGGGTAAACGCGCGTCAGCTGAAAGGTTTCAGGAATTTTGTCATTTTTGTTTAAACGTTATGCCATTTTTTGATCAAAATCAGCATCCCTCGCTCCCCGCTTTGGTGTTATGCAATGAGTATTTTGTGAACAATATCACGCTCGGGATGGGCAAAATCGACGGGGTAAAAAAATGGCACTGGTGAAAACAAGTTTGAAACTGTTTGGCGGGGATACGGTAGTGGTGCGTTGCTCAGAGCGCTGTCGTATTCATCTGATGAGCGCGAAAGCACAGAAGCAATCCCAGGAGGATATTCTGACCGTGCAGGATGACAAGGCCTGGCTAACCGTGCCGTATACCGGCACGTGGGATGTGCTGATCGACAGCCACAGCCAGTCGCTGGAGCATTCGGTCAGTTACGTGGCAGCGTAATTTAAACGCCCGGCTCGCCGGGCGTATTCTCAGGCAAAACCCGGTCGCAGCGTACCGTTGAGCGGGTTCCCTTCCAGCAGCGCCTTCACCTTTACCACCAGCTCATTCAGACAATCGTCCTGCATGCCGAGGCGGGTCAGCTCCTGATCGAGGGAGAAGAGATACTGCGCGTTGGTGCCCAGCGGCCCGCTGGCGGAGGCGATTAACGGGGCAATCACCTGCGTGCGGGTGTCCGCTTCATACAGCGGATGACGAGGATCCATAATAAACACCAGCGCGTTAACGGTGCGTCCGTCGTCAAGCTCCAGCTTGCACCAGCTCGGCATATAGCAGCCGGTGATCATCTCGCGCTTCCAGAGCAGCGTCAGCTCCTCTTCGAGCGTGGCATCCGGAAGGCGATACGCGACGCCCGTGGTGCGTCCGCCCTCTTTCAGTGCAAGCATGCGCCCTGGCTGACAGGCGCTGCCGCGTCCGGCCGTCAGGCGCAGGCAAAAAGCGCGGTGCCATCCAGGCAGCGTGCCGGTTGCCGATTCAACAAACTCAAGGGCCGGGTTCCACATCAGTGAACCGTAGCCAAAAATCCATACCGGGCCATCATCCGGGCGGCAGGCAAGCGTGGCAGCGAGCGACGCCGCACGTTGTTCAGCTGACCAGAGAAGCGATTCCTCAATAGCACCAAATGCCGTCTTACAATCTGCCTTCATTAAGAAATCACGCGTTAACACTTTACACCTCCGCCACTGCATGCTTCCTTGCGACATCTGTAATTCGCCTTCCCGGCATTCTGTTGCTGGTCATTTTGCCAGCAGTCAAATTACGATAAGCAATTAGCGGACCAGTTGCAATACAACGGAAGTTCAACCGCCTGAAAAGTCAAAATGAAGGCAGCGAATAATTTCACGGCTATTTCTTTTTATGCCATTTATCATCGTCTCCTTTCTCATAGTCATGTTTTACTGCGGCCCAGGCGACCTTGTGCGCCGTCTCTTCCCGGCTGGCATCATCCCGCCGATCGTCTTTATCTTTGTACTGATCCCAGGCGCTGTTAAACGCTTCTTTGTAGATATCCTGCGCGTGTTCGGGCAGGACGTTTTTCACGTTATCGGGTAATTCGCGTTTCGTTTTATATGGCATCACTAACCTCTCTTTTGCCTAAAGAGTTAAGTGTGGACGACGAAACGCCGGTGTGCCAGCCGGCAGAAAATAATGAACGAATGAAATTCATAATTCATTGTTATTTAACAAATATTTAAATAAGACATCTTATTATAAGCATTAAACATGAAAACCACTGCAAAGGGTAAAATTAAGTAAAAAATAAAGGGTATTTAATAGATTTCTGTTAATTTAATGCCCTCAAAATCTATCTATAATTACAAGCACCTGCATTGATGGAGAAGCACATGACAGCAACACACGAGGCGGTAAAGACCCGCCACAAGGAGACGTCTCTCATTTTCCCGGTTCTGGCACTGGCTGTGCTGCTCTTCTGGGGAAGCAGTCAGTCACTGCCAGTGGTGGTTGGTATCAATATTCTTGCTCTGGTGGGCATTTTAACCAGCGCGTTTAGCGTCGTTCGCCATGCGGACGTATTAGCCCACCGCCTGGGCGAGCCATATGGCTCGTTAATTCTCAGCCTTTCCGTCGTTATTCTCGAAGTCAGCCTGATTTCCGCGCTGATGGCGACCGGTGATGCCGCCCCGACGCTGATGCGCGATACGCTCTACTCCATCATTATGATTGTGACGGGTGGCCTGGTGGGCTTCTCTCTGTTACTGGGCGGACGCAAATTCGCGACCCAGTACATGAATCTTTTCGGCATTAAACAGTATCTGATCGCCCTCTTCCCGCTGGCTATTATCGTACTGGTCTTCCCGATGGCGCTGCCGGGTGCAAACTTCTCCACCGGCCAGGCGCTGCTGGTCGCGCTGATTTCCGCGGCCATGTACGGCGTGTTCCTGCTCATTCAGACCAAAACGCACCAGAGCCTGTTTGTTTACGAACATGAAGATGACAGCGACGACGATGACCCGCACCACGGTAAACCGTCGGCCCACAGCAGCGCGTGGCACACGGTTTGGCTGATCGTGCATCTGATTGCGGTTATCGCGGTCACCAAGATGAACGCCAACCCGCTGGAGACGCTGTTAACCGAGCTGAACGCCCCGGTGGCCTTTACCGGTTTCCTGGTGGCGCTGCTGATCCTGTCCCCTGAGGGGCTGGGCGCGCTGAAGGCGGTGCTGAACAATCAGGTGCAGCGCGCAATGAACCTGTTCTTCGGCTCGGTGCTGGCGACCATTTCACTCACCGTGCCGGTGGTGACGCTGATTGCCTTTATGACGGGTAACGATCTGCAGTTTGCGCTGGGCGCGCCGGAGATGATTGTGATGGTGGCCTCGCTGCTGCTGTGCCAGATTTCATTCTCAACCGGCCGCACTAACGTGCTGAACGGCGCGGCGCATATGGCACTGTTTGTAGCGTATTTGATGACGATCTTTGAGTGAGATTGATCCGGTGCGGCCTGATGCCATCACCCTAACCCTCTCCCACAGGGAGAGGGAGTAAATATAAAAAAACCCGCCGAAGCGGTTTTTTTTATTAGTTGCTGGTATCCAGCTCGTCGAAGCTCTTCACCAGATCGTCAATCGCTTTGATCTGCTTCAGGAACGGCTCCAGCTTATCCAGCGGCAGCGCGGAAGGACCATCGCACTTCGCGTTAGCCGGATCCGGGTGCGCTTCAATGAACAGACCAGCCAGGCCGGTCGCCATACCGGCACGCGCCAGCTCGGTCACCTGAGCACGACGGCCGCCAGAGGCTGCACCAAACGGGTCACGGCACTGCAGCGCGTGGGTCACGTCGAAGATCACCGGAGACTGGTTAGAAACGTTCTTCATCACGCTGAAGCCCAGCATGTCCACAACCAGGTTGTCGTAACCGAAGTTAGCGCCACGGTCGCACAGAATGATCTTGTCGTTACCGCCTTCGATAAACTTATCAACGATGTTACCCATCTGGCCTGGGCTCACGAACTGCGGTTTTTTCACGTTGATTACGGCACCGGTTTTCGCCATCGCGGCAACCAGGTCGGTCTGGCGCGCCAGGAACGCCGGGAGCTGAATCACGTCTACCACGTCTGCCACAGGCTGCGCCTGCCAGGACTCATGCACGTCGGTGATCACTTTTACGCCAAACGTCTGCTTCAGCTCCTGGAAAATTTTCATCCCCTCTTCCAGACCCGGGCCGCGGTAAGAGTTAATGGAGGAGCGGTTGGCTTTGTCAAAAGAGGCTTTAAACACGTACGGAATGCCCAGCTTCTGGGTCACGGTCACGTAGTGCTCGCAGATACGCATGGCGAGATCGCGGGATTCCAGCACGTTCATACCGCCAAACAGCACGAACGGCAGGTCGTTTGCTACCTTGATATCACCAATGCTAACCACTTTTTGTTTCATAGGATCGCCTTATTCAGGTGTGAATCGGAATTAAGATTAATGCAGTGTAATTTGTTTGTGCGAGATCGCGTTGATCTGCGCTCGAATCATTTCGCTAATCGGATCTTCCGGGCACTGCTCGACGAAATAGCTCAGATCGTTCAGCGCCACGTGCTCGCAGTCGAGCTGGGCATAGATAAGCCCGCGGTCGCGTATTTCGTACGGATCTTCCGGATTAAACTGCAGCAGCACTTCACTGGCACGCAGGGCCAGCTCCATCTGACGCTCTTCCATCAGCGCTGACTTCAGCGTATCCAGCAGCTTGCGAATGACTTCGGCATTGTCGGCTTCATCGAGATCTTCGTTAAAGAGCTCAGCCACCGGGCTGATGTTGCCCTTCAGCCAGACGTCCAGCGTATGCTCATCCAGCGTGTCGCCGTTAAAAGGATTAATGAGCCACATCTCACCGTCCAGCCACTCCGCGCGCAGGATCATCTGCGTCGGGAAAATGACCGGCACCAGCGGAATATCCAGGCGGTGCGCAACCCACAGCAAAATAGAGCCCAGCGCAACGGCGCTGCCCTGACGATTTTTTAAGACCTGGTCCAGCCATAATGCGTCAGACAGGCGATACACGCCACGCGTGTCGCAGAAACCCCATTCGCCGTAGAAAAGCTCCAGAAGCTTCTCTAATTGCCAGTCCTGCGGGCGCGCCTGATTGATCTCTTCACGCGCCAGGCTGACCAGATTCTCCAGCTCATCGTAGACGTACTGCGACGTAAAATCGTCGCGTATCATCTCCGAAATCAGGATCATGCCATCGCAAAGCGGCACTTTATTAAATTCGAAATCGGCTAAGGACCTCATGACTTACCCCAGTAACGACTGAGCGAACAACGACGCTCAGGCGCGATAAAACTCAAAACGATGTAGATGATAACGCCAAACTGCCTTTCAGTCAGCCTTACGCCTTTATCAGTAAATGGCAGATACCCGGAACTCAAGACCACTGTCCCAGCGTCAGGCGTTCGTTGCCGCCGTAGTCGCGGCAGGTTTCGACAGCGGCGTAGCCTGCCTGGGTAAACAGTTCCCGCACGGCTTCCCCCTGCGTCCAGCCATGCTCCACGAGCAGCCAGCCGCCGGGAAGCAAATGCTTCCGTGACGTTGTCACAATGTGATCAAGATCGGCTAATCCCGCGTTGGCGGCCACGAGCGCCGTCAGCGGTTCGAAGCGAACGTCTCCCTGCGCAAGGTGCGGGTCATGTTCGTCAATGTAAGGAGGATTGCTGACAACCATCGCAAATGAGCGGTTCTCCAGCGCGGCAAACCAGCTGCTTTGCATCACCGTTACGTTGCCGAGCCCGAGACGCTCAACGTTACGCTGCGCCAGCGCCACCGCGTCGGGCATCACATCCACTGCCGTCACTTCGCAGTCGGGCCGCTCGGTGGCCAGCGCCAGCGCGATGGCACCGGTGCCAGTACCGAGGTCGAGAATGCTGCAGGCCGCTGCGGGTAAACGCGCCAGCGCCTGCTCCACCAGACACTCGGTGTCCGGACGCGGGATCAGCGTCGCCGCCGAGACGTAAAGCGGTAGCGACCAGAACTCGCGCTCACCGACAAGGTGCGCCACCGGCTCGCCGTTTTTACGGCGGGCAAGCAGCGCGGCGAGCCGTGCTTCCTGCTCCGCGGTCAGCAACGTCTCACCGAATGCCAGCAGGTACGTGCGGGCTTTACCCGACACATGCTCAAGCAATATTTCGGCGTCGCGCTTCGGGCTTTCGCTTTCGGAAAGCTCTGCGGACGCCTCACGTAACCAGCGCTGAAAATCCATTATTCCTGCTCGGACAGCGCCGCCAGCTGGTCGGCCTGGTATTCCTGCACGATAGGCTCAATCAGCATATCCAGCTTCCCTTCCATCACCTCGTCCAGACGGTACAGGGTCAGGTTGATGCGGTGGTCGGTCACGCGGCCCTGCGGGAAGTTGTAGGTGCGGTTACGGTCGCTGCGATCGCCGCTGCCCAGCAGGTTACGACGCGTAGAGGCTTCCGCCTGCTGACGCTTCGCCATTTCCGCCGCGTGGATGCGCGCGCCCAGCACGGACAACGCTTTGGCTTTGTTTTTGTGCTGCGAACGTTCGTCCTGACACTCCACCACGATGCCGGTCGGCAGGTGGGTGATACGGATGGCGGAGTCGGTGGTGTTAACGTGCTGACCGCCCGCGCCGGAGGAGCGGAAGGTGTCAATGCGCAGATCCGCCGGGTTGATATCCGGCAGTTCCGCCTCCGGCAGCTCCGGCATCACCGCCACCGTACAGGCGGAGGTGTGAATGCGGCCCTGAGATTCCGTAGCCGGCACGCGCTGCACGCGGTGACCGCCGGATTCAAACTTCAGACGGCCGTACACGCCGTCGCCGCTGATCTTAGCGATAACCTCTTTGTAGCCACCGTGTTCGCCTTCGTTGGCGCTCATGATCTCCACGCGCCAGCGGCGCGATTCGGCGTAGCGGCTGTACATGCGGAACAGATCCCCGGCAAAGAGCGCTGCTTCGTCACCGCCGGTACCGGCGCGCACTTCCACAAACGCGTTACGCTCGTCGTCCGGATCTTTCGGCAGGAGCAGCACCTGAAGCTGCTGCTCCATCTCTTCGGAACGGGCTTTTGCATCCTGCAATTCTTCCTGCGCCATCTCGCGCATCTCAGGATCGTCGAGCATCATCTGCGCGGTTTCAATGTCTTCCTGAACCTGTCGCCAGTCGGTAAAGCATTTTGATACATCACTCAACTGCGCATATTCACGCGAAAGCGCGCGAAAACGTTCCTGGTCCGCGATGGTCCCGGCATCGCCGAGCAGCGCCTGTACTTCTTCATGGCGCTCGTGCAGAGCTTCCAGTTTAGCGACGATAGAAGGCTTCATAGGCGTAAGTGCACCTTGTCTTAGAAAATGGGTATAGGGCGCTATTCCAGCCCGAGGCTGTTGCGCAGAATAGTCAGGCGTTCATCATCCCCGTCACGGGCAGCCTGTTGAAGAGATTTGGTTGGTGCATGGATCAGGCGGTTGGTCAGCTTCCACGCCAGATCCTGCATAATAGCCTGCGCGTCGCCGCCCTGTTCCAGGGCCGCTAACGCTTTGGCAGTCAGGTCATCACGCACCTGCTCCGCCTGCCCGCGGTACTCGCGGATGGTCTCGCTGACGCTTTGCGCGCGCAGCCAGGCCATAAATTCGCTGGTTTCCTGCTCAACGATAGTTTCCGCCTGCACCGCCGCCGCTTTACGCTGGGCGAGGTTGTGCGAAATGATGCTTTGCAGGTCATCCACGCTGTAAAGGTAGGCGTTAGCCAGCTTGCCAACCTCTGGCTCAACATCGCGCGGAACGGCGATATCCACCAGCAGCATTGGCTGATTGCGGCGGGATTTCAGCGCACGCTCCACCATCCCTTTACCGATGATCGGCAGCGGGCTGGCGGTAGAGCTGATAATAATGTCCGCCTCTTTCAGACGTTCATCGATATCGCTCAGGGCAACCACCTCGGCACCCACTTCGTCCGCCAGCACCTGCGCGCGTTCGCGGGTGCGGTTCGCGATAATCATCTTTTTCACTTTATGTTCGCGCAGATGGCGCGCCACAAGTTCGATGGTTTCGCCCGCGCCTACCAGCATCACGGTGACGGTAGAAAGGGATTCAAAGATTTGACGTGCAAGGGTACAGGCTGCGAAAGCAACAGAAACCGCACTGGCGCCAATGTCGGTTTCTGTTCGCACACGCTTCGCCACGGAGAACGACTTCTGGAACATGCGCTCCAGCTCGCTGGCCTTGAGATGCCCTTTTTGCGAATCCGCAAACGCTTTTTTCACCTGCCCCAGAATCTGCGGCTCGCCGAGCACCAGCGAATCCAGCCCGCTGGCGACGCGCATCAGATGGCTGACCGCATCGTTATCCTGATGCCAGTACAGGCTGTTACGCAGTTCGTCTTCGTTGAGATTGTGGTAGTCGCATAGCCAGCGGATCAGCGCGTCGTGCAGGTTATCCTGCTCTTCCACGCTTAAATACAGCTCGGTACGGTTGCACGTCGAGAGCACCACGCCCCCCTGCACCATCGGCTGGGCAAGCAGGCTGTCCAGCGCCAGGTCAAGCGTATCCGGCGAAAACGTAACGCGTTCTCGCAGCGAAACCGGGGCCGTTTTGTGGTTGATGCCGAGTGCTAATAGGGTCATGTTGAGCGGGAGTAGTACCAGCGTTAATAAGGTTAGCAGGACGCATCATACAGGATGCGCGAGATCAATAAAAGAGACCGCCTCCTTTCGGAGTAATAGGTTACTCAACGCTTTGAGATAATTTGAACGTAGACGGTAGCACTGCGGGACGCTAGCATTAACAGTTATAACTGCAACGTATCTCAAGGATTTGTCCTCATTATGACCCGACTGATTCGCCTGCTGCCGCTGGCGGCACTGGTTCTGACCGCCTGTACTGTCACCCAACCAAAAGGCCCGGGCAAAAGCCCTGATTCACCGCAGTGGCGTCAGCACCAGCAGGACGTCCTTAACCTGAAGCAGTACCAGACGCGCGGCGCCTTCGCGTATCTCTCTGACGAACAAAAGGTTTATGCCCGCTTCTTCTGGCAGCAAACGGGGCAGGACAACTATCGCCTGCTGCTGCTGAACCCGCTTGGCAGCACCGAGCTGGAGCTTATCGCCAAACCGGGCGAAGCGCAGATCACCGATAACAAAGGCCAGCACTACACGGCGACCGATGCCGAAGAGATGATTGGCAAGCTGACCGGGATGCCTATTCCGCTGAACAGCCTGCGCCAGTGGATCCTCGGCCTGCCGGGAGAAGCGACCGACTATACGCTTGACGACCAGTACCGTCTGAGCCAGGTCAACTACACCCAGAACGGCAAAACCTGGAAAGTGGTGTACAGCGCCTATGACAGCAAGAGTAAACCGTCGCTGCCATCGAACATGGAGCTGACCCAGGGCAGCCAGCGTATCAAGCTGAAAATGGACAACTGGATCGTTAAATGATGACCCACTGGCCTTCTCCGGCAAAACTGAACCTGTTTTTATACATCACCGGCCAGCGTGCTGATGGGTATCACACCCTGCAGACGCTGTTTCAGTTTATTGACTATGGCGACACGATTACCATCGAGCCGCGTCAGGATGGGCAGATTTGCCTGCTGACGCCGGTCGACGGCGTGGCGCATGAGGACAACCTGATCGTCCGCGCCGCGCGCCTGCTGATGAAAGCCGCCGCGGAATCGGGCCGTCTGCCAGCGGGAAGCGGGGCGGATATCCGCATCGAGAAGCGTCTGCCGATGGGCGGTGGTCTCGGCGGGGGATCATCCAACGCCGCCACCGTGCTGGTTGCGCTGAACCACCTCTGGGGCTGCGGGCTGTCGACGGATGAACTGGCTGTTTTGGGCTTAACGCTGGGCGCTGATGTCCCTGTGTTTGTTCGCGGCCACGCGGCCTTTGCCGAGGGCGTGGGTGAGATCCTCTCCCCGGTCAACCCGCCGGAAAAATGGTATCTGGTTGCCCACCCCGGCGTGAGCATTCCGACTCCGGTCATCTTTAAAGATCCTGACCTGAAAAGAAATACCCCGATTCGGTCAATAGAAACGTTATTAAATTGTGAATTCAGCAACGATTGCGAGGATATCGCAAGAAAACGTTTTCGCGAGGTTGATGCGGTGCTTTCCTGGCTGTTAGAATACGCGCCGTCGCGCCTGACTGGTACAGGGGCCTGTGTCTTTGCTGAATTTGACACCGAATCCGCCGCTCGTCAGGTGCTTGAGCAAGCGCCGGATTGGCTGCATGGTTTTGTAGCGCGCGGGATGAACACCTCCCCCCTACAGCAGGCCATTCTGGCGCAGACTGAGTTTCGGTGACAACGTCACCCTGTTCCAGACGTTGCATCGCGCTCTTTAATACACCGCCTGGATAGCCTTTGCCTGGCCCGCACAGTCTACGGCGAACGCTATCCACCACTGGACGCATGCCTGAGGTTCTTCTCGTGCCTGATATGAAGCTTTTTGCTGGTAACGCCACCCCGGAACTAGCACAACGTATTGCCAACCGCCTGTACACTTCCCTCGGCGACGCCGCTGTAGGTCGCTTTAGCGACGGCGAAGTCAGCGTACAAATTAACGAAAATGTACGCGGTGGTGATATTTTCATCATCCAGTCCACCTGTGCTCCAACGAACGACAACCTGATGGAACTGGTTGTTATGGTCGACGCCCTGCGTCGCGCTTCCGCAGGCCGTATCACTGCTGTAATCCCTTACTTTGGTTATGCCCGCCAGGACCGTCGCGTCCGTTCCGCGCGCGTGCCAATTACCGCTAAAGTTGTCGCTGACTTCCTGTCCAGCGTCGGCGTTGACCGCGTCCTGACCGTTGACCTGCACGCAGAGCAGATCCAGGGCTTCTTCGACGTCCCGGTTGATAACGTATTCGGCAGCCCAATCCTGCTGGAAGACATGCTGCAGCTGAACCTGGACAACCCAATCGTGGTTTCTCCGGACATCGGCGGCGTGGTACGTGCCCGTGCTATCGCTAAGCTGCTGAACGATACCGACATGGCCATCATCGACAAGCGTCGTCCGCGCGCTAACGTTTCTCAGGTGATGCACATCATCGGTGACGTGGCTGGCCGCGACTGCGTGCTGGTTGACGACATGATCGATACCGGCGGTACGCTGTGTAAAGCCGCTGAAGCGCTGAAAGAGCGTGGTGCCAAGCGCGTGTTCGCTTACGCGACTCACCCGATCTTCTCCGGTAATGCCGTGAACAACCTGCGCAACTCCGTCATTGACGAAGTTGTGGTATGCGATACCATCCCACTGAGCGACGAGATCAAGGCACTGCCAAACGTGCGTACCCTGACCCTGTCCGGGATGCTGGCCGAAGCGATTCGTCGTATCAGCAACGAAGAATCCATCTCTGCAATGTTCGAACACTAATCGAACACGGCCAAAAAACCCGCTGCGGCGGGTTTTTTTGTCTCTGGGTTTTATTTGTATGATTAATGCCTCCTTCACCTGCCATTCACATGACAGATGATGCGCATACGGATGATAGATAATTGTGAAAAACGTAGCCTCCTCACATGTTCTGCCCTTTCGCGCCCTCATCGACGCCTGCTGGAAAGAAAAGTACACCTCGTCACGTTTTATCCGTGACCTGATTGCCGGGATCACCGTCGGCATTATTGCCATCCCGCTGGCGATGGCGCTGGCCATTGGCAGCGGCGTTGCGCCACAGTACGGTCTGTACACCTCGGCCGTTGCCGGGATAGTTATTGCCCTGACGGGTGGCTCGCGCTTCAGCGTCTCCGGCCCGACCGCCGCCTTCGTGGTGATCCTCTACCCGGTTTCACAACAGTTTGGTCTGGCAGGCCTGCTGGTTGCCACCCTGATGTCCGGCCTCTTTTTAATTCTGTTCGGTCTGGCCCGGTTTGGACGCCTGATTGAATATATTCCCCTTTCCGTCACGCTCGGGTTCACCTCGGGGATTGGGATTACCATCGGAACCATGCAGATCAAGGATTTCCTCGGCCTGCAGATGCCACACGTACCGGAACACTACCTGCAAAAAGTGGGGGCGCTGTTTATGGCGCTGCCGACGGCCAACCTGGGCGACGCCGCCATCGGGATTGTCACGCTCGGGACGCTGATCGTCTGGCCTCGCCTCGGTATTCGCCTGCCGGGGCATCTGCCCGCGCTGCTGCTGGGCTGCGCGGTGATGGCTATCGTCAATATGTTCGGCGGCCATGTCGCGACTATCGGCTCGCAGTTCCACTATGTTCTGGCGGACGGTTCGCAGGGTAGCGGCATTCCGCAGCTGTTGCCGCAGCTGGTGCTGCCGTGGGACATGCCGGGCTCCACCTTCACACTGAGCTGGGATTCTCTGCGCGCATTGCTGCCCGCCGCGTTCTCAATGGCGATGCTGGGGGCGATTGAATCTCTCCTCTGCGCCGTGGTGCTCGACGGCATGACCGGCACCAAGCACAAAGCCAACAGCGAACTGGTCGGTCAGGGCTTAGGCAACCTCATCGCACCGTTCTTTGGCGGTATTACCGCAACGGCTGCCATCGCCCGTTCTGCGGCCAACGTGCGCGCGGGGGCAACGTCACCCGTTTCGGCGGTCATCCACTCCCTGCTGGTGATTCTGGCGCTGCTGGTCCTCGCCCCGCTGCTCTCCTGGCTGCCGCTTTCCGCCATGGCCGCCCTGCTGCTGATGGTGGCCTGGAACATGAGCGAGGCGCATAAGGTGGTCAATCTTCTGCGTCGCGCGCCGAAAGACGACATCATCGTGATGCTGATCTGCATGTCGCTGACCGTGCTGTTCGATATGGTTATCGCCATCAGCGTCGGGATCGTGCTCGCTTCCCTGCTGTTTATGCGCCGCATCGCGCAGATGACGCGCCTCTCACCGGTTAACGTTGAGGTGCCTGACGATGTGCTGGTTCTGCGCGTGATTGGCCCGCTGTTCTTCGCCGCGGCGGAAGGTCTGTTCAGCGAACTGGAGTCCCGCATCGCGGGCAAACGAATTGTGGTACTGAAGTGGGATGCCGTTCCGGTGCTGGATGCCGGCGGTCTGGATGCCTTCCAGCGCTTTGTTGCACGTCTGCCGGAAGGCTGCGAGCTGCGGGTGAGCAACCTGGAATTCCAGCCCCTGCGCACCATGGCGCGCGCGGGCGTACAGCCAATCCCTGGCCGACTCTCCTTCTACCCTAACCGCGAAGCCGCGTTAGCGGATCTGTGAGTTACCCGATGCAGAGAAACGTCTCTGCATCATTACCCCGATCGCCTGCTGGAGCCATCCCAGCACGGCAGGCGTCATCCACGTGCCTTTCATCAGATGCGGCTCCTGCTGCATGGCTGTGCGAAACTTTTGCTGAGTCTCAGGGTTCGTCCCTGCGTACGACTGGAACAACGCCAGCCAGTTTTCCGCCAGCTTTTGCGCCTCCTCCGAGGCAGGATCGCGATTTTCCCGCTGCGCCTGGTGAAGCTTCGCCACCAGCGGCGGCCACTCCATCATGCGGTCAAAGTAGTGCGCCCGGGTAAAGGCCATCTCTTCGGCAGTGAGATACTTCTCCCAGATGCTGAGCTTAGATTCCGCAAACGCGCGCGTGATGTAATCGGTCATCTCCGGCGTGATGCCGGTCTGCTCGCGCATTTGAGGCTCCACGCTGTGCATCTCGTTCAGGCGGGTGAGAAACTCCGGCTTGCCCGCCGTGTCCTGCTCCAGGCGTTCCATCCAGCGCGTTGCCAGATCCATCGCCCGCAAGTCAGTTACGGGTGTATCCTGTTCCAGCAGCGCGTTTGCCTCTGCCACCAGCCCTGACCAGATAGCCGCAAGCGCATCCTTTTGCACCGCAAACGGCAGCTGCTGTAACTCTTCTTTGCTAAACCAGCGATCGTACATATTCATTAACTCCAGAGTCTGTAGCCAGGACTCCAGATCCGGCGTCGCATCGTCGGTAAGCCCGGTACGCAGCTCCACCAGCCGGTCGCGCAGCGTGTGTATGCTGCGCAGCTGTTTATCCAGCAGCGTGATTTGCGCATCGAGTAGCTCGGTCAACGACAGCGACTCCTTTTCCAGAAAATCCCTGATTTCAGCAAGTTCCAGCCCCGCTTTTGCCAGCGCCTGGATCATGTGCAGACGCTGGACATCCGCCAGGTTGTAAAGCCGGTAACCTGCCGCGCTTCTGGCAGAAGGCAGCAACAGCCCTGTTTGCTCGTAGTGATGCAATGTCCGCACGGTGATACCGGCTCGTTTCGCCAGCTCACCCACCTGAATCAACATAACTGCTCCTTTTTACTTTGCCAGTGCCACCACTCTGGAGCCTTACGTTACGTGAGGGTCAATATGCTATGCAAAAAAAAACGACTCCGGATGGAGTCGTTTCGATGTTCTTAATCAGGCACTAGCTGTGCTTATGCTGGTCGCGACGACAGCGTTTGTCGTAGTGGCGCACCCACCAGTATTTATCGCAGACTTCCTCATGTCCGCTCACGCGCGCCCCGGCGAGCCACAACACCGCACCGAGGAAGATGCTCAGTACCGCGCCATGCGCGAAGTATTGTGGGAGATCAAGCTGCGGCAGCTGGTTTAAAATGGAATAACCTACGCCGACTACCATCACGAAGAGCCCCAACCCCATCAGCACGTTACCGAGTAACGAAGCGTTTTTGCGTTTCATGTGTCACCTCCGGAACTTTGGGTTGTCAGGGGAAAAGCCCCTAATCCTTGTGTGTAAAGTATAGACAACGCCCCTTTTATGAGTTGCGTGAATGATCACAATTACAGATAACTCCCAGACAAAAATTTACAAATAACACCTTGAACAGCTTGAAATTCTAATTGTTCCGATTAGTAATTATTTGCATCTCGCGGTGCCGATCGCAGAATTTTGTCAAGCGGCGCGCCAGACAGTAAACTACGCGCCAGATCTGGAACCCATTAGGAATTGAATCGTGACGATTAAACTGATTGTCGGCCTCGCCAACCCGGGCGCAGAATATGCGGCAACCCGCCACAACGCCGGGGCATGGTACGTCGATCTGCTGGCTGAACGGTTACGTGCTCCCCTGCGTGAAGAACCCAAATTCTTCGGCTATACCTCACGTATCAACCTCGCTGGCGCGGATGTTCGCCTGCTGGTGCCCACCACCTTTATGAACCTGAGCGGCAAAGCGGTGGCGGCGATGGCAACGTTTTATCGCATCAATCCGGATGAAATTCTGGTGGCTCACGATGAGCTGGATCTCCCGCCCGGCGTGGCAAAATTCAAGCTGGGCGGCGGGCACGGCGGCCACAACGGTCTTAAAGACATCATCAGCAAGCTGGGCAATAACCCGAATTTCCACCGTTTGCGCGTGGGAATCGGCCATCCGGGCGATAAAAACAAAGTTGTTGGTTTCGTTCTCGGTAAGCCCCCGGTTTCTGAGCAGAAACTGATTGACGAAGCGGTAGACGAAGCGGCGCGCTGCACCGAAATCTGGCTGAAAGATGGCTTAACTAAAGCGACAAACCGCTTACACGCTTTCAAAGCGCAATAATCCGCCCGATACGGCTTTTTTACCGCGCGTCATGCGGGTTACGTGTATAATAGGCGTAGTTATTTACTTTTCATCAATCGGTTATCGTTAACGGATTGATTATCAAGACATTAAGGTGATTTAGAAATGGGATTCAAATGCGGTATCGTCGGTCTGCCAAACGTGGGCAAATCCACCCTGTTTAACGCGCTTACCAAAGCGGGTATCGAAGCGGCGAACTTCCCGTTCTGTACCATCGAACCGAACACCGGCGTGGTGCCAATGCCGGACCCGCGTCTGGACCAGCTTGCGGAAATCGTGAAGCCGCAGCGCATTCTGCCAACCACCATGGAGTTCGTGGACATCGCGGGCCTGGTAAAAGGCGCCTCCAAAGGCGAAGGTCTGGGTAACCAGTTCCTGACCAACATTCGTGAAACCGAAGCGATTGGCCACGTTGTGCGCTGCTTCGAGAACGACAACATCATCCACGTTAACAACAAAGTGGATCCGGCTGACGACATCGACGTCATCAACACCGAGCTGGCGCTCTCTGACCTCGACACCTGCGAACGCGCGATCCACCGCGTGCAGAAGAAAGCCAAAGGCGGCGACAAGGACGCGAAAGCGGAACTGGCTGCGCTGGAAAAATGTCTGCCACAGCTGGAAAACGCGGGCATGCTGCGCGCGCTGAAAAACCTGACTGAAGAAGACAAAGCGGCGATCAAATACCTGAGCTTCCTGACCCTGAAGCCAACCATGTACATCGCCAACGTTAACGAAGACGGTTTCGAGAACAACCCGTACCTGGATAAAGTGCGTGAAATCGCAGCGGCTGAAGGTTCTGTGGTAGTTGCCGTGTGCGCTGCCGTTGAATCCGATATCGCCGAGCTGGACGATGCCGACCGTGAAGAGTTCATGGCCGAGCTGGGTCTGGAAGAGCCGGGCCTGAACCGCGTGATCCGCGCGGGCTACGAGCTGCTGAATCTGCAGACCTACTTCACCGCTGGCGTGAAAGAAGTGCGTGCGTGGACGATTCCTGTGGGTGCGACCGCGCCTCAGGCGGCCGGTAAGATCCACACCGACTTCGAGAAAGGCTTTATTCGCGCGCAGACTATCGCGTTTGAAGACTTCATCACCTATAAGGGTGAGCAAGGTGCGAAAGAAGCAGGCAAGATGCGTGCAGAAGGGAAAGATTACATCGTTAAAGATGGCGATGTGATGAACTTCTTGTTTAACGTTTGATTGGTTTTGAATGAAAAAAATCCACGCTTTGGCGTGGATTTTTTTATAGAGTAACGAACTTATCCCCTCTTGCGCAGATAGAACTCCAGATATTTTTTAGGTCTATCCTGAAACGCACGTTCTTTGCCGTAGTTATAAGCATCGTTAAAATATTTATACGCTTCCTCGAATTGATTCAACTCATAACAGACCATGCCGAGATCGATTATGGGTGCAGTGTCTATATCCGATCCACGTGTCCGTAATGTCGTCTCTCCCCATTTCTTTGCCTCAGCGTAATCCGCGAGATCAAAATATGCGCTGTACATGCAGGCAGAGATCCAATTGGCGAGCTCCCATTCGAGCTTTGGCTCAGGAAGCGCTTGCCAGGCTTTTTGGTATTGCTCTAAAGCCTCGATGTATTTTTTTTCATCGTGAAACTCGTTTCCTTTTTCAACAAAGGAGTTAATTTCAGATTCAATTTTTGGGTCTTCAAGGTCTTTCATGGAACAATGCTCCTTCATTGGAAATATTGTGATTTTTCCTGTGGGCCAATAAAATCGGCGGAATCTTTATATCTATCAGGTAGCAGAGCTCCCTGAGACCGATTGTGACCATAATATTCAAGCTCATAATTTCTGGAATCTCTCATAAATGCTCTGACCTCACGAGATTTAGGCCCATAATAACCACCTCTCTGGTTCCAGTATTTAACTGCATCGGTTAAATGAGCCATATCCGCATCCTGAATACGGTACCATTTACCATCAGTTGAACTCTTAAATTGCATCCTATCGCCCGTACCACGAATACGTCCTTCTCCTCGCATTCGTGCGATTACTTCACGTCCAGTTTTACTGTTTTTTCCCGGGGTTCTTCCCATAAATTTTTTACGGCAACTCAACCCAAGCGGATCGATCCAACCCAGCGCATTCGGCGCATACTGGTAAAGGTTTATCCCCCCCGCCAACCCTATCGGATCCTGCTGCGTAAACCTTCCGCAGTCCGGGTCATAATAACGGAACAGATTGTAGTGCAGCCCTGTCTCACGGTCCAGGTATTGCCCCTGCATGCGCAGGTTCTGAGAATATCCTGATACCTGCGTCTCGCTTTCCCGCAGCAGCTTGCCCCAGGCGCTGTTCACACCTTCCCAGCGCACCTGCCCTTCGATATCCGTCATCCGCTCCGGCGTGCCGTTCGGCTGGCAGTGGAACCAGAAGATCTCCGGGGCATCTACGCCGTCAATACGCGCCAGAGGATCGTAGCTGTCCTGATCGCTGTAGACGTAGGTGAGCGGTACATCCCCGTGCACCTCCTGCAGCAGGCGGAACCCTTCCCAGACAAACCGGGTGGTGACCGGCTTGCCGGTTGGCTGTCCGCCCAGCATCTGGCGTCGCGTTTTGCTGACGCGCCGACCGAGCGGATCGTAGCGGAAGCTGACCTGCGTCTGCGGCCTGTTGCGATCCCGCGGCTGGCTGATGACATCCGTCAGGCGGTGCTCGCCATCGTAGCGGTAGTGCCAGCGGGTCTGACCGTTGTCCTTCTCCACGGTGCGGCCGTGGATGTCATAACGCCAGCGAATGCCGTTCAGCTGCGTCAGACGATTGTGCGTGACCTTCTCAGCAGAGCCTTCGAGCGGGTTACCGGCAGCATCCCAGCGCCACTGCTCCTGTCCGGGCAGCGTGCCGTCCTGAACCAGCAGACGCCCGGCGCTGTCGTACTGCCAGCGGTACCAGCTGAACGGGTTGTCGTCCCGCTCTTCCCGCACCAGGTTATTGCGGTAGTCGTAATCCCAGCGGCGGGACCAGCGGCGCGGCGACGGGCGCTGGGCGTTGCCGGTAAAGACGTCCCGGCGATGCAGGCGGCCAAGGCGGTCGTATTCGCTGCGGGTGGTCAGCAGCCCCTGGGTTCGGCTGGTCTCGCGGTGAAGCTCGTCGCGGGTAAAATCAGAAACCGACAGCTTATCGAGAGCAATACTGAGCAGATGTCCGCTGCCGTAGTAAAACTGCTTAAGCTCGCGGCCATCGGGCAGCGTGACGGAGGTGCGGTTGCCCAGCGCGTCATACTCCCACGCCAGCTCGCCGTGCTCGCCCGCTTCGCGCGTGACGCGACCAATCGCGTCATACTCAAAGGCAAGCTCCTGCTCTGCCTCGGTGGTCCACGCGTCGGCTGAAAGCGCCGGATGCAGCCCAATACGGCTTAACAGCCCGGACGGAGTGTAATGGTAGCGGGTCTGTCCTTCCGGCGTGGTGCGGGCGACCAGCTGGCCGCTCGCGCTCCAGGCGAAGGCGTGGGTGATGGCCTCCGGATGGCCGGCGGCAAACGTGCGCGCAATCGTGCGCCCGCAGGCGTCGTAGCGATACTGCGAGGCCACGCCATCGAGCCCCACCTCTTCCAGCAGCAGCGAGTCCGCGCCCCAGCGGAACTGGTACGCTTCGCCGTTTTCGTTTTCCAGAGCAATCAGACGTCCGCGGCTGTCCCAGCGTCGGCGCACCTCTTCGCCCTGGGTATTGCGCGTGGCGGTTAAGCGCCCGGCCTCATCGTATCTGAACTCACTTTCTTTCCCGTCGGCGCCAGCATGCTTCACCGGCAGGCCACGTTCGTTCCATTTGAGCGACTCCGTCCAGCCTTCCGGACGGTCGAGCTGCACCGGGCGTCCTGCGGCGTCGTAGCGGTAACGCGTCTCTTCACCGTCGGCGCTAATCTCGGCCACCAGCCAGCCCAGCGGATGATAGCGGTAGCGGGTAATACGACCGGAACAGTCCGTCGCACGTACAATCTGTCCGGCCTCGTTGTACTCCTGGTAGCGGCTGTTTCCGGCGGCATCGACCTCCTCAACAACCTGCCCAAACTCGTCCCGGCGCAGTAGCGTGGTCTGCCCCATTGGGTCCACCACGCGCTTCAGCCCGTGGTGTTCGTCGTACCAGAAGCGGGTGGCGCTGCCGTCGGCTTCGATAATGGCCGAGGGGAGCGCGCGGTGCTCCAGCCAGGCGGTGGTGCGGGTATTGCCGTCGGCGTCAGTCTCCTGAACCCGGTTGCCCATTTCGTCGTAGACGAATGTAACGGCGTTACCGAGCGGATCGATGCGACGCGTCAGAAGCTCGTTGTCGTCCCACTCGTAGCGCCAGTTTTCACCGCGCTCGTCAACGTAGCGGACAATCAGATTTTGCGCGTTCCAGTAGTGGCGGCGCGTCTGACCGTCGTAGTGCTCGACGGTCGTCAGCCCGGCGGCTAAATCGTAGCTAAAGCGGCAGCCGTCGCCGGTGCTGGTGCGGTTTTCCACCACGCGCCAGTGATCGAACAGTTTCCAGCGGTATTCGCTCTCCAGACCGCCCGGCAGACGGTGCCAGACCATCAGCCCATGCTCGTTATAGCGGTACTCACGCGTCACCACGCCTGAGGCATCCGTCGCGCTCGCAAGCTGGCCGCGCGCGTCGTAGCCCCACTGCATTAGCGGCCATGTCTGGTTGCCGTCGAAATGGCTGGCAGCGGTAACGCGCTGCGGGAAACGCTCATCCTCATAGCGCAGGGTGACGTCGATTGCCCGCGGCTCGTCGTGCAGGCCGACCAGCCTGCCGTGCTCATCCCACTCCGTCAGCAGCGCGTTGCCGTATTCATCGCTGAGGGAGGCCAGACGCAGGATGGAGCGATTCGCCCGGGTTGGTTTATACAGACGCCACACCGCCCCGTCGTCGTCGGCAATTGCCACGTCGCCGCTCTCGTTGCGGCGGATAATAATGCCTTCGCTGATGCTGTAAAACGCGCGGTCGACAGGCGGCAGCTCGAAGCTCAGCTCGCGCCCGGTTTCGTCAAACCATGTGGCATTGTTTTCTTCGAGCGTCAGATAGCTGTCAAAGGTCGTTGCCCAGCCCAGACCGAACAGCCCTTCGCGGGTGGTCAGGCTGTTGTAGCTGCGCTGCCAGCGCAGCGGGAAGCGCCCCGGCAGCGAGAAATCGAGTTCGTCGTCGTCATTCAGCACCTTCACGCCGGTGGCGGCGTGAACCGGGTGCGACGAGCCAAACACGGCATTCACCGCCATATCGGCCAGCATCCCGCCGCCGGCCGCCGCCAGCGCGCAGGGCATGTTTTTGAGAATCTTGCCCGGACGCCCGCGCAGCAGGGAGAGCGCGATCATCCCCAGCGCCAGGCCCGGCGTTTTACCGCTTTTGATATCGCGGACCGTGAGCGTCTCCCCGCCGATGATCACGTTCGGGGAGACATCGTCGGAAACGGTGCCTTCGCAGGTTGTGCGATCTTTTGCGCGCACCGCGGGCTGCCCGTTGATAAAGACGCTTTTAGAGCCTTCCGCCAGATACTGCGGCCCGGAGTGCTTTTCGCACGCCACCTTGTCTTCTTCCAGCGGCGAGGTTCCCGCGGCGGCAGAGGCCACGCTCGGCTGCCACATTTCGCTGCCAAACTGTCCGGCCGCGGAGAGCAGCAAGCCCGCGTAATCGGCAAAGCTGCCCGGCGACTGCGGCTCAGGAGACGGAGTATCCGCGGGCGTCAGCGTGCCTGCCGCGCGCGCGGCAGGGATCGCATTGGTCAGAACGTTATTTGAACCGGTAGTGATTTTACCCGCGGGCGACGGCGGAAAAAGCGCGTTGCCTAACCCTTCCGCGGCGTTGCTGATATCGTCAGTGATGCCCGCCACGTTCGCCAGCACGCCACCGATAATTCCGCTTAACAGACAGCTGGATCCAATCGCCGCCACGCCCGCTGCGGCAGCACCCGCACCGAGTAGAGGCGCGGCCGCCGTAGCCGCCAGCCCTACCGCCGCACCGATCACCGCATAGGCGGCACCTTCCGCCACAATGCTGGTGATGTCAGCAAAAATGCTGGAGTGAATAATCTCGTCGCCCTTACGGGCCGCGTTGTTATCGCTCATGCCTTACACATTCCGGTTGTCGTTTAGCGTCAGACTCTGCTTAAGCGCGCTCCAGCGCACCTCGTCCTCTTCGGTGAAGGCTCTTAATGCCGAGAGGGTAAAAATCATCAATGCCTGTTTGCCCGGCGGCTGCACGGCCAGCTGTTTTTGCCACAGGCGCTGTCCGTTATGGTCAAAGGTAGTCTCGACTTCCAGTCCGTTAATTTTCCCGTCAGGACCGGCTTTTACGTTCCGGAATTCGCTCTGGGCGATCTCACCCATCTGAGGACGCAGCACGTCCCACTGGCGATGAAACTCTTGTTCGTAGTCGCTGCCGTCCGGGACAACGCCGCGGCTGACCACCACGGACAGCCCGCTTTCGTCATCGCGAATAATGTTCATACTGTTATCCTGCCAGGCAGCAGGAAAAAGGGAAAACGAACCTTCCTGGAGGGTGTATTTCATAAGTGAACTCGGGATGATTAATATGATGAGAAACAAAAGAGGCCAATACATACTGGCCTTTTGGTTGGCTGTTTTTATTTAAGCCACTGACCTGACGGTTCGACTAAAATGTGGCTGCCTTTGCTGACAACCAATAAAGCTCTTAACAATATGACTGCCAAATAATTTTTGGTTAGAGATTACTCTGAAGAACCACTATCGTAATTCATTGTTATTTTTACAACCTTACTGTCTTTGATCTCAAAAGAGAGCAGTTTTTTACCTAATTCATAGGTAATCCACTGTTCCCCCGAATCATTGTCGACCTGACCGGTACCGTATGCGCTATTAAGTTCTTTTCCCGTTGTCCCTACATAGACACCACGCGGCGTCACGATATCTGCGCCGGTCAGCGTAATCTGCGACACGATATAATCATCAACGCTTCTTTCCGCTTTATCCCACCAGAGATTGGAGCTGAATATTTCTAACCCAGCCCTTTGATGCTGGAAAAATTTATAATTAGTTCCGTCAAAAGGAACCTCACCGGTAAAACTGCCTTCCACCGGCACGTCAATTTTACGCGCTATATCAGGAGCCCATCTGTCGCCCAGGGCGATGGACTGGTCTTTGACCTTCACGGAAAAATCCTGTTTTGTCAGAACGGGCGGCATAGCTTCTGCCAAAACCACATTGCTACCCAGACAACTAAACATCAGGGAAAAACAAAGAAATATGGGCGTGTGTCTTTTCACGTTAATCGTCACTGACTTGATGTAAATTACGCTTTTCGCGGATGCTGCAAACCGGCAGCGACATACCCGTGCCGGCAGGAAAACACAACACTTATTAACGATCGTAACGCGACATAATGACTCGATTTAGGCATTCCTGGTTCATTACCGGAAAACTAAATGCCCATGCCAGCCCATGCTCATCAGTGGCGGTTCGATATCCCACAGATTGCCCTGCGGTATTTCCGCGAGGAATATTTGATACCTTAACATCTGGGAAATGCGCTTTGACCTGGTCGAGCGTAATGCAAGGCTGTTCGATTACAAACGAGACAAGTGAAACGCTATTATCTCCGTTTCCCCATAAACGAACATCTACATCGCTGATACGTGTTCCATCAGATAATGTGAATGGAACTGACGTATAACGGTCTTTCACTTCTGGATTTTTTGGGACCAGTGGTTGATGGAAAAGTTTACTGACATCCTCGGCCTGTTTTCCCCAGACTGTTTTGAGTTCTTTAACAATATGCCATAAAGAATCTTGGTTCATGTTTGTTTGTCCTGCGTAAGAAAGAGTTGAAAATAGTGGGAGCAAAAAGAAGATGGTATTTTTTGTCATTCTACTTACCATAGAACCCCCCGTAATAATCGTTGTAATTGAGATCGGTACCCGAAGCTATTTCGCCTTTACCGTAGACTTTACCTATAGCTTTTGCAGCGTCAATCCGCGACAGCTCTCCACTTACCATTTTATCATAGGCTGCATTGTAAGCTTTGAGATTTTCCGGGCTCCCTGCAATATCAATATCAATACCGCCATTTCCCAGTATTTCACGCTGTATTTTGATATTATTCAAGGTTGCACCACCTTCATCCATTAGCTGACTATTAATGAAGTTTTCTTTACTCGAATAATCTGCAGCAACAGGATATGTGGCATGTCCTGCTTCATGAGCTAAAGTTTGTACCGTCGTGGCCGTATCTTCCATGTGTTCGGGATCCATAACGATCAATTTATTATCCGAATCAGCATAACTACCACCACCTGCAGCGCCAGGTTGAATAGCCCACCCTTTGTCTTTCAAATCTTTTAGCTGAGTTTGAAGAGTCGGTGACTTGTTGATCTCTTTGATAACATCGTCATTGAAAGGCATAACGTCTGAGCTATTCGGATTATTTTTGTAAACATAATTCCCTTTCAAAGGCGGGGCTGTTGTTGACGCCGAAGCTGGAGCAGGTTTCGATTGGCCTGCTGCTGGAGCCGCAGCGGGGGCTGGACGACTAGCGCTCTCTTGCGGCGAAAACTTCGCCTGCACCGCCGCATCAATATCCCCTTTATGCCCCGATCCCGGTGCCGTTGTGCCCGGCTTGGTGCCAGAGGTATTCAGGTGCAGCTTACCGCCCGTGGTGATATAGCCATCCCCTTCCACGAAGAAATTAAACTCTTTGCCGATCAGGTTAATCTTGCCGTTAGCGTTCAGCTCGATGGCGCTTTCACCTGAGACCAGCCGCAGCTTCGTCCCGGAAGCAATGACATACTGCTCTACCGCCGCATCCAGCTTGCCTTTCCCCGTCAGGATCTCGGTTCCGCCTTTCACCGCCTGGGTCTGATTCGCTTCCACGCGATGCAGCTCATTTTTCTTCACGTAATGGCTGCGCGCCCCGCCGACGCTGTGCGTTTCATCATTCTTAACGCTGGTGTCCATGTTGCGTTCGGCCTGGATCCACACCTGCTCTGCACCCGCCTTGTCCTCAAAGCGCAGGGCGTTGGCGTTATCCACGGAGCCCCCTTTCGAGCGGCTCATAAAGCCCATCTGCGTCGCCGCAGCCGGCAGCGCCCACGGCGGCATGCTCGCGTCGTTGTACACGCGTCCGGTTATAATCGGACGGTCCGGGTCGCCGTTGATAAAGTCCACCACCACCTCGTCGCCGACGCGCGGTATCTGCACCCCGCCGTAGCCCTGGCCCGCCCACGCGCTCGACACGCGTACCCAGCAGGAGCTGGTGTCATCCCCCTTCGCCAGCCGGTCCCAGTGGAACTTCACCTTCACGCGGCCGTATTTGTCCGTCCAGATACTCTCGCCCTTCGGGCCGACCACTTTTGCAGTCTGCGGGCCGTAGGTGCGCGGCCACGCCGTGGACTGCGCCGGACGGTACACCACCGCCGACGGGATGACCGTGAAATCGGTACGGTGAACGGTCTCCCCCTCGCCGCTCGCATAGCGGTTCTCTTCGAAGTGGTAGCCCGCCGCCGTCACCAGATATTCGCCGTTGTCGCTGAAGAACGGCGCATTGGTTAACGTGAAGGTGTGCCCCGGCGCTATTCCCGCCGCCGTGGCGGTGGCCTGAATCTGCTGGTGCTCAACCTGCCAGCGCTCCTGACGGATACGGGCATAGAACTCCCCGTGACCTTTGTCCACAAAGCGCCCCGGCCAGTCGTACACGTCGATGCTCCCCGGCTTCGGCGACGCCGGGTTCTGCTGGGCCTGAAACAGCCACGCGTTCGGCTTGCGGAAATCATAGTCGTCGAGGCTGTAAATCCCCGGCGTCACGCTGTCCTCCAGCGCCCACTGGCTGATGCCCTCTTCGTCCGTACTGCCGCCGGACGGCGTCTGGTGGTAAGGAATGACCTCATAGCCGCTGAACGGCTGATGCTGCGTGGCGGCGTCGGTGAGCACCAGAGTGTGTTTGTCCGCCTCGTGGCTGAAGTGATACGCAATCCCCTCCAGCTCCATCAGGCGGCTGATGAAGTCCAGGCTCGACTCCTGATACTGCACGCAGTAGTCCCACACCCGGTAGCTGCCGGTGAGTTTATCCTCAACGTTAACCTGATGCTCGCCCAGCAGGGTTTTCACAATCTGCGGCACCGTCTGCCCCTGGAAAATACGCAGGTTGCGGTCGCGCTTCATCGGCCACAGGTCCGGCTCCACCGTCAGCTGGTACACCGCATAGCGCGTGCCCGTCAGCTCAACGGCGCTGACCGCCACGCGGGTAATCTTGCCGTTAATGTAGCGGGAGGTCAGCAGGTTCTGCGTCGGGATGGTCACCGTGACCGGCTGGCCGAGCAGCTTACTGCGGTCGATGCGCGCGTCCGTGCCGAGCACGGTCAGCGTCAGCGCGAACGACTCGGACATCGCCTCGCGGCCCGTCAGTTTCCAGAACAGAAGCCCCTCCACCGGGAGCTGAACGGTAATTCGGTTGAGCATAATCTTTATTCCACTATGGACTAATCTCAGTGCCAGAAGTTAACTCATCTTCAATACGCTGGCGGCTATGCTGTTGATATGACAATGCGTAGCGGTAAGATATTCTTCCTGTGCAACAAAACAAAGCCACATTTTATGTGGCTTTGTTTGGAGGGCATTAAATTAATATTGTGAAGTCACAATTTTTCTATATGAAATGTAGAAAGAATGATTTCCATGCATCGTTTATTGGCTTCGTAAGAATAATTCCGATGATTACGATGAGGCCCAACCACCTCAACGTAACACCATAAACCATTAATTTCAAAAATACGCATGTCGTAAAAAGCCCTGATATTCTCAGCAGCGCTGACAACCTCTCCCGTACAGCTATAAAGATCGCCTGTAAACGTGAGATTAATATCATTTGGGATGCTGGTGATGTCCGACGTAGTAAGAGAGACCGCACTATCGTGGCGGTTAAAGCGCGCGGTTGCTTCTTCGAAAATAGCCTGCACAGAAGGAAAATCAGCTTGACGGAAGAGACAGAAGTTAATCACTCCATGGTTGATATTACCTATCGTATGTTCAATTACCAGACGATTATCATCCAGCGTACGCACCTGCCATGAATCCGGAATTTTAAAACCACTGTCATTTTTATTGCTCAGGCTGACTGTTTTCAACAGTTCTGAAAGCATCAAATTGCTGCGATGCATCAAATCCCAGTTGATAGCAATCAGGAAAATAGTATCGGCAGTCGTATTGTAATCCTTCGAAGCACAAGCCGTTTTCAAAAGGAAGTAATTCCCACCCCCACTTACTGGGTTATAATCCTTCTGCACCGTATACCGTGAAATGACCTCATCACCCGAGGGCATCGTTTTAATGGACAGGATATCCGCAAACTTCCCACTTCCTGAAGGATGCGTGATTATCCTCTGGTTCAGAATTTTCTCACCCATTAAATCGAGCTTGTTGATTAGCCAATCTGACGCATTCATCTCCCACTGGCAGTGTTCGTATGCCGCCCAGACTTCAATATAGGGGCCGGTGTCATCGGTGATATATCTGCCGATGTTCGTCAGTCCAACCTCCTGAAACGTGACTGGCTTTATTTCTGCTGGCTTAACATTCTTTGGTAACAGCAGCCAGTAGTGAAGCATCTCTTTTTCTGCAGAGGTATAGAGACATTTCCAGAAATTTTCCCGAATCTCTTTTTCCTGGTCTTTCATCTCAAGAGGAAAAAGATACGTTTTTTCAGTAACCATTATGCAACCTCACTCGTCACGCTTACTTAAGCCATAATCCTGAAAACATAAGGAAGCTTCCGAAGCTAATTAAGCTTTTAGCAAAGATAAGTAAGCCAGGCGCCACGGCACGTGTCATAGACGATAATTTTTCATAATTGTCCGCGTTGTATCTTTTGTGCCCCCCCATAATCCCGGAAAATAGCGTACAGAGCAGCACTACGGTGACCTTTAATCCCCAGACGCACAGGAAAGACATAGAGAGAATGATAGAATACTGTTTGGCCGTTGCGACGGAAAACAATGACATTGACTGAGCAAGCCATTTCAACGTAAAGCCAATGACGACCGTAGCCACTAACACCAGAACGAACATCAACCCCGCCAGGAGCCACTGTTTTTTGTTAAATAAATCTTTTCCATTCCAGATTAGCACTAGTGTCCAAATCATAAAGAGAAGAAAGAAAAACCAATGCATCACAACGTTCCCCATTTACACATTTTAATCTCCTATCAGGACTGTAACACAGCCCGTCAAAATCACACCATCGCCACTGCCCGCCGCTGGAG
Source organism: Enterobacter sp. 118C5 (assembly GCF_034107645.1). Classification (NCBI taxonomy): domain Bacteria; kingdom Pseudomonadati; phylum Pseudomonadota; class Gammaproteobacteria; order Enterobacterales; family Enterobacteriaceae; genus Enterobacter; species Enterobacter sp. 118C5. Next base: position 300,618 of record NZ_JAWNEU010000001.1, on the reverse strand, counting down.
ACGGCTTACTTTCATCATCGTCATAAATCCAGTCAAGGATCGGTTTTAGCGCAAATTTGATACTGGCATCCCCTCCCAGACCGAGCGCCACTGCAAGCTCACCTGACACCTTAAGGTTAAATGAATAATCCGTGCTATCAATCCAGGTTCCCACGCCAGCAGAAGCGCCAGCGCTCCCTGCACTCCCTGAAAGTTTGCCATCGGCAACGACTACGCCATAAAAATCGGCTTTAGCCGTCGCCTCTCCTTTGACCGCCGCAGCTTCTGCGCCAAGTTCAACATTAAAACCATAACGCCCTTTATTACCGCCGTACATTTCACTGACGGCCTTCGCTTCAGCGGTTGCCAGGTAAACATCCCCGCCAACGCCGCCATATTGCTCCCCTTCTTTTCCGATGCTTCCCGAGGCGCCATATTGTATCGCGGTGGCGTTGGCATTGAGGTTAATAGCCCCGTAATCGGCCCGGTCGGTCACTAACGTGCCGCTGGCATTCGCCACCCCTACTTTTGTACGCACCTCGCCTTTATATTTATCCTGGCTTTTTGTATTGCCGACCGTAATATCGGCAAGCGCGAATCCGGCTGATGCCGTATCGGGTTTTCCAAAGCCGGATTTATCTTCCAGACTTGCATAGGCGCCGAGCACCCGGGCGTCGTAAACATCACCATGTATAGCACCATCTTTACCCGCATCCTTCGCCGCCGTCCCTCCCCAATATTGCGGAGGTGCGGGTTGAGTGGTTGCGACCGCAGGCGTCGCTGAGGTATTGCAAACCGTCTTGTCACCTTCCCTGGCGAGAGGTAAGCCGTTCACAAATACCGTTGTTGAACCGCTGAGAATACTTCCCTGACCATGTTGAGAGCATGAAAGCGGATCGCCTTTTCGTGCCGCCGGAAAGCCGCCAATAATGACGTTGGGACTTCCGCTTTGAATTGGGCCAGTATGTGCGCTGGAATCAATGCGCGCTCTGGCGGCTGGTTTTCCCATAATAGCGTTCTCTGTACGCAGATTAACTGTTAATTTTTACAATCGCGCCCTTAATATCGGTCAGGTTGGTACCCGTTATACTCACCGTATCATTTGCCTTGAGCTCGGTATTAATACCATCACCCAGTTTCGTAAGTTCATTACCTTTGAAGATGGCCTGTTCCACAGCCTCTGCTTTGAGGTTGCCTTCGCCTACGTGAATCTCAATGGTATCCGGGGCGATCAGAATATAGTTGTCTTTAACTTTAAGTTTAATCGTGGTCACAGATTCCAGCAGCGCGTTACCTTCTTTATCCATGGTCAAAACAGTTTGATCTTTCCCAACGTTTATAACGTGCTTGTTACCAATATTATGCGTTTCATTATTTCCTACCTCTGATTTCAGGTTCCGCTTGATCGTAATATTTTCATCTTGTCCGACGTTTTTTCTACGATCGACACCAACATCAAGGGTTTCAGAATTTTCAATATCCGTATCCATATTTTTCTCTGCATGGATCCAGATCTGTTCGTGACCGGCTTTATCTTCAAAACGGAGAATATTGGCATTGTCTTTATGGCCATCTTTGCTGCGGCTATAAAAACCCATCTGCGTCGCCGCAGCCGGCAGCGCCCACGGCGGCATGCTCGCGTCGTTGTACACGCGCCCGGTTATAATCGGACGGTCCGGGTCACCGTTGATAAAGTCCACCACCACCTCGTCGCCGACGCGCGGGATCTGCACCCCGCCGTAGCCCTGGCCCGCCCACGCGCTCGACACGCGCACCCAGCAGGAGCTGGTGTCATCCCCCTTCGCCAGCCGGTCCCAGTGGAACTTCACCTTCACGCGACCGTATTTGTCCGTCCAGATACTCTCGCCCTTCGGCCCCACCACCTTCGCGGTCTGCGGGCCGTAGGTGCGCGGCCACGCCGTGCTCTGCGCAGGACGGTACACCACCGCCGACGGGATGACAGTGAAATCGGTGCGGTGAATGGTCTCCCCCTCGCCGCTCGCATAGCGGTTCTCTTCGAAGTGGTAGCCCGCCGCCGTCACCAGATATTCGCCGTTGTCGCTGAAGAACGGCGCGTTGGTTAACGTGAAGGTATGCCCCGGCGCTATACCCGCCGCCGTGGCGGTGGCCTGAATCTGCTGATGCTCAACCTGCCAGCGTTCCTGACGGATACGGGCATAGAACTCCCCGTGACCTTTGTCCACAAAGCGCCCCGGCCAGTCGTACACGTCGATGCTCCCCGGCTTCGGCGACGCCGGGTTCTGCTGGGCCTGAAACAGCCACGCGTTCGGCTTGCGGAAATCATAGTCGTCGAGGCTGTAAATCCCCGGCGTCACGCTGTCCTCCAGCGCCCACTGGCTGATGCCCTCTTCGTCCGTACTGCCGCCGGACGGCGTCTGGTGGTAAGGAATGACCTCATAGCCGCTGAACGGCTGATGCTGCGTGGCGGCGTCGGTGAGCACCAGGGTGTGTTTGTCCGCCTCGTGGCTGAAGTGATACGCAATCCCTTCCAGCTCCATCAGGCGGCTGATGAAGTCCAGGCTCGACTCCTGATACTGCACGCAGTAGTCCCACACCCGGTAGCTGCCGGTGAGTTTATCCTCAACGTTAACCTGGTGCTCGCCCAGCAGGGTTTTGACAATCTGCGGCACCGTCTGGCCCTGGAAAATACGCAGGTTGCGGTCGCGCTTCATCGGCCACAGGTCCGGCTCCACCGTCAGCTGGTACACCGCATAGCGCGTGCCCGTCAGCTCAACGGCGCTGACCGCCACGCGGGTAATCTTGCCGTTAATGTAGCGGGAGCTCAGCAGGTTCTGCGTCGGGATGGTCACCGTGACCGGCTGGCCGAGCAGCCTGCTGCGGTCGATGCGCGCGTCCGTGCCGAGCACGGTCAGCGTCAGCGCGAACGACTCGGACATCGCCTCGCGGCCCGTCAGTTTCCAGAACAGAAGCCCCTCCACCGGGAGCTGAACGGTAATTCGGTTGAGCATAATCTTTATTCCATCTAGCTTATGCGATTCAGAAAAGAGGTTCGCATCTGTGACTGAGCGTAATTCTACGGATTCACCAGCCAAGTGCCCGGCTTGGTGATCTCCAGCGTCTGGCTGCGCGTTCTCCCGTTACCCTGCAGTTCAATTTTCGTCTCACCGGCTGGCAGCTTGAGCGATGCATAGCCGTTGGTCGCCGGACGCAGCGCTTTTGGCTCGCCGTTCACTTTCAGCGTTTCACCGTCCTGGATACGGATATAGACCAGCGCAACAGGGCTCTCGACAGGCGGTGGCGTCTGTTGCGCCGCCTGCTCGCTCGCCTTCGCCGTTTCCGGCTTCACGTCTGGCGTGTTCGCGGCGGTTTCAGTCGGACGCGTCTCTGCCGGGGCCTGTGCAGCCTGCTCAGGCGCATCATTGCCGCCGCTGAACAGCATCGCGCCGGCGACAACACCCACCAGCACGCCCGCGGCAACCATGCCCGGGATCTTGTAACGCCGCCAGTCGAGTGCCGAAGCCGGCTTCTCTTCCTCAACCGGAACCAGCATGGTGCCGGTCTTTTTGGCGGTCAGCACATCGTTGATCCCGGCGACCGGCATCTCAATCAGCGCGGCGAATTCGTCGATAGACTGCGGACGGTCCTCCATGTGCAGCGCCAGCGCGCGATCGATGGCCTGCAGCAGCGGGATGGAGTAGCCCTGCGGCATGATTTCCACCAGCGGTTTGCAGGTGTCCTGAATGGAGCGCACCACGCTGACCGGCGGCGGAGAGCCCACAATCAGGGTACGCAGCACCGCGCCGAGGGCGTAAATATCCGTCCACGGGCCCTGCTCGCTCTCGTTGTCGTCGGTGTACTGCTCAATCGGCGCAAAGCCGGGGCGCAGCATGGTTTCCGTTTCGTCGGAGAGGTTACCGATGGTGCGGCGCGCGGAGCCAAAGTCGAGCAGCACCGGCAGGCCGTTATCCTGGATCTGAATGTTATCCAGCGAGATGTCGCGGTGCAGATAGCCCTCATCGTGGATGGTCTTGATCGCGCCGAACAGCATCGGCAGCGTGCGGCGAATCCAGGCCTCGTTGATCAGCTCCGGCTTTTCTTCGCGCAGGCGTGAAAGCGTGGTGCCGCTGTAGAACAGCGTTCCCATGTAGGCCGTGTCGTTTTGTACCCAGAAACGCAGCACGTGCAGCAGGTTCGGGTGGTTGAACCGCGCCAGCAGGCGGGCTTCCTGGATGAAGCTGTTCAGGCCCGCGGAAAAGGCTTTGCCAAAGCGCTCGCTGCGCAGCACCAGCGTCATGTCCTCGCCGCGCACGGCGAGGGAGGAAGGCATAAACTCTTTGATAGCGATAGTGCGTTCGAGCTGGTGATCCCAGGCGCGATAGACGATGCCGAATCCGCCGCCGCCAATTACCTCTTTAATCTCAAACTCATTGAAACGGTACCCGACCGGGAGCGCGTTTGGGACAGTCCGATTGTTATCATTATCCGTCATCTTTTACAGTTCTCTTGATGATTATTACGCGGCAAACTGACAGTGGAACTCGCCCTGCTCGCAGGTAACGTGCAAACGACGATACTGCTCGTCGCTGCGGCTGGCGGTAAGTAAAATCTGGCTCATCTGCGGCAGCAGCGTATTGGTCAGAATTGCATCCACCATACGCCCGCCCGACTCTACCTCGGTACAGCGCTGAACGATCTGTTCAACCACGCTGTCGTCAAATTCAGAAATTATGTTGTGATTCTCTTCCAGACGACGCTGAATGCGCCTGAGCTGCAGGCGCACAATCTGCCCCAGCATCGCGTCGCTCAGGGGATAATACGGCACCACCAGCAGACGGCCCAGCAGCGCAGGCGGGAACACCTCCAGCAGCGGCTGGCGCAGGGCGCCGCTTAACGCGTCCGGCTCAGGCATCAGTTCCGGGTCGGCGCACATGGCGGCGATCAGCTCGGTGCCAACGTTGGACGTAAGAATAATAATGGTGTTACGGAAATCAATATGGCGCCCCTCGCCGTCTTCCATCCAGCCTTTGTCAAAGACCTGGAAGAAGATCTCATGAACGTCCGGGTGCGCTTTTTCAATTTCGTCCAGCAGCACCACGCTGTAGGGGCGGCGGCGCACGGCCTCGGTTAAGACGCCGCCTTCACCATAGCCCACGTAGCCCGGAGGCGCACCTTTTAACGTCGACACGGTGTGCGCTTCCTGGAACTCGCTCATGTTGATGGTGATAACGTTCTGCTCGCCGCCGTACAGGGATTCCGCCAGCGCCAGCGCGGTTTCGGTTTTCCCGACGCCGGACGGGCCGCACAGCATAAATACGCCCACCGGTTTGTTCGGATCGTCCAGCTTCGCCCGCGAGGTTTTCACGCGGCGGGCAATGAGATCCAGCCCGTGACGCTGGCCGATAACGCGCTGGTTCAGCGTATCGGCGAGGTTGAGTACCGCGTCGATCTCGTTTTTCACCATCCGGCCAAGCGGGATCCCGGTCCAGTCAGAGACCACCGCGGCGACCACGTTTTCATCTACCGCCGCAAACAGCAGCGGCTCGTCACCCTGTAAGGCGTTCAGCGCCTGCTGCTGCTCCGCCAGCTGGCTGCGCAGCTCAGCGGTCTCTTCCTCGCCCGCCGCAAACAGCGCGGCGCGCAGGCGGATAGTCTCCTGCACCAGGCTGCGCTCTTCTTCCCAGCGCCGGGACAGGGCTTCGCGTTTTGTTTCATACGCGTCGCGCTCTGTGGTTAATGCCGTTACGCGATCGGCATCACCGGCACCGACGCGCGCTTCACGTTCAGCGATCTCAATTTCTACGTCCAGCGCGGCAAGATGGCGCAGGCAGTCTTCCAGCTGCGCCGGCGGCGCGCTCTGGCTGACGGCCACGCGGGCGCAGGCGGTGTCGAGCAGCGCAACGGCTTTGTCCGGCAGCTGACGCGCCGGAATGTAGCGATGGGACAGCTTCACCGCCGCGCTGACCGCTTCGTCGAGCAGCAGGACCTGGTGGTGCGTCTCCAGCGGCGACACGGTGCTGCGCAGCATCAGAATCGCTTTCGCTTCGTCCGGCTCGTGAACCTGCACCGTCTGGAAACGACGGGTCAGCGCCGGGTCTTTTTCAATGTACTTTTTATATTCCGCCCAGGTGGTGGCGCCGATGGTGCGCAGCTGACCGCGCGCCAGGGCCGGCTTCAGCAGGTTCGCCGCATCGCCGGTACCCTGCTGGCCGCCTGCGCCAATCAGGGTGTGGATCTCATCGATAAACAGAATAATCGGCGTGGCGCTGGACTGGACTTCGTTAATGAGCGCCTGCAGACGGGCTTCAAATTCGCCTTTCATGCCCGCGCCGGCCTGCAGCATGCCGATATCCAGCAGCCACAGCTGGATATTTTGCAGCGGCTCCGGGACGTCGCCGTCGGCGATACGCAGCGCCAGCCCTTCCACCACCGCCGTTTTCCCGACCCCGGCTTCCCCGGTCAGCAGCGGGTTGTTCTGGCGGCGGCGCATGAGGATATCCACCATCTGGCGGATCTCCTCGTCGCGCCCGACAACCGGGTCAATCTTCCCGTCGCGAGCGCGGGCGGTCAGGTCCTGGCCGTACTGGGCCAGCGTACCCTGCGCCGCCGGGACCGCACCCGCGGGCGCGTCGACGGCGGCAGCGGCCTGCTGCGTCTCTTTGCTGTTGGCGCAAATCGCGTCGAACTGCTCAATCAGCACCTCGACGTTAAGGCGGGTGAACTGCGATGAGATGCTTTTCAGCACGTTTGCCAGGTTCCAGGTTTTGAGGATGCCGATCAGCAAATGGCCGCCGCGAATGCGGTTGACGCCAAACTTCAGCGAGCCGAAGACCCAGGCGCGCTCCACGGCGCTGTCGATATGTTCGGAGAGATCGGAAACGGAACTTGCCCCGCGCGGCAGGGCGTCCAGCGCCGCCACGATATCGCGCGTCAGCTGCTGTTCGTCGAGGGCAAAATGGCGGATGACCTGCTGCAGATCGCCATCCTGCTGCTGCATCAGCTGATGCAGCCAGTGCACCAGCTCAACGTAGGGGTTGCCGCGCAGCTTGCAGAAGGCAGTCGCGCTTTCCAGAGAGGTAAATAACAGCGTATCCAGTTTGCCGAAAAGCACGGCACGGCTAATTTCTGACATGTTAGTTTCCATTAACAATGATTCGGTATACGGAAGGATTACCGCTCTGCGCGATACACCAGATCGCCACGCGGGACAGGCTGGGGTTGATGCCCCAGCCAGGTGTTATAGCCTAATCGCCCGGTGCCGCCGAGCGTGGTGCCCTGCACCGCGTCTTCACGCAGGATCACCCGTGTTTCCCATTCAAACTCAATCCCCGCGTACTGGCGCACCCAGTCGCGCAGCTCGGTGACCCACGCTTCGCCGGGCAGAAAACGGTTGTACTCCTGCGCGCTCAGCGGGCCAATCTCGATGCGAAACTTATGCTGCACGTCTCGCACCGCAACGCCGAGAAAAGCGGATTCCCCCATGCGCGGGATGCGGCGTCCTGCTCCCAGCTGCGCCTGCTCGCGCGCGGAGAGCGGCATCCACTGCGGCACGTTGCTCACCAGCTTAACCGGCGCTTTAAAATAGTCGCGCAGGATCTTCTCCAGCCCCTCCGGGTCCCGCCCGTGACGGGTCAGGTGCCCGGCGTGGGTAAAGCGGGCATGGGCGCTCAGGCTGCCCTTGTTCATCTGACCCGGCTGCCCCATGCCAATCAGCGACGCCAGGTAGCCCTCAAAGCGCCTGTTGTCGGCGCGATCGAGGGAAACGGCGGGCTGTGCGTCCGCCCAGGCGCGGTAAAACAGCAGCGCCAGGCGATGATGGAACAGATCGGCAAACGCGCTGAGGCTGGTGTCCTGGTGATGATGAATACGCTCGCGGGCGTACTCGGTCATGTGCACCGGCAGCGGGCCGTTCGGGCCAAACAGGCCAAAGCTGAGGATCGACACCTCATGCAGGCCGCTTTCCTCGCGTTGTCGTACCTGGGCCAGCGTCGACGGCGCAAAGCTCATTGAGGGCTGCTGGCCAATGCGCAGCGGCTCAAATTTCGGCAGCGGCGCGCGTCCCAGCGGGTAGCGCTCGCCGCCCTGAGCATCAATGCGCCTTAACAGCTGAAACAGATCGTAGCGCCAGGGCGTCTCGCGGACTCCGTGCCAGAACGTATCCGGCAGCTTCGTCAGGCGATGCACGCGCAGCGGTGCGGTCGCAGCGTCACTCATACCAGCGCCCTTTTACCCATGCGCGGCGCCCAGTAGCCTATCTCGCCGCGCTGCTGGCTTTTCAGGGTGAACTCCGTAAAGCTGTTGATGGTGACCAGACGGGCAAAGAGGCGCTCCATCACGCTGCCGAAAAGCCACGGGCTGGCGCCGGAAAACGCACGCTCGTCCACCGTCAGGGTGATGCCAATTCCGCGGGCGAAAACGACCGGTCCGGGCTCGGGCACGCGGCGGTGCACCGGCTCCAGCACGCAGTGGCGAACCCCCTCCACCTGACGCGCAACCGGCGTTTCGGCCAGGTTGGCGTACAGCCCTAACAGCTGGCGCAGCGCCGCCGCCCCCTCTTCATTCTCGCTGTCCATCAGGCTGAGATAGTTCATCTGCAGCTGGCTGATGAGCCGCCAGGTGCTGAACCCTTCCGCCAGCGCCGGACGCGGCGGCGTCGGGCCTTTGCGCAGAGTCAGGGATTTCACCGGCATGGAGTCGGCCATAATGAACTGCCCGAGCTCCTGCTGCAGCATCAGCGGCAGGTCGCGGCTGGTGCAGAGCACCTCGGCGGAGATGTAGCGCAGGTTTTCCTGCCACGGCGCATGCTGCTCATCCACCAGCGAGACAAAGACCTCCGAGCCGATATAGCCGGTACGGGTGCCGTAGCGCAGGGCATGCTCAGAGAGCACGCGCTGTTCCCGGCGCAGGGAAAAATAGGCTCCGTAGTTGCCCGCGTCGCCGCTCCAGGTGCTCCAGAAAGGACGAAACGTCTGGTCGTCACGCTGGCCATCGGCGCTGCCAAAAATTTTATTTACCGCGTAAATTTCGTAGTCCAGCGGGCGGATATTATCGACCACCAGATGGTATTCATGCTGCCCTTCATTCAGCTTCTGCCGGGCCGCCACTTTCGGGAACAGGTTGATGACCGGCGTGCAGTGCAGCGCCAGATGGCTGGCGTCGACCACGCGCTCCAGCTGTTCATCCGTCTTATCCAGCAGAATGAAAATATCGAAAGCTTTTTCGTTTTCACAGCGCTGGATAAGCGCGCCCAGACCGCTCAGGCTGATAAAGCGGAAGCGGGCCGGAAACGCAAAATATTCCTGCAGCAGACGGTAGCCGTCAAAGTTGCGCAGATCGTCCGGGAGCAGCGCCTGGTCCGGCGCAAAGCCCTCCTGACGCAGCGCATCCGTTGCCAGCAGCTGTCGCTGCGGCTGCGGGCCGACCGTCTGGCAGACAATCCCGGCGTGGTGCTCCATGACCAGCTCCAGCAGCTTCAGCGCCTCAATGTCCGGGCCGCTGAGGAAAAACTCCAGCCGGTCAAAATTCAGGTGCCCGAGGTTTTGCGGGCCGTCGCAGGCAATGCGGATCCGCAGGGCGCTGTTGATCCCCCGCTGGCTTAAGCCGAGCTGCGCCAGCGGCAGGTCAGCGGGCACGCCGCCAAGTTCCACTTTGTCGATTTTCAGCGGCAGCAGATTAACCTCGTGCGCGGTGGTATAGCTGCAGGTTACGCCGGTTTTCTTCAGCGCCAGGCTGTCCATCATGGTGCCGCGCGGCACGATAAAGCCGTTGCTCAGATCGCCGCGGCTGCTGTCGGGCTCAATTTCCGCAATCGCCATTGAAGGGGTGGGCGCAAGGTAGTTCGGCGCGATCATCTCCAGCAGACGCTGGGAGAAGCGCGGAAACTCCGCGTCCATTTTCATCTGCACGCGCGAGGTGAGAAAGGCGAAGCCTTCCATCAGGCGTTCGGTGTACGGGTCCGCCACTTCGATGCCGCGCATGCCCAGCCGCCCGGCGACCTTCGGATAGCGTTCGGCAAACTCGGCCCCCATTTCGCGCAGGTAGGCCAGCTCACGGTTGTAATATTCGAGCAGTTTACTTTCCATGATTACCCCGCATCTTTCAGTTCAAAATGGCCGTTTTCCAGATCGACATCGGTGCGAAACAGAAACTCCAGCGGGTACGGCACACACCATAAGCGCCCTTTAATCTCGATGGAGAGCACGTTGTGCAGATCCAGCGAGGAGGTATCCGACACGCAGCGGACCTGCAGCCCCTGGGGCAAAATGCGCGGTTCAAAATTGACGATCGCCTCGGTGAGCTTGCGCTGGATATCGTGCCATTCAATATCCGACATTCTCTTCCCGGCGAGCGGCGCGACGCCAAAGTTAACCACCGAGCGGCTCACGTGCGGCAAGGCGCTCAAATCGCCGGAGGCATCGTGATTGATGGTGTTAAACAGCCACTGCAGATCCCGCAGCACGTTACGACGCAGCGCAGCGTGGGTGATAAGGTTGCTGTTAGCCGGCTCGCGCTTTTTTTCCGGGTCGTTATCGGTGAGGCGATCGAGCAGCGACGGCTGCATTTTGTCGCGCGCCCCCACCTTTTCCTGCCTGCTGCGGGCTTGCCAGCCGCTGCGCAGCAGATCGCCTTCGCCAGCGGGATTACTCATTGGCTCCATCCGTCGCAAACGTCACGAGACTTAACGACAGCAGCGGGCTTTCGCTTTGCTCGCTGAGCCAGGCTTTCTGGCCCATCCCTTCGTACAGGGTGCCGTCCTCGTCGAGCGGGCGCCACTCGGTAGTGCGGCCCAGTTTGATCGCATCCGAAGCATCGGCAGCAAACGGGTAACGCGCCGGGATCTGACACACCTGCTCCGTACCGTCGGTCAGGCGCACCAGCGCGTGACGCCAGACCAGGTCGGTCACGCTCGCCGGGGCCTGGAAACGGATCTCGGCGATAGCGTTAAACGGCAGCCAGAAATAACGGCCGTTCACAATGGTTTCGCACACCGGGCCGAGACGGGCATCGCCGTCCATCAGCCAGTCAAACGCCCGTGTCTCCTCGTTTTCCAGGGTGACGTGACCGGGGGTGGCCTGCGCCTGGTCAAGCGCTTCAAGGCGCAGCGACCGGGCGCGATCGCTCTCCTCGCTCAGCGCTGCGGCCAGGGTAGTCAGCCACGGCCACTGGGCTTCAGGCATGGCCGGACGCGCCTGCCCCGCCATCACCTGCGCGCGCTGCAGCTCGCCCTGAATGGACTGCTCCAGCAGCGTGACGGTCGGCTTCGCCTGCGGCTTCAGCGCCAGCCAGCTTTTCAGCTGGGTCAGCGCGCGCGTCCAGTTGCCGCTGAGGGTTAAAAACTGCACGAACGCGGCGCGAAGGTCGGCATCCGCCGGACGGGCTTTGATTTCAGCCTCAAGGCGCGCCAGCGCGTCGTTGAGCGTTTCACCCGCCAGGTGTTGATAGAGCGTATTCATAGCCATTCCTTAATTCGCCGCGCGCCAGGCGCCCACTGCCGGATCGCGCAGCTGAGGGCGCAGGGTATCAATCAGAACGATATTCAGCTGAGTGCCGGGTGCGACCCAGGCACTCCAGGTTTTCTTCACCGCCGCAATACGCGCCTGCAGCTTTGCATCGTCGCTGGCGGTTTCGCGGGAAATTTCTACCGCCACCGTGCCGTTGCTCTTCCAGCTGTTCAGGGTGCTGTCGTAAGGCAGGATCATCCAGCTCTGGTCGCTATCAGGGGTGCTAAATACCATGCGCTCTTTGTTAACGGAGGTGATAAGCGCGTTTTCCGGATCGGCACTCTGATTCAGCCCCATCACCGGGAAGCCGTGAATGTAGGTCACCGCCATCTCTTTTTGACCGCCATTGCGGGACTGAGAGATAACGGTGTGACCGCTCAGCCAGCTGCCGTTACCGCAGCGGGTGGTGTCAGAATCTGGAATAAAGAGCGCCGGAGCGGACGCGCCGCCCTCCCAGAAGGTGCGCAGGTGGCAGCCGTCCTGCAGAGTAAACTCCTGCCACGGCGTGCGGTCCGCGGCAACCGTATGGGCGGCAACGTTCTGATCCGGAGGCAATAACGCGCCGCTGGAAGTGGTCGTGGTGACGGCAGGCGCAGCCTGCTGCTGTTTCACCACCAGCGCCCACTCCTGCGCTTTGGCTGCCGTGCCCTGCGCCAGCGTTGTCCCCTCGGGATCGTTGAGCGTCCAGCTGAGTTTATTCAGTTTGCTGCACTGGTGTTCCAGCAGCGAGCCAAGACGCGGCACAAAGTTTTCCAGCACAGAGACGTCTTTCTTGCCGTTCGCCACAATGCGCAGCGCCACCTCTGGCTTACACCAGCTCTGCGGAGTGTTGTCTTTGATATTGTCGATCCAGATATCCAGCTTCTGCGCAGGAGACTGCACGATGCGGAAATTCTCAGCCTGCGCGGTGGAGGTCACCGCCAAAAGTGCCAAACCCGATAGCCAAAGTTTCATATCGTTCCTTGTGTGTCTAATCAGTTCCGCAGGGAAGAAATTGTGCTGCGTCAGAGAGGGTATGCAGCAAAGTGGTGTCCTGAGGGTTGCCCATCCATACCGCCAGGGCGGTATAGTTATCCTGCGCATTCCCCTCCTGTTCGCCATTCTTTTGAATGATTTGGTTCATTAAGGTCAGCCACTCCTGCGGCGTATTGACCATGTGCAGCGACTGCTTCATTTGCTCTTCGCTGACGCCGTGCCAGAACCCGTCGGTGCAGAGTAAAAAGGCATCGCCGTCTTCCACCTGCACCACGTCGCTGTAGCTCGCTTCCGGTCCGCCGTTTTCAATTCCCAGCGCCAGATAAAGCAGGTTGCTGTTGAGATCGTCCGTCTGATGCCCGGCATCCTTCATCTGCTGCACCAGGCTGTGGTCCGTGGTGACGTGCCACAGCCATCCCCGGCGAAACAGGTACAGGCGGCTGTCGCCGGCATGCGCCCAGTACGCCAGCCCGTAGTCCCGGTCAATGAACAGGCTGACCAGCGTCGTGCCCATCCGTCGATAGTCCTGAACGGCCTGCTGTTCGCTCAGAATGGTGCGGTTCGCCGTCTGCACGTAGTCGCGGATATGCTGCGCGTTCAGGTGCTTGTCGCCATCGAAGCGGGAGATAATGCTGTTGCGGGCCAGTTCCGCGGCGACTTCACCACCGGGCAGACCCGCGATGCCGTCACAGACGACAAAGCAGGCCGAGCGTTCCCCTATGGTTTCTCCCGTCTGATCCTGGTTGCTGGCGCGCGTCCCCTGGCGGGAGAGAGAAGCGGTTGCGATATTCATTTGTCTTCCGATCCGCTCTGTGAGTCTTTGTACTGATTCACCTCCATGTCATACGCATGAAGGAAGGCTTCGCCGAACAGGGTGTGGAAGTCATCCTCAATTTCGCCCGCCGTTTCGCCATAGCTGCGAACAAAATAGTCCCACAGGGCGGCCTTGCGGCTGCCCGGCAGCGCCAGACGCGAGGTCATGCCGTTCTGCTTCGCCTGCTCCTCCAGCTGTTCCGGGTTAAACGACTGCAGCATCGCGGCGATGATGGCGCGGATACCGGAGATCATCCCCAGCTGGTGCGCCTGAAGGTCGATCAGCGCGTCGCGCACCGACTTGGTCGGCGGCATAAAGCCCGGCATCGGGGTGCCGAACATCTGAATTAAGACGGTTTTCCCGGTCGGCAACAGCTTGAACGGGTTGTTGGCATCGTCCAGCACCATGGTCATATCGGCTTTTACGCCGCGTTTCAGGATGGAGCGAGACGAGAGCAGCGCCACGGTGCCCTGCGAGAACATGCCCAGAATCTGCCCCAGCTGACGCATATTTTCCCGGTCAAACTGCGGAACGGGCTGCATTTCGCTCAGGCCCATGCCTTCGAGCAGCGCCTGCAGCAGCTCGCCCTGCAGCACTTCGCCCTTCTCGCCGTTATTCGCGCTGGCGGTTGGAGACGCCGCGTTATTGACCGGGTCGATGCGCAGGCGCCCCTTCGGTGCCTGAGCGCTGCTGCGCGCAACGGCCTGCGGCGTAGGCATGGTGAAGCCTGCGTAATCTGGCCGCGCCGGCTCTTCTTCACGCGGCGTTTCCTGCGGCTCTGGAGCGAACAGCGGAGAATCGGCAAGGACGTCCTCTTCCTGCTCTGGTTCAGGCGCTGGGGCTGGCTTTTCGTCAGCAATGTCATCCGGGTGGGTTAACGGCGCCCCGCCCAACAGCCCGAGCGGGTCATCATTGCGCGCGGCTGGCGCGCTGGCCTTTCCACCGAAAAGCGCCAGCGGGTCGAGCTCGTCCGCCGCGTCTTCTTTAGGAGCGGGTTGACCCTCAACAGGCGGCACCAGCGTGGAAGGCGTCACGTCGTCAAAAATGCTCTCTTTTTTGAACAGCGCTTCGTCGCTGAACAGCGTGTCCGGGTCGACGTTCTTACGCTCAAGCGTTGGATCGCTGTCGTTGAACATCGCGAGCGGATCTTCGGCATTACGCTCCGGCGCGGCGGGCTGGGAGAACGGATCCTGTGAGGCCGCAGGCTGGGGTTTTGCGCGGTTGCTGGAGATGCTGTCGGAGATGGAGAACTCCTGCATCAGGCTGTCCCAGATTTCGGAAGGCACGGCGGTCGGTTCCGCCTTACCGCGTGGCGCGGGGTTAGCAGGCTTCGCTTGCGCTGCGGGCGCAGCGGGTGCGGCTGTCGGACGTGACTGCTGCTGCATGCTGGCCGCCATTCGGCTCACCGGCTGCGTATCGTGGATCAGTTCGGTCACTTCGATACGGTAGTCATCAATACCGAGGATGTCGCCATCCTGGAGTTCAACCTGACGTCCCCGCTCCAGCGGAATATCATTTAATACCACGCGGGTGACGCTGCCACGGTTGGTGACGCGGCATTCGCCCTGGGCGTCAACGTGGACAATGGCCTGCAGACGCGAGATGGTGCGGTCATTGTCCGGCAATACCAGATTGTTATCCGTACCGCGCCCAATGGTGCCGCCCGGGGCGTAAAAATCACAGCTGCTCTGCGGCGGCTGATGACCGGGTTTCGTAGAAATAATTGTGAATCGCATGGCGTATTCCTGCTGGTATGATTAGCGCTCAAACGCTGCCGCTCTCGGGGCGAGAACGGCGGCGTTTGAGAAAGTGAATATCAAAAACTATTTAATGAAGGTTATAAAATATAATCCAACAATGAGCCATAGAGTGAATATTAACGCCTGTAATTTATAGCGACGATGTAACTTTAGTATCCAGCCAATCCTTTCTTCCGGTAACGACTGTACGTATTTATAAGCTTCTTCCTGAACAAGCCTTTCACGAGTGAACTTCATTTTTACGCCTTTATAAAGACGAACAAACCAGATTATTTTTTGATAATTTGCCAGTGAACCAAAAAAAGAAGCGTAGTCGGTTACCAGATCCAGGTCATATCCTTTTCGCCTGTAGTCAGAAAGTAACTGATTATAATCAGCCTCGTGTTTTTTGAAGTAACGAGAACTGAATAAATCCATCATTACAACGACCAGAGCCAAAACGACAATAAGAAACAAAAATAAGTCGTCTATATTCACCATAACTAGTACCACGGTAGATGATATTGCATACACCCAGAGCGTCAGCGCGAAGACGGTGGCGTTTGAGGTCACCCCCAAAAAGCATCATTTAAATTTTAAATGTATTATTAAATTTCATTAACGCCTGCTAATATTAAAAGCAGTACAAACAAAGCCGTGGCAACTTTAACCTTTGTGTTATATGAATTAATCCATGATAATTCGAAGTTAGATAAAACACTGTTGCACGGTTGAGGTTCAAGCCAACGTGATTCCGTCAATTTTATACGCTTGCCCCGCACAAGCCTTGATAAAATTGTGGTGCGAAAACCAAATCCCCAAAACCCAAGATTTTTCCAGGCCTGATAATCGTCTTCCTTGAGCAAATTCTTCTGAATTAGCAAGTCATAGATTTTATCAACTTGACCGGAATGTTTACGGTAATCAACATAGAACGTTAGCACAAGAAATATAAAAACGGCAAAAACACAAATAATAAAAGCAGAGTAAATATTATCAGCAATCACACTATTCTCCGCTAAATATTAAATTATTCATTTGTTCTCCTACAAACCCTCCAACCTTTGTTCCCCCGGCGGCCCCCACTGCGCCGACGACCAGACCACAAACGAGGGTGCCTGTTCCCGCTGTTGGTACGCCTAATGCAAGACAAACAGGAGCCGCAAGTGAAGAGCCTAACGCTGCACCAGCAACACCGCCCCCAAATTTGCTATATTCGCTCACTGCAACCTTACCACATTCATGTTCTCTACCCAGGGTGCATGCATGATAGACTTCATTAGTCGTATTCGCAAAAGAAAAACCTAACGCAACCCATCCACCTGCTTTCATATAAGCTGTAATTTTGGACGCCCGGTCAATATACGTTGAGTACCCTGGAATCGCACCAATACCAACCGTACTCCATTCATGAACAATAGATTTTGTGGAAAGTCCCAATGCTCTTTTAAGATCCGCATAATCTCTAAATTTGAGCTGTTTTTTTGTCAATTTGTTTAATAGCGGCTTGAGTTGCGCAAGAAGGGCATTACGTTCTGCATAAAACTGCTGCCCAATAAGAGTACCTTGTGTTCGATACTGGTTTTGGTAGGTTTTTTCAATTTTAATCAAAATACTTTCAATTTGTTTAAAGTAAGACTCCCCCGCACTGCTTGCATTTCCCACTAAGGTATCACCCCATGCAGTTATGGCGGCAATATTATCAAAGTTATTCTTTAAAAATTCTGCCGTATCCCCATCAATTGTTGCAAGTGCGTTGTTGACTTTCTTTTTGGCACTAGCTAACCCATTAATCTGATGTGATTGATTAGCATTATGCGGATCCGCAACAATTAATATCTGTCCAGGTTTGACCCACGCTGTATCTTTATTCAGCTGCATAAAATATTCGGATTTTTCATTACGTGAATTCCCAAACAGTTGTCTTGCCTGGAAGTCCAGCGTACCCGGTTGCTGTACCACACAGTAACCCGGAGCAACGTTTGACTGATTTGCCATGAAAAACTCCTTATGCTTCGCACAAATAAATAAATGCTATTTTAGGCATTCAGCGCCCGAATCGCGTCGCTATTGACGATTAAGTTGCACTTCAACACCTGATAACGACCCTGTTCAGTGCCGCCCGCTTTCTCTTTCAGTAAATAAACAATCCCCCCTTACCGAGAATATCGGCGTCCGCCCGGGGCGTGAAACGCGGCGTTTGGGGTTAACACATTCTATTCAGTTTGCATAAGCTTAAACTGGCCTGAGGGAGCCTCTTGTAAGGTGAAGCGGGCCGCATAGCGAATAGAATCGTTTTTCCCTGACACCTTCAGAGCAACATCATATTCTCCGGCTTGCCACGCGACATCCTTCCACTGATGACACTGCTGGGTCATTAACGTCACCTCAGGGCTAAACGTAGACGGCGGCGATATCGTTTTCCATTCATTTCCCGCGCGTTTCATAATGGTGGCCGAATGGCTGGTAACTGGCGCTTGTAACCCGTGGTTAGCGGAAATAGCAAAGCAGGGTTCATTGTTTTTAAGCGTAACCGCAAGCGACCGATATTGTGCAGGATGAGACACACAAGCGCTTACCATTAACGTGACCGCCAACACACCGAATAGCTGTTTCATAACCATACCCGCCGACCCTCAGGGTTTTGAAATTTGCAAATGGTGAGAGGACGGGCACCTCCTTACTACAAGCTTGTCATGCTATCTGACTTCCCGGTTGATAATGACCGGGGAAAACTCCCCGGCCATATACGCAATTATGCTTCTTTGTTTTCTTTGATGTTCCAGCCAGCGCTGCTTTCAGCACCTTTACCACCCGACGTGGTCTGCTCCCAGTACTGCTGTTTCACTTTCGCAGCCTGGAATGCGTAGGTCACACCAACGGTATCGCCGTTGTCTGCACCGGTGTACTGAACCGAAGTCACCAGCACGTCTTCCAGCGTAATGCGGGAATATTCCACCTGCTGGCCGCCGGCTTTACAGACGGACAGCTCAACCTTAGTCAGGTGTTTACCGCTGGCGCAGTGTTTCAGAATAGCGGTGGTGGATTTGTCGATCAGCGCGTTAACGTGCAGGTCGTTAAAGTTAACTTTACCGGCACCGCCGCCACCGCCAACGCTCATATTCCCAGGCTGAGAAGCGCCCCAGGAGAAGGAGGTAATATCAGTCCAGCCGGTGTGGTTAGAATCTTTAGATTCGCCCGTAACACCCTCGACCTTCAGAAACATATCAATAGCCATAATATCTACTCTTCGTGGATGAACAATATTGCTTTCGAAAAAGCACTTATATGGCAAACAGGAAAGCATGGGGCTGAATAAAACCGTCCATATTTTACCTCTGCCTCACATCAAATGACCCGTGTCATTTGACAGTCTTACATTCCCCCTGAATTAACGGAAAGAATGTGAAGTCTTTACTACTGCGGGTTGTCCTGAATCCAGGTGCGATCAGGATTTCCGATAATTAATTGAGGAACAAGTTTGTTAAGTTCGTCACTATGATAAAGACGTAGACAGTTTAAGGTTACGCCTTTTACATCGGGTTTTCGCTCCGAATGAAAACCATTAATTTGATTTTTATATTTTCCAATGATGGCTTCTACCTTCTCTGTACCGTTTTCGGCATCAAACGGTATCCACTCAATGAAAGCACTCGCACTGCGAGCCGCGTCAGCAGAAAACTGGCTGCCTTTATCGGCCACCTGCGCAAGGCAACGCGCCAGAACTAAATCTTTTACAACCTGCCGGTATGTTTGCTGCTGGTAAAAATCAAATTGTGGCTTATCGCCAAGAGCCGAAAACGTTAAAAACATGAGCAGAATAAATGCTCTCTTCAAATTCATTAGTGAAATTATTTTAATTCCCAAAACCAGATTTCCTGACAGTAAGGGAAACAATCGGAGTTACATATAAAAGAATTATTACTTAGGGGCTCAATGAGATCGATATGACCACCACCGTAACCATCAATTTTATTAAAGAAAACCACACCTTTTCTGCCGATCATCGACCGTGCACCTGCCTGACGATCGGTATAGATTTCTGCTTTCCCAAAAACGTGAGATTTATACAGTTGATCGGCGAGCAATTTTGCACCCGGCTCAATTGTTTTTCCCTTATAGGGCCCTGACTTTATGGGGAGACGCCCAGTAAATTCAACATTACATTTTAACAAAGCCAAACTCATCCTGACCGCACACGTATTTTCGTAGGCAGGCTGCTGTTTGATAATCGTTGAATAGTCGTAGCCAATTTCTGAGAAAAGCTGTTCACCAGAGGCAAATCCCGCACGAGCATGATTTGAAGAGTAATGTTGACGTTTCAGTTGTTCATATAATGGTCTCATTTATCACTCTCTTTTTTGCAAGGGCGTAATTCTTTCATGCCATCGGTGATAATTTTCGAGGCGCGCTCTTCTTTTTGCTCTGCCGTTAAGTTAGCGAAACGCGGGTAAAGAAACTCATGAAGGGTATTGGGTAAAAAAGGCTTTCCTTTGCACCAGACGGTCCCCTCGGAGGCATCCACAACCCCCAGAAGATACATATTGGCCTTAATGCGTTCACGTTCATTGGTTTTTGAAAGCCAGGCATTAGCAAACCGCTCTGCCGTAAGGTTTAAATCATATCCGGTTAAAAGAGCCGGATCGCGCATCATGTTTGATGTGTCATCCTGCGGCAATGCTTCCGCTCGCGGGTAAGTATATTTTTCTGGTTGCGCACTAGCCAGTGCTGAAACTGCCAGCAAACTGGTAGCGATTAATAGATTTTTTATCACCGGATATCCTTATTCACTGACAGTAATTAACCGAAATATAGCTTTTGGCTAACCGGCCCTATCGGGCCGGTTACCATCATCACGCGTCTTTCGTCTTCAGCGACGGCAGTTTAGAAACCAGACGCAGAGAAACGGTCAGACCTTCCAGCTGGTAGTGCGGACGCAGGAAGAACTTCGCGGCGTAATAGCCCGGGTTGTCTTCGATCTCCTGCACCTGCACTTCCGCCGCCGCCAGCGGTTTACGGGACTTGGTCTCCTGAGAGGAGTTAGCCGGGTCGCCGTCGACGTAGTTCATCACCCAGTCGTTCAGCCAGCGCTCCATCTCTTCGCGCTCGCGGAAGGAGCCGATTTTGTCGCGCACGATGCACTTCAGGTAGTGAGCAAAGCGGCAGCAGGCGAACAGGTACGGCAGACGAGAGGCCAGACGCGCGTTGGCGGTGGCATCCGGGTCGTGGTACTCGGCCGGTTTTTGCAGAGACTGCGCGCCAATAAAGGCCGCAAAGTCGGAGTTTTTGCGGTGAACCAGCGGCATAAAGCCGTTTTTCGCAAGCTCGGCTTCGCGGCGGTCGCTGATGGCGATCTCGGTTGGGCACTTCATGTCCACGCCGCCGTCATCGCTCGGGAAGGTATGGCACGGCAGGTTTTCCACCGCCCCGCCGGACTCCACGCCGCGAATCGAGGTGCACCAGCCGTACTCTTTGAAGGAGCGGTTGATGTTGGCCGCCATCGCATAGGCCGCGTTCGCCCACGAGTAGCTGTTGTGGTTCGCGCCGTCGGTCTGCTCTTCAAAATCAAAGCTGTCCACCGGGTTGGTGCGAATGCCGTACGGCAGGCGCGACAGGAAGCGCGGCATCACCAGCCCCAGATAGCGGGCGTCTTCGGATTCACGCAGCGAACGCCAGGCGGCGTATTCGGTGTTCTGGAAGATTTTGGTCAGGTCGCGCGGGTTAGCCAGCTCCTGCCAGGACTCCATCTGCATTACGCCCGGTGCGGTACCGGTGATGAACGGACAGTGCGCCGCAGAGCCGATGCGCGCCATCTCGCCCAGCAGCTCAACGTCCTGCGGGCTGTGGTCGAAGTAATAGTCGCCCACGATGCAGCCAAACGGCTCGCCGCCGAACTGACCGTACTCCTGCTCGTAGATTTTCTTGAAGATCGGGCTCTGGTCCCAGCCCACGCCCTTGAAGCGCTTCAGAGTGCGGCCCAGCTCCTGCTTGGAGATGCTCATAAAGCGGATCTTCAGCATCTCGTCAGTTTCTGTATTGTTCACCAGGTAGCTCAGACCGCGCCAGGCGCTCTCCAGCTTCTGAAACTCTTCGTGGTGAATAATCTGGTTCACCTGCTGCGACAGCTGCTCGTCGATACCGGCGATCAGGTTCTGAATGGTGCGGTAGGTGTCGTTCGAGAAGGTAACGGTATTTTCCAGCGCCTGCTGCGCCAGGGTCTTGACCGCGCTCTCCACGGCGGAACGCGCCTGATCGGTTTTCGGGCGGAACTCTTTGTTCAGCAGCGCGCTGAACTCATCCTGGCTGAACGCCTGACCCGCCTGCTGCTCATGTTGTTGAGTCTGGTTGCTCATGATTATTCCTCGCTACCTTTCGCACTGTCGTCATTTTTCGGCAGCTGGCTCAGAGATTTGAGCAGCGTCGGATCCTGCAGAATTTTAGCGATAAGCTCTTCCGCGCCGTTTTTGCCGTCCATGTAGGTCAGCAGGTTGGAGAGCTGTGTACGGGCTTCCAGCAGCTTGTTCAGCGGCTCAACCTTGCGGGCCACCGCGTCCGGCAGGAAGTCGTCCATGCTGTCGAAGGTCAGATCCACGTTGAGCTTACCTTCGCCGGTAAGGGTGTTATCCACCTGGAACGCCACGCGCGGCTTCAGCGCCTTCATGCGTTCGTCAAAGTTGTCGATGTCGATTTCAAGGAATTTACGCTCGTCGACTGCCGGCAGGTTTTCTACCGGTTTGCCGACCAGATCGGCCATAACGCCCATCACGAACGGCAGCTGAATCTTACGTTCTGCACCGTAGATCTCTACGTCGTACTCGATCTGCACGCGGGGGGCACGGTTACGTGCGATGAATTTCTGCCCACTGTTACTCATTGCCATGATGTTCTCCATCAAAGATGCGCGGTGAAGGTGAAACGGCAGGCTCCATGCCTGTCGTCATAATGCCTGGACGCGTTATTCGCGGCGTCCAAAGATGTTTTCCAGTTGGTTAACGCCGTCTGGCGCCAGGTCGCGAATAATGTCCATGAAGTTAAGTTCTGACAGCCGCTGCACCCGTTCAATCATCAGCGGCGCGGGGTGGCTCGGTTCGTACTGCGCAAAATACTGCTTCGCTTTTTCCAGCATCAGCTGGGCGTCGGCGCGGCTGGTGACCTGCACGCTACGCCAGTCGGTTACCAGCTGAACGGGCTGCGCTGCCGCAGGCTGCGGCTCAGCGTGCTGTTCAGCCTGCGCATCGCGGTTCGGCAGCAGCTTGCTGATGTCGGTCACCTGACAGGCGCTGGCGACCAGTCCCACGGTCTTCAGCAGCTGTTCCATTTCCGGTACGCCGCTTTCACCGAGATGCCCGGTAAGCAGCTCGCGGATGGCCAGCAGCCGCTCGTTAATCACAATGACAGCCGCGGTCCCCGGCTGGTCGCCGCGGGCCAGCTCGTCAATCAGCCGCGGACGGCCGCCCGGATAGTCCGGGCACTCGGTTTTACTGCCGTCCAGCAGCGCCTGGGCGTCACGCAGCGAAATTTCATCGCCGTTTGAACGCAGCAGCGAGGCGTTACGTACCGCGACGGTGAGCTCGGATTTATCGCTCAGCCCCGCCAGGGCGTTAATGCGGTAGAACGGGTCGGTTTCGCCATACTCTTCCAGCAGCGGATAGAGCGGCTCCCAGTAGCGCGCGATCGCCTCCTGCACCAGCAGCAGACCGTCCGCGTAGCCCGCAAGGCCGCGACGGCGGGTCCAGGCGTGGGTTAACGCCAGCATCACGCGAAGATCTTTGGTGCGGCTCAGCAGGCTGGTGGCCAGTTTTTCTACCGTGTTCCAGTCCGCAGGCTCTGCCGGGATGATGGTGTTACCAAACTGCTGTTCCGCTTTGCCCTGGCTTGCCTGGTTCATCGCCTGGAAGTCAGCGTCATATTCCAGATTGTCGCCACAGGGCTTGTCGGAGCTTATTGGCGCGAGAAATTCTTCGATATTCATACGTTCCCTGCTTATTCAAACATGGGCGGATAGAGACCGTGACGTCCCGGACGGGCGCCCCCTGCCGGGTCGAACAGCAGGGTGAAAAGCTGCCCGGTGAAGTTGCCGCTGTGAACGTGGGTGTACAGCGGGTAACCGTCGCAGCGGTTGGTCCACCAGTAGCTGGTCTGACGCAGCGGGTCAAAACACTCTGCCGCCTGCGGCCAGCCCAGCGTGCTTTGGCCATCCTCGTCGTAGCCAATCACGTCGAGGATGTCGGAACGCTTCTGCGGCTCGACGGGCTGCGGCGCCGGAATGGACATCAGCATCTCATCCAGCTGCGAGGCGGAAAAGCTGTTGCGCACCGCGTGCAGCCCCAGACGACCAATTTGCTGATACCAGCTCTCCGCCTGGCTGAGCAGGCTGGTCGACCACTCCGACGGGGCGAAGCTCAGCTGAATGCAAACCGGGTACTGTCGGCCGACGCTGTCGCGGCCGGGCAGCAGGCAGCCCATCTGGATCATCTGGCTGCCCAGCATCGGCGGGACGACGAAGTTCCAGACCGGAGCTTTGGTGAACTGGCGTTCGCCGCTGCGCTGCTCTTCCTGCTGCCAGGCCAGCAGGCCAACCTGAAACCAGTGCGACCACTGGCGCTGTAAGGTGTCAGGAAAGCGACGCTGCAGGAAATCTCCGGCGCTGGGTAATTTGCCATACCAGCTGTAGCGGTTCATCGCAGGGGTATTCGTCATACGGCTGTCCTTGCGGTTATGGGCATGAGAAACGGGGAAGCTGGAACGGGTTGCGAATGCTGTTTGGCGCGAACTCCAGCGTGACCTGATGTCCGTCAACGTTGAAGGTGGCCTGACGGCTCAGGCTTCCCGCGCCCGGGCTGGTGCTCGCTTTGTCGAAAAAGCGGTTGAGCGCCCAGGAGCCGTTGGTCGTAAGCGTCGCGGTGCTGCCGTTAGCCAGCCCCAGCTGCATACGGACCTGGTTGGTGCCGCCCGGCCCCGGCCAGTTCATGATCTGCACGGCCTGAGGACCGTGGCTGTAGCGCAGCAGCTGGCCGTCGACGTCCAGGGTCAGGTTCAGAATGGTGTTATCCATTCGCACTGTGCGAACCGTCACCTTGAAAGACGGCGTGGTTGCGCCGTTAGCAAAGAAAGCGTCGCGAATCGACTGGGCCTGCTGGAACGGTCTCAGCAGCCCTTCGCTGCCCGGCAGGGTTTTACCGTCGATGCCCGGCATAAAGCGCCAGTTTGCCTGCGTGGTATCCACTTTGTTGGTCAGGTTGTCGCGAAAGAAGGTGTCCATCAGCCCGGTCCCCGGCGCAAACATGCGGGCGAGATCGTCCGGCGTCACCTCGGTGCTGGCGCTGCGCACCAGCGGGTAGCGACCGGCAATTGCCTGACGGCAGAACCCGCCGACTTCGACGTTAATCCGCTTACGGACGTTTTCCAGATCGCGGCGCTGGGTATCGCTGCTGGCCCCCACCGCCATGTTGCTGAACATGGTTTGCAGCCCGCCCGGCAGACGACCGGCGCTGGCCTGCAGACGGCTGATCGCCTCGCCGCCCGGTGCCGGCATGCCGCTGTTGGCGGCGTCCTGCACGGCGGTCAGGTAGCGATAAAGCTCGTCTACCTGCTTAAGGAAATCATCAAAGACGATGGTCTTGCCGCCCTTCTCCAGCGGCTGGGCCAGCTCAATCATCGGCGCGTAGTGGTCCGTCACCAGCTGCTCCGGGGCCTGAGTCATCGCGGCGGCCTGCGTCGGGGCATTGTCATTATTGCTGAAAAGCGCTTCCAGCGTGCGGGTGGCGCGGTTGCTCTGCGCCTGCGCTTTACCGGCATCTTCCGGTGCCGGGGTATCGCGGGAGAGCGTCAGCACCTGGCTCAGGTTCTGCACCAGACGGCGCAGGGGCGAATTTGCGCCAGAGAGCAGGCGCGCGGTGTTGATGCGCTGGGAAAGATCGGCGCTGTTGTTTAGCTGGATGTCGGCGAGAAAACGATCCCAGTTCGCAATAAAGTCGCGCATGTAGAGCTGGCGCACGGCGTTATCGATCTGCTGTTTATCTTCCTGCGCGGTCGCGGCGCCCAGCACCCAGGCGTCGTCTTCATGCAGGGCGGTCGTCACGCTGTCAATCTGGCTGTTAAAGCTTTTCCAGTAACCGTCCGGCGTGTAGAGACCCGGCACGCCTTCGCTCACCGGCTTGCCGCTTTTGCGGGAAAACACCAGCTCGCTCTGCGGCCCGCCCAGGTCGGAAAGAGAGACCGGCTTGAGGTTGTCGTCATGTTCCAGCAGGCGCTTCAGGCGACCGTAGACGCGGGTTGAAAGCGGCTGCTGGTTAATGAGCGCTCTTTCACGCGCCACCAGGGATTCGTCCTGCGCGTACGGCGAGGCCTGAATTTTCGGCTCCAGCAGCTGAGTGAGATGCCATTCGAGCTGCTGCAGCTGCGCCTTCGTGACGTTTTGCGGCAGGTTGCGCTGCAGGTTGAGCATCACCCAGGAGTGCAGGAATTTACCGTCGTAGTGCTTCGGCTGATAGAGCATCTGATAGGCTTTCAGCGCCTCATAGCTATACTCCACGTCGCTGCCGTTGTCGTTGCGCAGCCAGGTGGTGATGTGCATCGCAACGGCAGGCAACAGAAGCTGATCCAGCGCCTTCTGGTACAAAGACTGGGAAGCATCGCTGACGTCATCCCCACGGTATAGCCCTATGCGGCGGGAGACTGGCGGATCGTTGACATCAAACGCGTCGCTTTTCGGCAGGTCCACCAGGCCATTCAGCAGAGGCAGCAGATCGAACAGGTCACGCTGCGGCTGGTTCTGCAGCGCTTTGCTCTGCTGGTCCAGCAGCGGCACCTTCGCATCCACCTCTTCCAGATAGGCTTTGTTCTTGGCATAGCTGGTCAGCCACAGCCCGCCGAGGATCGCCAGCAGGGCCAGCAGCGCCGCGTAGCCGGACCAGATCACCGCCCGGTTGCGCAGCTCCCACCAGCGGTTTTCCCCGGCAATCCCGGCTTCCTGGAAAATAACGTTTTGCAGCAGGTTTTTGATGAAGAAGCTCTGACCTTTAGCACCCGGTATAGGCGCTTCTTTACTGACCGAATCCCAGTTATCCGCCTCGCCCCCTTCCGGCAGCGACAGCGCGCGGTTCAGTTCGCCCATTACGCGGTCGAACGGCATGCCTTCCTGAGTCCCGCTGGCGAAGTAGATCCCGCGCGGCGAGAACTCGGTTTCGAAGTTGGAGCGGGCGAAGACCGTGCTCAGGTAATCCGCCAGCAGCGGACGCAGCGCGGCGAACTCCTGCGGGAAGAGATACGCTTCGGCGCGGGTTTTCGCATCATGCTCTTTGAGCATGGTTTCCGGCAGCCCGGCATCAAGGCGCTGCTGTAGCAGAGAAAACTCCTGCTGGAAGTTGCCCATCAGGTCGTAATCGGCGTGTTTGGTCTGCTCCCACGGCAGCGTAAAGCCCCAGATCTGATCGCGCTGCGCTTTGTCATAGTCGGCAAACCAGGCGCGGAAGCCTTTGAGCAGGTCGGCCTTGGTCACCATCACGTACACCGGGAAGCGGATACCCAGCTGTTCATGCAGTTCGGACAGGCGCTGGCGCAGGTTCACCGCCTGCTGGCGGGACGCTTCGGCGGACTGGGTCAGCAGGTCCGAAATGCTGATCGTGACGATGACGCCGTTGATCGGCTGGCGGCGACGGTACTTGCGCAGTAACCCCATGAACTGCAGCCATTCACCGGCATCCTGCGCCTGCTCGCTCTCCTGTGTGGTATAGCGACCCGCGGTGTCCAGCAACACGGCCTCGTTGGTGAACCACCAGTCGCAGTTGCGCGTGCCGCCAATACCGCGCAGCGCGGTTTTACCGAAACGGTCGGCCAGCGGGAACTGCAGCCCGGAGTTCACCAGCGCCGTGGTTTTACCGGAGCCCGGCGCGCCGATAATGACGTACCACGGCAGTTGATAGAGATATTGCGTGCTGAAGCGCTGCGTCCACTGGGCGCCCTGACCCGCCTTGCTGAAGTGCGCTTTTTTAAGCATCTGCGCGGCTTCATCAAAACGGCTGGCGAGGATCTGCTCCTCGCTGTTCAGGCGCTGCTGCGGATCCGCCGCCTCCGGGCTGGCGGTGTTCTCGTTGAGCTTGTCCATCAGCTTGCGGTTCAGCCAGGCGTTATAAAGACGCGGCAGAATATGGCCCTGCGCCCACAGCAGGTAGACCACGGCGATACTGATGATGCGGTTCTGTTCGGATTCGAGCGGTCGGGTGTCCACGATGGACAACAGCGGACCAATCATCCAGATCACCGCCGCCAGCGCCGTTACGCCGAGGAAGCTCCACAGAATGCGGTTGGTCAGAATGGAAAGAAGTGTAGTCAGCATCCTTAGTTTCCTTGCGGCAATCCGTTCAGCTCGGCCTGCGTGTTTTCAGGCGACACCAGCAGAGTAATTTCCACACGGCGGTTACGGGCGCGGTTTTCCGGCGTCGTGTTCGGCGCTACCGGGTTAATCTCGCCCCGCCCTTCCGCCTTCACGCGGCCGGGCTGAGAGAGGCTTCCCTGCAGCATTTTCTGTACGGAGCGCGCGCGTTCCAGTGAGAGCTCGTAATTAGAGGCAAAGCGCGCGCTGCGGATCGGCACATTATCGCTGTAGCCCACCACCAGAATTTTGCCGCTGACGTTGTTCATCGCCTGCGCAATGCGGTTGATGACCGGTTCATAGCGGTCGCGCACGACGGTCGAGGCGGAGGCAAACAGCCCGTCGCCCTTCAGGATCACGACGCTGCGATCCGCTTCGTCTTTCACCGCCACCAGGCCCGCCTCAATTTCAGGCTTCAGGAAGCCGCGCAGGTTAAGCACCGCGGGCAGCTGGCGCGCCGGCTGCTGGATGGTGGTTTCCGGCAGCTGAGACTGATAAATCTTCGCCAGCACCGGGCTGGTGTTGTCGCCAAGGCGCCAGTTAAGCACGATATAAAACAGGCAGGCGATAAACCCGGCCAGCGCCACGCAGGCCCACAGAGGAACCATCGGCCGCCACAGCTTGCGAAGCACCGGGCGATCTTCCGGATGGGGAGAAAGCGGCGGCGGATAGCTGCCGCGCACGCCGCGGATCATCTGCCACAGCCGCTGCTTGATGGTTTCAAGCTGGGTACGGCCATTGTCCAGCACCCGGTAGCGCCCCTCGAAGCCGAGCAGCAGGCAGTAGTTGATCATCTCCAGCAGGAGAATATGCTCGCGCGGGTTCTGCGACAGGCGCGCCAGCAGCTGGAAGAACTTCTCGCCGCCCCAGGTTTCGTTATGGAACGTCACCAGCAGGCCATTGCTGGACCAGACGCCGCTGCTGCCCCAGGGGGTAAGCGCGGCGGCCTCGTCCAGCGCCGTGCACAGGCAGTAGCGCGCCCCGACGATCACTTCGTAGGGCAGCCCCGCCTGCTGACAGCGGACTTCAAAACGGCGAATCTCATCGATCAGGCGCTGGCGTAACGCCACCTGATCGTCATGTGATACCGAATGACGGATCTGCGGAATCGCATTGAGCAGCGGATTGGCGGCCGCCACCAGCGGGTTGTTGCTACTGGCTCCGGTAAACGCGGCATCACTGCCGGTGTCCTGTCGTTCCTGCATATTAAGCGCTCGCTTTATTATTCTGTCGGGCTACGGATGGCCCAAAACTCCATATCCAGCCCCGGGAATTCACCCGCAAGGTGCAGGGCGAATGCGCCGGACTTATCCATCTCGTGCCACAGCTCGCTGCCCTTCTCCAGCTCGAAGTAGCTGTAGCCGGCATGCCACGGGATCTGCGGCGGCGCGACAGGCATGGCGCGCAGCATAATGCCCGGCAGCTGAAGCTGAACCAGATCGCGAATTTTCGACACCGGCGCGATTTTCATCTGCGCCGGGAAATGGGTTTGCAGATGGTCGCCTGGCACGTTGGCTTTCACCGCCAGCACGAAGCCAAATTCGCGCACCATGCTGGTTTCAGGAACGGTGGCAATGTTCAGGCCATGCGAGCGCTCGTTAAGCGGCAGCTGAATCGCGTGATCTTCCATCACCAGCGCCAGCCCCTGGCGCAGCATCAGCATCAGCTTGCTGAAGCAGTTCGCCAGATCGTCGTGATCGTAAATCGGCAGCACGCTCTCGGTGGTGCGCTGCGACGTCCAGGTCGTGAGCTCGGTGGCAAACGGCAGCCAGCTGCGCCAGAGGGTTTCCGGGTGCAGCAGCGGCAGCGTTTTCAAATGTGAAACCTCGCCCAAATGACGGTTCACCAGCGAGAGCAGCGTAAATTCAATCAGTTCGGAGGTGTTAAAGCGGCCAGGCTGGCGCAGGCGGCCGCCAATCTGCTGGCTGCGCTGCACCAGCAGGCCGTGCAGATCGTTGATCATGCTGTAGATCTGCGGGCTGTTATTGGCGTTCAGCATCGGCGGGATGTAGCTGTTGTCCAGCCGCACGTGGTTGTCGTTGCGTTTTTCCGTCACAAACGCCACGCCGATGGCGGTCCATTCTGCCGTAAGGTCTTTTTCCAGCATCAGCGTCAGGCGCAGGCGGCCAAACTGGACGGTGGCATCCCCCACCGACATGGCGTTATCGTCCTCCACCTCCTGCTCAAATGCGACGAAGCGCGCCAGCGAGGCCGGCTCTTCGCTGAAAATCACCTCCTCCCGCTCGCCACGACGAACCGGTAGCGCGAGCACCACCTTTTCGTTGGTGAGATTGTCAGGAATTTTTAGCGGCGCGGGACCATTGCGTCCGTTGCGTACCTGGAAAAAGGTGCCGTCCGGCAGTAACCCGCTGCAGTAGCTCAGGGCAATGCAGCCCTGGCGAAGCATCGCTTCGTCCAGTTCTACGTCGAGAAAGCCCCAGAGATAGGAACGCTGCAGCGCACCCCACTCACGAACATGGTTGAGCAGATAACTTTCAGTCCGCTGAAAATGGTGTGGACGCAGGAACATGCCTTCGGTCCAGACGACCTTTTCTGCTTTGGTCATGATGATGTGTTTCCTGTTGTGAAGCGCGTTACTGGCTGATGACCCGAATGCCGTTTACGTCGAGAAAAACGTTGGCCTGGAGTTCATCCGCGGACCATTTCCAGAACTGGTAGATATGATTTTCGCCTGGCACAGGCAGCGGGAGTGAAACGCGCCATTTTTTACCGTCCAGCTTCTGATATTCCGCCATCACGCCGATGTAGCGCGCCTCGGGATCGCTCTGACCGCTGAGGGTTTTGGAGAGCTGTCCCGGCATCAGGAAGAAAACGTCGCTGTTCAGCAGATTCGCGCCAAGCGTTGCCGACGCGTTGTTCTGCAGGGAATAGAAGTCGCTGGACATGAAATCCGCATCGGATTTCAACAACAGCACCCGGACTTTAAGTGGCGCAGAATCATTGATTTGTGGATGAGCCTGAAACTGCAGATTGTAGCGGGAAGGGTCGCTGTGTGAAGACGACGTACAACCACTGACAAGGGCGAAAATCGCCGCGTAAAAGACTAACCACAGCCGATGAAACTTTTTATTATTCATAAAAATACGCCCACGAAAGCCGTTTAGTTCAGGATCCAGGTACCGTTAGCGCTGTCTTTACAGGCTTTGCTGTTGCCATCCACATCGACGCAGGTCGCTTTTTTACGCGCCTTAGGACGAATGGCCTGTTTACGAACGGTGGCTTCGTACTGGTCGGCTTTGATAACGGCACGCATCGGGACGTAGCCAATCAGCTGGTCATTCCCCTCATCGGCGAGCGCCATCCAGTAGTGTTCAACCTGCCCCAGCACGACATAGGTTTTTCCGGTTTCCAGCGTACGGATAACCTTTCCGCCAAAATCAGGACGGCTCATCAGGGAGGCCGGATACATGGCGCGATAGGGCTCGTTAAGCTGGGTGAATTCCGTTGGCGGCACCACGGCGTGACGGTGGGTCAGGGTGACACCGTTGACCTGGCTGGTCACGATCGTGTCGTCGGTGATTGCCGGTTTCTGTGGCGCTTTACAGCCCGCCACCGCCATTACAAACAGAAGTGAAAACAGTACGCGCATTTTCATATGCTTTTCCGTAGCGATATTTTGATGATGGAGATAAGGGGATGAAATTTGACTTAGGTGCTATTGTTAAAATAGTCAGGATAATTTCGGTGTGTTACTAATTTAAAGGCATAGCTACCGCACGAGCCCTTCAGAATAAGGCCCAGCGTCTTCCTGACATATTTTGACAAACGGTAAACAAGTTTACATGAGCTTTGCTTCAATTCAATATTTACCGCCTCGTAAGTGGTGGTAATTGAAGCAGTCAAAACATTATAGGATTTATCTGATAAAAAAACCCGTAATGACCTGGCTCTACTTATTTCATCAACGCATAACCACATAACCCAATGTTATTAAAGCAGAAAAGACAAAAGAGAACTGATTTCATTAACGCATTAATGCTATTATCGCCACTACCATAATTAGTAGAATTGTCGTTTTGGTGATATCAGAAGAATATATCGACGATAAATTATTTGTTGCACTAACAGGGTAACTTTAATAATGCCTGCATTACCTGACAACAGCATCGCTATTTTACTTACGCCGCGCACCTTTAATTTCACGGCTCAAAATAACTTATATTTCGTGTTGTGATAATTACCCTGTAAGTCATTATACATTTCCATTAATCATTAAGCCTCAGTAAACCTTCCCGCCACTATTTCGAATGCCGAAGCTGTTACAGCACCTGCCAGCCGCGAAGATTCCATTTTTTGAGCGACAGCAATTTTCATTCGAAACTTTACCTGCACTACATACTTTCTCGCTCCACGCTATCTATCCTGCCTACCGGACGATAGATACAATTTATTATTAAAATGCTAAAATTTCGTTATAATTTCTTTAAATAGTTACACAGCAATCCTTTTAACTCATTGTTATAAAAAATAATTACAGGCAAGAGCCGTAACGCGACCGCATGGATTTCTATCCCTGCGAGTCATTGCTTTTGCTTATTACCCAGCCGTTGCGCGACCAAACACGTCAGGAGTATGTATGAACACGAAAAGACGCTCAGTTCCCGGTATCAGACACTATGATGGTCCTGCCGGCGGCTGGGGCGCGTTGAAGGCGACGGCCATTGCGGTACGTACCCAAATGGATACCTTTGAAGCCCCCGCTACGCTGCTGCGCACCAACCAGCCTGACGGTTTTGACTGCCCCGGCTGCGCGTGGCCCGATAAAGAGCACAAATCGACATTCCAGTTCTGCGAGAACGGCGCGAAAGCGGTGACCTGGGAAGCCACCAGCAAACGCGTGACGCCCGCGTTTCTGGCGGAAAACAGCGTCTCTTCGCTGCTGGCAAAATCGGACTTTGAGCTGGAAGGTTACGGTCGTCTGACGCATCCCCTGCGCTACGACCGGGCAAGCGATACCTTCCGCCCCGTCGACTGGGACGAAGCGTTTCAACGTATCGGGGAAATATTGCGCGGGCTCGAACCGGACCAGGTCGAGTTCTATACCTCCGGGCGCGCCTCCAACGAAGCGGCGTATCTGTTCCAGCTGTTCGCCCGCGAGTACGGCACCAATAATTTCCCGGACTGCTCGAATATGTGTCACGAGGCCACCAGCGTCGGCCTGCCGCGCTCCATCGGAATTGGGAAAGGCACCGTCTCGCTGGACGATTTCGACAAGACCGAGCTGGTGATCTCCATCGGCCATAACCCCGGCACCAACCATCCGCGAATGATGGGTACCCTCCACGAGCTGGCTCGCCGCAACGTGCCGATTATCGTCTTTAACCCGCTGCGCGAGCGCGCCCTCGAACGTTTTGCGGACCCGCAAAGCGTGATTGAAATGGCAACCTATAGCTCTACGGATATTGCCTCCACCTATTTCCAGGTGAAGGCCGGGGGCGATGCCGCCGCGCTGAAGGGCATTGCCAAACATCTTCTGGAAATGGAGGCCGAACGCGGTGGCGTGCTGGATCGCGCGTTTATTGCCGAACACACCCAGGGCATTGAGGATTTTGCCGCCGATATCGCGCAGACCCGCTGGGATGATATCGAGCGCGAGTCCGGGCTCAGCCCGGCGGCGCTTAAAAAGGTGGCCGAGGCCTATGCGAAATCAAACGCCACCATCATTACTTACGGAATGGGGATTACCCAGCACAATAAAGGCACGGCGAACGTCCGCCTGATTGCTGACCTGCTGCTTTTGCGCGGGAATATCGGCAAGCCCGGGGCGGGGATCTGCCCCCTGCGAGGCCACTCTAACGTTCAGGGGAACCGGACCGTCGGGATTAGCGAGAAGCCTGCCCCGGCCTTCCTGAACCGCCTGCAAGAGGTGTTTGGCTTTGAGCCTCCTTCCCGTCACGGACACGATGCGGTGCAGGCGACGCAGGCCATGATCGACGGTCGCGCAAAAGCGCTCATCTGCCTCGGCGGTAACTTTGCGGTTGCGATGCCCGATCACGAGAACGGTTTCCCGGCGATGGGGTCTCTGGATCTCAGCGTGCACGTTGGGACCAAGCTGAACCGTACCCATCTGCTGGTGGGCAAAGAGACCTTTATTTTCCCGTGCCTCGGCCGCACGGAGCTGGATATGCAGGCCACCGGCCGCCAGTCCATCACCGTCGAAGACTCCATGTCGATGGTGCATGCCTCTTCCGGCAAGCTGAAACCCGCCTCGCCGCTGCTCCGTTCGGAACCTGCCATCGTCGCTGGTCTGGCGAAGGCGACCCTGCCGGAGACACGCGTGGACTGGCTGACGCTGGTCGAAGATTACGACCGCATCCGCGATCTGATCGAGCAAACCATTCCTGGCTTTGAGAACTACAATGCGCGGATCCGCGTTCCCGGCGGCTTCCGCATGCCGCTGCCGCCCACGCAGCGCATCTGGCCGACCGCAACGGGCAAAGCGATGTTCTCGGTATTCGACGGCGTACAGGAAAACGCAAGCGGTGAAGGCGAGCATGTGCTGCGCCTGATCACCCTGCGCAGCCACGATCAGTACAACACCACCATTTACGCCCTGGACGATCGCTACCGCGGCGTCTTTGGCCGCCGCGACGTGCTGTTTATGAACGAAGAGGATATGGCGCAGTCAGGGCTGGAACACGGCGACCGCGTGGATATCGAAACCGCCCTCCCCTGCAGCGCTCAGCGTCTGGAGGATATTACGGTGGTGGCGTACAACATCGCCCCGGGCTCCGTCGGCGCCTATTACCCGGAGGCCAACGTGCTGGTGCCGCTCGATTATCTCGATAAGGACAGCGGTACGCCGTCGTATAAATCGGTTCCGGTACGCATTACCCTGCGCTCGAAAGAGATCCGCATGCTGTAAGGCTTCACGCGCAGAGAAGAGTGATGGACATAAAACAGTTAAAATATTTACTCGCGCTCGACGAAACCCGCCACTTTGGTAAAGCGGCCTCGCGGTGCAACATCACCCAGCCGACCCTCTCCATGCGCATCCGCAGCCTGGAAGAGGAGCTGGGGCTGGTGCTGATCGTGCGCGGTCAACGCTTTGAAGGGTTTACGCCGGAGGGCGAGCGTATTCTGGCGTGGGCGCGCGCGCTTCTTGCCGCGCACGACGGATTGCAGGCGGAAGCCGCGCTGTGCAAAGGCCAGGTGGTGGGGGAATTACGTCTGGGGATGGTGCCGCTGGCGAGCGTGGATCCGATGATCTTCATCCGCCAGCTGACGCAAAAATATCCGGAGCTGACCTACAGCCTCTATTCTATGTCTTCGGCGCAGATTGCCGACGGCGTCAGCCGCAACCAGCTTGAGCTGGGGATTTGCTACCTGAACAGCATCGACACCAGCCTGTACGACATTATCCAGCTTCCCAAAACGAAAATGGGCCTGCTTCACGACACCCGCCATTTCCAGCCCGGCCGGGAAGCGCTGACCTGGCACGACCTGACGGATTTTCCGCTGGGGTTCCTGACCAAAGGGATGCATTACCGGGCGCATATGGAGGCCAGCTTTAACGCTGCCGGTATCGAACCGACGTCCGTTTTTGAGAGCGACTCCACGTACCAGATCATTCAGGCGGTTCAGAGCGGCGTATGCTGCGCCGTGATGCCGCTGAACAACGGGCTTGAAGAACTGAACGGCACTTTCAGGATCGTCCCCATCGCCGATGCGAATATTGAGGCTCCCGTCGGCCTGATTATGCGCAGGCAGAAACCCGTCTCTTCGCTGGCGCTGCGCTGTTTTACCGACGCGCAGGCGATTTATCACGCGAGCAACGAGGCGTAGGCCTGGCGCGACACCGCGCTAAAACCGCCGATCAGCACCGCGGCGCAAATCTCCCGATGTTCCGGTGAACTGACCAGCGCGTGGAGCGCATCGCGAATGACGATGAGCGTTTCGGGGGGCGTGCGTCGCGACGTGATTAACGGCAGCCCTGGCGTCAGCGGCGTTCGATCGAACGCCGCCAGTCCCGCAAGCCGTTCGGGCTCATGACGCGCCAGCAGCGCCCAGGTTACGCAGTCGATGGCGGCGATATCGCTCTTCCCGCGCTGCAGGTCAATCAGCGACTGACGGTGGCTGCCGCTGAAGGACGTTTGTGAGAAAAATGGCCCGTCAACAATCAGCGGAGCCACCTTTTTTCGCAGCGCGTTATAGCCAGACTGGGAATCCGCAGAATTACAGACCGCCCGACGTCCGCGAAAATCCGCCAACGTCAGGTGCCGATCCTCCTCGCGCGCCACCAGAAAGCTGCGGTACTGGAACCCTTCGCAGCCCGGTGCCGTGTAGTGAAAACAGCCCACCACCTGCACGTCCGGGAGCTGCGTCACCAGCGGGTAGCCGCACGTCTGGCTGAGGATAAGCTCAGGCTGCTGCCAGTGGGTCAGCAGGTCAGACTCCGGCCAGCCGGGAGCACCATCGACGGGCACGCCGCGCACGACCAGCAGATGCTGCAGCGCCAGCCAGAGCGCGCGGGTATCGGCGCGATCCACGGCGTACATGGGCAACGCCAGCAGGTTACTCATGCCTCTCCTCCTGTTGTTTTCCGGGATGGACGGTGACCTCCACTGGCCGGGTCCAGAACTGGCGTAGCCATTCACCGTAGCCCCGGACCACAAAGCCGTGGTTACGCTGGCGGTACGCCTCCCGGTTTTGCCGGTAGATCGTCGGCAACCCGTACCAGGGAACGCCCGGTAAATCGTGGTGAATAGAATGGTAGTTGAGATTCAAAAATAGCACCCGCCAGACTAGCCCGGCCTCGTTAATGACCGAGCGCGCGAGCGGATCGTCCGCCGCCCGATGCTCGTAAAACGAGCGGACTTTGGTCAGCGCCAGCGCCGGATAGCTTACCGCCAGCACTAACCAGACGGGTGAAAAGCCGTGATGCGCCATCCACGCGAAAAGTGCCGCCAGCAGCAGAACATGAACCAGCCACATCGCCATCGCCCGCAGGTGAAAATCACGAAACGCCGCCACGGCGCCGCCCAGCGCCTGAAGGATATCCAGCAGCGGTGCCAGCACCAGCCGCCCGACAAAGGTATTTCGGGCCCGGATCGCGCGCTTCTGCCAAGGGGAAAAGCGCGCCCAGCTCGCCTCGGTAAAATAGTACGACTCCGGGTCATCCGCCGGAAAGGTCAGGCTATCGTGACGGTGATGGGCCAGATGGGAATCCCGGTACAGGCCATACGGATACCAGACCGCCAGCGGGAGCGTGCCAAACAGCTGGTTAAGCCGGGCAAAACGGGTGGGATGCCCGTGGATCAGCTCGTGCTGCAGGGACATATACCAGGCGGTAAACCAGATAAGCAGCAGCGTGGCGGGCAGCAGGCCGAGCGTTTGCCAGAACGTTAGCGTGGTAAACCAGCCGGTATAAATGGTAACGATCAGCAGCCACGTGGGGAGTTCGCTTCGCCACAGCATCCCGGATGCAAGACGGTGGATGTGATTGCGCTGCTGCGGATGTAAATAGAGGGAGCTTCGTTTACGCATTCCTTCAGACGCCGTTTCGCCAGAGACAATGCTCTGACGATCGGGGATAACGCCTGAAATGACAAAGAACTTAAATCGCTTTGCTTTGCCGGGATCGGGGCTCTTGACTTATTTTGCAATAAAGGTACTTTTCAGGACATGAAGAAGATCCTGATTATTGTTCCCGACGGCGGCATGCTGTTTGAAGCCGCCGGTATCGCCGATATTCTGATGCAGGCCAACCGGCTGCATCCGGAAGGGCTTACCCGGCCGCGCTACCGTATCATCATCGCCACCACGCAGCCCCACCAGGTGATCCACGGCCAGTCCGGCCTGAACCTGCTGGCGGACTATCGCCTGCCGGAGCTGGATCCGCGCGAACCGCTGGACACCATTATCATCACCGGACGTGGAATGAACGAGCAGGAGAGCACGGCGGTGGTGGACTGGCTGCACCTCGCTGCGCCGCACGCCCGGCGGATCGCCTCCATTTGCGGCGGCGCGATGCTGCTTGCCCAGACCGGCTTGCTGAACGGCCGCCGCGCGACCACCCACTGGCGGCTGCTGGAGACAATGCAGGCCCAGTATCCGGCTATCCGCGTCGAAGGCGGCCCGCTGTATATTCAGGATGGCCCCATCTGGACCTCCGGCGGCGTAAGTTCCGGGTTCGATCTGACCCTGGCGCTGGTAGAAGACGACTACGGATTTACCCTCGCCCGCGACGTGGCGCAGGATATGGTGATGTATCTGCGCCGCCCCGGCGGACAGCTGCAGTTCAGCCGCTATAGTCTGCAGCAGGCTGGCGCATCGGGACCCATAAGCGAGCTCCAAACCTGGATCCTGCAGAACCTCACCGCCGACCTGTGCGTGGAAAATCTGGCCGAAAAGGCGGCGATGAGCCCGCGCAATTTCACCCGGGTGTTTACCCGTGACGCGGGCGTCTCGCCTGCCCGCTACGTGACCGAAGCGCGTCTGGCCGCCGCCCGACAGCTGCTTGAACAGACCCACGATCCCCTTGAGCGCGTTGCCGAGCAAAGCGGGTTTGGCACCAGCATTAACCTGCGCCGCGTATTTGAGAAACAGCTCCACCTCACTCCAGGCGAGTACCGCCAGCGCTTCCACTGCCGCAAGCTGGCGTAATGTGATCCTTTTTTGTCGTTTACGCCAACCGGCCCCGCGCCTACAGTGACTCCAGACAAATGAAATAAGGAGTGCACCATGGTTAAGGTCGGTATTAACGGTTTCGGCCGTATCGGACGTAATTTCCTGCGCGCGGCGCTGGGTAACCCGGATCTTCAGATTGTGGCCATTAACGATCTGACGGACAGTAAAACCCTCGCCCACCTGCTGAAACATGATTCCCTTCTGGGGAAACTGCCTGCGCCCGTTGAAGCGGCTGACGGCGCGCTGCAGGTAGACGGTCAGCGCATCGTGGTATTTAGCGAACGGGATCCGGCAAATATCCCGTGGCGCGATGTCGGCGTTGACGTGGTGATTGAGGCCACCGGCTTCTTTACCGATCGGGAAAAAGCGGCGGTGCACGTCACGCACGGTGGCGCAAAGCGCGTCATCATCTCCGCGCCCGGCAAGAATGACGATCTGACGGTTGTGATGGGGGTGAACCACGACCGGTACGACCCGGCTCAGCACGTGGTCGTCAGTAACGGGAGCTGCACCACGAACGGCCTGGCCCCGGCGGCTCAGGTGCTACATCAGCAGTTCGGGATTGAGCATGGTCTGATGAACACGACGCACGCCTACACCAACAGCCAGGCGCTGCACGACCAGCCGGAGAAAGATCTGCGCGGCGCGCGCGCGGCGGCGCTGTCGATTGTGCCTTACTCCAGCGGCGCGGCGAAAGCGCTGGGCAAGGTGATCCCCTCCCTGGACGGCAAGCTGACCGGGTACTCCCTGCGCGTGCCGGTGCCGGTGGTGTCGATTGTGGATTTGACGGTAACGCTCAGCCG
This sequence comes from Enterobacter sp. 118C5, assembly GCF_034107645.1. Taxonomy (NCBI): domain Bacteria; kingdom Pseudomonadati; phylum Pseudomonadota; class Gammaproteobacteria; order Enterobacterales; family Enterobacteriaceae; genus Enterobacter; species Enterobacter sp. 118C5. The sequence goes on along the minus strand of NZ_JAWNEU010000001.1, from coordinate 261,805 downwards.
TAGCGTGACCGCCGAAGAGGTGAATGAGGCGTTCCGCAACGCGGCCGCCAGTGGGCCGCTGAAAGGGATCCTGGGCTATAGCGATGAACCGCTGGTCTCCAGCGACTACCAGGGCGACCCGCGATCCTCCATTATTGACGGGCTTTCCACGCTGGTGATTGGCGGAAACATGGTGAAGATCCTGGCGTGGTATGACAACGAGTGGGGCTTCTCAAACCGCCTGGTGGATTTGGCGGTGCTGATGGATAAGAAAGGGCTGTAAGTCTGATGCCGGGTGGCGCAAGCGCTCACCCGGCATACATTACTCCGCCTTAACCTTCACGCCCATCAACACAATCACCATGGCCGTCACCAGCAGGAACCCGCTGCCGGCGAATACGCCGCTGGCACCGTTAAGGTCAAATACCGCCCCGCCCCCTGCCGCACCGGCGCTTATCGCCAGCTGGATTGAAGCCACCAGCAGCCCCCCTGCACTTTCGGCTTCATCCGGAACGGTGGTGGCAAGCCAGGTTGACCAGCCCACCGGAACCAGACCAAACGCAAAGCCCCACAGCGCCACCAGGAACCCGTCCAGCATCGCCAGATGGCCAAACGCCACCATCGTCAGCGCCAGTATGCCCATGGCGAACGGCACCAGCGCCAGCGTCAGGCGCAGATTACGTGCCAGAAGATGTCCGGCAACGGAAGTACCGACAAAGTTCGCCAGCCCAAAGCCCAGCAGAATCAGTGAAATGGTTTCAACATTGGCCTGCCCCACCGTTTCCAGGAACGGGCGCAGGTAGGTAAAGAAGGCGAAATGGCCGCTGAAGATCAGAATAGTTGCCAGCATGCCGCCGATCATGCCCGGTCGACGCAGCACGCGGAACAACGTGCTCAGGCTACCGCTGCTCTCGGGCTTCATGGACGGCAGCACCCAGATTTGCCACAGCAGCGCCAGCACGCTCGGCAGAATGCAGAGCACAAAGACGTTGCGCCAGCCGATCAGGCTGCCCAGATAGCTCCCCAGCGGGGCGGCAACCACGGTGGCAATCGACACGCTGGAGAAGATCACCGCCAGCGCTTTCGGCACTTTATCCGCCGGAACCAGGCGCATCGTGGTGGCCGTCGACATCGCCCAGAAGCCACCAATGGCGACCCCTAACAGCAGGCGCCCCATTAGCAGGACGTGCAGCGTGGGCGCAAAGGCCACCAGCAGGCTGGAGATAATTTGCAGCACGGAGAAAAACATCAGTACCCAGCGGCGGTCAATACTTTTGGTCGCCGGGGTGATCAGCAGCCCGGTGACGAGCGCCACCAGCGCGGTGGCGGTGACGGCCTGCCCGGCCATGCCCTCGCTGACGCCCAGGCTCGCGGCCATCGGCGTCAGCAAACTGGCTGGCAGGAACTCTGCCGTTATCAAACCAAACACGCCCAGTCCCAGTGAATAGACGGCCCGCCATGCCGGTCTGGCAGGCGCGACGGCCTCTCTCGCCACGACACATGAATTCATCTGTTGTTCTCCCGTTATAAAAATGTGACAACTGTCGCAAAAGCATAGAGGGTTCACCATGGACGATCTATGACATATAATCTCCACTTATTGATTATTCGTCCGGAGTTGCGCCATGACCGTACAGTCCCCCGATTTGATCAGCGAACTTTTACGCGGCATGCGCCTGTCGGGCGTGAAATACCGTCGGATTGAAGCCAGCGCGCCGTTTGGCGTGGCGTTCCACCAGGCGCCCGGCAAGGCACAGTTCCATTTTGTGAGCCACGGAAACGCCCTGCTCCGAATGGACAGCGGCGCAACGTTTGAACTGAGCAGCGGCGACGCGCTGTTTATTCCTGGCGGCAACTCCCATGCCCTGCTCTCTGACGCGCAGGCAGACATTACTCCGGTGAACGCCTTTCCCAGCGAGCCTATCTGCGGCTCGGTCTGCGCGATTACCTGCGAGCCCTGTCCGGAGAGCGAGAACACCATCATCTTTAGCGGGTGTATGGATTTCGAGCTCGGCGGGATGCAGCCGCTGATCAAAGCAATGCCGGAGGTGATGATGGTCAGCCGCCTGATGTCCACATGGCCGGAAATCCATCCGCTGCTGGCGGCGATGGAGCGCGAGTCGATGACGCGACAGGTTGGGTTTGCCGGGATCCTGGCCCGTCTGGCAGACGTGGTGGCGGCGCTGATCGTCCGCGGCTGGGTGGAGGCTGGATGCGGGAAAGCCACCGGCTGGGTGCAAGTCTTACGCGACCCGCGGCTGAGCAGGGCCATTTACGCCATGCACCAGCAGCCTGGCCTGAACTGGAGCGTGGCGGATCTGGCGAAAGAAGCGGGCACCTCACGCTCCGTGTTTGCCGAACGGTTTCTGGCCGCGACGGGGACGACCCCGGCCAAATATCTCAGCGAACTCAGAATGCGGCTGGCGATTCAGTACATTCGGCACGAAAATCAGCCGATTGAAACGGTCGCACTTAGGCTGGGTTATGGATCGCTGGCGGCGTTTAGCCGGGCCTTTAAGCGCATCATTGGCCATGCGCCGGGCACGCTGCGGGAAGCCGGTCAGACCCCCGAAGACGTCTGACCGGCGGGCGGGCATCAGAAATAGTATTTAAAGCGCACGCGGCCACCGTAGCGGTCGTCGTTTTTCTTATCGCCCTCTTTCGGGGAAGCGTTGACCCAGGACGCATACGCGCCCAGATAGATGTTGAAGTTTTTCATCTTCATGACGTTCGGGATCAGGTACGACGTATGGATGGTATGAATGTCGTACTCGCCCGGGTCGGTGATCCAGCAGTCGTTTTCGCACTCTGCGTCAAAGGTCGAGGTATTAAATTCGTCGATTTCGTTATGGGCGTAGATATAACCCAGCTCAAAATTGCGCCAGAGGGCATTGATGCCTGAGGTAAAGTCGGTTTCGCCCGTCGCGTCCAGGTAAGCCGTGTTGAGGTTCATGACCACGCCGTTCTCCGGATCGTTTTTGAGCCCGTCCCAGGTCATGGTAAACCCGTAGCCGGTCCGGTCGGACTGATCGACCCAGCGCCCTGCGTCGTCACGGTAGCCGTAAGCGTTGTTCACCAGGTTGGTCTCCATGGCGACCGCGGTGGATAACGGCCCGTTCTGCCACGAGATGACCGGGCGCACGTAGGCCACATTTTTATCATTCTCAAGTTCTGCGCCGTGATAACGCTGGTCGACGTACAAATCGCTGCCGTCTTTAAACAGGGTATTCAGCTCAAAATACCAGTTATCCAGCGTTTTGCTCATCAGGAAGTTACCCCCGCTGTCGGTTCGCCCGCGCCCCTCTTTCAGCATGTAGATATAGCCGTAGCCGTCGCTGTAGAGATCGTCTGCGGTATTTCCTGAGTATTCCACAAAGGTATCCTGATTGAGCGGGAACATATCGTACGCTTCGAAACGTCCGACTTTAATTTCCCAGTCGTTCTCGGAACCGAAGAAGAATACCGCATCATCGAGATACATTTTCCCGACGAGATCGCCGAGGGGCTGAACGGAAAATCCGGCAAAATTGCCGTTGTCCATTTTACGATAACCGTCAAAACCTAATAAAATACGCCCGTTAATATCCCAGCGTTCTTTATCTCCCGGTGCCCAGTCGCTATTAGCGCTTTGCTTAACGGACGTCAGGCTGCCTGTTTTACTGGCGGCATCCATATTAAATTCAACATCACCATAAAATTTAATATCACCAAACCCTGAAAGCGTCAGCTTTGGCGGTTCGGTTTTGCTCACCGGCTCTTCCGATTGCACAACAACGGCGGGTGCTGCCTGCGCGGCGGCCGCCTGCTGCTGTTTAAGCGCCTGAATTTGCGCTTCCAGTTGCGCCAGTTTTTCTTCCACGTTCGTCGAGGGTTGTGCTGCAAAAAGCGCGCCGGAATAGAAAGCACTTATCAATATTACCGCTTTTTTTAATTTCATAGAATCCATCCTGATTATAAAAGTGAATACGCAAATATTGAGCATCGCCATTTCGACTAAATAGCCTTTTTGGTTCTATTATGTTTTTTGATAAGTGAATTATGAATTTTAACTTGTGTGATCGGCGCAGAGATTTTTTTTGCGAGGAACCGAAAAAAGGCAATCTACTTCACACTCTTATTTCATTAATCGCATCTATATTATAACGTGACATATATAATTATTTAGAAAATATTTCTTTAATTCTTTATTCAAGGCAACACCACCACAGTCGAAATGCAACATGTTTTACCGTTTTCTCACTTCATCTGTAGCCTCCGAAAGCCATACATCCAGCTGTGCTACCTCTCGCCCCCCAGCAGTGGACCGTAAAGGTCCACTGCTCTAGTGATATCTGATTCCTCTAACAGAATTTGTAAAATCGTTCGTTTCAACGACTCTGTAGAGGTGTTTTCACCAGCCCGATTCGTAGCCTTTGCAGGGGCAGATTCAGAGTTTTACTGCCGCCTTTGCCCGCCTGAAGTACACTCAATGTATCCGCAGCCATTGATTTAATCATACAACTTTTAATCAACGACCATGGGCAGTTAAAGCCGTCAGGATGTTACAGGGATACTATCTCTTCTGTCATTTGCCGCCTGTAATGTTTTTATCATTAAATAACGTATCGAATTTTTCTTTGAATATTAAATATCATTATTCACCGCCTTCAAATAAGGCCATTGAATATACCCATGATGGCATTGAATTGATTTTGTTTTCATATGACTCATTTTTGTTATAACATTTATTTTTAATGTTGTACCTGAAACTTGGCAGTCCGGAATCAAGTATGTATTTATCTATCAGAGAGGATACGCAAAAATACGGTTGATTGTTTGCCACCACAGATAATTCTTCTAAATTCTCATTGTTTCCTGCCGCTACAAAAACAGGCACATCTCCATATTCGGTCGGATTTATATCCCATTTAAATATAAAATCGTCATCGCGATCGCCTGTTTTGCTGAACAGATTAGCAGGAAGAACATTCCTGTTCATAAAGAATTTATTCAACGCTGGTTTATGATCACCATAAAGAACAATAACAGCATCAGGATCTATCTCACGAACTTCTTTGGCGAAATCAACGAAGCGACTAACTGCTTGTTTCAACTCATACGTATATACATACTCTCCTGAATCTTTCTCATGAGGATAGGGGCCATGTGTGGACATAGTAATTAAGTTCATGAAGATACCTTTCCCATCGGCATGTTTTAAATGTTCAATTGCTGAGTGATAAAGAAGGTAATCATCGGGTTGCCATTGCCATTCTTTCCTGGTTGCGGCAATTGGAACAGGTAATTTTATATTAGACATTTCATAGAGACCATCAAATTGCTCAAAGCCAAACTTCTTATACACAATATTCCTATGCCAAAATTCTTTTAAATAATTGTGCGCAGCATAAGTAATAAACCCCTTTTCTTTTAAAACACTTGCAATGGAGTCTGAATGCGACTTAAACTGTGATGCATATTCTTGATAAATTATGCCGGATAAAACTCTCGAATTACTTGGAAGTCCTGTAAGCATTTCAAATTCAACATTTGCAGTACCTCCGCCATAAACTGGAGACGTCGCGCGAAAAGTAACAAAACCTTCATTTAATATGGGGGTTATGATTTCTTTGAAATTTGTATTGTCATACCAGCATGACTCACAGAGCACATATATGATAGTTTTATGTTTTGGCAATTTCTTACTACCCGCTTGCTTTTCAAGATCGTAATTCTCTTTGTTATTTTTGTTAGCTAAAGGTGCAGATTTACGTGAACCAGTCATCACAATATGCATTGGCAAACCATTGTCTCTAAGGTTTTCTGGCCAATTCCATGATTTATAAGTGACATTCATTTCCTTGGCTAATAAAATCATCCCCCTCGAGAGAATATTTGCCTCTCCAAAAAGAGCGCTGAAATGAGTATAAAATGAGAATGGCAGCATCATAATAAAACTAACAGCAAGTAATATTTTATTTGTCTTTGTTGTGTAAAACACTTTGTTTAAAATGAATAAAAACACACAAAAACATATTGCCAAAAAAAGGAAAAAAATTGGCCATGGCGTAAGATAATGACTTGCAATAGACATGTTAGAACGCGAAACTAAGTCATTCCAGGAAAGCACCTCACCAGTGAGTGATAGCTTGACGTTACTTATATACTCCAATAATTTAAATGCTATAAAGACAATATAAGCTGAGATTAGTGAAGGTAGTTTTATCAAACGAAGTGAGATATAGGCCAAAGGTAAAGGACTGGCAATCCATATATAGTGAATTAAGTAATATAGATAGTTCGGCAAAGATGCTGAATCATTAATATCTGCAAATGCTATTACAAAGAAAACAATAACAAAAGTGATATCCAGGAATGAGGATTTTACTTTTTTTGAATAATTAGTTAAAGAAAGAGACTTAATGTTGACAGGCAAGTTCATTTTTTGAACCTTAAAGTTAATAATTCTCATCGTATCATGCAATTACAAAAAATGTAAGCGTTTATTATCTATCAGGACAGTCTCACAAAGGCATATTTTTTTAAATTTCGTTTTCAGAACAAACTCCTTCCATCCAGTAAAGCCTGACGAAGCGGTAAATTGTCTGGTTCTGCGCAAAATGGGATATTCAACACGCGAAGCGGGCGATATTCGTCTAAGGTTTTCAGGTGATTGATAACAGCGGTCACGCTGCTCAGGAATACAGGAGACGAACCGATGATAAGACCTCGTACTTTACGCCCTGCTCTTTTGCACCTCGCGCTGGGAGGCGCGCTGCTCGGTGTGGCAACGATGGGTTATGCTGAAGAAAAGCCAGCCTACCAGAAAAATTCACCCGATATTTTGCTTGGCCCTCTGTTTAACGACGTGCAGAGTGCCAAACTGTTTCCCGATCAAAAAACCTTTGCCGATGCCGTTCCCAAAAGCGACCCGCTGATGATTCTGGCGGATTACCGGATGCAGCACACCCAGACCAGCTTTGACCTGCGCCACTTTGTGGAGATGAACTTCACGCTGCCTGCGGAAGGTGAAAAATATGTGCCGCCTGCGGGACAAAGCTTACGTGAACACATTGACGACCTCTGGCCTGTGCTGACGCGCACCACGGACAAAGCCAGCAACAAGTGGGATTCCCTGCTGCCGTTACCGAAGCCTTACGTGGTGCCAGGCGGGCGCTTCCGCGAGATATACTACTGGGACAGCTATTTCACCATGCTGGGCTTAGCCGAAAGCGGCCACTGGGACAAAATCAGCGATATGGTGGATAACTTCGCCTGGGAAATTGATACCTTCGGCCATATCCCCAACGGCAACCGCAGCTACTACCTGAGCCGCTCCCAGCCGCCGTTCTTCTCCCTGATGGTGGAACTGCTGGCGACGCATGATAAAGACGCGCTGAAAAAATACCGTCCACAAATGGAAAAAGAGTACACCTACTGGATGGAGGGCGTAGAAAGCCTTCAGCCTGGGCAGGCTAACCAGCGCGTGGTGAAGCTTGATGACGGTTCGGTACTCAACCGCTACTGGGACGATCGCGATACCCCGCGCCCGGAGTCCTGGCTTGACGATATCACCACGGCGAAGAGCAACCCTAACCGGCCTGTGACGGAAATCTACCGCGATCTGCGCTCCGCTGCGGCCTCGGGCTGGGACTTTAGCTCCCGCTGGATGGACGACCCGCAAAAGCTCGGCACCATCCGCACCACCAGCATTGTGCCCGTCGATCTGAACGCCCTGATGTTTAAAATGGAAAAACTGCTCGCGCGAGCGGGCCAGGAGGCCGGCGACAGCGCGGCGGCGAGTAAATATGAGGCACTGGCAACCGCGCGTCAAAAAGCCATTGAGCGCCACCTGTGGAACGATAAAGAGGGCTGGTACGCCGATTACGATCTCAAGAGCAAGAAGGTGCGCAACCAGCTCACGGCCGCCGCGCTCTTCCCACTCTACGTGAAGGCAGCGGCGCAGGATCGCGCCGATAAAGTGGCCGCGGCCACCTCCGCGCGCCTGTTGAAGCCGGGCGGGATCGCCACCACCACCATCAACAGCGGCCAGCAGTGGGATGCGCCAAACGGCTGGGCGCCGCTGCAGTGGGTGGCCACAGAAGGGTTGCAGAACTACGGGCAGAACAAGGTGGCGATGGACGTAACCTGGCGCTTCCTGAAGAACGTTCAGCATACTTACGACCGCGAGAAGAAGCTGGTGGAGAAGTATGATGTCTCTTCTACCGGTACCGGCGGTGGCGGCGGTGAATATCCGCTTCAGGATGGTTTCGGCTGGAGTAACGGCGTGACGTTGAAAATGCTGGATCTGGTTTGTCCTAAGGAGAAACCGTGCGACAGCGTGCCGGAAAATCAGCCTGCGGCGAACGATGAGGCTGCGCCAGCGAAAAGCGCAGCACAGTAAGGGGTAACCCTCTCCCCAATGGGGAGAGGGTTAGATCCTCAGAAGCTATAACTCGCCCCTAGCTGATACGTCCTGTCGCGCCCAATCCAGCAGTTGGTCGCGTCGTAGCAGGTCAGCGTCTCTTTATTGGTGATGTTCTGCATACTCGCCTTAAGCGTTAACCCCGCCAGCGAAGGCAGAATTTCGCCCATCCGGTACGAGGCCGCCAGATCGTACTGCGTGGTGCCCCCCAGCTTACCCGCATCGTTAGACGGTGAAATCTCCATCGGGCCGGTGTAGCGCGCCCCGGCTCCCAGCATCAGCCCCTTCAGCGGCGTGCTCTCGAAGGTGTAGTCTCCCCACAGGTTGAACGCATTTTCCGGCACCTGGGTTGGACGTTTGCCCTGGTACTTATCATCTTCGGTATTAATTGCGTGGGTGTAGGCATAGTTGGCAATCAGCGTCAGGTTGTCCGTCGGACGGCTGATGGCGGAGAGCTCCGCGCCTTTGGATTCCACTTCACCGGTCTGACGGTAGTTCAGGAAGCCTGGGTCGGAAGTGACGACGTTTTTCTGCCGGATGTTAAACACCGAGGCGGTAAACGTCGTGGCATACTCGGCCAGCAGATATTTTACCCCGCCTTCTACCTGCTTGCTGGTGGTCGGCTTGACGTCTTTCGCCGTGAGCGTTCCCTGCGGCGACACCGGTGCAAAACCTTCTGAATAGCTGATAAACGGCGAAATACCGTTTTCGAAGGCATAAAGCGCCCCCAGGCGTTTGGTCACGCGATCCTGCGATACCCAGGCCTTATCGCCGTTTTGCAGGTAATCGGTGGTGACGGAACGGTAATCGTCGTATCGCAGGCTGCCCAGCAGATTTAAGCCGCCAAATTCCACCCGATCCTGCAGGTAGTACCCGTTCTGCTGATAGCTGAGGCGGTTTTTCTGGGCGGTATAGAGCCCCAGCGCGCTTTCGTGGATTTGCGAATAGTCCGGGTTACGCATATCCATGCCCGGCGTGGTCGACGCGTAACGGTAGTGGAAATGGGAGTTCAGCCTCTGATAGTCAAACCCGGCCAGCAGATGGTGTTTCCAGTCGCCCAGCGCAACGGTTTTGGTCACCTGGTTGTCGATGTTGAAGCTCTTAAGATCTTCATCGGTGGTATAGGCAAAGCGGTTAAGCTGATAGACCTCGCTTCCCGTTCCCGTCGCGTAGACGCTGTTTTGGTGGGTATCGACGTCGAAATAGCGCGCTTTCTGGCTAAAGCCCCAGCCGCTGTCGAACTCGTGTTCGAAGCTGTAGCCCAGCATCCACTGGCGCTGCTTAAACCCGCTCCACTCGTCTCCGGCGTAATCCCGGCGATCGGCATATTTCGAGCGCAAATAAGCGAGCGGCAGCGGGTTAGACGGCGTCAGGCTCGGGGAGTTTTGCGCCAGCGCATCCAGGGTGAGGCGGGTTTTGCTGTCGGGTTGCCAGGTAACGGACGGGGCGACCAGGTAATTTTCATAGCGGCTGGTGTGCGGCTGATCGTCATTCTCCGTCGCCTTGCCCAGCAGACGGTAACTCCAGTCGCTGTCGGCAATTTGTCCGGTCGAATCTAGGTAGCCTTCTTTCAGATTACGGTTCCCGGTGTTAAAACCGACCTCGGTTCGGGCTTCCCGCTGCGGCTTTTTACTTTGAATATTTACCAGCCCGCCCGGCGAACCGCCGCCGTAAAGCACCGATGAAGGCCCTTTCAGGATATCGACGCTCTCTATTAACAGCGGATCGATGCGCGCCTTGGTGTTGCCGGTGACGTTATAGGGCAGCTGCAGCCCGTTGTAGAACTCCTGGTCAACGGTAAAGCCACGAATTTTGTATTCGCTCATATAGGAGGTGTTACCCCGCACCTCGGTCGAGACGCCGGGGGCATAGCGCAGGATTTCGTTCACGGAGTTCGCGTGACGCTTTTCAATTTCCGGCGCAGAGAGCGTGTTGATAACCTGCGGCGTTTTACTTTCGGCAACGGCCGATTTTGTGGCGCTGTTGGTCCAGGCCGGCAGCGCGCTGCCCTGCTCTGAGCCCGTGACGACGATGGTGGATTCTTCGGCGAAAGCCTGGACCTGCAGTGCCAGCGTGACGGCACCCGCCAGGGCGCATAACCTAAAACGTGAGGAGTTCATAATGTCGTCTTTTTGTTAAATGCAATACGGAACGACAATTATTATCATTTAGATTAGCAAATCAATATGGCGGCAAAAAAAACGGCCCTCCGCAGAGAGCCGTTCTGTCACTTTATGCTCGTCGCAGTAATCTGAATATGCCCAGCACGACAATGGCCCCCACGACAGCGACAAGGAAACTGTGCATGTCGAAACCACTGATGTCACCACCAAAACCAAACATCGTCGCCAGCCAGCCGCCTACAACCGCACCAACGACCCCGAGTACGCAGGTCAAAATAAAGCCGCCGCCATCGTTTCCCGGCATGATCAGTTTTGCGATAGCGCCAGCAATAAGGCCAAAAATAATCCAGGCGATGATACCCATAGCAATGCCCTCTTGCAGATTAAACGCATGTGCAGAAAACCTTCTGCACAGCTAACTTAAGTATAGGTCATCACCGGAAAACCAGTTTCGTCTCACCGACTTATCCTGCGGGCAACGGTAAAAAAACTCACCGGTTTGTATTAAGTTTGGAGGTGGATTGCCGATAACGCTAAGACAGTCTGTCATCAATCAAGGAGCCATCCGGCGTGAGTCATTACAGTGAGCAGTTCCTCAAGCAAAATCCGCTGGCTGTATTAGGGGTATTACGCGACCTGCAAAAAGGCGAAGTGCCGCTGCGCATCAGCTGGTCGAATAATCAGTTCATCAGCAAAATCCTTGACGTCTCGCAGGAGCGGCTGGTTATTGACCTGGGCAGCCAGGAGTATGAAAACCGCGCGGCGCTGAAAGCAGAGAATATCGTGGTCATGGCCGAAACCCACGGTGCCAAAGTGGAGTTTGTCCTGCCGCGACTGGAGCTGAGCGAATACCAGGGACTTCCGGCTTTTGTTTCCCCCCTTCCTGGCAACCTCTGGTTTGTTCAGCGTCGTGAATATTTCCGCATCAGCGCCCCGCTTCACCCTGCCTATTTTTGTAAGGCAAAAATGCCGGACAAAAAAGAGATCCGCTTCCGTCTCTTTGACCTGTCGCTGGGCGGAATGGGCGCGCTGATGGATACCCCGAAGCCGGAGGGCCTGGTCGAAGGCATGCGGTTTACGCAAATTGAACTGGACATGGCGGGCTGGGGCCGTTTTTATTTCGATGCACAGCTGATCGCCATCAGCGAGCGCACGGTAGTGGACAGCAAAAATGAAACGATTACCTCGCCGCGGCTGAGCTTTCGTTTCCTGAACGTCGGGCCAGGCGCGGAGCGCGAGCTGCAGCGCATTATCTATTCGCTGGAGCGGGAAGCACGGGAACGTGCGAATAAGGTACTTTGAGAGAAGTCGGGCAGCGAGCGCCGCCCGTTTGCGGCATTACATGGCATCCATCGCTTTCTGTACTTTCCAGATATAGCGAGGCGCCTGCGGTGCCGGATGATTTTTCGCCACATGCTCGACGAACTCATCTTTGTCCATGTCGTTGATCTCCTCAATCGCCTCTTTACGGTCAGAGGAGAAGGTTCTGAGCAGCGCCCCTGCGCCGTTCACGTACGAGACCACCAGCGCGTATTGCATCACTTCCGGGTCCTCAATGCCCTTCAGCACGCCATGTTCCAGAATGCTCAGGTAAGCGGTCCCCATAGAAATGTTGCGTTCCGGGTTCTTCAGCTCGCTGGTCGACGGCTGGCCGCTCCAGCCCATATAGCGGTAGACCTCTCTCCCCGCCGTTGACGCTTTCAGCTGCATCAGCCCCACCGCGTTGGATTTGCTGACAAGCGTGGGATTGCCGCCGGACTCCACCGCAATAATGGCGGTGATCAGACGCGGACTGACGCCCCAGGCCTTTCCGGCTTGTTCACTGATCGGCATCCACTGCATGGCCCGTTTCACCGGCACTTCCGGGTTCCAGGGCGGGTTTTGATAATCATGTTTTGAACTACAGCCAGCCAGCAACACAATCAAAAAAGCAAACCATCTCAATTTCACGTCATCTATCCTTATAGCCGGTCATCGCGGTGCGCCGCCCTTGAAGCAGGCAGCGTATACGCGGCATGATATAGACAATTAGTTTCTCATTCAGCAAGGAATTGCCATGTCTCAGATTCATCTCATCGCGCCTTCGGGCTACTGTATTAACCAGGACGCGGCGCAGCGAGGCGTTCAGCGCTTACTGAATTCCGGCCATCAGGTAGAAAATCAGACAATTATCCCCCGCCGCCAGCAGCGTTTTGCCGGAACGGAAGCGCAGAGGCTGAATGATATCAATAGCCTGGTGAACCTGAAGGGCGAAAACCGAATAGTCCTTGCGGTGCGCGGCGGCTACGGTGCGAGTAGGCTGCTGGAGAGCATTGACTGGCAGGGCCTGGCGCAGCGCCAGCAGCAGGATCCGCTGCTGATATGCGGCCACAGCGATTTCACCGCCATCCAGCTTGGTCTGCTGGCGCTGCATAACGTCATCACGTTTAGCGGCCCGATGCTGGCCGGTAACTTCGGCGCGCCGGAACTGGACGCGTTCACCGTGGAGCATTTCTGGCGCGCGCTGCGCAACCCCACCTACAGCGTGGAATGGCAGGGGAATGGGCCGCACTGGGAATGTGAGGGCCAGCTCTGGGGCGGTAACCTGGCGATGCTGGTCTCGCTCATCGGCTCGCCGTGGATGCCGCAAATCGAGGACGGCATTCTGGTGCTGGAAGATATTAACGAACATCCCTTCCGCGTCGAGCGCATGCTGTTGCAGCTTTATCATGCCGGTATTCTCGATCGCCAGTCCGCAATTGTGCTGGGCAGCTTTAGCGGCTCTGCCCCGAACGATTATGACGCGGGTTACACCCTGGAAACGATGGTCGATTTTATCCGCTCGCGGCTGGATATTCCGGTTATCACCGGACTGGATTTTGGTCATGAACAGCAGACCGTTACCCTTGCGCTGGGCGCGCAGGCGACACTGACACACGATGTTTCAGGCAGTCGGTTGACTATCGGCGGTCATCCGGTCATAAAAGCATAAAAAACCCCCTTAATAAAACGCTGTTACCGTTGTTAATATGTTAGGGTTTTAGTAACAGCGTTAACATTGAGGTGGGAGTAAGAGAACATTGGATGCCGCAGCGATAATCAGCCTTTTCATTTTGGGTTCTGTGCTTGTAACCAGCAGTATTTTATTAAGTTCATTTTCATCGCGTCTTGGCATACCCATTCTTGTTATTTTCCTTGCCATCGGCATGCTGGCTGGCGTTGACGGCATCGGCGGTATCCCCTTCGATAACTATCCCTTCGCCTATATGGTGAGTAACCTCGCGCTGGCGGTGATCCTGCTCGACGGAGGGATGCGCACTCAGGCGAGCTCCTTCCGCGTGGCCTTAGGGCCTGCGCTGTCGCTGGCGACCGTCGGCGTGTTGATCACTTCCGGCCTCACCGGGATGATGGCCGCCTGGCTTTTCAATCTCGATCTGATGGAAGGCCTGCTGATTGGCGCAATCGTTGGCTCTACCGATGCGGCGGCGGTCTTTTCCCTGCTTGGCGGTAAAGGGCTTAACGAACGCGTTGGCTCAACGCTTGAGATTGAATCCGGCAGTAACGATCCGATGGCGGTATTCCTGACCATCACGCTGATAGAGATGATCCAGCAGCACGAGACGGGCCTGAGCTGGATGTTTGCCCTACATATTCTGCAGCAGTTCGGGCTGGGGATTGTCATCGGCCTGGCGGGGGGATACCTGCTACAGCAGACGATCAACCGCATTTCTCTGCCCTCGGGGCTTTACCCTCTGCTGGCGCTCAGCGGCGGGATCCTGATTTTTGCCGTCACCACCGCGCTGGATGGCAGCGGTATTCTCGCCGTCTACCTCTGCGGGTTCCTGATGGGCAACCGCCCTATTCGCAACCGTCACGCCATTTTGCAGAACTTCGACGGCCTGGCGTGGCTGGCGCAAATCGGCATGTTCCTGGTGCTGGGCCTGCTGGTGACGCCGTCGGACCTGCTGCCGATCGCCGTTCCGGCGCTGCTGCTGTCGGCGTGGATGATCTTCTTCGCCCGTCCGCTCTCCGTGTTTGCAGGCCTGCTGCCGTTTCGCGGCTTTAACCTGCGCGAGCGCGTCTTTATCAGCTGGGTCGGCCTGCGCGGCGCGGTGCCGATTATCCTTGCGGTGTTCCCGATGATGGCCGGTCTGGACAACGCGCGGCTGTTCTTCAACGTGGCGTTCTTCGTGGTGCTGATTTCCCTGCTGTTCCAGGGCACGTCGCTCGGGTGGGCGGCGAAAAAGGCCAAAGTGGTGGTGCCGCCCGTGGGCTGGCCGGTCTCCCGCGTGGGGCTGGATATTCACCCGGAAAACCCGTGGGAGCAGTTCGTCTATCAGCTGAGCGCCGACAAATGGTGCGTGGGAGCCTCGCTGCGCGATTTGCACATGCCTGCCGAAACGCGCATTGCCGCCCTGTTTCGCGATAATGTCCTGCTGCACCCTACCGGCAGCACCCGCCTGCGCGAAGGGGATATTCTGTGCGTGATTGGCCGCGAGCGCGACCTGCCCGCGCTGGGCAAGCTGTTCAGCCAGTCGCCTCCCGTGGCGCTGGATCAGCGTTTCTTCGGCGATTTTATTCTGGAAGCCAGCGCCAAATTTGCGGATGTAGCGCTCATTTATGGCCTGGATGAAGGTGCTGAAGACGGCGATAACCCGCAAACGCTGGGCGAAATCATTCAGCAGCGGCTTGGCGCTGCGCCGGTTGTGGGTGACCAGGTGGAGTTTGCCGGGATGATCTGGACGGTTGCCGAAAAAGAAGATAACGCGGTGCGGAAGGTCGGTTTAAGGCCGATGGAAGAAGACGATGAGTAGTTTTTTTGCCGGGTGGCGGCTTCGCGTCACCCGGCAAAGGTACAAGTTACACTGTCACAACCGGCACTCTCGGCGCCAGGGCACACATCAGTTCATACCCTACCGTTCCCGCCGCGGCCGCCACGTCATCAATTTTGATTTCGTTGCCCCACAGCTCGACCGGTGAACCGATCCCTGCCTGCGGGCATGGCGTCAGGTCAACCGCCAGCATATCCATTGAGACGGTGCCAACCGTGCCCGTGCGCACCCCATCCACCCAGACCGGCGTGCCGGTCGGCGCGATGCGCGGATAGCCGTCAGCATAACCGCCCGCGACGATGCCGATACGCTGCTCGCCCTTCGCCCGGTAGCGGCTGCCGTAGCCCACCGTATCGCCCGCCTTCAGCGTCTGCACGCCGATGATCTCGCTGCGCAGGGTCATGACCGGCTTCAGGCCGCTGTTGGCGATATCCTGCCACTGCCCTGAGGGTGATGCACCGTACAGAACAATTCCCGGACGTACCCAGTTATAGTGGGCTTCAGGATGCCAAAGCGTCGCCGCCGAGTTCGACAGGGAGCGCGGACAATCGAGCCCTTCAGCCGCCTGCTCAATGCGGACCATGGCATCAGCAATACCGTCCGGTTTTTCCGCATCGGCAAAGTGCGCCATCAGCGTCATTTCGCCGACGTTTTTCAGGGCGCGCAGCTGCTGCCAGACCGTATGGACCCGCTCGGGCTGGAAGCCCAGGCGGTTCATGCCGCTGTTCACCTTGAGATAAATATCCAGCGGAGCGTGAAGCTTCGCATCCTGAATGGCTTTAATCTGCCAGTTGCTGTGCACGCTGGTGGTCAACCGGTACTTATCCAGCAGCGGCAGATCGTCCGCGTGGAAGAACCCCTCCAGCAGCAGAATAGGCCCTTTCCAGCCGCGCTCGCGCAGCAGGATGGCCTCTTCGAGATTCAGTAACGCAAAACCGTCGGTCGCGCCGAGCGCGCTCCATATGCGGTCAATACCGTGGCCGTAGGCGTTTGCCTTGACGACTGACCAGACGCGCGAACCAGGTGCTGCCCGGCGAACAATTTGCAGGTTTTCCTTCAGGGCCTGCAGATCCAGCTGAGCCAGAACAGGACGGGACATGACAGCTCCTTAGTTATGCGCGCCGTGCAGGTGCTGAGGGCGCGATGGCGTAAATCCTGATTGATAGCGCGCAGCGCTTAAATCGTCAAACGGAATTGCCGGCGTGCGCCCGGAAATCAGGTCGCTCAGCAGCTGGCCCGATCCGCAGGCCATCGTCCAGCCGAGCGTGCCGTGTCCCGTATTGGTCCACAGGTTTTTGAACGGCGTACGTCCGACAATCGGCGTGCCGTCCGGGGTCATCGGACGCAGGCCGGTCCAGAACGTCGCCTGCTCAACAAAACCGCCGCGCGGGAAGAGATCGCCCACCACCATCTCCAGCGTTTCACGACGCGGCTGCAACAGTTCGGTGTTGAAGCCGACAATCTCCGCCATGCCGCCGACGCGAATACGGTTATCGAAGCGGGTGATGGCGATTTTGTAGGTTTCATCCAGAATGGTCGACACCGGCGCCCCGCTCTCCTCTTTCACCGGGATGGTGAGCGAGTAGCCCTTGAGCGGGTAGACCGGAATATCGAGGATGCCTTTCAGCATGGCAGTGGAGTAGGAACCAAACGCCATCACGTAGGCATCGGCTTTGATCACCTCGTCGCCGCACTTCACGCCGTAAATTTTTTCGCCTTCCGACAGCAGTTTGTCGACGGAGGTATTAAAGCGGAATTTCACCCCCGCCTGCTCGCACATCTGCGCCAGACGCTGGGTAAAGAGCTGACAGTCGCCGGTTTCGTCATTCGGCAGACGCAGGCCGCCGGTCAGCTTGTGGGCCACTTCGGCCAGCGCGGGTTCAACCTGGCCCAGCTGGCTGGCCTCCAGCAGCTGGTAAGGTACGCCGGCATCTTCCAGCACGGCGATATCGCGGGTGGCGTTTTCATACTGTTGCTCGGTGCGGAACAGCTGCAGCGTGCCGCCCTGACGGCCTTCGTACTCGATCCCCGTCGACGCGCGCAGGGCTTTGAGGCAGTCACGGCTGTACTCCGCCAGACGCACCATGCGCCCTTTGTTTTCCATGTAGTGGCGGGTGTCGCAGTTGCGCAGCATCTGCCACATCCACTTCAGCTGGAACTGCGTGCCGTCAAGGCTGATGGCCAGCGGCGCGTGGCGCTGGAACATCCATTTGATCGCCTTCAGCGGCACGCCGGGCGCCGCCCACGGGGCCGCATAGCCGGGAGAGATTTGACCGGCGTTTGCCGCACTGGTTTCAAGCGCCGGGCCGGATTCACGATCGATAACGGTAACCTCATGTCCCGCCTGACTTAAATACCAGGCGCTGGTTACGCCAACGACACCACTTCCCAGTATGACAACACGCATAGCCACTCCATTATGAGCAAAAGAACAATCATCTAATTACAGATTGATAACCTAGTTGAAAATATTATTCAACATACGACTTTTTTATGGTGACTTGCCTCACACATCCCCCAGCATCAGGGGACAGGTGTAATTTGGGATCTCCTGCTGAGCTTTATTTTTAACCAGCATAAAATTCTGATGAGTGCGCTTTTTTTGCCGTATCAAAAACGGGAAATCGCAAAGAAAAAATTTCTGCGCCAGCACGCTTTTTAACACGTTGATCTATGCTTGAAAGGAGGCTCTCCAGACAGAGAGAGCACCCACAACGAGGGCGCGCTAATGGCTACTATTGATTCCCTGAACAAGGACAACACACGTCTGAGCGATGGACCCGACTGGACCTTCGAGCTGCTGGATGTCTACCTCGCCGAAATCGACCGGGTGGCAAAACTGTATCGCCTGGATACCTATCCCCATCAGATTGAGGTGATTACCTCCGAACAGATGATGGACGCTTACTCCAGCGTCGGGATGCCGATCAACTATCCGCACTGGTCGTTTGGTAAAAAATTCATTGAAACGGAGCGGCTGTACAAGCACGGCCAGCAGGGGCTGGCGTATGAGATCGTCATTAACTCCAACCCGTGTATCGCCTATCTGATGGAAGAGAACACCATTACCATGCAGGCGCTGGTGATGGCGCACGCCTGCTACGGGCATAACTCCTTCTTTAAAAATAACTATCTGTTCCGCAGCTGGACGGACGCCAGCTCCATCGTTGATTACCTGATCTTCGCGCGTAAATACATTACCGACTGCGAAGAGCGCTACGGCGTGGACGAAGTGGAGAAGCTGCTCGACTCCTGCCACGCGCTGATGAACTACGGCGTGGACCGCTATAAACGCCCGCAGAAAATTTCTCTGCAGGAGGAGAAAGCCCGGCAGAAAAGCCGCGAGGAGTATCTGCAGAGCCAGGTGAACATGCTGTGGCGTACCCTGCCGAAGCGTGAGGAGGAAAAAACGATCGCCGAAGCGCGTCGCTATCCGTCCGAGCCGCAGGAAAACCTGCTCTATTTTATGGAGAAGAACGCCCCGCTGCTGGAGCCGTGGCAGCGCGAGATTTTGCGTATCGTGCGTAAGGTGAGCCAGTATTTCTATCCGCAGAAACAGACCCAGGTGATGAACGAAGGCTGGGCGACCTTCTGGCACTACACCATCCTCAACCATCTGTATGACGAGGGGAAAGTCACCGAGCGGTTCATGATGGAATTCCTCCACAGCCATACTAACGTGGTGTTCCAGCCGCCCTACAACAGCCCGTGGTACAGCGGGATTAACCCGTATGCGCTGGGGTTTGCGATGTTCCAGGATATTAAGCGCATCTGCCAGTCGCCGACGGAAGAGGACAAGTACTGGTTCACGGATATCGCCGGTTCTGACTGGCTGGAAACGCTGCATTTTGCGATGCGCGACTTTAAGGATGAGAGCTTTATCAGCCAGTTCATGTCGCCGAAGATCATGCGCGATTTCCGCTTCTTCACCGTGCTGGACGATGACCGCAACAACTATCTGGAGATCTCCGCGATCCATAACGAGGAGGGATACCGTGAGATCCGCTCCCGCCTCTCCTCCCAGTACAACCTGAGCAACCTTGAACCCAATATTCAGGTGTGGAACGTGGACCTGCGCGGCGACCGTTCCCTGACGCTGCGCTATATCCCGCACAACCGCGCGCCGCTGGATAAAGGGCGCAAAGAGGTGCTGAAGCACGTGCACCGCCTGTGGGGCTTTGACGTGCAGCTGGAGCAGCAGAATGAGGACGGCAGCGTGGAGCTGCTGGATCGGTGCCCGGCGCGGTTGAATACGCTCTAGGCCCGGTAAGCGAAGCGCCACCCGACGAAAAAAAACCTCTCACTTGAGAGGTTTTTCTTTTAACGGCTCTGAATCGCTAAATCGCCCGGCAGCGTTTTCTGCATACGGTGCCAGATTTCACCGGAGTCGTGGCCGTATCGGCGCACGGTTTCATAAACCTGATCGTGCAGGCCTTCGGTGCAGAGCTTGCTCAGCTTATGGTAGAAGCCCAGCGCCAGGCTGCGGGCTTCAGGGTTGGCGAAGTAGTGACGACCAATGCGGGTATAGAGCCCTTTCATACCGTTGAGGATCAGGCCGTAAACCGGGTTGCCGGAGGCAAACGCCAGGCCGCGAAACACGTTGTAATCGAGGGTGGCAAAAGCATCGGCGTGATCTTCAACTTCATTCGCGCTGGCCAGCACCGCAAGCGCATCTTCAGGATGCTGACGGAAAGCGGTGCGAATAAAGATAGTCGCGATGTTGGTGCGCACGGAGAGCAGGTTATCAATCAGCTGCGGCACGCTTTCGTGGTCGAGGCGCGCCAGCGTTTCAAGAATGTTCAGCCCCGAGGTTTCCCAGAAGTTGTTTACCTTTGTTGGCTTGCCGTGCTGGATCGTCAACCAGCCATCGCGCGCCAGTCGCTGAAGCACTTCACGCAGCGTGGTGCGAGTGACGCCAATCAGTTCAGAGAGTTCGCGTTCAGCCGGAAGAATGGACCCCGCAGGGAAACGATTATTCCAGATGCTTTCAATGATGTACTCTTCCGCGAAACCCGCCGGGCTCTGCGCCTTAATGACCATAGTGAGATTTCCATTACACAGCTTTTTGCAAATTGGACTCATCATACCAGAGGCGTGCAGCGGCAGGTAGCGCGGCAAAGTGAGAAAAGAGGGATCGCCGTTTCATTTTCGTGAAATTTACAATGCGGTCTTATCCGCCTCCGGGCCGCGATTTTTGCGTATACTGATGTTTTGTTTTACTTGACGGGAAGGACGTCTGTTGTGGAAATTTCTTTTGGGCGCGCGCTGTGGCGCAATTTTTTAGGTCATTCTCCTGACTGGTACAAACTGATACTGCTGGTTTTCCTGGTCGTTAATCCCATCATTTTTAGCGTGAATCCGTTTATCGCCGGGTGGCTGCTGGTGGCGGAGTTTATCTTCACCCTGGCCATGGCGCTGAAGTGCTATCCCCTGCTGCCTGGCGGTTTGCTGGCGTTTGAGGCGGTGGTCATCGGCATGACGTCCGCAGAGCATGTCAAAGCGGAGCTGGCCTCAAATCTTGAAGTGCTCCTGCTGCTCATTTTTATGGTGGCCGGTATCTACTTTATGAAACAGCTTCTGCTGTTTATCTTTACCCGTCTGCTGCTGAGCATTCCGTCTAAAACGATCCTCTCGCTGGCGTTTTGCCTCGCCGCCGCCTTTCTGTCGGCCTTCCTGGATGCGCTCACCGTTGTCGCGGTGGTGATCAGCGTCGCCGTAGGATTTTACGGCATTTATCACCGCGTGGCCTCCTCTCGCCCGAGTGAAGATTTGCAGGACGATAGCCACGTCGAGGCGCATAACCGCGACGTGCTGGAACAGTTCCGCGCGTTTCTGCGCAGCCTGATGATGCACGCGGGGGTCGGTACGGCGCTGGGCGGCGTGATGACCATGGTGGGCGAGCCGCAAAACCTGATCATCGCCAAAGCGGCTGAATGGCATTTTGGCGAATTTTTCCTGCGCATGGCCCCCGTCAGCGTGCCTGTGCTGGTCTGCGGGTTAGCGACCTGCATTCTGGTCGAAAAATTCAGGCTGTTCGGCTACGGCGCACAGCTGCCTGAGCCCGTCCGCAATGAACTGCATAAATTTGACGAGCAGAGCCGCAAACAGCGTACGCGCCAGGAGACGCTGCGTCTGATTGCGCAGGGGATCATCGGCATCTGGCTTATCGCCGCGCTGGCGTTGCATCTTGCCGAAGTCGGGTTGATTGGCCTCTCGGTTATTATTCTTGCGACCACCTTTAGCGGGGTAACGGACGAGCATGCTATTGGTAAAGCCTTTACCGAAGCCCTGCCGTTTACCGCACTGCTGGCGGTCTTCTTTGCGGTCGTGGCGGTGATTATCGATCAACACCTTTTCGCACCGATTATCGCGTTTGTGCTCCAGGCCTCGCCGGACTCGCAGCTTACGCTGTTCTATTTATTTAACGGTCTGTTGTCCTCTATTTCCGATAACGTCTTTGTCGGGACGGTGTACATCAATGAGGCCAAAGCGGCGATAGAGCAAGGGATCGTCAGCACCGGACAGTTCGAACTGCTGGCGGTGGCCATCAACACCGGAACCAACCTGCCCTCCGTTGCAACACCGAACGGCCAGGCGGCATTTCTCTTCCTGCTGACCTCCGCGCTGGCGCCGCTCATACGACTTTCTTATGGAAGAATGGTCTGGATGGCGCTGCCGTACACGCTGGTACTCACCGTTGTTGGTTTGCTGTGCATCAAAATTACTCTCGTTCCCTGTACGCAATGGCTGTTACAAGCGGGTATACTTGCGGCGCATTAAAATTCGTTTACACTGCGCTTTCTAAGCATGTTCCAGGGAAATGATTATGTTGAGATTTTTAAACCAGTGCTCCCGCGGTCGCGGAGCGTGGTTGTTGATGGCCCTGACCGCCTTTGCGCTGGAAATGGTTGCGCTCTGGTTCCAGCACGTGATGGGACTCAAGCCCTGCGTGCTGTGCATCTACGAGCGCTGCGCGCTATTCGGCATTATGGGTGCGGGCCTGGTGGGCGCGATTGCCCCGAAAACGCCGTTGCGCTATGCGGGTATTGCAATCTGGCTGTACAGCGCCTGGAAAGGGATTGAGCTTTCCTGGCAGCACACCATGATGCAGCTGCATCCGTCACCGTTTATGACCTGTGATTTCGCCGCCCGCTTCCCGAGCTGGCTGCCGCTGGATAAGTGGCTGCCGCAGGTGTTTGTCGCCTCCGGTGACTGCTCCGTACGTCAATGGGAATTCCTGACGCTGGAGATGCCGCAGTGGCTGGTGGGCATTTTTGTGGCCTACTTCGTCGTGGCGCTGCTGGTGCTGATTGCCCAGCCGTTCAAGCCGAAGAAGCGCGATCTGTTCGGAAGGTAAAAGCAAAACGGCAACGATAGTTGCCGTTTTTAGTTTTTGCGCCCTCTCCCGTGGGAGAGGGTTGGGGTGAGGGCATCAGGCCGCACCCCAATAAAAACCCGCCTCGGCGGGTTTTTTATTATCACCGATTAGGGTGATTCATGATGTGGTCTTCCCAGTCCCGCACCTCGGACTCTTTCACCGCAATGTGGCGCACCGAAATGCGCTCGCCGTGCATTGCCGCTTTCGACCCCGTCAGCAGCGGATGCCAGTTCGGCAGTTCTTTCCCTTCCGCCAGCAGACGATATGCGCAGGTGTGCGGCAGCCATTCAAAGGTGGGCAGATTATCACGGGTTAATTTGATGCAGTCCGGCTCAAATTCAAACCGACGCTCATAGTTGCGGCACTGGCAGGTTTTGATGTTCAGCTGCCTGCAGGCGACGTTAGTGAAATAGATTTCGTCCGTATCTTCATCCATCAGCTTGTGCAGGCAGCACTGTCCGCAGCCGTCGCACAGGGATTCCCATTCCGCGTCGGTCATGTCGTCGAGAGTTTTGCTTTGCCAGAAAGGGATGTCGTTCATCAGGATGTCCACACGTCAAAAGAAAGCGCACCTTATAACGAGTCTGGCACGTTGTTGCAAGTTTTGCCGCCCTCTTCAGGCGGCAAGATGCGGTTACAGCACGCGGGTTTTTAGCGACAGGCCGTTAAAACCGACCTCCAGCTCATCGCCGCTGGCGAGCGGGCCCACGCCTTCCGGCGTGCCGGTCAGGATCACATCGCCCGGCTTCAGGGTGAAGAAACGGCTCATATAGGCAATTAGCGGGACAATCTTATGGATCATATCTGCCGTGGTGCCCTGCTGGCGGATCTCGCCGTTAACCTTCAGGCTGAGCGGGGTGTCCTGCGGATCGTTAATAAATTCACTCACCGGAATGAATCCTGAAATCGGACATGCGTTATCAAAGCCTTTGGCTTTTTCCCACGGCTGCCCCGCCTTCTTCATTTTGCCCTGCACGTCGCGCAGGGTCAGATCCAGCGCCACGCCGTAGCCGGCAATCGCTTTCTCGACATGCTCTTCGGAGGCCTGACGGAGCGTGGCGCCGATCAGCACGGCGAGCTCTACTTCGTGATGCACCGAACCCAGCCCCTGCGGCAGCGCCAGCGGCTGGCGGATATCGCACAGCGCCGTCTCGGGCTTAATAAACAGGACCGGCTCTTCTGGGGTTGCGCTGCCCATCTCCTGAACATGCTTCGCATAGTTGCTGCCCACGCAGACCACTTTGCTGACGGGATAATCCAGTAATGCACCTTGCCAGTTATGATGTTGATACATGCTCGACCCCTAATCGGTTGATGTGTTATGCCCGAAAACAGCTGAGACTATTTTTTCCCGGTTGCCTCGAGGTGCTGTTTTAATAAATTCTCAGGCGGCGGTGGCAGCTGTAAATAATAGCCCTGCTCGGCTAATGCCGTTTTCACTTTTTCCAGATCGGCATTCACCAGCTTTTTACGACCGTCCAGCGGCAGCAGCATCGCCAGCTGTGGTCGGCCAAAGTTCTTCATTAATTCTTCCGGCACGCGTGAAAAATCGTCTTTCTTTTCGACATAAAGATAGGTCTGGTCACGGCTTGTACTTCTGTAGATCACACAAAACATGTTTTTACTCTGAATTAATGGGTGGTTGCTTGCCTCAATATACTCCTGACTATAACATGCCTGATACTCTTCGGAATATCGCAGCGAATGGTTGCGGTTAATAGCAAATTGAGTAAGGCCAGGATGTCAAACACGCCCATCGAGCTTAAAGGCAGTAGCTTCACCTTATCAGTGGTACATTTGCATGATGCAAAACCCGAGGTTATTCGTCAGGCGTTAGAAGACAAAATCGCCCAGGCTCCCGCCTTTCTGAAGCACGCCCCTGTCGTCATCAACGTCAGCGGTCTTGAGGCGCCGGTTAACTGGACACGTCTCCAGCAGGCCGTCTCCTCGACCGGGCTGCGTATTGTCGGCATCAGCGGCTGCAAAGATCCCGAGCTGAAAGCGGAAATCGACCGTGCGGGGCTGCCTCTTCTTAATGAGGGCAAAGAAAAAGCCCCACGTGCAGCACCCGTTGCCGTGCAAACGCCCCCTCCTGCGGTGCAAAACGTTACTACCGTCACAAAAACGCGAATGATTGATGTGCCGGTTCGTTCCGGTCAGCGCATTTATGCACCAAACTGTGATCTAATTGTTACAAGCCACGTCAGCGCTGGCGCAGAGCTGATTGCAGATGGCAATATTCACGTTTACGGTATGATGCGTGGACGTGCGCTCGCAGGCGCAAGTGGCGATCGGGACGCGCAAATATTTTGTACTCACCTGACGGCGGAACTGGTGTCCATCGCAGGTGAATATTGGCTGAGCGACAAGATCCCAGCCGAATTTTATGGCAAAGCGGCTCGCCTGCTTCTGGCAGACGACGCGTTGACCGTTCAACCGTTGAATTAATCCCTTTTTAACAAGGAATTTCTATGGCACGCATTATTGTTGTTACTTCGGGTAAAGGAGGCGTTGGCAAGACCACCTCCAGCGCGGCCATCGCTACTGGTTTGGCCCAGAAGGGAAAGAAAACCGTCGTTATCGACTTCGATATCGGTCTGCGTAACCTCGACCTCATCATGGGATGTGAGCGTCGCGTCGTGTATGACTTCGTGAACGTCATTCAGGGCGATGCCACGCTGAACCAGGCGCTGATTAAAGACAAGCGCACCGAGAACCTCTATATCCTCCCGGCCTCTCAGACGCGTGACAAAGACGCTCTGACCCGTGAAGGGGTAGAAAAGGTGCTCGACGAGCTGAAAAAAATGGAGTTCGACTTCATTGTCTGCGACTCCCCTGCCGGCATCGAAACCGGTGCCCTGATGGCGCTCTACTTCGCTGACGAAGCGATCATCACCACCAACCCTGAAGTCTCCTCCGTGCGTGACTCAGACCGTATTCTCGGCATCCTCGCCTCCAAATCCCGTCGTGCGGAAAATGGCGAAGATCCGATTAAAGAGCACCTGCTGCTGACCCGTTACAACCCTGGTCGCGTAAACAAAGGTGACATGCTGAGCATGGAAGACGTGCTGGAGATCCTGCGCATTAAACTGGTTGGCGTCATCCCGGAAGATCAGTCCGTGCTGCGCGCGTCTAACCAGGGCGAGCCCGTGATCCTGGATACAATGGCAGATGCAGGTAAAGCTTACGCCGATACCGTTGACCGTCTGCTGGGAGAAGAACGTCCTTTCCGCTTCATTGAAGAAGAGAAGAAAGGTTTCCTCAAACGCCTGTTCGGAGGATAAGTTATGGCATTACTGGACTTTTTTCTCTCGCGGAAAAAGAACACCGCCAACATCGCAAAAGAACGTCTGCAAATTATCGTTGCGGAGCGTCGTCGTAGCGACGCCGAGCCTCACTACCTGCCGCAGCTGCGCAAGGACATCCTGGAAGTGATCTGTAAGTACGTGCAGATTGACCCGGAGATGGTGACGGTGCAGCTGGAGCAAAAAGACGGGGATATTTCGATTCTGGAGCTGAACGTAACGCTTCCGGAAGCGGAAGAGTCGCGTTAATTCGGTTGTGGTTCGTCGCCCCGGCTGACGTAGCGCCACCGGGGGAATATGCCGGGTATATCGCCCGGCATATTTTTATCGCGGATAACCTTCCAGCAAGGTATTCAGGCGATCGGCCATCAATTCCCCGCGCCAGCCCGCCATCAGTTCCGGCACGCCATTCTGCGGTTTCAGCTTCCAGTGCCAGTTCAGCAGCTGGTTAATCTGCCTGCGTGACGCCAGCAGTTCTGCACTCAGCTTGCTTTCCGTTGCGGCGTCCTGCACCAGCGCTTTGATGTCCTTGAAAGCCTTGCGATAGCCCGGCATATCCATTAGATTCAGCAGCGGCTCAGGCAGCGCCTCTTCCGGCAGCGCCTGCGCTTTGGCGACCAGCGCCAGCAGGGTTTTACCGTGGAAGCGGATCTCGCTCCCCGAAAGCCCGATGCTGTCCAGTTCGCCCAGGCTGCCCGGCATATAGCGCGCGACCGCCCAGAGATGCTCTTCGCGAACCACAAAGTTAACGGCCAAATCGCGTTCGCGCGCTTTGCGTAAGCGCCAGTCGGCTAACAGCTGCAGGCAGGCCAGCTGACGCGTACGCAGCTGCCAGGCGTTGCTGATATCGCGCCAGGCCTCTTTCGGATCAACCACTTCCTGGCGACGCTGCTGCGTCATACGGCACTCGTCCAGCGCGGCAGACAGCCAGCCGGAGGCCTCCGCCTCTTTCATCAGCTGTCCGGCAATCGGCAGCAGGTAAAACACGTCTGCCGCCGCATATTCCAGCTGACGCCCGGTAAGCGGGCGCGCCAGCCAGTCGGTACGGGATTCGCTTTTATCCAGCGTCAGGCCCGTATACTCCTCCACCATGGCGGCAAAGCCCCACGACAGCGGACGACCGCTGAACGCCGCGAGGATCTGCGTATCAATCAGCGGCTGAGGCATGATGCCAAAGGTGTTCAGAAAGACTTCCAGATCTTCACTGCCCGCGTGCAGGTATTTCGTTACCGCAGTATCCAGCAGCAGGTCACGCATCGGCGCCCAGTCGGTAATGCCGAGCGGGTCGATCAGCGAGACGTGCTTACCGTCGTACATCTGTATCAAACCCAGCTGTGGATAATAGGTGCGAGTACGGACAAACTCGGTATCCAGAGCGATGGCAGGAAAGTCGCGCGTCACTTCGCACAGCGAAGCCAGCTCGTCGTTGGTCGTGATCATCTGGTAATTCAAATCGGATTCTCTTTTGTTTGCGCCCATAAAAAACGCCGGCTTAACCGGCGTCTGGGCGATTAACGTGAAGCTCAGGCCTTATTGTCTACTTTGGCACGGGCTTCGTCACGTAATTCTCGTCGTAATATCTTCCCGACGTTGGATTTCGGCAGCTCAGTGCGGAATTCCACCAGCTTCGGCACTTTATAGCCCGTCAGGTGACGGCGACAAAACGTTATCAGCGCTTCCTCGGTAAGAGAAGGATCTTTCTTGACCACAAATATCTTCACCGCTTCACCGCTGCTGCCGGAAGGAACGCCCACCGCCGCCACTTCCAGCACGCCGCTGTGCTGCATCACCACGTCTTCGATTTCGTTCGGATAGACGTTGAAGCCGGAGACCAGAATCATATCTTTTTTGCGATCGACGATGCGCAGGAAGCCTTCGTCATCCATCACCGCAATATCGCCGGTGTACAGCCAGCCGTCTTTGAGGATTTCGTCGGTCGCATCAGGGCGCTGCCAGTAACCCAGCATCACCTGCGGCCCTCTGACGCACAGCTCGCCCGGCTCACCGTGCGGTACTTCGTTACCCTCATCATCCACCAGCTTTGCTTCCGTGGACGGCACCGGCAGACCGATGCTGCCGCTGTGGTAGTCGATGTCATGCGGGTTGACGCTCACCAGCGGCGCACACTCCGTCAGGCCGTAGCCTTCAAGCAGATATTGCCCGGTTAGCTTCACCCAGCGCTCGGCCACCGCCTGCTGGACCGGCATGCCGCCGCCCGCGGAGAGATGCAGCGTGGAGAAATCGAGCTGCTGGAACTCTTTGTTGTTGAGCAGCGCGTTAAACAGGGTGTTCACCCCGGTCATGGCGGTGAACGGGTATTTTGCCAGCTCTTTCACCAGCCCCGGGATATCGCGCGGGTTGGTGATCAATACGTTTTGCCCGCCAAGCTCAATAAATAGCAGGCAGTTCATGGTCAGCGCGAAGATGTGATACAGCGGCAGCGCGGTGATCACCAGCTCTTTACCCGGATGGAGCAGCGGCCCGTAGGTGGCATTGACCTGCTCAAGGTTCGCCAGCATGTTGCGGTGGGTCAGCATCGCCCCTTTGGCCACGCCGGTGGTGCCGCCCGTGTATTGCAGGAAGGCCAGATCCTCTGAGACCACTTCCGGCTTGACGTACTGCATGCGATAGCCCGCATGCAGCGCGCGGCGAAAGGAGATGGCATCCGGCAGGTGGTATTTGGGTACCAGACGTTTGACGTATTTAACGACAAAGTTAACCAACGTCCCTTTGGCGGTGGAAAGCTGATCGCCCATGCGCGTCAGGATGACGTGCTTCACCTGGGTCTTATCGACCACCTTTTCCAGCGTGTGGGCAAAGTTGGAAACAATGACAATCGCCACCGCGCCGCTGTCGTTCAGCTGATGTTCCAGCTCGCGCGGCGTGTAAAGCGGGTTGACGTTGACGACAATCATCCCGGCACGCAGGATGCCGAACAGCGCCACCGGGTATTGCAGCAGGTTCGGCATCATCAGCGCGACGCGATCCCCTTTTTGCAGCCCCAGCCCTTCCTGCAGATAAGCCGCAAACGCCCGGCTACGTTCCTCAAGCTTACGGAACGTCATCACCTCGCCCATATTCACAAACGCGGGCTGATCTGCATAACGTCTTACCGAGTGCTCAAATAATTCCACCAGGGATTGATAACGGTCAGGATTGATCTCCGCAGGCACATCTGCGGGATAACGGTTAAGCCAAACCTTTTGCAATGCATCACCTCTGAAATGAGTGTTCGTCGTCATCACAGCCCCGATAATAAACAGTTTGTTAACATTATATTAACTCAGCGTACCAGTTTATTAATTGTTCAGATTGCAGGTTGCGAAGCGCGTCACTCTTTTTTTTCGTTTTATCCGTAAAAAAACAGAGACAGCGGCTGAGCCGCTGTCTCTTTCCTAATAATAACAGTAAGTTACTCAGTTACGATCGTTTGAACCTGCGCAGGGCCCGGATTATACCAGCCCCATCCCGGATAACCGTAACGATAAGGATGTGGACCCCACATCCACGG
Organism: Enterobacter sp. 118C5; assembly: GCF_034107645.1. NCBI lineage: Bacteria > Pseudomonadati > Pseudomonadota > Gammaproteobacteria > Enterobacterales > Enterobacteriaceae > Enterobacter > Enterobacter sp. 118C5. Next base: position 232,294 of record NZ_JAWNEU010000001.1, on the reverse strand, counting down.
ATCGATTGGCTGAGGCGGCATCACCACCTGCTGGGCGATACGCCAGCGCTTATAGCCGTTCACCTGCATGGTCATAAACTTGTACGGCGTGTTGCCGATTTTGCCCTGCACCGAACCGGTGATCGGCCCGACAACGGTTACCAGCTGTCCGCGAAAATCGACCGGGTCGAGGAAGCCACTAACCTCGGCATAGATGCGCCCGCGAGAGGCTTCACCGAGTACGGGACGCGCGCCGCTGTCGAGCGGTACCGTGGCAATTTCCAGACGGGTTTTCCCCTGCTGGTTCTGCACGTCGATCACTTTGCCACCGAAGCGCGCTTCCTGGCCGACGTAAAGCTCGGGCGCGTTCATCACCCGAACCAGATCCTGCTGTGGCGTCGGGCTGCTGCCCTTGATCGCATCAGGTACGGTTACGCAACCGCTCAGTGCTATGGCAACCGCGCCTGCCATAAAAAGGCGTACTACTTTAGTCTGAACCGCCATGATGCGACTCCTTTTTCTCAGTTCCTGTTACTGAGATTCACTCGCGGCCCGGAAGTTTCTTCCACGCGACGGTGTTTCGCAAATAAACCGGCTCCGCATGTTCAACGGCAACGGTTTTTCCTGCTGCAAGCAGCTGACGGGCAATCGGGAGCATATCTTCCGCCGCAGGCAGGAGCATGTTGCCGTCCACCAGCGTCACGCCGGTGCCGTTCGCCATCTCTGGCCACGCCGGCCAGCCCGTGCCGACCGTAGCCCACTCGCCGGACAGCTGCTTCAGGCGTTCAGTAACGGCTTCAGGCTTAAGCACCGCTTCCGTCTCTTCGCCGTGCCAGATGCCGTTTTCATCGCGGGTATATTCCGCCCAGTAAACTTCACCCATGCGAGCGTCAATAGCGGCCAGCACGCGGGTCGCGCCCGTCATGCGCCAGGCTCCCTCGGCCATCGTGGCAAGCGTAGAGACGCCGATCATCGGCAGGTCAGCGCCCAGCGCCAGCCCCTGCGCGATGCCAATCCCAATGCGCACGCCCGTAAAGCTGCCGGGACCGCGGCCAAAGGCCAGCGCGTCGAGGTCGGTTAAGGTGGTGTTGCCCTGGGTTAAAATGGCTTTTACCAGGGGCAGAATACGCTGGGTGTGTTCCCGTGGGCACTCTTCGAAATGAGCAGAAACAGCACCGTCGTTTAACAGAGCAACAGAGCAAGCCTCTGTCGCGGTATCAATAGCCAGAATTCGCATCAGTCGTCGCGCTCTCGCAAGGGTCAGTCACAAAATGGCGCGCATCTTAGCACACTCCGGGGCGAATTACTCCGCCGTTGGGTTTGCCAGGAAACGCACCGCGCGTTTAATGTCCCGCGTACGCGGGGCGGGCGGCAGGCTGGCGAGGAAGGTTGCGCCGTAAGGACGCATGACCAGCCGGTTATCACAAATGACCAGCACGCCGCGATCGGTGACGTCGCGGATCAGGCGCCCTACCCCCTGCTTCAGGGTAATGACCGCATCCGGTAGCTGAACCTCGTCAAACGGATCGCCCCCGCGCAGGCGGCAGTCTTCCATACGCGCCTTGAGCAGCGGATCGTCCGGCGACGTGAACGGCAGCTTATCGATGATCACCAGCGAGAGCGTGTCGCCGCGCACGTCCACCCCTTCCCAGAAGCTGCTGGTCGCCACCAGCAGGGCGTTACCGGCGCTGACAAACTGCTGGAGCAGCTGCCCTTTGCTGGTTTCCCCCTGCAGCAGCACCGGCAGGGTCATGGTGGCGCGAAACTGCTCGGCGAGGTCGCGCATCATGGCGTGCGAGGTGCAGAGCATAAAGCAGCGCCCGTTGTTGGCCTCAATCATCGGCTTGAGCATCGCCGCGAGATGCCGCGCCGCCCCCGGCTGGTTCGGCAGCGGGAGATTGCGCGGCACGCACAGCAGCGCCTGCTTTTCGTAGTCAAACGGGCTGGGCAGCAGCAGTGATTCCGCCTGCTCAATGCCGAGGCGCTCGGTGAAGTGGTGCAGATCGTCATTTACCGACAGGGTTGCGGAGGTAAAGATCCAACTTCCCGGCTTCTGCGCCATCACTTCTTTGAATTTATCGGCCACCGTCAGCGGCGTGAGCGCCAGGGTAAAGTGGCGGGAGGTGCATTCATACCAGTAGCTGTACCCCGGCTGATTGATCTCTTTTAGCCGTTTCAGCCGCCCGCGATAGAGCGTGGCGCGCTCGAAGGCGGCGTCAAGCAGCGCGGAGCGTCCGAGGGACAGCTTCGCCACGTCGTAGCAGAGTTCCAGGGCATCATCGAGCAGCAGCAGCGCGCGCTGGATATTTTTGTCCGCCAGCAGTTCGCGCAGGTTGCCGCGATAGCCCGGCTCGCCAAGCTGCAAGCGGAAATCCTGCGCGCTTTGCGCCAGGCGGTCGGCGCACTTCTGCAGCTGCTGGGTATCTTTGAGTTCGGTCCGGTAGGCAATGGTGAAATCTTTTGCCAGATCCTGAAGCTGGCGGCTGGAGAGCGACTGGCCGAAATACTGGCTGGCGATATCCGGCAGCTGATGGGCTTCATCGAAGATCATCACATCCGCCTCCGGGATCAGCTCGCCGAAACCGCTGTCCTTAACCACCATGTCCGCGAGGAACAGGTGGTGGTTCACCACTACCACGTCTGCGTCCATCGCGGTTTTACGCGCTTTCACCACAAAACAGTCTTTATACAGCGGGCAGTCGCTGCCGAGGCAGTTGTCGTTAGTGCTGGTCACCAGCGGCCAGGCCGGGGAGTCTTCCGGCACGCTCGCGCACGTGCTGATATCGCCCTCTTCGGTCTGGTTCGCCCAGGCGCGCAGGATAATGACGTCGCTCAGGGTTTGTACCGGCAGATCGCCGCCCGCCAGCGCCTGCTGTTCGAGTCGCTCCAGGCAAAGGTAGTTCGATCGCCCTTTCAGCAGCGCCAGGCGTCCTTTGTATTTCAGCGCTTTTGCGACGGTAGGCAGATCGCGGCTGTAGAGCTGATCCTGCAGCGCTTTCGATCCGGTGGAAATAATCACCTTCTTTTTCGCCCGCAGCGCCGGTGCAAGGTAAGCATAGGTCTTACCCGTGCCGGTTCCGGCTTCAACCACCAGCGGCTGGGCCTTATCAATGGCGCGGGCAACGGCGTGCGCCATCTGTCGCTGAGGCTCACGAGGCTTGAAGCCGGGGATCGCCTGCGCTAATTGACCTTCAGGGGAAAAATCGTCTGCCACGTTGCTCTCTCACTGTATTTTTGCACAGGGATTATGTCAGCCCATCCTCTCCTGTGCCACCCCAAATAGTGACGACAGCGGAACAATATGGCAGTCTTGCCGCCTGACGACGAAAATAACGAGGATACGTTTATGACAATTGTGCGCATTGATGCCGAAGCCCGCTGGTCTGATGTGGTGATCCATAACCAAACGCTGTATTACACGGGTGTACCGTCAAATCTGGACGCGGATGCGTTCGAGCAGACGGCGAATACCCTGGCGCAGATTGATGCCGTGCTGGAAAAACAGGGCAGCGATAAATCCCGCATTCTGGATGCGACCATTTTCCTGGCAAACAAAGACGATTTCGCGGCGATGAACAAAGCCTGGGATGCGTGGGTGGTGGCGGGTCACGCGCCTGTACGCTGCACCGTACAGGCCACGCTGATGAAACCGGAATACAAGGTTGAGATCAAGATTATCGCGGCGGTTTAAGCCCGATTACTCTTCATCTTCATCCTCAAAACGCGCCACGATCCGCTCGCCGGTATGGGTGGCGCGCAGCTCCTCCGCCACCTGGGAAATCGCCTGTCCGCTGCTCATCCCCTGGGACATCAGTTCCTGAATTCGCTCAACCGCTTTCTGCTGCTGTTCATGGCTCAGAGAAGGTAAACCTGCAAACATCGTCAACTCCTGCTAAATTATTCGCGCTAATTATTTCACGCTGCCCGGTAGTATGCCATACATGAACATGCGCTTCCCCACTGTTGTTACCTTACCCTGGCGCGCTGACGCCGCTGAGTTCTGGTTTGCCCGACTGAGCCATCTTCCCTTTGCCATGCTGCTGCACTCCGGCCATGCGGATCACCCCTACAGCCGCTTCGATATTGTGGTGGCCGATCCGCTGAAGACGCTGACGACCGACGATCTGCTGCCGACGGACGATCCGCTGATGCAGCTTCAGCAGGAAATCAACGCCCTGGGCTTATCCGCTACGCCGAACCCGGACCTGCCCTTCCAGGGCGGCGCGCTGGGCCTGTTTGGCTACGATTTGGGCCGCCGGTTCGAGACGCTGCCCGAGCATGCGCAGGCTGATATTTCCCTGCCGGACATGGCCGTGGGGCTGTACGACTGGGCGTTGATTGTGGACCACCAGAAAAAAACGGTCTCCCTGCTGAGCCATGGAGGCGTGCAGGCCCGTCTGGCCTGGCTTGAGGCGCAGCATCCTGCCCCAGCTGAGACGTTTACCCTGACCTCCGGCTGGCGCTCGAACATGACCGCGCCGGAATACGCGGAAAAATTCGCGCGCGTTCAGGCGTATCTGCAAAGCGGCGACTGCTATCAGGTCAACCTTGCCCAGCGCTTCCAGGCAGCATACCAGGGAGACGAGTGGCAGGCGTTTACCCGTCTGAATGCCAGCAACAGGGCGCCGTTCAGCGCGTTCGTACGCCTGGAACAGGGAGCAATACTGAGCCTGTCGCCGGAGCGTTTTATCCATCTGGCGGAAGGTACGATTCAGACCCGCCCGATTAAAGGCACATTACCGCGCCTGGCGGACCCCGACGCCGATCGCCGGCAGGCGGAGAAACTCGCCGCGTCACCGAAGGATCGTGCCGAAAACCTGATGATTGTCGACCTGATGCGTAATGATATTGGCCGGGTCGCCGAACCAGGCAGCGTGCGCGTGCCGGAACTGTTCGTCGTCGAGCCTTTCCCGGCGGTACATCATCTGGTCAGCACCATTACCGCGCGCCTGCCCGCCTCTCGCACCGCCTGCGATCTGCTCCGCGCCGCGTTCCCGGGCGGCTCCATCACCGGCGCGCCAAAAATTCGTGCCATGGAAATCATCGACGAACTGGAACCGCACCGCCGCAACGCCTGGTGCGGCAGCATCGGCTATATCAGCCTGTGCGGCACCATGGATACCAGCATTACCATTCGCACGCTGACGGCCTGCGGCGGCAATCTGTACTGTTCTGCGGGCGGCGGCATTGTGGCGGACAGCCAGGTCGAGGCGGAATATCAGGAAACCTTTGATAAGGTGAACCGCATCCTGAAGCAACTGGAGAACTAACGGTGGAGAAAGAGAACCTGACGCTGGATGATTTTCTGTCGCGCTTTCAGCTGCTGCGGCCGCAGGTCAACCGCGCCTCGCTGAACCAACGTCAGGCGGCGGTGCTGATCCCGGTGGTGCGTCGGGAACAGCCCGGCCTGCTGCTTACGCAGCGCTCGCCGCATATGCGAAAACACGCCGGTCAGGTGGCCTTCCCGGGAGGCGCGGTGGACAGCACCGACGCGTCGCTGATTGCCGCCGCGCTGCGGGAGGCGCAGGAGGAGGTGGCAATCCCGCCTGAAAGGGTCGAGGTCATCGGCGTGCTGCCGCCGGTCGACAGCGTGACCGGCTTTCAGGTCACGCCGGTGGTCGGCATTATTCCCCCCAATCTTCAATATCACGCCAGCGTCGATGAAGTCTCAGCGGTGTTTGAGATGCCGCTCGAAGAGGCGCTCCGGCTAAGCCGCTATCATCCGCTGGATATCCATCGCCGGGGGCATGACCATCGGGTGTGGTTGTCCTGGTATCAGCATTATTTTGTCTGGGGCATGACCGCGGGCATCATTCGTGAACTGGCGCTACAAATCGGCCTGAAGCCTTGACTATACTTTACATTCCAGCCTTTTTTGCAGGTTTGCGATCCGTGTCGCGCTATTAGCAAAACCCATCGTTAACCATTAGTTTAATTCATGTGAATAGTTAAGCCGAGGTTGGTGTTCCCTCTTACACTATGCGCAGTTATAACATCGTTACTGGAACCCCGGTAACCCTGTCAGGAGTGTGAAAGTGATTAGTATATTCGACATGTTCAAAGTGGGGATTGGTCCTTCTTCTTCCCACACTGTAGGGCCGATGAAGGCCGGTAAACAGTTCGTCGATGATCTGGTCGAAAAAGGATTACTGGAAAGCGTTACCCGTGTTGCCGTAGACGTTTACGGTTCACTGTCATTAACGGGTAAAGGCCACCACACCGATATCGCCATTATTATGGGTCTGGCGGGCAATATGCCGGACACTGTTGATATTGATGCCATCCCGGCATTCATCCGCGACGTGGAAGCGCGCGGTCGCCTGCTGCTGGCTAACGGTCAGCACGAAGTGGATTTCCCGCAGGATGACGGCATGCGTTTTCGCAGCGACAACCTGCCGCTGCATGAAAACGGCATGACTATCCACGCCTGGAGCGGCGAAAAAGAGATCTACAGCAAAACATACTACTCCATCGGCGGTGGCTTCATCGTTGACGAAGAGCATTTCGGTAAAGAGAGCGCGGGCGACGTGAACGTGCCCTATCCGTTCAAATCGGCCACCGAGATGCTGGGCTACTGCAAAGAAACCGGCCTGTCGCTGTCCGGCATGGTGATGCAGAACGAGCTGGCGCTGCACAGCAAAAAAGAGATCGAAGACTATTTTGCCAACGTGTGGCAAACCATGCGCGCCTGTATCGATCGCGGGATGAACACCGAAGGCGTGCTGCCTGGGCCACTGCGCGTGCCGCGTCGTGCCTCTGCCCTGCGCCGTATGCTGGTGACCACGGACAAATTCTCTAACGACCCGATGAACGTGGTCGACTGGGTCAACATGTTTGCCCTGGCGGTTAACGAAGAGAACGCCGCGGGGGGGCGCGTCGTGACTGCGCCAACCAACGGCGCGTGCGGGATCGTACCGGCGGTGCTGGCCTACTACGATCACTTTATCGAGCCCGTGACGCCGGATATCTATATCCGCTATTTCCTCGCGGCAGGCGCTATCGGCGCGCTGTACAAGATGAACGCGTCTATTTCAGGCGCTGAAGTGGGCTGTCAGGGCGAAGTGGGCGTGGCCTGCTCCATGGCGGCGGCCGGTCTGGCCGAGCTGCTGGGCGCAAGCCCTGAGCAGGTTTGCGTGGCGGCGGAAATTGGCATGGAACATAACCTCGGTCTGACCTGTGACCCGGTCGCAGGCCAGGTGCAGGTGCCGTGCATTGAGCGTAACGCGATTGCCTCCGTCAAAGCGATTAACGCCTCGCGCATGGCGATGCGCCGTACCAGCGAACCACGCGTGTCGCTGGATAAGGTTATCGAAACCATGTACGAAACCGGCAAAGACATGAACGCGAAGTACCGTGAGACCTCGCGCGGCGGTCTGGCCATTAAGGTGCAGTGCGACTAATCCCCTCTTTCGCCCATCCGCAACGGATGGGCGAATTTCTCCCTTCATTCTCGTCTCCTTCTTCTTTCCCCACTACACTTTTTACGGTCGCGGCTGCTCGCGCTCGGCCTGGCATATGGCTGCGGCTAAATAGCGAACGGGTTGAGAGAGAAGCAGGCGCGGTAGTAACGCCTCAATGGCTGGCGGGAAAATCTTCCCCGCCAGAAGATCGTAACGGGCACATCGTACCCGTTAAGCAGACTTATTCATCTTCGTCGCGTGCAGACTGTTCTTTAACAATGCGGACCAGATCGACGCGGTAGTCGTTAGCTTCAACGATAGTGATGTGCAATGGAGGAAGCTCGATCACATCCCCGACGCGCGGGATCTGACCGTTTACGGCGATAACCAGCCCCGCCACGGTTGCGATGTCTTCTTCATCGTTAACCACGTTTTCCAACCCCAGCGTATGCGAGAGCGCGTGCAGGTCGGTCGCACCTTTGACCAGCCAGCCTTCGCCGTCGGCCACAATCTCAGGCGTTTCGTCTTCATCCGGGAATTCACCGGCAATCGCTTCAAGCACGTCCAGCGGCGTCACCAGACCCTGTACCACACCAAACTCGTTGGTGACGATAACAAAGCTACCGCGCGCGCGACGCAATACGCCCAGCAGGTTGATCGGATCCAGCGTTTCCGGCACGACAATCGCGGGCGACGAAGCTGCGATGGCCTCCACGTTGACGCCCTCTTCCAGCGCCACCAGCATCTCTTTCGCCCGCACGACGCCAATGATTTCATCCAGCTCACCGCGGCATACCGGGAACAGACTGTGCGGAGATGAGAGCAATTGCTGACGAATTTCATCAACGCTCAGGTTCGCATCGACCCAGCTAATTTCCCCGCGCGGCGTCATAATGCCGCGCAGCGAGCGGGAGGCCAGGGAGAGCACGCCGTTAATCATGTAGCGTTCTTCTTCCACAAACGCCCCTTCCGGGACCGGCACCGGGTTACGGTTTTCGGAATCAGACTGGACGTTCACCTGGCGACGCCCGCCCATCAGGCGCAGAATGGCGTCCGCCGTGCGGGCGCGCAGCGGCTGATTTGACTGCTGCTTAATAAAGTTACGGCGCGCAATCTGGTTGAACAGTTCGATCAGAATCGAGAAACCAATCGCGGCGTACAGGTAGCCTTTCGGAATATGGAAGCCGAAACCTTCCGCCACCAGGCTCAGACCAATCATCAGCAGGAAGCTCAGACAGAGCACAACCACCGTTGGATGCTGGTTGACGAAGCGCGTCAGCGGTTTCGAGGCCAGCAGCATCACCGCCATGGCAATGACCACAGCCGCCATCATCACCGGCAGGTGGTTCACCATACCGACCGCGGTAATGACCGCATCCAGCGAGAAGACCGCATCCAGCACCACGATTTGCAGCACCACGACCCAGAAGCTGGCGTAGCCCTTACCGTGCCCATCATCGTGCTGCCGGTTCTCCAGCCGTTCATGCAGCTCTGTTGTCGCTTTGAACAGCAGGAATATCCCCCCGATCAGCATGATCAAATCACGCCCGGAGAAGGTGTAGTCCATCACGGAGAAGAGCGGTTTGGTCAGCGTGACCATCCACGAGATCACGGACAGCAAGCCCAGTCGCATGATCAACGCCAGCGACAGGCCAATCAAACGTGCTTTATCACGCTGTTTTGGCGGGAGCTTGTCCGCGAGGATGGCGATAAACACCAGGTTATCAATACCGAGAACGATCTCCAGTACGACCAGCGTGAGCAGTCCCACCCAGATTGACGGGTCCATTAAGAATTCCATGACAAGCTCCTGCTAAAGGAATGACAAAACGGTGCCCCGCTCAACGTGGGCAAATAAGAGGCAGACAGAGTCGATACGTGGCGTGGTTCGCCGGTGAAAAAGGCGCGGAATGGCCTGGTAGATGACTGACGTCGGTGACGGTCCATATAGTGGGCTGTAGCCCTATACTCCTGAACAAGTAAACGGAGGCTAAACATATCAGAGACAATAGGTTTTAAGCAAAGATTTACGTTCATTTGCAAAAACGTAATAAGACTAAATTTGTGTTGAGAATTTTCTCGATCGGGAAAGCTAAATTACGGATCTTCATCACATAAATTATTTTTTCACTGTCTAAAATAATTCGCGGAAGTCTTAGTTTTTTTAACTCTAACCCTTATCTGAATCGATTCGGTTCGCCAATACGATTCTCAGTACGTCTGTCCGGCAGGCGTATTAATGATAATAAAAGGAGGTAGCAAGTGACCATTGCTATTGTCATAGGCACACATGGTTGGGCTGCTGAGCAGCTACTCAAAACGGCAGAGATGCTGTTGGGCGAGCAGGAAAACGTCGGCTGGATCGATTTCGTTCCCGGTGAAAATGCCGAGACGCTGATTGAGAAGTACAACGCTCAACTCGCGAAGCTGGATACCAGCAAAGGCGTGCTGTTTCTCGTCGATACATGGGGCGGCAGTCCGTTTAATGCTGCCAGCCGTATTGTCGTCGATAAAGAGCATTATGAAGTCGTCGCCGGGGTTAACATTCCTATGCTGGTGGAAACCTTTATGGCGCGCGACGACAACCCGAGCTTCGATGAGCTGGTCGCGCTGGCCGTTGAAACCGGTCGCGAAGGGGTGAAAGCCCTGAAAGCTCAGCCGGTTGAAAAACCCGCCCCTGCCCCGGCTGCACCGAAAGCAGCGGCACCGGCAAAACCGATGGGACCGAACGATTACATGGTCATCGGTCTGGCGCGTATTGATGACCGTCTGATTCACGGACAGGTTGCGACACGCTGGACCAAAGAGACCAACGTACAACGTATCATCGTGGTCAGTGACGAAGTGGCCGCCGACACTGTCCGTAAAACCCTTCTGACTCAGGTTGCACCACCGGGCGTTACCGCGCACGTGGTGGATGTCGCCAAGATGATCCGCGTTTACAACAACCCGAAATATGCGGGTGAACGCGTGATGCTCCTGTTTACGAACCCGACAGACGTCGAGCGCATTGTTGAAGGCGGCGTGAAAATCACCTCCGTGAACATCGGCGGTATGGCTTTCCGTCAGGGCAAAACGCAGGTCAACAACGCGATTTCAGTCGATGCGAAAGATATCGAGGCGTTCAACAAGCTGAATGCCCGCGGTATTGAGCTGGAAGCCCGTAAGGTTTCCACTGACCAGAAACTGAAAATGATGGATTTGATCGGTAAAGTTGGGAAATAAGCCCGCGCCGGTTTTTCACATAAAGCTTATGTTATAGGAGAAGTACAATGGAGATTACCACTCTTCAGATTGTGCTGGTGTTCATCGTCGCGTGTATTGCGGGTATGGAATCCGTACTTGATGAATTTCAGTTCCACCGCCCTCTGGTGGCCTGTACGTTGATTGGTGCCGTTCTGGGTGATATGAAAACCGGTATCATCATCGGGGGTACGCTGGAAATGATCGCCCTGGGCTGGATGAACATCGGTGCAGCCGTTGCGCCAGATGCCGCACTGGCCTCTATCATCTCAACCGTTCTGGTTATTGCCGGTCATCAGAGTATCGGTGCAGGTATCGCCCTGGCCATTCCTCTGGCCGCAGCAGGCCAGGTGCTGACCATCATCGTTCGTACTATCACCGTGGCCTTCCAGCACGCGGCGGATAAGGCGGCCGAAAACGGCAACCTCACGGCGCTCTCCTGGATCCACGTGTCGTCCCTGTTCCTGCAGGCGATGCGTATCGCAATCCCGGCGGTTATCGTTGCGATCTCTGTCGGCACCAGTGAAGTTCAGGGCATGCTGAACGCGATCCCTGAAGTGGTCACCAGCGGTCTGAACATCGCGGGCGGTATGATCGTCGTGGTGGGTTACGCGATGGTCATCAACATGATGCGCGCAGGCTACCTGATGCCGTTCTTCTACCTCGGCTTCGTCACCGCTGCATTCACCAACTTCAACCTGGTTGCTCTGGGCGTGATTGGTGCCGTGATGGCGATTCTCTACATCCAGCTCAGCCCGAAATACAACCGCGTTGCGGGTGCCCCAGCGCAGGCTGCTGGTAACAACGATCTCGATAACGAACTGGACTAACAGGTGAGCGAAATGGTTGATATGACAAAAACTACCACCGAGAAAAAACTCACTCCGGGTGATATTCGTGGCGTGTTCATCCGTTCTAACCTGTTTCAGGGTTCATGGAACTTCGAACGTATGCAGGCGCTGGGCTTCTGCTTCTCCATGGTACCGGCGATCAAACGCCTGTATCCGGAAAACAACGAGGCGCGCCGTCAGGCGATTAAGCGTCACCTGGAATTCTTCAACACCCATCCTTACGTCGCGGCTCCAGTTCTGGGCGTGACGCTGGCGATGGAAGAGCAGCGTGCAAACGGCGCGGAGATTGACGATGGTGCCATCAACGGTATCAAAGTCGGTCTGATGGGTCCGCTGGCCGGCGTGGGCGACCCTATCTTCTGGGGTACCGTTCGTCCGGTCTTCGCGGCGCTGGGTGCCGGGATCGCGATGAGCGGCAGCCTGCTCGGGCCTCTGCTGTTCTTTATCCTGTTCAACGCGGTGCGTCTGCTGACCCGTTACTACGGCGTGGCCTACGGCTACCGTAAGGGCGTGGACATCGTTAAGGATATGGGCGGCGGCTTCCTGCAGAAACTGACCGAGGGGGCGTCAATTCTCGGCCTGTTTGTGATGGGGGCGCTGGTTAACAAGTGGACGCACGTGAACATCCCGCTGGTGGTTTCGACCATCACCGGTCAGGATGGTCAGACCCGCGTCACCACCGTGCAGACGATTCTGGACCAGCTGATGCCTGGCCTGGTGCCGCTGCTGTTGACCTTCGCCTGTATGTGGCTGCTGCGTAAGAAAGTGAACCCGCTGTGGATCATCGTTGGCTTCTTCGTCATCGGTATCGCGGGTTACGCTGTCGGCCTGCTGGGCCTGTAAGACTTTGCGTTATCGACCGGGGGCTTGCCCCCGGTCTTTTTATCTGGAGGATGAATGACTGTTACGGACATCGTACTGGTTTTGTTTATTGTTGCCCTTCTGGCTTATGCCATCTACGACGAGTTCATTATGCCTCGCCGCCACGGCGAGACGCTGCTGACCCTTCCCCTCTTGCGCCGAGGGCGCATTGATGCGTTTATCTTCGCCGGCCTGGTGGTCATTCTGATTTACAATAACGTGACCAGCCACGGTGCAATATTAACCACATGGTTATTATGTGCGCTGGCATTAATGGCGATTTACCTGTTCTGGATCCGCTCGCCAAAGCTCATTTTTAAAAAACACGGATTCTTCTTCGCCAACGTATGGATAGAATATAACCGCATTAAAGAGATGAATTTATCCGAAGACGGCGTGTTAGTGATGCAATTAGAACAACGCCGCCTACTCATTCGGGTCAAAAATATTGATGACCTTGAGAAAATATACAAATTACTCGTTAAAACTCAATGAGTTATTATTATAACCTCGGCTATATATTGTGATATTCTTTCACAAAGAATATAGCCGTTGCTATATCTCCCCCCCTCTTTCACTTATATTTATTAACGATATTTTCACGCATAAACCTAAATGAAAATCGTTATCAAACAAGCGAATAAATTAAGCCTTTCTCGTTGTTGTTTTATATTCTCAAAATATGTTAAGGTTGCGCCCGTCATTGGGGAGTAGCCGATTTCCTGCACGCAGGAAATGTACGTGTCAACATACTCGTTGAAAAACGTGGCGCGTACGGATCGCTTTCAGCATGCTTACCGTGCAAAAGGGATCAGGCGAGACCATAGATACATCAACTGCTGTTTACTGGGGGCAGTGATGTGTCATATGGATATCCCCGGTCTGGACGCTCTTATGAACATCTCCGCTACGATCCTTCTCGCTTTTGGCATGTCCATGGATGCATTTGCGGCTTCCATCGGCAAAGGCGCCACGCTCCACAAACCTAAATTCTCAGAAGCACTGCGCACCGGTCTGATCTTTGGTGCCATCGAAACGCTGACGCCGCTCATCGGCTGGGGTTTAGGCATGCTCGCCAGCCAGTTCGTGCTGGAGTGGAACCACTGGATTGCCTTCGTCCTGCTGGTGTTTCTCGGTGGCCGAATGGTGATTGAAGGTTTTCGCGGGAATGATGATGAAGATGAAGCACCGCTGCACCGCCACGGCTTCTGGCTGCTGGTCACTACGGCAATCGCCACCAGCCTGGACGCCATGGCCGTCGGGGTGGGCCTGGCGTTCCTGCAGGTCAACATTATCGCCACCGCGCTGGCTATTGGCTGTGCAACGCTGATTATGTCCACGCTGGGCATGATGGTCGGGCGGTTTATCGGCCCGCTGCTGGGTAAACGCGCCGAGATCTTAGGCGGTATTGTGCTGATCGGCATTGGTGCCCAGATCCTCTGGGCACACTTCGCGCCTTAAGCGTCGCGCTGCCAGACGTGGATACTGAAATCCGTCTGGCAGCCAAACGTCGTTCGCGCCGCTAGCGCATCCCAGACTTCCGGCTTTGCCCGCCACGCGAACGGCGTCATCTGCAGCAGGGCTACCGCTTCTTCCCCGTTCAGATTCATTTCATACGCCACCGAGCGCTCCTGCTTCAGAGTAAAGCCTGTCAGCTGTTCTGAGTGTGGGGCATGCAGGCGCACCTCGTCGTAAATGAGCCCTTTCAGCTCCATCAGGTGACGCGGGCCCGGCGTGACGGTTATCACCCAGCCTCCGGGCTTCACCACGCGCGCCAGCTCGTCTGCTTTACACGGCGCGTAGATGCGGATAACGGCGTCCATACTGGCATCCTCAAACGGCAGCCGGTGGCTGGATGCCACGCAGAACGTCACGCCAGCGTAACGTTTAGCCGCCGCGCGGATCGCCACTTTCGACACGTCGAGACCGAACGTTACGGCTCCCTTCTCACGCACCACATCCGCAAACCGTGCGGTGTAGTACCCTTCCCCGCAGCCGATATCAAGCATGGCGGACGCGGAGTCAGGCAGCATGTCACCCAGCATCTGCGCCACCGTCTCCCGCAGCGGCAGATAGTGCCCGGCATCGAGAAACGCCCTGCGCGCCTGCATCATCTCTGCGCTATCGCCCGGATCGCGGGAGCGCTTGTGCTGCACCGGAAGAAGATTCACATACCCTTCTTTCGCCATATCAAACTGATGTCCCTGCGGACAGGCATAACTTTTATCTGAGCGCGTCAGGGGCGCGTGGCAAAGGGGACAGCTGAAGGACATGGCAACTCCGGAACATAAACCAAAGGGCGAAGTGTACCGCTATTCGCCCCGCTATAAAACGGCTGGATTACCGCATGACAATGAGGTGGTCAGAACCGGCAGGCAGGCCATCGGGTTTGATATTCTCCAGGCGCAGCACGTTGCCCATGATTTCGCTGAAGACCGGCGCGGAAACCGCCCCGCCGTAGTAGGCCCCGTTTTGAGGATCGTTAATCACCACCACCAGGGCGAAACGCGGGTCGCTGGCAGGCGCAACGCCCGCGGTATAGGCGACGTATTTATCGACATATTTGCCGCTATCATCAATTTTCTTCGCCGTCCCGGTCTTCACCGCCACGCGATAATCGCGAACGGCGGCCTTAACGCCCCCGCCGCCGGGCAGCGCGACGCTCTCCATCATGTGCTCCACTTCATGGGCGATCTCCTCCGGCATGACGCGGTGGCCGATAACGGGGGGATCGATGCGGGTGATGGAGAGTGGGCGCTCAAGCCCGAAGCCGCCAATCGTCGCGTAGACGTGAGCCAGCTGAAGCGGCGTGACCATAAGGCCGTAGCCAAAGGCAAAGGTCGCACGGTCAAGCTGGCTCCAGTATTTTCGCTGTGGCAACAGCCCGGCGCTTTCGCCCGTCAAGCCCAGCCCCGTGTTGGTGCCAAACCCAAAGTTTCGATAGGTATCAATAAGATGCTGGACAGGCATCGCCAGCGAGAGCCGGGATACGCCGGTGTCGCTTGATTTTTGCAGGATCCCGGTCATGGTCAGTTCAGGATAATAACCCACGTCGCGGATACGGTGCCCGTCAAGGGTATACGGGTGGGTATCAATGACGCTGTCCGGCTGGACCAGCCCCTGCTGCAGGGCCGTCATCAGCACCAGCGGCTTGACGGTCGAACCGGGCTCGAACGTATCGCTGATTGCCCGGTTGCGAAAATCATTTATCGTCGCGCCTTCCCGGTTATTAGGGTTGAAATCCGGATAGCTCGCCATAGCGAGTATTTCCCCGGTGGGGATATTGATCAGCACCGATGCTCCTGACTCGGCCTTGTTCCAGGCCACGGCATTGTCCAGCGCATCCTCGGTAATGGTTTGCAGACGCTCGTCAATACTCAACTGGATGTTATGCGCCGGCGTGGGCGCCACTTCCGTCAGGTTTTCAACCACGCGACCGTAGCGATCCTCCCTGACCTGTCGGATACCCGCTTTTCCCGTCAGCTGCGCATTGAAGCTTTTCTCCACCCCTTCAATGCCCTGCCCGTCAATATTGGTAAAGCCAATCAGGTTCGCCGCCACGTGGCCTGCCGGGTAAAAGCGGCGGGATTCATCGCGTAAATTAATCCCCGGCAGATTAAGCTTATCAATCCACTTCGCCTGAGCAGGATCGACCTGACGCGCCAGGTAGATGAAGCGGCCCTGGGGGTTGGCGTTAATCCGTGATGAAAGGGCGCTCAACGAAAGATGCAGCGCGCTCGCCAGGGCCTGCCAGCGTTCATCAAAACCAACGCCCCCTTTTGCCAGCACCGTTTTAGGATCGGCCCATACGGCCCGGACGGGCACGCTGACCGCCAGAGGTCTCCCTTCACGATCCATAATCATCCCACGCGGCGCATCAATCACCAGCTGACGGAGGGATCGCATATCTTCCTGCTTTACCAGATTGTCAGGTTTGATGATTTGTAGCCAGGCAACGCGGCCAAGTAAAAAGGCCAGACTGCAGAAAATAGCGAAACAGAGCAGCGCAAAACGCGCCGGCGTGAAATTGCCAGCGGTTAATATCAATTTCTTCTTCACCTGAACCCCAGGACTGTTAAACAACGCTCTGATTTAACGAGAAAAGATGCGTTTTGGGAGGCGAAACTGTGATACTAACCTCGCAGCTTTGCAACAAGTTGCTAACAAGACGGGAGATAGTAATATTTTGAAAGATAGGGAATAAAAAAGCCCCGCATGATGCGAGGCTTTATGTCTGAGAGTGAAGCGCTGTGCGCCCCAGTCAGCAGCGGTTCGATCAGATAGCAGTTACGTTAACTGCAGCTGGGCCTTTCTGGCCGTCCTGAATTTCGAACTCAACGTTCTGGCCTTCAGCCAGAGTTTTGAAGCCGTTACCCTGGATTGCAGAGAAGTGTACGAACACGTCTTTGCTGCCGTCAGCAGGAGTAATGAAACCAAAACCTTTAGACTCGTTGAACCACTTAACTTGACCTTTAATCTTTGCCATTTTGCAAAATTCCTTAGAGTGTTTTCTTAGCCCGCAGGCATTAACTGAGATAAAACTGAGACATTACTGCATGAGGCACTAATATAAGGTTCGGCAGAGAAGCGGTATTCAACGACAACGTGTTTACTCAGGACTTCTTTACTGAAAATGCCACACATAAACAGAACTGTACCTCGTTTGACCCAAAACGTGTTATCACACACTATGTTTAATATGGCAAGCCATTTTTAAACATGTCTCGATCCGCCGCACAAATTCGAACACTGTCTGTAAGGATTTGCACAATTATGCGCTTCACAAACAGACGGCTATACTCCCTTACACAGACTCAACGCTGCTTGCGCAGCCGCTGTAATCTAAGACTTTTTTAACATAGCTCAATCATTACAATGCGTCCAGCAGACGGGAAAAGAAATCTTCGGCGTTGATTGAGTTAGAACAAATTGTGAAAACTTATGCTTAAATCATTGTAACGTGACCGTATTGTTTCAGCCAAAAGCGATGTTAATAATCCGCACCCTTCTGTATTAAAATGCATCAGGTAATAAACAGTGTTATGCACCAAAATAATGAAATTTTTATGACTCTGCATCAAAACAAGGCAAGCAAAACGTTTCGATAAAAATAAAACTTTCCAGGCACCGAATACATACACTATATATGCAACAATTTGTCGCTTCGTTTATAAGGGTAAATATTCGCCAATTTTCAGTATCCTGAAAGTATTATTAACTGGTGCTACACTGTCCAGCGCGTCAGTTAATTCTTTTATGGGGTCATCCAGCGCTTCATCCGCCAGCTCAAACACGCCCCAGTGAACAGGGAATGCCAGAGGGCAACCTAACTGCTGCCACAGCGCAACGGCAGACTGAGGATCCATATGGTGTACGGCCATAAACCATCGTGGAGCATAGGCGCCAACGGGCAATGCTGCAGCATCAATTTTCCCCAGACGTTCCGGTATCAACAGCAGCTCGGGCGAATAGCCGGTATCGCCACTAAACCAGAACCGGTGATGCCGCCCTTCAAAGACCCAGCCGCACCATAATGAACGATTGCGGTTCCAGAGCGTGCGCATACTCCAGTGCTGCGCCGGTACGGCGGTTAATGTCATCCCCTGCCAGGTAAAACTCTGCCACCAGTCGAGCTCAACCACCTGTTTTGCGCCCCGGCGACGAAACCAGCCGCCCAGGCCTAAAGGAACAAACACGCTGACGTCGGGAAAGCGTTTGAGAATATGGCGAACGGTGAATTCATCAAGATGATCGTAATGGTTATGCGAGATAACGACCGCGTCAAGCTGGTGCAGTTGATCGACAGAGAGTGCCGGAGGCGTTCTACGCTGCGGCCCTAAGAAAGGGAGCGGAGAAGCGCGCCGTGAAAAAACGGGATCGGTAAGAAGGATATTGCCGTCCAGCTGGAGCAGTATGCTCGCATGTCCGAGCCACCACGCCCCATCCTCCTGCGGTTGCTGAAGATCGGCCGGTTGCCACCACTGCCGGATAAAGTCATCGTAGCCGAGGGCGGGCGGCTTCGGTAAGCCGGCTTCTTTACGCTCTTTGCGCCAGCGGTCAAGATCGCCAGGCTGGTGTCCTGCAGAAGTGGTGTTACGAAAACCGTTTGGGGTGTGATGCTTCAGGGAGGGGTCATACCAGGGATTTTTCCAGACCACAGCCACCTCCCGGAATCATACGATTAGCGTTCAGCCACCAGGCGAATAAAATCGTCTTGATCGTTGTTCTCTTCAGCGACCGCTTCTTTTGATACTTCTTTCTCTTCCGGCTCGTTAGCCTCGCACAGACGACGCAACAGCGCATTCTGTCGCTTTTGCTGCTCAAGCAGCGCTTCCAGCAGTTCGATCTGCTCGTTGGTACGTGAACTGGCACGGTTTACGAAAAACCAAATGACCAGCCCCACCAGCAGAACAACCAAAGAGATCGTCAGGGATGCCATATTTAGCAGCCCTGAATTCAGTAACTCACCCATTTCACCACCTCAATAAAAACGTCTATTTTACCACTGGCGCGAAGGAAGGAAATCACCTGAAGAAAAAATGCGTGCTACCACGGAATAAACTTATTGATTGCGCAAACGCCGCTAAAAAACTGTACATCCTGATCGCACATCACGTTGATAGTCTGCGTCCACAACACCACGCACGCTATCAGCACGATAATCAGAATCACCCAGCGTATTTTTTTCACTCCACACTCCGTTTAAAGACCTGATATGACCAGGTTATCACGGTTATCTTAAACAAGGACTAACTGTAGCGCCATCAGGCTCTTTTCAGAATCCTGCACTTGTTTCATTACGTAAACCGTTTAGGCTATCGTCATGATAACAACGATAAAGAGGTAATAATGCGCTTAATTATTCGTACAATTGTTGCACTGGCGATACTCTGGATTGGCCTGCTTTTAACGGGTTATGGCGTGCTGGTGGGAAGCACCGAAAACGCCGCAGGGTTAGGCATTCAATGTAAGTATTTAACAGCACAGGGAGTCAGCACGGCGCAGTATCTCCATTCGGATAGCGGGATCATTGGGTTAACCAACTGCCCGGTACTGCGTAAGACCTCCGTCGTGATTGATAATGGCTAAGCCACAGCGTTAACGACGAATAAAAAACGCCGCAAAGATGCGGCGTTTTTTATGTTAGCCTGGGTTAAAACGGATAGTCGTTGTAACCCATCTGTTCAGAAATCTTACGCGCGGCGGTATGCAGAATAGCCACATACTCGTGCAGGCGCTCTTCCGAGAAGCGAAGCGTAGGGAAAGAGATGCTCAACCCCGCGATCACGACGCCAAAGCGGTCAAACACCGGAACGCCGATGCAGCGCAGCCCTTCTTCCTGCTCTTCGTTATCTTCGCCGTACCCTTGTTCACGCACCTTGTCGAGCACCGTTAATAACTCATCGGTGTTAGTAATGGTCCGTTCAGTGCTGCGTTTGTACTCTACGCCATCGAGGATCTGTTTAACTTCTTCACGATCGCGCCACGCCAGCAGAACCTTACCAATGGCCGTGCTGTAAAGCGGGTTGCGACGACCAATGCGCGAATACATGCGCAGGTTATACATGGAGTCGATTTTATGGATGTAAACAATGCTGTCTTCATCCAGCGCACCCAGGTGGATAGTCTCTTTGGTCAGGCGGGAGATCTCACGCATCTGAATATCCGCGCTACGGATCAGATCCACGTTTTGCAATGCCCGGGCACCCAGTTCAAACAGTTTCAGCGTAAGAGAATATTTTTCAGATTCGCCTTCCTGTGCAACGTAACCCAGTGATTTCATGGTTTGCAAAAAGCGGTAAACGGTGCTTTTTGACATCATCACGCGCTGTGACAACTCTGTGATACCAATTTCACGCTCTTCCCCGAGCGCCTGTAAGATGCCAAACACCTTCAGCACGGAAGAAACAGAATCTGGCTGTTTATCCAAATCCGCAATTGCCATTTACCACCTCATAGAGAGTGTTTTATAAAAATCAGAACCGGTTTTTATTATAAATTCCCGTCATGTTACCTGCAATCAATCCGCGTTTACTTCGTTACAAATCTGCGACATAAAACGGTGTTAACGATGCTAAAATAGTTACCCTGAGAATAATTTCACTCTGAGCTATTTATCCCCGATGGAAAAGAACCTTTCCGATGGCCTGCCTTTGCCCCAGCGGTATGGCGCTATCGCTACGATTATTATTGGTATCTCAATGGCCGTCCTTGACGGCGCGATTGCGAACGTTGCCCTTCCCACCATTGCCACCGATCTGCATGCTTCCCCGGCCAGTTCGATATGGATTGTTAACGCCTATCAGATTGCGATTGTGGTTTCCCTGCTCTCCTTCTCTTTTCTGGGCGATATGTTCGGCTACCGTCGGGTATATCAGTGCGGGCTGGTGGTATTTACCTTCACATCACTGCTGTGCGCCCTTTCGGACTCTCTGCATACGCTGACGCTGGCGCGCATCGCGCAAGGTTTTGGCGGCGCGGCGCTGATGAGCGTCAATACGGCGCTAATCCGCCTGATCTATCCGCAGCGTCATCTGGGGCGAGGCATGGGGATAAACTCGTTTATTGTCGCGGTGTCATCTGCCGCCGGGCCAACCATTGCGGCAGCCATACTTTCTGTCGCCTCCTGGCAGTGGCTGTTCGCCATAAACGTGCCGCTGGGTATCGTCGCTATCTTCTTTGCCCTGCGTTTTCTCCCTGCTAACGGCCCGAAAAGCACTATGCCGCGCTTTGACGTGGCAAGCGCGGTGATGAATGCGCTCACCTTTGGTTTGCTGATTACCGCCCTGAGCGGTTTTGCGCAGGGTCAATCCCTGATGCTTACCGCCGTGGAGCTTGTTGCCCTGCTGGCGATCGGCTTCTTCTTTGTTCGCCGCCAGCTTGCCCTGCCGGTGCCCTTACTGCCGGTCGATCTGCTGCGAATTCCGCTCTTTTCGCTCTCCATCTGCACCTCCGTCTGCTCATTCTGCGCCCAGATGCTGGCTCTGGTTTCACTGCCCTTCTTTCTGCAAAGCGTGATAGGACGTTCCGAAGTGGAGACCGGGCTGCTGTTAACCCCCTGGCCGCTGGCGACGATGGTGATGGCACCGCTTGCCGGTTATTTAATAGAACGCGTACATGCCGGTTTGTTAGGTGCGGTGGGGCTCGCAGTGATGGCAACAGGTCTTTTCGCGCTGGCGCTGCTTCCGTCATCGCCAACCGATCTGGACATCATCTGGCGCATGATCCTGTGCGGTGCCGGGTTTGGCCTTTTTCAGTCCCCCAACAACCACACCATTATTACCGCGGCACCGCGCCACCGCAGTGGAGGTGCCAGCGGCATGCTGGGGACCGCGCGTCTGCTGGGGCAAAGCACCGGGGCGGCGCTGGTTGCCCTGATGTTTAACCTTGCCGGGCAAAACGGTAACCACGTTGCGCTTCTCACCGCAGGCGTTCTTGCCACCCTGGCGGCCATCGTCAGCGGATTGCGCGTAACCCAACCCGACGTTCAGGCATAAAAAAAGCCGGGCGGAGTCTTCTCCAGCCCGGCTTATTTAAGCGCTTAGCGTTACTTCAGGTATTCCCCACTGCGCAGCGCTTCAATACGTTTATCCAGCGGCGGGTGAGACATAAACAGCTCGCTCAGCGACTTTGATTTGCCGTTGATGCAGAAGGCCATCATGCTGTTCGCTTCCTGCGGCTCGTAGCTGGTTTTCAGACGCTGCAGGGCTGCAATCATCTTCTCACGACCCACCAGCTTCGCAGAGCCGGCATCCGCGTGGAACTCACGGTGACGAGAGAACCACATGGTGATAATGCTCGCCAGGATACCGAACACCAGTTCCAGCACCATCGATACGGCGAAGTAGATCAGCGGGTTACCGTTGCTCTCTTCACCTTCATCACGGTTGCCGCCCATGAAGCCAGCCGCAATCTGCGCCAGAATACGGGAGATAAAGATAACGAAGGTGTTCACCACGCCCTGGATCAGGGTCATGGTCACCATGTCACCGTTGGCGATATGGCTGATTTCGTGCGCGATAACCGCTTCGGCTTCGTCGCGGCTCATGTTCTGCAACAATCCGGTGCTCACGGCAACCAGAGACGCATCACGACGGGCACCCGTAGCAAACGCGTTAATATCCGGGGCATGGTAAATAGCAACCTGCGGCATGGCGATGCCTGCCTGCTTAGACTGCTGTGCCACCGTATTCATCAGCCACTGTTCCATATCGTTACGCGGCTGTTCAATTACCTCACCGCCTACGGATTTCAGCGCCATCCACTTTGACATCAGCAGGGAAATGAAAGAGCCACCAAAACCAAACAGCAGCGCCATAATCAACAGACCCTGAACGCTGCTCGACTGAATTCCCGTCAGGCTTAGCACGAGCCCGAAAACCACCATCACCGCCAGGTTGGTGAGCAGGAAGAGCGCGATTCGCATCATAATTTTCTTTTAACCTCAGTTTAACAAAACGCACTATGCGATTACCCACATCGTATGGGTATTACTGCTATTTTCAAGCATCCGGTAGGCGTAAGTCACCAGAAAGACACAACTTTACACAATTGGAAATCAGCCTGACGGAAGGATGCAGAACAAAAAGAAACAGGCACAATTTCTTGTGCCTGTTGGGAGATTATTTTGCCGAAGCGGGCTGCACGGCAGGCTTCTCTTTTTCCAGATTCGCCAGGTCGAGCGCGATATGCACCGTCTCGTCCAGGTATGGATCCGGCTCCTGGTAATCTTTTGGCAGATCGTCCAGTTTCTTGAGCAGAGGCTTACCTTCTCGCTTGAAGCGATCGTTGATACGCGCCAGACGCGTTGCATCATCCTCGTTGTTCTCTTTTTCACGCTGAGCGTAGTTCAGAGAAACAATATTCCGCTTATCCTTCATGGCATTGAAACGCGCAATGTCCTTCATGATGTACTGGAATTCCGGATCTTTCGCGATGCGTTCATTATGCGCTTTCAGCAGCTCAGGGCCAAACTGCGTCATATCACCCGCCTTCACGAAGGTCGCAGCATTGATGCTGTCCCACGGCAACGCGTTATCTTCAAATTTCTCGCCGGTTTCGGTCTCTTCCGTGCCGGTCGGCATCATGATATCCGGCGTTACGCCTTTACGCTGCGTACTGCCGCCGTTAACGCGGTAGAACTTCTGAATGGTGTACTGAACAGAGCCCAGCGCAGGCCATTCCGGACGCAGCATCTGATCGTAAATACGGTTCAGCGAGCGATACTGCTGAACGGTACCTTTACCAAAGGTGGGTTCACCCACGATCAGCGCGCGGCCATAGTCCTGCATTGCAGCGGCAAAGATTTCAGATGCGGACGCGCTGAATCGGTCAACCAGGACCACCAGCGGGCCTTTGTAATAGACCACGCCGTCGTTATCAGCATCTTCACGAACTTTACCGTTGTTATCACGCACCTGTACCACCGGGCCAGACGGGATAAACAGGCCTGAGAGCGACACCGCTTCGGTCAGCGCACCGCCACCGTTCGTGCGCAGGTCGATGATGACGCTGCTCACGTTCTGCTTCTCAAGTTTCTGCAGCTGAACTTTTACATCGTCTGTCAGCCCCACGTAGAAGCCAGGGATATCCAGGACACCCACCTTCTCTTTACCCACGGTTTTCACAGACATTTTCACCGCGCGGTCTTCCAGACGGATACGCTCGCGGGTCAGGGTCACGATACGGGTTTTGGTACCTTTACCGGCAGGCAGAATTTCCAGACGAACTTTGCTGCCTTTCGGACCTTTGATCAGCGCAACCACATCGTCCAGACGCCAGCCAATGACGTCAACCATGCTCTGACCGGTTTGTCCTACACCCACAATGCGATCGCCTACGCTTATCGCTTTGCTTTTGGACGCCGGGCCGCCCGCGACCATGGAGTTGATCACCGTGTAGTCATCGTCCATCTGCAGCACCGCGCCAATACCTTCCAGAGACAGGCTCATCTCGGTATTGAACTGTTCGGTATTGCGTGGAGAAAGATAGTTGGTGTGCGGATCGATTTCGTGGGCAAAGGCGGTCATCGCCAGTGAGAAGACATCCTCACTGTTGGTCTGCGCCAGACGACGAATGGCAAATTTGTAACGACGCGTCAGCGTGTCGCGGATCTCTTTTTCATCTTTGCCGGTCAGCTTGAGGCTCAGCTCGTCGTATTTGACCTTTCCGTCCCACAGCGCGTTCAGCTCGGCTTCGTCTTTCGGCCAGGGCGCTTTGCTGCGATCGAGATTAAAGGTGTCGGTGCCGGTGAAGTCCATCGGACGTTCCAGCACTTTCAGCGCGTACTGATAGCGTTCAAAGCGGCGCTTTTGCGACAGGTTGTAGAGATCGTAGAACAGATCCAGCTTGCCTGACCGCAGCTCATCACCCACCTCGGATTTGCGCTTAGCGAACTGCTCGACATCGCTGGCGAGCAAAACGTTATGGCTGTAATCCAGCAAGTTCAGATAGCGGTCAAAGATTTTGGCCGAAAAGGCCTGATCGAGATCGAACTGACGATAGTGCGAGCGGGTAAAGCGAGAGGTTACACGCTCGCTTACCGTCGCGTGCTGCGTCTCTTCCTTGAGTACCGGAATTTGATCAACACGCGTGATATCGTCCACTGCGAAAGCGTGACCTGTTATGGCAAACAGGCCCGCCAGCGCGGTGAGCTTAAAAAAAGTGTTCATGCCAGGCTTGGCCTCCGTTTCAGAACAACAAGTGTTCTGCGCGTACAATCATTGACATACCAGAAGTCAGCTGTACACGAACGCCATCTTTGGTGATTTCCAGTACGGTGGCGTCCATTGCGTTGTTGCCCGCTTTTACTTTCAGAGCCTGACCCACGCTCAGGGCGTTAATGTCAGAAACCGGAGTATGACGCGGCTCTTCACGAGGCGCGCGAGGGGCTTTCGCTGCTGGTTTGTCTGCACGCGGTTTGCGATCGTTATTGTCGTGACGACGCGGCGCAGGGCGTGGTTTACGCTCACGACGAGGCGCTTCTTCCTGGCCGTTTGCCGCTGCGGCTTCGCGTTTTTTCGCTTGCTGTTCTGCACGTTGTGCCTGAACGCGTGCTTTGGCTTCTTCCAGCTGCTTGCGCGCGTGTTCAACGTGCTGCTCGTCCAGCTCGCCGCAAGGGTTGCCGTCGAGATCCACGCGGGTCGCGCCCGGTTTGATACCGTACAGGTAACGCCAGCTCGAAGTATAAAGACGTAAGGCAGAACGCAGCTGAGTTTTGCTGAGGTTCATTTCCCCTTCAACACGTGCCACCAGATCCTGAAAAATACCGACTTTCAGGGGACGAGCTTCGCCTTCCGCGCTGAAGCACTGCGGGAAACGCTCGGCCAGAAATGCGATAACTTCTTTACTGCTATTCAACTTAGGTTGATTTTCCATGAAATTTCCTGATTACAACGGACGTTGCCAACAAGCGCAGGCATGAACAGGCGTCATTATAATGACGCTATCAGTAAATGCTACGTTATCCGTTGATTATCCTGCGACGCTCGCAAAGAATTTTTGATAATCGGTTGCAGCGAGGACGTTTTCCAGATTCGCCACCAGCTCGCGCAGCCCCTGTTCGTCCTCGGTTGTAAAGCGACTGAAGACCGTACTGTCGATATCCAGAACGCCAATAATCTGATTTTTTACCACCAGCGGCAGAACGATTTCTGAATTGCTGGCAGCATCACAGGCGATATGGCCGTCAAACGCATGAACATCTTCCACGCGCTGAACCTGATTCTCGGCCACCGCGGTACCGCATACGCCGCGCCCTACCGGAATGCGCACACAGGCCAGTTTGCCCTGAAACGGCCCCAGCACCAGCGTTTCACCTTCCAGAAGATAAAAGCCAGCCCAGTTCACATCGGATAGCCGTTCGAACAGCAATGCGCTAGTATTTGCCAGAGTGGCTAAGAAGCTGGTTTCACCCGCCATCAATGCCTTAAAATCGCGGTTCAGATCCGCGTAGAATTCTGTTTTGTTCATTATTCAATCACTTAGTTGTCTTACAAAATTACCGCATAGCCTATTAAAATAAGCAATAAATGCGCTCATGCTCAAGATGAATCCGTTCATGAGTTAATATAACGTTCAACAATACTTATTTGCGCGCAGCTGATGGCCTTAAAAACAACCAAAATTACGCCGACAAAAAAGATAACTGTCCATACGGTAAGCGAAGCTTTGCCTCGTGCACATTATCAGCGTTGCCCCCAGTGCGATACGCTTTTTATGTTGCCGAAGATGAAATCGCACCAAAGCGCCTTTTGTCCCCGCTGCGACGCTAAAATTCGTGACGGCCGCGACTGGTCGTTAACCCGCCTTGCCGCCATGGCCGTTACCATGCTGCTGCTGATGCCCTTCGCCTGGACCGAACCGCTGCTGAAGCTTTACCTGCTTGGTGTGCGCATTGACGCCAACGTGCTGCAGGGTATCTGGCAGATGACGAGCCAGGGCGATCCCCTCAGCGCCGCCATGGTGCTGTTCTGCGTTGTCGGCGCGCCGCTGGTGCTGGTTGCCGCCATTGCCTACCTCTGGTTTGGTAACATCCTGGGGATGAACCTGCGTCCGGTATTGCTGATGCTGGAAAAGCTTAAAGAGTGGATCATGCTGGATATCTATCTGGTGGGCGTGGGCGTGGCGTCAATCAAGGTGCAAGACTATGCCTTTCTGCAGCCGGGCATCGGGCTTTTTGCCTTTATCTGCCTGGTATTGCTCAGCATCCTGACGCTGATCCACCTGAACGTTGAGCAGCTTTGGGAACGTTTTTACCCCCAGCGCCCTGCCACCCGCCCGGATGAAAACCTCCGCGTCTGTCTGGGATGCCATTACACCGGGTTGCCCGACAAGCGTGGACGCTGCCCGCGCTGCCACATACCGCTGAGGCTACGACGCAACAACAGCCTGCAAAAATGCTGGGCGGCGCTGATTGCCTCCCTGGTATTTCTGATCCCGGCCAATATGCTGCCGATATCCATTATTTACGTGAACGGTGGCCGTCAGGAAGATACTATTCTTTCCGGTATTATCTCCCTTGCGCACAGTAACGTTGGGGTGGCGGCCATCGTCTTTATTGCCAGTATCCTGGTTCCCTTTACCAAAGTGATAGTGATGTTTACCCTGCTCGTCAGCATTCACTTTAAGTGTGAACAAGGTTTACGTACCCGTATTCTGCTTCTGCGATTCGTCACCTGGATTGGCCGCTGGTCAATGCTGGATCTGTTTGTGATTTCGCTGATGATGTCGCTGATCAATCGCGACCAGCTTCTTGCTTTTACTATGGGACCCGCGGCTTTTTATTTCGGCTCTGCGGTGATATTGACTATTCTTGCTGTGGAATGGCTGGATAGCCGCTTACTTTGGGATGCACATGAGTCAGGAAACCCCCGCTTCGCCGACTGAAGCGAGAATTAAAACTAAACGCCGCATTTCGCCATTCTGGTTGCTGCCCGTCATCGCCCTGATGATTGCGGGCTGGCTTATCTGGACGAGCTATGAAGATCGCGGCAGTACCGTCACCATTGATTTTCAGACCGCCGACGGCATCGTCGCCGGGCGAACCCCCGTTCGTTTTCAGGGGGTAGAAGTCGGTACGGTTCAGGACATCTCCCTTGGAAAAGGGCTTAACAAGATTCAGGTGCGGGTCAGTATTAAATCTGACATGCAGGATGCCCTCCGCAGCGAAACGCAGTTCTGGCTGGTAACGCCGAAAGCCTCTCTGGCCGGCGTGTCCGGGCTGGATGCGCTGGTTGGCGGTAACTACATCGGCATGATGCCGGGCAAGGGTGAACCGCAGGATCACTTTGTCGCGCTGGATACGCAGCCGAAATACCGCCTCAATAACGGCGATCTGATGATCCATCTTCAGGCACCGGATTTGGGCTCGCTGAACAGCGGTTCTCTGGTCTACTTCCGCAAGATTCCGGTTGGCCGCGTGTACGATTACACCATCAACCCGAACAAACAGGGCGTAACCATTGATGTGCTGATCGAACGTCGTTTCACCAATCTGGTGAAAAAAGGCAGCCGCTTCTGGAATGTCTCCGGCGTGGACGCCGACCTCAGCCTGAGCGGCGCAAAAGTGAAGCTGGAGAGCCTGGCCGCGCTGGTGAACGGTGCCATTGCCTTTGACTCTCCGGAAAATTCAAGCCCTGCCACGGCCGATGACACGTTCGGTTTATACCCGGATCTGGCGCACAGCCAGCGTGGCGTGATCGTTAAGCTTGTTCTGCCTGATGCCAAAGGGCTGAAAGCGGGTTCAACCCCGCTGATGTACCAGGGGTTACAGGTCGGACAGCTCACCAAAATGACGCTCAATCCGGGCGGCTCGGTGACCGGCGAAATGACGGTCGATCCGAGCGTGGTCGATCTCCTGCGCGAGAAAACGCGCATCGAGATGCGCAGTCCGAAGCTCTCTCTGAACGATGCCAGCCTCAGCGCGCTGCTGACCGGAAATACCTTTGAACTGATCCCCGGTGAAGGAAAGCCAAGCAATAGCTTCGTGATTGCCCCGGCGGATAAAGCGCTGCTGCAAAAACCGGGCGTCGTGACGGTTACGCTGAATGCGCCTGAAAGTTACGGCATTGAGGCCGGTCAGCCGCTGATTCTGCACGGCGTACAGGTGGGTCAGGTGCTGGAGCGAACGCTCTCCGAAAATGGGGTAAGCTTCTCGGTGGCTATCGATCCGCAATACAGTAACCTCGTCCATGGCGATAGTAAATTCGTGGTGAACAGCCGCGTCGACGTGAAGGTGGGCCTGGACGGCGTGGAGTTCCTCGGCGCCAGCGCCAGCGAATGGGTTAACGGCGGCATTCGCATTTTGCCGGGCAATAAAGGCCCCGTTCGCGACAGCTACCCGCTCTACGCCAACCTGGACAAAGCGATTGAAAACAGCCTGAGCGATCTGCCAACCACCACCCTGACCTTAAGCGCCGAGACGCTGCCTGACGTACAGGCGGGCTCCGTGGTGCTCTACCGCAAGTTTGAGGTCGGGGAGGTGATCGCCGTTCGCCCGCGTGCCGACGCGTTTGATATCGAACTGCATATCAAACCGGAGTATCGCAAGCTGCTGACGCCAAACAGCGTCTTCTGGGCCGAGGGCGGCGCGAAGGTGCAGCTTAACGGCAACGGCCTGACCGTGCAGGCCTCCCCGCTCTCACGCGCGCTGCGCGGGGCGATCAGCTTCGATAACCTCAGCGGCGCGGGCGCGAACCTGCGCAAAGGCGATAAACGGATTCTCTTCCCGTCCGAAACCGCCGCGCGTGCCGTGGGTGGGCAGATTACCCTGCATGCGTTCGATGCCGGCAAGCTGGCTGAAGGCATGCCAATCCGCTACCTGGGCATTGATATCGGGCAGATCCAGAAGCTGACGCTGATCACCTCGCGTAACGAGGTGCAGGCCACCGCGGTGCTTTATCCGGAATATGTGCAGACCTTCGCCCGCTCGGGTTCCCGCTTCTCGGTGGTGACGCCGCAGATTTCGGCCGCAGGCGTTGAGCATCTTGACACCATTCTGCAGCCGTACATCAACGTCGAGCCCGGCCAGGGCAAAGCCCGTCGTGATTTCGAGCTGCAGGAAGCCACCATCACCGACTCGCGCTATCTTGACGGCCTGAGCATTGTGGTGGAAGTGCCGGAAGCGGGCTCGCTTGGCATCGGTACGCCGGTGCTGTTCCGCGGCATTGAGGTGGGTACGGTAACGGGCCTCACGCTCGGCACGCTCTCCGACCGCGTGATGGTGGCGCTGCGCATCAGCGAGCGTTACCAGCACCTGGTGCGTAATAACTCGGTGTTCTGGCTGGCGTCCGGCTATTCGCTGGACTTTGGCCTGACGGGTGGCGTGGTGAAAACCGGTACCTTCAACCAGTTCATCCGCGGCGGTATTGCGTTTGCCACCCCGCCGGGAACGCCGCTGGCGCCGAAAGCGCAGTCGGGTAAACACTTCCTGCTGCTGGAAAGCGAACCGAAAGAGTGGCGCGAATGGGGAACAGCCCTGCCGCGTTAATCTGACAGGCTCCGGTGTCAACGCACCGGAGCCTTTATGTTACACTGCGCACCTGAACTTTTCCCTGTGGTGTGCCCGTGGCTCAAAACTCCGTATTTCTTCCTGAACAATTCCTGGCGCTCATGCGCGAGGCGCTTCCCTCTCATCTGTCGCTGGACGATTTTATCGCCGCCTGCCAGCGTCCGTTACGCCGGAGCATCCGCGTTAACACGCTGAAAATCAGCGTAGAGGATTTTCTGACCCTGGTCTCTCCGTACGGCTGGCAGCTTACGCCGGTTCCGTGGTGTGAAGAGGGATTCTGGATCGAGCGCGATGATGAAGATGCCGTGCCGCTGGGAAGTACCGCAGAACATCTGAGCGGTCTGTTTTATATTCAGGAAGCGAGCTCGATGCTGCCGGTTGCCGCCCTGTTCGCCGACGGCAACGTGCCTGAACGGGTGATGGATGTCGCCGCCGCGCCCGGCTCGAAAACCACGCAGATTGCCGCGCGCATGGGCAACCGCGGAGCGATCCTCGCCAACGAGTTTTCCGCCAGCCGCGTGAAGGTGCTGCATGCCAATATCAGCCGCTGCGGTATTCACAATGTCGCTCTTACGCACTTCGACGGTCGCGTCTTTGGCGCCGCCCTGCCGGAAATGTTCGATGCCATCCTGCTGGACGCCCCCTGCTCCGGTGAGGGGGTGGTGCGTAAAGATCCCGACGCGTTAAAGAACTGGTCCGTGGAGAGCAATCTTGAGATCGCCGCCACGCAGCGCGAGCTGATCGACAGCGCGTTCCACGCGCTGCGCCCCGGCGGCACGCTGGTGTATTCAACGTGTACCTTAAACCGGGATGAAAACGAAGACGTCTGCCTGTGGCTGAAAGCGCAATACCCGGATGCCGTCGAGTTCCTGCCGCTCAACGATCTGTTTTCCTCGGCACAGGAGGCGGTCACGCCGGAAGGTTTCCTCCACGTGTTCCCGCAGATTTACGACTGCGAAGGGTTCTTTGTGGCGCGCCTGCGGAAAACGCAGGCGGTTACTCCCCTGCCTGCACCTAAATTCAAGGTCGGCAACTTCCCGTTTGCACCGCTTAAAGGCCGCGATGTCGCGCAGCTTGAAGCCGCAGCCAGCAAGGTTGGGCTGGAGTGGGATGAAAGCCTGCGCCCCTGGACGCGTGACAAAGAGATTTGGCTTTTCCCGGCGAATATTGAGCCGCTGATTGGCAAAGTGCGTTTTTCACGCATCGGGATCCGCCTGGCGGAAGTGCATAACAAAGGGTATCGCTGGCAGCACGAGGCGGTCATCGCGCTTGCCGGGCATGAGAATACTTTCGCCCTGACGCATCAGGAAGCCGAAGAGTGGTATCGTGGTCGCGATGTTTATCCTGACACCTCGCCTTGCGCAGATGAAGTGGTGGTGACCTATCAGGGATACCCGCTGGGGCTGGCCAAAAAGGTAGGCTCAAGGCTTAAAAATAGCTATCCACGCGAGCTGGTCCGCGATGGCCGCCTGTTTACCGGTAACGATCGCACCGCCTGAAAAAAGCGCATTTTTTTACTGGCGATTTCGCTCTCCTTGTCTACGATCAAAAATGGATGCCCATACTGGTCATACCAGATTTTGACAACCGACCCGGAGAGCACTATGACGAAAACCAGCGTGCGTATTGGCGCTTTTGAGATCGACGACGCAGAACTGCGCGGCGAAGCACAAGGCGATCGAACGTTAAGTATTCCCTGCAAATCCGACCCGGATTTGTGCATGCAGCTTGATGCATGGGATGCGGACACCAGCGTCCCGGCAATACTAGATGGCGAACACTCTGTTCTTTACCGTGAGCATTACGATAGTAAAACCGATGCCTGGGTCTTGCGCCTTGCCTGACCTAAAGAGAACCCGCCCGAAGGCGGGTTATTTATTATTGCAGCTGTGCAAGCGTAAAGTACCCGTCAAAAACCGCCCCCGTATCAATATAATGCAGGTTAGAAAAATCATACCGTCTGTCGACGGGCGTATGCCCGAACCAGAAGTGATCCGCCCCGCTAATTCCCTGCCCTTTGCCCACCATAAACCCCATCAGGCGGTCGCGATCCCATAACACGCGCTGCGCGCTTACCGGTTTTTGCCAGCGGTATTCCTCCGCCGGGTAATCAGCATGAGCAATAACGTTCAGCCCGTTCGCGCAGGTAATTTCGATAATATGCGGTAACGCACGACACGCGTTAAGTAACGAGCGCGCCAGCGCCTGCTCCTCATGCTCAAGCCGCGAAAACCACATTCCACCATTCATTGTCCAGAGCGCAAAATCATTATTATCCAGGCTATCGAGTGCCATTTGCTCATGGTTACCCCGCACGGCTCGAAACCATTTCTCATTAATGAGTTGCAACGATTTCACGCTGTCCGGACCGCGATCGATCAGATCGCCAACGGAAATAAGTAAATCCTCATAAGGATTGAAATGACGGCGTTTCAGTTCTTCCATGAGCCTCTGGTAACAGCCGTGTATGTCGCTAACAACCCAGACGTGATGCCACTCTCCACCTTCGATTCGCTGATACATAAGGCCTCCCTTTAACAGTATAGCCGCCGTAAAAAGCGCAGGAAGGCCGGCGCAGTTCTTACAAAGTAAAACAAACGGTAAACCAAAGAGAAATAAAGATCCGCGCGCTATTAATCCCTTTTTACTGGCTCCTTAGAATAAGGGGAAATAAAAACGAGAGGTCTTCACGTGTCTAATACACAGCTACATAACGATGTGTTCTATCCGCATCGCACGAATATTATTTCCGAGCTGGTGAACGGCAAACGCGTCCCGGGGCCAATCTGGCGGAAACGCGAATACCGGCTGAAGTTCCTTTTACGTTCCCTGCTATTTTGGTCTTCCACCCACCGTATGCTGGAAGCCCTCTCTGGCCGTGACGATTTCGACAAACTGCTGACATCGCAAATTACGTTGCCCAGCAAGACCCATCGGCAGTACCTGATGCGCGGTCTGACGGCAAACGATCGCGCCGACGCTATCGTTAACCATTACCACTGGATTGATAGCCTGAAGGAGAGCGGTCTCGCCCAGGCTATGACCGGCCCGCAGGAACAACCTGTTGTGCAGTTCCATGCAAAAGACGGCGTGATCTACACGGTTAATGCGTCCTCAGCCGGCAAAGCCGAGCGTGAAGGTGAGAGCACGCTCTGGCTGCGCGACAACGAGGATACGCTTCTGGCCAGCCTGACCTTTAGCGTCGCCCGCAGCAATGGTCAGCCCGTTATGGTTATTGGCGGACTTCAGGGACCTCGTCGCTGCGTAACACGAGATGCCATTAAACAGGCAACTCGCGCCTGCCATGGCCTGTTTCCCAAGCGCGTGCTGATGGAAGTGCTTTTCCAACTGGCAGCGCAGTCATCTGTTCGGGCCATTTTTGCCGTCAGCGATGAGGGACATGTTTTCCGCGCGCTGCGCTATCGCCTCAGCAAAGGCCGTCATTTCCACGCCAGCTATGACGAATTCTGGGATTCTCTGGGCGGAAAAAAACTCTCCGCCTTCTGCTGGCAGCTGCCGCTGCAGATGGAGCGCAAATCCCTTGACGAGATAGCCAGTAAAAAACGCGCTGAATACCGCCGTCGCTTTGAACTGCTTGATGAAATCGAGGCGTCCGTTAAGTCCCGCTTTTAAGCACAGCACTGACTTTCGCTGACTACTCACAAAAATTTAACAAAACAGGCAAAAAGGGCTGGACTTCCGCATGCTGTGTTGTGTTATGTTTTACGAAGTCGCAAAGGACGTATGCGCTGTATAAAGAAGATAATGGGGTTAAGTTATTCACTTTTATACAGATAAAAAGAGACCGAATACGATTCCTGTATTCGGTCCAGGGAAATGGCTCTTGGGAGAGAGCCGTGCGCTAAAAGTTGGCATTAATGCAGGCTAAGTCGCCTTGCCTTTTAAGAATAGATGACGACGCCAGGTTTTCCAGTCCACAGCAAAAGTGGCCTGAAAAAAAGCGTCAGAGCATCATTAAAAGTAAAAAACCGCAGTGCTTTCGCGAGCAACTGCGGTTTTTTATTGGAAACCTGAACGTCAGCAGAGCTTGTCAGCACGCTCGATAAACGGTGCCAGGCTCATCTTCTGCCCCGGGTTGGCCGGGTCATCAATCTGAATCACGCTGATTGGCTGACCGCTGCTCTTGCCGCTGGCGACCTGCTGCTCAGCGGTATCGTTTAGCGGGTACTGGACCAGGGTGCTCGGGTTGATCGCATACAGCGCATGGCCCGGACGGCAGGTCAGCATCACCTCTTCGCGATTAAAGGCCCATTTATCTTTGCCCACTTCAAAACGGCTGACGGTGATGACCTGCGGTGCCGCCAGGGCGCTTCCCGCGCAGGCCAGCAATAAGAGTGAAAGTACTGTCTTTTTCATTGAATAGTTAACCTTGTCAGAAGGGTTCCCAGGTAGCAAACAGACTGACCGTTGCCAGAACCAGCGCGCCCAGCACCACCTCTGCCTGTGTCATCCTGATAAAAAGCCGTTGTGCGCTCCCGGAATCCGGACGGAACCGTGGCACCAGAAAATACCGATTTGCCAGCGCAATTGCCACCATCAACGCCACGAGAGCACATTTGAACAATAAAAACTGCACGTAGCCAGCCTGCCAGGGAATATGGATGCCCAGAATCAACAGCGCATTCACTATGCCAGTGAGCAGCACGCCCGCGACGGCATAATGCCCCACGCGCGAGAAACGCATCATGGTGTAGATGGCCGCGTTCTGCCAGCGTCCTTTCGCCAGGTGCATGCAGAACAGCAGCGGCAGCAATCCCCCCACCCAGGTTGCGGCACACAGCAGGTGAACAGCATGATTGAGACGCTGTATCGCCCCCATCGGGCCGTCGTTCATCGCCGCGTGCCCTACCCCTGCCAGCAGGATAAGCTGGCCCATGGCGAGCAGCAGCAGCCGCGAGCCTTTCAGCGGCGCGAGCCACGCGGCGGCAACGGTGATGGCAGCGAGAATAATTTGCCACAGCCAGACGCCGCCAAACCGCGTTCCCAGCACGCTGTGCCAGATTTGCGGGTTAATTACATCGCCCCAGCCGTTGCCCATTAAGCCGCCCTGAAGCATAAACATCAGGATCGCAGCGGCCAGGCTGACGATGGACGCCACTCTCTGCTGGAGCTGGAAACGCCTGGCCATCAGGCGGTGCAGCCCGGAAGGCGCAAACCAGACGCTGTAAAGCGCATTGCCAAACACGAGCATCAGCGCCGCAAAATGGATAAAGCGCAACCCTACGTATAACAGTCCCAGCATGCTATTTCACGCTGAAGTGATAGCTGCCTTTGGTTTTATGGCCGTCAACGGAAACCACGTGCCAGTCCACCCGGTAAGCCCCCGGCGCCAGCGTCTGTTCCAGCGGAACGGTCAGCTGCGCCTTGTTCTTTTCGTCTCGCGAAGCAGTACCGGTTTTAATCACCTGCTTTTGCGCATCCGTCACCACGAC
The DNA here is from genome assembly GCF_034107645.1 of Enterobacter sp. 118C5. Classification (NCBI taxonomy): domain Bacteria; kingdom Pseudomonadati; phylum Pseudomonadota; class Gammaproteobacteria; order Enterobacterales; family Enterobacteriaceae; genus Enterobacter; species Enterobacter sp. 118C5. Next base: position 196,497 of record NZ_JAWNEU010000001.1, on the reverse strand, counting down.
GCCGCTAAATCCGGGCTCAATGCCTTCGGAGAAATTCAGCGTCAGCACCTGCGGTGGTGCCACCTGGCTGTCCGCAGCCGGGCTCTGCTGCTTAAGATGCGCATGCGCCAGCACGGAGGGTGAGATTACCGTTGAGGCCAGAAAAACCAGTGCGCATACCGCGCGGGAAGCGGATAAACCCATCACAATCATTCCTTTTTGTTATGCCTGTATGCTAAAGAATAACGCTGTATAATAAACGAGTCGAGGATCATCCCGCTCTGCTTGTCATCGTCGCGCAATCGCGGTAACGTTGCCGCCGCAAAATAAGGAGAAGGTAATGAAGATCAATCTGGCCGCCCTTCCTCAGGACGAGATGGATAAAGTAAATGTCGATCTCGCTGCCGCTGGCGTCGCCTTTAAAGAGCGTTACAACATGCCTATCGTGGCAGAAGTGGTAGAGCGAGAACAGCCCGCACATCTGCGTGACTGGTTTCGCGAAAGGTTAATTGCCCACCGTCTCGCCTCGGTCAACCTCTCCCGTTTGCCGTACGAGCCGAAAGTTAAATAAGCTTAACGACTCGTTACACTTCCTTACGCGGAATCTGGCAGGATAATAAAACCCTGATTAAATTAGGTGTATTCTTTAATCCCTGCGACTCTGTGTATAAGGAAGTCACGATGTCACATTGGAATATTGCGGCAGCCCAGTATGGCGGGCAGCACCACAGCGTAGATGACCATGTTGCGCACCATCTCCACTTTATTGCCGAAGCGGCACAGCATCAGTGCGATTTGCTGGTTTTCCCGGAACTCTCGTTAACCGGCCCGGGCGCGACGGCATTGCCGCTCCCGCCCGAAGACGATCGGCTACAGCCATTGCTTGACGCCGCCCATTTTTACCGCATTACCCTCATTGCAGGGCTTCCCGTTGAACGAAACGGCCAGCGCCAGAAAGGCCTTGCGCTGTTCACCCCCTCTCGCGATCGTATTCTGCGCTACCCTCAGGGGAGCGGCGCCAGCCTGGTGCCGGGTGATAAACAGCTCACGATTATCGATGGGCAAAGTGATTCCCCGAATCTTGATCCGCAGGCAACGCTCTTCACCAGCTGCCAGTCGGTGAGGGACTACCGCTGGCGACAGTCCATCAATACTCTGCAGCGCTTTGCGCACAGGTATGCCATCGCGGTGTTAATGGCAAATGCCAGCGCGGGCAGCGCGTTATGGGATGAAAAAGGCCAGCTGATCGTTCGGGCCGATAAGGGTGAGCTCCTGTTGACCGGCACGCGCAACGGACAGGGTTGGCAAGGCGATATCATTCCTTTAGGCTAAGCGTTTTAAGCTCAGGAGATTTTCATGCTGCGCGTCATTGATACCGAAACTTGCGATCTTCAGGGCGGAATTGTGGAAGTGGCCTCGGTCGACGTGGTTGACGGAAAAATCGTCAACCCGATGAGCCATCTGGTGCGTCCCGATCGTCCTATTAGCCCACAGGCAATGGCTATCCATCGCATTACAGAATCAATGGTGGCGGATAAACCCTGGATAGAAGACGTTATCCCGCACTACTACGGCAGCCCATGGTACGTTGCCCACAACGCCAGCTTTGACCGTCGGGTACTCCCCGAAATGCCCGGGGAGTGGATTTGTACCATGAAGCTGGCGCGTCGCCTCTGGCCGGGGATCAAATACAGCAATATGGCGCTGTATAAATCCCGCAAGCTCAGCGTCAGAACCCCGGAAGGGCTGCACCATCACCGCGCCCTGTATGACTGCTATATCACCGCCGCGCTGCTCATAGATATTATGAATACATCGGGCTGGACGCCGGATGATATGGCAACGATCACCGGGCGCCCTGCGCTGCTGACGACGTTCACCTTTGGCAAATACCGCGGGAGAGCGGTATCGGATATTGCGGATAAAGATCCGGGCTATCTGCGCTGGCTGTATAACAACCTCGACAAAATGAGCCCGGAACTGCGCTTAACCCTGAAGCACTATCTGGGCGAAGCTTAACGCTGCGCGCGGCCTGGCAACGTATCCTGCGCCAGGCCAATCAAAAAGGCATACTCTAGGGCCACCCCTTCGTAGGATTTGAATCGCCCGGATTTCCCCCCGTGCCCGGAGTCCATATCGGTACAGAGCAGCAGCAGGTTATCATCGGTTTTCAGCTCCCGCAGCTTTGCTACCCATTTTGCCGGTTCCCAGTATTGCACCTGTGAATCGTGCAAGCCGGTCGTCACCAGCATGTGCGGGTACGCTTTCGCTTCCACGTTGTCGTACGGGCTGTACTCTTTCATATAGCGATAGTAGGTTTCATCCTGCGGGTTGCCCCACTCCTCAAACTCCCCGGTCGTCAAAGGGATGGATTCATCGAGCATGGTGGTCACCACATCGACAAACGGAACCTGCGCAACAATGCCCTTAAAGCGATCGGGCCGCTGATTGATGACGGCCCCCATCAGCATTCCGCCCGCGCTGCCGCCCATGCCGAAGCAGAGCTGAGGATCGCCATAGCCTTGCTCAATCAGCGCATCGCAGACGTCGAGATAGTCATTGAAGGTGTTTTTCTTTTTCAGGAATTTCCCGTCTTCATACCAGTGCTGCCCCAGCTCGCCGCCGCCGCGAATATGGGCAATGGCGAAAACAAAGCCGCGGTCGAGCAGGCTTAATCTGCTGCTGCTGAAGTCGGCATCCATGCTGGAGCCATAGGAGCCGTAGCCGTAGACCAGGATCGGATTTTTACCCTTCTGGAAATGCGCCTTGTGATAAACGAGCGATACCGGCACCTCCACGCCATCGCGCGCGGTGACCCACAGGTGTTCGCTGCGGTAATTGTCGGAATCAAAGCCCTTTACTTCGGTTTGCTTAAGCACCTGGCGCTGTCCGGTATCCATATCCAGCTCGAAGAGCGTATCCGGCGTGGTCATGGACGAGTAGCCGTAGCGCAGCCGGGACGATTCAGGTTCCGGGTTAAAGCCGATCCACGTGACGTAGGCCGGATCGTCGAACGCGATCCCTATCACCTCGCGCGTTTTACGGTTGATCTGCCGGATACTGGTCAGCCCCCGCTGGCGCTCCTCCACCACCAGCCAGTCGGTAAACAGCGTGAACCCTTCAAGCATCACCTGATCCCGCGCGGGAATGAGCACTTCCCACTTGCGCTCGTCGCGCACCTTGGTTTTGTACAGGCCAAAGTTCTTGCCTTCACGATTCGAACGCAGATAAAAGCTGTGCTGGAAGTGATCCAGGCTGTACTCGTGATCCTTGCGGCGCGGCAGGAAACAGAGCGGCTGGGCGTCAGGCAGTTCGGCATCCAGGAGCAGCACTTCCGAGGTGGTGGCGCTGGCGAGGAAGATAATCACATAGTGGCGCGAGGAGGTTTTATGCAGGCTGACATAAAACGTTTCGTCTTTCTCTTCATAGACCAGCTCGTCATCGGCTGAGTCCGTACCTACGGTATGGCGCCATACCTGATAAGGCAGCAGCGTGGAGGCGTGCTTTTTAACGTAGTAGACCGTCTCGGAATCGTTCGCCCAGACAAAATCCGGGGAGACGTTTTCCAGCATTTCCGGATACCAGTTGCCGGTTTCCAGGTTGCGAAAACGCAGGCCGTACTGGCGCCGGGAGAGATAATCCTCCGCCAGCGCCATAATGGTGTTATCCGGGGAGATGGACATACCGCCCAGGGTATAAAACTCGCTGTGGGCGGCGCGCTGGTTCGCATCCAGCAGAATGTCCCATTCATCCCACTCGGCGCTTAATACCGACTGCCGCTGATAGATGGGATACTCGTTGCCCGGCTCGTAGATATGGCGATAGCGATAGCCGTTTTTGGTCCAGGGCGCGGAGATATCGCGCTGGGGAATACGCTGCACCATTTCGTTCAGCAGCTGGTCCTGCAGCGCCTGCTGGCTGGCCATGACCCTGCGGCCATAGTCGTTTTCTTCGTGCAGGTAGTCGAGCACCTCTGGCCGGGAACGCGAATCGTCCCGCAGCCAGTAATAGTTGTCTATACGCGTATCGCCATGCGTGACGATCGCATAAGGAGTACGTCGGGCTTTCGGTGGCATGTCATCATTCTTTTGAGTTTTACACCCTATAAGGTTGGCAAAACCCGCGCATGATGCAAGCGAAACATGACCACAGGGGCGATAGCTAGCCCTGTAGCGTCTGTTTTTGCTCCCGGATATCTTTTTCTATTCCTTCGCGTACGTCCTGAGGGATTTTCAGCGCATCGCCCAGGGCGTTGAGATAGCTGCGTTCCATAAAGTGATCGACATCAATGGCGGCACAGCTGAGGAAATAGAGCTCCAGCGCCTCTTCTTCATTCTTTACGCCTAGCGCCAGACGCTGCGGATCGAGCGGCTGCTCAATGGCCTGCGCCACCAGCGTCCTGCCCTGCTCTTCAACCCCTGCTTCGCGCAGCTGCTGTTCGATAGCCGCTCTCTCTTTATCATCAATGTGCCCGTCGCTTTTGGCGGCGAAAACCAGCGCAAGGATGAGCCGCTCCGTGCGCAGATCCAGCGGAGAAGTATGCTCCCCATAGTGAGGTTCATCGCGGTGCGCCGCTCGCACTCTGTCCTTATATTTGTTCCACAGCACGGTGCCGGCGATTGCGCCGCCCCCGGCCAGCAGCGCGCCGGTACCGTATTTTGCCAGCAGCTTACGTGAGGATTTATTGGCAACCAGCAGCCCTGCCAGCCCACCGAGTGCCCCCGGTACCAGTAGCTTGCTCAGCCCCTGCTCGCCGGAACCTGACGTTTTCTGCCCTAACATGGATTGCAGTTGATTTAACCAGCCTGACATGGATTCCCTCGCTTAACGGGTAACATTTTCCACAGCGTAAGCGAGCTGGCGTCAGGAAATGTCCGCTAAGGCTAAAGAAGCGCAAATTTCTCGTCTGCCCTTTTGCCCTGCGCAAGACACACGCAAACGTTTTCGTTTATACTGCGCGCATCTTTTTCAGGGGGATTGTTATGACTCGTTTAGGAACCGCGCTGCGACCTGCGGCGACGCGCGTAATGCTGTTGGGATCGGGCGAACTGGGTAAGGAAGTCGCCATTGAGTGTCAGCGTTTAGGGGTGGAGGTGATTGCCGTAGACCGTTACACCGACGCGCCCGCCATGCACGTCGCCCATCGTTCTTATGTGATTAACATGCTGGACGGTGATGCCCTGCGTACGCTCATTGCACGGGAGAAACCGGATTTTGTCGTGCCGGAAATTGAAGCTATCGCAACCGATACGCTGATCGCCCTTGAGCAGGAAGGCCAGCGCGTGGTGCCCTGCGCCAAAGCGGCAAAGTTGACCATGAACCGTGAAGGCATTCGCCGCCTGGCGGCGGAGGAGCTGGGGCTGCCTACCTCAGGCTACCGTTTTGCGGGTGACAAAGCCGCATTCCTGCAGGCCGTTGAAGAGATTGGCTACCCGTGCATCATTAAGCCGGTGATGAGCTCTTCCGGTAAAGGTCAGAGCTTTATTCGCGACAGCAGCACGCTGGACAGCGCGTGGGATTATGCGCAACAGGGTGGCCGCGCCGGTGCCGGTCGCGTCATTGTTGAAGGCGTGGTGAAGTTTGATTTCGAAATCACCCTGCTCACCGTAAGCGCCGTGGACGGCGTCCATTTCTGCGACCCGATCGGTCACCGACAGGAAGATGGCGATTACCGCGAATCCTGGCAGCCGCAGCAGATGAGCCCCCTGGCGCTGGAGCGTGCCCGGGAGATTGCCCGTAAGACCGTTCTGGCCCTGGGCGGTTACGGCCTGTTCGGCGTGGAGCTGTTCGTCTGCGGTGACGAAGTGATCTTCAGCGAAGTCTCTCCTCGCCCGCACGACACCGGTATGGTCACGCTCATTTCGCAGGATCTCTCGGAGTTCGCCCTGCACGTGCGCGCCTTCCTCGGCCTGCCGGTTGGCGGCATACGCCAGTACGGCCCGGCGGCGTCGGCGGTGATCCTGCCGCGGTTGACCAGCCAGAATGTGACGTTTGATAACGTCGAAGGCGCGGTTGGCGCGGGCCTGCAGGTCCGTCTGTTCGGCAAGCCGGAGATCGACGGTACGCGTCGCCTGGGCGTGGCGTTAGCCACCGGGGATAACGTTGACGAGGCCGTAGCAAGAGCAAAAGCGGCGGCAGCGAACGTTCAGGTAGCAGGATAAAAAAACGGGCCGAAAGGCCCGTTTTTCATGCTGCGAATGGCTTACTGCTTCGCGCCTTCAACCGCTTCACGAGCCAGTTTCGTGATGCGATCCCAGTCGCCCGCTTCCAGCGCATCCGCCGGAACCAGCCATGAGCCGCCGATGCACAGCACGCTTTTCAGCGCCAGGTAGTCGCGGTAGTTAGCCGGGGAGATACCGCCCGTCGGGCAGAAGCGTACCTGAGAGAAGGGACCCGCAATCGCCTGCAGCGCTTTGGTGCCGCCGTTTGCTTCTGCCGGGAAGAATTTGAACTCTTTCAGACCGTAGTCCATGCCCAGCATCAATTCAGAAACGGTGCTGATGCCCGGGATCAAAGGAATGGTGCCTTCGGTCGCGGCCTTCAGCAGCGGCTCGGTCAGGCCCGGGCTGATGGCAAACTGTGCGCCGGCTTCGGTCACTTCCGCCAGCTGCTGCGCGTTGAGAACGGTACCCGCACCGATGATGGCGTCCGGCACTTCTTTAGCGATGGCGCGAATGGCATCCATCGCGCAGGCGGTACGCAGGGTCACTTCCAGAACGCGAACGCCGCCCGCAACCAGCGCTTTCGCCATCGGCACAGCGTGCTCCAGCTTGTTTACCACGATAACCGGCACGACAGGGCCAGTGGTCAGGATTGCTTCTGCACTTGTTTTCCAGTTTTTCATCAGAGTTCTCTCTCGCCAGATCGTTAAAATCAAGTCGTCTTAAAACGTAATACAGGTTGCGCCCTGCTCCGCACCGGAGAGCTTCTCACGCAGCGCGCTGAACATTTCGCGTCCGGTCCCCACGCGCGATGCGCTCAGGTCAGGAATATGGGGCTGACGTGCCGCCAGCTCTGCGTCATCCACCAGCAGGGTTAACTCGCCTGTCTGGCCGTTCACGCGGATCATGTCGCCGTCGCGCACTTTCGCCAGCAAGCCGCCGTCGTAGGCTTCAGGCGTGACGTGGATGGCGGAAGGCACTTTGCCGGATGCGCCTGAGAGGCGACCATCGGTCACTAACGCAATTTTGAAACGGCGGTCCAATAATACACCAAGTGGTGGCATAAGTTTATGTAATTCTGGCATGCCGTTCGCTTTTGGCCCCTGATGACGCACCACCACCACGCAGTCTTTATCAAGCAGACCGGCGTCGAAGGCAGGCAGCACGTCGTGCTGGCTTTCAAACACTACCGCCGGGGCTTCGATAACCTGGTTCTCTTCCGGCACGGCAGAGGTCTTCATTACCGCGCGGCCAAGGTTGCCGCTCAGCACTTTGGTACCGCCGTGGTGGGAGAACGGCTTGTCGAAAGTGGCAATCACCTGCGGATCAAGAGACGCGGTTGCCCCGTCGCGCCAGTCCAGCTCGCCGTTGTTCAGCCAAGGCTCCTGGGTGTAGCGCTGCAGGCCAAATCCGGCTACGGTGTTCACGTCTTCATGCAGCAGACCGCCTTTCAGCAGCTCGCGCATCAGCAGCGGGACGCCGCCCGCGGCCTGGAAGTGGTTGATGTCCGCCGGACCGTTCGGGTACAGGCGCGCCATCAGCGGTACCACGGAGGAGATGTCGGAGAAGTCATCCCAGTTAATCAGAATACCCGCCGCGCGCGCCATGGCTACCAGGTGCATGGTGTGGTTGGTTGAACCGCCGGTCGCCAGCAGGGCGACGATACCGTTGACGATCACTTTTTCGTCGACCATTTTGCCCATCGGCATCCATTCATTGCCGTTTCCGGTCAGACGCGTCACCTGACGGGCCGCGGCCTCGGTCAGCGCCTGGCGCAGCGGCGCGTCCGGCTGGACGAAGGACGAGCCCGGAAGCTGCATCCCCATAAACTCCACCACCATCTGGTTGGTGTTGGCCGTACCGTAGAACGTACAGGTGCCCGGCGCATGGTAGGACGCGGCTTCGGCTTCGAGCAGCGCCTGACGATCGGCTTTGCCTTCCGCATACAGCTGGCGGATACGCACTTTTTCTTTATTCGGCAGACCGCTGGCCATCGGGCCGGAGGGCACGAAAATCGCAGGCAGATGACCAAACGACAGCGCCGCCATCACCAGGCCCGGGACGATCTTGTCGCATACGCCGAGATACAGCGCGCCATCAAACATGTTGTGTGACAGGCCCACCGCGGCAGACATCGCAATCACTTCGCGGCTCAGCAGCGACAGCTCCATACCATCCTGCCCCTGCGTCACGCCGTCGCACATCGCCGGCACGCCGCCCGCCACCTGGCCCACCGCGTTCACGCTGTGCAGCGCTTTACGAATGATGTTGGGATAGACCTCATACGGCTGGTGCGCGGAGAGCATATCGTTATAGGACGTGATAATAGCGATATTGTTACGCAGCATGCTTTTCAGGGAGGCTTTGTCATCGGGCTGGCAGGCGGCGAAGCCGTGAGCCAGGTTACCGCAGGCCAGCTGGGAGCGGTGAACGGTGTTGCTTTTCGCCTGTTCAATGCGGGCGAGGTAGGCCGAACGGGTCTCTTTCGAGCGCTCGATAATGCGTTGTGTTACGCGTAACAATACAGGATTCATAAAAGCTCCTTTAATTTATCTGTCCGGGCTCGGGAGTTTACAAAGTCGCTGGCGGTTGTTAACAACGCTGAAACGCTTGCTGTCCGGAGCTCAGGGGCAAAATCACTTCCGGCAGTGTAATAAAAAAAGCTCCGCGGGTGAATCCACGCGGAGCTTAAAAGTATAAAAATTGTGCCACTAGCTGTGTTAGATCATGTTACCGGTAAAATAACACTTTCGGGCTAGCGGATTATCCTACTCAAACTCGTTCCAGGAGCGGCCATCGCGGGTGATCATCGCCACCGACGCAACTGGCCCCCAGGTACCCGCCTGATACGGTTTTGGCGCATCCTGATCGGCAGCCCAGGCTTCGGTGATGGAGTCGACCCATTTCCACGCCTCTTCCACTTCGTCGCGACGCACGAACAGCGCCTGGATACCGCGCATGGTTTCCAGCAGCAGACGCTCGTAAGCATCCGCAAGGTGCGTCTGGTTAAAGGTTTCGGAGTAGCTCAGATCCAGCTTGGTGGTCTGCAGGTTGTGCTTATGATCCAGGCCCGGCACTTTGTTGAGGATCTGGATATCCACCCCTTCGTCCGGCTGCAGACGGATGGTCAGCTTGTTCTGCGGCAGCTCCTGCCAGGACTCTTTGAACAGGTTCAGTTCCGGATTTTTGAAGTAGACGACAACTTCGGAACACTTCGCCGGCAGACGTTTACCGGTACGCAGGTAGAACGGTACGCCCGCCCAGCGCCAGTCATCGATATCCACGCGGATCGCCACAAAGGTCTCGGTGTTGCTGGTCTTGTTCGCGCCCTCTTCTTCCAGATAGCCCGGCACTTTTTTGCCTTGCGCAAACCCGGCGGTGTACTGGCCGCGCACGGTCTTCTCGCGCACGTTGGAGCGGTCGATACGGCGCAGCGACTTCAGCACTTTAACTTTAGCGTCGCGGATGCTGTCAGCCGTCAGGTCAGACGGTGGAGACATGGCAATCATGCACAGTATTTGCAGCAGGTGGTTCTGGATCATGTCGCGCATCTGGCCGGCCTGGTCAAAGTAACCCCAGCGACCTTCAATCCCCACCTCTTCCGCCACGGTAATCTCCACGTGGTCGATGGTACGGTTGTCCCAGTTGTTCACAAACAGGGAGTTCGCGAAGCGCAGCGCCAGCAGGTTCAGTACCGTCTCTTTACCGAGATAGTGGTCGATACGGTAGACCTGGCACTCTTCAAAGAACTCGCCCACCTGATCGTTGATTTCACGCGAGGTTGCCAGCGACGTACCCAGCGGCTTCTCCATCACCACGCGCGCCGGCTTGGCGTTCAGTTTGGCTTCGCCCAAACCTTTGCAGATGGCGCCAAAGGTGCTTGGCGGCATGGCGAAATAGTTAATGGTGACACGGTTTTTCTGATCCAGCATGGCACCCAGACGGGAAAACGCGCTGACGTCGTTAACGTCCAGGTTGCAGAAATCGAGACGACCGCTGAGGGTATCCCACAAACTTTCATCAATTTTTTCCTTCATGAAAGTTTCGAGCGCCTCGCGGACGACTTTGGTATAAGCGTCCTTGTCCCAGTCGGCGCGCCCAACACCCAGGATACGCGTATCCGGATGAATTTGGCCCGCTTTCTCCAGTTGATACAGGGAAGGCAGCAATTTTCGGCGTGCAAGATCGCCTTTCGCGCCGAAAATGACCAGGTCACATGCCTGGGCTGTTTGCGTTACCGCCATGTCATTCTCCTCAGTTGGATCACCTGGTGCTTCTGCCAGGTATCGTTGTAATTTTATTACAATGCACTGTACTGCTTTTACGTCATTCCCGAAACCATTAGCGCTTATCGTCTCGTGCGATACGGCGATTTTTCGCCATTCAGCCAATTATGGCGACGTAATGACGCAACAGCCGTCGATAATTTGCGCAACAGGGTCATAGCAAAACCCGACATCGATCAAGTAATGAAAAAAAACAACAACATTATCTTGTCGACTGTTACCCTTTAGGGAAGCCACAGGGGTAATATCGGCTAATCGAATCAAGATTTCATCAATGTGTGAAATCGTTTCCACCCCCATGAGCGCCTTGTTAACAATGAACATGCTTGAAAAAATCCAGTATCAGCTGGAACACCTTAGCAAATCCGAGCGAAAAGTGGCTGAAGTCATTCTGGCCGCGCCCGCTCAGGCGATTCATTCAAGCATCGCCGCTCTGGCTCAGGAAGCTGGCGTCAGTGAACCGACGGTCAACCGCTTCTGCCGCAGCCTGGAAACGCGCGGCTTTCCTGATTTTAAACTGCATCTGGCACAAAGTCTGGCAAACGGTACCCCCTATGTTAATCGTAATGTGGATGAAGACGACAGCGTAGATGCCTATACGGCGAAAATATTTGAGTCGGCCATGGCCACGCTCGATCACGTTCGTCAAAGTCTGGATATGAGTTCAGTAAACCGCGCGGTAGATTTACTTACCCAGGCCAAACGCATTGCCTTCTTCGGTCTTGGCTCGTCAGCCGCCGTGGCGCACGACGCCATGAATAAATTCTTCCGCTTTAACGTGCCGGTAATTTATTCCGATGACATTGTGCTGCAACGCATGAGCTGTATGAATTGCAGTGAGGATGACGTCGTGGTACTGATTTCGCACACTGGCCGCACCAAAAGCCAGGTTGAGCTGGCGCAGCTGGCTCGTGAAAACGATGCTATGGTGATCGCCCTCACCACCGCCGGCACGCCGCTGGCGCGGGAGGCGACCCTCGCCATCACGCTGGATGTCCCTGAGGATACCGACATGTATATGCCAATGGTGTCCCGTCTGGCGCAGCTCACGGTAATCGACGTGCTGGCGACCGGATTTACCTTACGCCGCGGCGCAAAATTTCGGGATAACTTGAAGCGAGTCAAGGAAGCGCTGAAGGAATCGCGTTTTGATAAAGAATTGCTTATAAAGAGCGATGTTCCCTGAAGTAGATAACGAAGACGTAACCAATAATTACGATGTAATGATTTTCGGCATTCGGTCCCCTCTTTGCTGCCTTGCGGCAGATGAAGGCCGATTCAATGTTCACGCAACACCAAAGTTGTTTCAGTCAACGGAGTATTACATGTCCAGAAGGCTTCGCAGAACCAAGATCGTAACCACCTTAGGCCCGGCCACCGATCGCGATAATAACCTTGAAAAAATTATCGCCGCTGGCGCCAACGTGGTGCGTATGAACTTCTCACACGGTACGCCAGAAGACCATAAATTGCGTGCCGATAAAGTGCGTGAGATCGCCGCTAAGCTGGGCCGCCACGTCGCTATCCTCGGCGACCTGCAGGGTCCAAAAATTCGTGTATCAACCTTCAAAGAAGGTAAAGTTTTCCTCAATATCGGCGACAAATTCCTGCTTGATGCCAACCTCGGCAAAGGCGAAGGCGATAAAGAGAAAGTCGGGATCGACTATAAAGGCCTGCCGGCTGACGTGGTGCCTGGCGATATCCTGCTGCTCGACGACGGTCGCGTCCAGCTGAAGGTGCTGGAAGTTCAGGGGATGAAAGTGTTCACCGAAGTCACCGTCGGCGGCCCGCTCTCTAACAATAAAGGCATCAACAAACTGGGCGGCGGCCTCTCTGCGGAAGCCCTGACCGACAAAGACAAAGCGGATATCGTCACGGCGGCCCAGATCGGCGTTGACTACCTGGCGGTCTCCTTCCCGCGCTGTGGCGAAGATCTGAACTATGCGCGCCGTCTGGCCCGTGACGCAGGCTGTGATGCAAAAATCGTCGCTAAGGTTGAACGCGCGGAAGCCGTGTGCGATCAGGATGCGATGGACGATGTGATCCTCGCCTCTGACGTGGTGATGGTTGCCCGTGGCGATCTGGGCGTGGAAATCGGCGACCCTGAGCTGGTCGGTATCCAGAAAGCGCTGATTCGTCGCGCACGTCAGCTGAACCGCGCGGTGATCACCGCCACCCAGATGATGGAATCCATGATCACCAACCCAATGCCAACCCGTGCGGAAGTCATGGACGTTGCGAACGCCGTGCTGGATGGTACCGATGCGGTGATGCTGTCAGCGGAAACCGCGGCGGGCCAGTATCCGGCAGAAACCGTGGCCGCAATGGCGCGCGTTTGCCTGGGCGCGGAGAAGATCCCAAGCATTAACGTCTCCAAGCACCGCCTGGATATCCAGTTCGACAACGTGGAAGAAGCGATTGCGATGTCCGCCATGTACGCGGCTAACCATCTGAAAGGCGTTACGGCGATCATCACCATGACCGAATCTGGCCGCACCGCGCTGATGACCTCTCGCATCAGCTCCGGCCTGCCGATTTTCGCCATGTCCCGCCACGAGCGTACGCTGAACCTGACGGCGCTGTACCGCGGTGTGACCCCGGTACACTTCGACAGCACCAATGACGGCGTAGCCGCGGCGCACGATGCCGTAAACCTGCTGCGCGATAAAGGTTACCTGGTGTCTGGTGATATCGTCATCGTGACGCAGGGTGACGTGATGAGCACCATCGGCTCAACCAATACCACCCGCGTGCTTACAGTCGAATAATAACGGTATATGTGCGATCCCCTCTCCCCTAAGGGGTGTACGGTCCGGGGACATGGTAGACAGGTGTTCGGGGACATGGTGAACACTTTTTAACATCCTTTACCCATGGTGATCGACTTTTTCTTCAGGTCGATCACCCCCACTTTCGTACTGTACCACCACACTTCATAGCAGCCGTCCTCCTGCGTCTCCTTCAGCCCGACCCGTTCTCCCCTGAACGCCTTGCCTGCGCCCAGACTGACACCCTCTATGCTCAGCTTTCCGCTGACATCCACTTTCCTGACCTTCACCCCTTCATCATATTCCGGCGGCGTTACGCTCCCGCTGTACTGCCGGGCAGACGGCTGATACCGCGAGGCCGGTACCGCCATATCCAGCGCCTCGTGCGGGCGTTCAAGGTTGTAGACCGTCCGCCAGTGGTCGAAGGCGCGCTGCAGCTCTCCGCTGTCCGCGAACCATTTTCCCTGCAGCACTTCCGACTTCAGACTGCGGTGAAAACGCTCCAGCTTGCCCTGCGTCTGCGGATGGTAAGGCCGGGAATGCCCCACCCGGATACCGTGACGCATGAGCCACAGCTCCAGCGCCGTCCAGGTGCCGGTGGTGTCGCCCCACGGTGAGCCGTTGTCCATCGTCATCCGGTCCGGCAGGCCGTAGCGTTCAAACACGCTGACCAGCTGCTGCTGCACGGTCTCACGCCGTTCATCGGTACAGGGCGCCAGGCACAGGGAAAAACGGGAGTGGTCGTCCAGCAGGGTGAGCGGATGGCAGCGGCCACCGCCAAAGGGAAAGTGGCCCTTAAAATCCATCTGCCAGAGGCGGTTCGGCGCGTCGTGTTCGAAGCGTCCCGCGGCGGGAACGCCCGGTGAAATGCCCGGCAGCAGGCCGTGGCGGGCCATCAGGTGATGGACGGTGCTGAAGGCGGGCATGGTGTGCCCCTGGTCTTCCAGCCAGCGCTTAATCTTGCGGGCTCCCCAGCGTTCATGGCGGTCATGGGCCATGCGCAGCAGGGCCGTGATGTCGTCTGACGAGCGGTTCGGGGAGTGATGAGGTGCGCGGGAGCGGTCCTGAAGGCCGGATACGCCTTCCTGAGCCCAGCGCTGAAGCCACTTGTAGCCGGTGGCATGAGAAATGCCGTACTGACGGCAGAGGAAACGGATGTTCGCCCCGTCCTGCGAGGCCAGCAGCACAAACTCGGTACGTAATGACATGCTATCTCTCGCATCCCAGGGCATAAGTGACTCCATAAACGGGTTCTTATGCCTCAGTTGTAAGTGTCTACCATGTCCCCGAACAAGTGTTCACTATGTCCCCGGACCGTACAAGGGGAGAGGGACAGGGTGAGGAGTAAAGGTTTTCTATTTCCTCGGGTAAAGCTCTTTACGCTTATAGGGCTCCGTCTCTCCCGGCTTCCGTGTTTTCAGCAGCTTCAGTATCCACGTGTACTGTTCGGTATGCGGCCCCACCAGCAGTTCCACCTCTTCGTTCATGCGACGCGCGATGGTGCGATCGTCCGCGGTCAGCAGGTCGTCCATCGGCGGACGGACTTCGATGCTCAGACGATGCGTTTTACCGTCATAAACCGGGAAGAGCGGGATCACGCGGGCGCGGCAGACCTTCATCAGGCGGCCAATCGCGGGGAGCGTGGCTTTGTAGGTCGCAAAGAAGTCGACAAACTCGCTGTGCTCGGGCCCGTGGTCCTGATCCGGCAGATAGTAGCCCCAGTACCCCTGACGCACCGACTGAATAAACGGCTTGATGCCGTCGTTACGCGCATGCAAACGTCCGCCAAAACGACGACGTACCGTATTCCAGACAAAATCGTAGATTTTATTGCCCTGGTTATGGAACATGGCCGCCATCTTCTGGCCCTGAGAGGCCATCAGCATCGCCGGGATGTCTACGCCCCAGCCGTGCGGCACGAGGAAAATGACCTTCTCGTCATTGCGACGCATTTCTTCAATGATTTCCAGCCCTTTCCAGTCAACGCGATCGATGATTTTTTCCGGTCCTTTCAGCGCCAGCTCCGCCATCATCGCCATGGCCTGCGGTGCGGTGGTATACATCGCGTCTATGATGGCCTCGCGCTCGGCATCGCTTTTTTCAGGAAAACAGTAATAGAGGTTGATCTGCGCACGACGACGCGCGCTTTTACCTAAGCGCCCGGCCAGACGGCCAATTTTTCCCAAGACGGGATCGCGCAGCGCGGCAGGCAGCATAGCGATGCCCGCAAAGGTGTAAACCCCCAGCCAGGCGCCCCAGTTGCGCGGGTGTCGAAAGGATTTTTCAAACTCAGGAATGTATTCAATATTATTTTTTTTTGTTTCCATGCTGGTTCCAGGGTCTGGTGACGCAAAAAATTATTCAGATAGTGTAGCGAGGCAGTCGCCCGCGCACAAAAGAAAAAGCCGGCGCATACTGACACCGGCTTTTTTCACAAACAGAGAACTTAGTTTAAGCTCAGCTGCGGTATCACCTCTCTCGCCTGCGCCAGGTAATCGGAACGATCTTTACCTGTCAGGCCTTCGGTGCGCGGCAGTTTGGCCGTCAGCGGGTTCACGGCCTGCTGGTTGATCCACACTTCATAGTGCAGGTGTGGGCCAGTAGAGCGGCCGGTGTTGCCGGAGAGCGCGATACGGTCACCGCGTTTCACTTTCTGCCCCGGTTTGACCAGCAGCTTGCGCAGGTGCATATAGCGGGTGGTGTAGGTGCGACCGTGACGGATGGCCACGTAATAACCCGCTGCACCGCTGCGTTTTGCCATCACCACTTCGCCATCGCCAACGGACAGCACCGGCGTGCCCTGCGGCATCGCGAAGTCTACCCCGCGGTGAGGCGCAACGCGCCCGGTAACCGGGTTCAGACGACGCGGGTTGAAGTTAGAGGAGACGCGGAACTGTTTCGCCGTCGGGAAACGCAGGAAGCCTTTCGCAAGACCCGTACCGCTGCGGTCATAGAACTTGCCGTCTTCCGCGCGAATGGCGTAGTAATCTTTGCCCTCGGAGCGCAGACGTACCCCCAGAAGCTGGCTCTGCTCGCGCTTGCCGTCCAGCATTTCGCGGGACATCAACACGGAGAACTCATCGCCTTTCTTCAGCTTACGGAAATCCATCTGCCACTGCATGGCTTTGATCACCGCGCTAATTTCGCCGCTGGTCAGGCCCGCATCACGGGCACTGGAAACAAAACTTCCGCCCACGGTGCCTTTCATTACGCTGTTTACCCAGTCGCCTTTCTGCATTTCACTGGTCATTTTGAAACCGTTTGCAGTGCGGTCGTAGGTGCGGGTTTCGCGGCGTGACATTTCCCAGGTCAAGCGCTGAAGATCGCCATCCGCCGTTAATGTCCAGGAGAGCTGTTGCCCGATTTTCAGGTTACGCAGGTCTTTATCCGCAGCGGCCAGCTGGCTGATATTGCCCATGTCGATACCGTACTGGTTAAGCACGCTGCTCAGCGTGTCACCGGTAGAGACAACGTATTCGTGGATCCCCGCTTCGTTCTCGGTTTTATCGTCCAGTTCATCCTGCGGGATGGCTTCATCTTCCTGAGCGGCCTGGTCGATCGGCTCGCTGGCCTCAGGCAGCAAAGAGCGGATCTCGCTCTTTTCAAGCTCGATGGTTTTAATGATCGGGGCAGAACTCGGGTGGTAAACATAGGGCCGCCAGACGGCGACCGCTAAGGTGAGAACTGTAAGCGACCCCAGCATAACGCGGTGGGGTCGAGGCAGATTGTTAAATGCCAGGGCGACAGAGCGGGCTATCTGTTGCACGTATTCACTTCCTCGTTAATCTCCTTTCAGGCAGCTCGCATACTGGTTCGCCAGTTGGCTGAGGAACTGCGAGTAGCTCGCTTTGCTCAACTGGATATTCGTACCTAGCGGGTCAAGGGTTCCCATGCGCACGGATGTTCCCCTGGCCACGGCTTCTACGACCGCTGGCCTGAACTGTGGCTCAGCAAAAACGCATGTCGCTTTCTGCTCAACCAACTGTGTTCTGATTTCATGTAAACGCTGCGCACCAGGTTGAATTTCAGGGTTGACGGTAAAGTGCCCAAGCGGGGTCAGGCCGTAGTGTTTTTCGTAGTAGCCGTAGGCGTCATGAAAAACGAAATACCCTTTTCCTTTCAACGGTGCGAGCTCATTACCTACCTGCTTATCGGTTGCGGCTAATTGTGCCTCAAAATCCTTCAGGTTGGCGTCTAGTTTGGCTCGACTTTGCGGCATAAGTTCCACTAATTTGTCATGGATTGCAACCGCTGAAAGCCGCGCTATCTCTGGGGATAGCCAGAGATGCATGTTGTACTCGCCGTGATGGTGATCTCCATCACCTTTTTCACCCTCTGCAGCGTGATGGTCGTGTTCGTCAGCGTCATCATCCGCCCCTTTCATCAGCAGCGGTTTCACGCCGGACAGCCCGGCAATCGCGACCTGTTTTTCGCCTGGGATCTGTTTGGCGGACTTCTGCATAAACGCTTCCATCTCCGGACCAATCCAGACAACTAAGTCTGCGTTTTGTAAGCGTTTTACATCAGACGGGCGCAGCGAATAGTCATGCTCTGAAGCCCCGTCAGGGAGCAGAACCTGGGTTTCCGTTACCCCATCGGCAATGGCCGACGCGATGAATCCAAGCGGTTTAAGCGAAGCGACAACGGCAGCGTTAACATCTTGTGCGGTTGTTCCCCAAAGGGCGGTGGATAATGCTGCGAAAAGAAGCGTATTTTTATGTAACATAATGCGACTGTTCATCGTAGTGAATGCGTGGAATGTGATATTATAACATTCGTTGACTTCTTCAAGCTTAAATTGACATGACGACTCTGGTTTCTCTCGACAATATTTCGGTCTCCTTTGGCCAGCGCCGCGTCCTCTCTGACGTGTCGCTGGATTTGAAGCCCGGCAAAATTTTAACGCTGCTCGGCCCGAATGGCGCAGGTAAATCCACTCTGGTGCGCGTGGTGCTGGGTCTGGTTACACCGGATGAAGGTGTAATCACGCTCGAGGAAAAATTGCGGATCGGCTATGTGCCGCAAAAATTACATCTGGACGCTACCCTGCCGCTGACGGTAAGTCGTTTTCTGCGTCTGCGTCCCGGCACGCGAAAAGCCGATATTCTTCCGGCGCTGAAGCGCGTGCAGGCGGGGCATCTTATCGACGCGCCGCTGCAGAAACTGTCCGGCGGCGAGACGCAGCGCGTTTTGCTGGCCCGTGCGCTATTGAGCAGCCCGCAGCTGCTGGTGCTGGATGAACCAACCCAGGGCGTGGACGTCAATGGTCAGGTCGCGCTTTATGATTTGATAGACCAGCTGCGCCGCGAACTGAACTGCGCCGTGCTGATGGTCTCCCACGACCTGCATCTGGTGATGGCGAAAACTGACGAAGTGCTGTGCCTTAACCATCACATTTGCTGTTCAGGCACGCCTGAAGTGGTCTCAATGCACCCGGAATTTATCTCCATGTTCGGCCCTCGCGGCGCTGAGCAGCTTGGCATTTATCGCCATCATCATAATCACCGCCATGATTTGCAGGGACGAATCGTTCTGCGTCGGGGAAATGGACACTCATGATTGAACTGTTACTGCCCGGCTGGCTGGCCGGGGTTATGCTTGCCTGCGCCGCGGGCCCACTCGGCTCGTTTGTGGTGTGGCGCAGAATGTCTTACTTCGGTGATACCCTGGCGCACGCGTCGCTGCTGGGCGTTGCCTTTGGTTTGCTGCTGGATGTGAATCCCTTCTACGCGGTGGTTGTGGTCACGCTGCTGCTGGCGGCCGGTCTGGTCTGGCTGGAGAAGCGCCCTCACCTCGCCATTGATACGCTGCTTGGCATCATGGCGCACAGCGCGCTGTCGCTGGGTCTGGTTGTTGTTAGCCTGATGTCGAATATCCGCGTTGACCTGATGGCCTACCTGTTCGGCGATCTGCTGGCCGTGACGCCGGAAGATCTCATCGCTATTGCCATTGGCGTAATGGTGGTGCTGGGTATTCTGCTGTGGCAGTGGCGGAATTTACTGGCAATGACCGTCAGTCCGGATCTGGCCTTCGTCGACGGCGTGAAGCTGCAGCGCGTGAAGCTGCTGCTGATGCTGGTGACGGCGTTAACCATAGGCGTGGCAATGAAGTTCGTCGGCGCGCTGATTATCACGTCGCTGCTGATCATCCCTGCCGCCACGGCGCGTCGCTTTGCCCGTACGCCGGAGCAGATGGCCAGTGTGGCCGTGATTATCGGGATGATTGCGGTAACGGGCGGGTTAACCTTTTCGGCATTCTATGACACGCCGGCGGGGCCGTCGGTGGTATTGTGCGCGGCGGTGTTGTTTATTTTCAGTATGATGAAGAAGACCGCAAATTAACATCGAGGGCGCTGATGCCCTCACCCTGGCCCTCTCCCACAGGGAGAGGGAACAATGGATTACGGCATTGCCGGTGGCGTAATGCCGAAATGATTCCACGCCCGCACCGTCGCCATTCGGCCACGCGGCGTGCGCTGTAAGAAGCCCTGCTGGATCAGATACGGCTCCAGCACGTCCTCAATGGTCTCGCGCTCCTCGCCGATTGCCGCCGCCAGGTTATCCAGGCCAACCGGTCCGCCAAAGAACTTATCCAGCACCGCCAGCAGCAGCTTGCGGTCCATATAGTCAAAGCCTTCGGCGTCCACGTTCAGCATATCCAGCGCCTGGGCGGCAATCTCTGCCGATATGGTGCCATCGTGCTTCACCTCGGCGAAGTCACGCACGCGACGCAGCAGGCGGTTGGCAATACGCGGCGTCCCCCGGGAGCGCTTCGCCACCTCAAATGCGCCCTCTTCACTCATATCCAGCCCCATGTAGCGCGCGCTGCGGCCCACGATATGCTGGAGGTCCGGCACCTGATAAAACTCCAGACGCTGTACAATACCGAAGCGATCGCGCAGTGGAGAGGTTAACGACCCGGCGCGCGTCGTGGCGCCAATCAGGGTAAACGGCGGCAGATCGATTTTGATGGAGCGCGCGGCCGGGCCTTCGCCGATCATGATATCCAGCTGGTAATCTTCCATCGCCGGATAGAGCACCTCTTCCACTATGGGCGACAGGCGGTGGATTTCGTCGATAAACAGCACGTCATGCGGTTCAAGGTTGGTCAGCATCGCCGCCAGATCGCCCGCTTTCTCCAGCACCGGGCCGGAGGTGGTGCGCAGATTCACGCCCATTTCGTTGGCGACGATATTCGCCAGGGTGGTTTTCCCTAACCCCGGCGGGCCAAAAATCAGCAGGTGATCGAGTGCATCGCCGCGCAGCTTTGCCGCCTGGATGAAAATCTCCATCTGGGAACGAACCTGCGGCTGGCCGATGTACTCATCAAGCAGCTTCGGGCGGATCGCACGATCCACCACGTCTTCTGCCTGAAGGGTGCCTGCCGATACCAGGCGATCTGCTTCAATCATCCTTTACCTCACAATGCAGCGCGCAGCGCTTCACGAATCAGGGTTTCACTGCTGGCGTCCGGTTTAGCAATTTTGCTCACCATCCGGCTGGCCTCCTGAGGTTTATAGCCCAGCGCCACCAGCGCGGCAACCGCTTCCTGCTCGGCGTCATCATCAGAGGCAGGCGCACCAGGAGCAGTCAGAACCAAATCGGCGGCCGGGGTGAACAGATCGCCGTGCAGACCTTTAAAGCGGTCTTTCATTTCGACGATCAGACGTTCTGCGGTTTTCTTACCGATGCCCGGAAGCTTAATCAGCGCCGCGGGATCTTCGCGCTCAACGGCATTCACAAACTGCGGAGCGGACATGCCGGACAAAATCGCCAGCGCCAGCTTCGGCCCCACGCCGTTGGTTTTAATCAGCTCGCGGAACAGGGTGCGTTCCTGCTTGTTGTTAAAGCCGTACAGCAGCTGAGCATCTTCACGCACCACAAACTGGGTAAAGACAATCGCCTCTTTGCCCGCGTCCGGCAGCTCGTAGAAGCAGGTCATCGGCATATGGACTTCATAGCCCACGCCACCCACTTCCAGCAGCACTAACGGGGGTTGTTTTTCAATGATGATGCCTCTGAGTCTGCCTATCACGTGACGCTCCTGCGTTCTGGAAGAAATTAACTGCCGACATAATAAAAAAAGGCTGGATAAACATCCAGCCTGATTTCTGATTATCGTAACCTGCCTCGCGCCAGATTGAGCCGCGACTCGCTCATTTGCATCGCGTTCTGGCTGACGTGACAGTGGGTAATCGCAATCGCCAGCGCATCGGCGGCGTCGGCCTGCGGGTTCGCGGGAAGCTTCAGAAGAGTGCGCACCATGTGCTGCACCTGGCTCTTCTCCGCGCTACCAATCCCCACCACCGTCTGCTTAACCTGACGCGCGGCGTATTCGAACACCGGGAGATCCTGGTTCACGGCGGCAACAATCGCCACCCCGCGCGCCTGACCGAGCTTCAGCGCCGAATCCGCGTTCTTCGCCATAAAGACCTGCTCGATGGCGAAATAGTCCGGCTGAAACTGGGTGATGATCTCCGACACGCCCGCATAGATGAGCTTCAGGCGCGACGGCAGATCGTCCACTTTGGTGCGAATACATCCACTGCCGAGGTAGGTCAGCTGGCGTCCCACCTGGCGGATAACGCCATAGCCGGTGACGCGTGAGCCGGGGTCAATCCCGAGGATAATCGACATCACGCGTCTCCCGTAAACGGTTTACAGGCTCTCATCAGAGAGTCGCTGCAACCTCATCAGAGATTTCACCGTTGTGGTACACTTCCTGCACGTCGTCGCAGTCTTCGAGCATGTCGATCAGACGCAGCAGTTTCGGTGCGGTTTCCGCATCCATATCCGCTTTAGTGGACGGGATCATGGAGACTTCGGCGTTATCCGCTTTCAGGCCCGCCGCTTCCAGCGCATCGCGCACGGCGCCCATCTCTTCCCACGCGGTGTAGACGTCAATGGCACCATCATCGTAGGTCACCACGTCTTCCGCACCCGCTTCCAGCGCCGCTTCCATGATCGCATCTTCGTCGCCTTTCTCGAAGGAGATGACGCCTTTTTTGCTGAACAGGTAAGCTACGGAACCGTCAGTTCCCAGGTTGCCACCGGTTTTGGTGAACGCGTGGCGCACTTCCGCAACGGTGCGGTTACGGTTGTCAGACAGACATTCAACCATCACCGCAGTACCGCCAGGGCCGTAACCTTCATAAATGATGGTTTCCATGTTCGCGTCTTCATCACCGCCCACGCCACGTGCGATCGCACGGTTCAGGGTGTCACGCGTCATGTTGTTGGACAGGGCTTTATCCACCGCCGCGCGCAGACGCGGGTTAGAGGCCGGATCGCCGCCGCCCAGACGTGCCGCTGTCACCAGCTCACGAATAATTTTGGTAAAGATCTTACCGCGCTTGGCATCCTGTGCCGCTTTGCGGTGTTTGGTGTTGGCCCACTTACTATGACCTGCCATAAAAAGTTCTCCAAAAATCGCGCCTTCTCAGGCCGCGTTAATTACAAATTCTTCAATCGCCTGCCGGTTGCTCCACGACTTGGTCAGTGCGGCGGCATCCGCCGCATCCACCCAGCGGTAGTTCAGGTGTTCGGTAAACACGATCTCCCGCTCATGGGGGAGCGCGAGACAGAACCACGACTCCGTGTTGCGCTCAATGCCCGGCGCATAGCGATGACGTAAATGGCTAAAAATTTCAAACTCCACCGTGCGCTGACAGTCCTTCAGGGTCAGTTGCTCATGAGCAACATCAATGGTGACCTCTTCCTTTACTTCACGCGCGGCGGCCTGCGGCGCGGTCTCACCCTCTTCCAGGCTGCCGGTAACCGACTGCCAGAAATCAGGATCGTCGCGCCGCTGCAACATCAGCACCCGCTTCGTGTCTTCTGCATAAATGACCACCAGGACAGAAACGGGAAGCTTATATGCCATATCAGTTTTTCTCTTCCTTCTTCACCACTTCAATGCCCAGCTCGGCCAGCGCTGCCGGGTTGGCAAAGCTTGGCGCTTCGGTCATCAGACACGCTGCGGCAGTGGTTTTCGGGAAGGCAATAACATCACGAATGTTATCGGTGCCGGTCAGCAGCATGGTCAGACGGTCAAGACCGAAGGCCAGACCCGCGTGCGGCGGCGTGCCGTATTTCAGCGCGTCCAGCAGGAAGCCAAACTTCTCGCGCTGCTCCTGCTCGTTAATGCCCAGAATGCCAAACACGGTCTGCTGCATGTCACCGCTGTGAATACGCACGGAACCGCCGCCCACTTCGTAGCCGTTGATGACCATGTCGTAGGCATTCGCAACCGCATCTTCCGGTGCCGCTTTCAGCTCTGCCGCCGTCATGTCTTTTGGCGAAGTGAACGGGTGGTGCATTGCGGTCAGGCCGCCTTCACCGTCGTCTTCAAACATTGGGAAGTCGATAACCCACAGCGGCGCCCACTTGGTTTCGTCGGTCAGGTTCAGGTCTTTGCCGAGCTTCAGACGCAGCGCGCCCATCGCATCCGCAACGACTTTCTTGTTGTCTGCGCCGAAGAAGATCATGTCGCCGTCCTGCGCACCGGTGCGCGCAAGGATCGCTTCCACGATGTCCGCGTTCAGGAACTTCGCTACCGGGCTGGTGATCCCTTCCAGACCTTTCGCTCGCTCGGTCACTTTAATATAGGCCAGGCCTTTCGCGCCGTAGATCTTAATAAAGTTGCCGTAGTCATCAATCTGCTTACGGCTCAGCGCCGCGCCGCCCGGCACGCGCAGGGCAGCCACGCGGCCTTTCGGATCGTTAGCCGGGCCCGCGAATACCGCGAACTCAACGGCTTTCACCAGGTCTGCCACGTCCACCAGCTCCATCGGGTTACGCAGGTCTGGCTTGTCGGAGCCGTAGCGACGTTCCGCTTCGGCGAAGGTCATGATCGGGAAATCGCCCAGCTCAACGCCTTTCACGTCGTTCCACAGGCTACGCACCAGGGCTTCCATCACCTCACGCACCTGTTCGGCGGTCATGAAGGAAGTTTCCACGTCGATCTGGGTAAATTCTGGCTGGCGGTCAGCGCGCAGGTCTTCGTCGCGGAAGCACTTAACGATTTGATAATAGCGATCGAAGCCGGACATCATCAGCAGCTGTTTGAACAGCTGCGGTGACTGCGGCAGCGCGTAGAATTTGCCTTTATGAACGCGGGATGGCACCAGGTAATCGCGCGCGCCTTCCGGCGTGGCTTTGGTCAGCATCGGGGTTTCGATATCGAGGAAACCGTGGTCATCCATAAAGCGACGCACCAGGCTGGTAATTTTCGCACGGGTTTTCAGGCGCTGGGCCATTTCCGGACGACGCAGATCCAGGTAGCGGTATTTCAGACGCGCTTCTTCAGTGTTGACGTGGTTGGAGTCCAGCGGCAGCGCTTCAGCACGGTTGATGATAACCAGATCGGAGGCCAGCACTTCGATAGCGCCCGTCGCCATGTCGGCGTTAACGTTTTTCTCGTCACGCGCACGCACGGTGCCGGTGACCTGAATGCAGAACTCATTACGCAGTTCAGAAGCCAGCTTCAGCGCTTCTGCGCGATCCGGGTCGAAGAACACCTGAACGATACCTTCACGGTCGCGCATATCGATGAAGATAAGGCTACCAAGATCACGACGACGGTTGACCCAACCACACAGGGTGACCTGCTGTCCGACGTGGGACTGACGCAGCTGCCCGCAATATTCTGTACGCATGAGATATCCCTTAATTAGCCGCAGGCTAAATGTCGCCTGGTATGCAGGCTACTATGTCGCAGCTTTCTGTATGTCACAACTGGATGAAAAAAGGCGGCTATTATACTGGAAATTCCGCCGGACGATAAGAGCGAACCACCGCCAGACGGTCGTTTGCTGCACTCTTATTGCGCATTCTCACAAAAATTAACAAAATTATCCGACCGATAACAGGTCATCACGTCGTAAGGTGTTACGGAAGTGATTAATTTACCTGGAGTGACGATGTTAACACTTGATGCCCGCAAAACCGCGCTTGTGGTGATTGATTTACAGGAAGGGATCCTGCCCTTCGCCGGTGGCCCACACGCAGCGGATGAAGTCGTCAGCCGCGCCGCTCGCCTGGCCGAGAAATGCCGCGCCAGCGGTGCTCCTGTGGTCATGGTGCGCGTCGGCTGGTCCGCTGATTTCGCCGAGGCGTTAAAACAGCCCGTTGATGCCCAGGCGCCCGCGCATGCCCTGCCGGAAAACTGGTGGACGTACCCGGTGTCGCTTGGCAAGCGCGACAGCGATATCGAAGTGACTAAACGCCAGTGGGGTGCCTTCTACGGGACCGACCTTGAGCTGCAGCTTCGCCGCCGCGGTATCGACACCCTTATTCTGTGCGGCATATCCACCAACATCGGCGTGGAATCCACCGCCCGTAACGCCTGGGAGCTGGGCTTTAACCTGGTGATTGCCGAAGATGCCTGCAGCGCGGCCTCCGCGGAACAGCATCAGGGCAGCATGACCCATATCTTCCCGCGCATCGGACGCGTGCGCAGCACGGATGAGATTTTAAGCGCGCTATGATGTACGTGGGCCTGCCCCAGTGGTCGCACCCGAAATGGGTGCGCCTGGGCATTACCAGCCTTGAAGAGTATGCCCGACACTTCAACTGCGTCGAGGGTAACACCACGCTGTACGCCCTGCCCCGCGCGGAGATTGTCGAACGCTGGCGGGAGCAAACGACGGACGATTTCCGTTTCTGCTTTAAGTTTCCGGCGACCGTCTCCCACCAGGCCGCGCTGCGCAACTGCGGGGACTTAACGGAAGAATTTTTCGCGCGCATGTCGCCGCTGGCTAACCGCATCGGGCAATACTGGCTCCAGCTTCCCGCCACCTTTGGCCCGCGCGACCTGGCCGCGCTGTGGCAGTTCCTCGATGCCCTGCCCCGCGACTTCACCTACGGCGTTGAAGTCCGGCACCAGGAGTTCTTTGCGAAGGGTGAAGCAGAAAAAGCGCTTAACCGCGGCCTGCTGGATCGTTCCGTTAACCGCGTGATCCTTGACAGTCGCCCGGTGCACAGTGCGGTACCGCATAACGAGGCCATCGTTGAAGCTCAGCGTAAAAAACCGAAAGTGCCGGTTCACGCCATCGTGACCGCGCAGAACCCAATGGTCAGGTTCATCGGCAGCGACAACATGCAGCAAAATCAGGCGATGTTCGCCGTCTGGCTGCAAAAACTCGCGAACTGGGAGCACACCACTACGCCGTACCTCTTTTTGCATACGCCGGATATCGCTCAGGCGCCGGAACTGGTCGATGCTCTGTGGCAGGCCTTGCAGGCTGCGGTGCCGTCCGTGGGCAGCGCCCCTTCCATCCCACAACAATCTTCTCTTTTCTGATATCACCCCCTATCATAGTGAAGTGCCATCTGCCAAAAACAGGGAGTTAGTATGGTCAGCGCGCTGTATGCGGTGTTAGGTGCATTACTGCTGATTAAATTTTCATTTGATGTTGTGCGCCTGAGGATGCAGTACCGCGTCTCTTACGGCGACGGCGGTTTCTCCGAACTGCAAAGCGCTATCCGCATTCACGGTAATGCGGTGGAATACATCCCCGTGGCCCTCATCCTGCTGCTGTTTATGGAGATGAATGGCGCTGAAACCTGGATGGTGCATATTTGTGGCCTGATGCTGATTGCCGGCCGGTTAATGCATTATTACGGCTTTCACCACCGATTATTCCGCTGGCGTCGTTCCGGCATGAGCGCGACCTGGTGTTCGCTTTTGCTGATGGTGCTGGCTAACCTGTGGTATATGCCGTGGGAGTTGGTTTTCTCCCTCCATTAGCGCACAATACGCCACTTTATTTTTCCCGGATTTTTACGTTATGTCAGATCGCGACACGCTTTTTTCCGCGCCTATCGCCAGCCTGGGCGACTGGACCTTCGATGAACGGGTAGCCGAAGTCTTCCCGGATATGATCCAGCGCTCTGTTCCCGGTTATTCCAATATTATCTCAATGATCGGTATGCTGGCTGAGCGCTTCGTTCAACCCGGCACGCAGGTCTACGACCTGGGCTGCTCGCTCGGCGCGGCAACGCTGTCGGTACGTCGTAACATTCATCACGATGGCTGCCGAATCATTGCCGTCGATAACTCCCCGGCCATGGTGGAACGCTGCCGTCGCCATATTGACGCGTACAAAGCGCCCGTTCCGGTGGACGTGGTGGAAGGCGATATCCGCGAGATCGAGATTAACAACGCCTCGATGGTGGTGTTGAATTTTACCCTGCAGTTCCTGGTGCCTGAAGACCGCCAGCTGCTGCTGGACAAAATTTACCAGGGGCTGAATCCCGGCGGCGCGCTGGTGCTGTCTGAGAAATTCAGCTTTGAGGATGCCAAAGTAGGCGAGCTGCTGTTCAACATGCACCACGATTTCAAACGGGCGAACGGCTACAGCGAGCTGGAGATCAGCCAGAAGCGCAGCATGCTGGAAAACGTGATGCTGACGGACTCCGTGGAAACCCATAAAGCGCGCCTGCACAAAGCCGGGTTTGAGCACAGCGAACTGTGGTTCCAGTGCTTTAACTTTGGCTCTCTGGTGGCGCTAAAAGCCGGGGATGCCGCATGATTGAATTCAGCAACTTTTATCAGCTGATTGCTAAAAATCATCTTTCCCACTGGCTGGAAACCCTGCCGGCGCAGATTGCCGCCTGGCAGCGCGACCAGCAGCACGGCCTGTTAAAGCAGTGGTCAAATGCCGTGGAGTATCTGCCGGAACTGACCCCGCATCGTCTGGACTTATTGCACAGCGTGACGGCGAAAAGCGCAGAGCCGCTTCCGGCCGGGCAGATCAACCGCATCGAAACGCTGATGCGTAATTTAATGCCGTGGCGTAAAGGGCCGTTTTCGCTGTACGGCGTGAACATCAATACCGAGTGGCGCTCAGACTGGAAGTGGGATCGCGTACTGCCGCACCTCTCCGACCTGACCGGGCGCACCATTCTGGACGTGGGCTGCGGCAGCGGGTACCACATGTGGCGCATGATTGGCGCTGGCGCGCACCTGGCGGTCGGCATCGACCCGATGCAGCTCTTCCTGTGCCAGTTTGAAGCGGTGCGAAAACTGCTCGGCAACGACCAGCGCGCGCACCTGCTGCCGCTGGGCATAGAGCAGCTCCCTGCCCTGAAAGCCTTTGATACCGTGTTTTCAATGGGCGTGCTGTATCACCGTCGTTCCCCGCTTGAACACCTGTGGCAGCTCAAAGATCAGCTGGTCAGCGGCGGCGAGCTGGTGCTGGAAACGCTGGTGATTGAAGGTGATGAACATGCCGTGCTGGTGCCGGGCGATCGCTACGCGCAGATGCGCAACGTTTACTTCATCCCGTCTGCGCTGGCGCTGAAAAACTGGCTGGAGAAATGTGGGTTTGTGGACGTGCGCATTGCCGATGTTTGCGTGACGTCTATCGAAGAGCAGCGCCGCACCGACTGGATGATCACCGAATCGCTGGAACAGTTCCTCGACCCGGCCGACCACGGCAAAACCGTTGAAGGCTATCCTGCACCGATGCGTGCGGTGCTGATTGCGACCAAGCCGTAGTTTTACCCCTCACCCTAACCCTCTCCCCACAGGGGAGAGGGGCATAGATAAAAAAAGGCCCCTGTGTAATTGGCAGGGGCCTGGTACAAGCAAGCATCATATTGGGCGACATGATGCGCGGTAAAAATCGGTACGTTGCTACACGTGATGACGCTCAATCAGCGACTTCATTTCCGCAACCGACTCTCCCTCTACGCCGTAGCGTGAATACTCATCCGCTTCAGCATCCGTCGACATTGACAGCCCTGTATTGCGATAACGCATGGGTGAAGGTATCCATTTACCCGCAGAGCTGTGAAGCTCTTCCACCCCGGCGTTTAAAAACCGTTCCAGATTGCTGGCACGGACTCCCGCACCCGCCATTATTATTGGAACACCGGAATGTGCTTTTAGTTCCGTAATTAATTGCAGTCCTTTTTCAGCCGAAGACTGCTGACCCGAGGTCAGGACGCGCGCCACGCCAAGTTCTGCAAGCGTATCAAACGCTTGCAGAGGATCTTTACACATATCAAACGCACGGTGAAAAGTAACGGCCATTCCTTTTGCGGCATCCATCACCTGGCGCATGCGCGGCAGATCGATATGTCCGTCTTCATCAAGCAGGCCGGTCACCAGGCCGGGGAACCCCAGGTCACGAACAAGGGCGATATCTTCAAGCATGGCACTGAACTCGCCCGCCGTGTAACAAAAATCGCCGCCGCGAGGACGAATAATCGGATGTACCGGAATGGTGACCGCCTGGCGGGCAGACTTCAACACGCCGTATGAAGGCGTTAACCCCCCTTCTTTCGGGGCAGCGCACAGTTCAATACGGTCCGCTCCCATCTTTTGCGCCGTTACGGCACACTCCACGCTGTAACAACAAATCTCCAGCAGCGCCATCTGCATCTCCTTAAAATCAGCTTAACGCGCCATCATGGCACGCCTCTCGGTTCGGGTCCTGGCGACGAGTCACAACTCTCAGGCTTCGCTGGCAACGATCTGCTCAATGGTCCAGGGATGAAATTTCACGGTCACCTGCCCGTCCGTCACGGCCAGCGTCGGGTTAGGCAGACGCTCGCGCTCGCCTTTGGGTGAACTCGTCTTCACAAAAATCCCCGGCTTGCTTAACCCGTCGTCTGACAGCAGGGCCAGGGCGCGCGCGTTCAGCGTTTCCGGCTCACCCGGCAGGACGATTTCAATATGCTCCCACCCTTCGTGCGGATAGCGTTTCTCGCCCGGCCACGGCAGTTCAACCACGGTGAACTGCCAGTGCGCCACGTTCACCGGCTCATGCAGCTTAAAAAGGCAAATGGGGCGTCCATTGATGATGTTCTCAGAGAGCAACTCGCCGCACTGTTCAAACCCGCGACGCCAGCGCTCGGCGGTGGCGTTCTGGTGACAGCGCAGCGAAATGTGATCCGCCTCAAGCGGCGCGATATCCAGACCAAGACGGGTGGCAAGTTCTGTGAACGCCTTTGTGAAGCGCGGTAAATCTGCGGAAATATCATGCAGTTCGTCAATGGATAGCCAGTTCGCCATAAGTCAGTCTCTTTTCGTGTCGCAAAGCCGCTAATTTACTCCGTTGCCCCGTTTTGACCAACCGCAGAATCCGGCTTTTTATGACTGCATGGTTATGCACGCTTTCTTAGCGTGGATTCTGAGCAATCTTCAGGCCCCGCAATGCTGACGCCAGAAGGCATTTGCAGTATACTCCCGCCCTAAATTCTTTAACTGGCGCGGGCGGTTGTAAGCCCGCATCAAAAACGTAAGGTATCCAGGTGAATATTCAGGCTCTTCTCTCCGAAAAAGTCAGTCAGGCACTGATTGCCGCAGGCGCGCCTGCGGATTGCGAACCGCAGGTTCGTCAGTCAGCAAAAGTACAGTTTGGCGACTATCAGGCTAATGGCGTGATGGCAGTGGCTAAAAAACTGGGCATGCCGCCGCGACAGCTCGCTGAGCAGGTACTGACGCATCTGGATCTCTCCGGCATTGCCAGCAAAACCGAAATTGCCGGTCCGGGCTTTATCAATATTTTCCTTGAGCCTGCATTCCTGGCGAGCCACGTTGACGCGGCGCTGAAGTCTGACCGTCTGGGCGTTTCCCAGCCGGAAGCGCAGACCGTGGTGGTCGACTACTCTGCCCCGAACGTGGCGAAGGAGATGCACGTAGGCCACCTGCGCTCCACCATCATCGGTGACGCCGCGGTGCGCACCCTTGAGTTCCTCGGCCACAAGGTGATCCGCGCGAACCACGTGGGCGACTGGGGCACCCAGTTCGGCATGCTGATTGCTTACCTGGAAAAACAGCAGCAGGAAAACGCGGGCGAGATGGCGCTGGCGGACCTGGAAGGGTTCTACCGCGAAGCCAAAAAACACTACGACGAAGACGAAGCCTTCGCCGAGCGCGCGCGCAGCTACGTGGTGAAGCTGCAGGGCGGCGATCAATACTTCCTCGAGATGTGGCGCAAGCTGGTTGACATCACCATGTCCCAGAACCAGCTTACCTATAACCGTCTGAACGTGACCCTGACTCGCGATGACGTGATGGGTGAAAGCCTCTACAACCCGATGCTGCCCGGCATTGTGGCGGACCTGAAAGCCAAAAACCTGGCGGTGGAGAGCGAAGGCGCAACGGTGGTGTTCCTTGATGAGTACAAAAACAAGGAAGGCGAACCGATGGGCGTGATTATCCAGAAAAAGGATGGCGGCTACCTCTACACCACCACCGATATCGCCTGCGCGAAATACCGTTACGAAACCCTGCACGCCGACCGCGTGCTGTACTACATCGACTCCCGTCAGCACCAGCACCTGATGCAGGCGTGGACTATCGTGCGTAAAGCCGGTTACGTGCCGGACTGCGTGCCGCTGGAACACCACATGTTCGGCATGATGCTGGGTAAAGACGGCAAGCCGTTCAAAACCCGCGCGGGCGGCACCGTGAAGCTTTCCGATCTGCTGGACGAAGCGCTGGAACGCGCGCGTCGCCTGGTGGCAGAGAAGAACCCGGACATGCCTGCTGACGAGCTGGAAAAACTGGCCAATGCCGTCGGTATCGGCGCGGTGAAATACGCGGATCTGTCCAAGAACCGCACCACCGACTATATCTTCGACTGGGACAACATGCTGGCGTTTGAAGGCAACACGGCGCCGTACATGCAGTACGCCTATACCCGCGTGCTCTCCGTGTTCCGTAAGGCGAACATTGATGAAAGCGTGCTGGCGAATGCGAGTGTGACCATTACGGAAGATCGCGAAGCGCAGCTGGCGGCGCGTCTGCTGCAGTTCGAAGAGACGCTGACGGTTGTCGCGCGTGACGGGACGCCGCACGTGATGTGCGCCTACCTGTACGATCTGGCGGGTCTGTTCTCCGGCTTCTACGAGCACTGCCCTATTCTGTCCGCAGAAAATGAATCGGTGCGCAACAGCCGCCTGAAGCTGGCTCAGCTGACGGCGAAGACCCTGAAGCTGGGTCTGGATACCCTGGGTATCGAAACCGTAGAACGTATGTAATACAAAAAACCCGGCAGTCGCCGGGTTTTTTATTATCAGAAGTATTTCCGCAAATACTCCGTCAGACACAGAATCGCCATCGCCTGTCCGTACGGCATAGACGTCAGCGGGATCTGGCGATAAAACTCAAGATCGCTGCCCATGCCCGTACCGAACGACGTTTGCAGCAACTCCCCTTCCGGCGAGATATTTTTCACGATGCCGCGAATCGCTTTTTCAGCAACGTCAGCATATTCAGGCTCAACGTAGCGCTTCCTCACCGCTTTCAGGATCCCGTAGGCAAAACCGGCCGTAGCGGATGCCTCCAGGTACGAGTTCGGATCGTCCAGCAGCGTATGCCATAGCCCGCTGTCGTCCTGACACTTTGCCAGCGCGGCAATCTGCGGATTTAATACCTGTACCAGGTAGCGGCGCACGGCGTTGTTTTCAGGCAGATCAACCAGTTCGAGGAAGTCGGGGATCACGATGGTGAGCCAGCTGTTGCCGCGCGCCCAGCGGGCATTGGCAAAGTTATGGTTGCCGTCATAATTCCAGCCGTGGAACCACAGCCCGGTCTCCCGGTCCATCAGGTTCTGCACGTGCAGCAGGAACTGATACACCGCCTCTTCAACGTACTCCGGTTTGTTGAGCAGCTTGCCGATTTTCGCCAGCGGCAGCACCGTCATCATCAGCGTATCGTCCCACATCTGCTGATGGTTCTCTTCCGCCAGCGTGATGTGCTGCATGCCGCCGTGTTCAGTGCGCGGCATTTCAGTCATCGCCCACTCCGCCCAGCTCTCCAGCCACGGCAGCCAGGCCGGGTTTTTGGTCTCTTCGTAGCGATAGGCCAGCGTCAGGAACGGCGACATGGTATTGACGTTTTTGGTGGTGGCGCCTTCCGCAAAGCGGTCGGCGAACCAGCTGTCGATAATGTTACGCATCCCTTCGTCGCCGGTCTGGCAGTAGTACTGCCAGATACCATACAACCCGACGCCGTGCGTCCACTCCCATCCGGCCCAGCCTTTGGTGTCGATCACGCGTCCGTCGTCCAGGCGCAGCAAAAACTCCCCCGTTTTGTCGTGGATATTGACCAGGTTGTGCGTCACCTTTTGAATGAGCGATTTCAGCTCATCCCTGGCAATAAAGCGTTCGGGCTGGCGCAATAACGGGCTATGTTTGACAGGCCAAACTTTCATCATCTTAACCTCTGTTGTATGTCGAATTGAGTATCGCGCGATCCTTAAGCGAAGGTGCCGCTGGCTTATTGCGGTTCAGATAGCCGATGTTGTTATTGCCCCACAGTGATTCATAAGGCATACCGGCCAGCATCTCGACGGTGGCGCGGGCGTGTGGCGTCGCTGACTCCGGCATCGCATGACCAAACTCACGCATTTTCGCGGTCTCCTCGCGCAGCGTGCTGTGGGTCTGCAAATTGAGCTTGAAGCGCAGGGAAACGAGGAAGCCGCAGAACAGCACCAGGATGGTGCCCACGCTCAGAATCATCAGAATGGTGTGGCTCACTTCCGCAGGCTGTACCTTCTGACCGCTGACAAAGCCGGACATTTGCATCACGATGCCCACCAGCATCACCGCACCGGCCTGAGATGCTTTACGGGTCAGGGTCATGATTCCGGCGAAAATCCCTTCGCGGCGCTGGCCGGTGATCGCTTCATCCACGTCAGCAATGTAGGTATAGGTATTCCACGGTACGTAGTTGATACCGCCGCGGCCGAGGCCGGCAATGGCAGAAACCAGCAGAAGCAGAGAATAGATATCGCTCAGTCCCGCATAATAGAGTACGGCGTAAGAAATAGAGGCCAGGCCAAACAGCACCACCACCATGCGGTAGGACGGCGCTGGCCCGAAGCGAATACACAGCGGGATCATCCCGATCACGGCGAGGAACTGGAAGATAGCCATCGTGCCGAGCAGGTTGGACGCCATTGACGCTTCCTGCATCAGCACAAACACCACGTAGTAGGTGAAGACTGCGTTAAATACGTCCTGCGCGATGTAGCCGCCGAGGTACATCCCAAGATGCTGGCGGAAAATCTTGATGCGCAGCGTCGAGCTTAATTCGACAAACAGACGATTGATGCTCTGGCCCAGCGTCAGCTTCTTCTTCTCTTCTTCGGCACGCAGCGCCGCTTCAGACCACTCCTCACGCGGGCGCTCCCAGGTAAAGAACCAGACAAAGATCAGCATCAGCGCGCACAGCACGGAGAAGACCAGGCTTGCGTAAAAGAAAGAGACGGCGTTGTCTTTCCCGAATTGCGTGAGCAGGATCCCCGGCAGGAAGGAGGCCAGGATGGCGGACATTTGCGCCATAGAAATACGCGCCCCGGAAAACTTGGTTTTCTGTTTGAAGTCGTCGGTCATTTCCGGCACCAGCGTCTCGTAAGGTACCAGAATCATGGTGTAGACAATATCAAACACCAGATAGGTCAGCAGGTAGTACCAGAAATTCATGTCCCCCACCCACATCAACGAGTAGCTGAACACGCACGGAATACCCAGCAGGATAAAGAACTTACGGCGACCAAAGCGCTTCCCAAGCCGGGTTGTACCGAAATTATCCGTCAAAAAGCCCATTAACGGGCTGACAACGGCATCCAGCACCCTCGCAGCGGCAAAGATGAAGGTTGCTTCAATCGGTGTGAGTCCACAGAAGGTGGTATAAAAATACAAAAGCCAGGCCGCCGTCAGGGCGGTAGTACCCGCCCCGAGAAAATCGCCTGACCCGTAAGCAAGGTAATTTGCGAGTCCAATTTTACGTGTTTTCATTGCCGTCAACCCTAATCAATTTTAGGAGACTCCCTGTAAGCAAACCTCGTCCGGGAGTTTTTACACGGCTACAGTAAATGCATCGACTTCTTCATACCTTTCTGTTTCTGCCATCACAAAGAGGGTGAATGGCAAAAATGCAAAGAGTATCGTCACGCGTGTCACTGATTTATAAAACAGCGTTTCTGTTGCATCAAAAGGTGAGGTCAATTTTGCGAGCCAGCCATCAGAATTGCCTGACGGCTGGTGAAAAGGCAGGCGGTTAGCGGTAGTTCACGATGACAGAATTGCTCTGCACCTTCAGCGCCGGCATTAAGCGTCCCCCGCCCGGCACTTCCCAGATAAAACGCAAAGGTTCAACGGCCGGCACGCCGTTGAACGCCTGCGTTGTGCCATTTTCGCCATCGATTTCCGTGCAGCGGCTCTGTGAGCAGAGGCGCACCCGAAGCCCGGCTGGCGTTGGGCCAATCAGCCGGTAGTTCCAGACCACCATCCCCATCAGGCCAGAAACCGTTTCAGAAGGCGACAGCGGGCCAGAAGACATGGCGACACCGCGGTTGCTCAGGGTCACGCCCATGCTGCTTGCCTGCCAGCTCCCTTCCCCGGCAGCCTGAGCCGCCAGCGGGAAGAGCAAAATCCATAGCCATTTACCCATCATTTTCCTCCAATCGTCGCCGTCATGCGGATATGGCGGTTATCCGACAGTTCCAGATTCGACAGCACAACCAGCTGGTTCAGGCTGCGGCGCAGGAAGCGTGACAGCAGCGGGCGCAGCGCGTGGTTGACCAGCAGCACCGGCGGCGCGCCCAGCATCTCCTGACGCGCCAGCGCCTCCTGGGTCTGCTCCAGCAGACGATCCGCCAGGCCTGGCTCCAGGCCACCTCCGCCCTGGAGGGCCTGCAGCAGCAGGCGCTCAAGCGGCGTATCGAGGCCAATTACCTGGACTTCGCCGGTTCCCGGGAACCACTGCTGGGTGATCGCCCGCCCCAGCGCCACGCGCACCACCGCCGTCAGCTCGTGCGGATCGCTCTGCAGCGGCGCGTGCTCGGCAAGGGTTTCCAGAATGGTACGCATATCGCGGATCGGCACTTTTTCCTCGAGCAGGTTTTGCAGCACCTTGTGCAGCGTGGTTAACGTCAGCACGCCCGGCACCAGGTCTTCCGTCAGCTTCGGCATCTCCTGCGTTACGCGGTCGAGAAGCTGCTGCGCTTCCTGGCGGCCAAACAGCTCTGCCGAGAATTGACCAATCAGATGATTAAGGTGGGTTGCCACCACGGTACTGGCTTCGACAACCGTATAACCCTGAATTTGCGCCTGCTCTTTCAGCGCGCTTTCAATCCAGATTGCCGCCAGGCCAAAGGCCGGATCGACGGTTTGCTCGCCCGGCAGCGTGCCTGCTGCAGTGCCAGGGTTAATAGCCAGCCAGCGACCCGGATAGGCATCACCGCTGCCAATTTCCACACCCTTCATCAGAATGCGGTAGCGCGCGGGCGGCAGGTCCATATTGTCCTTGATGTGAACCACCGGCGGCAGGAAGCCCATGTCCTGGGCGAATTTTTTACGGATACTGCGAATGCGCCCAAGCAGCTCGCCATCCTGCTGAAAATCCACCATCGGGATCAGGCGATACCCGACCTCCATTCCCAGGGAATCTTCCAGCTGAACGTCGTTCCAGGTCGCCTCTACGGCCTGGGTGTTCTCCGGCATTTTCACCGGAACCGGATCCGCAGCCGGTTTGGTCTCACGGCCACGCATCCACCAGGCCAGCCCCAGCAGCCCCGCCGTAAAAAGCAGGAACACGAGGTTTGGCATCCCCGGCACCAGGCCGAGCAGCCCGAGCACCGCAGCCGCCAGCAGCATGACGCGCGGGTTACTGAAGAGCTGGCCAACCATCTGTTCGCCAACGTCCTGATCGGTACTGACGCGGGTCACGATAACACCCGCCGCAGTGGAGATAACCAGCGCCGGGATCTGGGCGACCAGACCGTCACCAATGGTCAGCAGCGTATAGCTCTCCGCCGCGCGGCCCATGTCCATGCCGTGCTGCAGTACCCCCACCAGCAGGCCGCCGACCACGTTAATCACCATGATCAGGATGCCCGCGATGGCATCGCCGCGCACAAACTTACTCGCACCGTCCATGGAGCCGTAGAAGTCCGCTTCCTGAGTCACTTCCGCGCGGCGCTTTTTCGCTTCATCTTCGGCGATAAGCCCGGCGTTCAGGTCGGCGTCGATCGCCATCTGCTTGCCCGGCATCCCGTCCAGCACAAAGCGCGCGCCCACTTCCGCGATACGCCCCGCACCTTTGGTGATAACCATAAAGTTGATGATAACGAGGATAACGAACACCACGATACCGATAGCGAAGTTCCCGCCCACCAGGAAGTGGCCGAAGGCCTCGACTACCTTACCCGCCGCTGCCGCACCGGTGTGGCCTTCCATCAGGATGATACGCGTGGAGGCCACGTTCAGCGCCAGCCGCAGCAGGGTGGTAAACAGCAGAATGGTCGGGAACGCGGCGAACTCCAGGGTGCGCTGGGTGAACATCGCCACCAGCAGCACCATAATGGACAGCGCAATATTGAAGGTGAAAAGCAGATCGAGGATGAACGCCGGGAGCGGCAGTACCATCATCGACAGAATCAACAGGATGAGGATCGGCCCGGCAAGGATCTGCCATTGGGTCGATTTCAGGTTGCCGGGCAGGCGCAACATTGCCACCAGATTAGCCATCAGTGTCCTTCTCGTTCATAAAATCCAGCGCGGCAGGCACCGGAAGGTTCTCAGGTTTGACGGGCCGTTGACCGCCGGCCAGACGCCAGCGCTTCAACTGCCATACCCAGGCCAGCACTTCCGCCACCGCGGCGTAGAGCTGTCCAGGGATCTGTTGTCCGATATCCGCGTGGCGGTAGAGGGCGCGCGCCAGCGGAGGCGCCTCCAGGATCGGCACGCGGTTTTCGGTGCCAATTTCCCGGATGCGCAGTGCAATCAGCCCCGCCCCTTTCGCCACCACTTTCGGCGCGCTCATTTTGTTTTCGTCATAGCGCAGCGCCACGGAATAGTGTGTCGGGTTGGTAACGATGACGTCCGCCTTCGGCACATCTTCCATCATGCGGCGACGGGCGGCGGCACGCTGCATCTGGCGGATGCGCCCCTTCACGTGCGGGTCACCTTCCATCTGCTTATATTCGTCGCGGATGTCCTGACGCGACATTCGCAGTTTCTTGAAGTGGGAATAAAGCTGGAAGATCACGTCAAAACCCACCATCGGAATAATGCTGAGCACCACCAGCAGCGCGCAAAGCCCGACCAGGTTCAGCGCATTGCTCATCGCGGTAAGGGGCGACTCGCTGATAAGGCGCATCATTTCGGGCCAGTGGTACCAGAGGAAAAACCCTGCGGAGCTGCCCATCAGCACCGATTTGAGAATGGCCTTGAGCAGCTCGGCCCCGGTTTGCGCCGAGAACATTTTCGCAATGCCCGGGAGCGGGTTCAGTTTCGAAAATTTGGGTTGCAGCGATTTTCCGCTAAAGACCAGCCCGCCCAGCATCACCGGGGAGACCAGCGCCACCAGCACCACGCCGGTAATCAGGGGGAGCAGCGCAACCATGGCCCCTTTTATCAGCTGAATAATCTGGCTGAGGATTAAATTCGGATCGTTGACCATGCTGTGGTCAAAACGTAAGCCGGTGGAGAGCATCCCCGCCAGCTTGCGGGCGAGCGACTCCCCGCCCCACCAGATAATGCACACCCCAACGATAAGGATCAGCAGGGAGGTTAATTCTCGGGATCGGGGGATCTGCCCTTCCTCACGCGCTTTTTCAAGTCGGTGGGGTGTGGGGGCTTCCGTTTTGTCGTCGTTCTCTTCTGCCACAATGCATGCTCAGCCCATTACGTCACGGGTATCATGCCAGTCCCCTGCCTCATCAATGGGCTGAAAAAGCCCTATAACCGCGTTCTTTTATCCAGTTCAAAGCCAGGCTAAGCACAAGCAAAGAGGAAGAATGGAGGAATAATGATCGATCGGCTCCAGAAAGCCGTTTTTTAGCATGATTTTTTATTGAAAATGAACTTAGCAAAAATTAATTATGACCTGTGATGCTTAATATTCAGAAAAGAATTCTCACAAAACGCCATTTTTTTTAATTATTAGATTATCAAAGTGCTAAATCTATGTAAATTTAATAAGTCAGGGATATTTATCATATAAGTCTCATTAATTTACAAAAATCCACACGAGCATTATCATATATAATATGTATTAAGCCCTGCGCTTACCTGAGCAAAATTACCCGCTATACTTCGGAACGGCGTAATTTGACCTCCCCCTCAAATTGCATGCCCTATATTTTTAAACTCAGGAAATTTTGCAGATGGACTTCAAAAATAACATTATTGCAGGTGTTGTGCTTGCCACCATTTCGATGGGTACTTTTGCTGCCGAAATGAACGCAGGGACGATTCACTTCACGGGTCAAATTATCGAACCTAGCTGTACCATTGAAGGTGATAATGGTACAGACAGTACTGTGCCTTTAGGGACGTATCCAAAATCGGTATTTACTGAAGTCGGTAAAGAAACCGATCTTATGGATTTTACTATCACGCTCGCAAATTGCCCGCTTAAAAGTGATGGCCTCCCTGCTGTACAGTTAACATTTAATGGTCAAACAACTCTAACAGGTTCAACGACTTTGCTGGATGTCAGCAAGATCACCACCGAGGGTGAAAAAGCCGCAACAGGAATTGGTATTGCTGTAAGTCCTGCCGGTGATGCAACAAAATTCATTGCTTTCGACGGTAGTGAAGAGCAGGTCAAGATCACATTGCCGACGATAAAAGACGATCAAATTCATGCAGACTTCACAGCACGCTACAAATCCTTTGCAGCGACTGTTGAGCCGGGGGCGGCAGATGCCGATCTAACCGTGAATATTCTTTATCGTTAATATCAGTAATTAACGCATTCTCTTATTAAACATTTTTCAGGCGAATTTACCTGGAAAAAAAACGCCGGTAATAGCTCAAAAACAGGGCTATTACCGTTAATTTATGAGTCAATGATTGCAGGCTTTTTTTATGCGCAAACTACCGCACATATTTTTCTGTCTTATGTTCAGCTTGAGTTCAATTAGTCATGCGGCGGGTATTCAGATTGGACGCACACGCATCATTTATAATGCGGACAAAAAAGAGATTGCCCTGCCACTGGTGAACAAGGACAACGCTCTGCCCTGGCTAGTACAGTCATGGACGGATACGGGTGACGGTAAAACGCGCGGCCCCTTCATCATTACCCCACCGCTTTTCCGTCTCGATCCTCAAAAAGAACAAAGTCTTCGCATCGCATGGAATGGCACCGTATTGCCAGACGACCGTGAAAGTATTTTCTACATGAATATTCGAACCATTCCAGCGACGGCAAAAGAGGACAGCGATAAAAATGTTATGCGGTTGATCTATAAAACGCGGCTGAAGCTTTTCTGGCGGCCTGATGGTTTAAAGGGAACGCAAGGAGAAACCTGTAAAAATCTGCATTTTAAGCGGCAAAACAATGAGCTGCAGGTGATCAACGAGGGTGCGTACTACAGTACGTTTGACAGCTTATATGTAGGCAACGCAAAGGTTGAAAAGGCCGATATGGTAGCCCCCGCTTCCGCGATCTCCGTTGACCTTCCAAAAAATATCGCAGGAAACCGCGTGAGCTGGCGCTGCATCACCGACTATGGAAATGCCTCAGATCAATACACCTCCACATTGGTTCAGGAATAAAACGATAATATGACTAAGGGATTACGTCTATTCCACGATAAATACAACGTACCAAGTGCGCCTGTACTCTGCTGCATCAGCGGAGCGTTGCTGCTGAACTCCGGTAATATCTACGCACGTGAATATCTTTTTTCGCCTTCCTCGCTTGAGGGCGATGCACTCACACAGCAAGATATCGACCTTTCGCTCTTTTCTAAAGAAAATAGCCAACTTCCTGACCGCTATTCATCGCATATACGTATCAACACGATGCGACTGCGCGATCAAGACATTACCTATAAAAGTAGCGATACAGGTGAACTCATCGCGCAAATATCACCTGACATGCTGCGTCAATGGGGAGTCGATGTAGACAAATACCCCTCACTGGCAAAGCTGGAGGGGCAAACTCCACTGACAAAGCCTTTGTCTGACTTTATCCCGTTCGCATCATCATCACTCGATTTTAGCGAAATGACGCTCAATTTGAGTATTCCGCAGGCGGCATTACTAAGCGACAGCCCAGACTTTATCGCTCCTTCCCGGTGGAATGATGGCGTCCCGGTGATGTTCGCAGATTATGCTTTTTCGGGCTCTCAGCACAAAGACAGCGCAAAGAATGCGACTTCCAGCCAGTACCTCAATTTGCGAAGCGGTGCCAATCTTGGCGGATGGCGGTTGCGCAATTATTCAACATGGAATAATACGGAAGATGCTTCGAGCTGGGATTCCATCAACACCTTTCTCCAGCATGATATTGACGTTCTAAGAGCTCAGTTCACAGCGGGTGAAAACAGCACTCGCGGTGAGGTATTTGACAGTCTGCAATATCGCGGGGTCAATCTGGTGTCTGATGAAGAGATGCTGCCCTACAGCCAACGTGGATTTGCACCCGTCATTCGCGGCATCGCAAGCTCGAATGCCGAAGTCTCGGTACGGCAGAACGGTTATCTCATTTATCAGCAAAACGTGGCTCCCGGGGCATTCGAAATAAACGATCTTTACTCTACAACCAATAGCGGGGACCTGGAGGTAACGATAAAAGAAGCCGATGGTAGCGAACACCATTTCACCCAGCCTTACTCAAGCATCGCGGTAATGCAGCGGCCAGGCCATCTGAAGTATGAATTCACAGCGGCACGGTATCGTGCTGACAGCGGGAGCGATCAAAAAGAGCCGCTGTTTGTACAGGGAAGCGTTATTTACGGCCTTAATAATACCGTCACGCTGTTCGGAGGATTGACCGCATCTGAAGATTATCAGGCGCTCAACAGTGGCGCGGGCATCGCTTTGGGTCCATTAGGCTCACTTTCAGCAGATGTGACGATGGCAAAAACCCGTCTCGATAATAATGACGAGAGCACGGGGCAATCCTATCGCCTACTGTACTCCGGTAAAGTTGATACCACGGGCACCAATTTCACCCTGGCCAGTTATCGCTATTCTACCAGCGGATATTATAGCTTCGCCGATGCCGCGCAAAAATATGATGACAACGAAGACAACTGGCTATACCGCTATAACAAACGCAACCGCATCCAGGCCAGCATTAGCCAGAATGTATTAGGCAGCAGCGTTTATCTGAACGGCTATCAACAGGATTACTGGGGGACCTCGCTGAAGGAACGTAACCTCTCAGCCGGATTTAATACGGTTGTAGATGGTATCAGCATGCATATGGCCTACACCTACAGTAAAAACAATGATGACAGTGCCGACAGGATGGTTTCTTTTGGCATCAGTATGCCGTTAAGTAGATGGCTTCCGCGCGCCTGGAGCAGCTACACCATCAGCAATACCAGGCATGGTTACACCCGCCAAAATTTAGGTATTAATGGAACGCTGCTGGACGATGAGCGTATGAGCTATTCACTTCAGCAGAGTCGTTCTAATCACGACGGAGAGGACACCAGTAGCGTTTATAGCAATTATCGTTCGCGTTACGCCAACCTGAATGTGGGCTACTACTATTCTTCAGACAACACTCAGCAGTTCAACTACGGTGTTAGTGGTGCCGTTGTTGCACATCCCCACGGCGTCACGCTTGCTCAGCCATTAGGCAATCAATTTGCCATCGTCAATGCCGAGGGTGCCGAAGGGGTTCGCTTTAAGAACCAGCGCGGTATTCAGACGGACTGGCAGGGAAATGCGGTCATTCCGTCACTTACTCCCTACCAGGAAAACCGTATCCGCATTGATACCACTAGCCTTCCGGAAGATGTTGATACAAGCGAAACCGCCATTACGGTCATCCCCTCACGCAGTGCTGCGGTCGTAGCGAGCTTTGATGCCCACGTTGGCTATCGTGCGTTGGTCACCCTCACGCGTCCTGACGGCCGAAATGTCCCTTTTGGTGCTATTGCCAGCGTTAGTCAGTCCGACATCAGTGGGATCGTTGATGACACCGGAACACTCTATCTCGCCGGAATTGGCGAGGAAAGTCAGGTGAAAGTGAGTTGGGGAAACGCTACTGAGCAGCAGTGTATCGCTCATATCTCCCTCAATTCATCGCAGGGGTTAACCGGCCCAACGGGGATCCGCTATGCCCGAGTTATTTGTCAGCAGGAACAACAGCATGTTAACTAACTTCAAAATGCCCCTTGCCCTTCTTGTTAAAGTGACAGTCGTGTCTCTCATGTTGTCCTTTTCTGTTCATGCCTCGACGGTTCTAAAAAATTGCTTTAGCTCACCTCAGGATTATACCGTTAGCTATGAACGTGAACTGAGTGCAGCAGAAAACATTGCCGGGAGTGAAATTGTGGACAACATGCACCTTCTCGGTAATGGAGCAGAGATGGACGCTAACTGCAGTTGCGTCAGTGATATGGAAGAGTCCACCAGCGTTATGGAAATGACGTTGGCCGGAAGCCCATTAAGTGCAGGTGCCAGTGGTTACGGCTATCTGAATGACGTACTGGATATTCATGTATCCGGTTACAGCGATGCCATTAACTCTCCGGACGGCGCTAATTTGACGAAGCTAGAGGTATTCCAGTATCCGACGCCTCGTTCCTCCATGCAAAAAAAAGTTGAAAACATTAAAACAACAGAAGGTACTGCCAGTGTGTGCAGTAACGATACTCGTCCTGCTGGCGAACCCCGTCCCAAACGCATGTTCAAATGGAACGTCATCGCGGCTAATTTTCTGATCAAAAAACCTATTCTTGGGGTCATCTCGTTCCCTCCTACCCTGGTCGTTCAGAACTATGCCTGCATCTATATTAGCGGTAGTTGTGCCCCGTCTGATGCAGAATTGGTCTCTAACATTTGGTTAAGCGGGACTATTTCTGCACCGTTGAGCTGTACGATCAACGAGGGCAGTACTATTGAGGTCGATTTCGGTGAACTGGTGTCCAGCCAGTTTGTTGCAAAAGGGCAGCAACCAAAAGGCTATACGCTGAAAGATGTCGATATCTCTTACCACTGTGACGATAACGCCATAGGGAGTGACGACAGAATCAAGCTTACCCTCACCGCAGACCAGGGGGTAGTCGACAGCAGCGACCCGGTTATCGCCAAAATGGTTGGCCGGGAGGATATTGGCGTGAAAGTTTATAATGAGGACAATCTTAACATTGCACTGGATGGGACCTACGAGTTCCCGGTTACAATAGACGAGCAGGGAAATGGCCTTGTACGCATCAAAGCAACACCGGTTAGCACCCTCAATGAGAAACCTCAACCCGGTAGTTTTGAAGGTAACGTGACGGTGAAAATGGATCTGCGCTAACCGAAACACCCTCAGGTTGACGCCGCAACCTGAGGGTAATCACAGTTATCAGAAGCCGAGGCTATCCAGCAGGTCGTCCACCTGGTCCTGGCTTGCCA
Source organism: Enterobacter sp. 118C5 (assembly GCF_034107645.1). Lineage (NCBI taxonomy): Bacteria > Pseudomonadati > Pseudomonadota > Gammaproteobacteria > Enterobacterales > Enterobacteriaceae > Enterobacter > Enterobacter sp. 118C5. Next base: position 151,966 of record NZ_JAWNEU010000001.1, on the reverse strand, counting down.
CCACGCCTGCCTTGCTGGCGTCGAGCTGCGGCCCATTGAGCAGGCTTTCGTTCTCGCGTTTTGGACGGGCAGCCGGTTCCGGGATGTTCTCCAGCAGGACCATCAGCAGCTGGCGCTCAATCTCCTGAATCACATCCATCATGCGCTTGATAACCTGACCGGTCAGGTCCTGGAAATCCTGCGCCATCATGATGTCCAGCAGCTGGGCGTTGGTGAAGCTGGTGTGGCCCGGCACATCCCCCAGGAACTGACGGGTGTCGGTGACCAGCTCGCGGGCATCCGCCAGCTCAATGGGGTTCTCGAACCACTCATCCCAGCGTTGGGTCAGGGCTTTCGCGCCCTTTTCCATCGCGTCCTGGTGCGGCTGTGACGCTTCAACGCTGTTCAGCGCACGCTCAGCCGCCTGAGCGGTCATCTGCACAACGTAGTCCAGACGATCGCGGGCGTCCGGGATCGCTTCCGCCGCTTCGGCAATGGCCTGATCCAGCCCCAGTTCACGCAGGCTGTCACGCAGCATGCGCGTCAGGCTGCCGATGCGCACGATGATGTCGCTCGGCGAGTGTTCTTCAACGGGTTTCATTGCAGGTTGCATCATCACCAACACCTCACATGCCGAGTTTCTCGAAGATCTTACCGAGCTTCTCTTCCAAGGTCGCTGCGGTGAATGGCTTCACCACGTAGCCGCTTGCGCCCGCCTGTGCAGCGGCAATGATGTTCTCTTTTTTCGCTTCTGCAGTGACCATCAGCACCGGCATAGACGCCATGCCCGCGTCCGCACGAATCGTTTTCAGCAGCTCCAGACCGTCCATGTTTGGCATGTTCCAGTCGGAGATCACGAAACCAAACCCGCCAGCCTGCAGTTTGTTCAGCGCATCCACGCCGTCCTCCGCTTCTTCAACGTTGTTGAAGCCCAGCTCTTTCAGCAGGTTGCGCACAATGCGACGCATGGTGGAAAAGTCATCCACAACCAAAAACTTAAGCTCTTTATCCGCCATAAAATAATACTCCTGAGTCAAATACGTATTGCCTGTCCGGCACTGATTTTCGCCAGCATCTGCTGGCTTACCTGGCTAAGATCGACCACTTCGCTCACGCCACCCATATTGATGGCCTCGCGCGGCATGCCGAACACCACACAACTTGCTTCATTCTGCGCAATCGTCCAGGCGCCAGCCTGGTGCATTGCAAGCATTCCGGCGGCACCGTCGTTGCCCATCCCCGTCAGGATCACCCCAACGGCGTTGCGCCCCGCATGTTTCGCCACCGAATGAAACAGCACATCCACCGACGGACGGTGCCGGTTGACCGGCGGTCCGTCATGAATTTTGATTTGATAGTTAGCGCCGCTGCGCGCCAGTTCCATATGTTTATCGCCCGGGGCGATATACGCATGGCCCGGCAGCACGCGCTCGCCGTCTTCCGCCTCTTTCACGCTGATCTGGCACAGCTTGTTCAGACGTTCGGCGAACGAGCGGGTAAAGCCTGGCGGCATATGCTGAGTAATCAGAATACCCGGACTTGAAAGCGGCAATGGCTGGAGTACATGGCGAATTGCCTCTGTTCCTCCGGTTGACGCCCCAATAACCAGCAGTTTTTCCGAGCTGAGTAACGGTCCGGCCTTCAGGGTTGCCGGCGCGGCCATCGGCTTGTGGGCCGCGAGCTTTGCGCGCGACGCGGTGCGAATTTTCTCCGCGATCATCTCGCTGTACGCCAGCATCCCCTCGCGAATGCCGAGCTGCGGTTTGGTGACAAAATCCACCGCCCCCAGCTCCAGCGCGCGCAGGGTGATCTCAGATCCTTTCCCGGTCAGGGAGGAGACCATCACCACCGGCATGGGCCGCAGCCGCATCAATTTCTCCAGGAAATCTATGCCATCCATGCGCGGCATCTCGACATCCAGCGTTAGCACGTCGGGGTTATATTTTTTAATTAAATCCCGCGCTACCAGCGGATCTGGCGCAGTGGCCACCATCTCCATGTCGCTGTGGCTATTGATGATTTCAGTCATGATCTGGCGCATCAGCGCTGAATCATCGACGGACAATACCCTGATTTTACTCATGCTTTTTCCTTACTCAGCGCATATACCGTTTGCCCACGCAGGCTAAACTCACGCGCGAGGTTGCTGAAGTTTTCCGAGTGCCCGGCAAACAGTAAACCGTCAGGCTTGAGCAACGGAACAAACCGACGCAGAATGTCCTGTTGCGTCGTTTTATCAAAATAGATCATGACGTTACGGCAAAAAATGGCGTCGAAAGGACCCGGCACGTTGTACTGCTTATCGAGCAGGTTAACGGGCGCGAATTCGACGCAGTTCGCCAGCTCCTGGCGTACGCGAACCAGGCCTTCATGCGGCCCCGTACCGCGCATGAAGTAACGCTGCAGCTGCTGCGGCGACAGCGTTTTCAGCTCGTCCTGGCGATACACGCCGTTGCGCGCCTTCTCCAGCACCTCGGTGTCGATATCGCTGGCGTAGACTTTCCAGCGCCCCGGCGCCATGCCCAGCGTGTCTGCAAGGGTGATCGCCAGCGAGTACGGCTCTTCGCCCGTCGAGGCGGCCGCACTCCAGACGCGATACTCCCCGGTGCGACGCCGCGCGTGCTCGGCCAGAACCGGAAAGTGGTGGGCTTCACGGAAAAAGGCCGTCAGGTTGGTGGTTAACGAGTTAATAAAAGCCTGCCACTCCGCGCTGTTCTGGTTCGCTTCGAGCATGCTCAGATAGCGACCAAAATCATCCAGCCCCAGCGTACGCAAGCGCCGCACCAGCCGGTTGTAGACCATGTCCCGCTTATGATCCGCAAGCACGATCCCCGCACGCTGGTAGATTAACTGACATATCCGACGAAAATGCGCGTCGGACAGCGCGAGGCGCTGTGTCATCTGCAACAATAATGACGTTTGCCCAGGGGGCATTGGTGATGTCATAGCGCCTTCTTAATTACATTCAGGATACAACTGGCACGGCCTGCGACCGCCCGACTTCTGTTACTGCTTCAACGTGCTCTTTCACATTAAATACCGCGACCAGCCCGGTGAGACGATCCGCCTGGCTGGCCAGCTGATCGGTTGCCGCTGCCGCTTCCTCAACTAACGAGGCGTTCTGTTGCGTCACCTGATCCATCTGGCTGACGGCCTGAGCCACCTGCTCAATGCCGCGACGCTGTTCGTCCGACGCCGAGGCAATCTCGCCCATGATGTCGTTCACCCGCGTCACGGAGGTAACGATTTCGTGCATGGTGTGCGCCGCCGTATCCACCAGCGTTGACCCCTGCTGGACGCGAGAGACCGACTCTTCAATCAGGGTCTTAATCTCTTTCGCCGCGTTGGCGCTGCGGCTCGCCAGGTTTCGCACTTCACCGGCCACCACCGCAAACCCACGCCCCTGCTCGCCGGCGCGCGCCGCTTCCACGGCGGCGTTCAGCGCCAGAATATTGGTCTGGAACGCAATACCGTCGATCACGCTAATGATGTCGCCGATCTTCTGCGAGCTGGCGGCAATCTCCTGCATGGTGCTGGCCACGTGAGAAGCCTGATCGCCCCCTCTCTTCGCCGTCATCGCCGCCTGCTTTGACAGGTCAGACGCCTGGCGGGCGTTATCGGCGTTCTGGCTTACCGTCGCGGTCAGCTGTTCCATGCTGGCCGCCGTCTGCGCCAGCGACGCCGCCTGCTGCTCGGTGCGGGACGAGAGATCGTTATTCCCCGCCGCAATCTCTGAGATCCCCGTGTGCATGGCGTAACTGCCCTGGCGCACGTCAGATACCGTTTCGCGCAGCGATCCCTGCATCGCCTTCAGGCTGGCGAAGATCGCCGAAATTTCGTTCCTGCCAAACACCGCAACCGGACGCGCCAGATCCCCCTTCGCAATACTGTCGAAGTGGCTGCTGATAATCGCCAGCGGCTGCACAATCATTCTGCGCGCCCAGAGCAGCGCCCCGCCGGTCAGCAGCCCCGCCAGGATCACGACGACGGCAAAGATAACGCCGGACATGTGATAGCTGGTGCGGCTCGCTTCACCTGCACGCTGAACAGACCGGTTAATGTCCTGCTGCCACGCGTTAAAGCTGGCGTCAAACGCGGCCTGAGACGCCTGAACCGGTGCGGTCATAAAGTCCGAAAGCTGATTGTTCTCAAGCCAGGTCGCCTGGTGGTCCAGATCGCTGTACCACTGCTCAAAGTTCTTTTTCATGGCCGCCTTCAGCGCTTTCTCTTTCTCGCTGTCGGCCGCCTGCGCCGTGAAGGCCTTAAACTGTGCGTCTGCCTGCTTCAGGCTGTCGCGCGCCGTTGCCATCAGCGCCTTAATGTCATCCGGCGGATAGCTGAGCGCGGTTAAGGTTCCTGCCTTGTTCAGCGCAGTGCTTGCCTGCAACAGCACGGCACGCGTTTGTGCCAGCGCGGAGCGCTGCTGATTACTCGCCTCAACGTCCTGCAAATTCTGATAGCCATCGCGAAACGCCCAAAAAGACAACCCGTTACTGCCAACCTGCAACACACCGCAAAGGATCAGAATCAAAAACAGTGTGGTCGAGATACGAATACGATTTAACATCCACGCTCCCATCAAGCGGCAAGCAGCCGCGGTTTAATTGTCAGTCAAAATGTTTCCCAGTTTTCATCTTGTCCGGTCGTTGCAGCACGCGTGCGGGTGACCGCCGTGTCGGCGGCTGGCGCGCGGTACACCGCGTGCGGCGTGACCGTATTTCCAGCGAGTGAAGCGAGACGAAACGCCGAGACGGCCATCTTCAGACGGCTCGCCTGGTCTTCCAGGGCAGCGGCCGCCGCAGCGGACTCCTGCACCAGCGCGGCGTTTTGCTGTGTTACGCGATCCATTTCCGATACCGCCAGGGCAACCTGGTCGATACCACGACTCTGCTCATCGGACGCAGAGGCGATTTCACCCATGATGTCCGTTACGCGGGTAACGGCATTCACGATGTCATTCATGGTCTCCCCGGCGCTTTCCACCAGCACCGAGCCGGTATCCACGCGGGAGACGGAGTCTTCAATAAGGGCTTTGATCTCTTTTGCCGCGTTGGCGCTGCGGCTGGCCAGGTTGCGCACTTCCCCGGCCACCACCGCAAACCCGCGCCCCTGCTCGCCCGCGCGCGCCGCTTCCACGGCGGCGTTGAGCGCGAGGATGTTGGTCTGGAAGGCAATGCCGTCGATAACGCTGATGATGTCGGCGATTTTCTTCGAGCTGTCGGCGATTTCGTGCATGGTTTTCACCACGCCATCCACCACACGCCCGCCCCGCTGTGCGGTCTCGGAGGCGCTTTCCGCCAGCTGAGACGCCTGGCGGGCGTTATCGGCGTTCTGCTTCACGGTTGCGGTGAGCTGCTCCATGCTGGCGGCCGTCTCCTCCAGCGCCGACGCCTGCTGCTCGGTACGGGATGAGAGATCGTTATTCCCCGTCGCGATTTCGCTGGTGCCGGTATAAATAGCCTCTGACCCGTTACGCACGTTGGCGACGGTCTCGATCAATGAACGCTGCATGTGGTCGACGCTGTTGGCCAGCTCGGTAATCTCGTTGCGTCCGGAAACGGTCAGCGTTTTGGTCAGATCGCCAGAGGCAATCTCACGGATATGGGCAATGACGCGGCCGAGAGGGTTCAGCAGGATATGGCGAATGCCGTACCACACAGCAAACAGCACAATGACCAGCGCCAGGGCCAGCACCGCCATCTGCCATTTCGCAAAGCGGTAGTCATTCTGGCTTTCAGTAAAGGCCGAGTGATACAGGTCGCCGCTGGCCTTCGCGTATTCCCCCAGCGCCGCGCCGAGTGCGTTTTGCATCCCCTGCGTGGGCTGTGCGAAGTAGGCATCCATGTTGCCGCTCTCCAGGAACTGGATCAGCTCCGTCAGCCCGGCATAGTAGGCGCTGTATTTTTCATCAATGTTCTGGCTCACCTGCGCCATCGCGGGCTGCGGTGCGATCTGTTTGAAGGCGGCGTAGTGTTTTGCCGCGTCGGCCAGCGTGGCCCGGGCATTTTTTAGCAGATCGGTTTTCGCGCTGCTCTGCTGATTGTTCGGATCCATCATCATGCGCGCGGACGAGCGGCTCAGGTTGATGCGCGTTTGCAGCATCAAATCCCACGTTGACGTAAGCTCACTCTGCTGAAGGCGGAGATCGTTCGAGGCGGCGAAGCTGTCCTGGTTCTGTTTTAACGACGAGAAAAAAAGCCCGCCGGAGATAAGCTGAAGTAGTGCGAAAATGACCAGCACCATCATCAGCATTGTGACAACGCGGATACGGTTCAACATACAACACCTTCTCATAGATTTATTAACGGTGTTATCGGCACAGGCCACAGGAACTTTACATTTGCGAAAGGGAAAAGCGCGGGGTTAAAACGCGACGTCAACAATCAGCGTATCGGTGTAGGTGCCGGCGGGCGGCGTGGCCTGATTGGTCAGAACCTTAGCGGTATAGTTGTAGGTACGCAGCAACCCGTCGGTACTGATCTGGGACGACGTCGCGCTGCTCCAGCGCTCGGCGCCGCTGCCGCCCCAGCGGTTGCCGCTGGCTTCTTTATAGATGTCGTAGCTCAGGTAGTTACTGCCGCTTACCATCCGGCGGACATTATTAAGAGCATTGGCACCGTTATTAATGCCAATGGTGTAGGTGCTGCCTTTGGTACAGGTAACGGCAATGGCCTGCGAAACGGTGGGAAAACTTTGTACCAGCGGCGCGCTGTTAAAGTTCACGTCCGGCGTGGTCATGGCGCTGCAGTCGTTGGTGACGGTCATGTTAAGCAGAATACTGGTCGTTGCGGTTCCCGACTGGGGAGATGTACACAGGCTTCCCAGGCCGACGGCGCAGACGCTGTAGTTGATGCTAAAGTTCAGCAGCACCTGGTAAGGCCCGGCAGTCACGTTTTGTCCGGGGACCGTGCGAAAATAGAGCGGAATGTTGTACTGCTTTGACCCGAGCAATCCCAGCAGGGTATTCCCGCTCCAGGTATACGATTTACTTATCTGCACCTCGCTGCTGCTCGCGCAGCCGGATAATCCGCACAGCCGGGTGGGGATCACGTCCGTGATGGCGGCATTATCCGTGCGTTTCATGGTGGCGCGGCTGTTGCCCGAAACCGACGCTGCGGTGTAGTTGAGGGTCACCGAGTCGTTGGTTAGCACATTGAGCACGGCGTCACACGCCACCACCAGCGTGCCGGTGGTTTGCACTTCGCCGGTCCCGCTCAGCGCAAACGAGGTGACGCTGCCAAACGACGCATTAACCGTACTGACGGTACACGCCGCCCAGCCGCCGCCGGAAAACAGCAGCAGAGTCAACAGCAGCAGGCGCATCATGGTCCCTCCCGACAAACCAGCGGTCCGTAGGTTTGCAGCTTGTGCTCCGGATTGGCCCCCACGGCCAGGGTCGCCGTGCAGCGTTTTCCGCCAGGGGTGATCACCTCAAGCGGGTTGACATCGCTGAGGTTTTCCAGCCAGGCAATACCGTCATACCCCACCACCGCATTGCTGCGCGAGGCGCGTCGGACCTGGCTTCCCACCGGGATCGCCTGGCCCTGCGCATCGTGCAGGATGACGCTCGCCACCCGCTCCTGCTCCATCGGGAAGTCCACCAGATATCCGCTGTGACGGCGAATGGCGATCCGCCGCTCCGTCTCCTTCAGCCGGGTATCCGCCGGCAGATTCAGCGTATCGATTCGGTAGCTTGCCGGATAATAGGCCGACACCCCGCTGACCAGCAGGTAGCCGTTGTTGTTCGTTTTGCCGACGGGCTGGTTCTCATAGCTGACGGGCACGTCCGGATGGCCGTCGGTGCTGATCACCACAAACGCATCGTTGATTTTGTTCGCCGCGAACAGCTCGCCGTCCATCAGGACAATGGCGCCCATCGCCTCGCCCCACCAGGTCATGGTGTCCCTTTCGCCATAGCCGCCGCCCTGCAGTTCGATATTGTTATTGCGCCAGCCCAGCGTACCCTGCTGATAATCGCTGGATTTTGACTGGTTGGCCCAGGCCACGTTCCAGCTAAACCCGCCGTCAGAAGGCATAGAGTGGTTATAGTTAATGCGCTGCGAGCTGCCTGCATCCGGGGTGTTTTCGAAGGTGACGGCAGCGCTGTCGCGCTCACCCAGCGGCACCTGCAGCGACAGCGCGACCGTCCAGTCCCCACGCTGCTGGTCCCGGCTGCCGGCCAGGTAAATGCTGCTCGACCCCCAGAGATTGCGGCTCCAGGAGAGATTCAGCAGTTCCGTTTTTTGGCTGTCAAAGCTCTCCACGCCGATCCAGGCCGCGCCGATATTGCCGTACTGTCCCAGATTGAAGGTCAGAGAATACTGGTCGGTATTGCGGCTAAAGCTGGCGATGGGCCGGTCATTTTCGTCATACACCGTCGGCTGATCGTAGAGAGCGAGATTGCCAAAACCGCGATCGCGGCGGGTGTGCTGGGTCGCGACGCTAAATTCGCTGGTGCTGTACTGATAGCCCCAGCTGATTTGCCCGCCGTCGTCTCCGCGCATGCGGCTTTGTGAGTAGGAGGTATTCACCACGCCAAACCGCCCCAGCTTTATCACCGTCCCCGCCCCGCCCAGCGCCAGCTCTTCTGCCCCTTCCGCGTGGCCCTCCAGCGTCAGCCAGTCGGTCACCCCGTAGCGATACGAGCCGCTGCCTGCCGCCGGGCCGTAGTCAAAATTCCTGATGCCGTAATTGCGGCGCAGGCTGCCGAGCGTCACGGCCCCGTCGCTCAGCCCTGTTTTAAGCAAATCGCTGGTGACGTAAAACGGCAGCGTGGTGCTCACCTGACGTCCCAGCGCATCGGTGGTGACCAGCACCGCATCCCCCGCCCCGTTGATATAGGGCAGATTGGTCAGGGTGAAGGGCCCCGGCTGAAGCTGCGTTGAGCCGGATCGATAGCCGTTGATGAAGAGATCCACCGAGGTGGGGACCGCGGCCTCTCCCGAAAACTCGGGCAGCGGCCATGTCACCAGGTCCGGGCGCAGGGAGAAATCACGTCCGTAGCTGATACCGCCCATCCGCACGCTGGAGGTCCAGCTCAGGGCATCGCTGATCACGTCTCCGGCGCTCCAGGTGGTCGCGTCATCCTCATTCGTTATCAGCAGCGTGGTGTCGTAGCGAACATACCCTTCCTGCTGGCCGTCGTTTCCGGTGAAATTTTTCCGGGCGTACCCGGTAGAGGAAAACGAGCCGTTCTCGTCGAAGTAGCGGAGCTCATGCCAGAGCGACGCCTGGCCGCCAACGTGCTCCGTGTGGTTGGTGTAAAGATCGTAATTCAGCAGTGCCCCGCGTCCGTAGTGCGGTTTGGACTGCGCCGTTTGCGCGCTAAAGGGCGTCACCCGGGCGGTGATCCAGTCCCGGGGAAGGGTCAGCAGCAGTCGCTGCCCGGCGCTGTCGTACTCCACGCGCACCTGGCTCAGTGAGGCGAGATTCACCTCCCCGGCGGGCACATGCTCCGGGGGAAGCCCCGCGCGCAGCAAATCGGCGCTGGAGATAAAGAAAGCGTCGTTGCGCTGCGTCACGGGTACCACCAGACCTGTGTCGTAGTGGTTGAGCACGAGGGCAAGCTGAAAGACCGCTTCATCATTTACCGCCTGTGCCTGGGGAGGCGGCGGCAAACTGTCGTCGCCGGGATCGCCCCAGGCTGTGGTACTGACGCAAAGCAGCATCATCATTGCCGGCTTCAGTTGACGGGAGGCGACTGCCATAGTTCGTCCCTGGCATTAATCTGCGCGCTCATCCGGTCTGGCTGACGAACGCCAGCGGGTATCGGCCAGCTGCGGGTGCTGCCCGGCAGGACGTACCCCAGTAACCCTTCCGCTACGGTGCGTTTTTGTCCCCCCTGCGTCAGCGACACCTGGCTAAGCCTGACGTGCACATCCCCCTGATTACGCACCTGTAATGCAGGTTGTCCTCCCTCCTGCGTCACCCGCCAGCTCAGGTTTCGGGTCTCCACCAGCGCGTGATGCGCCCCCTCTTTCAGGGTCGGGATCCCCTGTCCGTAGACAAACAGCGGAATGGAGTAACGCATCTGTAATTTGAGGCCGATGGCGGGCGCGGCTTTGGCGTCAGGCTGCGGAATTTCATCCACGATAATGCGGTAGGCCTGTTCGACGCCCGCGGGAACCGCGCCCTGTTTAATAAGACGAATCAGCTGCTTATTGCCTTTCTGGATGGTGACAATGGGTGGGCTGGCGACCACGTCCTGCTGCGCGCTGTAGCGTTCGTACCCCCCCTCCTGCTTCCAGCGCACAATGCGCACCTGCATGGTCGTTGCGCTGTTCCCCTGGTTCTGGATCCACAGTTCCGTGGCGTTAGCATCTGCGGCAAGCCAGGGATCGATGGGCCAGAGCAGAATAGTGGCCGCCGCCTGCGCCTGTCCGGCTGCCGCGACGCCTGACAACGCGCTCGCCAGACACAAATGCCTGATAAATGGCTTCATTGCCTCTCTCCCTTTATTACCATGACAAGGTCACGGTGAGCTGATCGGAATAGGTTCCTGCCGGGCTAAACCCGGTCAATAGCGCCACGCCAAATAGCGGCAGCGCGATGTTATTGCTGTTGGTATAGGTCACCGGTATCGCCTGGTTAACGCCGATTTCGCTGTTCGCGGCCAGCGAACTGCTGCTGTACAGCCGGTAAGGGACCATTTCCGTCCCGTTCGCGCGCTTCATTCGGCGAACGGATGAATAATTCTGACCGCCGTTAATGCTCATACTCAGCGCCACGCCCGGCGTGCAGGCGATGGACAAGGCCCCGTTCGGCACAAAGCTGGTGCTCACCGGCGCGCTTTCCACGCCGTTATGGGTGCCAAAATCCAGCGTTCCGAGAAGCCCCCCGCTGCCGGTAGCCACTGCGCACCCCGGCACAATGGTCGCGCTGACCTTAAAGGATTGCGACGTCACCGCCCCCGCCGTGGGGAGCAGCAGCAGCCCGACGATCAGCGCGAAAAAAGGCTGCACGTGTCCCTCTGCGCTTTTGCGCAGACCTATAAAAGGTGCCTTCATGGCAGTGCAGATCTAATAGGTTACGCTGACGTTAATCGTGTCGGTATAGGTGCCTGGTACCACCGTTACGCTGTTACCGCCGCCGGTAATACGTCCGTAAAGGGTGTAACTGTCAACGCCCCCCGCCGTGGACGCGATAGGCAACGCGGCGTTATTGGCAATCAGGGTGTTGAAGCCACTGTCGCTGTACAGGCTATAAGCCACGCCCTGCGCCGTATTGGCCGTGTTTACCAGATAGCGCGCGGGCGTTCCCGGCGAGCCGACAACGGTGCCAGGTGCCGTGGAGTTGGTGTTGCCGGTGATCGCCACCGAATAGCTGGCGGTCGTACATTGAATGGTGAAGGTATTTCCGCCGCTGGCGCCGGTTAGCTGCGTGGTCAGGGTGGAAAACGTTGCGGGATGGGTACCGAAATCGAGTATCCCGAAGTTAATGCCGCTTTGCGCGGGCGATCCGTTAATCAGACAACCGTTTGTCAGCGTCAGCGTGGCGCCAATGGTGCCGTTGCTGGTGACGGCCAGCGCATGATGGGCTGTTGTCGCAGTCAGCAACGTGCCTGCGCAGATCAAAAGGAGTTTTCTTTTCATTTACCACCCTCCAGAAGACGTCTCCGTTCCCTTGCGACATTTTATTTTTAACGTTCAAGATGTTAGCCCCGCTTAACGTTCCTCAGAGGGGGTTATTGAGAATTTAGTTTACGGATATCGCTTCGACCACCCGGCGCATGGCAGGCAAAACCCATGTCCTGATAACTTTATTTGTAGATATAAAACAATGGGTTAAAACAAAAAAAAGGAATATTCCTGCACGTTGACTGAGGATATATCCATCAAAATGTGATAAGGATCACAATATATCGTTCGGGCATTAACAACAAAATTAATAAAAATTAAAAAGGAGTTGTATCCCCCTACGCTTTGCGTCAATTTATGTGCCGAATATTTTCCCGCGCAGTAATAAAAAATTTATATGTATCGGCGCGGGCTACATCTGAAGCGCATAGAGGGTCTTTTTTCGTGGCAAGTGCAAACAAACTTACACTCTTCATCGTGATATTCATGCTGGCGGGTATTCTTTCAGGGGCGGCAATTCACGAGTACGCATCTGCGGATGCCATCAAAGCCTGGTCGGATAATATTACCCTTCTGACCGATATTTTCCTCCGTCTGATCAAAATGGTTATTGCGCCGCTGGTCTTCAGCACGCTGACCGTGGGCATTATGAAGCTGGGAGAGACCTCCACCATAGGCCGGGTGGGCGGCAAAGCGATGGTGTGGTTTATCAGCTCATCCGTGCTCTCCATTCTGGTTGGCCTGTTTATCGTCACGCTGGAGCGTCCGGGAAGCGGTCTGAACCTGACGATCCCAACCGAGGCGGTGGATACCGGTCTGGCCGTGGGCGGGATGACGCTGAAGGCGTTCCTGTCCCACACCATTCCCACCAGCATCGCGGGGGCGATGTCGAACAATGAGATCCTGCAGATTGTGGTGTTCTCGATGTTCTTCGGCATCGGCGGCGCGTCGCTGGGGCAGAAATTCAACGCGCCGCTGGTGGCCGCGCTGGATGTGGTTTCCCATATCATGCTGAAGGTAACGGGTTACGTGATGTACGTTGCGCCGCTGGCCATCTTCGCGGCGATCTCCTCCGTCATTGCCACGCAGGGTCTGGGCATCCTGTTGAACTACGCCTCCTTTATTGGCGGCTACTACGTTGCCATTCTTCTCACCTGCATGGTGCTGCTGGCCGTGGGTTACATGGTGCTGAAAAAAGAGGTGTTTCGCCTGGTCAGCATGCTGAAAGATCCGGTGCTGGTCGCGTTCACCACCAGCAGTTCTGAAGCGGCCTACCCTAAAACGCTGGAGCAGCTGGAGCGCTTTGGCTGCTCGCGCAACATCGCCTCTTTCGTCCTGCCGATTGGCTACTCCTTCAACCTGGTGGGGTCGATGGTGTACTGCTCTTTCGCCTCGATGTTTATCGCTCAGGCGTACAACATTCACCTGAGCTTCTCTGAGGTAACGGTGCTGATGCTGACTCTGATGCTCGCCTCTAAAGGGATTGCGGGCGTGCCGCGTTCTTCGCTGGTGGTGCTGGCCGCGACGATCCCGAGCTTTAACATTCCGGTAGCGGGCATTCTGCTGCTGATGGGGATCGACCACTTCCTGGATATGGGCCGTTCCGCGATTAACGTGCTGGGGAACGGGATTGCGACGGCGATGCTCTCGCAGAATGAAGGCGCGCGGGAAGCGGAAGCTGAGCTGGTGAAGCAGGAAGCGTAACGGCATGAAAAAGGGTGAGGCCTGATGCCCTCACCCCGCCCCTCTCCCACGGGGAGAGGGAGCAAACACAAAAACGGCAACCGGGTTGCCGTTTTGCATTTACCTACGCTACATGATTCGCGGCGATATCCAGCAGCGCCATCTCTTCGCTGTTCAGCAGCTTCTCGATGTTCACCAGAATCAGCATACGCTCGCCGAGCGCGCCCAGGCCGGTCAGGTATTCGGTCGACAGCGTGACCGCAAACTCCGGCGCAGGGCGGATTTGGTCAGACGTCAGGGAGAGGACGTCAGATACGCCATCCACCACGATACCCACCACGCGCTGCCCCAGATTCAGAACGATCACCACGGTGTTGTCGTTGTAGTCAACGTCGCCCTGGCTGAACTTCACGCGCAGGTCCACGATTGGCACAATCACGCCGCGCAGGTTGGTGACGCCTTTAATAAACGCTGGCGTGTTAGCGATGCGGGTAACCTGGTCGTAACCACGAATTTCCTGCACTTTGAGGATATCGATGCCGTACTCCTCATCGCCCAAAGTGAATACCAGGAACTCCTGCCCTGATGGCTCGCCCGCCAGTTTCGTTACATTACTCATACCGGTCATGTTATTACCTTCTACTTAATCAGGCGGCTGTGTACGCCACACGTTGTTCACGATTTAATCCCTGAAGCGCCGACACGTCGACGATCAGCGCCACGCTACCATCCCCCAGAATGGTGGCAGCAGAAATACCCGGCACCTTGCGGTAGTTGCTTTCGAGGTTCTTCACCACCACCTGGTGCTGACCAATCAGCTGATCGACCAGCAGCGCGTAGCGGCGGCCCGCGCTTTGCAGGATCACCACGATACCCTGCGTAGCCTCGGTCTTCGCCCCGTCCACTTCGAACACTTTCCACAGCTCTACCAGCGGCAGGTACTCGCCGCGCACCTCAAGCACGCGCTCGCCGCCCGCCAGCGGATGCAGATCTTCCTCACGCGGCTGGAGGGATTCCATCACCGCGTTCAGCGGCAGAATAAAGACTTCGTCTGCGACTTTGACCGACATGCCGTCGAGGATCGCCAGCGTCAGCGGCAGCAGAATACGGATGGTGGTGCCGGAACCCTGTTTAGACTGGATCTCAACGTGGCCGCCCATCTCCTGGATGTTACGTTTCACCACGTCCATGCCGACGCCGCGCCCGGAAACGTCCGTCACCTGCTCGGCAGTCGAGAAGCCCGGCGCGAAGATCAGCATGCCCACTTCTTCGTCGGTCATGTTTTCATTCACCGCCATCCCCTGCGAAATAGCCTTCGCCAGGATGCGCTCGCGGTTGAGGCCCGCGCCGTCATCGGTCACTTCAATGCAGATGTTCCCGCCCTGATGTTCGGCAGAGAGGATCAGATTCCCGACCGGGGATTTCCCGGCGGCAATGCGGTTTTCCGGCAGTTCGATACCGTGGTCAAGACTGTTACGCACCAGGTGCGTTAACGGGTCGATGATGCGTTCGATCAGGCTCTTATCCAGCTCCGTTGAGCTGCCCATCAGGGTCAGTTCAATCTGCTTATTCAGCTTGCTGGCAAGGTCTCGCACCAGGCGCGGGAAGCGGCTGAAGACATATTCCATCGGCATCATGCGGATGGACATCACCGATTCCTGCAGGTCGCGGGCATTGCGCTGCAGCTGGCCCATGCTGGTGATCAGATCGCCGTGCGTGACCGGATCCAGTTCGTTAGAACGCTGCGCCAGCATGGACTGGGTGATCACCAGTTCGCCAACCAGGTTAATCAGCTGGTCAACCTTCTCAACTGCCACGCGAATGCTGGTGGACTCGCTGGAGCGCGCGGCCGGTTTTTCACCACGGCCAGGTGCCGCGGCCTCTTTTGGCACCGCTTTCAATACCGGAGCCGCAGGCGCAACAGCCGGTGCCGCAGCCTGCGCGACGACGGCCACCTCTTCTTGCGGAGCTGGCGCTTCTGCCGCTGCGGCTTCCGTTTCGAAGGCGATCTGGTCGGCTTCAATGACAAAGCACAGCACCGCCACGATATCGTCCTGACTGATACCGTCATCGAGGGTCGCCGCAAGGCTGTCTTTGCCTTTCACTACGTTACTTAACGTTGCCAGGTTACCCAGCTCTTCTTCCAGCAGGTTAACTTCGCTCTCTTTCAGGCGAGACAGCACAACGCGCAATTTGCCCGCTTGCGCAGCGGCTGGTGCGGCCTCTTCAGCAGCAACCGCATCGACAACGCTCAGTTTTGCCGCAGGGACAACGGCTGCAGCGACCTCACCTTTTGCTTCCAGGGCGAGCTGGCGCAGCGCATTGCAGATGTATTCAAAGCTGGCGGCATCAGGCTCTGCCGAACTTTTATAGGCGTCGAGCTGTTCCTGCATAATATCTTTGGTTTCCAAAAACAGGTTGATAATGTCGGTATTGAGCTGCATCTCACCGCGTCGTGCTTCATCAAGCAGGTTTTCCATTAAATGGGTCGTTTCCTGCAGGATGGTAAATCCAAACGTTCCGGCTCCGCCTTTAATGGAATGCGCCGCGCGGAAGATGGCATTGAGCTGCTCGGAGTCCGGTGCTTCGGGCACCAGATCGAGCAAATGTTGCTCCATATCCGCCAACAGTTCGTCGGCTTCATCAAAGAATGTCTGGTAAAAATCGCTAATATCCATGCTCACGCTATCACCTCGGATTGGCTGGTGGCGATGTTGGAACGGCAGCCGCAGGGACGGCCCCAGGCTGTTTTAAATCGTCCAGTGACTCATTCTGACTTTCGGCGTTTTCGTGCAGGATGGCCTGCTCCGCCTGCTGGTTCAGCACTAAAAGACTGATACGACGGTTGATGGCGTCATCCGGCCCGCGGTCGGAGACGCGCATGGTTGCTGCCATGCCGACCACGCGCAGTACCTTGCCATCATCAAGCCCACCTGCCACCAGCTCGCGACGCGAGGCGTTGGCACGATCGGCAGAAAGCTCCCAGTTGCTGTATCCTTTCTCCCCACTGGCGTACGGGAAATCATCCGTGTGGCCCGACAGGCTGATTCGGTTAGGAATGCCGTTCAGCACCGGGGCAATCGCGCGCAGAATATCGCGCATGTAGGGCTCAACTTCCGCACTCCCGGTTTTAAACATCGGGCGGTTCTGGCTGTCGATAATCTGAATACGCAGCCCTTCCTGGACCAGATCGATTTTCAGGTGCGGACGCAGCGCGCGCAGTTTAGGGTCCGCTTCAATCAGCTGATCGAGATCGCCACGCAGTTTTTTCAGACGCGCCTGCTCCATCTTTCTTTTAAGCTCGTCGATGTTCGGCTCTTTTTTCACCTCACCCTTCTGCTGGGTGTAATCATCGCCGCCGCCAGGAATCGGGCTTTCGCTATTAGAGATACGCTGCCCACCGGTCACTGCCGTCGCCAGCGGGGTACGGAAATATTCGGCAATCTGGATAAGCTCCTTCGGGCTGGAGATGGAGATCAGCCACATCACCAGAAAGAAGGCCATCATTGCGGTCATAAAGTCGGCGTACGCGATTTTCCAGGAGCCGTGGGAACCGTGTCCGCCGCCCTTGTGCTTGCGTTTTTTGACGATGACGATCGGATGGGACTGGTTTTTCATGCGTCCTCAGTTGTCGTCTGTTGGTTTGGGTTTTTCACCGCGCGCACGTGTTCTTCAAGCTCGATAAACGACGGACGCTCGCTGGAGTAAAGCGTTTTACGGCCAAATTCAACCGCGATCGGTGGCGCGTAACCGTTGAGGTTAGAGAGCAGCGTGATCTTCACGCACTGCATCATTTTGGTGGTTTCCGCGCTCTTCTGGCGCAGCACGCTTGCCAGCGGAGAGATAAAACCGTAAGCCAGCAAAATACCGAGGAAGGTGCCCACCATCGCATGGGCAATCAGCGCGCCCAGTTCGGCCGCCGGGCGATCCGCTGAGGCCAGGGCGTGTACCACCCCCATGACCGCCGCCACGATACCAAACGCAGGAAGGGAGTCGCCCACCAGCGCCAGGCTGTTGGCCGGCACTTCAGATTCGCTTTCGTGGGTTTCTATCTCTTCGTCCATCAGCGCTTCGATTTCGAAGGTGTTCATATTGCCGCTGATGATGAGTCGCAAATAGTCGACGATGAAATCCAGCATCATGGCGTCCGCCAGAATGCGCGGATAGCTGGCAAAAATTTCGCTCTCTTTCGGGTTTTCAATATCCCGCTCAAGCGAGAACATCCCCTGCTGACGCGACTTCGCCATCAGGCGATAGAGCAGCGCCAGCAGATCCATATACATGCTTTTGGTGTATTTCGAGCGACGGAACAGCAATGGAATTGCTTTTAACGTGCCCTTGATCGATTTACCGTTGTTACCAACGATAAAAGCCCCTACCCCTGCGCCGCCGATGATAATAAGTTCAGCCGGTTGATAGAGTGCTCCAAGGTGCCCGCCGGTCATCATATAACCGCCGAAAACTGTACCGAGAACTACCAGGTAACCTAATAAGATAAGCACGACATCATCCTTCCGCTAGTGACTATGGCAAGGACGTCCAGCTCGCAGCGTTTACCGTTTGCGGGGTAAAAAAAAGCAGCGGTAAAAACTTACCGCTGCTGGAATCTTGCCCACACGTTCGGGTTAAACAGCTTGTTCGATCTGTTCATCCAGCAGTTGTGGAATAATATCGGCAGCATCCCGGGAAAGTTTACGTCTTTTTACTGCGCGGGATGGCGGCTGACATAAACTACAGGCGAAGCTGCCTGCAGGCTGATGAGCATGGGTAATAAAATTGCCGTCGCAGCAATTGCAGCGCGACAGTTCAAGCATTCCGCTCTCAACAAAACGCACCAGCGTCCATGCGCGGGTCAGCGCCAGCAGAGGGCCTTCTTCCTGCTGTGGGCATTGTTCAAGGTAAAGTTTGTACGCTTTGATCACGGCGTCTACGCCGCTGCACAAACCGGTTTTGAGAAGATACTGCCAGGCATTACAGAACATGGAAGCGTGGATGTTCTGCTCCCAGGTCATAAACCAGTCCGTAGAAAACGGCAGCATGCCTTTCGGCGGGGGACTACCGCGTAACTCTTTATACAGTTTGATGAGGCGACCACGGCTCAGCTGAGTCTCGCTTTCCAGCATTTGTAAACGAGCACCCAGCGTAATCAGCTCCATGGCCAGCTGTATGTCACGCGCTTCCTGAACAATGCTTTTTTCGCTCATTGCTAGGCCCTTTTCTTACGGGCTGCGTCATCAGGCTGGCTGATGTCGCTAAGCAAGCGAGTGGAGAGCAGGATACCGGTATGGATCTGTTGCAGATCGTCAACGCGGGATTCCTGCGTCAGACGCGTTATCGTCTGCGGATTATCAAAACGGAACTGGCACACCAGTTGATTCGTTTCCGCCAGTTTTACCATCTGCGGGAGGGTTAATCCGCCCAGCATGGTTGCCATTTCTTCGTTAATACCCAGACGAAACATCGCGGACGCTTTGTCCTGACTAATTAAACGCTGCGCGAGCAGTAAATATGACAGATTGATGTCATAGATATGTTTTAGCAACTCGGATGTATGCATTGTTCCCATCCCGAATAACCAACTATTATTTTTATGCGGAAAGACCGCACCCCGTGATGTCGCCGGGAAATCACCCGGTATAAAAAAGAAAAGGCTAAATGCATAGTTGAATCTAGGTTTGTATTCATCCAAACGCGTAAGGGATGCAACGCGGTTACATCTCTTACATGTTTTATCGTTTCTTACAAATAACTAAGATTTTTCCTAATTCGACGCAAACTCTACTCGTCAGATTTGACACATACAATGCAGGCACCCTCAAATTTAAAAAAAATGTGATCTGCGTCACATAATTTAAGTGAATAGGCCCCATAAATCCATCAGTATGACTTCTAATTTGCTCATTTTTTACCCAATCAGCACTGTTTTGTATTCTTAATCGACGAATACTCATGCAGAAGCGTGAGCAAAAGTGGCACGCAACGTGCTTTTATCGGTACGTGCGGCATCAGCAATCGTTTACATCGCGTATGTCTAAGGGACACATTTTGATTACCTCGATAAAACATATAGTTATGCGGGGTGACTAAAAAAATTGTTTCGGCACGTAATCATTTGAAATGCGTTTATAACTTGTTAAAACCATTTAATAGCGAAAGGGCAGAATTGTGTGACTTACGTTAAGTTGTTAATTTTTTTCATTTAGGCGCGTTTTTTAGTTATTCTTCTTATAAGAATAATTAATGAATAATTATGATAAGCTTCACACTAATGTCTTATTCAACTCTTGCGGAACCTGCAAATTCGCGGTAATGGTGATGTAACGCTGTCTGTCAGACATCTTAAGGAGTGCGCCATGAGTTACTCCCATCTTCTTGTTTCTGTTGCCGTTTCCCCCGAAAGCCACCAACTCGTCGCCCGGGCCGTTTCGATCGCCAGGCCTCACAATGCGCGCATCAGCCTCATCACCCTTGAGGCCGAACCCGAGATGTACAATCAGCTGGCGGCCCCCATGCTGGAAGATATTCGTGAGGTATTGCAGGAAGAAACGCAGCAGTTTCTGCGAGAGCTTGTCGAAAAAGCAGATTACCCTGTTCATGAAACCGTTATTGCGACGGGGGAACTGAATGCCCATATTCTTGATATGTGCCGCAAGCAGAATATTGATTTAGTGATTTGCGGGAACCATAACCACAGCTTTATATCGCGAGCGACCTGCGCGGCAAAATCTATTATCGCCTCAAGCCAGGTGGACGTGCTGTTAGTGCCGCTTGGGGGGTCTTAACCCCCCAGAGGAATATCAGGCAAGTTTAGGGAAGGTCGCGATCTTTTTTTGCAGATCGCCTTCATGACTTTGCGGGGCTATTTCGCGTAGATCCTCAATAAAACGTGCCTGCCAGTGATTAATATCGTTTTTACGGATCGTCTCCATCATTTCGGCATGGCGGGAAATACGCTCCGTCAGCGGCATGGTCAGCGCGCGATTAAGAGCGTTAGCCACATCATCCCGATCGTAAGGATTCACGAGCAGCGCGGAAGTCAGTTCATTCGCGGCCCCGGCAAACTGGGAAAGCACCAGCACGCCCGGATCCGCCGGGTCCTGAGCCGCCACATACTCTTTTGCCACCAGGTTCATCCCGTCGCGCAGCGGCGTAACCAGCCCCACGTCGGCGTAGCGGAAGACCTTCATCAGGATCTTACGGTCAAAATGCTGATTCAGATAAAAGAGCGGCGTCCAGCCCAGCTGGCCGTAGCGCCCGTTGATGCGTCCCGCTTCTGTCTCCAGCTGATGACGAATATCCTGATAGGCCTGCACTTCCCCGCGCGACGTTGGCGCGATCTGGGTATAGCGGATTTTACCGTGGTGCTGAGGGTATTTATCCAGCAGCGTTTCATACGCCAGGAAGCGTTCCGGCAGCCCTTTGGAATAATCCAGACGCTCTACCGAGAAGATATTCTTCACGTGCTTGAGTTCATTCTTAAGCTGGGCCAGCTTCGGCGGCAGCGGGCCGGAGGCCTGTTCCGCAATTTCGTCGGGTTCAATACCAATCGGATAGACCTCAGTGTGGAAGGTTTTCCCCCACGCCGTATGGGTTTTGCCGCCGCTGGTCGCCAAGCGCGTTTTGCCAGACACGGAGTCCAGGAACGCGAGACGGTCATTTTCGGTCTGGAAGCCCAGCAGGTCGTAATCACACAGCGCCTCCAGCAGTTCTTCATGCGGCGGCAGCGCGGTGAATATTTCCGGCGTCGGGAACGGAATGTGCAGGAAGAAGCCAATTCGGTTATTGACTCCCCTTTTACGCAGCTCTCTGGCGAAGGGAAGCAGATGATAATCGTGGATCCATAAAATATCGTCTTCCTCTATTAAAGGCAGCAGTTTATCCGCCAGCAGCGCATTCACCCGCGAGTAGCCCTCGAAGGATTCACGCTGGAATTTCACCAGGTCAAGACGATAGTGAAACGCAGGCCACAGGACGGCATTGGAGAACTGCGAGTAATACTCGTCATAGTCTTTCTCTTTAAGCGCAAATGAAGCCCACGTAATGTTTCCGCGCGTCACCTTTTTAAGCGGTTTATCTTGTTCATTGATTTCACCGCTCCAGCCAAACCACAGCCCGCCAGCAGCTTTTAAGGCACCTAATACCCCTACCGCCAGGCCACCTGCACTGGCTTTTTTATCATCAGGCGGTGCGATTCGGTTAGAGACGACGACTAAGCGACCCATAATGGTTTCCCCCTTTGTTTTGCGCTATTTGTTGTTGTTGCTGGTTAGCGATATCAGAAATCCACTGCCAGACGCCGGCGACATTCGCCAGACGCCATTCAGCGACAGTGTCACCAGGCCCCACCTTGACGGCGATCCCTCCGGCCTGTTTCACCACGCGAAACCCGGCCTCATCGGTCAGGTCATCGCCAAAAAATACCGGTGTACGTCCCTTAAATGGCGCTTCCGCCATAAACGCCGCAATAGCGGCCCCCTTATTAATGCCCTCAGGTTTTATCTCAACAACGCACTTCCCCGGCTGCAGCGCGAGCTGCGGGTGTGCATCGGCCACGCTGCGGGCAATCGCAAAGATCGCCGCTTCATGATGCGGAGCCTGCCGATAGTGCAAGGCGAACGCCATGCCTTTCGCTTCCAGTTCCGTGCCCGGGAGCGACGCCAGCGCCGTGGAGAGTTCAGTCTGTAACGCCTGAATTAAGGTATCGGGGAGTGATACAACATGCAGTTGATCATGGATATCGCGGCGCTCCGCTCCGTGTACACCGGCCAGCGGAAAGTGGTAAGGACTGGCGAGCACGTCCAGCTCGGCCATTGAGCGCCCTGAAATCAATGCCAATGCGCCCTCGTTCAGTCTGGAGAGCTGCTGCAAATTCTCTAGCACCGTATCCGGTACGACCACGTCGTCAGGATGCGGCTGGATCCCGGCGAGCGTCCCGTCGAGGTCAAAAAAGAAAGCATAATTTCCGGGCAGTACAGGCGGTGCGGTTAACAAGTCAGCCACCCTAATCCTCCTTACGGTTTACGAGAGGTAAACGCCTTTACCTCTTTCATAGCCATGTAAGTATAGACAGTGTGATGGGCCTCGCCATTTGACAACCGCCCCGCCAGCAAAACTGGCGAGGCGGTTCAGGGGTCAACTATGGTTATTAGTTGAGCAATAAAAAGTCAGCGCTGGGGTTACACGGTACGCTTCGCTTTTTGCTTGTAACGGTCGAAAATCACTGCTGCCAGCAGGATCAGGCCACGCACGACGTACTGAGAGAATGGCGAAATATTCAGCAGGTTCATGGCGTTCTCCACCGTGCCCAAAATCAGGATACCGGCCACCACATATGAGATTTTTCCGATGCCGCCCTTGAGGGAAACGCCCCCTAAAACGCAGGCTGAAATGACGATCAGCTCATAACCGATGGAGGTCATCGGCTGTCCGCTGGTCATACGCGAGGCCAGAATAATCCCGGCAGCGGCAGAAACCAGCCCCGAGAGCACGAAGATAATAATCTTGGTGCGTACGACCGGCACCCCTGCCAGCCGCGCCGCTTCTTCATTACCGCCGATCGCCAGCGTGTTACGACCAAAGGTGGTGCGGTTCAGCAGGAAGCCGAACAGGATCAGGCAGGCCACGGTGAGCCAGATAGGCGCCGGCAGGCCCAGCCAGTTGGCGTAGCCCAGCGTAAAGAAGCGCTCGTCTTCAATCCCCACCGCTTTACCGTCGGAGATGATATAGGCCAGGCCGCGGACTATCTGCATCGTCGCAAGCGTGGTAATCAGGGCGTTAATCTTCAGGCGTGCGATAACAAAACCGTTTACCAGACCGCTGATCACGCCGAGCAACAGACCGGCAAAAACGCCAATCCACAGGCTTTCCGTCATGTTGATCACCACCGCCGTGGTGACGCCCGCGCAGGCGATAACCGAGGCCACCGACAGGTCGAAATCACCGGAGGCCAGACAGAAGAGCATGCCGCAGGCCACCATGCCGGACATGGAAATAGCCAGCCCCAGCCCTTTCATATTAATGAAGGTGGCAAAATTAGGCACGAAGATCGCACAGGCGATGAAGAGTGCGGCAAAGACCACCAGCATGCCGTACTGATCCCAGATACGGCCAAAGCTGAAAGCCGACTTCGGCGCTCCGGATGTAGTAACAGAGGACATCATTAACTCCTTACTCAGGCGACTGCCTGGCTGACTTTAGGCATGGCGAGGTTCAACGCCTGTTGTTCATTCGCCTGTTCATGAAGTAATTCACCGGCGATTTCGCCTTCGCGCATCACTACAATGCGGTCGGCAACGCCAAGCACCTCAGGCAGATCGCTGGAGGCGAACAGCACCGCCACGCCGCGTTTTGCCAGTTCATAGATCACGTTGTAAATCTCGTGTTTTGCGCCCACATCGATACCGCGCGTCGGCTCGTCCAGCAAAATGACCTTCATATCCTCCGACAGCCAGCGGCCTAAAATGGCCTTCTGCTGGTTCCCGCCTGACAGATTCATAATCAGCTGTTCCGGTCCCGGCGTTTTGATATTCAGCGAGCGAATATGATGGTCGGCGTTGCTCGACTCCCAGCCGTCGTTAATCAGGCACCCCGCGCGGATAAACTTACGGCGGGCAGAAATGTTGATGTTGTCGCGCACCGAATGCACCGGAATGATCCCCTCCGCCTTGCGGTCTTCCGGGCAGAGCATCATCCCAGCCCCGATCGCGTGGGCAGGTTTCCGGATATCCACCTGCTCGCCGTCAATAGAGACCTGCCCTGCGGTAATGCGGGTACCGCCGAACAGCCCTTTCATCAGCTCGCTGCGCCCCGCCCCCACCAGACCAAACAGCCCGACGATCTCACCGCTGCGTACGGATAACGAAACCGGCGTTCGCACGCCAGGCGCTTTAACGTTGTCCAGACGCAGGCGCTCGGGGCCGTACTCGCGCGGTTTCCAGTGATAGATATCGCCCAGATCGCGCCCGACCATCGCCTGAACAAGCTGGTCATGGTTAACCTGCTGCATATCGGTGAAGGTGCGCACATAGCGCCCATCTTTAAAGACGGTGATGGCATCGCTCAGGGCAAAAATCTCCTCCATGCGGTGCGAGACGTACAAAATGGTGCGGCCTTCCTGACGCAGCTCGCGGATCACGCGGAACAGGTTTTCGATTTCACGCGCGGAGAGCGAACTGGTGGGTTCATCAAAGGCAATCACTCTGGCGTTACGCGCCAGCGCCTTGGCAATTTCAACCATCTGCCACTGGCCGATGGAGAGGTATTTCAGCGGCGTCTGGGGATCGACGTCCAGACCCAGATGCTTAAGCTGCAGCCCCGCTTCATAATTAAGTAGCGAACGATTCACCACGCCGCTTTTGTGCGGAAGCTGCCCTAAATAGATGTTTTCGGCCACGGTCATCTCAGGGATGAGGTGCAGTTCCTGATAGATAATGGCGACACCGGCGTTGAGCGCCGCCGTGGTATCGGCAAAGGCCACCTCTTCACCGCGAATGGCCAGCGTGCCGGTTGTTGGCGCGTAGTTGCCGCTGAGGATTTTTAACAGCGTGGATTTCCCCGCTCCGTTTTCCCCCATCAGGGCATGAACCTGGCCGGCATAGCAGTCGAAGCTGATATCGGTCAGCGCGTTAACACCGGGGAACGTTTTCCCGATGCCGCGAAAAGAGAGATACGGATTAGACTGTTGCATAACGACTCCGTGATTCCTGTAGTGTGTACGTCTGGCCCCTTACGGTGAGTAAGGGGCACAATCACAGCGTATTACTTACCGCCCAGTCCTTTTTTCGCCAGTTCCTCTTTGAAGTTGTCGCGGGTAATCAGCACCACGTCGGTCACTTCGGTAAATTTCGGCGGTTCAGCCCCTTTGGTTACCCAGTTGTAGAGCATTTCGCTGGATTTGTAGCCGTGAACGTCCGGGCTTGGCAGCAGAGAGCCGTAGAAGCCGGTGGCCTGCGCCTTGGACAGCTCGCTCACCGCATCCACGCCGTTGATGCCGATGCCGATCACGTCAGGCGCCTTGAAGCCCTGACCTTCCGTTGCGCGCACGCCGCCCAGCACGGTGTTGTCGTTCATGCCGACCACCAGCCAGTGTTTGACCTCCGGATGCTGGACCAGCATTGAGTTCGCAGCGTCGAAAGCGCCCGGGATATCGTTAGATTTGGTTGGCACTTTATAGATCTGTTTTTCCGGGAAGCCGGCCGCTTTCAGCGCGTCCATTGAACCGGTCGTACGACGACGCGCCGTGTCCAGCTCGTCCGCGGTGATGGCCATGACGGCGGTCTCTTTCACATCCCAGCCGCGTTTCTGCATCTCTTTATAAAGCTCCTGCCCCTGACGTTCACCGATTTTGGTCGCCGCCATCATGACCAGCGGTACGCTGTCCATCGGTTTGCCTTTGGCGTTAACGAACTGATCGTCAACCGCAATAACCTTCATGTCGTAACCGCGGGCTTTCGCCGCAATTGCTGACCCGAGTTTTGGGTCCGGAGTACAAATAACAAAGCCTTTCGCGCCGCTGGCCGCCAGGCTGTCGATGGCGTTCAGCGTTTTCTCACCGTCCGGCACGGCGATTTTAATCACCTCAAAACCTAAATCTTTTCCGGCTTTATCAGCGAATTTCCACTCGGTCTGGAACCAGGGTTCTTCCGGCTGTTTTACCAAAAAACCGAGTTTTAAATTCTCAGCGATAGCGGATTGTGACATAACGGCAGCCAGACCGATGGCCGCCAGCGCTTTAGTAAATTTGTGCATGGTAAACTCCAGCTTTAGCATTCTTTTCTGTAGGGAAGATTTGCGTGCTTCTTATTTAATCGGACTTAAAACAAGGCATTAGCGCTTACCTCGTCATAAGCGTTATTGCTGGTGATAGTTTTAGCGGGAAATTAATCATCCATAAGAGAGCCCCATCACACCGCAGAATTACAGTAATTGCGTACATAAATTCAGCGAAAAATGACATAAAAAAGGCCGGAATTGTCAGACAAATCAAAGGCGGGTGAGCAGAATTATCCATAAGATTAGCTAAGAAATCCCTGATGCCTTACGGCCGGTGGCGCTGCGGTTACCCCCTGAACGGGATTCATGCTTTTCATCAAAAAAACAAAAGAGTCATGAAAAAGGGTTATTCCGTTAAAATTGATTTGGCGCAAATTTAGCAACGCATCATATATTTGAAAGGAATAATCTGTATTTACTTTTCTCACAGAGCATTATTCCGGCTAAATGTTCACGAAAGGAAATCAGCACGCCAGGAAAGATACTCATGCTTTAATATCAATCCCTTAATGAAATTCCATATGATGGCTATATATTTGTATTTTTGTACTATATTAAAGTTTGTAATGTATGGTAAACACAGCCTAATTAAGAGTTTTCTTAATCCTGAGACAAAGGTATGCTTATTTATATCGAACACAGGAAGTGAATTTTCGATCGACTTTAGTCACTGCAAAAATTGCAATTCTGTTTTTCTTCGTATTTGCCTGGCTGTCAGGTTAAGCAGCGGACATCACGTCCCACAGTCTATAAGGATATGAGTATGGCTACCCAAACGATGATGCAAAAACTTAACGCGCAGATGAACCTTGAGTTCTACGCCTCGAACCTGCACCTTCACTTAAGTGCATGGTGTTCCGAAAAAAGCCTCACGGGCTCTGCCACATTCTTTCGTTCACAGGCACAAAGCAACGTCACCCATATGATGCGCGTCTTTAACTTCCTGAAGGCCGCGGGGGCTAACCCGGTTGTTAAAGCCCTCGATGGGATCAACGAAAATTACTCTTCTCTGGAAGAATTGTTTCAGAAAACGCTGGAAGAGCATGAGCAGCGCTGCACGACGCTCAACAAGCTGGCCGATGAAGCCCGAGCACAGCATGACGTCATCACCCTTAAATTTTTACGCGACATGGATAAAGAACAGCAGCAGGACGGCGTGCTGCTGAAAACGCTGGCGGATGAGATCCACAATGCGCGACAGGCCGGTTTATGCCCGGAGCAAGCCGACCGCCACCTGCTCGATCTTGTGACGGTGCAGCACCACTAAGCGTTTTAACCTGCCCTTGCCCTGGTTCAGGGGGGCAGGTTCCTTTCTACCTCTCCAACCCTCTGCTTTTGCTGAAATTTAACAAATCAGATCTCGCTCTCAATGATTACCCCTACAACATGTAATGATTTATTTAATTACATAATCATTGACGAGGGAAAAGCATGATCACCATTGAGTTTGTTGTCATTCTCCTCTGCCTGCTGACGGGAACACGTTTCGGCGGCATGGGGCTTGGGTTAATCAGCGGGATTGGCCTTTTTATTTTGTGTTTTGTCTTTGGGCTCCAGCCCGGCAAGCCTCCGGTTGACGTTATGTTGACCATTCTCGCGGTGATTGGCTGTGCCGCCACCCTGCAGACCGCGGGTGGCCTTAACGTCATGATGCAGTTTGCTGAACGCCTGCTGCGCAAACACCCGCAGCACATCACGCTTCTCGCCCCTTTTACGACCTGGACGCTGACCTTTCTGTGCGGCACCGGGCACGTGGTCTACACCATGTTCCCCATCATTGCGGATATCGCCCTGAAAAAAGGGATCCGCCCGGAACGCCCAATGGCGGTGGCATCGGTGGCATCCCAGATGGCGATCACCGCATCTCCGGTTTCCGTCGCCGTTGTGTCGCTGGTATCCATCCTGGCCGCACAGCATGGGATTGGGCACGCGTGGGGGATCCTGGAAATCCTCGCCGTGTCGGTTCCCGCTTCGCTTTTCGGCGTCGCGATTGCGGCCCTGTGGAGTTTACGCCGCGGGGAAGATTTAGCTGACGACGCGGAGTTTCAGGAGAAACTGAAAGACCCTAAACAGCGCGAGTTTATCTATGGCGGCACGGAGACGTTAATGAACCAGCGTTTTCCGAAGCAGGCCTACTGGTCGACATGGATTTTCTTTGCCGGTATTGCGGTGGTAGTCCTGCTCGGGGCCTTTCCCGAACTGCGCCCCGCCTTCGAGCTGAAAGGCAAAATGACGGCGCTGTCGATGAACCTCGTCATTCAGATGATGATGCTTATTGCCGGTGCCGTGATGCTCATGGCCTGCAAGGTCAATGCCTCCGCCATCTCAAACGGTGCGGTATTCAAGGCCGGGATGGTGGCGATCTTCTCGGTGTTCGGGGTGGCGTGGATGAGCGATACCTTTTTCCAGGCGCACCTCGATGAGTTAAAGCTGGCGCTGGAAGGCGTGGTGAAAAGCCATCCGTGGACGTATGCCATCGTGCTTTTCCTGGTATCGAAGCTGGTAAACAGCCAGGCGGCGGCCCTGACGGCCGTGGCGCCGATGGGATTGATGCTGGGCATCGATCCAAAAATGCTGATCGCCTTCTTCCCGGCGTCCTACGGCTATTTTGTCCTGCCGACCTACCCGAGCGATTTAGCCTGCATCGGCTTTGACCGCTCGGGAACGACCCGTATCGGCAAATTCATCATTAACCACAGCTTTATTCTGCCGGGGCTAATTGGCGTGAGCTGCGCCTGCGCGGCGAGCTACCTGCTGGTGCAGACCTTCTTTTAATCGCGTCAACGGGCGACACGCGCGGTCGCCCGTTTGCAATTTTAATGAGACTCGCCCTGCGGGGTGAAGCGCAGCTCAATCAGCGCGATGGCTTTCTGGATGGCGCGAAGCGTAACCGGATCGGCAGCGGCAGGATGGCTGGCAAAATCGATGTTTTTCAGCTGGGTGGACATCTTCTCGCGCACTTCAACCGGTGCAATAACGTCCAGAACATCAAGAATTTGCTTGATAACCAGCTGGCAGGCGACAACGTCAGATACCAGCTCCTGATCGGCGCTCAGGTTTTGTGACATGGGGTTTTCTCCTTATTCAAAGGCCGCCATAGTATCAAAACGCGGCCCCTGACATCTTCCCTTCCTCGCGTGCAGAGACAAAAAAACCTGCCGAAGCAGGTTTTTTTATCAGAACATGGCGCCCGGCGGCACGTCTTTGAAGGTGCGGCAGTAATTGGCCCACATGCTTTTCAGGATTTTGCGCAGTTTCATTGTGATGCTCCATTAACTTGTTATACAACTTCATAGTCAATGTGCCTATAATATGACCACCGTCACAAAAATCAATACTTTTGTGACGCACATCACAATTTAACTTTCAAAATCAGCTTTAGCCCACGATACCGCGAACAAAATCTTCGATCGCTTTATCCTGGCAATTTTCAAAGAAGCACTGCTGGAAACGCTGACCGGAAACGGCGGTCTTCACCAGCTCAGGATCGATGGCGCGCAGCGAGTCCAGATAGTTATCTTTCACCACGGCCGCTTTCACCTGGTTCAGAATACCGGCGTTACGCACCTGCGGCTCTTTACGCTCTGGCGGATAACCCTCTCCTTTTCGGCCGGTAAACGCCTTTTCAAAGATAAAGCGAACGTTCAGCTCCGCTCCCCAGCCAAACCCTTTGGCAAAAGGCAGCGAGAGCGCATTGCCGTTGTTGATTTGCGCGAAGAGGAAAGCGTCTGCGGGATCGATGCAGTAGCCGCAAATCACGCCAGGGTGGATGTTTAACGACATCAGCGCCCCCTGCCCGGTGCCGCAGCCGGTGACCACGAAATCCACCGCTTTCGCATTCAGCAAAATGCTCGCCATAATGCCCAGGTGGATGTAGGTCAGGTGATGATCGTTTTCGTCGCTCATCCCCACGTTGTAAACCGGGAACCCTTTTTCATCGGCTACCGTTTTCAGCTCTTTTAGGATCACTGGATTTTTGGCCGCCTGGCTGTTTTCCATCATCAGTGCAATTTTCATTTATCTCTCCCGAATGCGCTGCGGGCACTCCCGCCTGGATACCTGTTCCTGTTCATCCTGGCATCAAATGAACAGACTTTCAAAGTAAATGAAATATGGTTTTAAAAAATCAAATTCGCGCTCACAAATTTGTGAGGAAAAGGATCCACGCCGCCCGTTGCAAAGAGTGAGGGCAGATCGTCCGGCTATTCCTGGCATTGCAGCGGGCATCTGCGGGTACGATAACGTATCTCCCTTCACTCAGAGCGAACCATGAAAAAAGCCATCGTAGCCGGTACTGCCCTGCTGCTCGCGGGGTGCAGCGTTAACCGCCAGGCGGAAATCAGCAGCCTCGACGCGCCGAACGGCATTGTCCGCCTCGACTACGGCCAGGCGGTGCTGCAAAACGCCTGGTCCGATGAATATGTCAATAACGGTACTGCGGTCAAAGCCTGTCAGAATATGGGGTATGCCACCGCCTCTGCCTACGGGCAGCCGGTCAAAACCTGCACCCTGACAAGCGGCTCGTTGTGCCTGAACGAGAGCGTTACTATCCAGTATAAGTGCATGGGGTATGCCGTTAACCCTAAGGCAAATAATCCCTGGTATTAATCAAAGCTGCCAGCGTTTGCTGGCGCTTTATTTAACTAAGAACAAAAATAATTCGCATTAATAAAAACAAATATCGCCAATGCGTTTTATTCCCATTCGTATTTTGAACGAATAATATTTAATTTTACGTTTTGCAAATAATTAAATAACAAATTATAGTGTCGCTCATTATGAACTCGTAATAATAATCCGGAGCGCCACCATGCTGAAAACTGAAATGATCGACAAGCTCAATGCACAAATGAACCTTGAGCTCTATTCATCCCTTCTCTACCAGCAGATGAGCGCCTGGTGCAGCTATCACAGCTTTGAAGGTGCGGCCGCGTTTCTGCGTCGTCACGCTCAGGAAGAGATGACCCACATGCAGCGTCTGTTCGATTATCTGACCGATACGGGCAGCCTGCCGCGCATCGAGAACGTGGCATCGCCTTTTGCTGAATATAATTCTCTCGACGAACTGTTCCGCGCCACCTACGAGCACGAACAACTGATCACCCAAAAAATTAACGAACTGGTTCATGCGGCAATGATCGGCCAGGATTATCCAACCTTTAATTTCCTGCAGTGGTACGTCGCTGAACAACACGAAGAAGAGAAGCTGTTTAAATCCGTGCTGGATAAATTGTCGCTGGTAGGTAAATCCGGCGAAGGTCTTTACTTTATTGATAAAGAACTCTCGACTCTCGATACGCAGAATTAATATCAGCGCGGTGCCGGTTTCCGGCACCGCGTTTATTTACCTTCCCCACGCCTCAAAACACGCATTTTATTCCCCGTACGCCTTGTTTACGTCACGCCAGGCCGTCGCCCCACTCAGGATTGGCGGCAGTGCAATACGTAAATCTTTCATTACACCCCTTGTAACGGTGGTTTGACGAATTACCGCTTTTGCCTTACTCTGCGCCGCAGATTTTGTTGCGGTTAAGCGTCGTTGTAGAGGAAAGCGTGAAAAACAGAACCCTGGGAAGTATTTTTATCGTCGCCGGAACGACGATTGGCGCAGGAATGCTGGCAATGCCTCTGGCTGCCGCGGGAGTGGGATTTGGAATGACCCTGCTGCTGCTTGGCACGCTCTGGGCATTAATGTGCTACACCGCGCTGCTGCTGCTTGAGGTTTACCAGCACGTGCCCGCCGATACCGGGCTGGGTTCGCTTGCGGCGCGCTACCTGGGACGCTACGGCCAGTGGATCACCGGCTTTAGCATGATGTTCCTGATGTACGCCCTCACGGCCGCGTATATCAGCGGTGCCGGGGAGCTTATCGCCTCCAGCGTTAACGACTGGTTTGGCTCAGACATAACACCTGCGACGGGTGCTATCTTCTTTGCGCTCATCGGCGGCGGCGTGGTCTGCGTGGGCACCTCGCTGGTCGATTTGTTTAACCGCTTTCTGTTCAGCGCCAAAATCCTGTTTCTGGTGGTCATGCTGCTGCTGCTGGCACCGCACGTGCACAAGGTGAACCTCCTGACGCTGCCGCTGGAGCAAGGGCTGGCGCTTTCCGCCATTCCGGTCATTTTCACCTCGTTTGGCTTCCACGGCAGCGTGCCGAGCATCGTCAGCTATATGAACGGCGATGTCCGCAAGCTGCGTCGCGTGTTTGTTATCGGCAGCGCCATTCCGCTGATCGCCTACATTTTCTGGCAACTGGTGACGCTGGGCAGCATTGACTCTTCCACCTTTGTCGGGCTGATGGCGCAGCACGCTGGCCTCAACGGTTTCCTAATGTCTCTACGCGAGGTGGTCACCTCGCCGCACGTGGAGCTGGCGGTTCATCTATTCGCCGACCTGGCGCTGGCGACCTCGTTCCTTGGCGTTGCGCTTGGCCTGTTCGATTACCTGGCCGACCTGTTCCAGCGTCGCAATACCGCCGCCGGGCGGTTACAGACCGGAGCCATCACCTTCCTGCCGCCGCTGGCGTTTGCGCTGTTTTACCCTCGCGGGTTTGTGATGGCGCTGGGCTACGCGGGGGTGGCGCTCTCGGTCCTGGCCCTGCTGCTCCCTTCCCTGCTGGCGTGGAAAAGCCGTCAGCAGCATCCTCAGCAAGGATATCGCGTCGCGGGGGGAAAACCGCTGCTGTGCGTTGTGTTTGGCTGCGGGGTGATGATTATTCTGGTGCAGGTGCTGATAGCAGCCGGAATGCTGCCGGAAGTGGGTTAAATAAAAAAGGGGCTATCATCAGCCCCTTTTTTATCAGTGTAGGCAGCAGCTCTTGAACTTCTTCCCGCTGCCGCAAGGACACGGATCGTTACGCCCCACCTTCGTGCCGTTCACGACAGGCTTTTTCGCTTCCGGCTGCTGCGGGTTCTCCACCCAGTAGTTGTATAAGCGCAGGGCCGCAGGCTGGATGCGCTCAATGCTGGCGATATACTCCTCTTCGGACAGTTCATCCAGCTTCTCGCTGTTCTCTTCCGTTCCGTGCAGGGCAATCGCGTCGAGATCGGCCTTCAGGGCTTCCGGCAGGGCTGACCAGTCCGTCAGCGCCACGCCGCGCATGTAGCCATAGCACCACTCTTCCACCACGGTGTAACTCTCACCGTCAACGTCGTTATAGCCGAACAGCGGCTCAAACTGATCCGGGTACTCGCTCAGGCGCTCGGCAATGTCGTTCATATGCTTAAAGCAGAGATCGATAAAACGGTTCATCTCGCGATCGTTTTTCCAGCGCGGGATGTACTTCTCTCCGCCCCACACCGCCACCAGCCAGGCATCTGGCTCAACGACAACAGGGCCGGAAAGCACTGCGGTAAGCATGCCGTCCAGCTCGGACACGTCAATCACGGACGCATCGTCATGACCGTAAGACATTAACGTCTCTTCCAGCCACGCCATTTCGCTTTCATTTAATGGACCTTCCGTCATCGCGGACACTCCTGATAAAAAGGAAAGGATCCTACCACAGATCGCACGCCTGCCCTGGCTGAAGTTTAGGTCTTTATTGCTGCAAAAGTGTGCAAATCGTGACCGTTGCACAACTTATGGGCTTTATTGTTAACGATGTGTGATCTCCGCTGTAATTTCTTCTCCTGCCGCAGGGCGGGATAACGCGGCGCTCTATACTCAAACATGTCATAACCCCGTCAAGGGGTTAACCATTCTGGCAACGTTTTTGCTTGCTGTTCTTCGCGCGACGCTGCGCATGGAAACCTCGCCGTATCACGCAGGATGCCGTTCGTTTAGTGCATTTTGTTCTTGCTCGTGTTTTTGGATTAGCTGCGCCCTGCGCGTTCAGGCTTACGCCGTGGTGCAAAAACCTCTTTGCTAAGGAACATAATAATGTCGCTGAAATTTATCAGAACTCCTGTTTCTCTTGTGCTGGCCGGCTGTCTGGTGACGGCGTTTTCCGCCCGGGCAGATATCGTGATTGGTGTCGCCGGACCGTTCACGGGCCCTAATGCCACCTACGGCGATCAGTACTGGCACGGCGCAACGCAGGCCGCCGAAGACATTAACGCCGCAGGCGGTATTAACGGTGAGAAGATCAAACTGGTTCAGGGGGATGACGCCTGCGAGCCTAAGCAGGCCGTGGCCGTCGCCAACCGCCTGGTCGACCAGGATAAGGTCAACGCCGTGGTCGGCCATTTCTGCTCCTCTTCCACTATGCCCGCCTCCGAGGTGTATAGCGATGCGGGCATCATCGCGATTACCCCCGGCTCAACTAACCCGCAGATCACCGAACGCGGCATGAGCGACATGTTTCGCATGTGCGGCCGCGATGATCAGCAGGGCCAGGTCGCCAGCGACTTCATCATCGACAAGCTGAAAGCCAAACGCGTGGTTATCATTCACGATAAAGACACCTACGGACAGGGGCTGGCAGACGCCACCAAAGCGGCGCTGGCGAAGCACGGGGTCAAGGATGTGATGTACGAAGGTTTATCCCGCGGTGAAAAAGACTTTAACGCGCTGGTGACCAAGATCGGCGCGCAAAAACCGGACGTGGTGTTCTTCGGCGGCTGTCACCCGGAAGCCGGCCCGCTGGTTCGCCAGATGCGTGAACAGGGCGTGCAGGCGAAATTCTTCTCCGGCGACTGCATCGTCAACGAAGAGATGGTGACGGCGGCGGGCGGCCCGCAATACACCAACGGCATTTACATGACCTTCGGTAAAGATCCGCGCCTGATCCCGGACGGTAAAGCGGTTATCGACAAATTCCGCGCCGCTAAATTCGAGCCGGAAGGTTACACCCTCTACTCCTATGCTTCCGTACAGGCCATTGCCGCAGCCTTCAAGGCCACCGGCGGCAAGGACTCCGCTAAAGCCAGCGAGTGGCTGAAAGCCAATTCCGTCGACACGGTGATGGGCAAAAAAGCCTGGGATAGCAAAGGCGACCTGAAAGTGTCTGACTACGTGGTTTACCAGTGGGACGACAAGGGAAAATATAAGGAAGTGCAGTAACGGGACGGAGTCACGCTCAACGTCGGCGGGCTTGCCCGTCGGCGCGTAATAAACATCAGGCTGCGCGCCTCGCGCAGCCTATAAAACGAGCGCGCTAAGATGAGTACATTCTTCCTGCAGCAGTTAGTCAATGGCTTAACGCTGGGCTCCGTCTACGGCCTGATCGCCATCGGCTACACCATGGTGTACGGCATTATCGGGATGATCAATTTCGCCCACGGCGAAGTGTATATGATTTCCGCCTATCTCTGCGCCATTGGCCTGGCGCTGCTCTCTTTCTTCGGGCTTGAGTCCTTCCCCCTGCTGATTCTGGGTACGCTGGTGTTCACCATCGCGGTAACCGGCGTGTACGGCTGGACTATCGAGCGTATCGCCTACAGGCCGCTGCGAAACTCCACGCGCCTGGCGCCGCTTATCTCCGCCATCGGGATGTCCCTTATCCTGCAAAACTACGCCCAGCTGAGCCAGGGTCCGCGCCAGCAAGGGGTGCCGACCATGCTCGACGGCGTGATTCGCCTGCATCTTGGCGACGGGTTCGTGCAGATAACCTACACCAAAGTGTTTATTCTGCTCGCCTCGTTTGCCGGCATGCTGGTGCTCACCTGGATAATCAACCATACCCGGCTGGGGCGGATGTGCCGCGCGGTACAGCAGGATCGGAAGATGGCCTCCATTCTGGGCATTAACACCGACCGAATTATTTCGCTGGTCTTTGTTATCGGCGCGGCGATGGCCGGCCTGGCGGGCGTGCTCATCACCATGAATTACGGCACCTTTGATTTCTACGTCGGGTTTGTGATTGGCATTAAGGCCTTTACGGCGGCGGTGCTTGGCGGCATCGGTTCCCTCCCCGGCGCCATGCTGGGTGGCCTAATTCTCGGCGTCGCGGAAGCTCAGTTCTCGGGCATGGTGAACTCGGACTATAAAGATGTCTTCTCGTTTGGCCTGCTGGTCATGATCCTGATTTTCCGTCCCCAGGGACTGCTCGGGCGCCCGGTTGTGGCCAAAGTGTGAGGGAGAGACTGATGACATCGCACGGTTTTTCGCTTAAGCGCTGCATTCTGGACGCGATTTTTTCCGGGCTGATTGCGCTGATAATCTTCGGCCCCATTGCGGGCGTGGTGCTGGACGGGTACAGCTTTAACTTCGCCGGACAGCGGCTGGCCTGGATGGTTGGCATCGTCATGCTGGGGCGTTTTCTGTTGAGCGCCTTTTTAGGTACCGCCGCGGGGGCCCATTTCCAGGCGCGCTTCGAAGCCGATAGCGCGGGCGTCTACGTTCGGCCTCCGGAATATAAAAGCCGCATGCGCTGGATTATTCCTCTGGTGATTACCCTTGCGGTTTGCTTCCCGTTTGTTGCCACTAAATATGTCCTGACCGTCGCCATTCTCGGGCTGATCTACGTGCTTCTCGGTCTGGGGCTGAACATCGTAGTGGGGCTGGCCGGCCTGCTGGACCTGGGGTACGTTGCCTTCTACGCGATTGGGGCGTACGGTCTGGCGCTGGGGTACCAGTATCTTGGCTTAGGCTTCTGGAGCATGCTGCCGCTGGCGGCAATCATGGCAGCCGCCGCCGGTGCCCTGCTCGGTTTCCCTGTACTGCGCATGCACGGTGACTATCTGGCGATCGTCACCCTCGGGTTCGGAGAGATCATTCGCCTGATCCTGAACAACTGGCTGACCTTCACCGGGGGGCCAAACGGCGTGTCGGCCCCTCCCCCTACCTTTTTCGGCCTGGAATTTGGACGACGCGCGAAAGAAGGCGGCGTGCCTTTTCACGAGTTTTTCCACCTGACCTACAACCCGAACATGAAGTTTATCTTTATCTATACCGTGCTGTTTCTGGTGGTGATGCTGGTGCTCTATATCAAGCACCGTCTGACGCGGATGCCGATTGGCCGGGCGTGGGAAGCGCTGCGTGAAGACGAAATTGCCTGCCGCTCGATGGGGTTGAATCACGTCCTGGTGAAGCTCTCCGCCTTTACGCTGGGGGCGTCGACCGCGGGCATTGCCGGGGTGTTCTTCGCCACCTATCAGGGGTTCGTGAATCCGACCTCCTTTACCTTCTTTGAATCCGCGCTGATCCTCGCCATCGTGGTGCTGGGCGGCATGGGCTCGACGCTTGGCGTGGTGCTGGCCGCCTTTGTGCTTACGGTCACGCCGGAGCTGCTGCGCAGTTTTGCCGAGTACCGTGTCCTGCTGTTTGGCATGCTGATGGTGGTGATGATGATCTGGCGTCCACGCGGCCTGATCCGCATTAACCGTAGCGGGTTTGCCGTGCGTAAGGGCGTGGCGCCATGAACGGGACGATATTGCGCGTTGAGCATCTGATGATGCACTTCGGCGGGATTAAGGCGCTTAACGACGTGAATCTGGACGTGCAGCGCGGCTCCATTACCGCCCTTATCGGGCCAAACGGAGCGGGAAAAACAACCGTGTTTAACTGCCTGACCGGCTTCTATAAGGCCTCCGGCGGCAATATTTTATTTTCTACCCGCACTAAAACGACCAACGTTATTCAGGTCCTCGGACAAAAATTCCAGCCGGGCGACTGGATTAACCCCGCGCAGTTCGGGCAGCGCCTGTTCTACAAAATGTTTGGCGGAACGCACCTGGTGAACCGCGCCGGGCTGGCTCGTACCTTCCAGAACATCCGCCTTTTTCGCGAGATGTCGGCCGTGGAAAACCTGCTGGTCGCGCAGCATATGCGCGTTAACCGCAATCTGCTCGCCGGGATCTTAAACACGCCGGCATATCGGCGGGCGGAAAGCGACGCACTGGACAGGGCCTTCTACTGGCTGGAAGTGGTGGATCTGGTGGAGTGCGCTAATCGCCTGGCGGGGGAGATGTCGTACGGGCAGCAGCGGCGTCTGGAGATCGCGCGGGCAATGTGTACCGGGCCCGAGATGATCTGTCTGGATGAACCCGCCGCCGGGCTTAACCCGGTCGAAACGCACAAGCTGAGCAGCATTATTCGTTTTCTTCGGGATCGTCATGACATCACGGTCTTACTGATTGAGCATGATATGGGGATGGTGATGGAGATTTCGGACGACATTATCGTGCTCGACCACGGTGACGTGATTGCCAGAGGCAAACCCGAACAAATTCAGCATGATGAAAAGGTGATCGCCGCCTACCTGGGCACGGACGAAAGCGAGGTGCCCCTATGACCGAACCGCTGCTGGCATTTCGCGAGGTGGATGTGTTTTACGGAGCCATTCAGGCGCTGAAGCAGGTCTCCCTGGAGGTCAATAAGGGTGAAACCGTGGCGCTGATTGGCGCGAACGGCGCGGGTAAGTCGACATTGCTGATGTCTATCTTTGGCCAGCCGCGCATCCGCAGCGGTCAGATTTTGTTCGGCGGTGACGACATCAGCCATCAATCCACCCACTACGTCGCGTCCAGCGGCATTGCGCAGGCGCCTGAAGGCCGGCGCGTCTTTCCAGATATGACCGTTGAAGAGAACCTGCTGATGGGGACCATCCCCATTGGCAACCAGTTTGCGGTTGAAGATATGCAAACCATGTTCGACCTGTTCCCTCGTCTCAAGGAGCGGCGCAAGCAGCGCGCGATGACCATGTCCGGCGGAGAACAGCAGATGCTGGCGATCGCCCGGGCGCTGATGAGCCGTCCCAGGCTGCTGCTGCTGGATGAACCGAGCCTGGGCTTAGCGCCGATAGTGGTGAAGCAGATCTTCCAGACGCTGCGCGAGCTGGCCCGCAACGGCATGACCATCTTTCTGGTGGAGCAGAACGCGCACCACGCGCTGAAGCTTTCCGATCGCGGGTATGTGATGGTTAACGGGCAGATCAGGTTGAGCGGCAGCGGCGAGGAGCTGCTGGGAAATCAGGAGGTGAGGAAGGCGTATTTGGGTGGGGTGTAACTGGCGGGTGACCACAGAACAGAATGCGAAATAATTTACGCCCCACATTACTTATCTTTCGTTCCCATTTTCAACCCAATTCAATAGCCCACAGTAAATCCAATACATTTGACACAAATATCTTAGGGGATATTATACCTCCAGCAAGTCAACCCAGATAGCTAATGAGAAGTAGCAGCCTTAATAGTGATTTGTGAAAAAAATAAGTTCCGAATACGGCTATTGAATTTTATGTTTTCGGAGATTACTCCGCTGAACAATTTGACACTGGAGTATAATTTGATAATGAGTATGGTCAAATTAAGCGTTATCGTACCCTGTTATAACTCGCGTGATTACATTACTGAATGCCTTCTGTCAATTCTGCCATACATGTCAAACACGGTAGAACTCGTTATCGTCAATGATGGTTCTACAGATGATAGCTCAGCGGTTATTGAGAAGACCGTCAATCGCTTCAAAGATAAAAGCGTTACGATTATTCACCAGGTTAACGCAGGGATTTCCGCTGCCAGAAATGCAGGCATCAACGCCGCAAAAGGTGAGTATCTTGCTCTATTAGATTCGGATGATTTCTTCCATCCTGATTTCTGGAAAGAGGTGTTGCCTGTTATAGCTGACTCTTCCATTGATATTGTTGAATTTAACGCCGATCAGTTCGACGGTAAAACGTCCAACATTGTTGAACATATTGACTGCGCCGTGTTCCATGAGAGGGTTGAGATCACATCCGTTTCTGATCTCACGCCAGCATTCAGAAGAAGCAAGTGGTATCCCTGGGCACGGGTTTACAAAAAAGCGCTCTTCCAAAATTTTGACATCACGTTCCCTACCGGTCGGCTTTATGAAGATATGAGTACAATCCCCGCACTCTATTTACATAGCAACGTTATCTATGGAATAAATAAATCATTAATCTGGTATCGCTATCATAAAAAAAGTATAACGCAGACCTTCAGACCAAAAGATTTGATTGATTTAGTCTTCGCTGCGCAATCGCTTTCGCTGCTGGCAAAGGATGATGCAGAGGTAAAGCGAGCTATCTTTCCAACAGTGCAAAGAATATTCAACTTCATCAAATACATGCTGGTGAGAAACAAAGGCGCAAAACTTCCTCTGGCTGAACAGAAGGCCCTGCGTCTTGCCCTGCTAACTTTTATTGGTGATTTCAAATCAACACGAAAAGTCCAGATATTATTTTTACCTTTGTATCTGAACACCATTGTGAGGTTTAGAAAGAAGTAAAAATTTTTTTGGGTTGGCCCTGGCGGCCATACAGGTTCGTTTGGGTCAACCCTGCTTATCAGAACTTACTGCCATTACCTGACAGGTAAGCCATAACCAGCCCTGCAGCGGAAGGCAGCCAGCTGAAGAAACAGCAAATTTCAGGCACAAAAAAACCACCTTTCGGTGGTTTCACGACACTGCTTATTGCTTTGATTATTCTTTGATTCCCATGGTACCCGGAGTGGGACTTGAACCCACACAGCGCGAACGCCGAGGGATTTTAAATCCCTTGTGTCTACCGATTCCACCATCCGGGCTCGGGAAGAAAGTGGAGGCGCGTTCCGGAGTCGAACCGGACTAGACGGATTTGCAATCCGCTACATAACCGCTTTGCTAACGCGCCGTAAAACTTTTCAAACTGACACCCGCTGTTGCGCATGTCTTTAATCTGGAGCGGGAAACGAGACTCGAACTCGCGACCCCGACCTTGGCAAGGTCGTGCTCTACCAACTGAGCTATTCCCGCATGTCATCAAGTTAACTGCTAACCACTTGATTTCACTATCGTCCGGCTTGCTGTGCCGCCGTTCGATGCGTTGCATTCTACTGATATGACGTTATGAGTCAACGTTATTTTTTGCTTGTCTGGATCGTTTGCTGAAAATTACGGCGAAACGATCACTGATCAAGCAAATCCCCGCGCGCAGCGTTCAAATATTGCAGCATTGACCACAGCGTCAGCACTGCCGCCACCCACAGGAGACCGATCCCAGCCCACTCTACCCAGGCGTTCGGGCGCCAGAGCATCCAGACCAGCGAGGCCATCTGCGCGGTGGTTTTCACTTTACCAATCCAGGACACCGCCACGCTGCTGCGTTTTCCCAGCTCCGCCATCCACTCACG
Organism: Enterobacter sp. 118C5; assembly: GCF_034107645.1. Classification (NCBI taxonomy): domain Bacteria; kingdom Pseudomonadati; phylum Pseudomonadota; class Gammaproteobacteria; order Enterobacterales; family Enterobacteriaceae; genus Enterobacter; species Enterobacter sp. 118C5. Next base: position 110,940 of record NZ_JAWNEU010000001.1, on the reverse strand, counting down.
CAGCGCAGAGATGATGATCTCCCGGCCAATCATCGTTGCCGCGGGCAGCGTCACCCACCAGGTATGATAGTGCTCAGCCACCAGCACCATCGCGATCGCGACCATCACTTTATCCGCTACCGGATCGAGAAAGGCGCCGAAACGGGTGCTCTGGTTCCAGCGGCGCGCCAGATAGCCATCAAACCAGTCAGTTACCGCTGCGATAAGGAAGATCAATGCGCAGGCGAACGGTGCCCAGACGACCGGCAGGTAAAACGCCAGCACAAAGAACGGAATGAGTACAACACGAAAGAGAGTGAGCAACGTAGGGATATTATATTGCATAGTGACGGTAACTATTTGTTGTCAGTAAAATTTAGCTCTATGTTGCTACAGAGCCCTCAATGTTTCAACGAGTAGTAGATCTTTTCTGCCAGCCCTTGCGAAATACCCGGCACTTTTGCAATTTCCTCCACGCTGGCGTTGAGTAATCCTTGCAATCCACCCATATACTTCAGCAGCATCTGGCGGCGTTTTGGCCCAACGCCCTCAATTGTTTCAAGCGTGCTCGTGTTTTTGACCTTCGCCCGTTTTTTGCGATGGCCGCTGATGGCATGGTCGTGCGACTCATCGCGAATATGCTGGATGACGTGCAGCGCCGGGGAGTCCGGCGGCAGGCTGAAGCCCTCACCTTCCGGCTCAAAAAACAGCGTTTCCAGACCGGCCTTACGATCGGCCCCTTTTGCCACGCCTAACAAAAGCGGATGGTTTTTGTCCCACTCAACGTCGAGCGACTCGAATACCGCTTTCGCCTGGCCTAGCTGCCCTTTCCCGCCGTCGATAAGAATCACGTCCGGGATCTTGCTCTCTTCAATCGCTTTACCGTAGCGGCGGCGCAGCACCTGATTCATGGCGGCATAGTCGTCACCCGGCGTGATGCCGGTGATGTTATAGCGGCGATACTCGGCGCGCAGCGGGCCGTTGGCGTCAAACACCACGCAGGACGCCACCGTCTGCTCACCCATCGTATGGCTGATATCAAAACATTCCATACGCTTCACTTCCGGCAGCTTCAGGAGCGTCGCCAGCGCGGTTAAACGCTGGCTGACCGTCGATTGCTGGGACAGCTTAGTGGTGAGTGCCGTCGCCGCGTTGGTCCGCGCCAGCTTCAGGTAACGTGCACGGTCGCCGCGCGGTTTGGTTTGAACATTGACCCGACGCCCGGCCAGTTCGGAAAGCGAGTCGGCCAGCAGGGTTTTATCGTCAAGATTAAAATCGAGCAGGATCTCAGAGGGCAGCGTGCGCATCTGGCTGCCCTGCAGATAAAACTGTCCAACAAAGGTTTCCACCACTTCACCCAGCTCGGTGCCGCCAGGCACTTTCGGGAAATAGCTGCGGCTGCCGAGCACTTTGCCCTGGCGAATAAACAGCACGTGCACGCAGGCCATGCCGGCGTCGAAGGCCACGCCGATAACGTCGAGATCGTCGCCGGTATTCGAGACAAACTGTTTCTCAGTGACTCTGCGCACCGCCTGGATTTGGTCGCGGATCCGCGCAGCCTCTTCAAACTCAAGCGCGGCGCTGGCTTTTTCCATCCGGGCGATCAGCTGGGTTAAGACCTGATCGTCTTTGCCTGCCAAGAACAGGCGTACATACTCCACCTGCTGCGCATACTCGTCTTCACTGACCAGCCCGGCAACACAGGGGCCAAGGCAGCGCCCAATCTGGTACTGCAGACACGGGCGCGAGCGGTTGCGGTAGACGCTGTTTTCACACTGGCGGATCGGGAAGATTTTTTGCAGCAGCGCCAGCGTCTCCCGCACGGCATAGCCATTCGGGAAGGGGCCGAAATATTCACCCTTCGCATGTTTTGCCCCGCGGTGCATCGCGAGGCGCGGATGGGTGTCGCCACTCAGAAAGATAAACGGATAAGATTTGTCGTCACGCAGCAGCACGTTATAGCGCGGCTGGTAGAGCTTAATATAGTTGTGCTCAAGCAGCAGCGCTTCCGTCTCGGTATGCGTCACGGTGACATCAATATTTTGAATGAGTGAGACCAGCGCTTCGGTCTTACGGGAGGCAAGGTTGCTGCGGAAATAGCTGGAAAGACGTTTTTTGAGATCTTTGGCCTTCCCCACATAGATAACCGTACCGCCAGCGTCATACATCCGATAGACGCCTGGCTGGCTGGTTACGGTTTTCAGAAATGCTTTTGAATCGAATACATCACTCACTGACTTAACAACGTCTCCGCGTTACATAAACCGTGCCGGATGGCCAGATGAGTCAGTTCAACATCACCATGAATGTTCAGTTTACTGAACATACGATAACGATAGCTGTTGACCGTTTTCGGGCTGAGATTCAGCTGCTCTGAGATCTCATTCACCTTCTGACCCTTGGTGATCATCAGCATAATCTGCAATTCACGCTCAGACAAACTTGCGAACGGTGATTCCGTTTTCTCGGGTTCGATCTGGCTCAGCGCCATCTGCTGCGCAATGTCAGAGGCAATGTAACGCTGCCCGGCAAATACAGAACGGATAGCATTGACGACTTCCTGAGGTGCGGCGCCTTTGCTCAGGTAACCGGCTGCTCCCGCCTGCATCACCTTCGCGGGAAGCGGGTTTTCAGTATGCACGGTCAGCATGATGACTTTCGTATCAACAAAGGTACGCGCGATTTTGCGCGTTGCCTCAAGGCCACCGATACCGGGCATGTTCATATCCATCAGCACCACATCGGCCGAGTTTGTGCGGCACCATTTTACGGCATCTTCCCCACAGCACGCCTCACCGGCAACTTTAATACCTTTAATATCTTCAAGAATGCGTCGTATCCCTGCGCGCACCAGTTCGTGGTCATCAACAAGAAGGACGTTGATCAAAGGAAATGTCTCCAGAATAGGGATAACGCTACTGAGTGATAATTTGGTTTATATTAACGGTTTTCATGACAAGATTAAAACGTTAAAAAATCGGCTATTCGATTTTGCTCTCGTTTTTGGAAATTAGCCTGTACAGTCCATGGAAAGAGAGCCCTTGCCATCAGAGCTTTTGCGGCTTTTTTTAAGTATCTGTATTCAAAAAGTTACAAAAAACTTGCACGTTTTCCTCGCGAAAAAACGGTTCTCAAATTTTTGTAACAATAATTAACGGCAAGTAAACCAGGCGCAAACAATTAATAGCCGAACCCGAGCGCCAGTTTACTGGCTGGCTCTGTTTACGCAAATAAACACCGGCGTAAAAGTACGAAAAACAACCGCTGCATTTTTTGCTGCAGCTTGTGGTATACTCCGCCGCCTTGACTTTCGTCGTCGCGCTTTAGCGCCGTTTAATAATGAGGAAAATAAATGAGCACACCTGAATTTGCCACTGCGGAGAATAACCAGGAACTGGCACAGGAAGTAAACTGCCTGAAAGCGCTGCTAACGCTGATGCTGCAGGCGATGGGCCAGGCTGATGCTGGTCGTGTGATCATTAAAATGGAAAAACAAATCGCGCAGATGGAAGACCAGGCGGAATCGGCCGTATTTGCTAACACCGTTAAGCAAATCAAACAAGCGTACCGCCAGTAACAAAAAACGGCTGGATGCAGTGCATTCAGCCGTCCACTCGTCTGTCACGCAGAACGTACTCTCTAATCAGATCAGCCCTGTAGCCGCCGCGTAACAGGCAATCTGCGTCTTGTTTGGCGCATTAAATTTTTTCTGCATATTCTTCTGATGGAAGTTAACCGTATTCTCTGAAATAGAGAGAATGATCGCTATTTCCGCAGACGTCTTCCCTTCCGCAGTCCATTTCAGAATTTCTCGTTCGCGTTTGCTGAATTTCATCTCAGGCGGCATAACCATCTCATCTTCAAAACGCAACAGCGCGGTTAATGCCATTTGCACCAGCATCTGCAGCCGCAGCTCTATTTCCTCGCTGGAAAACGGTTCTTCCTGTGCGCTAGTACGGGAAACCGAAAGGAAGCCGAGCGCATGATTAGGCAGCATCAGACACTGGGTTATTCCCGAACGTAAACCGAAGCCCTGCGCGCTGCTCCATAATTCCTGAGCATCCGCAAATAATTCGTCCGTCCAGGGTAAATGCCCCTGAATGAAATTCTCGGGCTTGAGCACCGGATCGATGGTGAAATAGTTCTCTGACTGATATTGCGCCTGCCACTGTTGTGGATAAGTGGTATGCACAGCAATTTTAGGCCGCGTAAACGGCACCGGATGGCGCACACAGAGTGCGTAATAATCGAATTCCAGCGCCTGAGTTTGTCGCTGAAGTTCATGATATACCTCGGCGGCACAGGTCAATTCCTGAAACCGGAGGGAGCAATCCCGTCGCCAGGTGAAAAAGTCTGAATCCTTCATACTTACTAAAAGAAGCCTCTGAAAAGATAATCATTATTATGGTGAATATAACCTAACACATAAAACTTATTTTCAACTACAAAATATCGGCAATAGCACAATTAACTGTGCTATGGATAAGGTTTATTCTGTTCGGGTGGAATAAAAGAACATCGTTTAAGGCGAAGAGCGAGAATAATTTGCTCCAGAAGAACTTTCTGGAGCAAATTAGTGCAAAAATGCTACTGCATGAGGAATTTTTCCAGGAACTGACGCGTTCGCGGCTGCTGAGGGTTAGCAAATAAGCTTTTCGCCGGTCCCTGCTCCACAATCCGCCCCTGGTCCATAAAGATGGCTCTGTCCGCCACGTCGCGCGCAAAGCTCATTTCATGGGTCACGATGACCATGGTGCGTTTTTCCTGCGCCAGCTGGCGGATGGTATTCAGCACCTCTCCCACCAGCTCGGGATCGAGCGCGGAGGTCGGTTCATCAAACAGGATCACGTCAGGACGCATCGCCAGCGCCCGCGCGATGGCCACGCGCTGCTGCTGCCCGCCCGACAGGCGGCGCGGGTAGCTGGTCTCTTTCCCTGCCAGCCCAACTTTAGCGAGCAGTTCACGCGCGCGAGCCGTCGCTTCCTCTTTCGGCTCACCCTTTACGATGACCGGCCCTTCAATAATATTTTCCAGCACCGTGCGGTGCGGGAAAAGATTGAAGCTCTGGAACACAAAGCCAACATGCTGACGCAGGCGGCGAATCAATCCTTTCTGCTGGCTGATGGATTTACCGGTATCAATCGTTATCTCCCCAACCCGAATGGTGCCCCCTTCCGGCTGTTCAAGCAGGTTGATACTGCGCAGCAGCGTGGTTTTCCCCGACCCGCTCGGGCCAATAATCGCCACGACTTCGCCCTGCTCGACTTCGAGGTCGATCCCGTGGAGCACCGTTTGCCCGTGGAATTTTTTCACCAGGTTTTTAACGTCGATAGCACTCATTTTGGATCACGCTCCTGGCGGTTAAGCTGGTTTTCAAAGTAGTTTTGCAGCGCGGACAACACCGTCGCCATCACCCAGTAAATCAGCGAGGCGGCCAGATACATGGTGAAAACTTCAAGGGTGCGCGAGGTAATGAGCTGCGCCTGACGGAACAGCTCCGGCACCTGAATGGTTGCCGCCAGGGAGGTATCTTTCACCAGGCTGATGAAGCTGTTGCTCAGCGGCGGCAGCGCCACCCGCGCCGCCTGCGGCAGAATGGCGCGACGCAGCGTCTGCCACGGCGTCATCCCGATACTGGCCGCCGCTTCCCACTGGCCTTTATCAATCGACGAGATCGCCGCGCGCAGGGTTTCGGAGGTATAGGCCGCCGTGTTAAGCGACAGGCCAATCATCGCCGCCGGGATCGGATCCAGCTCGATGCCGAACTGCGGTAAGCCGTAGTAGATCATAAAGAGCTGAGCGATAAGCGGCGTACCGCGAAACACGGAGATATAAAAGCGCGCCAGCCAGCGTACCGGCAGAATGGGCGACATGCGCATTAAGGCCAGTACAAATCCCAGCACCAGCCCGAAGAACATCCCGCCGATACTCAGCTGTAACGTAAATACCGCACCTTTCAGCAGGAACGGCAGAGAATCAATAACCAGTTGAATACTTTCTTGCATTATTATTTTTCGACCTGATTTTTAGACATGAGGATGATAAGCAAACAGCGCGGGCGCCCCGCCGGTGTGCACAAATAAAATCGGCCCTTCATCCTTAAAGCGTTTCTGCGCAATGCCATCGATAAGGCCGGCCATCGCTTTACCCGTATAGACCGGATCGAGCAATATACCCTCAAGGCGCGCCAGCAGCTTAACGGCTTCCATGCCCTCTTCATTAGGCGTGCCGTAACCCGGCGCAAAATAGTCATCCCAGAGCAGGATCCCGGCCCTGGCCTTCAGCTCCAGTTGCTCTGCCACCGCCTGTTGCAGAGCCACTACTTTTGGCTTCTGGTCCGCGACGCTGCGGGACACCGTTACGCCAATCAGCTCGACCTCCGGCAGCAGCTGTTCCAGCCCCACCGCCAGCCCTGCATGGGTGCCCGCGCTTCCGGAGGCAACCACCACAGACGAGAGGCTCACCGCCCCTTCGCACTGCTGGGCGATTTCCAGCGCGCTTTCCACATAGCCCAGCGCGCCCAGCGCATTCGAACCGCCGACGGGAATAACGTAGGGACGGAAACCCTGCGCTTCCAGCCGCGTGGCCAGATCGTCGAGCTGTGCGGTCGGGTCGGTCAACGCATCAACCATCTCCACCTGCACGTTAAACAGATCCAGCAGCAGACGGTTCCCGTTGGACAGATAGTTTTCCGCCCGCGTGCCAATCGGGTTTTCCAGCAGGGCCACGCAGTGAAGTCCGAGCTTTGCCGCCACGGCCGCCGTCTGACGAACGTGGTTGGACTGAATGGCCCCGGCGGTGATCAGCGTATCCGCGCCTTCGCGCAGCGCGTCAGCCGCCAGAAACTCCAGCTTGCGCAGCTTATTGCCGCCCATCGCCATCGGCGTCACGTCATCGCGCTTAATGAAAATATCGCGTCCCAGATAATCAGAAAATCGCGGCAGGTACTCGAGCGGCGTCGGCGCGCCGATAAACTCCAGACGGGGAAAGCGCGTTAAATTCTGTAGTGACATGGATTCTCCGGTAACTCAGACAAAATGTGATATTTTTCATTATGCACGCAGACGCGTAAGAAATAAAAAAGGCGCTTTTAAAAGCGCCTTTTTTTCACGTCACCAACTTACTTAGTGACGTCCGCCCCGAACCACTTCTCAGACAGCGCCTTCAGGCTGCCGTCTTTCTGCATGTCAGCGATCGCGGAGTCAATGGCTTTCACCAGATCCTCATTGCCTTTACGGACGGCCACGCCGGATTCCTGACGAGAGAACGCATCACCCGCTACCGCGAGGGTATTGTTGGTTTTCTTCACCAGATCCAGCGCCGCCAGACGGTCAACCAGAATGGCGTCGATACGGCCTACGCGCAGATCCTGGTATTTCGTCGGGTCATCATCATAGGTGCGGATATCCACGCCCTGAACGTTCTGGCGCAGCCACTCTTCGTAGTTGGTTCCCAGACCGACGCCGACTTTTTTACCTTTCAGATCGGCAGCCGTTTTGATGGAGCCTTCGTTACCTTTCTTCACCAGCGCCTGGATACCGGACACGGTGTACGGCGTGGAGAAGTCATACTTCTTCTTACGCTCGTCAGAAATGGTCACCTGGTTAATCACCACGTCAATACGTTTTGAATCCAGCGAGGCCAGCATACCGTCCCATTTGGTCGGTTTCAGGGAGGCTTTAACGCCGAGGTGTTTTGCCAGTTCTTCTGCAAATTCCACTTCAAAACCGGTCAGCTTGCCGTCATCACCCTGGAAGCTGAACGGAGGATAGGTTCCTTCCAGCCCGACCAGCAGCGTACCGCGCTCTTTTACTTTATTCAGCAGGTTTTCTGCGGCGAACGTTTTTACGCTCATGCCCGCAACCAGCGCGACGGCCATAACTCCCATCAGCGCCTGACGACCCAGAAGTGCAAATTTCATAAATACCCCGATATAGTGGAATTTTTACGTAGTGTAGAGAAATCGCCTGCAACGTCAAAGGCGACTGCGCTACATCTTATTCTTTTTTAATATATATCAGAAGTTGTTCCGGCGAGCGCTTTCTGCTTCACGGAACCCGGCATTTGTACCTTATATTGCGCATACTTGCGTAGCGCAATACGGTAGTTGTTGGTGCTGGTTGCAGGCAGCCACGGTTCCAGATTTTCATCCAGATAACCGGTCTTGAGCAGATCGCGAGAGATATTGTTAACGGTCAGATGCTGCCCAAGGCGGCGCAGGCGAACCACATATTCGCGCACGGTGCCGTGGCTCATCTCCGTTTGTTCAAACAGGAATTGTTTGAAGCCGATGATATCGAAGAAGTCGCTTTGCTCTTTGCAGTGGAGATCGCCACAGAAACGGCAAAGCGCCACCCACTCTTTTTGCTCTTCGAGCCACGCGGCTTCATCCATTAACGTGTCGAGGCGAGAGATTGCGATTTTATTCACGATCTCGCCGCGGCGAACCAGCGTGATACGATCGAGTAATTTGTTACAGTGGGCGCAATGCGTCTGGCTGTGTTTAAAGTCTTTCAGGTAGCGGCTTAAAGGCCGTCTTTTAGATTGCTGCACCGTCATGATAACTCCTGGTTGTCAATACGTTGTGCGGCATTTTTCGGGTGATTGGATCACCTATAACTTACCCAGCTTGGTTCGTAAGCGTTTAATGGCCTGGCTGTGCAGCTGGCTAACCCGCGACTCCCCCACCTCCAGAACCGCGCCAATCTCTTTGAGATTAAGCTCTTCCTGGTAATAAAGGGTCAACACCAGCTGTTCGCGCTCAGGCAGAGCTTCAATCGCTTCCATTACGCGCTGGCGTAAATTCCCTTCCATTAAATGGTGTAACGGGTTTTCCTGCTGGTGCTCGTCCGTCACCAGCTCGATGCTATCGCCATGCTCTTCGCGCCACTCGTCATAGGAGAAGAGTTGGCTATTATTGGTATCGAGCAACATCTGACGATACTCTTCAACAGCAATGCCAAGACGTTCCGCCACTTCGGTTTCCGTTGCGTTGCGTCCCAGTTCCTGTTCCAGCTGCCCCATCGCATGCGCCACTTCGCGCGCGTTGCGGCGAACGCTGCGCGGCACCCAGTCGCGGCTGCGCAGCTCGTCCAGCATCGCACCACGAATACGCTGAACTGCGTAAGTCGTAAATGCCGTTCCTTGCAGAGCGTCGTATCGGTCAACTGCATTCAATAACCCGATACCGCCCGCCTGTAGCAGATCGTCAAGTTCCACGCTCGCCGGCAAGCGCACCTGGAGGCGCAATGCTTCGTGACGCACCAGCGGGACATAACGCTGCCACAGCGAGTGTTTATCCATTACACCTTCAGCGGTATAGAGTGAATTCACGATAAACAGCCCTGCGTTAGTTGAGTTATCGGCATGATTATCCGATTCTGCAGGGCGTTCAATTGGATGAAAAAGGGGGATAAAGTGAGGTTATTCTGAGGTTGCCCGCAGGAGGGGCAACTTTTCTGGCTAAATTAACAGTTGCAGCAATGAGATATCGTCGCCCAATTTGACGCTATCTATATGTTGATGAAAGAGCTTTCCTGCTTCCTGGTTATGCTGGCTCAGGGAGTGGAAGCTGTAAATAACGTCAATAATATTGTCTTGTTCAATTTTCCCCGCCGCGATGGCCTGACCGGCAAGCAGCGATTTAAGGAAATAGAACTCCGCAACGATTAAATAGAGATTATTCAACATGCTGCGGCCATTGCTCTGCGGGAAGCCCTGCTCCCAGAGCTTGTATTTAAAAAAGTTCTTAAACAGGTGATCGTTTTCCGTCAGGTAACCGCCCGCCACATCGCGCCAGACGGACTCGATGTTTTCCATGACCTTTTCTGCCGAAACGGTGTCATCGACAGATTCAAACTGTTTATAAAGCTGGTCAAAATAACGGTTTAATACGGCGCCGCCGCGGGCCGTCGCTTTCTTCGTAAAGTAGCTTTGGATGAGCGAGATTAACGCGAATTTCAGGCTGTAGTTCTGATTAAACCCGCCTAACTCCGTCTTGATTTTACCGCTCACCAGCTCGTTCACCAGCGAAAAATAAACCGTTTCGAGCGTGCTGATATTCTCTTCCAGGTTTTCGAGCTTTTCAGCCACCATGAGGAATTTCACCACGGCATAAACTTGTTCTTCAACGCTCACTGCCTCAACGCTAAATAGGTTCTGGCAGAAGAGATTGATGACCTTAATCTTCAAATCCATCGCTGGCGCATTATTCACGTCCTGCTGAAGGCTGATGGATTCCATCATCGACATCGACGCCCGATCGTTTAGCAGCAGACGAGTCACTTCCGGGCACGAGAGATTAAGTGATTTTTCAATTTCATTTTTATAGACCCGGTTTGTCCGCGGGAACGTCGAACAGGTTGGGCTTAACGCCTGGGCACCCATGGCGCTATGAATAGAACAGAGCTTTTCCGTATCCATAAACGGGCAATTTTTACTTTCCGTATGGAAAATCACTTCGCCCCAGTTGCCATACTGTTTTTTTGTGACTTTTATCGCCGTTTTCGCCGTGTGACGAATGGCGGCATTTTTACTGTTCAGATAGCGATTAACGGAGGATTTATCAAACGCGATGGTCCAGCCCTGACAACAATGTTCACGGCATTCCCCACCGACACAGGAAAAATCTGCGACCAGTTTAGGCTGGGTAATAACGATCTGTTTCACGGGCGGATCCTCAAAATTCAGAGACAAAAAAACCCCGCCGAAGCGGGGCTTGATGCGTAAAATTAACGCAGCAGAGACAGAACGGTCTGTGGAACCTGGTTTGCCTGAGCCAGAACAGAAGTACCAGCCTGCTGCAGGATCTGCGCGCGGGACATGTTGGAAACTTCAGTTGCGTAGTCAGCGTCCTGGATACGGGACTGAGCAGCAGACAGGTTGTTAGAGGTGTTGTTCAGGTTGTTGATTGCAGAAGTGAAGCGGTTCTGCACAGCACCCAGACCGGAACGAGCGGTATCAACTTTAGCGATAGCATCGTCGATAGTTTTCAATTCAGTACCAGCCAGGTTTTTCAGGTCGATAGCTGCAACACCCAGAGTAGCCGTGTCTGCTTTAGCAGTAGTCAGATCCAGGTTGATAGTGTCACCATCGTTTACGCCAACCTGAATTTTAACCACACCAGCAGTACCTGCAGTGCCGTCAAGCAGTTTGATGCCGTTGAAGTCAGTTTTGCTGGCAACGCGGCCGATTTCATCCAGACGAGCTTTAACTTCGTCCTGCAGAGAGGCCAGGTCAGTCGGGCTATTAGTACCGTTTGTTGCCTGAACAGCCAGTTCACGAATGCGCTGCAGGTTGCTGTTGATTTCGTTCAGGGAACCTTCAGCAGTCTGCGCCATGGAGATACCGTCGTTGGCGTTACGCGCTGCCTGATTCATACCTTTGATCTGGGAGGTCATGCGGTTTGCAATCGCCTGGCCAGCGGCATCGTCTTTCGCGCTGTTGATACGCAGACCTGAAGACAGACGCTCAATAGCAGTGCCCAGAGAAGACTGAGATTTGTTCAGGTTGTTCTGAGTAGTCAGGGACAACAGGTTAGTATTGATAACTGCCATAATTTTCTTTCCTTCAAAAATTGGGTTTTAGGTCCGGTGCCTAACACTCACAGCGTCTCTCACCGTCAACAAGGTTATCGACGGGTCCCGAAAAGACTTTAGAATCAATTTCGAAAAAATTACAACTCCATGATTATTAATGATTTTAATTTAAAAAATCAATTAAGGTTCGTCATAAGGTTATTATTTACGGCTTTTTATTACGCGGAATATGCCAAAAAAGGCACACACTTATCTGTGTTATTGGCGCACTAAAAATCGTCCCTAAGCGCAATCGTTTCATTTAACGCGCCAGGACATGCCTATTCTTTGGATTATTTTTTTCTCACCATCGTAAACTTTTACTATTCGAGGCCGATAAGAGTCCTGAACTACTTTCGTATTTAAGGAAAATATGCATGGCTACTATCAGTAACCTCGGGATAGGTTCTGCAGGACTCGGGGAATTATATAATCAGTTGGACGCAGCAGAACGAACCAAGCTGACGACGATTACTACCCAGCAATCAACGTATAACGCACAGTTAAGCGCGTACGGCAAGCTGCAGAGTGCCATGACCTCGCTGCAGACTGCGACCGCTGCGCTGGGTAAAGCGACCACATGGAACTCAACCGCCGTAAGCAGCACCAACACGGCCTTTACGGCAACCACGACCGCAGACGCATCCGTCGGCTCTTATGTGGTTAACGTCAACCAGGTGGCAAAAGCACAGGCGCTCACGACGGGTTCGTATGCCACCAACACGGAACTGCTGGGCGATACGACCGGCACGACGCGTAAAATTACGATTACCCAGCCGGGGACAAAAACGCCTTTAGAGGTGAACCTGGCCGATGGCGATACGTCGCTTGCCGGGATCGCGAGCGCGATTAATAAAGCGAACGGCAACGTCACCGCCAGCGTCATCAAGGCGAAAGACGGCGATTACCGCCTGATGCTCTCCTCGAAAACCACCGGTACGGATGGCGAGATGACCATCAGCGTCACCGGGGACGACAAGCTGCAAAGCGTAATCGGCTACGACTCAACCGCCAAAACCGGCGCGCTGGCGGTAAATACCGCGGCCCAGAACGCGATTGTCGTTGTGAACGACATCAAGATTGAGCGTCAATCGAACACCATCTCTGATGCGCTGCCGGGGATGACCTTCACCGTGAAGGCCGAAAGTAAAGCGGATGAAATGCTGGAAGTGACGCGCGCCACGGATGCAAACCAAAAAGCCGTAACGGACTGGGTAACCGCGTATAACTCGCTGCAGTCCACCATTAACAGCCTGACCAAATATGTCGCGGTCGACGCGGGTGCAGGCGGTCAGTCCACCAGCAACGGCGCGCTGGTGGGTGATGCAAACGTGCGCGGGATCCAGTCCCAGCTGCGCGGTCTGCTGACCGAAGTTCAGGCCGGCTCCGTTCAGATCATGGCTCAGCTGGGGATTACCCAGGATCCAGTCAAAGGCGCAGACGGTACGGTCGGTAACCTCAAAGTGGATACCGATAAGCTGAAAAAAGCGCTGACCGACAACCCGACCGCCGTACAGCAGTACTTTATCGGTGACGGAAAGAAAACCGGTCTGGCGACCCAGATGAACAACACGCTGACCACCATGCTCAGCACCAGCACCGGCAGCGCGGGCGTGATCCAGAATGCGAAAGACGGTATCAACAAAACGCTGAAAACCCTGGGCGAACGTTACGATTCTATGGAAGCCACTATTGATGCCACCATGGCGCGTTACAAAGCGCAGTTCACCAGCCTGGACGTATTAGTCACCAAAATGACCAGTACGGCCAACTACCTGACCCAACAGTTCTCACAAAAATAGTCGTAGCCTTCAGGAGTGGATATGTATAAGACCTCTGGTGTTCAATCCTATCAGCAGATAGGAGTAGAAAGCGCAGTTATGAATGCCAGTCCACACCAGCTGATTGTCATGTTGTTCGACGGGGCGCATAGCGCCCTCGTCCGCGCGCGTTTGTTCATGGAAGCCGGACAAATTCGTGAAAAAGGCGAAGCGTTATCGAAAGCCATTAACATCATCGACAACGGTTTAAAAGCAGGACTGAACATGGAGGTTGAGAGCGAGCTGTCCAGCAATCTTGCCTCCTTGTACGAATATATGGTTCGACGTTTATTACTGGCGAACGTCAGTAATGACGTAGACGCAATTGTTGAAGTCGAGGGTTTATTAAACAACATTGCGGATGCGTGGAAGCAAATCGGCCCCAATGCGTCCTCTATTTCAGGATAATTTTGATGAATAATCCCAGCGCAGCGCTTAGCCACTGGCAGGCGTTACATGCTCAGAGCATTGCTATGCTAAATCTCGCACATTCTGGTCAATGGGATGCGCTTATTGAGCAGGAAATGCATTACGTTCAACTGGTGGAAAGGATTTCGCAAACGCCCATCATGTCATGCCCACCGGCTCAGGTTGAGCAAGCGCGTGCGCTGCTGGAGATGATTCTCGACAATGAGAATACGTTAAAGGCGCTGCTGAAAGTGCGGATGGACGAACTGCGTAATCTCATCGATCAGACCGGCAAACAGCAATCCATCACCTCTACCTATGGAAAGCTGTCAGGGAATATTCTTTATCCAGAAAGTGTTACCCGCGACACACAATTATGATTTCTTCATCCATACTCCAGAAGTCTGCCATATGGCTTCTGGAGCACGGACGATGAAAAACCCCACCCTGTTACAATGCTTTCACTGGTATTACCCCGCTGGCGGTGAATTGTGGCGAGAAGTCACGGCGTTAGCCCCCAATCTTAATGAAATCGGCATCAACATGATCTGGCTGCCGCCCGCGTATAAAGGGGCTTCCGGCGGGTTTTCGGTTGGCTATGACTCTTACGATCTGTTTGACCTCGGCGAGTTTGATCAGAAAGGCAGCATCGCCACGAAATATGGCGACAAAGCGCAGCTGCTGGAGGCTATCGACGCCCTCAAAAGCAACGACATTGCCGTACTGCTGGACGTGGTGGTTAACCACAAAATGGGGGCTGATGAGAAAGAGCCCGTCCGCGTTCAGCGCGTGAACGAGCAGGATCGCACGCAAATCAATGATGAGATCGTAGAGTGTGAAGCGTGGACACGCTACACCTTCCCTGCCCGCGCCGGGCAATATTCGCAGTTCATCTGGGATTACAAATGCTTCAGCGGTGTCGACCATATTGAAAACCCGGATGAAGACGGGATCTTTAAAATCGTCAACGACTACACCGGCGAAGGCTGGAACGACCAGGTTGATGATGAGATGGGTAACTTCGATTACCTGATGGGCGAAAACATCGACTTTCGCAATCACGCCGTCACCGAGGAAATAAAATACTGGGCCCGCTGGGTCATGGAACAGACGCGCTGCGACGGTTTTCGTCTGGACGCCGTCAAGCATATTCCCGCCTGGTTTTACAAAGAGTGGATTGAGCACGTTCAGGAAGTCGCCGAACAGCCGTTGTTTATCGTGGCGGAATACTGGTCCCACGAGGTGGACAAACTGCAGGCCTATATTGACCAGGTCGAGGGCAAAACCATGCTGTTTGATGCCCCGCTGCAGATGAAATTCCACGAGGCGTCACGCCAGGGTCGGGATTACGACATGAGCCAGATCTTCACCGGCACGCTGGTGGAGGCCGACCCGTTCCATGCGGTCACTCTCGTCGCTAACCATGACACGCAGCCTCTGCAGGCGCTGGAAGCGCCGGTCGAAGCCTGGTTTAAACCGCTGGCGTACGCGCTGATCCTGCTGCGGGAAAACGGCGTGCCAAGCGTTTTCTACCCGGATCTGTTCGGCGCAAGCTATGACGATACGGGAGGCGACGGTGAGACCTATCACATCGACATGCCGGTAATTGAGCAGCTTCACGAGCTTATTCTCGCCCGCCAGCGCTTTGCCCACGGCGTGCAGACGCTGTTTTTTGACCATCCAAACTGCATCGCCTTCAGCCGCAGCGGAACGGAGGACGATCCCGGCTGCGTGGTGGTGATGTCGAACGGCGACGACGGCGAGAAGGTGATTTGCCTGGGGGAAAACTACGGCAACAAAACGTGGCGGGATTTCCTCGGCAATCGTGAAGAAACGGTGACCACCGCGGCGGATGGCGAAGGTACCTTTACCTGTAAAGGGGGAAGCGTAAGCGTGTGGGTGATTGAGGATGCGTTGTAGTAATGGAAAAGGTGCGGCCTGGTCCCCTCACCCCGTCCCTCTCCCAAAGGGCTGAGGGATCCTCACAAATTAATGCGAGCAGTGAACAATCCCCTCGCCCCTTTGGGGAGAGGGTTAGGGTGAGGGGCACATACGGCGGTAGTGGTCATTCCGTTCACTTTACGTTCCTTGCTACTCTGTTACGACAGGACCAGTGAACGTGCCAGGGCGGCTCAATCGCCACCCCCCTGGCAACCCGGGCTCCCGGCGGTAAATCGCCGCTTCGCGGTGCCCTCGGCTTATTCCTTTCGGCTTATCGGGGACGGGCGGAGGTAACGTCCATGTAAAGCCCGCCCTCTCGGCGCATCCATGCGCCTCGCCCCGGCCTGCAGGAAACGCCTCAGCGATTTACAGCCGGACCAGGGCGTCGCTGCAAGCAATTCATTTTCCTGAAGCAACGCTCATCGCTTCGGGTAGAGAAATTACCAGGGATTCCTCAGCCCAAAGGGAGAGGGTGCAAACACCAAAAACGGCAACGAGGTTGCCGTTTTGCGTTTACCCTTAGGGCAGCTTACTCTCCAGCGGGTTTTTGCTCAGGTAATCAGCACATTCCACCGTTGGGCGGTCAACCTTTTGCAACTCCATCCCGTCATACTCAAGCGTAGCGCCGTCGCGATCCATCTGATAGATATCCAGCTTGCGCGTGACGTTGTAATAGCTCTCTGAGCGCAGCATGATCTTACCCGGCACGGCAATCACGCGCTGCCATTGGCGGCAGTCCAGCGTATCGCCCTCTTCCGTCACCACCAGCGTGGCAATCGCTTCAGGGCTGACCAGACTGCTCTGCGGCCCTTTCGACTGCCAGTATCCCGCCAGGTGTGCCGGGACGGGATGCTTGATCACGTCATTATAGTTATCTACCTGAACGCACCCGGTCAGTGCCAGCAGCGCGCCAGCAATTGCTATTTTTTTCATCATCTTTCCTGCATTCGAAGAAAAAAATATTGTGGCATTAAAGCGCTGACGCTGCCAGCGAAGATCGAGGGGGCTTAAATATAAGAAGGACAGGCTTACTGAAATCTGACAGAACCCCGTTTAAACGGGGTTCTGTATGACAGCATGTTGGAAATTAATACAGACTCGATATAAACGCGCTTACAGGTTCTGGTAACAGATCCTGTGGGTGATCGCCACCGAAGGTAGCCCACTTGCTTTTGCCATTGATAATTGTTGATGCAACACGACTATTGGATTCACTATTATATACAGTGATTTTCACTTCAATCTTGTCTGGAATGCCGGACCACTCAGTTGCACGATCTTCCCAGTGCAATATCTGTGGGACCACATAATAACCGCGGCTAATTGTATGGCGGCTTTCGAGACAGGCAAGATCATCACAGTCGGCAAAAACAGTCACATTATCTGAATGTCGCAAAAATGCAGCTTTTGCAGCGTCTGCCGTAGCTTTGCCAGACCCCGAATAAGTGTGTGTTTCATATACCCCGTCAGTTGGCTGAGAGATAGCAACTGGGGCATCTTTTAACAGGGGCTCTGTACGCTCCTGAATATTATTTGTGCTGTATTTAGCGGAACAACCTGCCAGTAAAATTGCAGAAAAAAACAGAAACAAACTTTTCACTTTTCTATCCCTGTAAAATAAAGGAGTTACATTTTATCAGGCCGGTCCAGGTGAAACATATGTTTGCATCATGAAGACGTGACAAAACTGGTGAAATGCGTCGGGGAGGCACAGTTCTGGAAGGCGAAATTGACCATACGAGATGCCTGTCCAGAACGAAATGTAATTAGCTTTGCCCCGCCCATGTCCCATAACATGTTTGGGAGCAACTATTAACTATAAATTTCATCAAGTTAGATTACCTAAACCTGCATCCCCATCACTTCCTGATAAGCCGACACCAGCTTATTACGCACCTGGATCCCCATCTGGATAGAAACCGAGGCTTTTTGCAAATCGGTCATCACATCATTCAGCGCCACGCCCGGCTCGCCGAGGGTGAACTTCTCCGCCTGCGTACGCGCAGCGGTCTGGGTATCGCTGATACGGTCAAGAGCGGCGTGCAGTTGCCCCGCAAAGCTGATGGTCGGCTGTTGTTCTGCCACATTCTGATTACGGGCCGTCATCGCCGTTGCCTGCAACTGACTGATTACCCCTTCAATGCCCTGTATAGCCATGACTCTCCCCTGGATGGTTTTTTACGCGGTCAAGACTAACAGCTTGTCAATAAGATAATGGCGGTAAATAGCGTGAAAAAACCAGGTTATTTGACGCATAGAAAATCCGGAATCGTCAAATAATGGCAGGGCCATCAATATGGAACTTTTGTCGTGTTTGCCGACCCGGGAGTCAGTTTTGTTTCTCTACACGAATAACGTAAACCACCAGGATTTAAGAGGTGCGCAATGAGTGCAACAGCATCGACAGCGCCACAAAATAAATCACTTGAGTGGATGAACCGCCTTCGCGCGAATCCTAAAATCCCGTTGATCGTGGCAGGCGCTGCCGCAATTGCGATCCTTGTAGCGATGGTTTTATGGGCGAAAAGCCCTGATTACCGCACGCTCTACAGCAACCTTTCCGATCAGGATGGCGGCGCCATCGTCACCCAGCTTACCCAGATGAACATCCCGTATCGCTTTGCCGATAATGGCGGTGCGCTGGAGGTACCGGCGGATAAGGTGCACGAGCTGCGTCTGCGTCTGGCACAGCAGGGCCTGCCAAAGGGCGGCGCGGTCGGCTTTGAGCTGCTGGACCAGGAAAAGTTCGGCATCAGCCAGTTCAGCGAGCAGGTTAACTACCAGCGTGCGCTGGAAGGCGAGCTGGCCCGCACCATTGAAACGTTAGGCCCGGTGAAGAGTGCCCGCGTGCACCTGGCGATGCCTAAACCCTCTTTATTCGTTCGTGAACAGAAATCCCCTTCGGCTTCCGTTACCGTGAACCTCGAACCTGGCCGCGCGCTGGACGAAGGGCAAATCAGCGCGGTGACGCATCTCGTCTCCAGCGCCGTCGCCGGCCTGCCGCCGGGTAACGTGACGCTGGTGGACCAAAGCGGACACCTGCTGACCCAATCCAATACCGCCGGGCGTGACCTGAACGACGCGCAGCTGAAATACGCCGCCGACGTGGAAAGCCGTCTTCAGCGCCGTATCGAAGCGATCCTCGGCCCGGTGGTGGGCAACAGCAACGTTCACGCCCAGGTGACCGCGCAGATTGACTTCTCTAATAAAGAACAAACCGAAGAGCAATACAGCCCGAACGGCGATGCGGCTCAGGCGGTAATGCGCTCACGCCAGATCAACTCCAGCGAACAGGTCGGCGGGGCCTACCCTGGCGGGGTGCCGGGCGCGCTCTCTAACCAGCCTGCTCCGGCTAACGCGGCGCCGATTTCCACGCCGCCGGCCAATCAGCAGAACGGTCAGCAAAACAATCAGCAGACCACCTCAACGACCAGTAACGCCGGTCCGCGCTCCAGCAGCCGTAACGAAACCACGAACTATGAAGTGGACCGGACCATTCGCCACACTAAGCTGAACGTGGGCGATATTCAGCGTCTTTCCGTTGCGGTGGTGGTGAACTACAAAACCCTGCCGGACGGCAAACCGTTGCCGTTAACCGCCGAGCAGATGAAGCAGATTGAAAACCTGACCCGCGAAGCGATGGGCTACTCCGAGAAGCGCGGCGATACCCTCAACGTGGTCAACTCGCCGTTCAACGCGGTTGAAGAGACCGGCGGCGAGCTGCCGTTCTGGCAACAGCAGGCGTTTATCGACCAGCTGATGTCCGCAGGACGCTGGCTGCTGGTGCTGATTGTCGCGTGGCTGCTGTGGCGTAAGGGCGTTCGTCCGCAGCTTCAGCGCCGTGCTGAAGCCGAAAAAGCGGCTCGCGAGCAGATGAGCGCGCGTCAGGAAGTGGAAGAAGCGGTTGAAGTACGCCTCAGTAAAGATGAACAGATGCAGCAGCGTCGTGCTAACCAGCGCATGGGCGCAGAGGTAATGAGCCAGCGCATTCGCGAAATGTCAGATAACGATCCGCGCGTCGTGGCGCTGGTCATCCGCCAGTGGATGGGTAACGAACATGAGTAATACGCTTACGGGCACCGATAAAAGCGTCATCCTGCTGATGACCATTGGCGAAGACCGCGCGGCAGAGGTGTTCAAGCACCTCTCCCAGCGCGAAGTGCAAATTCTCAGCGCGGCCATGGCCAACGTGCGTCAGATCTCCAACAAGCAGCTGACCGAAGTGCTGTCGGAATTTGAGCAGGAAGCCGAACAGTTTGCGGCGCTCAACGTCAACGCCAACGACTACCTGCGCTCCGTGCTGGTCAAGGCGCTGGGCGAAGAGCGCGCGGCCAGCCTGCTGGAAGATATTCTGGAAACGCGCGATACCGCCAGCGGGATCGAAACGCTCAACTTTATGGAGCCGCAGAGTGCCGCCGACCTTATTCGCGACGAGCACCCGCAGATTATCGCCACCATCCTGGTTCACCTCAAACGTGGCCAGGCGGCGGATATTCTGGCCCTGTTCGAGGAGCGTCTGCGTCACGACGTGATGCTGCGTATCGCGACCTTCGGCGGCGTCCAGCCGGCCGCGCTGGCGGAGCTGACCGAAGTGCTGAACAACCTTCTCGACGGTCAGAACCTCAAGCGCAGCAAAATGGGCGGCGTGAGAACGGCGGCGGAGATCATCAACCTGATGAAAACGCAGCAGGAAGAGGCAGTCATTACGGCGGTTCGCGAATTCGACGGCGAGCTGGCGCAGAAAATCATCGACGAGATGTTCCTGTTCGAAAACCTGGTCGAAGTGGACGACCGCAGCATCCAGCGCCTGCTCCAGGAAGTGGACTCCGAGTCGCTGCTTATCGCCCTCAAGGGCGCCGAGCAGCCGCTGCGCGAGAAGTTCCTGCGCAACATGTCCCAGCGTGCGGCGGATATCCTGCGCGACGACCTTGCCAACCGCGGCCCGGTGCGTCTGTCTCAGGTGGAAAACGAGCAGAAAGCGATCCTGCTTATTGTTCGTCGTCTGGCGGAAACCGGCGAGATGGTGATTGGCAGCGGAGACGACACCTATGTCTAACGAGCTGTCGTGGAAGCGCTGGACGCCGGACGATCTGGCCCCTCCCCTTTCAGAGTTCACCCCGGCCGTAGTAGCGGCCGAGGAGCTTGACCCGGAAGCCGAACAGCCCGAGCTGAGCGAAGAGGAGCAGCAGGCGCAGATGCTGGCGCAGCTGCAAATGCAGGCGCACGAGCAGGGCTATAACGCCGGTCTGAACGAGGGCCGCCAGAAGGGTCACGATCTCGGGTATCAGGAAGGTCTGGCGAAAGGGCTGGAGCACGGCATCGATCAGGCGCGCCAGCAGCAGGCGCCGATCCATGCCCGCATGCAGCAGCTGGTCAGCGAATTTCAGCACACGCTGGACGCGCTGGACAGCGTGATTGCCTCGCGCCTGATGCAGATGGCGCTGGAGGCGGCGCGTCAGGTTATCGGCCAGACGCCGGTGGTGGATAACACCGCGCTGATCAAACAAATTCAGGGTCTGCTTCAGCAGGAGCCGCTGTTCAGCGGCAAACCGCAGCTGCGCGTCCACCCGGACGATCTGCAGCGCGTTGAAGAGAGCCTGGGCGCAACGCTTAGCCTGCACGGCTGGCGTCTGCGCGGCGACCCGTCGTTACACCACGGCGGATGCAAAGTCTCTGCCGATGAAGGCGATCTGGACGCCAGCGTCGCCACCCGCTGGCAGGAACTGTGCCGCCTGGCGGCACCGGGAGTCGTCTGATGACCGCGCGCCTCACCCGCTGGCTCACCACGCTCGACAACTTTGAAACGAAGATGGCGCAACTGCCGTCCGTTCGTCGTTATGGGCGTCTGACGCGCGCCACCGGTCTGGTACTGGAGGCCACCGGCCTGCAGCTTCCGCTGGGGGCAACCTGCGTCATTGAGCGTCAGGATGGGCAGGAAACGCGTGAAGTGGAAAGCGAAGTGGTCGGGTTTAACGGCCAGCGCCTGTTCCTGATGCCGCTTGAAGAGGTGGAAGGCATTCTGCCCGGCGCGCGCGTCTACGCGAAAAACATCAGCGGCGACGGGCTGCAAAGCGGGAAACAGCTGCCGCTTGGCCCTGCCCTGCTCGGCCGCGTTCTGGACGGTAGCGGGAAGCCGCTCGACGGGCTGCCCGCGCCGGACACCACCGAAACCGGCGCGCTGATCACCCAGCCGTTCAACCCCCTGCAGCGTACCCCTATTGAGCACGTGCTGGATACCGGCGTGCGCCCGATCAACGCCCTGCTCACCGTGGGGCGCGGGCAGCGCATGGGCCTGTTCGCCGGGTCAGGCGTGGGGAAATCCGTCCTGCTCGGCATGATGGCGCGCTATACCCAGGCCGACGTGATCGTCGTGGGGCTTATCGGCGAGCGTGGTCGCGAAGTAAAAGACTTTATTGAAAACATTCTGGGTGCGGAAGGCCGCGCCCGCTCGGTGGTTATCGCCGCGCCGGCGGACGTTTCGCCGCTGCTGCGTATGCAGGGTGCCGCCTACGCCACCCGTATCGCCGAAGATTTTCGTGACCGCGGCAAGCACGTGCTGCTGATCATGGATTCCCTCACCCGCTACGCGATGGCGCAGCGTGAAATCGCGCTGGCTATCGGCGAGCCGCCGGCCACCAAAGGCTACCCGCCTTCGGTCTTCGCCAAACTTCCGGCGCTGGTCGAGCGTGCGGGGAACGGCATCAGCGGCGGCGGCTCTATCACAGCCTTCTATACGGTACTGACCGAGGGCGACGACCAGCAGGACCCGATTGCCGACTCCGCACGCGCGATCCTTGACGGCCATATCGTGCTGTCGCGCCGCCTGGCCGAAGCCGGACACTACCCGGCGATTGATATTGAAGCGTCCATCAGCCGCGCAATGACGGCGCTGATAACCGAGAAGCACTACGCCCGCGTGCGTAACTTTAAACAACTGCTTTCCAGCTTCCAGCGCAACCGCGATCTGGTCAGCGTGGGGGCGTATGCCAAAGGCAGCGACCCGATGCTCGACAAGGCGATTAGCCTGTGGCCGCAGCTGGAGGCATTTTTACAACAGGGCATTTTTGAGCGTGCCGACTGGGAAGATTCAATCCAGGCGCTGGAGCTGATTTTCCCGCAGGTGTAACACAGGTGGAGGGCGAAGGTCATGGCGCAAAACAGCGCGTTATCAACGCTGAAAGATCTGGCTGAGAAAGAAGTTGATGATGCCGCATTGCAGCTTGGCGCAATGCGACGCGGGTGCCAGCAGGCTGAAGAACAGTTGAAGATGTTAATCGACTATCAGCATGAATATCGCACCAACCTCAATACCGATATGACGCAGGGCATTGGCAGCCAGCGCTGGATTAACTATCAGCAGTTTATCCAGACGCTCGAGAAGGCGATAGAGCAGCACCGCCAGCAGCTCAGCCAGTGGACCCAAAAAGTCGATACCGCGCTGAATTTCTGGCGCGAAAAAAAACAGCGGCTGCAGGCCTGGCAGACCTTACAGGACCGGCAGATTGCAGCCTCAACCCTGGCGGAAAACCGCCTGGATCAGAAAAAAATGGATGAGTTTGCCCAGCGCGCATCAATGAGGAAACCGGAATGATCACACTGCAACAACTGCTGATGAGCGACAGCGACCTGTCAGGCGGGATGCAAACAGGGAAAGGCACCGAGGGTGCACAGGACTTTCTCTCCCTGCTGGCGGGCGCCCTGACGGACGCAACGGGCAAGGGCAACGATGCGCCGCTCACCCTGGCAGACCTGAAAGCCGCCGGCAGCAAGCTGTCGAAAGTCGCGCAGGAGGCCAAAGGCGATACCGCTCTGCAGGCCAAAATTGCCGACCTGCTCGCGCGTCAGCCTGCGCTGAATGGCGTTGAAACGTCGGAGTCCGCGCCCCTTGAAACCCTGGTTTCCGGGCTGGTGCCGCTGTCAAAGGGCGACGCGCTGAAGACGCTCACCGCGGCCAGCGGCAAAGATGACGGTAAAACCGAGCTGAGCGAAGAAGAGCTGGCCGGATTAAGCGCGCTGATGGCGATGCTGCCGCACCAGCAGACTACCGCCTCTCGTGCGGCTGGCAGCGACGGCGTTTCCGCAACCTCGACGCTGAGTTCAGCAACGCTTTCGCAAAACGGTGCGGGACAGCCGTACCTGAACGCGCCTGCGGGAAGCCATGATAAAGCGCAGCTTTCTGCGTCCTATCAGAGCCAGGCGAAGAACAACGGCCCGGATCTCGCCGCCAACGCGCCTGCCACACCGGTCGTGGCCGCAGCCGCAGAGAAGCAGGAGTTCGCCAGTTCTTCCTCGTCCTCTTCGCCGACCGCTACCCTGGCACCGATTATGTCCAGCCATGCGGCCAGCCAGCCTGCCGCCACCGTTGCCACCGCGCCGGTGTTAAGCCAGCCTCTGGGCACCCACGAATGGCAGCAGTCCCTGAGCCAGCACATCACCCTGTTCACTAAGCAGGGCCAGCAGACGGCGGAGCTGCGCCTGCACCCGGAAGATCTGGGCCAGGTACAAATCTCGCTGAAGCTGGACGATAACCAGGCACAGCTGCAGATGGTCTCAGCGCACAGCCACGTGCGCGCGGCGCTGGAAGCCGCGCTGCCGGTCCTGCGGACCTCGCTGGCGGAAAACGGCATTCAGCTTTCTCAGAGCAGCGTTAGCAGCGAGAGCTTTGCCGGGCAGCAGCAGTCTTCATCCCAGCAGCACCATGCCTCGCGTTCCGGCCAGCACGGCGGTTTTAATGAAGAGAGCGATGAGCTCCTGCCGACCCCCGCCGCCCTGCAATCCGCGGCGCGCGGTAACGGCGCCGTAGACATCTTCGCCTAAACGCCAGAGGTAGCGTGATTATCCCCGTCTTTTCCACGCTTTGACGACGGCAGGACACGGGATAATCACCTTATTAAGCTGTACCGAAACAGGAAGCTCGTATCAGATGACAGACTCCGCTATCACCAAAAAAAGCAAGCGTTCCATCTGGATCCCGCTGCTGGTGTTGATCACGCTCGCCGCCTGCGCTACCGCGGGCTATAGTTACTGGCGTATGCAGCAGGAACCTTCAACCGCTGCGGCCAAAGCCGAACCTGCCCCACCGCCGGCGCCGGTCTTTTTCCCTCTGGACACCTTCACCGTTAACCTCGGTGATGCGGATCGCGTGCTGTATGTCGGTATTACGCTGCGCCTGAAGGACGAAGCGACCCGCGCGCGCCTGAACGATTATCTGCCGGAAGTGCGTAGCCGCCTTCTCCTGCTGTTTTCTCGTCAGGACGCCTCCGCGCTGGCTACCGACGTGGGTAAGCAAAAGCTGGTCGACGCCATCAAGCAGACGCTGGCCACCCCGCTGGTAAACGGTCAACCTAAGCAGGAAGTCACTGACGTTCTGTACACAGCCTTTATTCTGCGGTAACGACATGGGCGACAGTATTCTTTCTCAGGCAGAAATCGACGCGCTGCTTAACGGCGACAGCGATAAGAGTGACGACCCGCAACCGGGTCTCACCGGCGACGATAATATTCGTCCTTACGATCCCAATACCCAGCGTCGCGTCGTCCGTGAACGTCTGCAGGCGCTGGAGATCATTAACGAACGTTTTGCACGTCAGTTCCGTATGGGGCTGTTTAACCTGCTGCGTCGTAGCCCGGATATCACGGTCGGTGCGATCCGCATTCAGCCGTATCATGAGTTTGCCCGCAACCTGCCGGTGCCAACCAACCTTAACCTGATTCATCTGAAGCCGCTGCGCGGCACCGGTCTGGTGGTGTTCTCCCCAAGCCTGGTGTTCATCGCGGTGGATAACCTGTTCGGCGGCGACGGGCGTTTTCCGACCAAAGTGGAAGGTCGTGAATTTACCCACACCGAGCAGCGCGTCATTAACCGCATGCTGAAGCTGGCGCTGGAGTCCTACAGCGACGCGTGGAAAGCGATTAACCCGCTGGAAGTGGAGTACGTCCGTTCCGAGATGCAGGTGAAATTTACCAATATCACCACCTCCCCGAACGATATCGTCGTCAATACGCCGTTCCACGTGGAGATCGGTAACCTGACCGGTGAGTTCAACATCTGCCTGCCGTTCAGCATGATTGAACCGCTGCGCGAGCTGCTGGTTAACCCGCCGCTGGAGAACTCACGCAACGAAGATCAGAACTGGCGTGAAAACCTGGTGCGCCAGGTGCAGCACTCGCAGCTGGAGCTGGTGGCAAACTTTGCCGACATCTCGATGCGGTTATCCCAGATCCTGAAATTACAACCCGGCGACGTTTTGCCGATAGACAAACCCGACCGCATTATTGCCCACGTGGATGGTGTCCCGGTACTTACAAGCCAGTACGGCACGATTAACGGTCAGTATGCGTTACGCGTTGAGCACTTGATCAACCCGATTTTGAATTCGCTGAATGAGGAACAGCCCAAATGAGTGACATGAACAATCCGTCCGATGAAAACAGCGGAGCACTGGACGATCTGTGGGCTGACGCGTTAAACGAGCAAAAAACGACTCCGACGAAAAGCGCGGCGGACGCGGTATTCCAGCAGCTCGGCGGCGGCGACGTCAGCGGCACGCTGCAGGACATCGACCTGATTATGGACATCCCGGTTAAGCTGACCGTTGAACTGGGACGCACCCGGATGACCATTAAAGAGCTGCTGCGCCTCACGCAGGGTTCAGTTGTGGCCCTTGACGGCCTGGCCGGCGAGCCGCTGGATATTCTGATCAACGGTTATCTGATTGCCCAGGGTGAAGTGGTGGTGGTAGCCGACAAATACGGCGTGCGCATCACCGACATCATTACCCCGTCTGAACGCATGCGTCGTCTGAGCCGTTAAGTATGAAAACCCAGGCAACAATATCACAGCCGTCCGCCGTACCCGGCTCCCCGCTGCTCCAGGTGAGCGGGGCGTTGTTCGGTATTATTGCCTTTATTCTTATCGCCGCCTGGCTGGCAAAGCGTTTTGGCCTGGCGGGTAAAACTGCCGGCACCCGCGGCCTGAAGGTCAGCGCCAGCACCACGCTTGGGCCGCGCGAACGCGTGGTCATCGTCGATGTAGAAGATGCACGTCTGGTTCTGGGCGTAACCGGCTCAAACATCAACGTATTACATAAACTGCCGCCTGCCCCGGTCACGGTGGACGAGCGCGCACAAGCCCCTGCGGATTTTCAGTCCGTCATGAAGAGTTTGCTTAAGCGTTCCGGGAGATCCTGATGCGCCGTTTGTTATCCCTTACGCTTGCGGGCATTGGCCTGTTTGCTCCTGCGGTTTATGCGCAGCTGCCCGGTCTGGTCTCCACGCCGATTGCGGGTGGCGGCCAGAGCTGGTCGCTCCCGGTTCAGACGCTGGTCTTCATCACCTCGCTGACCTTTATTCCGGCCATCCTGCTGATGATGACCAGCTTCACCCGCATCATCATCGTCTTTGGTCTGCTGCGTAACGCGCTGGGCACCCCTTCGGCGCCGCCAAACCAGGTGCTTCTGGGGCTGGCGCTGTTTTTAACCTTTTTCATCATGTCGCCGGTGATCGATAAGATTTATACCGACGCCTACCAGCCGTTCAGCGAAGATAAAATCTCGATGCAGGAGGCGCTGGAAAAAGGCGCGCAGCCGCTGCGGGAATTTATGCTGCGCCAGACGCGCGAAGCGGACCTGGCCCTCTTTGCCCGCCTGTCCAACACCGGCGAGCTGCAGGGGCCGGAAGCGGTACCGATGCGCATTCTGCTGCCGGCCTATGTCACCAGCGAGCTGAAAACCGCGTTCCAGATTGGCTTTACCATTTTTATTCCGTTCCTGATTATCGATCTGGTGATCGCCAGCGTCCTGATGGCGCTCGGGATGATGATGGTGCCGCCCGCCACCATTGCCCTGCCCTTTAAGATCATGCTTTTTGTGCTGGTCGACGGCTGGCAGCTGCTGGTCAGCTCGCTGGCGCAGAGTTTTTACAGTTAAGGAACGGCAATGACACCCGAATCGGTCATGATGATGGGCACGGAAGCGATGAAAATCGCCATTGCCGTTGCCGCGCCGCTGCTGCTTGTAGCGCTGGTTACCGGCCTGATTATCAGTATTCTTCAGGCCGCCACGCAGATTAACGAAATGACGCTGTCGTTCATCCCGAAAATCATCGCCGTGTTCGTGGCGATTATCGTGGCCGGACCGTGGATGCTGAACCTGCTGCTGGACTATATGCGCAACCTGTTTACCAACCTGCCGTACATCATCGGCTGACCTGACGATGCTGCACTTCACCAGCGACCAGTGGGTTCAGTGGCTCGGCGTCTATTTCTGGCCGATGCTGCGCATTCTGGCGCTGATCTCCACCGCCCCCATTCTCAGCGAGAAAGCGATCCCCAAGCGCGTTAAGGTGGGGCTGGGCATTATCATCACCATTATTGTCGCCCCTTCCTTGCCAACCGTGAATATTCCCATCTTCTCGGCTAACGCAATATGGGTCGCTTTACAGCAGGTGATGATTGGCGTCGCCGTGGGCTTTACCATGCAGCTCGCCTTCGCCGCCGTGCGCACGGCCGGTGAGCTGATTGGCCTTCAGATGGGGCTATCGTTCGCCACGTTTGTCGATCCCGGCAGCCACCTCAACATGCCGGTGCTGGCGCGCATCATCGATCTGCTCGCCATGCTGCTGTTTCTGTCGCTCAACGGTCATCTGTGGCTCATCTCCATGCTGGTGGATACTTTCCATACGTTGCCGATCGGAGATAACCCGGTCAACAGCAACGCCTTCCTCGCGCTTACCCGCGCGGCGGGGCTGATCTTCCTCAACGGTCTGATGCTGGCTCTGCCGATCATCACGCTGCTGCTCACCGTCAACCTGGCATTAGGCTTACTGAACAGAATGGCACCGCAGCTCTCGGTGTTTGTGATTGGTTTTCCGCTGACGTTGACGGTCGGAATTTTATTAATGTCATTACTGATGCCCCTTATCGCCCCCTTCTGTGAACATTTATTCGGCGAGATATTCAATCTGTTAGCGGATATTGTCAGCGAATTGCCTCGTAAATAATAGTCCTCACGGTCGCTATTGTCTTTCTGAGGATATTCCTAAAATAAAACGCGAAAAACATCTTCCAGGATATATCTGACGCGGTTTAAATGTTTCTAACCATCTCACAATACTTAATATTTACTTTACTTTAAGAAGATTCCTGGCAAATTATACGTAACTTTACGGGATAGTGAGTCCGCCTGAAAGTCTTTGTCATGCTCACAGGTTTATTATTTTTTTCCATCCCGTATGGCTGTTTTGAGCTCTCAGGCAGATGGTGAATTATCGTTACGCATTGAGTGAGGGTATGCCATGTCAACGATCATTATGGATTTATGCAGCTACACCCGGCTAGGGTTAACCGGGTACCTGGCAAGCAGAGGGGTAAGAAAGAGAGACATCAACGATGCACACACCGTTGAAGAACTCGCAGCCGCTTGTGACGAACTCAAACCAGGCGTGGTGTTTATTAATGAGGACTGTTTCATTCACGATCCAGCCAACAGTCAGCACATTAAGCAAATCATTAATCAGCATCCAAAAACCCTGTTTATTGTTTTTATGGCGATCGCGAATATCCATTTCGATGAGTATTTGTTGGTCCGTAAAAATTTATTGATTAGTTCTAAGTCGATTAAACCCGAGTCGCTGGATGACATTTTGGGTGATTATTTGAATAAAGAAGTTAAAAATGTAGGAGCGGTTAACTTACCCACCCTTTCATTAAGCAGGACTGAATCAAGTATGCTGCGAATGTGGATGGCGGGACAAGGCACTATTCAGATCTCTGACCAGATGAATATTAAAGCGAAAACCGTTTCGTCACACAAAGGAAATATTAAAAGGAAAATTAAAACGCATAATAAGCAAGTGATCTATCACGTGGTACGTCTGACCGATAATGTGACGAACGGGATTTTCGTCAACATGCGTTAGTGGCTTAAACCCCTTTGCACCCTACCTTTGATCTCTGGCCTGGCCAGAGATTTTTGCTTTTGCGGACGTTGTCGGGCATGCGCAATGCCACCCGACGCCGTACTACTCCGCTTTCTCAACAAAAATGCCGTCCGGATGCCCCAGTTCGTTAAAAAACCAGATGCCGAGCGGGTAGTCTTCCAGTGAGACCAGGTACATTGTGCCTTCACTAAACTCTTCAATTGCCAGCACCACCCCCGGGCGGCGCGGCCCACCGTCCGTTTTAACGGTTACCCGATCGTTGACCTTCATACATTCCTCCTCTGGTTTTGAGCCAGTGTAGAACAAAACGCAAAAACACACATCGCCGCACGGCGTGAATGGCGTTTTTATGCACAAGCTATACTTAACCTTGGACACGTTTGTAGGTTGAAAGAGGAGTCCCGTAATGAAGACCGATAAAGAGTACAGCGACACCATCAAACGCGAGGTCGAGGTGGATGTCGATGCCCTGCTGGCCGCCATCAATGAGATCAGTGAGTCAGAAGTCCGCCGCACGGACGATGGTTCGGACCACGTCATTGTTAACGGGAGGGATTATCACACCTACCGCGAGCTGGCGGAGGCCTTCGAGCTTGATATTCACGACTTTAGCGTGTCTGAAGCAAATCGTTAGGACGAAAAAAATCCCGGTCATGGGGATGTCCGGGATCAAAACTTGCTTATGCAAGAAGCACTTGAAAATTCGTTACACCAGGAAATCTGATGTACAAACAACACTATCCCCAACGATTTTGCATGACAAGCATATATTCTTACGGCGAATATAATATTTTTTACATAATCGTTTTGGTTATGAGCAACAACATACGCCGAATGCGGGTTTGGCTGGATCGGTTCTCCTTAATCCGGTTTAGAATTGGATAATTTTTTAGGATTATTCTTAGATTAAGGCTTATTCGTTTTCGGGAGTTACTATGCTTTCACTCCGGAGTCCCCTGCTGATTTTTTCCGATCTGGATGGATCGCTGCTGGATATTCATACCTATGAGTGGCAGCCCGCGATGCCGTGGCTGGATAAACTGCAGGAGAACCAGGTACCTGTGATCCTCTGCAGCAGCAAGAGCGCGGCAGAGATGCTGGATATTCAGCAGGATCTGGGTCTGGAAGGGTTACCTTTTATCGCTGAGAACGGCGCGGTGATTCAGCCTGACGTGCGCTGGGAAATGGGTCAGCGCCACGTCAACGGCATGACGCACCGGGAGATTCATCCGCTTATTGAGCAAATCCGCCTGCAGGCAGGCTTCAAATTCACCACCTTTGACGACGTGGACGAACGCGTCATTAGCGAATGGACGGGGATGACCCGCTATCGGGCGGCGCTTGCCCGCAAGCACGACGCGTCCGTCACCCTCATCTGGCGTGATTCCGACGAAGCCATGGCCCGGTTTGAAGCGGCGCTGGCGCAACGCGGGCTGAAATGCCTGCAGGGAGCCCGTTTCTGGCATATTCTCGATGCCGGCTGCGGTAAGGACGTTGCGGCTAACTGGCTGATCGCGCAGTACCGTGAACGGGAAAATATTGAACCCACCACCCTGGGGCTCGGCGACGGGCCGAACGACGCGCCGCTGCTGGACATCGTGGACTTCGCGGTGGTGATTAAGGGGATTAACCGCGAGGGTATTACGTTACGGGACGATAACCCCAGCCGGGTTTATCACACCCGGCAGGCGGGACCGCTCGGCTGGCAGGAGGGGCTGGATCACTTTTTGTCATGATCGTGCCAGACAACCCGGTTACGTCCGTCCTGCTTAGCTTTGTATAACCGGGCATCCGCGACGGACTGCAGCTGTTCGAAATCGTAGTTTTGGTTTTCCTGCGCGCTGCTGACGCCGAGTGACGCGCTGATGCGCAGGGTCGTGCTCTTCTTCACCAGAATCTCCTTGCTGTTGATTCGGCAGCGAATACGCTCCGCCACGCCCCTCGCCTCCTCAAGACCGAGCCCCGGCAGGACGATGCAAAACTCTTCCCCGCCCACGCGTCCTGCCACGTCGTTTTTACGCAACGCGCTGGCAATCAGCCCTGCCGAGTGGGAAAGCACCTTATCACCGGCCTGGTGACCGAACCGATCGTTGACGCTTTTAAAATGGTCGAGATCTAACTGAATAACCGAGAACGGCAGCGCCTGTTGATGACACTTCTCCGCCAGCAACTTCGCGCGTTCGAACAGCGCGCCGCGATTATTCAGGCGGGTTAGCGGATCGTGCCAGGCCTGCCATTTGAGCGAGTGCTGCAGCGTGTACATGTTGCTGACCATCCGGCGGATCACCAGCCATGAAATCAGCAGCATCGCGGTGAAGAGCGCCCACAGTAATGCCAGCACGATACTGATGCTGCCGAAGTCGCCCTGTACCCCTTCCTGCAGAGTATGGACACGCAAAACCAGGCCATCAAAGTGATCGAGCCGCTGCCAGCTGATGAACCGGCTGCCGAGGCGGATGCCACCGCCAGTATCGTGCTCGATGGCCTGCGCAATCTGCGCGATTTCGCGTTCATCGAAATGGTTCACCTGCTTATCAGTCTTTTCAGTGGAGGCAATCATATTGAGCCGGGAGTCGTACAGCTGATACTCCCCCTCCGTCCGGTCGTCCGTCGCCTCTGCCAGCAGGCGTTGCATCGTGTTCAGCGAAAAATCCATCGCCACCACGCCATACCAGTAGCGATTGAAATAGATGGGGACGCTGGCAGTGATTGTTCTCTCGTCACCGGTCCAGGATGACGGCGTGGAGATAAACCAGCGCACCGCGCGGGTGCGATTGTTACGTTCCGACTGCTGGGTAAACCAGGACTGCGTGACCAGGTGATAATAGCGGGGGATAATATTGGTCGCCTCTGATAGCGTGTCCGTCGAAAGATAAAACCCGGCGCGTGAAACGTAGATCACTCGCGATTCGCTATGCCTGCTCGACGTCGCCAGCCTGAGCAGGTATCCCACCTCAAGCGCGGCTGAAATTTCATTGCTGATGCGTTCAGCATCCCGGTTCAGAAGCGAGGTTTTTTCGACAAACGCATCCGAAACGCCGTTAATCGGAAGCGTGCGATTTTTATCAACAACAAGCTGCCAGGTGGGACGCATGCGGAGAGCGTTAAAGCGCGACACCGCATCATGCAAAACATTGAAGGCCAGCGGCGTCTGTAGCGCATCGCGCATGCTCTGGCGAAATAACAGCATTTTATCCACGCTGTACTGCAGCTGCCTGTCCAGCGAGCTGGCCACGGTTTCCAGATGATTACGCTGGCTGGAGATATACGCCTCTTCGAGGACCACCACCTCACGCCAGGTCAGGAGGGTGGAAAAGACCAGAACAACGATAAAACAGAGGTTAACAATCAAACCCGGATTGCTACGCTTATGCAGCCATTGCAGAAAAGATCGTCTTACAACAAAGGTATCGCGCTGCACACACACTCCCTGATTACTGCTTTACACCCGCTACTTCAGGTAAAAACGCCCGGCAATGCCGGGCGTTATGTGATTAAGCCTGATCGTGCTTGCGCTGTCCGTCACCGGGCTGAAGCTCATCTTCACGAAAGGCTTCCCGCTTAATGCTATAGCCATCATGCCACCGACATTCCACCATTCCGCTGGAATACCCGGTGACAATCATACGCGGGCCGCCCTTCTTAGGCTTAACTTCATCACTGACCAAAAAGACCATACCTGCCTCCTGTATCAGGGTGAAACTGTTTCAATTTAGACGAGGAATGGTCTTTTTGCACACCGCAACAGGTAACAATTAGTGCGCCGTACCGCGCATTTTTTCGACCAGTTTCACCGCCACCACCACGATAGCGCCAACGATAAAGCCCAGCACAAGATTCAGCAACGTCGGCAGAATCGCTGCCACCACGCCCCCCTGCGCCGAGGCGAAATGTTCGATAGCATGGTGCAGCGGAGCAATGCCGTGAACCACAATACCGCCGCCCACGAGGAACATCGCGAGGGTGCCCACCACGGACAAGCTCTTCATCAGCCACGGCGCCAGCGTCAGCAAGCTTTTGCCGATGCCTTTTGCCACCGCGCTGGATTTCTCCTCCAGCCAGTAGCCGATATCATCGAGCTTAACGATCAGCCCGACCAGGCCGTAGACGCCTACCGTAACCAGAATGGCGATCCCGGAGAGGACCATCACCTGATTCAGCAGCGGCGCATCGGAGACAATGCCCAGCGTAATGGCAACGATCTCTGCTGAAAGAATAAAGTCGGTGCGAATGGCGCCTTTGATTTTATCGCGCTCGAAGACTTTCGGATCCTGCGCGGCCAGCGCTTCAAGGCGCTGCTGCCGCGCCTCCGGGGTATCCTTCTGCTTGCGCGAGCTCAAGGAGTGCAGAACCTTCTCCACCCCTTCGAAACATAAAAACGCCCCGCCAATCATCAGCAGCGGCGTGATGGCCCAGGGAATGAATGCGCTGATCAACAGCGCCAGCGGCACCAGGATCACTTTATTCAGAAACGAGCCTTTTGCCACGCCCCACACCACCGGCAGCTCGCGGTTAGCCCGTACTCCGCTCACCTGTTGGGCGTTAAGCGAGAGATCGTCCCCCAGCACCCCTGCGGTTTTCTTCGCCGCCAGTTTCCCCATCACGGAAATATCATCCAGTAGGGTGGCAATATCATCCAGCAATGTTAGTAAGCTACTTCCTGCCAAAATGGTGATCCTTCTTTTTTGGTAATTAAGTGAATAGTATGGAGCAAAAGCGCAATCGCGGAAACAGGCACCTTTCGTCAACAAAAATTTCACATCATCTACACAATTAAAGGGCTCGCCAGCGCGATAGTTTTCGCGTTTACTATCAGCGACCTTTTTATTTCGTCGTGAGGGATTATGCGTTTCCGGCAACTGCTTCCGCTTATCGGGGCACTTTTTTCGCTGTATATCATCTGGGGTTCAACCTATTTTGTCATTCGCATCGGCGTGGAAAGCTGGCCGCCGCTGATGATGGCGGGCATTCGCTTCCTTTCGGCGGGCGTGCTGCTGCTGGCCTTCCTGCTGCTGCGCGGGCATAAGCTTCCTCCGCTTCGCCCAATGCTGAACGCCGCCCTGATCGGCCTGCTGCTGCTGGCGGTCGGGAATGGCTTTGTGACCATTGCCGAGCACCAGAACGTACCGTCTGGGATCGCCGCCGTGGTCGTTGCTACCGTACCGCTGTTTACCCTCTGCTTTAGCCGTCTTTTCGGCATCCGCACCCGCAAGCTGGAGTGGCTGGGGATTGGCATCGGCCTTGCCGGCATTATTCTCCTCAACAGCGGCGGTAACCTGAGCGGGAATCCGTGGGGCGCTGTGATTATCCTTATCGGTTCGATGAGCTGGGCGTTTGGTTCCGTATACGGTTCACGTATCGAACTGCCGACCGGCATGATGGCGGGGGCAATAGAGATGCTTGCGGCTGGGATTGTGCTGCTGCTGGCCTCAGCCCTGACGGGAGAGAAGTTGACTACCCTGCCGCCGCTGTCGGGCTTCCTGGCGGTAGGCTACCTGGCGCTGTTTGGCTCTCTCATCGCCATCAACGCCTACATGTTCCTGATCCGCAACGTCTCTCCGGCGGTTGCCACCAGCTATGCCTACGTCAACCCGGTCGTGGCCGTGCTGCTCGGCACCGGGCTTGGCGGTGAAACGCTCTCTCCGGTTGAGTGGTTAGCTTTAGGGGTGATTGTTTTTGCCGTCGTACTGGTGACTTTAGGCAAATATTTGCTGCCGGCAAAGCCTGTTGTTACGCCTTGTGAGGTGGAGAAACCGTAAGCGCGTGAATTCCCTGGGTGTCGATCTGCGCGGTTTCACCGCCGCCGCAGATCCACTCTTCCAGCCGTTCGCTCAGATCGGCATCGTTCAGCTTTAACCGTCCTCTTAGCGCACACTCCCAAACGATCAGCACTCTCCAGCCCTGCGCGACAAGCGTGGCGAGATCCCGGGCGTCGCGCTCAACGTTCTTGCCAATCTTCTCCAGCCAGAAATCGGTGCGCGTCGCCGGGACTTTAAACAGGTAGCAGTCGTGATGATGCCAGAAACAGCCGTGGGTGAAGATAATGCACCGATACGCGTCGATGACGAAATCCGGGCGACCCGCAAGCGCGGGATCCTGCACGCGAAAGTCAAAGCCCGCCTGCGTCAGCAGCCCGGCCAGACGCTTTTCAATCGCGGTGTCACGCGTGCCGATGGCACGCATGTTTTTGCTGCGCGTGGCCTTATCGTGAACGTCCGTCATTGACGGCCTCACCCTGGCGGAGCGCCACCGCCTGTCTGATGCGCGAGGCCAGCAGTTTTGCCACCGCCGCAAACGCGGGCACCACCACCGAGTTGCCAAACTGACGGTAAGCCTGGGTGTCCGAAACCGGAATACGGAAACGGTAGCCCTGCGGCGTTTCAAAGCCCATCAGCCGGGCGCACTCCCGCGGCGTAAGACGCCGAGGACGGTGACGCTGGTTTTGCGGATCGTCGAAATCTTTCTCGCCCAGCGCTTTATCCCAGCCTCTGTCGATAAGGATTTCCGCGCCGTCTTTGTAGTAGCGAGCGGACAACGTGCGGGTCACGCTGTGCGGATCGTTTGGGTTCACCATGCCAAACCCGAAGCCGTTGCCTTTGGCCTGATGCTTTTTGGCATAGCGGTAGAGGTATTTCCACAGGATCGGCGTAAGGATAAATTTCGCGTCGACCACCGGCTCCAGCAGGTCGGCAATGGTTGGACGGCGCTCGGGGTATAAGGAGGGAATATCCCGCAGGGTGAAATCCCCCTTCAGATTGAGATCGCGGCGGAAACCGACCAGCACAATGCGTTCGCGATGCTGGGGCAGGAAGTGTTTCCCGTCGATGATTTTCGGGTCATCCGCGCCCATGTCCGCGGAATCGGCCACGTCATAGCCCAGCTCGTCCAGCGTTTGCATGATAATGCGGAAGGTCTTTCCACCGTCGTGGCTCTTTAAGTTCTTGACGTTTTCCAGCACGAATATGGCCGGGCGACGGGCGTCAATGATTCGGGCCACGTCAAAAAACAGCGTTCCCTGCGTATCGCAGGCGAAACCGTGGGCACGCCCGAGGGCATTCTTTTTGGAAACGCCGGCCAGCGAGAAAGGCTGGCACGGGAAGCCCGCCAGCAGCACGTCATGTGCCGGAATCGTCTGACGAATGTGCTCGGCGGCCTGTTCATCCGTGACGCCGCTTTTATGGCTCAGGGTAACGTCGCGGATATCGGCGTTGAAATGATGTTCATGCGGATCGCAGTACCAGTTCGCTTTATAGGTGCGTACCGCATGTTTGTTCCACTCGCTGGTAAACACGCACTGACCGCCGATAGCTTCAAAGCCGTGCCGGATGCCACCGATGCCGGCAAACAGATCGATAAAGCGGAAGGCATAGTTCGGGTGCGCGGCAGGCGGCTGCGGAAGCAGATTTTGCAGATAACGAAACTCGCCTTCGCTCAGGCGACGCCCTGCCCGATCGCTGGTCAGCAGTCGCTTAAGGATGGCCGGGCTCCAGTGGCTCTCGCCGTGCGCCACCAGCTGGTTTGCCAGCGTTTTAGCGTCATAAATATCCAGCAGCTGGCGCAGCAATGCCTGCACCGTTGCCGTTGACTTCTCAGCCTGCTCAGGCGCGGGCTCTGTCACTGATCGATTTTCCTGCATTCTTTTAACCGGGCAATAAAGACTGAAAACAGATTACCACAGTTCACTTTCGCAAACTGCGACGGAAGCGGTGTTGAATCTGGCTATCCAGCCCGATGCAGTCGCCCTGTAATTCGGCACTGAGTTTCGCCATAAACTGAATCAGAAAATCGGCGTTGTGCTGTGCGAGCTCGCGCCCGACGTCGGTTTGCATTGTATCAGGCAAGCGCAGCAGCTTAGTCTGAAAATGATCGAGCGCAAACGCGCGGTCATCAAGCGGTCGCGCGTCGGCAAACGGATCGTCCGCGTTGAAAAGCGGTACGCCCAGCGCGCCTGATACGGCAAACACGCGCGCCAGGCCAATCGCCCCCAGCGCCTCGAGACGATCTGCATCCTGGACAATTTTGGCCTCAATCGTGTGCGGCGTCAGGCCGGCGCTGAAACTGTGCGCCTCGATGGCGTGCTCCACGGCGGCGTAGCGATCGGGCGGGAAGTCAGGGAAATCGCGGTGAAGAATCTCCCGCGTCCTGCGCGCAGCCAGGCGCGACGACTGTCCGCGTTCAGGATGGTTTTTCGGCAGGCTGACGATGTCGTGAAAGTAGCAGGCGGTGAGGATCGTTAGCGGGTCGACCTGATGATGAACCATCATTTTCTGCGCCGTTATCCAGACGCGGCGGAAATGTGACACATCGTGCGCGGTGTCGTCGGTCGCGTGATGTTCTTTTAGCCAGGATTCAAAGCGCTGCTGCCACTGTGTGATATCCATCATATTTTCCTGTAACGAAAATGGGGAAGGAATTATAACATAGCCATATTAAATAAATTTAATAATAGAAATTCGAAATACTTAACAATAATTACCCGCAATACTTTCAAATCATTAATTCATCAGAAAAATAAAGAGATTAATAGAAATATTTTGCAATATTTTTACTAATTTAATTACATTTATTTTTGAACCAAATTAACAATCCGTAGAATAGTATCAACCACGTAATTACGGAGGGTGATTACATATATTCATATTAATTATCTTTAAAGGGAATATATAATGAAAAGAAAAGTTCTGGCAATTCTTGTACCCGCTTTATTAATGGCTGGCGCAGCGCATGCGGCTGAAATGTACAACAAAAACGGCAACAAAGTTGACCTGTACGGCAAAGTTGACGCGCGTCATACCTTCTCTGACAACCCTGGCGACGATGGCGATGAAACCTATGTACAGATTGGTTTCAAAGGCGAAACGCAGATCGCTAACGAGCTGACCGGTTATGGTCAGTGGGAATATAAAACTTACGCTAACGATACCGAAGGCGCCGGTAAATCATTTAACCGTCTGGCATATGCTGGCCTGAAATATGGCGAATACGGTTCATTTGACTACGGCCGTAATTATGGCGTCGTGTATGACGTTGAAGCCTGGACCGATATGCTGCCGGTATTTGGCGGTGATTCTTATACCTGGACCGATAACTTCATGAACGGTCGTGCTAACGGTCTGGCAACCTACCGCAACGCCGATTTCTTCGGTCTGGTTGAAGGTCTGAACTTCGCGCTGCAGTATCAGGGTGCGAACGAGGGCCAGTATGCTCAGGAAGACCAGGAAGGCACCAAAAACGGTCATGATGACGTACGCTTCCAGAACGGCGACGGCTATGGCATGTCTACTTCCTATGACTTCTCCGGCGACCTGTCCGGCCTGAGCCTGGGTGCGGCATACTCTTCTTCTGACCGTACCAACGCACAAGAAGCTGTGGGCGTAAATAACGCGCGCTTTGCCAGCGGTAAAACCGCAGAAGCATGGACTCTTGGCGCGAAATATGATGCCAATAACATCTATCTGGCAATGATGTACGCTGAAACCCGCAACATGACTCCATATGGTGATTATGGAATCGCGGATCAGACCCAGAACTTTGAAGCAGTAGCACAGTACCAGTTCGACTTCGGCCTGCGTCCATCCCTGGCATGGGTTTACTCCAAGGGTAAAGACATGACTTACCCAGGCAACGCCAGCAACCCTCAGGGTCAGTCTGGTGATATGGACCTGGTTAACTACATCGACCTGGGTATGACCTACAGCTTTAACAAGAACTTCTCTACCTATGTTGACTATAAAATCAACATGCTGGACAACGATGAACGCTTCTATGAAGCAAACGGCATCTCTACCGATGACATCGTTGGCGTAGGCATGACCTACCAGTTCTAATCGCCAAAAACATTAAAGCCCGCATTCGCGGGCTTTTTTCATTTCAAGGCCGCGTTTACGGCGCTTCCTGCAGCGCCACGCGAATAAACCCGTTATTCTGCGCCAGCAGCTCGTGGGCTTTCCACGCATCCAGACCGGTCAGCACCATCAGCACCGCCGTTTTACAGTGATGGTTACAGCTCTCCAGCGCGGCTTTTGCCTGCGCACGGGTGCATCCCCCCGCCTCCATCACGATGGCGATTTGCCGTTCGGCCCATTTAGTGTTGCTTGCCTCAAGATCCACACGCAGGTTGCTGTAAACGCGTCCGGTGCGAACGGCCAGCCCGGTGGTAATCATCGAGAGGATCATTTTTTGCGCGATCCCCGCCCTGGTATTGAGATACCCGGCAACCACATCGGCCCCCAGTTCCGGGGCAACTACGATGCTTGCCAGCTGCGCCGCTTCACTTTGTGCATCACCGGTGATGACCGCAACCGGTGCCCCCAGCGACCAGGCATGCCGCATCGCTCCCCAGACCCACGGCGTTTTTCCGCTGACGGTCACCGCCAGCATCATATCGTGTTCACCAAATTTGATGGCCTGCAGGTCAGCGACCCCGCGCTCGTAGCTCCCTTCTCCCTCTCCTGCCGTCACGGCAATTACCGGAGTTTTACCCGGCGCATAGTCATCCGCAGCCTGCCGTGCGGTGCAGCCCGACGGTCCTGCCCCGACGATGACCAGACGGCCACCGTGGTTGAGCGCCGCGGTGGCGTTATCCACCACGCGGGAGATTGTCGTTAAGCAGGGTGTTATAGCAGCAGAAATGCGTGCATCTTCCTGGTGAATAACCTTCAGCATGTCCAGCGTGGACAATCTATCTATATTCATCGTGCTGGCGTGCCGTCTTTCCTTGACTGAACCGGTAAGCGTAATGCTCATAAACAGCCTCCTTATTATGAGTACCCACACACTATAAAGTGTTTTATATAGATGACCTGCGAGTGGGGTCACGAAAAGAAGAGCAAATCGACGCTTTTACATGGCTTTAAGAAAAGCCCATCATCAGCGATAATCACCCCCTTTCTTAATCATCGCGGAGTGTTGATGAGCGATTTGCAGCCTTTCCCTCTGACGCGCAAGCGCCCCATGAAACTGTACACGCTGGTCACGTTAATGGTGTCCGCGATTATCGCCTCTGTGCTGCTGGTAGTTTTTGCGCTCTATTCCGTGCAGATCACCCGGGCGACCCGCGATGATGTAAAAGATACCGCTCTGGGCATCGCCCGCACGCTGGCCGACAGCCCGGAGATCCAGCGCGGCCTGATGCAGTCGCCGCAGGCCGACATCATTCAGCCCATCGCCAAAGCCGTCACCCAACGCAACGATCTGCTGCTCACCGTGGTGACCGACATGCGGGGAATACGCTACTCGCACCCGAACGAGGCGCTCATCGGCCTGCATTTCATCGGCAACGATCTGGAGCCCGCGCTGGAGGGCAAAGAGAATGTCTCGGTTAACCGCGGCGCCCTCGCCGAAGCGCTTCGCGTTTTCACGCCGGTCTATGACAGCCAGCACGATCAGATCGGGGTCGTCGTGGTCGGCATCTCCCTGAAGAAGGTGGAAGACCAGATAGCCCGCGGGCGGCTTAACGCGCTCTGGACGATTTTGTTCAGCATCTTTATGAGTTCGATGGCGATTTGGGGTCTGGTACGGGTGCTGAAGCGCATTCTTTTCGGGCTCGAACCCTATGAAATCTCCGCCCTGTTCGAACAGCGCCAGGCGATGCTGCAGTCGCTTCGCGAAGGGGTACTGGCCGTCGACATTCACGGTCGCGTGACGATGATTAACCACACCGCCAGAGAAATTTTACTCCTGCCCTCGGGCAAGCAGACGGAAAACGCCAGCGCTCCCCTTCTGGCCAGCCTGCGGGAGGTTTCAACGACGGGCGTCGCGCTTCAGGATCGAGAGATCAGCTGTAACGGTCGGCTGCTATTGTGCAACATGGTGCCCGTCAAAAGCCAGGAGCGTGTCATCGGTGCGATAGCCACCTTCCGCGATAAAACGGAAATCAGCCAGCTGATGCAGCGTATCGATGGCATGGTCAACTACGTCGACGCCCTGCGCAGCCACACGCACGAGTTTATGAATAAACTGCATGTGATCCTGGGCCTGCTGCACATGAAGCGCTACGACAAGCTGGAGGAGTACATCATCCAGACGGCGCATAACTACCAGACGGATATCGGTACGATCCAGAGCAAGGTAAAGTCCCCGGTCGTTGCCGGGTTCCTGCTGGGCAAAATCAACCGGGCGAAAGAGGCCGGCGTTACCCTGACGCTGGCGGATGAATGCCTGATCCCGGATACCGCCAGCGAAGAGCAGGTTGCGGTGCTGATTACCGCACTGGGTAATCTAATCGAAAACGCGCTCGACGCGATGGCAGGACAGCCGGAAGGCGAGATTGGTCTGCTGCTGCATTACCAGAATGGCTGGCTCAGCTGTGAAGTCAGCGACGATGGCCCCGGCATTGATCCCACTCAGCTGGAGGCTATTTTTACTAAGGGGTTCTCAACAAAAGGTGAAAACCGCGGCGTTGGGCTGTTCCTTGCTCGCCAGCAGATCCAGAACCTGGGCGGCGATATTACCGTCGAGTCTGAGCCTGGCGTATTTACCCAATTTTTTGTTCACATCCCCTGGGATAGCGAGAGGAATATCGCGTGATAAATGTATTAATTGTCGATGATGATGCCATGGTGGCTGACCTCAACCGTCTGTACGTCAACCGCGTTGAAGGCTTTAGCTGCTGCGGCGTCGCCTCCACGCTCAGCCAGGCCAGGGCCATTATCAATAACCCCAGCCAGCCTGTCGATTTGGTGCTGCTGGACGTCTATATGCAGCAGGATAACGGGCTGGATCTGCTGCCCGACATTCGCGCGTCAGGCCGCCCGATTGATGTGATTATGATCTCCTCGGCCGCCGATGCCGCCACGATCCAGACCTCCATCCACTACGGCGTGGTGGATTATCTGATAAAGCCGTTCCAGTTCCCGCGCTTTGAAGAGGCGCTGAACGGCTGGAAGGCAAAGCACAGCCTGATGGGCTCGCATCAGTATTACGAGCAGGCGGACGTCGACCGGCTGATCCACGGCGGCGCGCCGGAGCTGGCGGACAGTAAAAAATTGCCGAAGGGGTTAACGCCGCAAACGCTGCGCACGATTTGCCAGTGGATTGACGGCCACCCGGAGACGGAATTTTCCACCGACGATCTGGCTAACGCAGTCAATATCTCCCGCGTCTCCTGCCGTAAGTACCTGATTTGGCTTGCGCAGATCAACATTCTGTTCACCAGCATTCACTACGGTGCCACAGGCCGCCCGGTGTATCGCTACCGCTTACAGCCGGAACAGATCGGGCTGCTCAAACAGTACTGTCAGTAACGCGGTAGCTCTCGTCCAGAAGGGTAAAACGGAAGTGGTGTGCTGAAGAGAACACCACTTCTTTTGTTTTGGTCACAAAGATAGCTTCTATATCGGCGCGCGCGCGCAGGGCGGCGCAGCCCTTCTCTACCCCCATGCCGTACATCAGCGTGGTCCAGATATCACCGTCGATGGAATCTTTTGAAATGATGGTGACGCTCTCCAGCTCGTTGTCCAGCGGGTACCCGGTACGCGGGTCGAGAATGTGGTGATAGCGCTTGCCGTTCTGCTCGAAGTAGCGCTCGTACGTTCCCGAGGTCACCACGGAGAGGTTCTCCACCGTCATCGCACCGATCAGCGCGCCACCGGCGAACGGTTTTTTCAGCCCCACGCTCCAGCCCCCTTCCGGCGAACCTAACGTCTGGATGTTTCCGCCGAGGTTGATCAGCCCCAGCTCAGCGCCCTCTTTACGCAGGTAGTCCCGCACCCGGTCGGCGATATAGCCTTTGGCGATGGCACCCAGGTCAACCTCCATCCCCGCTCTGGCCAGAAACACGCTGCTCTGCGCCTCATCAAGGATGACATCCTCGGGCCGGGTTATCGCCAGCAGGGACGCAATGTCATCAGCAGGCGGAACGCTGTCTCCCTGAAAGCCAATCTTCCAGCACTTCACCAGCGGGCCGATCGCCAGGTTAAAGGCGCTGTTTTTAATCAGGCTTGCCGCTTTGGCACAGCGGATGAGCTCAAACACCGGACGGCTGACGGTAACCGGATGTTGGCCCGCCGCATGGTTGATGTCCATCACCTGGGAATGCGCGCGGTTAACGGTGAGGAGATCTTCGTACTGTTTAATCAGGCGGAAAACGCGGGACGCGAGAGCTTCGTCATGGG
This sequence comes from Enterobacter sp. 118C5, assembly GCF_034107645.1. Classification (NCBI taxonomy): domain Bacteria; kingdom Pseudomonadati; phylum Pseudomonadota; class Gammaproteobacteria; order Enterobacterales; family Enterobacteriaceae; genus Enterobacter; species Enterobacter sp. 118C5. The sequence continues at coordinate 67,164 of NZ_JAWNEU010000001.1, read as the reverse complement.
AGAAGAGCTTCAGGAGAATGGGCGAGCCCATCAGAACGGCGGAGTAGCTGTAAACGCGATGGCTATCAGGCATAGCATGAGTCCTCAGATGTAGCCCCGGCAGGCACCGTGCCGCCGGGGAAACAGGAGCCTTACGTTCTTTTTGAGCGCATCGCCGCCTGATGTCCGGCAAGGGTACCAAAAATAATGATATCTGCCACCGCGTTACCGCCGATACGGTTGCCGCCGTGAATGCCCCCGACCACTTCACCCGCCGCGAATGCCCCCGGCAGCACGTTGTGGTTGCTGTCCAGCACGCAGGTTTCGGTGTTGATGGTCACGCCGCCCATGGTGTGGTGCACGCCCGGCGCAATCTGAATGGCGTAGAACGGCCCTTCGTTGATGGGCGCACGCAGCGCGGTGGTGCGGCCAAAATCATCGTCGTGCTGTTTTTCCACAAAGCCGTTGTAGCGCTCAAGCGTTGCCAGGAACTGGTGATAATCCATACCCAGCGCTTCCGCCAGGGCTTTCGGCGAGCTGGCGCTGGTCACGAAGCCTTTTGCGATGTACTCATCCGCGGCTTTGTTTTTAGCACGAACGTGCTCGTCAAAGACGATGTACGCGTATTTTTCCGGCAGCGCGATGATTGACGCCGAGACTTTATCGCGGGTCGACATTTCGTTGTAGAAGCGGTTGCCCTGCTGATTGACCAGAATCGCCCCGCCGCCGCGAATGGATTCGGAAATCAGGTACGAGGTTTTCTGCTCAACGGTTGGGTGGATCTGAATTTCCCCCATATCCACGGTGCCTGCGCCAATACGTTCCAGCAGCGCGATACCGCCGCCGGTCGCCCCTTTATGGTTAGTCGTGACGAACCCTTCCAGATCCGGGCGGTATTTCACCACCATCTGGCTGTTGGCGCTGAAGCCGCCGGTTGCCACGATCACGCTTTTAGCTGCCACGGTGACGGTTTCGTTCTCTTCAGTGGTCAGGCACACGCCGGTCACTTCACCGTTCTCGAAGATGATGTCGCTGACGGAGGTATCCAGCATCACTTCAATGTTGCGCTTGTTGACGTTACGCACCAGGCCGCTGATCAGGTAGCCGCCCACCGCCGAGCCGTCTTTTGGACGGTGCGTACGGTCAATGCTCATCCCGCCGGTGGTGGTGATGTCGTTCAGCATGATGCCGCGCGCTGCCAGCCACTCAATCGCTTCCGGCGCGTTCTCGACAAAGCGACGCAGCAGTTCCGGGTCGTTCTTGTTGCCGCCGCCTTTCAGGCTTTCCTGATAGAACAGCTCTTTGCTGTCCTGAATGCCCTTCACGCGCTGGAAGCGGGTTTCTGCGGCGTTCATCCCGGCAGAGGCTTTAATGGTGTTCCCGCCGATGGTTGGCATTTTCTCGACGATCAGCACGCTTGCGCCTTCGTCGTGAGCCTGAATGGCCGCCGCCAGACCGGCGCCGCCGCTGCCGACCACCACCACGTCCACGCTGCGGGTTTCGTTCGGGTCAACGCCCTCTTCCGCAGCCAGCGCCTTGCTGGATTTCAGCATCGCTTTAGAGACCGCTTTTTTCACCGCCTCGCTCTGGCTGGTTGCGCCGGTAATGGCATCCACGTGCGGGGTATTGGCATCCAGAATGCGGGTGCGGATCTCTTCAAAGCTGGTGACAAACTCAACGTCTTCACTCGGGCCGGAGGCGAGCTCGATGTCCGCAATGCGGTCGGTTTCGAGGCTGACGTTAATCACCAGTTCGTTAGCGTCGTCCTGCACTTTCTCAACAAAGGTGCCGGGTTTGAATTTGGACTCGCCCATGCTCATGTCGCGGATCATCGCTTCCACCAGCGAGAAGCGCCACAGCGGTTCAGGAATGCTCAGTTCCTCGCGTCTGGTGCTGTCCATAAATAGCTCAAGGCTTTCGCCCGCCGCGATGCGGTCGGTCCAGTCCGGGTAGGCAATGGTGGCGCGGCCAACGGCAATCAGGTCGTAACCGTGGTCCAGCGCTTCATTCACGTCTGACGCATTCACCACGCCGCCCACGCCCATCACCGGAACCTGCGCCAGCGTTTCAGAGCGCATCGCGCAGTATTTTTCGATCAGCGGCGTCGGGTCCTGGGTGTCAACAATGGAAGGACGCAGGGTGGCGCCCACGGAGAAGTGCAGATAGTCCACGCCGCGCGCCGCCAGTTTCTCCAGCAGGTACATGGTGTCCTCAAAGCGGATGCCCGGTACTTCGAGTTCTTCAGGGGAGAAGCGGTAGCCGATGATGAAGGCGTCATCGGCGTACTGGCGCACCATTTTGTGGGTAATATCCAGCACCGCCAGCGGGAACTTCGCGCGGTTGTCGCGGCTGCCGCCCCACTCGTCGTCGCGCTGGTTGGAGTTTGGGGAGTAGAACTGCTGAATCAGATAGGTGTTCGCCCCGTGGATCTCCACGCCGTCGAAACCGGCCTGGATGGCGCGGCGCACGGCTTCACCAAACTTGCCGATCATGCCTTCCACTTCTTCTGCGGTCAGGGCAACCGGCGTCGCGGCACCGTCACGCGGCGCGGCCACGGCGCTTGGGCCCACCGGAGTACGGCCACCGATCAGTTTCGGGTCAACCATGCGGCCGCCGTGGTAGATCTGCAGCAGCGCCTTAGAGCCTTTGGACTTAATGGCCTCGGCGATTTTCGCCAGCCCGGCAATTTTCTCGTCGTTATCAATCCCGATCGCCCCCGGGAAGGCGAGACCGAGATCGTCGACAAAGCAGCACTCCACGATGATGGTACCAATGCTGCCGGAACGGGCCCGATAGTACTCCACCAGCTCGCTGGTGACGGTGCCGTCATAGTAGCCGGTACAGGTTGTCATCGGGGCCATTAACAAACGGTTTTTCAGTTCAGTGCCATTCGGTAATGTGAAGGGGCTAAGAATGCGTTCGTTAGTGCTCATAATAGAAACTCCAAACTTTTAAAAATTGAGAATTCGTTATCGGATTGGTTTTTTATTTCGTCGTTATTTGCCGATGTCATGATATTAATATAATGATTTTTTTAGTTTCTAAAGCTATTACGTTAGTTAAAAAACTATTTAATCCCTGCAATAACACTAATAATACATTGGTGTTAGCGATTGTCATTCAGGCATTTACAATATTTTAAAATTCGTTAAATAAAGAATGGTAAAACCATTTCACCAAAAATCAAAAAGTTCAAAATGAATCAATAAGATAGATTGAAATTAAAATTTAGCCTGTTACAAAAATGATAAAATAAACCCGCAAAAAAGATAATAACCACATACGCCAGAGTGGTTATTAATAAAAGCATAAAAATAACGCTGCAATTCTGTTTTTTTGATCTCGATCAATAGTTATGGCATTCAAAAGCGCAATATAAAAACATCATCATTTTTTAATTTAACGCAGGAAAAAAAGCGTTAAATCGCTATTACTGAAAATACAAGAAAGCACCTTTAATAACTAAAAAAAGCAAAGAAACTTAAGAAAGCAATTTTGTTTTTCAGTGCGACCGAATTTTTGACAACTTAAGACGTGAAACTATGAATACAAAAACTGCTGTAACGCCCCCCGTGGCGAACCAGGCATCAAATGGAAACGCAAAACGACTGCTGATGATGGCGTTACCCGTCATCGTCGCCGTACTGCTGCTGTTTGTTCCCGTTCCTGAAGGCTTGCCGCCTTACGCGTGGCACTACTTCGCTATCTTTGTCGGCGTGATCGTTGGTTTGATCTTCGAACCGCTGCCTGGCGCGGTGATCGGCCTGACCGGCGTGGTCGCCATTGCCCTGTGCAGCCAGTGGGTGCTGTTCAGCCCCGATCAGCTGGCTGACCCGAAATTCAAGCTGGCGGGCGCCTCCTTTAAATGGGCGGTGAGCGGGTTTGGTAACTCCACCGTCTGGCTGATCTTCGGTGCCTTTATGTTCGCCGCAGGCTATGACAAAACCCGCTTCGGCCGCCGTCTGGCGCTGATTCTGGTGAAGTACCTCGGCCGTCGCAGCCTGACGCTAGGTTACGCCATTACGTTTGCAGACCTGCTGCTGGCACCGTTCACTCCGTCCAATACCGCGCGCAGCGGTGGGACCATCTACCCGATCATCGCTAACCTGCCGCCGCTGTACGGTTCAAAACCCAACGACCCAAGCGCGCGCAAAATTGGTTCATACCTGATGTGGGTGGCAATCACCGCGGCCTGTATCACCAGCTCAATGTTCCTCTCCGCCCTTGCGCCGAACCTGCTGGCGCTGGCGCTGGTGAAAAGCACCGTAGGGATTGATATCTCCTGGGGCACCTGGTTCCTCGCCTTCCTGCCGCTGGGTATCCTGCTGATTCTGACCATGCCGCTGCTGGCCTACTGGTTCTACCCGCCAGAAGTGAAGGTGAACAATGAAGTGCCGCTGTGGGCAACCCGTGAGCTGGAAAAACTCGGCAAGCTGTCCCGCAATGAAATTCTGCTGCTGGTTTTCGTCTGCTGCGCGCTGCTGATGTGGATTTTCGCCGCCGCGTGGATTGAGCCTGCAATGGCGGCCCTGCTCATCGTCGGGCTGATGCTGTGGACCGGCGTGCTGGAGTGGAACGATATTACCGGCAACAAAGCCGCGTGGAATACCTTCGTCTGGTTTGCCACCCTGGTGGCGCTGGCGGACGGCCTCTCCTCTACCGGCTTTATCAGCTGGCTGGGTAAAGAAGGCGGCCTGCTGATGAGCGGTATCTCTCCGGGCGTCGCGACCATCGTCCTGCTGCTGGCGTTCTACCTGCTGCACTATCTGTTTGCCAGCACCACCGCGCACACTACCGCGCTGCTGCCAGCGATGCTGACCATCGCCTCCACCATTCCGGGCATGAATATGGAAGTGTTCGTCCTGCTGATGGTGACCTCCCTGGGCGTGATGGGGATTATCACCCCGTACGGTACTGGCCCAAGCCCGATTTACTACGGTAGCGGCTACCTGCCAACCAAAGACTACTGGCGCCTCGGCACCATCTTCGGTGCCATCTTCCTGGCGGCCCTGCTGCTGATTGGCTATCCGTGGATGTCCATGATGTTCTGATTCCTGACCGCCGGACGTTTCCTCCGGCGGTTTTATTTTTGTGGAGCAATACTATGTCGAATAAACCGTTTTTTTATCAGAACCCCTTCCCTCTTTCCCATGACGACACCGAATACTACCTGCTGACCAAAGAGCACGTCTCCGTAGCCGAATTCGACGGCCAGGAAGTGCTGAAAGTGGAGCCGGAAGCGCTGACCCTGCTGGCGCAGCAGGCCTTCCACGACGCCGCGTTTATGCTGCGTCCTTCCCATCAGAAGCAGGTTGCCGCGATCCTGAATGACCCGGAAGCCAGCCAGAACGATAAGTACGTTGCCCTGCAGTTTCTGCGTAACTCTGAAATTGCCGCAAAAGGCGTGCTGCCAACCTGCCAGGATACCGGCACGGCGATCATCATGGGCAAAAAAGGCCAGCGCGTCTGGACCGGCGGCGGTGACGAAGCGGCCCTGAGCCAGGGCGTGTATAACACCTACATTGAAGATAACCTGCGCTACTCGCAGAATGCGGCGCTGGACATGTATAAAGAGGTGAATACCGGCACCAACCTGCCCGCGCAGATCGATCTCTACAGCGTGGACGGGGACGAATACAAATTCCTGTGCATGGCAAAAGGCGGCGGCTCTGCTAACAAAACCTACCTCTATCAGGAAACCAAAGCGCTAATCACCCCGGCGAAGCTGAAAAACTACCTGGTTGAGAAGATGCGCGCCCTGGGTACCGCGGCCTGCCCGCCGTACCATATCGCGTTTGTGATTGGCGGGACCTCAGCGGAAGCCACGCTGAAAACCGTGAAGCTGGCCTCCACCCGCTACTACGACGCGCTGCCAACCGAAGGCAACGAGCACGGCCAGGCGTTCCGCGACGTTCAGCTGGAACAGGAGCTGCTCCAGGAAGCGCAGAACCTCGGCCTCGGCGCGCAGTTTGGCGGAAAATACTTCGCCCACGACATCCGCGTGATCCGCCTGCCGCGCCACGGCGCCTCCTGCCCAATCGGCATGGGGGTCTCCTGCTCCGCTGACCGCAACATCAAGGCGAAGATCAACCGCGACGGGATCTGGATTGAGAAGCTGGAGCACAACCCGGGCCAGTATATTCCTGAATCACTGCGCCAGCAGGGCGAAGGCGACGTGGTAAGCATCAACCTGAACAAGCCGATGAACGAGATCCTGGCGCAGCTTTCCGCGCACCCGGTCTCTACCCGCCTTTCGCTGAACGGCACCATTATCGTGGCGCGCGACATCGCCCATGCGAAGCTAAAAGAGCTGCTGGATAACGGCGAAGCGTTGCCGCAGTACGTCAAAGATCACCCGATCTACTACGCGGGTCCGGCCAAAACCCCGGAGGGCTATGCGTCTGGCTCACTCGGCCCGACCACCGCGGGGCGTATGGACTCCTATGTGGACCTGCTGCAATCCCACGGCGCGAGCATGATCATGCTGGCGAAAGGCAACCGCAGCCAGCAGGTGACCGACGCCTGCCATAAGCACGGCGGCTTCTACCTGGGCAGCATCGGCGGCCCGGCGGCGGTGCTGGCGCAAAACAGCATTAAGAGCCTGGAGTGCGTGGCCTATCCTGAGCTGGGAATGGAAGCCATCTGGAAAATCGAAGTCGAAAACTTCCCGGCGTTTATTCTGGTGGATGATAAAGGCAACGATTTCTTCCAGCAGATCCAGAACCAGCAGTGCAAAGGCTGTTCACAGCGCTGAGTGCTTCCATACGTCCGGCAAGAGCGACAGCGTTTCAGCGATCGTGCTGCGCTTGTCGCTCCCCGGCTTCCAGATGGTGACCATCGTCTGACCAATTCCCTGGCTGCCCACTTCAGTGTGCAGCCTTTTTACATTTTGCCACTGACCGGCATGAAAATGCGTTGGTAAGAATCCCCAGCCGCAGCCGCGTTCCAGCAGACCGCGCAGCATCTCAGGTTCGTTGGTAAAGAGGGTATGCCCGGAGATCTGCAGGCGGCGCGCCACCGGCTCGTCCGAGGCGGGGTGCATGACGACCTGGGGCACCAGGGAGAGATCGAGCAGCGACAGAGGGGAAGCACTGTCAGCAAACAGCCCGCTGGCGGCATAAAAATCCATATCAATGGCGCCGAGGGCGCGCCACTCCATGTCATTGCCCACGCTGCGGTTGCGCGCCTGGCAGATGGCCAGGTCCGCGTCGTTGTTCGCCAGCAGCCGTTCCGATTCATCCCGAGAGGTGCAGATAAGGCTCAGCCGGACTTTTCGCGCCACCATTTCAGCAATCACCCCGTGCAGAAAGGCTCTGGGCGTAAAAGGATCGTAGGCCAGCGTCAGGTCCTGCGTGGCACCGTGCGGCACCTCTCTGGCAAACGCCTCAAAGGCTTTAACCTGCCGCATCAGCAGGTGCGCCTGGCGCTGAAGCTGCTCGCCTTCCGGCGTGAGCCGTAGGGTGCGGCCGTCGCGAATAAACAGCGCGTAGCCCAAGCCATCCTCAAGAAAATCAACCAGATCGCGTAGCGTCGTGCGGTCCTTCTTCAGCGCCACCGCGGCTTTACTCAGGCCCCCGTTCTCGGCCACGGCGGTAAATGCCTCGAGCTGTGCAAAAGAGTAAATCAGTCCCGCCACGCTACGCTCCCTCTGTTTTACAGGGGGATTTTCCCCCACTACGCGTTTTTTATTATAGCCCCGGGGTTTTTAAACTGAAGCCGTTCTTAACCTGAAAGAGACGGATATGAAAAACAGAAAAGTAAACCATGCCCTGCTGGCGGGCCTTGTCTTCAGCAGCCTGTTGTCCCCTGCGGCAATGGCCGCCTGCAAAGGCACCGACCTTAGCGCCTGCCCTGCCCCCTTTGACGCCGCGCTGCCGGACACCCATAAGATGCTCACCTGGAGTCAGGCCGACCGCGTGGTGGGCTTTCGCAATGACTACCGCAACTACGACGGGGATGTTTTCCGCCACGGTAACGCCGTGGCGCTGGAAATATCGGATAAGCCGCTCACTGACGCCTGGTATCAGGTCAACGGCAGGCGCTACGGCCTTAAGGAGTACCTTAAACGCCAGAACGTTAGCGGCATGCTGGTGCTGAAGGACGGCAAAATCGCCTGGAAATATCTCGCCCAGGGCAATACCGACTCCACGCTCTGGACCTCGCGCTCGGTTGGGAAATCGGTGGTATCGGCGCTGGTGGGCGTGGCCCTCAAAGAGGGAAAAATTCACTCGCTCGACGACCTGGTCACGCGGTATGAACCCGACCTGAAAGGCACCGCGTGGGACGGCGTGACGCTCAAACAGCTTATCACCCATACCTCCGGCGTGGCGTGGAACGAGGATTACACCAACCCGATCTCCGACTTCGCGCAGCTCACCGAGTGCGAGGCGAAGCCGGGTACCTACGACTGCGTGCGCAAGCTGGTGAAGGGATTACGCAGGGTTCACCCGGCCGGAGAGAGCTGGTCTTACTCCTCCGGCGGCGCCTGGCTGCTGGGTGACGTGCTGGAGCGTGCCACCGGCATGACGCTCGCCGCCTATCTTGAGAAAAGCATCTGGCAGCCTTACGGCATGGCAAGCGACGGCGTGTGGCATGCCTACAGCAAAGGGCAGCACGACGTCGGCGCGCACGGCTTTAACGCCACGCTGGAGGACTGGGGTCGCTTCGGGCAATTTATCCTGAACAACGGTACGCTGCCGAACGGTAAGACCATCCTGCCTGAAAACTGGATCCGGCAGTCGTCAGACTGGACGAAGGCCAAAGGCTCGGTCTCAGAAGCCCATCCCGAGGGGCTGTACGGCTATCAGTGGTGGAACAACGAAGTGCCCGCCAACGCCACGGGCGTAGAGCCGACGTCACAGGATTCGCTGAAAGGTTCGCTCTGGGCGCTGGGCATTTTCGGGCAGATGATTATGGTGAACCCGAAGGAAAATCTGGTCATCGTCCAGTGGTCTACCTGGCCGCAGGCGGAACCATCCTTCAGCGCCCAGCCGCTGGAAGCCTCTCTGATGTTTAGCGCGATTGCCAGGGCGCTACGCTAAATTGCACCCGCCGGGTAACGAAGCGCTTGCCCGGCCCTTTCTCAGGAACCTCTCTCTGCGCCACATCACAAAATCGCAATATCAGAGACTTAGATGACATTGGTGAATAAAAAGCCAATATTTTGTTAAGTTATTGTTGCTTATAGTGCTCATCATTACCGCCTCACTATTGATGCGTAACGCGCATCAATCAATGCGTTAATTGCGCTTATCTATTTCGCCATCCTGATCCAGTTTTCAGAAACAGACGCGTAAAACGTCAACAATAAACTGGAGATAACCATGTTTTCCTCAACCTCACCTGCAACCGTACGCTCTAAGGCGGGCGCAATACTTCGCGTGACGTCCGGCAACTTTCTTGAGCAATTCGATTTCTTTCTTTTCGGCTTCTACGCCACCTATATCGCCCACACGTTCTTCCCGGCGAGCAGTGAATTTGCGTCGCTGATGATGACCTTCGCCGTCTTCGGCGCGGGCTTTTTGATGCGCCCAGTCGGGGCCATCGTGCTGGGAGCTTATATTGACAAGGTTGGTCGCCGTAAAGGGCTGATCGTAACGCTTTCCATCATGGCGGCAGGCACCTTCCTGATCGTGCTGATCCCGTCCTATCAAAGCATCGGGCTTTGGGCACCGCTGCTGGTACTGACGGGCCGTCTGCTGCAGGGCTTTTCCGCCGGTGCGGAGCTTGGAGGCGTCTCGGTCTATCTCGCTGAAATCGCCACGCCGGGCCGCAAAGGGTTCTATACCAGCTGGCAGTCCGGCAGCCAGCAGGTTGCCATTATGGTCGCCGCGGCGATGGGCTTTGCCCTGAACGCCCTGATGGAAGAGAGCGCCATTCGTGAATGGGGCTGGCGCATCCCGTTCCTGTTCGGCTGTTTAATCGTGCCGTTTATCTTTTTCCTGCGCCGCAAGCTGGAGGAGACGGAAGAGTTCAGCGCGCGCCGCCACCATCTGGAGATGCGTCAGGTCTTTAAAACGCTGCTTGGCAACTGGCAGGTGGTGGTCGCGGGCATGCTGATGGTGGCGATGACCACCACCGCGTTCTACCTGATCACCGTCTACGCGCCAACCTTCGGCAAAAAAGTGCTGATGCTGAGCGCCTCGGACAGCCTGCTGGTCACGCTGCTGGTGGCGATCTCGAACTTTATCTGGCTGCCGGTGGGCGGCGCGCTGTCGGACCGCTTCGGGCGTAAACCGGTGCTGATTGCCATGACCCTGCTGGCGCTGGCCACCAGCTACCCGGCCCTGACGCTGCTGGCTGACGCGCCGAGCTTCTCCATGATGCTGAGCGTCCTGCTGTGGCTCTCCTTCCTGTACGGGCTGTATAACGGGGCGATGATCCCGGCGCTGACGGAAATTATGCCGGCTGAAGTCCGCGTGGCAGGGTTCTCTCTGGCCTACAGCCTGGCAACGGCGGTCTTCGGCGGCTTTACCCCGGTGATGTCCACCGCGCTGATTGAATACACCGGTGACAAAGCCTCGCCGGGCTACTGGATGAGCTTCGCCGCGGTGTGTGCCCTGCTGGCAACCCTCTACCTCTACCGTCGTCGCGCGGTATCGGTGCAAAACACCGTTAAGTCACAGGGGGCCGCATGACTCGCACTTCTCGTTATACCGCCACCGCGCTGATGCTGACGTTCCTGAGCGCCAATGCCTGCGCTCAGGAGGTGAAAGTGATGATTTCAGGCGGTTTCAAAGCCGCCCTTGAAAAGCTGGCACCGGAATACGAGCGCCAGACCGGCGATACCATTGTGATTATTCCCGGTCCGTCAATGGGCGCGACGCCGCAGGCGATCCCAAACCGGCTCGCGCGCGGCGAGAAAGCCGACGTGGTGATTATGGTGGGCGATGCGCTGGCGAAGCTCGAAAAAACCAGCCAGACCCGGCCGGGCTCGCGAACGGAACTTGCGGACTCCCCCGTCGGTATGGTGGTGAAAAAAGGGGCGGATGTCCCTGATATCAGCAGCGAGGCGACGCTGCGTAACGCGCTATTGCAGGCCAGCTCCATCGCTTACTCAGACAGCGCCAGCGGCAGGTATGTCAGCCAGACGTTGTTCAAGAAACTTGGGATTGAAAAGGAGGCGGCGGCTAAAGCAACAATGGTCGAACGCATTCCGGTTGCTTCGGAGGTGGCAAAAGGGAAATACGCCGTGGGCTTCCAGCAGGTGAGCGAGCTGCTGCCGGTACCGGGCGTCACCTTTATCGGTAAAATCCCGGATAATCTGCAGTACATCACGCGCTTCGCCGGGGCGGTCACCCGTCACGCAGAGCATCCCGCGGAGGGGAAGGCGCTGCTGAGCTATCTCGCCTCACCGCCCTCAGGGGCGGTCATCCGCGAGACGGGGATGATCCCCGTTACGTCCGGCGATACCGCTCGGTGATCTCTTTTTCCAGTTCAGCCGCAATATAGGACTGGATGCGCCCCCGGCGCCGGATTAGCCCCACGGCGCGCTTCACCTCCGGCGCTACCAGCGGCAGATGCGTCAGCGGCGTGTGCTCTGACGTCGGCATCGACATGGCGGGAACGGCGGCAATGCCGATCCCCGCCTCTACCATACCGAGCATCGTGGTGACGTGGCGCGTTTCGCAGACGCTGGGGCGCTCGGGAATGATATCCCCCAGCATCCGATCCAGCAGGTTGCGGTTCCCCGACGTTTTATCGAGGGAGATATAGTCCTGCTGGTAAAACGCCTGCCACGTCAGGTGGCTCTTCTGCGCCAGCGGATGATCCTTTCTGCACGCCGCAACGTAGACATCCTCCACCAGCGGGAAAAATTCAATTTCAGACGGCAAGTTTCCCGCGAAGCAGATGCCAAAATCCGCCTGGCTTCGGGCCACGGCGTCAATCACATTCCCCGCGCTGCTGTCGATGAGCTTAATGCGAACGCGCGGAAAGCGAGACTGAAAGCGACGGATCACGTCAGGCATAAAGTAACAGGCGGCGGAAGGTACTGCGGCGACCGTAATCAGCCCCGTCCGCTCTTCACTGGCCTTATCGACATCCGCCAGCATTGATTCCACGTTGTCGAGCAGCTGCGCTGAGCGTTCAGCAAAGTTTTGCCCGTATAGCGTCAGGGCGACGCGGCGGGTGGTTCGGTCAAACAGCCGGGTTCCCAGCGCGGCTTCCAGCTTTTCGATCCTGCGGCTCAGCGCCGACTGGGATATGCAGATAGATTCAGCGGCGACACGGAAGTTACCGTATTCCACTAGCGCCCTGAAGGCATAGAGATCGTTAAGGTCGAAATTCACGGGCATAGCGTCTGGATGTCCTGTCAGGGAAAGCAACAAAGTCAAAAATAATAGCGTCTTATTGACCTTCCGCAACCGGCGCGGTGTTGAAATAGGTCAGAGGTCGTTGAGATTGAGGCGAATGCGCCCGGCCTGGTCAGCAATCGCCTGCCGTTCCTCTTCCTTCATATCCGCAAGCTGTTTAAAGACAATGCCCAGGCGGGGATTGTTACCGAGGCGCGCCCGGTTGCGCGCAAAGAAATCCCAGTAGAGGGCATTGAACGGGCACGCCAGCTCTCCGGTGCGCTGGTTATGCTGGTACCGACACCCCTGACAGTAGTTACTCATCTTATGAATGTAGGATGCGCTTGAGACATAGGGCTTACTCGCCAGTAACCCACCATCGCCAAACTGGCTCATGCCGAGAGTATTGGGCAGCTCCACCCATTCAAACGCATCAATATAGACCCCCAGATACCACTCATGAACCGCCTGGGGCGACAGGCCGCTGAGCAGACTAAAGTTCCCGATCACCATCAGGCGCTGGATATGGTGGGCGTAAGCCTCGGTGAGCGATTGCTCAACGGCATGCGCCAGGCAGCGCATTTGCGTTTTGCCCGTCCAGAACCAGTCCGGCAGCGGGGCGTGCTGGTCCAGAGCATTCAGCTCGCGATAGCCCGGCATCTGCGACCAGTAGATCCCGCGCACGTACTCCCGCCAGCCGAGAATTTGTCGGATAAACCCTTCAACGGCAGGCAGCGGCGCCTGGCCCGAACGCCATGCCTGCTGGGCGGCGGCCACCACTTCCCGGGGATTAAGCATTTTGGTATTCAGCGCAAAAGAAATTAACGAATGAAAAAGAAAAGGTTCCTTCGCGTGCATCGCATCCTGCCAGTTTCCAAACTGCGGGAGCACGTGAGAAATAAACGCGTCCAGACTGTCTTTGGCTTCCGAACGGTTGAGCGGCCAGCGAAAATTGTCGGCCTGCGGTTCGCCGAAGGTCTTTACGCCGCAGCGCTGGATCTCTGCCCACAAGGCGGAACGATCGTGGCGGGGTCGCGCGTCACCCGGCGCGGGCGGTTCGCCCGACCAGCGCCTGCGGTTTTCAGCATCATAATTCCATTTCCCCCCTTCCGGCTCGCCTTCAGACGTCAAGAGAATCCCGTGCCGACGGCGCATTTCCCGATAAAAGTATTCCATTCGCCAGCTTTTACGTGACGCAAAAAACGCGCTCACCGCGTTGCGGGGGGTGAAAAAATGCTCGCTGCTGACGCAGGCCGTTTCGACGGACGCTGTTTTCGCCCACGCCTGAAGCTGCGCATCAAGACGCCATTCGTCGGGCTCCTGCCACAACACCCTTGCGGCCCGGTAATGCGTAACAAGCGCGTTGAGATTCTCTTCCAGCGCGCCGCGGTTTGAATCATCAGAGAGGCGGACATATCTCACCCGATGCCCCTTCTCCTTTAACGCCGAGGCAAACGCGCGCATAGCCGCGAAGATGGCGATAACTTTCTGGGCATGATGCAGCACATACGCGGTTTCCGCCCGCAGCTCCAGCATCACGTAAATGACGTTTGGGTTGCAGGTATCAAACCAGCTGTGGTGGGGATTAAGCTGATCGCCCAGGATCAGGCGCAGTTCAGTCAACGGTGGCTCCTGCGGCAACGCTCAGAACAGTATTTGACCTCGTCCCAGCATTTCGCCCATTTTTTGCGCCACGTCATGGGCCGCTGGCAGTGCACGCATACTCGACAGGGCAGCGCCTGCTTGTTACCTTTGAAATCGCTCATCTGTTAAATACCGCGCTGATTTATCCACTTAGCCTGCGAATGAAGGCTACGACAGAGGTCACAAAATGAAGGTGATGCCCGCAAAGCGCTACCCACCGCTACGTACGAAATGATAGTTTATTCAGGCCGGAAGTGTAGCAGTGCGCAATTTTCTGGCATCTTAACTGAACCTGACTTTCCCATTTTTGTTCAAGTGACGAGTTTGCGAGCAAAGCGATGATTAAGTGGCCCTGGAAAACGAATGAGGCTGGCCGGGATATGGCGCTGCCGTGGGATGACGCGCTGGCGATCCCTGTTCTGGCGAATCTTAAGCCGGATGAACAATCGAAGCTGGTTCAGATGGCGGATCGTTTTTTGCAGCAAAAACGCCTGGTGCCGCTGCAGGGGTTCGAGCTGGATCCGCTGAAAAACGCCCGCATCGCCCTGCTTTTCTGCCTGCCGGTGCTGGAGCTCGGCATTGAGTGGCTGGACGGTTTCCACGAAGTGCTGATCTACCCTGCGCCGTTCGTCGTTGATGACGAGTGGGAGGATGATATCGGGCTGGTACACAACCAGCGGGTGGTGCAGTCCGGACAAAGCTGGCAGCAAGGGCCCATTATCCTCAATTGGCTCGACATTCAGGACTCGTTCGACGCCTCAGGCTTTAATCTGATTATTCACGAGGTGGCGCATAAGCTCGATACCCGCAACGGCGATCGCGCCAGCGGCGTGCCTTTTATCCCGCTTCGTGAAGTCGCAGGATGGGAGCACGACCTGCACGCGGCGATGGATAACATCCAGGATGAGATAGACCTGGTGGGCGAAAGCGCGGCCAGCATTGATGCCTATGCGGCAACTGATCCTGCCGAGTGCTTTGCGGTGCTTTCAGAGTACTTCTTCAGCGCCCCCGAACTCTTCGCGCCCCGTTTCCCGGCGCTGTGGCAGCGCTTCAGCCAGTTTTATCAGCAGGACCCGCTTCAGCGTTTGCGGCAAAATGAGGGCGCTGGCGGCTCTTCATCCCACCACGTCCATTAAGTTTTTTCGACAGGGGTACGCTCGGTTAGCCGTACCCCGATGCTCAGCGCTAAAAACAGCCCCGCCACGCCAAAGGCCGCCATCGTTAAATACTCTTCGCCGAAAAAGCGCGTAACGACGGGCACCAGCAGCGCGCTGATGCCGTAGCCCAGCGTGTGGCTGGTCGCGATAGCGCCCGCCCCCTTCCCCGTGGTGAGCCGATCGTTCAGCAGCAGCTGATAGCCCGGCGTTGCCATTGCCGCGCCGAGCGATGTCACAGCAATCCCCACGTAGAACAGCGCCAGCCCGGCGATACACATTAGCGCCAGTCCTGCCACCATCAGCACCGCCGCCATGCAAAGCAGGGTCAGCGGGCTGAAATGCTGCGGGCGCACCACCAGGAACTGCGCCGCGAGCGTGGCCAGCGCGGCCAGGCTCAGCAGGAGCGCAACATGATGGCTGATATCCCGGGCGTTGCCGTCCAGCAAGGGGCTGAGGTGCGGTGACAGACCAAGCTGCATCAGGCTCACCAGCGCCGCCAGCAGCATCGCCAGCAGCAGGAACGGCAGCATGGAGATCTGCAGACGGGTCGCCTGGTGCGCCACCGGCGGCAGCGGCGGATCCGCCGCCTCGCGCAGCACCAGCAGCAGGGCGATTAACGGCGCAATCGCCATCAGCCAGAGCGGCGCCACCGGGTTAACGCTGAGCATCAGCGCCGCCAGCGGTGGTCCCAGCAGGCGTCCGCAGCTGAGGCCGGAGCTGATGGTGGCCAGCGCCGCCATGCGTTTATCCAGGCCCGCACGCTGAATGGCCCACGTCTGCGCGGCAGGCACCATGCCCGACACCGTCAGGCCATACAGCAGACGCGAGAGGATCAGCCCCGCCAGCCCCCAGGTGCCTTCCAGCATCCCGGCCGCCATCGCCCAGACCACCAGCGCCATGACGCCAAAGCTGGCGAGATAGCCGCTGAGCGAGGCCACCATCACGACCTTACAACCGTGGCGCTCGCTCTGCCGTCCCCACCAGGGGGAAGCGGGTAAAAAAAGCATGGACCCGAACATTAACAGCCCGGCCCAGACCGAGAGTGAAAGTCCGGTCAGGGTCACCAGCTGCGGAAGCATGACCAGCAAACCGTTTTGCCCGATGCCCAGCAGGCCCGCGCACAGCGCCAGGGGCCAGTTGGCTTTGGAGGTGATGTTTTCGGTCAACGTTTCAGAATCAGCGCGCATGAGAATGTGAACATAGTGTCAATAAATGTGTGGAAATTATGAAGTTAATGAAAACAAATATTGCAAAAATAGTTGCCACTGTAAACAGAATGAATATCATAACGAGAATTATTATCAGTCATGGAATGAGGTACATCTATGCGTGCTCTGCCCCGCTCTGCCGGTACAGACGTTGCAGCCCAGTGTTTTTTAAACGCCCTGTTACGCGAAACGAAGGACTGGCGCTATCTCCCCGCAGCCGCAGCGGATGAGTTAGCGCACATTCATATTCCCCTCTCTCCCGCCCAGGCCCTTCGGGTTCCGGTACGCTATTTCTCCCCAACCCAGCACCATCAATACCGTTTCCCGGCAACGCTTATTCAGAGCGATAGCGACAGCGGTGACGCCGTCACTTTCACTCAACTGGTTGATTTAATTCTTGAAAAACCCTCGGTAAAAGGCTCACTTGATGCCGATACGCTGACGCGTTTTAAACAGCGCGCGCTGGAAAGCCATACCCATACCTGGCAGGCGATTGATCTGCGCCACAACTGGACCACGCTGCGCGATAAGCCGCTGACGTTTGCCGAAGCGGAACAGGCGCTGCTGGTGGGCCACGCGTTCCACCCTGCGCCAAAATCCCACGAGCCGTTCAACGAAACCGAGGCGCGCCGGTATCTGCCGGATTTCGGCTCCCGCTTCCCGCTGCGCTGGTTTGCCGTTGAGAGCACGCTCGTTGCCGGCGACAGCCTGAACGTCTCCCTGCGCGAGCGCCTGCTGCGCTTCGCCGCCCAGAGCGCGCCCGATCTGCTCGGCCGCTTCACCGACACCCGCTGGCTGCTGCCGATGCATCCGTGGCAGGCAGAACACCTGCTGGGTCAGGACTGGTGCCAGCGGCTGGTGGCAAACGGCGCGCTGCAGGATCTGGGCGAAGCCGGTGCGCAGTGGCTGCCCACCAGCTCCTCACGCTCGCTGTACAGCGAAACCAACAGCGACATGATTAAATTCTCCCTCAGCGTGCGCCTGACCAACTCCGTGCGCACGCTGTCGGTCAAAGAGGTTAAGCGCGGCATGCGCCTGGCGCGGTTGGCGAAAACGGCACGCTGGCAGGATTTACAGGCACGCTACCCGACCATGCGCGTGATGCAGGAAGACGGTTGGGCAGGGCTGCGTGATGAAAGCGGCGTCATTCAGGAAGAGAGCCTGATGGCCCTGCGCGTAAACCTGCTGTTTGACACGCCGGACACCCAGACCAACGTGCTGGTGAGCCTGACCCAGGCCGCCCCGGACGGCGGCGACAGCCTGCTGGCCGCAGCGGTGCGCCGTCTTAGCCAGCGTCTGGATTTACCGCTCGCCCAGGCCGCCCGCTGCTGGCTGGACGCCTACTGCGACCGCGTGTTGCTTCCGCTGTTCAGCGCCGAGGCAGACTACGGTCTGGTGCTGCTGGCGCACCAGCAAAATATCCTCGTTGAGATGCAGCAGGACTTCCCCGTCGGGCTGATTTACCGCGACTGCCAGGGCAGCGCCTGGACCGAAGGGGCCGACGCGTGGCTGAAAGACGCGGGCGAAACTGACGTGGAAAACCGCTTCGGTGAAAGCCAGCTGCTGCGCTACTTCCCTTATTACCTGCTGCTGAACTCCACCCTTGCGGTTACCGCCGCCCTCGCCGCCGCCGGTTTCGACAACGAAGAGAGCCTGATGGCGCGCGTGCGTGACGCGCTGGCCGAACTGCGCACGACGGCGAAGCAGACCCGCTGCCTCGACTACGTGCTCGACAGCCCGACCTGGAACTGCAAAGGCAACTTCTTCTGCTACCTGCACGATCGCAACGAAAACACTATCGTCGATCCGGCGGTGATCTATTTCGACTTTAGCAACCCCTTTTACAAGGAGAAGGCGTGATGGCCATCGCGAATATCGTCCATTCCGGCTACGGCTTTCGCTGCACCGCAACGGAACAAAACCTGCCGCTGACGCTGGGTCTTGACGGCAGCGCGGTGCTGGAGCGTCTGAACGGGCTTCCGGACGGCTGGCTGGTGGAAGCCCTCGACCAGCTGTTTGTTGCCGCGCCCGCCCTGTCCGGCATTACCCTGCCGTGGGCGGACTGGCAGGATGAACCCCAGGCGCAGGCGCTGTTTAGCCAGGCCCACGGGGATTATCTGGCGCGTGAAACCTTCTGGCAGCTGCCGCTGTGGCTGAAAGGCGAACGCCCGCAGGCCAGCGGCGGCATGCAGTTTGATGAGAGCCGCCAGCTGTACTTCCCGCTGCGTCCTCGCCGCCCGCAGGGCGAGGTTTATCGCCGTTACGATCCGCAAATCAAGCGCACTCTGAGCTTCCGCGTGGCGGACGTGGCGCTGGACGGCGAGCGTTTCACCCAATGGATGAATAACCCGCGCGTGAACGCCTTCTGGGAGATGGCGGGCCCGCAGGCCGAGCAGGAAAACTACCTGCGCCGCCAGCTTGACTCGACCTACTGCTACCCGGTTATCGGCTGCTTCGACGACCAGCCGTTTGGCTATTTTGAACTTTACTGGGCGGCAGAAGACCGTATTGGCCGCCACTACCGCTGGCAGCCGTTTGACCGTGGGCTGCACATGCTGGTGGGCGAAGAGAGCTGGCGCGGGGCGCAGTACATCCGCAGCTGGCTGCGCGGCCTGAGCCATTATCTGTATCTCGATGAGCCGCGCACCGCGCGCATCGTGGCCGAGCCGCGCTTCGACAACCAGCGCCTGTTCCGCCATCTGGCCTCCGCCGGTTTCGACACAATCAAAGAGTTCGACTTCCCGCACAAGCGCTCGCGCCTCATCATGAGCGAGCGTCACCGCTTCTTCAGCGAGGTGGAACTGTGAACGCGCTCTGGCAGAAAGTGAACCGCGAGATGGTGGCGAAGATCCTCGCCGAGCTGGAATACGAACGCACCCTGCGCGCCGAGCCTGTGTCGGCGGACGGCTGGCGCATCGCTATGGGCACGGAGTCCTGGCAGTTTCGCGCCACGCGCGGGATCTGGGGCTGGCTGCATATCGATCCGGACACGCTGACCACCGCCAGCGGCGCCGACGTGGAAGCGGAAAGCGCGCTGCTGCAGCTGGCAACCGTGCTGGAGATGAGCGACGCGCAAACGGCAGAGCACATGGAAGACCTCTACGCCACGCTGCGCGGGGACATGCAGCTGCTGCAGGCGCGTGAAGCGCTGGACGCGGACGCGCTGATCCACCTTGACCCGGATGAATTACAGTGTCTGATGAGCGGCCACCCGAAGTTTATATTTAACAAAGGACGCCGCGGCTGGGGTCTGGACGCGCTGCGCCAGTACGCCCCGGAATACCGCGGGCGCTTTCGCCTGCACTGGATCGCCGTCCAGCGTGAACATCTGGTCTGGAGCAGCGACGCCGATTGCGACATTCACGCTCTGCTGGCCAGCACCATGGACGATGCCGAGCGCACCCGGTTTAACGCCCGCTTGCAGGCGCTGGGTCTCGACGACGGCTGGCTGCCCGTGCCGCTGCACCCGTGGCAGTGGCAGCAAAAAATTGCCGTTCATTTCCTGGCTCAGCTGGCCCGCGGTGAAATGGTTGAGCTGGGCGAGTTTGGCGATGAGTATCTGGCCCAGCAGTCCCTGCGCACGCTCACCAACGCCAGCCGTCGCGCGTCGTATGACATCAAGCTGCCGCTGACCATCTATAACACCTCCTGCTATCGCGGTATTCCGGGCAAGTACATTGCCGCTGGTCCGCTGGCTTCGCGCTGGCTGCAGCAGCAGTTTGCCGCCGACGCCACGCTTGCCCGCTCCGGCGCGCAGGTGCTGGGCGAACCCGCCGCCGGGTATCTCTCGCATCCGGGTTACGCGGCGCTGCCGAAAGCGCCCTACCGCTATCAGGAGATGCTGGGGGTGATCTGGCGCGAGAACCCGTCCTGCTATCTTCAGGATGGCGAGCAGGCGGTGCTGATGGCGGCGCTGATGGAAATCGACAACGCGGGGCGCCCGCTGATCGACGCGTGGATCGTGCGCTCGGGGTTAACCGCCGAAGCGTGGCTGGAAAAGCTGTTCGAGGCAACGGTGATCCCGTTCTACCACCTGCTCTGCCGCTACGGCGTGGCGCTGATCGCCCACGGCCAGAACGTCACGCTGGTGATGAAGGACTACGTTCCACAGCGCATCCTGCTGAAGGATTTCCAGGGCGACATGCGCCTGGTGGACGAGGATTTCCCGCAGGCGCAGAGCCTGCCGGAGCAGGTAAAAGCGGTGACGGTGCGCCTGAGCGCGGACTACATCATTCACGACCTGCAAACCGGCAACTTTGTGACGGTGCTGCGCTTTATTTCGCGCCTGACCCTGCAAAGCGGCGTGAGCGAAAACCGCTTCTATCAGATCCTCGCCGGGGTGCTGCACCGCTATATGGCCGCACACCCGGAGCTTGCGGAGCGCTTTGCGAAATTCGACCTGTTTAAGCCGCAGATTATTCGCGTGATCCTCAACCCGGTCAAACTGACCTTCTCCGAACACGACGGCGGCAGCCGCATGCTGCCGAACTACGTCACCGACCTTGATAACCCTCTTTTTCTGGCCTCCCGGGAGTCCGCGCAATGAAAACCTATGATTTCATCGGCATTGGTATTGGCCCGTTTAACCTCAGCGTCGCCGCCCTCGCAGAAGGGCTGGACGGCTTTAGCTCGCTGTTCCTTGAGCGCAAACCGCACTTCTCGTGGCACCCGGGCATGATGGTGCCGGACTGCCACATGCAGACCAGCTTCCTGAAGGATCTGGTCAGCGCCGTGGAGCCGACCAACCGCCACAGCTTCCTGAACTACCTGGTGCAGCGCAAAAAGTTCTACCGCTTCCTCACCACCGAGCAGCGCACGGTTTCCCGCGAAGAGTTTGCCGATTACCTGTGCTGGGCGGCGGATAACCTCACCAACCTCGCCTTCAGCCAGCAGGTTCAGCAGGTGAGCTTTGATGAGCAACGCGGTCTGTTTGAGGTGGTGACCCAGCGCGACCGCTTCCTGGCGCGCCACGTCTGCGTGGGGATTGGCAAACAGATCAACCTGCCTGACTGCGTCACGGCGCAGGACGATACCTGCTTCCACGCCAGCGAAATGATGCTGCGCACGCCGGACCTCGCCGGCAAGCGCGTCACCGTTGTCGGCGGCGGCCAGAGCGGCGCCGATCTGTTTTTAAATATCTTCCGCGGGGAATGGGGCCAGCCGCTGAGCCTGAACTGGGTATCGCGCCGCAATAACTACAACGCGCTGGATGAAGCCGCGTTTGCCAACGAATACTTCACGCCGGAATACGTGGACAGCTTCTCCACGCTCGGCGAAGAGGCCCGTCGTCAGATGCTGCACGAGCAGAAGATGACCTCCGACGGCATCACCACCGAGTCCCTGCTGGCGATTTACCGCGCCATGTACCACCGTTTTGAAGTGCTGCGTGAAAAACCCTGGGCGCACCTGATGCCGTCCCGCTCGGTGACGGCCCTGACGCGTCAGGAAACCGGACATCGCCTGAGCATTCAGCATCATCTCGACGGCGGCCACGAGCAGCTGGAGAGCGACGTGGTGATTTTCGCCACCGGCTACCGCGCCGTGCAGCCCGCGTTCCTCGCGCCGCTGTCTCACCGCCTGCATCTGGATGCGGACGAAGCGTTCTGCATTAACAACGATTTCACCCTCGAATGGGACGGCCCGCAGAGCAACCGCCTGTTTGCCGTGAATGCCGGGATGCACCGTCTCGGCATTGCCGAACCCCAGCTCAGCCTGATGGCCTGGCGCGCGGCGCGAATTCTGAATCGCGCGCATGCCGACGAGCCGTTTGAACTGGCCACCACCCCTGGCGTTATCCACTGGCGGAGCACCACCAGCCCGGAGAGCAGCCAGGTTTTTAAATCGTTAGCAAAAACCACTGAGTACTGACACACACAATCAGGATCAACATAACAATGAAACGTTCTCATCTTTGGGTTTTAAATCCTTGCTTGCTTGCAATGCTTTCTACCTCTGCGTGGGCGGAAGAACAAAAGGAAGAAAATATCGTGGTCTCTGCCAGCCGCGCGCACCGCAGCGTGGCCGAGATGGCGCAGACCACCTGGGTCATTGAGCGTTCTGAGATCGAGCAGCAGGTCCAGGGCGGAAAAGAGATTAAAGAGGTGCTGGCGCAGCTGATTCCGGGCATGGACGTCAGCAGCCAGGGGCGTACCAACTACGGCATGAACCTGCGCGGCCGCTCCATGATGGTGATGGTGGACGGCGTGCGCCTTAACTCGTCCCGCAGCGACAGCCGCCAGCTCGACTCTATCGACCCGTTCAACATTGACCGCATCGAAGTCATCTCCGGCGCCACGTCACTGTACGGCGGCGGCAGCACCGGCGGCCTGGTGAACATCGTCACCAAAAAGGGCCAGCCCGAGACCGAAGTTGAGTTCCAGACCGGGGCCAAAAGCGGGTTTAACAGCCACAACGACCACGATGAGAACGTATCGGCAGCCGTGAGCGGCGGCAACGACAATGCCTCCGGCCGTCTGTCGGTGTCATATCAGCGCTACGGCGGCTGGTATGACGGCAACGGCGACGAGGTGATCATTGATAATACCCAGACCGGCCTGCAGTATTCCGACCGTATTGATGTGATGGGAACAGGCACCCTCAACATCGACGATCACCAGCAGCTGCAGCTCACTACCCAGTACTACAAGAGCGAATCCGACGGCAAGCATGGGCTGTACCTCGGGAAGAACTTCTCGGCGGTAACGGGCGATGCCACCGCGTACAACAAGGATAATCTCGACTCTGACCGCGTGCCGGGTACCGAGCGCCATCTGATTAACCTTCAGTACTCCAATACCGATTTCTGGGGCCAGGACCTGGTCGCGCAGATTTACTACCGCGACGAGAGCCTGACCTACTACCCGTTCCCGACCCTGACCAAAGGCGTGGTAAGCAGCATCGGCGCGTCTCAGCAGAAAACCGATTTTTACGGCGGCAAGCTGACGCTGAACAGCAAGCCGGTTGACGATTTGACGCTGACCTGGGGTGTCGATGCCGACCACGAAACCTTCGACGCCAACCAGCAGTTCTTCGACCTGAGCAAGGCGGCGGCGAGCGGCGGCATGGAGCTGGACAATGCCTACAACGTGGGCCGCTATCCGGGCTACAGCATCACCAACCTCGCCCCGTTCCTGCAGGCGAGCTACGACATTGACGCCATCACCCTGAGCGGCGGCGTGCGCTACCAGTACACCGAAAACAAGGTGGATGACTTTGTTGGCTACACCCAGCAGCAGGCCATCGCCACAGGGAAAGCCACCTCCGCCGACGCGGTGCCGGGCGGGAAAACCGATTACAACAACTTCCTGTTTAACGCCGGGATCCTCGGTCGCCTGACCGAACAGCAGCAGCTGTGGTTTAACTTCTCCCAGGGCTTTGAAATCCCGGACCTGGCGAAGTACTACGGCTCCGGCACCTACCAGCTCAGCAACGGCCACTATCGCCTGCTGAACAGCGTGAACGTCAACGACTCAACGCTGGACGGCATTAAGGTCAACGCCTACGAGCTGGGCTGGCGCTACACCGGCGACAACCTGCGCACGCAGGTCGCGGCGTATTACTCGCTCTCGGATAAAACCATCACCATCAACAAGACGGATATGACCATCAACCTGGAAGACGACAAGCGTCGTATCTACGGGATTGAAGGCCAGGTGGACTATTTCTTCACCGACAGCGACTGGAGCACCGGCGCGAACTTTAACGCCATCAAGTCTGAAACCCGTGAAAACGGGAAATGGGAGAAGCTGACGGTCGACAGCGCCAGCCCGTCGAAAGCCAGCGCATGGGTGAACTGGGCGCCGGGCGACTGGACCCTGCGCGTGCAGAGCACGCAGACCTTTGACGTGTCTGACGCCGACGGCAAGAAGATCGATGGTTATAACACGGTCGACTTCCTGGGCAGCTACGCCCTGCCGGTGGGGAAAGTCAGCTTCAGCGTGGAAAACCTGCTGGACAAAGACTACACCACCGCATGGGGCCAGCGCGCGCCGGGGCTGTATAGCCCAACCTACGGTGCACCGGGCCTGTACACCTACAAAGGCCGCGGACGTACGTTTGGTCTGAACTACTCCGTACTGTTCTGATGCAGTGCGCCGCCTGCGGGCGGCGCTTTTTATTGTGCAATTTGAACGCAAATTTGCCATAAAATCAGCGATTTGCTGAAATTGTCGGCAAACGAACAAAAAGCGTGTTTTCACCCTTTGACAAGGCGTACCGAGGTCGATAATATGCGCCTCGTTCACACGATTCCTCTGTAGTTCAGTCGGTAGAACGGCGGACTGTTAATCCGTATGTCACTGGTTCGAGTCCAGTCAGAGGAGCCAAATTTGAAAAGCCTGCTTTTATAGCAGGCTTTTTGCTTTTCTGCGTCTCTGAAGTTAACTCAGAATCGCATCCAGCCTGGCAATCACCTTAATCTCAAACTGAAATCCGTACAGCCACGTCACGCCGATCCCGGTCAACGTTGGGTAAGGCGCTTCCCCCCAATAGTCTGGCAGGACACTCCAGATAGCGTCGAGGTTTGACTCGGGATCGACGACAAAAAGGGTAACGTCAACCACGTCATCGAACGTGCAGCCCGCAGCCGTGAGAACAGCATTAAGGTTATCGAACGCCAGCCGGATCTGCGCTTTTAGATCGGGCTCAGGCGAACCATCTTCCCGGCTACCCACCTGCCCCGAAACAAACAGGAAGCCGTTAGATTTGATGGCGGGTGAATACCGATTGCGCTCATAGAGGGCCTGGCGTCCGAAGGGAAAAACTGCTTCGCGTGTTGTCATGTTTGTACCTTTGCAATGGGGCGAAATTTGCCCGGTGAACATACAGACACTTTACAGGTGCCCGATCCGGCGGATAAACAAGCGACTTTGTCCATCATTGTTTGTAATATCCAAACAATCGGTGAAAAGAGAGGACAAGGGATGGATCGTTTTGATGCGATGCGCGCCTTTGCTCGCGTGGTGGAGGCAGGCAGCTTCACAAAGGCTGCCCAAACGCTTCATATGAGCAAAACCACGGTGACGCAGCTTATTCAGCAGCTGGAAGCGCGTCTGCGCGTCAAGCTGCTTCATCGCACCACCCGCAGGCTCGGCGTCACGCCTGATGGTGCGGTCTACTACGAGCGCGTCATCCGCCTGCTGGCGGATATGGAAGATGCTGAAAACAGCCTGTCCAGTGCGGCGATGACGCCCCGGGGACGGCTACGGATAGATGTGCCCACTCCTCTCGCCCGCCTGGTGCTGGTTCCCGCGCTACCGGCTTTTCACGCGCGCTACCCTGATATCCAGTTCGACATGGGCGTGAGTGACCGGGTGGTGGATCTGATCGGCGACAACGTGGATTGCGTCCTGCGCGGTGGCGAAATCAGCGACCAGTCCCTGATCGCGCGCCATGTCGGCGATCTGCCAATCGGTGTTTACGTCGCACCGAGCTATGTGGAACGCCTTGGCGCCCCTGCGCATCCGCGAGAGCTGGAAAACACGGACCATCGCATCGTGGGATTCTTGTCCTCACGCACCGGTAAAATTGATCCTCTGGTACTGCGCTGTGAGAGTGAACGTATTGAAATTGCGGGCAGCTATGTGCTTGCAGTGGATGATGGCAATGCTTACCTCGAAGCTGGGCTAGCGGGATTGGGAGTGATTGCGCTGCCAGCCTATATGGCGGCAGCCCATCAGGCTCGTGGTGACTTGATTCCGCTATTTGAACGCTGGCGTATTGCTCCAATGCCCCTGTACCTGGCATTTCCGCCTAACCGCCATGTCAACGCCAGGCTGCGCGTTTTTATTGACTGGATCGTTGAGTTGATGCAGCAGCATGTCCCCACCACTTACAATAAGTGACGACATCCCTGCCCCCCTGATTCGGTCAGCGCAGCGCTAACGGACAAGCCAGCACCTAAATCTGATAATCAATCGCCACTTCTTCCGGCTCCATCACCTGGCGTTTGATCTCGTCCACCGACAGACCGGCATTGCACAGCTCAATGAAACGCCACACATAGTTGCGCTGCAGCTGCCCGCGCTTCAGGCCGAGCCAGACGGTGTTGGCGTCAAACAGATGCCGCGTATCCAGGCGCACCAGGTTTCCGTCCTCGCGTTCACCGCTGGACTGCTCAGCCACCAGGCCAATGCCCAGACCCAGCTCGACGTAGGTTTTAATCACGTCAGAATCCTGCGCGCTCAGCACCACGTCCGGCGTTAGCCCTTTGCGGTTGAAGGCCTCATCAATGCGCGAGCGTCCGGTTATGCCCTGGCGGTAGGTGATCAGCGGCCATTTCGCAATGTCTTCCAGCGTCAGCGGTGAAACCTGATTCAGCGGATGATCGAGCGGGAGCAACAGGCTGTGGTACCAGCGGAACCAGGGGAAGGCCACCAGCAGCGGGTCGTTGCTCAGGCGTTCGCTGGCAATGCCGATGTCCGCCCCACCGTTTTGCAGCAGCCCTTCAATTTCCTGCGGCGTGCCCTGGATAAGCTCCAGGCGGACGTCGGGGAAAAGTTCGCGGAAGGCTTTGATCACCGGCGGCAGGCTGTAGCGCGCCTGGGTGTGGGTGGTGGCGATGGTGAGCACGCCGGAGGCATCGCTGGTGAAGAGATCCGCCAGGCGACGTACGTTGCTGGCTTCGTTGAGGATCCGCTCAGCGATGGTGAGCAACGCTTTACCGGGCTCCGTCATGCCGAGCAGGCGTTTACCGCGACGGATAAAAATTTCGATGCCCAGCTCCTCTTCCAGCTCGCGGATATGGCGGCTGACGCCGGACTGAGAGGTATAAAGCATATTGGCGACCTCGGTCAGGTTGTAGTCCCGCCTGGCCGCCTCACGGATAATTTTAAGTTGCTGGAAATTCACGATTCACTCCGGCGCATCTGACATAACGCTATTGTTAGAGTCAGCTGCGCTGCAGAACAAATAATAAAAACCAGCATCTTATGCTTTTATGGAATATCAGCTCACGAGCTGGAGCTCACGGTTCTCAAGCGACGGCTTGCTGACCAGCGACATCAAAATCTCTTTTACCGCCTGCGCCTGCGGCGACAGCGAGCCGCGAGCGGACATGTTCAGCGACAGCGGCAGGCTCATCGACGGCGTGGTGATCCGCGCCATCCAGCCGTTTGCCGCACCGCACAGCGAGCGCGCGGCGGATTCCGGCAGTACGGTGACACCCATCCCGCTGGCAATGGCCGCGGTGAGCGTGGAGATTGAGTCAATTTCGCCGATGATTTTGGCCGTCAGGCGTCGCAGGGAGAACGCTTCGTCCACGCGCACGCGCACGGCGCTGTAGTCGCGCGGCAGATAGAGGTTCATCTCTGCCACGGCGGTGAGATCTACGCTCTGGCCCGGACAGTCGCGGGTGCCCACGAGGTAGAGATCTTCCTTCAGCAGCGGCTGGCTGGTGATCCCGGCAACCGGGGAGCGATCGTAAAGAACCGCCATGTCCAGCTGGCCGTTGAGCAGCTTGTCGTTCAGTACAGAACCGCTGTTTTCATGCAGATAAACCAGCACTTCCGGAAGCTCAGCGCGCACGGCCTGCAGCAGCGGCATGGTGATAGAGGACGCCGCCGTTCCCGGCGCCAGCCCAATAGAAACGTGCCCGCTCAGGGTCTGGCCCACGTTGTTCACCGCAAGCTGCGCCTGTTCACACTGACGCAGGATAGTGCGGGCATGGGTATACAGGATTTTACCTGCTTCCGTTGGCGTAACGCCGCGTTTGGTGCGGATCAGTAACTGCTGATCCATCTCGCCTTCCAGAGTAGCCACCTGCTGGCTCAGCGCAGGCTGCGCGATGTGCAGCACTTCTGCCGCTTGAGTCAGGCTGCCGATATCGACGATTTTTACGAAGTATTTCAGTCGTCTTAAGTTCATTTTGCCCCCTGTTCGAAATGCTGTGCCATAACCGGCTGTCGTTGTTGAACAGGTTTTGCAATATGAATGCCACTTTTACCGTGCGGTCTGAATTGTTCGCTAAGCGCCTGAAAATAAGGAAACCTAATCATGGAGGGGGGATTTATTACTGAAACAGCAGTTTATGATCTGCCCCATTAGAGGTATACCCGCACCAAAGCGGTGCATTCCGCTGTCAAAAACAGCATTTTGCCGATTTTGTCAGCAAACGATCAAAAGGCGTTGATCCACCCTTTGACAAGGCGAACGCAGGTCGATAATATGCGCCCCGTTCACACGATTCCTCTGTAGTTCAGTCGGTAGAACGGCGGACTGTTAATCCGTATGTCACTGGTTCGAGTCCAGTCAGAGGAGCCAAATTTGAAAAGCCTGCTTTTAAAGCAGGCTTTTTGCTTTTCCGCGCAAGGTAAAAGCAAAACGGCAACCTTGTTGCCGTTTTAGTGTGTGCGCCCTCTCCCGTGGGAGAGGGATGGGATGAGGGCACCAGCCCGCACAATCCCTTCACATCCCTACCTTAACCGGCATTCCCGACCGCCGTTCCAGTTCAGCGCCCGCCCCCTCATTTATCAGCTGCGTTCGCTGCGCGGCCGAAATGGGCAGAGGTACTTTTCGGGTTGACTCAAATTCCACCCGGTTACGCGACAGCGGTTCGTGAACCTCCACCCACCGGCTGCCGTCCGGCTCCGTGGTCACCTTAACGGGCCGATCGATAAGCTGTACGCGGGTGCCTACGGGGACATTATCGAAAAGGTATTTGATGTCGTTGTTACGCAGGCGAATACAGCCCTGACTTACCCGCAGCCCGATGCCAAAATTCGAGTTTGTGCCGTGAATGGCATACAGCCTGCCGATATAAATCGCATACAGCCCCATCGGGTTATCCGGCCCGGCGGGCACGAAGGCCGGAAGCGTTTTCCCCTCTGCCGCATAGGCGCGGCGCGTGTTCGGCGTAGGTGACCAGGTTGGCCCTTCCTGCTTTCGCTCAACCGCCGTCACCCAGTTTCGCGGGGTTTCGCGCCCGGCCTGACCGATGCCGATGGGCAACACTTCCACCGTATTGCTGCCCGGCGGGTAATAGTAGAGACGCATTTCCGCCACGTTCACCACAATCCCCTCGCGGACGGTGTCGGGCAAAATCAGCTGCTGGGGAATCACCAGTCGGGTGCCGGATTTGGGCAAAAAAGGATCCACTCCCGGGTTTGCTTCCAGCAAATTGCTTAGCCCCTGCCCGTGCTGTGCGGCAAAGGCCTCAAGCGGTAACGTATTGCGCTCGGGAACGGTGATGATAATCGGGTTTCCCACCAGCCGACTGCCTTCCGGCGGTAGGGTATAGGTTACGGCAAACGCACTGGGAACAGCGGCACACAGCGTAAGGACGAACCAGGTAAGTCGCATCATAATTTCCTGTGCTTACAAAAGAGAAAGCCTGGACTCAGGCAGGCTTTCTCAGTTTACGCTATCACGCCTCGGTTTTGCGCCACCGGCGCGTCAGCACTTTCTCCGCCTCGACAATAAGGAACATCACAAAACCAATCAGGAAGGTGATGACCCAGTAGCGGAACGGCAGCGCTTCGGTGCCAAACAGCATCTGCATGAAGGGTGCGTAAATGATAAGAAGCTGTAGCGCCAGCAGTACGCCGCTCACGATCCAAATCCCTTTATTCGCCAGCAGGCCTTTGCTCAGCGAGAAACCGTCATTGACGCGGCAGTTGAGCATGTAGAACCACTGCGCGGTGACCAGAGTTTGCAGCAGCACGGTGCGGATAAATTCCGCCGAATAGCCGCGCGGCTGAAGCCAGGCCTCCAGCACGAAGGCGCTGATGGCAATCATCAGACCGACAAACACCACGCGCCAGATGGCATACCCGTCCATCACGTGGAGATTCGCCTTGCGCGGTGGCCGGTTCATGATGTCCTTCTCACCCGCTTCAAACGCCAGGCCAAACGACAAGGTTGCTGAAGTCGCCATGTTCATCCACAGGATCAGGACCGGCGTCAGCGGGATCAGGTTCCCCGCCAGCAGCGCGATGATGATCAGCAGAGCCTGCGCGATGTTGCTGGGGATAACGAACAGAATGGTCTTTTTCAGGTTATCGTAAACCCGACGCCCCTCGTGCACCGCACTGGCAATGGTGGCAAAGTTGTCATCCGTTAACACCATGTCAGCGGCTTCCTTGGTGACTTCCGTCCCCTTAATCCCCATGGCGATACCCACATCCGCCCGCTTGAGCGCTGGGGCATCATTTACACCATCCCCGGTCATGCCCACGACTTCCTGTTTACTTTGCAGAGCCTGTACAAGGCGGAATTTATCCTCCGGGCTGGTTCGGGCGAAAATATCGTACTGCTGCGCGGCGTCGCTCAGCTGACGATCGTCCATCGCCTCCAGCTCACGTCCGGTGATAGCGCTTGCGGCGTTACCAATTCCCAACATTTGCCCGATGCTCATTGCCGTTTGCGGATGGTCGCCGGTGATCATTTTCACGCGGATCCCGGCCTGCAGACAGTCGGCAATGGCGGTAATGGCCTCCGGACGCGGCGGATCCATCATTCCAGCAATACCCAGCAGGATCACGCCATCATGAAGGTCCGGGTGATCCAGCTCGCGCTGTCCACTGGCCGCTGGTTTCCAGGCCGCAGCCACCATGCGCAGCCCTTCCCGGGCATACTCTTCAATCTTCCCTTCCCAGTAAGGCTGCTCGAACGGCTGCAGTCCGTCATTCGTCTGCTGGTAATGGCAGAGGCGGAACAGGACGTCCGGCGCGCCGGTGATTAAAATCACCTCTTCATCGCCCAGCCGGTACAGCGTGGACATGTATTTATACTGCGAATCAAACGGGATTTTACTGCGCATTTCGGTATCGAGCGGCGGGAGCGGAATTTTCGCCGCCAGCACCTTCAGCGCGCCCTCGGTCGGGCCCCCGGTGATTTTCCACAGCCCCTGCTCGTCTTTAATCAGCTGGCTGTCATTGCAAAGGTCGATGGTGCGCAGGTAGCGTTCCAGCACGGAACCCTGCGTCACGCTGACGGGCGTCGGGTCATCTACGGGGTGAATATTTCCCACCGGTTCGTAGCTGTCGCCCTCCACGCGATAGGTCGTGTCAGCGGTGATCACCGCTTTGACCGTCATTTCATTCATCGTCAGGGTGCCGGTTTTATCCGAGCAGATGACCGTCATCGCCCCCAGGGTTTCCACCGTGGGCAGCTTGCGAATGATGGCCTTGCGGCGCGCCATGGCCTGTACGCCCAGCGAAAGGATGATGGAAATGATGGCCGGCAGGCCTTCCGGGACGGCGGCAACGGCGAGGCTGATAAGCGACAGCACCAGCTCGGAAACCGGCATATCCCGGAACAGGAGGCTAAAGACAAACAGCACCACCATCATCACCAGGATCGTGATGAAAATGGTCTTCCCGAGCTTATCCATCTGCACCATCAGCGGCGTGCGGTGCTTTTCAATGTCGGACATCATCTGATTGATGTGGCCCAACTCGGTCTCGCCCCCGGTTGCCACCACCACGCCTTTACCGCCGCCGGAGCTGACGGTGGTTCCTGAGTAGAGCAGATTATACCGGTCACCTAATGGCAACTCCCCGCTTAACGCATCGCTGTTTTTCTCCACAACGGTGGATTCGCCGGTCAGGATGGCCTCCTCCACGCGAAGGTTATGCGCCTCAATCACGCGCAGGTCCGCAGGGATACGATCCCCGGCACGGATCACCACGATATCTCCCGGGACCAGCGCCGTGGTGGGGATCGTTTCATGATTCCCCTGTCGTACCACCACGGCTTCGCTGGAGAGCATATTTCGAATACTCTGCAACGATTTTTCAGCATTGCTTTCCTGGATATGGCCAATCAGCGCGTTGATGATGGCAACCCCAAGGATCACAAACATGTCTACCCAGTGGCCCATAAAGAGCTTAAGCAACGCGGCCACCAGCAGAACGTAAATCAACACATCGTTAAAATGCGCCAGGAAGCGCAGCCAGGCGGGTTTACCCTTTTTTTGCGGTAACGCATTCTCACCATGCTGCTGAAGGCGGGCGGATGCCTCAGTGCCGCTAAGTCCTTCCAGGGTGGAGTGGATATTAGAAAGGGTTTCGTCAACGGTTTGCTGATAATACGGACGTTCAGGTTTTCCTGTTTTCATCGTTCCTTCCTCAGGTTCTATTCAGAAATCACCTTGCTTTCATGTAATTAACGAATAACGAAAACAGGAACGTGGGCGTAACGCACAATACTTGCCGCCTCCGATCCTAACAAATGGGTTTGAATATTTGGATTTCGAGAGCCGACAATAATCGCGCCAGCAGCAAGTTCATCCGCCAGCTTAATAACCTCATCACGAACATTCCCGCTACGGACGTGGAGATGAACACGCTCTTCTGGCAGATTCAATTTTTTAACCAGGTCAGACAGCTTTTCTTTCGCATTATTAATCATATATTCATCCATTTTGCGCGCATCTGAAATAAAACCGCGCGTCAGCTCGGCTGAAAATTTGGGCATGACGTGCAGCAAATGAATGTCACCCGATGCGCTTTGCGCCAGAAACTGTGCATGCTGCAACGCTTTATCCGCCAGGCTTGTCTCGTAGACATCCACCGGAACGAGAATGTTTTTATACATATCAAGCATCCTTTTTATAACCAACACGAGAGTGAATGACGCTAAAAAACGCATTAAATGCAGGGGGTTGCCCTTAATGCCAGCTACGGTAAAAAAAGATGGATAACATTAAACGTAGCACAGGAATATCAGGTTTAGCGCTTCCCCACTGATAATGGTTATTTAACATTTATCTTTTCGCCGACTATGCTCATAGTCAGCTACCGCTTCCGGCTCATGGAGGAATGTATGTATGGTTTAAGCCTGATCCGTCTGGGTATGTTTATTGCGCTTGCCATTATCGCCAGCACGGCGATTGGTTTATTTACCTATATGGTCGTCACTGTTCTGGCCGAATAGTGTCACCCCCTGCCCTTGCTACGGAATAAATAAAACAGTTATTTATTAGGGGAATATAGTGAACCGCTACCTCTCTCTTTTACCGTTCGTTTTATTAACGCTCACGGCGTGCGACCCGAAACCGGAGCGTGCCTCCCCCCTGCCGCGAATGGTAAAAGTGGCGGAGGTGGCCGTCCCCGGTCACGCCCAGCAGCGCGTCTTTCCCGCCCGCATTGAATCGGGCGATGCCACAGACCTTTCCTTCAAGCGCGCGGGTCAAATTGAAGCGCTCGATATACGTCAGGGCGCAGCCATCAAGCAGGGGCAACAGCTTGCCAGACTGAACGCCCGTGAGGCCCAGCAGCGGGTTAACGACAGACAAACGGCAGCGACGCTGGCCCAGCGGCAGTTCGACCGCTTCCAGACTCTGGCAGGACGACAGGCCATTTCAAAAGCCGAGATGGACGTGCAGCGTGCAAACCGCGATTCGGCGAATGCGGCGCTGCAAATTGCCCGAGAGGAGCTGAATCAGATGACGCTCGTCGCCCCCTTCAGCGGGACGGCGGCCAGCGTGCACGTGCGAAACCATCAGGTTGTGTCTGCCGGTCAGCCCATTGCAACCCTAACCCGAACCGATCTGCTGGACGTGGTGTTTAGTATTCCTGAAAACCTGTTCAAAACCCTGGATATCCGCAACGCTCAGTATCGCCCCGTGGTGAGAATTAACGCCATCCCGGATCGGAAATTTACCGCCGTCTACAAAGAACACTCGGGCAGCAGCGACAGCAATACCCTGACATGGCAGGTGATACTGACCATGCCGCGACCAGATGATTTTCCCGCCGTCGGCGGCGTAAGCGGTACGGTGACCATCAATTTAAGCAACCTCCCGGCCGGCGCGGGCGCTGAGACTCTGGTCGTACCGGTTGAGGCAGTCTTTAATCCGGACAACAGCCCGCGCAATGAGCCACACGTCTGGGTCGTGGCGGGAGAAGGCGACGCGCTCCACCTGGAAGACCGCAAGGTCAGCGTGGGGCAAGTGAGTACCGAGGGCGTGGTAATCGTAAGCGGGCTGAAGGCGGGCGAACGCGTGGTGGCCGCAGGCGTTGGGGAGCTCCACGCTAACCAGCCGGTGCGTGTCTGGACGCGTGAACGGGGACTGTAATGGATATCTCTCGTCAATTTATCAATAACCCTGTTCGCGTCTGGCTAACGATTCTGCTGCTGGGCATCGGGGGCATTTTCGCTCTGTTGAATATCGGCAGGCTGGAAGATCCCGCTTTTACCATCAAAACCGCAGTGGTGGTCACCCACTACCCCGGCGCATCCGCTCAGCAGGTGGAAGAAGAGGTAACGCTACCGCTGGAGAATGCCCTTCAGCAGCTGCCTTATCTGGATAACGTCAGCTCTATCTCGTCAAACGGTCTGTCGCAAATCACCGTTAACATCGCTTCACGCTATCACTCGAACGAACTGCCGCAGATTTGGGACGAACTGCGCCGCCGCGTGGGTGATGCCTCGCGTCAGTTCCCGCCCGGCGTCGTCACGCCCTTTGTGAATGACGATTTCGGCGACGTGTTCGGTTTCTTCTTCGCAATTTCCGGAGATGAATTCAGTAATCCTGAACTGGTGAGATACGCGGAGCAGCTTCGCCGGGAGTTGATACTGGTCCCCGGCGTCGCGAAGGTCGCCATCGGCGGGGCCATTAGCCAACAGGTCAACATCGATATCTCCCTGACCAAAATGGCCGCGAGGGGCATTACGCTGAACCAGCTTTCCGCCCTGCTCAGCAGGCTTAACGTCGTTTCCAGCGCCGGAGAAATCACCTCCGGCAGCGAATCCATTCGCCTGCACCCGACCGGTGAATTCGAGAATCTTGATGAACTGGCGGATCTCATCATCACGCCTTCCGGCACCGGGGCGGCGACGCGTCTGCGGGATATCGCCACGCTATCGCGCGGGCTGAACGAATCGCCAGCCAGTATCTACCATGCCAACGGTAAAAAAGCCGTCACCATGGGCGTCTCGTTTATTCCCGGCGTGAACGTGATTGACGTGGGCCACGCGCTGGAGGCGAAGCTAAACCAGATGTCGGCGGAAAAACCGGCCGGCATACAGATAGACCTGTTTTACGATCAGGCTGCCGAAGTGGGCCACTCTGTTAACGGTTTTATTATTAACTTCCTGATGGCGCTGGCGATCGTCATTGGCGTGCTGCTGATCTTTATGGGTGTACGCAGCGGGATAATCATCGCGGTTTCTCTCGCGCTCAACGTGCTGGGCACGCTGCTGATTATGTATCTGTGTGGCATTGAGCTGCAGCGCATCTCGCTCGGGGCGCTGATTATCGCCCTCAGCATGCTGGTGGATAACGCCATCGTGATTGTCGAAGGGGTGTTGATTGCCCGACAGCAGGGCTCACCGCTGTTAACCGCCGTTAACAATATCATCCGCCGCTCCGCCCTGCCGCTGCTGGGGGCGACGGTGATCGCCATCCTGGCGTTTGCCCCTATCGGGCTGTCGCAGGATTCTACCGGGGAATACTGTAAATCCCTGTTCCAGGTGCTGTTGATTTCCCTGATGCTGAGCTGGTTTTCGGCGCTTACCATCACGCCGGTGCTGATTAAGTGGTGGTTGTTTAAAAACGACAGCGCGCCCGATAAAACCGACGAGTCAGATCCTTACGATAAACGTCTCTACCGCGCCTACCAGCGCCTGCTTAACACGCTGCTGCACCATAAGGCACCGACGCTCATTGTCATGGCTGCGCTGCTGGCAGCGTCTGTCTGGGGCTTCGGCGCCGTGCGGCAAAATTTTTTCCCGTCGTCTAATACGCCGATTTTCTTTGTCGACCTGTGGTTACCCTACGGGACCGATATCAAATGGACCGAGAAAATGACCGGTGATATTGAAAAGACGATTAACGGCCAGCCGGGCGTGGAAACCACCGTCTCAACAATCGGTCAGGGAAGTATGCGGTTTATTTTGACCTACAGCGGACAGCGCCAGTACAGCAACTATGCCCAAATCATGGTAAGAATGGATGACCAGCGTAACATTTCCCCCTTAACCCGCCACGTTGATGAGTACATCGCGCGAAACTACCCGCAGGTCAACGCCAGCACGAAACGGGTGATGTTTGGCCCCTCCGGCGACAGCGCCATTGAAGTGCGTATTAAAGGCCCGGATCCTGACAGGCTGCGCCTCATTGCCAGCCAGGTGGACGATATTCTGGCGCGCGACCCGGCCACGGGCAGCGTCAGGAACGACTGGCAAAACCGCAGCAAGGTGATCCGTCCGCAGTACGCCGCCGCGCTGGGACGCGAGCTTGGCGTGGATAAACAGGACGTCGACAACGCGCTGGAGATGAATTTCTCCGGCAGCCGGGCGGGACTGTATCGGGAAGGCAGCGACCTGCTGCCAGTGGTGGTGAGGCCCCCGGAAAGCGAAAGGCTGGATGCCAGTCACCTGAACAACGTGCTGGTGTGGAGCCAGACGCGGCAGCAGTATATCCCGCTGAGTAACGTCGTCAGCCGCTTCTCGCTGGAGTGGGAAGATCCGCTAATCCTTCGACGCGACCGCTCGCGGGTACTGACGGTTCAGACGGACCCGGATCCGCTGAGCCAGCAAACCTCCGGCGATATTCTCGCCCGCGTGAAGCCGCAGGTGGATGCCCTTCCCCTGCCGCACGGCTACAGCATTGAGTGGGGAGGCGACGCGGAAAATTCCAGCGAAGCGCAGCAGGGGCTATTCACTACGCTGCCTCTCGGGTATCTGGTGATGTTTGTCATTACGGTTCTGATGTTCAGCTCGGTAAAAAATGCCGTCGCTATCTGGCTGACCGTACCGCTGGCGCTGATTGGCGTCACACCGGGATTTTTACTTACCGGCATTCCCTTTGGCTTTATGGCGCTGATTGGTCTGCTGAGCCTGAGCGGCATGCTGATCCGCAACGGCATCGTGCTGGTGGAAGAGATCGAGCAGCAGAAAACGCAAAAGGATCAGCACGAGGCGATCGTGTACGCCGCGACCTCGCGCCTGCGACCCATCCTGCTCACCGCGTTTACGACCGTACTTGGCCTGGCTCCGCTGCTGCTGGACGTTTTCTTCCAGAGCATGGCCGTTGTGATTATGTTTGGACTGGGGTTTGCTACAATCCTGACGCTGCTGGTACTCCCCGTTATCTATGCGTGTTTCCATCGTAAGGACGAAGCCAAACCACAATGAATGCGACAGGGCTGAACATTATCAAGACGCTGGGCTGTATGACGGCGGTGACCTTCTTTACCATCTACAACACCTGGGATCATTATGATTATGACTATCACTGGATCCTGGGGTTTTTAACCTTTATCTCGACCATCGCCACGCCGCTGTTTTTTGTGGTGTCGGGCTATCTCGACGGACAATCGCGGCACGGCCCCCGCTGGCAGTTGGGTAAAATGAAAAGTCTGGTGATTGTTTTTCTGTTCTGGATAACGATCTACTACCTGTGGGAGCCCTATCAGCGTGGGTATCTGATTCAGCCCTGGTTTGTGTTCGCCTTTATGGTGATTTATACCTTTCACCCGGCAGTTGAGTGGCTTAGCCAGCGGCGAGCGCTGTTCTGCGGCGCGATTGCCGCCCTGCTGCTCTTTTCCTACGGATACGATCTGCTATCGGCGCTCTATCCTGAAACGCACGTCCTTTCTCTTTCACCGCAGTATCGGCTGTGGACATGGCTGCTGTTTTATCTGACGGGGCAACTCTTTTGCGACCCGAAAATTGCCGAGTGGATTAGCCGCAAAAATGTGGTCAGGGCGGCGGTTGTCGCCATCCCCTTTATCTATCTTTTCACCTGGTTTTACGAGCGCCACTTCTTCTTCGCGCTGTTCAAGGCGGACAGAAACGCCTTTATTCTCACTGGCTCTCAAATTTACATTTTGATTATCGCGCTGGTGATTGCGGCGAACGGGGTGCGCTTTCGCCGCAACGCTGAATTGAAGGAGTCCATTCTGGCCGCCATCAGCAAAACGATGACCGGTGTGTATATTGTGCACTATTCGGTGTTTCATCTGCTGACGGCGCTGATACCGGTGACCTCTCTCGGCATGAAGCTGGCGCTGATTGTGCTTACTTTCATTACCTCTGTTCTCTTCTCCATGCTGGTATTGTCTAACGCCGTGGCAAAAAAGGTGATCACCCTTTAAAAGCCTAAGCGCAGCCAGGCAAAGAGCACGTTGCCGTTGTTATACGTCCCGGGAATATAGGTGAACTGGACGGTAACGCGCTTATACCCGGCGGAAAACAGCGGGAAGATAAACGGTAGCGGGACATAGTTTGCAAAATCATCGCGCGCCGTGATGCCCGCCGCGGCACCGAGCCCAAGGCGGAAATCTTTGGCATTATCCAGGTACCAGCCCTTCTCCCAGCCGTAGCCCATCGCGGGCTGCCATTCGTTGTGCGAATCCTTGAACATCATCGCAAACAGCGCGCTCCAGTTCCCCTCTTCGTTATAGCGGGAAACGCCCAGCCCGCCGCCCCACGGCATTTCATTGTAATTGTCGGTTTTTTCTTTGTCGTACATGAAACGGGCATGCCAGCTCAGGAACGGCAGGTACAGGTCGTAACGTTGAGGCTCTTCCCAGGTCCGGGAGATATCATCCGTCAGCGCATTCCACCAGCCGCTAATCCGCTGTTCTCCGTAGACTTTCGACTCGGCATGAAGCGGCGCGGCGAATAATAACAGGACAATCCAGAGTGCCGAAAAGTTACGTTGCATCGTTATTCCCTCAGCTTAACTCACGCAGCAGTCACTATTACTGTAAACCATTCAGCCCTAACCGGAGCCAAATAGACTGATTTATGTCGAGGTAGGGGAAGATGAAATTTATTTATTCAGCACCTTCCGGAAAGATAAAAACGTTTTCTCAGGCGTTTTGTCGCGGTAGTCTCATAGGTTCCGTTTATATGACGGCAGCTATGTGAGTGACCTTTTCTTATACCAATAATTAAAAATCAGTACGGACAGGACAACTATGGACTCCACCCTCATCTCCGATCGTCCCAACGAGGAGACACCTTCGCTCAATCGCGCCCGCCGCGCCGCCCTCGGCAGCTTCGCGGGTGCCGTCGTCGACTGGTATGATTTTCTGCTTTATGGCATCACCGCCGCGCTGGTGTTTAACCGCGAATTCTTTCCTCAGGTCAGCCCCGCGATGGGCACCCTAGCCGCCTTTGCCACCTTCGGCGTCGGCTTTCTGTTTCGCCCGCTGGGCGGGGTGATCTTTGGCCACTTCGGCGATCGCCTCGGCC
This sequence comes from Enterobacter sp. 118C5, assembly GCF_034107645.1. Taxonomy (NCBI): domain Bacteria; kingdom Pseudomonadati; phylum Pseudomonadota; class Gammaproteobacteria; order Enterobacterales; family Enterobacteriaceae; genus Enterobacter; species Enterobacter sp. 118C5. The sequence continues at coordinate 27,738 of NZ_JAWNEU010000001.1, read as the reverse complement.
GCAAGCGCATGCTGATGCTCACCGTCTGGATGATGGGGATTGCCACCGCGCTGATTGGCATTCTTCCTTCGTTTTCCGCCATTGGCTGGTGGGCGCCGGTGCTGCTGGTAACATTGCGCGCCATCCAGGGCTTCGCCGTGGGCGGCGAATGGGGCGGCGCGGCGCTGCTGTCCGTTGAAAGCGCGCCGAAAAACCGGAAAGCCTTTTACAGCAGCGGCGTACAGGTGGGTTACGGCGTCGGCCTGCTGCTTTCTACCGGGCTGGTATCGTTAATCAGCCAGCTCACCACCGACGAGCAGTTCCTGAGCTGGGGCTGGCGCATTCCGTTCATCTTTAGCATCGTGCTGGTGGTTGCCGCGCTGTGGATCCGCAACGGGATGGAGGAGTCGGCAGAATTCGAACAGCAGCAGGAAAAACCGGTTGTCAAAAAACGTCTTCCGGTGATGGAAGCCCTCGTCCGGCATCCTGGCGCTTTTCTGAAAATAATCGCCCTGCGCCTGTGCGAGCTGCTGACGATGTATATCGTCACCGCGTTTGCCCTGAACTACTCGACGCAGAATCTCGGTCTGCCGCGGGAACTGTTCCTGAATATCGGACTGGTGGTCGGCGGGATCAGCTGCCTGACCATCCCCTGCTTCGCCTGGCTGGCGGACAGGTTTGGTCGCCGCCGCGTCTATATCACCGGGGCGCTGATTGGCAGCCTCAGCGCCTGGCCATTCTTTATGGCGCTGGAGGCGCAGTCGGTCTTCTGGATTGTCTTCTTCGCCATCATGCTCGCCAACATCGCCCACGATATGGTGGTCTGCGTGCAGCAGCCGATGTTTACCGAACTGTTTGGCGCGAGCTATCGCTACAGCGGCGCGGGGGTGGGCTACCAGGTGGCAAGCGTGGTCGGCGGCGGGTTTACGCCGTTTATTGCCGCCGCCCTGGTCACCTTCTCCGGCGGAAACTGGCACAGCGTGGCGATCTATCTGCTGGCCGGCTGCCTGCTGTCGGCGGCGACGGCGCTGCTGATGAAAGAGACGAGCCACGCCTGATCTCCCTTTTGTTTCACGGGCGTGTGACATACTATCGGGTAGAGTCGCACACCTGTGGAACAAGGAGACAGAGATGAATAATAAGGGCTCCAGCCTGACCCCGGCTCAGGCGCTGGAAAAACTCGACGCGCTGTATGAACAGTCCGTCAACGCGCTGCGCAGCGCCATTAGCGAATACATCGAAACAGGGAAACTCCCCGATCAAAAGGCCAGAAACGAAGGCCTTTTTGTTTATCCATCGCTCTCTGTGACCTGGGACGGTAGCGCAAGCACGACGCCGAAAACCCGCGCCTACGCCCGTTTTACCCACTCCGGCTGCTACAGCACCACCGTCACCCGCCCTGCACTGTTCCGCCCCTATCTGGAAGAGCAGCTAACGCTGTTGTATCAGGATTACGGCGCGCACATTGCCGTGGAGCCTTCGCAGCATGAGATCCCGTATCCGTACGTGATTGACGGTTCGGCGCTAACCCTTGACCGCTCCATGAGCGCGGGGCTGACCCGCCACTTCCCGACCACCGAGCTGTCACAGATTGGCGATGAGACGGCTGACGGGATTTATCACCCGACAGAGTTTTCACCCCTGTCGCACTTTGACGCCCGTCGGGTGGATTTCTCTCTGGCGCGCCTGCGCCACTACACCGGCACGCCCGCCGAGCATTTCCAGCCGTTTGTGCTGTTTACCAACTACACCCGCTACGTGGACGAGTTTGTTCGCTGGGGCTGTAGCCAAATTCTCGATCCGGACAGTCCTTACATCGCGCTGTCCTGCGCGGGCGGGATCTGGATCACCGCTGAAACCGAAGCGCCCGAGCAGGCCATCTCCGATCTGGCGTGGAAAAAACACCAGATGCCCGCCTGGCACCTGATCACCGCCGACGGCCAGGGGATCACCCTGATCAACATCGGCGTGGGTCCGTCGAATGCCAAAACCATCTGTGACCATCTGGCGGTGCTGCGCCCGGACGTGTGGCTGATGATTGGCCACTGCGGCGGCCTGCGCGAAAGCCAGCTGATTGGCGACTACGTGCTGGCCCACGCCTATCTGCGCGACGACCACGTGCTGGATGCGGTACTGCCGCCGGACATCCCGATCCCGAGCATTGCCGAAGTACAGCGCGCGCTGTACGACGCCACCAAAGAGGTGAGCGGTATGCCGGGTGAAGAGGTCAAGCAGCGCCTGCGTACCGGTACGGTGGTGACGACGGATGACCGCAACTGGGAGCTGCGTTACTCCGCCTCCGCGCTGCGCTTCAACCTGAGCCGCGCGGTGGCGATTGACATGGAGAGCGCCACTATCGCCGCGCAGGGGTATCGCTTCCGCGTTCCTTACGGCACGCTGCTGTGCGTGTCCGATAAGCCGCTGCACGGCGAAATTAAGCTGCCGGGTCAAGCCAACCGTTTCTACGAAGGGGCCATCTCCGAGCACCTGCAGATTGGCATTCGCGCCATTGACCTGCTGCGGGCGGAAGGCGACCGACTGCATTCGCGCAAGCTTCGCACCTTCAACGAGCCGCCGTTCCGCTAATAGCAATAAGGAAAAATCATGCACACCCCTACACCGCTCTCTGCCCTGCGCCACTGGCTTGAGGCCAGTCATTTCGACGGGATGATCGTTCCCCGCACCGATGCCTGGCAAAGCGAGAATTGCGCGTCGAACGACGAAAAGCTGGCCTGGCTGACGGGTTTTAACGGCTCTGCCGGCGTCGCGCTGGTGCTGAAGGATAAAGCGCTGCTGTTCGTCGACGGACGCTATCAGGTGCAGGCCCGCGTTCAGGTCAATATGGCCGAGATTGAAATTCATCATCTGCACAACGAGCCGCTGGCAGACTGGCTGACGGCAAACGTCGAGGCGGGCACGCGCATCGGTTTTGACCCACTGCTGATGACGAATGCCGAATTCGAACAGCTGTCTGCCACACCGTGCGCGCTCGTGCCGCTGGATGCCTCACCGTTTGACGCATTATGGACCGATCGCCCTGCCGCGCCGGCGGGGCTTATCCGTGAAATGCCGGTAGAGGTCAGCGGTGAAAGCAGCGAGGACAAACGTCAGCGCGTTGCCGCCGTGCTGGCCGCGAACAATGCTGACTACCTGGCCGTTACGCTGCCGGATAACATTGCGTGGCTGCTCAACGTGCGCGGCTCAGATATTCCCACCAGTCCGGTACCGCTCTCATTTGCCCTGCTTGGGCGTGACGGTCGCGTTGAGTGGTTTGTTAACGACAATAAGCTCGCAGAACTCCCTGATTCAGTTCTGAACGCCTTCACGATTGCGCCGCAGAACACCTTTATTGAACGCTGCCAGCAGCTTGCTGAAGGGAAGCGGGTGATGGTTGATGCCGACTCCGCGCCGGTGGCCCTGCGCTTTGCCATTGAACCGCGCGGAGAAATTGTCTGGCAAACCGATCCCATAACCCTGATTAAGGCCACCAAAAACCCGGTCGAGCTGGCAGGGTATCGCGAGTGCCATCACCAGGACGGCGCAGCGTGGGTCAACTTCCTGGCCTGGCTGAGTCGCGAAGTGCCGCTGCGTGCGGCGGCTGGGCAGCCCCTGACAGAGCTGGAAGTGCAGGCGCAGCAGCTGGCGTTCCGCCAGCAGCAGCCCGGTTTTATCGAGCAGAGTTTCGCGACCATTTCCGCCTCGTCGAGCAATGCGGCGATGTGCCACTATCATTCAAGCGAGGCCAGCAATAAGCCCATCGGTCATGACCATTTTTACCTGAACGATTCGGGCGGTCAGTACGCTAACGGCACCACCGACGCCACGCGCACGCTGGCGTGGGGCAATGTTCCCCCGCAGCAGCGTCTGCACTACACCGCCGTGCTGAGAGGGTTCCTGTCGCTCATTACCCTGCAGTTCCCTTCCGGGACTCAGGGGCATCAGCTGGATGCTTTCGCGCGTCGTCCGCTGTGGGAGATGGGGCTGGATTACGATCATGGTACCGGGCACGGCGTGGGCCACCAGCTTCTGATCCATGAAAACCCGCATCGCATCGCCAAAAAGGTCAACCCGTGGCCGCTGGTGGCAGGAAATATCATGACTATCGAGCCGGGCTATTATCTGGGCGACAGCCACGGTATCCGCATTGAAAACCAGGTGGAGATTGTGGAGAGCCGCCCGGGGTTCTGCAAATTTGCCTCGCTGACGCTGATCCCGATTGATCTAAGCCAGGTGGAATTGCAGCTGTTGAGCGAGCAGGAAAAGCGGTGGCTGGATGAGTATCATCAGCAGGTGCGGGAGGCGCTGTCACCGCTGGTGAGTAGCGATGCGCGTACGTGGCTGGAGGCGGCGACGGCACCGATTGGCATGTAACATCGTGCGGGCTGTTGCCCTCACCCCATCCCTCTCCCACGGGAGAGGGTGCAAACACTAAATTGCCGTTTTGCATTTACCTTGCGCAGAAAAGCAAAAAGCCTGCTATAAAAGCAGGCTTTTCAAATTTGGCTCCTCTGACTGGACTCGAACCAGTGACATACGGATTAACAGTCCGCCGTTCTACCGACTGAACTACAGAGGAATCGTGTGAACGGGGCGCATATTATCGATGCTCCCCTGGGATGTCAAAGGCAGAATGCAGATTTCGGATCGTTTGCCGATTTATTCTCCACTTCGCGCAATTGTCAGGCATTTTGTCGCGGATATTTCCACAGCCAGCGCCCGCTGACCATACGCCAGTAGAACAGCGCCCCGCGCACGGCCCAGTCAAGGAACATCCCCAGCCAGACGCCAACCACGCCCCAGCCGAGCACCACGCCCAGCGTATAGCCCGCCACAACGCGACACCCCCACATGCCGAGCATGGACACCCACATGGCAAAACGGGCATCGCGCGCCCCTTTCAGCCCGGCAGGCAATACCCAGGATGCCGCCCAGATCGGCATAAAGGCGGCGTTGAGCCAGATAAGGATTTTCACCACCTCTTTAACATCCTCTTCGTGGGTATAGAACGCGGCCATCAGCCCGGCAAACGGTGCGGTGCCCCAGGCAATCAGCGTCAGCCCAATCGTCGAAAGCCAGAACACGTGGCGCAGCTGCCGCTCCGCCTGGCCTATCTGCCCTTTCCCGAGTCGTTTACCTGTGATGATGGTCGATGCCGAACCCAGCGCGTTACCCGGCAGGTTAATCAGCGAGGCGATGGAGAAAGCGATAAAGTTACCGGCGATAACGTCGGTGCCCATTCCGGCGACAAACATCTGCGTGAGCAGCTTCCCGCCGTTAAACAACACGGATTCAATGCTCGCGGGAATACCAATCCCCATCACTTCCCAGATAATGGCGAAATTAAAGGGCCGGAAGTAGCTCTTAAGCGTAAGACGCAGCGAGGGCGTAATCCCCGTCATCAGCACCCCGATGATGGCCGCCGCACCGATATAGCGTGATATGGTTAATCCCAGCCCGGCCCCGACGAACCCCAGTCCATCCCATGAGAACGCGCCGTAGATCAGCACGCTACTGATGATGATATTCAGGATATTCATCCCGCCGTTGATCAGCAGCGGGATTTTGGTGTTACCTGCCCCGCGCAGCGCGCCGCTGCCAATCAGCGCGATGGCCGCCGCCGGATAGCTTAAGACGGTCATTTCGAGATAGGTCAGCGCCAGCTCCTTCACCTCGTTCGTGGCTTCCCCGGCGACAAAATCGATAATCTCTTTACCGAAATAGTGGATCACCGCCGCCAGAACAATTGAAAAGAGGGTCATGATCATCAGCGACTGGCGAGCCGCCTCGCGCGCGCGCTTAGGATCGAGCTTGCCGAGGCTAAAGGCCACCACAACCGTCGTCCCAAGATCGATGGCGGCAAAAAATGACATCACCACCATGTTGAAGCTGTCCGCCAGCCCGACCCCCGCCATTGCCTCTTTCCCCAGCCAGCTCACCAGGAAGGTGCTCAGTACTCCCATCAGCAGAACGCAGGTATTTTCGAGGAAAATAGGCACGGCAAGGGGGGTGATTTCACGCCAGAACAGAACACGATAGCTTTTACGTTTTGCGTACCATGGCGTGCGCATGATCGCCTGGCGCAGAGGGGCAGTGACGTTCAAAATGGACCTTAGCGAGAAAAGTTGAAACTCCATTTCAAATGATGGGGGAGAAATGCTAATCCTGCAAAGTATTTTCCTGAAAAAGATGTGTGTATTTACAACAAACTGACGACAGAATCGGCAATCAGTCGATTTTCCCTAAGATCAGGTTTGACAAAAGTTTTTTCGCCGCTAAGATAAGCCTCCACAACGATTCCTCTGTAGTTCAGTCGGTAGAACGGCGGACTGTTAATCCGTATGTCACTGGTTCGAGTCCAGTCAGAGGAGCCAAATTTAAAAAGCCTGCTTTTATAGCAGGCTTTTTGCTTTTCTGCGGCAGGTAAATGTAAAACGGCACTCCGTAAAATAAAAAAGGCTCTCTGTCACCAGAGAGCCTTTTTCACAATTCGCTGCGATTACTCGTTTTTTGCTTCGGCGTTTTTGATTTCACCCATCACTTTCAGCTTTTTAGAGATGTCGCGACGCTCTTTGGACAGCTCGGCATTTTTGATGATGTAGTCATCAACGCGGTCTTCATAGTCGCTCTTCATGCTGGCGATGATGCCCTGAATAGCTTCAACGCTCATGCCCGGCTTGATGTAGTCGCTCAGGTTGTCGAGCAGCAGAACACGTTTCTGGTTGTCACGGATCTTCTTCTCAACGTCCTGGATTTCACGCTGCAGTTTGTTTTTGCGGCGGAACAGGCGGACGAATTCCAGAACATCCTGGAACGAAGGCTTGATAGTTTCCATTTTTTACACCCCTGATAATGTGAGATTCGGATTCGTTAAAGCAACCGTTGTAACAATAACCTTACTGACAGCGGTTGCGAATGACAATGGCTATATCGTTTAAAGCTATCATAACCCCAATTGCTGCTGAATCGAAGCAGCAGGCGTCACATCCGCGTTTTATTTGCGCAGCGCCCGACAAATCAGGTGCGATAGCAGCTCAAGCTGTCGCGCCAGCTCCAGGCTCAGCCAGACATAGCCATGAATGGGCGTTTCCGCCACGTTATCGCCCTGCCGCTCGTTGATTAACTGCTTCAGTTCCGCCACGATTTCATTGAGACGCTCGCTGTTCGCCAGCACGGGCTGCGGGTTGCCTTCATAGAGCGCATGGGCGATGGTCAGCAGGGTCTGCTGCGTCATCATCTGCGTCTCTTTGAGGGTCTGGGCGTTGAGCATCAACAGATGGCTGGGGCGCGTGGCCCAGTGCGCGTTGATTTGCAGTTCAAGCATGCACACCAGATTGCGGCTGACCGTCTGGATAGCTTCGAAAATCGCTTTCTGAATATGGGTCTCTTTACTGGCTGGTACTATCAGGCCGCGCATTTTGACCACGTCGTTGAGGATGGTTTGCAGATGCTTTTCCAGCCGGGGACGCTCAACCAGATTCGGTGAAAACCCCGCCTGGTAGACGCGGTTAAACGCCGTGACGTAGTTAGCCATCTGGATACGCCAGTGCAGAAAAGCCCGCTGCGGCCAGATGCCGGTAAACAGCATGGCGAGCAGCGAGCCCAGAATAACATCCCCGCTTCGCCACAGCGCCGTGGTCATATCCCCGGCGGGCGCACCGACCACCACCGCAAGGGTGATACCAATCAGCAGCGCCTGATAAGGCCGTTTGCCCAGCGCCAGCCAGCCGCACAGGAACATGGCGGCACCGCACCATGCCAGCATCACCGGAAATGAGATGAGCTCAAGCTTCAGGGCAATAAGCCCCAGGGCAGAGCCAAGAACGGTTCCGCCAATGCGCTCGAAGGCGCGCGGAACAACGTTTCCCCAAAATGAGATAGGCCCCATCACCACCACCAGCGTGATCAGCGGCCACGTACCTTCAGGTATATCCAGCAATCTGACCAGTACAAAGGTCAACACGAACGCCAGCGCGATGCGACACCCGTGCACCACGCGGTAATGTTTGTACAAGCGAATTTCAAAAGGAGTTAATGATTTGTCGGGACGCACACCCGCTCTCCAGCAACACGGCAAACCACAATTGTACTGTGTTTTCAGCCGGGCGGATCGCTCCCGGCTGAAAAACCCTTCATTAAGCAGGCTTAAACCGTTTTGTGCTCTACCGCGATAAACATTTCAATATCCCAGTAGCCGTCCGCGTTGCCATCGTTGAGATAGCGTTCGAAGCAGGGCTTAAGCGCCATCTGGTATTTATTGTCCTGCAGTAAAGAATTAAAGAACTGATACCACGGGGTCGCAAAGTCGTAGTTTTCCACGCGCGCCGTCGCCACGGCATAATCACCGGCCGCGATTTCCGTCATCATCACCCCTTCGCTGTTCTCCGGGATGACGAAATCATCCGGTACCGTAACGGCCGTATCGCAGCGCAGTTTTTCTGCCGGAACCTCATCGGGATTATCGTAATAGACCGCCACCCACTCCAGCGGCTCAATGTGACGCCCGTCCACCCACATGACCAGCTGTTCAAAGCCCTGCTTGACCGTTTTTTCCCACGGCCCAACAAGATGAAAACCCGCAATCTTACGTTTCTGTTGCTGCGTGATGCTGTAGTCCATGCTGCCTCCGATTATCACTGTATATTTATACACTATAAAGCAGGGTTTCTATTATCGGCAAACGAGGAGTGTTTATTATGTGAGCAGACTCGCAACCCCGCCAGTCTGCCCATCAGCGGTTACAGCGTGTGGTGAAGATAATCGCTCAGGCGTGAGAATACGCCGCCCTTATCAACGGCTTCCAGAGTGACCAGAGGCCAGTGCGCCACGACCTTGTCGCGGTCATAGAGCTGGATCTCCCCGACCCGCTGATGCGCGGCAATCGGCGCTTCCAGCTCTTTTTTATCCAGAACGTATTTAGCCTTGATGTTCTGCACTTCTGCTTTCGGTAACGCCAGCCAGAAATCCTGATCCGTACCCAGATTTACCTGTTCTTTATCGCCGTACCAGATACGCTCTGTCCCCACTTTTTTACCGTTATGCAGGATCTGCACCGTATCGAAGTTCTGTTGTCCCCAGTGCAGTAGCTTACGCGCCTGATCCTCGCGCCCTTTCGGGCTGTCCGCGCCCATCACCACCGCAATCAAACGACGCTGGCCGTCCACCGCGGAGGCAATAAGGTTAAAGCCTGCGCCTGAGGTGTGCCCCGTTTTCAGGCCGTCCACGTTCATGGTTTTGTCCCACAGCAGGCCGTTACGGTTTTGCTGGGTGATGCCGTTCCAGGTGAGGCTCTTTTCGCTGTACATATGGTAAAACTCTGGCTCACCGTGAATGATGGCCCGGGAGAGCACGGCCAGGTCATAGGCCGAGCTGTGCTGGCCCGGCGCGTCCAGACCGTGGACGGTTTCAAAGTGCGTATCGCGCAGGTTCAGCTTCTGCACGTAGTCGTTCATCATCTTCACAAACTGCGGCTGCCCGCCCGCCACGTGGTCGGCCAGCGCCACGCAGGCATCGTTGCCGGAATCGACAATCAGACCGCGGCTTAAGTCACGCACGGTGACGCGATCGCCCTCTTTCAGGAACATCAGCGACGAACCGTCAAAAACCGGGTTGCCCTTTGCCCACGCGTCACGCCCTACGGTGACAATGTCATCCGGCGTAATGCGATGGCTGTCAATGGCCCGATCGACCACATAGCCCGTCATCAGCTTGGTGAGGCTCGCCGGATTACGTTGCTGATGTTCGTTGCCCGCCGTTAAAATTTGACCAGTTGTGTAATCCATCAGCACCCATGACCCCGCCTGAATGGCCGGAGGCTGCGGCGAAAAATCCAGTGGTTCGGCCGCAAAAGCAGATGAGACACTCGAAGCGAGTAAAGAAACAGCAATAAACAGACGGCGTTTCAACGGTATATCCTCAGGTCATTAAAAATCGATGACCTTTTTACGGGAGTTCTGATGTCGTTACCTGGCTTAATTGCAAAAAAATGTGACAGAACGCAGGTTTTCCGCGGAAGCTGTCTCGCAAATTTGCGCCGCGGCGGCGCTTTTTATTCGGTCTGACCCGCACGATCGTTTACCATAGTGACGTCATTTTTTAACAGGATGGTATTACTGGTGTCTGACTCTGCCGCACGCCCGACTTTTTTATTTCACGACTACGAAACCTTTGGCACGCATCCGGCGCTGGATCGGCCGGCGCAGTTTGCCGCCATCCGTACCGACGACGAATTCAACATCATTGGCGAGCCCGAGGTTTTTTACTGCAAACCAGCGGATGACTACCTGCCGCAGCCTGGCGCGGTGATGGTCACCGGGATCACACCGCAGGAAGCGCGGGAAAAAGGCGTTAACGAAGCAGAGTTCGCCCGCCGCATCCACGATCTGTTTACCGTCCCCAATACCTGCGTGGTCGGTTACAACAACATCCGTTTTGACGATGAAGTGACGCGCAATATCTTCTATCGCAATTTCTACGATCCGTACGCCTGGAGCTGGCAGAACCGCAATTCACGCTGGGATCTGCTCGACATTATGCGCGCCTGTTATGCCCTGCGCCCTGAAGGCATTAACTGGCCGGAAAATGAGGAAGGGCTGACCAGCTTCCGGCTGGAACACCTGACGCGCGCCAACGGCATCGAGCACAGTAATGCCCACGATGCGATGGCGGATGTCTATGCCACCATTGCCATGGCGAAGCTGGTGAAAACCGCGCAGCCCCGGCTGTTTGAATATCTGCTTAGCCACCGCGGCAAGCAGAAGCTCATGACCCTTATCGACGTACCGCAGATGAAGCCCCTGGTGCATATCTCCGGCATGTTTGGCGCCTGGCGCGGCAATACCAGCTGGGTTGCCCCTCTGGCCTGGCACCCGGATAACCGAAATGCGGTCATCATGGTGGACCTGGCGGGCGATATTTCACCGCTGCTGGAGCTTGACAGCGATACACTGCGCGAACGGCTTTACACCCCGAAAAATGAACTTGGGGATCTGCCTGCGGTGCCGGTCAAACTGGTGCATATCAACAAATGTCCGGTGCTGGCGCAGGCGAACACGCTGCGCCCGGAAGATGCCGACAGGCTGGGCATTAACCGTCAGCACTGCCTGGATAACCTGAAAGTGCTGCGCGACAATCCGCAGGTGCGCGAGAAAGTGGTCGCCATCTTTGCCGAGGCGGAGCCGTTCGTGCCGTCCGAAAACGTGGATGCCCAGCTTTACAACGGCTTCTTCAGCGATGCCGACCGTGCAGCTATGAATATTGTTCTGCAAACAGAGCCGCGTAACTTACCGGCGCTGGACATCACCTTCGCCGATAAGCGCATCGAAAAGCTGATGTTTAACTACCGGGCGCGCAACTATCCCGGCACGCTGGATGAAGCAGAACAGGCGCGCTGGCTGCAGCACCGTCGAAACGTGTTTACGCCAGAGTATCTGCACAACTATGCCCAGGAGCTGGAGATGCTTTACGGCCAGTACGAAGGGGATGCAGAGAAGCAGACGTTGCTGAAAGCGTTGTTCCAGTACGCGCAAGATGTAGTCTGAAGTGAGATATAAAAAAACCGGAGACAAGGGTCTCCGGTTTTTTTTGAAACGTTAAGACTTATGCAATATCTTCGTACTGAGGAACCGGGTTACGGAAGCTCTTCGTGACGCAGGCCAGGTACACCAGACCGATACCGCCCCAGATCAGACCCAGAATCATTGAGCTCTCTTCCAGGTTAATCCACAGCGCACCTACCGTCAGGGCGCCACAGACTGGCAGAATCAGGTAGTTGAAGTGGTCTTTCAGCGTCTTGTTACGCTTCTCACGGATCCAGAACTGCGAAATCACGGAGAGGTTAACGAAGGTGAACGCCACCAGCGCACCGAAGTTGATCAGCGCAGTTGCCGTCACCAGGTCGAATTTAATCGCCATCAGTGCGATTACGCCAACCAGCAGTACGTTCCACGCCGGGGTACGCCATTTCGGATGAACGTAGCCGAAGAAACGGGTTGGGAACACGCCGTCACGACCCATGACGTACATCAGACGCGAAACACCCGCGTGTGCCGCCATCCCGGACGCCAGAACGGTCACGCTGGAGAAGATCAGCACGCCCCACTGGAAGGTTTTACCTGCCACGTACAGCATGATTTCAGGCTGTGACGCATCCGGATCTTTAAAGCGAGAAATATCCGGGAAGTACAGCTGCAGGAAGTAGGAGGCGCAGATGAAGATCAGGCCGCCAATCAGCGCTGTCAGGAAAATCGCTCGCGGAATCACGCGCTCGGCGTCTTTGGTCTCTTCAGACAGAGAAGAGATACCGTCGAAGCCCAGGAACGAGAAGCACAGGATGGTCGCACCGGTGATCATCGGTACTACGTGTGCCCCTTCAGACCAGAATGGGCGGGTGCTGGTCAGCGTGCCTGCGCCTTCGCCGTGGGAAACGCCGTAGATGATCAGGCCGACGATAACCGCAACAATACCCATCTGCAGAATAACGATCAGGGTGTTGAAGTTAGCCACGGTCTTGATGCTGCGCAGGTTAGAGATGGTCATAAAGGCCACCAGCGCGACAACGAAGATCCACGACGGCACGGTAGGCACCAGCGCTTCAAAGTAAATTTTTGCCAGCAGAATGTTGATCATCGGCATGAACAGATAGTCCAGCAGCGATGACCAGCCCACCATAAAGCCAACCGCCGGGCTGATGGATTTCTGGGCATAGGTATACGCAGAGCCTGCGGACGGGAAACGGCGAACCAGCTTACCGTAGCTCAGCGCAGTAAAGAGAATGGCGACCAGTGCAAAGGCGTACGCCGTCGCAACGTGACCGTCAGTGAGGCCCGATACGATACCGAATGTATCGAACAGCGTCATCGGTTGCATATAGGCAAGGCCCATCATAACAACCGGAATCAACGTAAGCGTTTTACGTAATTCCACGCGAGAGGTGTTTGGAGTTGCGTTATGCGACATAGTTATTCTCCTTTACGGTGATAACCGCCACGTAAGCGAAAAATTGCCCCATTTCTTTCTTCCTCAGCGACAACAACTGTCGGATTTTAGTAAATATCTATCCGGTACGAAGCCCGGCCTCTTGGTTTTTAGTTTCGTTTCGTACATGCAAAAAAAAATAACCGACGCCTTTTATATCGTCGATTATTCATTTGGTTGCAGCGGCGGCATTTTGCCCCACATCGGATACAAAAGGCAATACTTTGCAACGCACCGGGTCATTTTCTTTTTTCTAACTGGCTGATTTCTCGACGCTACCCTGAGAGTAAACTGCGGCGATAGCACTATTTGCTAAAATTTCGTCCCGCCACCAGGCGCTGGCCAGCCCGGCGGTTTGCTCGTTCCAGCCCACCCATACCGACTCGTTGCTGCTTTGAGCAAGTACCTGTTTTTCAACAAGCGCACCGCTATCAATAAAGCGCTGCGCCAGATAGCGCGGCAAATAGCCGCAGCCCAGGCCGCTAATTTGCAGCTCCAGCTTGGTTTTAAAGTCAAAAACGGTAATGGCCTCCTGCTCATCCAGCAGCTGCGAGGAAACTGCACATTCGGGGCGCGAGCTGTCCCCTACGACTATTGCGCGGTACCCCTTAATGACGCGACGGTTAAGAGGCTCAGGCTCCTGAGCCAGTGGATGATGGGGCGCCACGGCAAATACCTGCTCCAGCACGCCCAGGCGGGCGAAACCAAAGTCACTCAGTTGTGGAGGCTCGTGCAGAGCACCGACAAAGATGTCCGCCCTGCCCTGGGTTAAGGCATCCCAGGAGCCGCCCAGCACGCCGTTGATGAAAATCAGCCGGGTAACGCTGTGATGCTGATAAAACGCTTCAATGAGCGGCGTCAGTAGAGAAAACGGAAAGGTATCATCCACGCCAATCACCAGCTCGTTCTCCCATCCCTGATGGAGCTTGACGGCCTGCTTTTCCAGCTCGCGAACGGTGTGCAGAACGTCACGGCCTTTTTCCAGCAGCATCTGCCCGGTGCGGGTAAACCGCGCGCGGTGCCCGGAGCGATCGAGGATCTGAATATTGAGATCGCTTTCCAGTTTTTGAACGGTGTAGCTCAGCGCCGAAGGGGTTTTGTAGAGCTTTGCCGAGGCAGCCGCAAAGCTCCCCTCTTTTTCCAGTGCATCCAGAATAATAAGAACATCCAGCAGCGGTTTCATGCTCGCCCCCTTCTGGTGTGCGATTGTCTCCGCTGCGGGGCTTATTCCATGGGCATCACCAGCGGATCGGGATACTGATACTCAAACCCCAGCTCATGGCAAATGCGATTGCCATCAACAATTTTGCCTTTACTTTCGTTCTTTGCCTCACCAAAAACCGGCGGAGCCAACCCAAGCTGGCGTGCCATGAGCGGGTAAAACGTGCTGCGCGCCGGATGAGACGGTGCACATATATTATAGATGTGTCCGCCTTTTGGAGCCTGTAAGAGTAGCTCAATCGCGCCAATAACATCTTCAAGATGCACAAGATTCACGCCATGCTGACCGTCTGGTGCCGTCTTTCCGGCAAAGAAGCGCCCCGGATGACGCCCCGGGCCAACCAGCCCCGCCAGACGAACGATATCGACCTGCGTGCCGGGAAGGTTATGCAGCCAGTCTTCCAGCTCTTTCAGGACCTGACCGCTCGCGGTTACGGGGCGGCGCTCGGAACTCTCTTTCACCACGCCCTCGGCATCGCCATAGACCGACGTCGAGCTGGTAAAAATAATGCGCGGGACGTGATGCGCCAGCGCGCTGTCGACAATCTCCTGCATCGCCTGCAGGTAGAATGATTCTCCCGGACCGCTGCGCCGCGCGGGTAGCGTAATCACCAGAGCATCCACGTTCATCAGCGTGTCCAGATCGTCCGCATCACACACCAGCTCCGGCTCCAGACGCAGTTCAACGCCATCAATACCGCACATGCGCGCGGCCTCTACCCCATCCGCCGTGGTTTTGCTCCCGGTCACCTGCCAGCCTTTCGCGGCTAATGACATCGCCAGCGGCATTCCCAGCCATCCTAAACCGACAATCGCGACCTTTTTCATGTGAATTCTCCTGACTCTCACTCGTCATTCATAAGGCTACGCCAGCCCGGCAGAACACACAATTCATAGCATCAATATGAAATGAATTAATGATCAAAAAAAGCCCTTGCAATATGTCGTACAACTGGTTTAGGTTAAAAGACATCAAATGAATAAGCATTCATCGAGAATTTATATGACACGCGTTCAATTTAAACACCACCATCATCACCATCATCCTGACTAGTCTTTCAGGCGATGTGTGCTGGAAGACGTTTGGATCTTCCAGTGGTGCATGAACGCATGAAAAAGCCCCCGGAAGATCTTCTTCCGGGGGCTTTTTTTTGGACCAAATTCAGACAGGTTAAAACAGGTTAACGAGGAATAAAGAATGTTAGATAACTCACGTTTACGCATAGCTATTCAAAAATCAGGCCGTTTGAGTGACGATTCACGCGAACTGCTGGCCCGCTGCGGGATCAAAATCAACCTGCATACCCAGCGCCTGATTGCTCTGGCTGAAAACATGCCGATCGACATTCTGCGCGTGCGTGATGACGATATTCCAGGCCTTGTGATGGACGGCGTCGTTGACCTCGGCATCATCGGTGAAAATGTGCTGGAAGAAGAGCTGCTGACCCGCCGCGCGCAGGGTGAAGACCCGCGTTACTTCACCCTGCGTCGTCTGGACTTCGGCGGCTGCCGCCTGTCGCTGGCAACGCCGGTCGATGAAGCGTGGGACGGCCCGGCCGCGCTGAACGGCAAACGTATCGCCACCTCTTACCCTCACCTGTTGAAGCGCTATCTCGACCAAAAAGGCGTACAGTTCAAGTCCTGCCTGCTGAACGGCTCTGTTGAAGTGGCGCCGCGTGCGGGCCTGGCGGACGCCATCTGTGACCTCGTCTCCACCGGTGCCACCCTGGAAGCGAACGGTCTGCGCGAAGTGGAAGTGATTTACCGCTCTAAAGCCTGCCTGATTCAGCGCGACGGCGAGATGGCCGACGCCAAGCAGCAGCTCATCGACAAACTGCTGACCCGTATTCAGGGCGTGATTCAGGCGCGTGAATCGAAATACATCATGATGCACGCCCCAACCGAACGTCTGGAAGAGGTCATCGCCCTGCTGCCGGGCGCTGAGCGCCCAACCATCCTGCCGCTGGCGGGCGATCAGCAGCGCGTGGCGATGCACATGGTGAGCAGCGAAACCCTGTTCTGGGAAACCATGGAAAAACTGAAGGCGCTGGGCGCAAGCTCCATCCTGGTGCTGCCAATTGAGAAGATGATGGAGTAATGGCCATGAGCTTTAACACAATCATCGACTGGAATACCTGTAGCGACGCGCAGCGGCGCGAGCTGCTGATGCGCCCGGCGATTTCCGCCTCTGAGAGCATCTCACGCACCGTGGCGGAGATCCTGGATAACGTCAAAGCCCGTGGCGATGACGCCCTGCGTGAATACAGCGCGAAATTTGATAAGACGGAAGTCGGCGCATTACAGGTTACCGAGCAGGAAATCAGTGATGCCAGCAATCGTCTGGGTGACGACATCAAGGAGGCGATGGCCGTCGCGGTGAAAAATATTGATACTTTCCACACCGCGCAGAAGCTGCAGACCGTGGATGTCGAAACCCTGCCCGGCGTACGCTGCCAGCAGGTCACGCGCCCGGTTGAGTCAGTGGGGCTTTATATCCCTGGCGGTTCAGCGCCGCTGTTTTCGACCGTATTAATGCTCGCCACGCCGGCGCGTATCGCCGGATGCCAGAAAGTGGTGCTCTGCTCACCGCCACCGATTGCCGACGAGATCCTCTATGCGGCGAAGCTGTGCGGCGTGCAGGCGGTCTATAAAGTGGGCGGCGCGCAGGCGATTTCTGCCCTGGCGTTCGGTACGGAATCCATTCCTAAAGTCGACAAAATCTTTGGCCCGGGCAACGCCTTCGTGACCGAAGCCAAGCGCCAGGTCAGCCAGCGTCTCGACGGCGCGGCCATCGATATGCCTGCCGGTCCGTCTGAAGTGCTGGTCATTGCCGACAGCGGCGCAACGCCGGACTTCGTCGCCTCCGACCTGCTTTCACAGGCGGAGCACGGCCCGGACTCGCAGGTCATCCTGCTGACGCCGGATGCCGATATGGCGAAACGCGTGGGCGAAGCCGTTGAGCGCCAGCTTGCCGACCTGCCCCGCGCCGACACGGCACGCCAGGCGCTAGCGGCCAGCCGCCTGATTGTGGCGCGCGATCTGGACCAGTGTATTGCCATCTCAAACCAGTACGGCCCGGAGCACCTGATTATTCAGACCCGCAACGCGCGCGATCTGGTCGATAGCATTACCAGCGCCGGCTCGGTGTTCCTCGGCGACTGGTCACCGGAGTCCGCGGGGGATTACGCCTCCGGCACCAACCACGTGCTGCCGACGTATGGCTACACCTCTACCTGTTCCAGCCTGGGGCTGGCGGATTTCCAGAAACGCATGACCGTGCAGGAGCTGTCCCGCGAGGGGTTTGCCTCGCTTGCTTCGACCATTGAAACCCTGGCCGCTGCCGAGCGCCTGACCGCCCACAAAAATGCCGTTACGCTGCGCGTTGCAGCCCTGAAGGAGCAAGCATGAACATTGAAGAGTTAGCCCGCGAAAATGTCCGTCGCCTGACGCCTTACCAGTCCGCGCGTCGTCTGGGCGGAAACGGGGACGTCTGGCTGAACGCCAACGAATTCCCCACGGCGGTGCAGTTTGAGCTGTCGCAGCAAACGCTGAACCGCTATCCTGAGTGTCAGCCAAAAGCGGTAATTGAAAACTACGCGCAGTACGCGGGTGTGAAGCCAGAGCAGGTGCTGGTCAGCCGCGGCGCGGATGAGGGTATTGAGCTGCTGATCCGCGCGTTCTGCGAGCCGGGCAAAGACGCGGTGATGTACTGTCAGCCCACGTACGGGATGTACAGCGTCAGCGCGGAAACCTTCGGCGTGGCGTGCCGCAACGTGCAGGCGCTGGAGAACTGGCAGCTCGATTTGCAAGGCATTGCCGACAATCTCGACGGCGTAAAAGTCGTGTTTGTCTGCAGCCCAAATAACCCAACCGGGCAGATTATCAACCCGCAGGATATCCATACCCTGCTGGAGATGACGCGCGGTAAAGCGCTGGTGGTCGCGGACGAAGCCTACATCGAATTCTGCCCGCAGGCGACGCTGACGGGCTGGCTTAAAGAGTATCCGCATCTCGTTGTGCTGCGTACGTTATCAAAAGCCTTCGCCCTCGCGGGCCTGCGCTGCGGGTTTACGCTGGCGAATAAAGAGGTTATCGACCTGCTGCTGAAAGTGATCGCCCCGTACCCGCTCTCAACGCCGGTTGCCGATATTGCGGCACAGGCGCTGACGCCTCAGGGCATCAATGCAATGCGCGAGCGCGTGGCGCAAATCCTAGAGGAACGCCAGTATCTGGTGACTGCCCTGAAGGATATCCCCTGCGTGGAGCAGGTGTTCGACTCGGAAACCAACTATATCCTGGCGCGCTTCACCGCCTCCAGCGCCGTATTTAAATCTTTGTGGGATCAGGGCATTATCTTACGAGACCAGAATAAACAACCTTCCCTGAGCGGCTGCCTGCGCATTACCGTCGGCACCCGCGCAGAGAGCCAGCGCGTGATTGACGCCCTGAAAGCGGAGAAAGTATGACCCAGAAGATCCTTTTCATCGATCGTGACGGCACCCTTATTTCGGAGCCACCAGCCGATTTCCAGGTCGATCGATTCGACAAGTTGGCTTTTGAACCGGACGTGATCCCGGTGCTGCTTAAGCTGCAAAAAGCGGGCTATAAGCTGGTGATGATCACCAATCAGGACGGTCTGGGTACCGACAGCTTCCCGCAGGCAGACTTTGACGGCCCGCATAACCTGATGATGCAGGTGCTGACCTCTCAGGGCGTGGTATTTGATGAAGTGCTGATTTGCCCGCACATGCCGGCCGACGAATGCGACTGCCGTAAGCCAAAGGTGAAGCTGGTTGAGCGCTATCTGGCTGAAGATGCGCTGGATAAAACCAACAGCTACGTCATCGGCGATCGCATCACCGATATTACGCTGGCGGAAAACATGGGCATCGCGGGGCTGCGCTACGATCGTAACGACCTTAACTGGGCAAAGATTGGCGAGCAGCTGACAAAACGCGACCGCTATTCCCACGTTGAGCGCAACACCAAAGAGACGCAGATTGATGTGAAGGTCTGGCTGGACCGTGAAGGCGGCAGCAAGATCCACACCGGCGTCGGTTTCTTTGACCATATGCTGGACCAGATTGCCACCCACGGCGGTTTCCGCATGGAAATCGCGGTAAAAGGCGACCTCTACATTGACGATCACCACACCGTAGAAGATACCGGCCTGGCGCTGGGCGAAGCCCTGAAGCTGGCGCTCGGCGACAAGCGCGGCATCAACCGCTTCGGCTTCGTCCTGCCGATGGACGAGTGCCTGGCACGCTGCGCCATGGACATCTCCGGTCGTCCGCACCTGGAATACAAAGCTGATTTCACCTACCAGCGCGTGGGCGATCTCAGCACCGAAATGGTGGAGCATTTCTTCCGTTCTCTGTCCTACACCATGGGCCTGACGCTGCACCTGAAAACCAAAGGCAAAAACGATCACCACCGCGTGGAGAGCCTGTTTAAAGCCTTTGGCCGCACCCTGCGCCAGGCGATCCGTGTTGAAGGTGATGCCCTTCCCTCATCGAAAGGAGTGCTCTGATGAACGTGGTGATTCTGGATACCGGATGCGCCAACCTCAACTCCGTAAAATCGGCCATCGCGCGCCACGGCTATGAGCCCGTGGTCAGCCGCGATCCGGACGTGGTGCTGCGCGCCGACAAACTGTTTTTACCGGGCGTGGGAACCGCACAGGCAGCGATGGACCAGATTCGCGAACGCGATCTGATCGATTTGATCAAAGCCTGTACCCAGCCGGTGCTGGGGATTTGCCTGGGCATGCAGCTTCTTGGCCGCCGCAGCGAAGAGAGCAACGGAGTTGACCTGCTGGGCATTATCGACGAAGACGTGCCGAAAATGACTGACCACGGCCTGCCTCTGCCGCATATGGGCTGGAACCGCGTTTACGCCAAAGCGGGCGACCGGCTGTTTCGCGGCATCGAAGACGGCGCGTACTTCTACTTCGTGCACAGTTACGCCATGCCGGTGAACGTCAACACGATCGCCCAGTGCACTTACGGCGAGGCGTTTACCGCGGCGGTGCAGAAAGACAATTTCTTCGGCGTGCAGTTTCACCCGGAACGCTCTGGCGCCGCAGGCGCGCAGCTGCTGAAAAACTTCCTGGAGATGTGATGATTATTCCCGCTTTAGATTTAATCGACGGCACGGTTGTCCGCCTTCACCAGGGCGATTACGGCCAGCAGCGCGACTATGGAAACGACCCGCTGCCGCGCCTGCAGGACTATGCGGCGCAGGGAGCTGAAGTGCTGCACCTGGTTGACCTGACCGGAGCGAAAGATCCGGCTAAACGCCAGATCCCGCTGCTCAAAAAGCTGGTTGCCGGCGTGGATGTCCCCGTGCAGGTTGGCGGCGGCGTACGTACCGAAGACGACGTGGCGGCTCTGCTGGACGCGGGCGTGGCGCGCGTGGTGGTAGGGTCAACTGCCGTGAAAGATCCTGACACCGTGAAAGGCTGGTTCCGCCGCTTTGGTGCCGACGCCCTGGTGTTGGCGCTGGACGTTCGCATTGACGAGCAGGGTAACAAGCAGGTTGCAGTCAGCGGCTGGCAGGAAAACTCCGGCGTGACGCTGGAAGAGCTGGTCGATATCTATCTGCCCGTTGGCCTGAAGCACGTGCTGTGCACGGATATCTCCCGCGACGGAACGCTGGCGGGCTCCAACGTCTCGCTGTATGAAGAGGTCTGCGCGCGTTATCCGCAGGTTGCGTTCCAGTCTTCTGGCGGCATTGGTGATATAGACGACGTGGCCTCGCTGCGCGGTACCGGTGTACAGGGCGTAATTGTGGGCCGGGCCCTGCTGGAAGGTAAATTTACAGTGACGGAGGCGATTCAATGCTGGCAAAACGGATAATTCCTTGTCTTGACGTGCGCGATGGTCAGGTCGTGAAAGGCGTGCAGTTCCGCAACCACGAGATCATTGGTGACATCGTCCCGCTGGCAAAACGCTATGCCGATGAAGGCGCAGACGAGCTGGTCTTTTATGATATCACCGCTTCCAGCGATGGCCGCGTCGTCGATAAAAGCTGGGTGGCACGCGTGGCGGAAGTGATTGATATCCCATTCTGCGTGGCGGGCGGGATTAAGTCCGCTGACGACGCCGCCAAAATTCTCTCTTTTGGCGCCGACAAAATTTCCATCAACTCCCCTGCTCTGGCCGAGCCAGAGTTGATTACACGCCTGGCCGATCGCTTTGGCGTGCAGTGTATTGTGGTTGGGATAGACACCTGGTTCGACGCCGCGACCGGCAAGTACCACGTCAACCAGTACACCGGTGATGAAAGCCGCACACGCGTCACCCAGTGGGAAACGCTGGACTGGGTGCAGGAAGTGCAGAGGCGCGGCGCAGGTGAGATTGTGCTGAACATGATGAACCAGGACGGCGTGCGTAACGGCTATGACCTGGAGCAGTTGAAGAAAGTACGCGCGGTCTGCCACGTTCCGCTGATTGCCTCCGGCGGCGCGGGCACCATGGAGCATTTCCTGGAAGCCTTCCGCGATGCGAACGTGGACGGTGCCCTTGCCGCCTCCGTGTTCCACAAACAGATTATCAATATTGGCGAGTTAAAAACGTTCCTGGCCGACCAGGGCGTGGAGATCAGGGTATGTTAACAGAGCAACAACAGGCGCAGCTGGACTGGGAAAAAACTGACGGATTACTGCCGGTGGTTGTACAGCATGCCGTCTCAGGCGAAGTGCTGATGCTGGGTTATATGAACCAGGACGCGCTGGCAAAAACGATCGACAGCGGCAAAGTGACGTTTTTCTCACGCACGAAACAGCGCCTGTGGACCAAAGGGGAAACCTCGGGTCACTTCCTGAACGTGGTCAGCATGACGCCTGACTGCGATAACGACACCCTGCTGGTGCTGGCAAACCCAATCGGCCCGACCTGCCATAAGGGCACCAGCAGCTGCTTCGGCGAAGCGGGCCACCAATGGCTGTTTCTGTATCAGCTGGAACAACTGCTGGCAGAGCGTAAAACGGCGGATCCTGAGAGCTCCTATACCGCGAAGCTGTATGCCAGCGGGACTAAGCGTATTGCGCAGAAGGTGGGCGAGGAAGGCGTTGAGACGGCGCTGGCCGCGACCGTACATGACCGGGAAGAGTTGACGAATGAAGCGTCGGATTTGATGTATCACCTGCTGGTGCTGCTGCAGGATCAGGAGCTGGATTTAACGGCGGTGATTGAGAATCTACGTAAACGGCATAAATAAAAAACCGGGGTTTATCCCCGGTTTTTTTAATCAGTAAATCAGGCTGTTGGTTTGTAGTTCCGCAATGCGTTACGCCCCAGAACCACACCAGAACCAATCATTCCGCCCAGCAGCACGGCAAGAACCAGAATAACCGCTTTCTTAGGACTATCGCGACGAACGGGCAGATCCGGCTTCATTACGTAACGGTAGACGTGGATAGTGTCCGGGTTTACGTTCAGATTTTGGATATCCAGCAAGTTTTGTCTGGTCTGATAGTAAGCCGCAGAAAAGACCAGCGGACGAGAGGCTTCGTTTTGAATCATCGACTTCAGCCCCTCGCTTCCCAGCAGGAACATCGTCTCCTGCGTCACGTCCTGAGTTTGCTGAATTTGCGGGGAGGAGATTTTCGCCGCTTCAGCGTTCTTCAGCGCCTCAACGATCTGCTTGATACGCAGATCTTTCTGCTCCTGTGCGACTTTCTCCTGGTTTACCAGGGAATCATTAAGGGTTTTAACCTGCTCCTTAATATTGTCCTTAAGGTCAAGGGCAAGTTCTTTTGCCGTCTGTTCATCAACCTGCTGAATGTACTGCGCCAGCTGCTTTTGCGCAGCTTCTGCAGATGTACTGGTATAGGAGACGCTTAAAGGCAGAGTTTGCCCTTTCACAGCTGGCTCAATAGTCAGTTTTTCTGGCTCTTCCTGATTTTCAAGCGCCTGCGATAATGCCGAGAAAGAGGCATTAAAACGGTCAATCGCGCGCGTTTGAATGTCCAGCATTGAAGGGGCAGCGCTGCCGTAGAGGATGTTCAATGCGTTTGAGTAGGTCGCTATCTGGGCCGCGTCAGGCTGGGCAATAATCGCGCTTGAGGTCCACTTCTCTTTCGCAACAGACAGATAACCAATAGCCAGGGCAATAAAAACAACAACAAACGTTGCTATCATCCACTTTCCACGCCACAGCTGTAGCACTAAATCAAGTAAATCAATTTGCTCAGGCTCATTGCTTCGGCTGACCTGGCTATTGTTGTTTTGCGTCATACAATCCCTAACTGATGAAAAAGGGCAAACATAATTATGTTTGCATAGTGTATATATTGCTGTGGATTTTTCTATAAGAATCC
Source organism: Enterobacter sp. 118C5 (assembly GCF_034107645.1). NCBI lineage: Bacteria > Pseudomonadati > Pseudomonadota > Gammaproteobacteria > Enterobacterales > Enterobacteriaceae > Enterobacter > Enterobacter sp. 118C5. The sequence continues at coordinate 4,244 of NZ_JAWNEU010000001.1, read as the reverse complement.
GATGAGTTATATCGGAAAGATGCGTTATGTAACTCGCCTCCCTTCGCGCTATCATAGACACCATGTGATGCGTTGTCGCATCTGCAAGAATCTGGGTTTATGAGGGAAGATATGAAATTTCTGGTAACGGGCGCAGCTGGTTTTATCGGTTCTAATGTCAGTAAACGCCTACTTGAGGCCGGCCATCAGGTTGTCGGTATTGATAACCTGAATGATTACTACGACGTCAATCTGAAGCTGGCGCGTCTGGAACGGCTACAGTCTGAACGTTTCACCTTCCACAAGATGGAATTAGCTGACCGGGAAGGGATGGCAGCGCTTTTCGCCGGTGAGAAGTTTGATCGGGTCATTCATCTGGCCGCACAGGCAGGCGTACGCTACTCCCTGGAAAACCCGCACGCCTATGCGGATGCCAACTTAATTGGCCATCTCAACGTGCTGGAAGGTTGCCGCCATAACAACGTTCAGCACCTGCTTTATGCCTCCTCAAGCTCCGTGTATGGCCTCAACCGCAAAATGCCGTTCTCCACTGACGATTCAGTGGATCACCCCGTTTCACTGTATGCCGCGACCAAAAAAGCCAATGAACTGATGTCGCATACCTATTCGCACCTGTACAACTTGCCGACCACCGGACTGCGCTTCTTTACAGTATACGGTCCGTGGGGACGCCCGGATATGGCGCTGTTTAAGTTTACTAAGGCGATGATCGAAGGCAAAAGCATCGATGTCTATAACTACGGCAAGATGAAGCGCGACTTCACCTACATCGATGATATCGCTGAAGCGATTATTCGCCTGCAGGATGTTATCCCACAGCCTGACGCAGGCTGGACCGTTGAGACCGGCTCACCGGCAACCAGTTCAGCACCTTACCGGGTTTACAACATCGGTAACAGTTCGCCAGTAGAGCTGATGGACTACATTACCGCGCTGGAAGACGCGCTGGGGAAGAAAGCCGAGAAAAATATGTTGCCGCTCCAGCCGGGCGACGTACTGGAAACCAGCGCCGACACGAAAGCGCTCTATGAGGTGATCGGTTTTAAACCTCAAACCTCGGTTAAAGACGGCGTGAAGCACTTCGTTGAGTGGTACCGCGAATTTTACAAAGTCTGAAAATAAAAAACCCGGCAAATCAGCCGGGTTTTTTATTTTAACGAAAGAAAATTAGTCGCTACCGAAGAGATCGCGGGTATAGACTTTGTCAGCGACGTCAGCCAGTTCTTCGGCCATGCGGTTCGAGATGATGACATCCGCTTCCTGCTTAAAAGCATCCAGATCGCGGATTACGCGGGAATTGAAGAACTGATCTTCCTGCATGGCCGGCTCATAGATAATAACCTCTACGCCTTTCGCCTTGATGCGCTTCATGATTCCCTGAATGGAAGAGGCGCGGAAGTTATCGGAACCACTCTTCATGATCAGACGATACACGCCGACCACTTTCGGCTGGCGCGCAAGAATAGAATCGGAGATGAAATCTTTACGCGTACGGTTAGCATCAACAATCGCCGATATCAGGTTATTCGGCACAGCCTGGTAGTTTGCCAACAGCTGCTTGGTATCTTTTGGCAGGCAATAACCGCCGTAGCCAAATGACGGGTTGTTGTAGTGGTTACCAATACGCGGGTCGAGGCAAACCCCTTCAATAATCTGGCGGGTATTCAGTCCCAGACTTTCTGCGTAGCTGTCTAGCTCATTGAAGTAAGCGACTCGCATTGCCAGGTAGGTATTTGCGAAAAGCTTAATCGCCTCCGCTTCGGTGGAGTCTGTGAACAGCACCGGAATATCTTTCTTCACCGCGCCTTCCTGAAGCAGCGCGGCGAAGCGTTCAGCACGCTCAGAGCGTTCACCAATAACGATACGGGAAGGATGCAGGTTATCGTAAAGCGCTCTCCCCTCACGCAGGAACTCTGGCGAGAAGAAGATATTATCAATACCAAACTTTTCTTTGATGGACTGGGTAAAGCCGACAGGAATAGTTGATTTAATAACCATCACCGCATCAGGATTGATCGCAATAACATCTTTGATAACCGCTTCTACGGTTGAGGTGTTGAAGTAATTGGTTTTTGGATCGTAGTCAGTAGGCGTCGCAATGATGACGTAGTCCGCATCGCGGTATGCATCTTCTTTATCCGTCGTGGCGCGGAAATTCAGCGGTTTATTGCTGAGATAGTCCTGGATTTCTTTGTCAACAATCGGCGATTTCTTCTGATTAAGCATATCCACTTTGGCCTGCACGATATCCAGCGCAACCACTTCATGGTTCTGAGCAATCAGAATGCCGTTAGAAAGACCGACATACCCTGTTCCGGAAATTGTTATTTTCATTCGCTAATGACTTCTTTTAGTTAACTGTATTGATGGCCGGCAGACCATCGCGATAAACATAACTGTTGGGCTTTGTACCTCCTGGCAAACAGCACTGTCAAGGCAAACCAGGAGTAATCACAACGAGCGGGATGAGATTCAGACTACTTCGAATAATGCGCGGCATTTTTTGCATAAAAAAACCCGGAGACAGGCTCCGGGTTGATGTTATTACGAGGGCTTAACTCATTCCATCCATTCGGTATGGAACACGCCTTCTTTATCCGTGCGCTTGTAAGTGTGCGCACCGAAGTAGTCACGCTGTGCCTGAATCAGGTTGGCAGGCAGAACGGCAGCACGATAGCTGTCATAGTATGCCACCGCAGCGGAGAAGGTTGGAACCGGGATACCGTTCTGGACTGCGTAGGCAACCACGTCACGCAGCGCCTGCTGATATTCGTCCGCAATCTTCTTAAAGTACGGTGCCAGCAGAAGGTTAGCGATGCCCGCGTTTTCAGCATAGGCATCGGTGATTTTCTGCAGGAACTGCGCACGAATGATGCAACCCGCGCGGAAGATCTTCGCGATCTCGCCGTAGTTCAGGTCCCAGTTGTTCTCGTCAGACGCCGCACGCAGCTGTGAGAAGCCCTGCGCGTAGGAGACGATTTTACCTAGGTAAAGGGCGCGACGAACTTTCTCGACGAACTCAGCTTTGTCACCGGCTGGTTTAGCCTGAGGGCCGGAAAGCACTTTTGACGCTGCAACGCGCTGCTCTTTCAGAGAAGAGATATAACGCGCAAAGACGGATTCGGTGATCAGAGACAGCGGCTCGCCCAGATCCAGAGAGCTCTGGCTGGTCCATTTACCGGTACCTTTGTTGGCTGCTTCATCCAGAATCACATCAACCAGGTATTTACCCTCTTCATCTTTTTTCGTGAAGATATCTTTGGTGATGTCGATCAGATAGCTGTTCAGCTCGCCTTTGTTCCACTCGGTAAAGGTTTCAGCCAGCTCTTCATTGGAGAGGTTCAGGCCGCCTTTCAGCAGGGAGTATGCCTCTGCAATCAGCTGCATATCGCCGTATTCGATGCCGTTGTGCACCATTTTGACATAGTGACCCGCACCGTCCGGACCGATATAGGTCACACACGGCTCGCCATCTTCAGCCACGGCTGCGATTTTAGTCAGGATTGGCGCAACCAGCTCGTACGCTTCTTTCTGACCGCCAGGCATGATAGATGGACCTTTCAGCGCGCCCTCTTCACCACCGGAAACACCGGTACCAATGAAGTTGAAGCCTTCAGCGGACAGCTCACGGTTACGACGAATGGTGTCCTGGAAGAAGGTGTTACCGCCATCAATGATGATGTCGCCTTTTTCGAGGTAAGGCTTCAGGGAGTCGATAGCTGCATCGGTACCTGCGCCCGCTTTCACCATTAACAGGATACGACGAGGCGTTTCCAGAGACTCAACGAACTCTTTCACCGTATAGAAAGGAACCAGCTTTTTGCCAGGATTCTCGGCAATCACTTCTTCGGTTTTATCACGGGAGCGGTTGAAAACGGAGACGGTATAACCACGGCTTTCGATGTTGAGCGCCAGGTTGCGCCCCATCACTGCCATACCGACAACGCCGATCTGTTGCTTGGACATTACATACTCCTGTCAGGTGTGGTCACTGTCGGGTAACCCCGACAGATATAATTTGCAAGAATCTTAACTCATAAATCAGGAACAGAGGTAGGCATTTGTGGCCTTGATCACGCATGACGACACAAAACGGGATATATTAAATCCCTATAAAGCATGCAGGTATATTTTATTTGTAAATGAACTAAATCACAACAGATAACAAACTCTATTATATATTATGTTTTTTATTAATTGCTTTTTGATAAAGTTCAACCGTTTTATTATACATTGCATTGAAT